>NZ_CP073638.1:0-1200000 GCF_029962485.1 Burkholderia cepacia
ATGGCAGAACCGAAGGCGCTCCCACGCGACTGGCAGCGGTTGTTTTCCGCGGGCCGCGGCGTGTCCGGACGGCGTCTCGGAGGCGCGTCGCCGCGCGCCGACCTGTTTATCGCGGCGTTCATCATCGCGGTCGTCGCGCTGTTCATCCTGCCGCTGCCGCAGGCCGCGCTCGACGGGATGATCTCGCTGAACCTGGCCGCGAGCGTCGTACTGCTGACGGTATCGACCTACGTGCCGTCGGCGGTCAGCTTCTCGTCGTTTCCTGCGTTGCTGCTGTTCACGACGCTGTTCCGGCTCGCGCTGAACATCGCGTCGTGCAAGCTGATCCTGTTGCACGCGAACGCGGGCCACGTGATCGACGCGTTCGGGCGGCTCGTGGTCGGCAACAACGTCGTGGTGGGCGGCGTGGTGTTCCTCGTGATCGCCGTGGTGCAGTTCATCGTGATCGCGAAAGGGTCGGAGCGCGTGGCGGAAGTCGGTGCGCGTTTCTCGCTCGACGCGATGCCCGGCAAGCAGATGAGCATCGACGCGGACCTGCGCGCGGGCATCATCAACGCCGACGAAGCGCGCGAGCGCCGCGAGAAGCTCGAGCAGGAATCGCAGATGCACGGCGCGATGGACGGCGCGATGAAGTTCGTGAAGGGCGACGCGATCGCGGGCCTCGTGATCGCGTTCATCAACATCGTCGCGGGGATCGCGGTCGGCACGCTGATGCACGGGATGGATATCGGCCAGGCGCTGCAGCGTTACGCGATCCTGACGGTCGGCGACGGGATGGCGTCGCAGATTCCGTCGCTGCTGGTGTCGATCGCGGCGGGCATCGTGACGACCCGCGTCGCGACGCGCGATGCGCGGCAGCGCCAGCTCGGCGAACAGCTCGGCGAGCAGCTGGGTGCGCATCCGCGTGCGTTGCTGATCGCGGCGGTCGTGCTGAGCGGCTTCCTCGTCGTGCCCGGTTTCCCGAAATGGTCGTTCGCGCTGATCGCGATCGGCCTCGGCGTGTTCGCGTTCTCGCAGCTCAAGCGCAAGACGACCGCGCCGAGTTTCAACCTGATCCAGATCGCGGGGCGGGTCGGCGCGGCCGACGACGGCCAGCCCGCGAAGGTATCGCATGCGGCCGGCGTTACGTCGCTGATCGCGGTGTCGCTGTCCGACGACCTGCGCACGAGCCTGAATCTCGCGCAGTTTCAGGCCGCGCTGTCGAGCGCGAAAGCGCGTGTCGATGCGGACATCGGCACGGTGTTCCCGCGCATCACGCTGAACGATGACGAAGGCGCGGCGGCAGGCACTTACCGGATCTATCTGCAGGACGTGCTCGCCGCGCACGGCGCGCTGAAGCCGGGCTGGCTGTTGTGGGACGGCGTCGCGCCGCTGCCCGAGCGCGCGGAGCGCCAGCCGGCCGAGGCCTTCGGCCCGTTCGCGACCGCGCTGTGGATCAAGCCCGACGGCACCGCGCCGGACGGCAAGTGGCTGTCGAGCGAAAGCGCGCTCGCCGCGCACGTCGAGCAGATCGTGCGCCAGCATGCGGACGAACTGCTCGGGATCCAGGAAACGCAGGCGCTCGTGCATCTGGTGCGCCGCGAGCACCCGGAACTCGTGGGCGAGCTGACGCGGCTCGTGCCGCTGCAGCGCGTGACCGAGGTGCTGCGCCGGCTGCTTGCCGAGCAGGTGCCGATCCGCAATCTGCGCGTGATCTTCGAAAGCCTGATCACGTGGGCGCCGAACGAACCGGACGACGTGATCGCGCTGGTCGAGCTCGTGCGCGTCGACCTGCGCCGGATGATTACCGACCGCCACGCGGGCACGACGCGCCAACTGCGGGTCGTGCTGTTCGAGCAGAACCTGCAGGAACGGATCGAGACTGCGGTGATGCGCACGAAGCAGGGCAATTTCCTCGCGCTGTCGAGCGCGGTGAAGCAGGACATCGGCGAGCAGGTGCGCGCGATCGTGCAGGCCGCGCAGGCGGCCGGCCCCGGCGGCCACGGCAATGCGCAGGGCGCGGTGCGGCTCGCGGTGATGGTCGCGCTCGGCGCGCGCCGCTACGTGAAGACGATCCTGCAGCCCGTGCTGCCCGACCTCGCGGTGCTGTCGTATCAGGAGGTCGAGGAGGACGTGCAGCTGCATACGGTCGGCTGGGTCAAGAACCCGCCGGACGACGGCTCGGTCGGCGCAGGCGCCGACGTGCGTGTGCCGGGAGCCGTGCAATGACGAGCTCGACCATCCTCGACCTGACGCGCCAGGCGCTGATGCTCGTGCTGCTGCTGTCGCTGCCGATCGTGCTGATCGCCACCGTCACGGGACTCGTGGTCGCGATCCTGCAGGCCGTCACGCAGGTGCAGGACGCCAACATCGGCATCGCGGTGCGGCTGATCGCCGTGATGGTCGCACTCGTGCTGCTGTCGGCGTGGCTCGGCGGCGAAGTGCTGCGCTTCGCGCAGCAGGCGCTGGAACGCATGTTCGTTTCTTCCACAGGAGTCTTTTGATGCGTCGACGCGTCGCCCCGATCCGGTTTCAACCGCGCAGCCTGCAACGGGCCGCGCTTGCCATGTGCGCGACCGCGCTGCTCACGGCGTCGCTGTGCATGGCGCCCGCGCAGCATGCGCGGGCCGCGGACCTGCGTTGGCGCAACAAGCCGTTCACGATCGTCGCGAACGGCAAGAAGATCGGCGACTTCATCCGCGAGCTCGCGTCGTCGCAGGGCGTGACGGCAGTGGTCGACCCGAAGGTCGACGGCGTGATCAGCGGCCGCTTCTCGGGCACGCCGCAACAGACGCTCGACACGATCTGTTCGACCTACGGGCTCACGTGGTACTACGACGGTTCGTTCCTGTACGTCGATCCGGCCGACCAGTCGCAGACGCAGATGATTCCGGTCCCGCCGAATGCATCCGGTGAAATCGGCCGCGCGCTGCAGGCGATGCAGATCCCCGACAAGCGCTATACGCTCGTGATCAACGACCGCGCGAACAGCGTGTACGTGGCCGGCCCGCGCCGCTACGTCGAACTCGTGCGGCAGGCGGTCGGCTCGGTCGGCGATCCGTCGGCGAACGGGGCGCATGCGGACATTCGCGCGTTCCGGCTCAAGTACGGCTGGGCGTCGGATTTCACGATCAACCGTTCGGGCAAGGAAGTGACGGTGCCGGGCGTCGCGACGATCCTGAGCCGGCTGTTCGGCAAGGGCGGCGGCACGAACGCGCTGCCGTCGAGCACGCCGCTCGGGCAGGCCGCGCGCCAGGTGAAGCTCGGCTCGGGGCTGACGATCGCGGTGCCGCGCCTCGACTTCCCCGACATCTCCGGCGGCCCGCGTTCGGGCGGTTATACCGGCGACAGCAGCGCGGCCGGCGGGCTCTCGCCGTTCGCGAACGCCGGCGGCGGCGACGCGCTGCCGCAGATCGTTGCCGATCCGGCGATCAACGCGGTGATCGTGCGCGACCTGCCGGAGAACATGTATCGCTACCAGTCGTTGATCAACCAGCTCGACGAGCGGCCGCGCATCGTCGAGATCAACGTGACGATCATCGACATCAACGAGGATTCGCTCGACAGCCTCGGGATCGACTGGCGTCTGCACACGACGCACGGCGACGTGCAGATCGGCAACGGCGCGAACCCGCTGAACGGCAACTCGCAGTACAACGGCGCAGGCAATCCGCCGCTGACGTTCGGCGTCGGCACGTCGGAAACCGGGCAGACCGGCACCTTCCTGCCGACCGGCATCGCGCTGACGGCATCGATCGGCGGCTCGCTGCGCAACTACCTGCTCACACGCGTGAACGCGCTCGCGCAGAAGGGGCAGGCGCAGTTGCGTTCGAAACCGAAGGTGCTCGCGCTCGACAACACCGAGGCGATCCTCGAGAACCTCACGCAGTTCTACGTGCAGGTGCAGGGCTATCAGGATTCGTCGCTGTACAGCGTGACGACCGGCACGAGCATCAAGGTGACGCCGATGATCGTCGACGAGGCGATCCGCAACGCGGCCGCCGTATCAGGCAATCCGCAGAGCGTGATGATGTCGATCGACATCCAGGACGGCAATGTCGTGCAGGGGCAGGCCGTGTCGAACATCCCGGTGATCCAGCAGCGCAACATCGTCACCAAGTCGATGATCGACGAAGGCAAGAGCCTGCTGATCGCCGGTTTCAACGACGACGAGGTGAAGTTGAACAAGAGCGGCGTGCCCTGGCTGTCCGACATTCCGTTGATCGGCAACCTGTTCAAGTACACCGACAAGTCGGGCAACCACATGGAGCGCTTCTACCTGCTGACGCCGCGCGTGGTGACGAACGCGTCGATGTATGCGCCGGACGGCTCGCCCGTGAATCCGGGCGTGGACGCGCCGGCCAATCCGGAAGGGATGTCGATGTATCGCCCGCCGGACAACGACGTCGCGGTGCCGCTGACGCCGAAGCCGCTGCCCGGCACGAAGTTCGGCCCGCCTGCACTGCCGCCACCGAAGGATGCGGCGGCGCAGCCGGCGGCGGCGACCGCAGGAGTGACCACGCATGTCGACGACCATCATTGATCCGCACGGCGACGGCGCATTGCCCGGCGGCGCGGGGGGCGGCGCGGCGGCGCTCGCGTCGCCGTGGAACCTGTGCTTCCTGAGCGGGCCGATGTACGGCCGCACGATGTCGCTCGCGCGCGGCGCGAACTGGGTCGGCACGGCAGCCGATTGCGAAGTGATCCTGCCCGATCGCGAGATCGGCGCGAAGCAGGTGTGCCTGCAGGTCGGCGCGCTCGCGGTGACCGTGCAAAACCACGGCGGCGAGACCGGCGCAGCGGTGCTGTTCAACGACGAACCGCTCGGCGCGGGCCGCCGCTCAATGACGCCGCACGATGTCGTGACGGTCGGCTCGATCCGGCTCGGCATCGCGCGGCACGCACAGGCGAGCGTCGCGCTGCCCGACGAAACCGACGCGCCCGACGCCGCGCGCGAGGCCGCGTGGCTCGGCTGGCTCACGGGCGGATTGCGCCGCCTCGGCAGCCGGCGGCTCGTGATCGCGCTGGTCGCACTGTGGATCGGCGTGCTGCTCGGCGCGCTCGGCTACGGCTTCGTCACGTGGTCGGGGCGCCTGCCGTGGCAGCACGAATCGGTGTTCGCGCGCACGCATCGGTTGCAGCAACTGCTGCATGCGTATCCGGAGCTGGCCGTCGCGCCGCGCGACGACGGCGTGATCGTGTCGGGCTACGTCGGCGATCCGGCCGCGCGCGAACGCGTCGCGCAGATCGTCGCGGGCGTCGACAACGCGGCGCTCGGCAACATCTACGTGGTGAGCGACCTGGTCGCGACCGCGCAGACCTATTTCAGCGATACGTCGCTGACGGTCACGTATCTCGGCCGTGGCCGGATCGAACTGACGGGCGCGGCCGCGCGTGCGCAGATCGAGCCGCGCATCCGCAACTACATGAAGGACGCGCGTCCGGCGCTCGAAGTCGTCGATCACGTGCGCGATGCCGATCCGGCCGCGCCGCGCACGGCGACGACGCTCGGCGGCATGGCCGGGATTCCGGAGATTACGACGGTGTTTGCGGGCGACGGCGACCAGCGCTACATCGAGACGGCCGACGGCAGCCGTTACTTCGAAGGCGCGCGGCTGAAGGAGGGCGCGACCGTCATGTCGATCGGCGCGGACGAAGTCGTATTCGAACGCAACGGTCAGCGCATCACGATGCCGCTCGGCGGCCCGTCGGCGAGTGCGCCCGGGCAGGCGCCGGCGCCGCCCGTGGCGCCGCTGGCGAGCGGCGCGGCCGCCGGAGTCGCGCAGCCGGTGCCGGGGCCGACGCTGTTGCCGGAGGCAGCGGCCGCCGCCGGCGCATCGAAGGAGGTGGCGCACTAGCGCCGCGACAGGTCATGCGCATCGCGCGGCGCGCGGTGCGTTCAATACGCGAGGCGTCGCAGCGGTGCGGCGGCTCACGTCGCCGGTGGGGCATGGGGCCGCCGCCGGAAGGTGGATGACGTTCACGTAAAGGAGCGCAACATGGGTACGCAGGCAGCAGGTGGTGCAACCAACACGAACCAGGTCCAGCAGCAGGCAGACGACCTGACCAAGACGCAGCTCGAACTGACGAAGATCAACTTCCAGGTTCAGCAGTCGACGGCGACGTTCGAAACCAGCAACGCAGTGACCGCGCAAGAAGGGACGGCAAACGCCCAGGTCGCGCAACACCTGAGCTCGGCCGGCCGCGCATGACGCCGGTCGCCGGCCGTGCCGCGCGTGGCCGCGCGCCGGGTCTGCCCGAGACGGGCATCCGGCGGCGGATGCGCGCGTGCCGGCCGGCCTGTTCCGGGCTGGCCCGACCGATCCGGTCCGGTGTCGGCCACTCAAGGAGGGCATGGACATGTCAGTGACAGGCGTAGGCGCGGCGCCGCCGGGCGCGGCCGCGCTCGCGAGTGCCGCGCAGCAGCAGACGGGTGCGGCGTCCGATCCGGCGCGGGTGCGCCAGTTCGATGCGCTGATGCAGCCGGGGGCATCGCCGGCCGCCCCGCCGTCCGCGTCAGGCGTCGCGATGTCGCGCGCGCCGGCGGACGCGGCGCCGGCCGTGCAGATGACGCCCGCGCAGGCGAACCAGTCATCGCTGGTCGAGCGGTTGCGTACCTACGGCAACGATCTCGATTCGCGGTACGCGAACATCGACAAGCATCGCAGCGAGATGCTGACGTCGATGGCGGACAACCGCAGCGATCCGCTGATGACGATGGTGAAGGCGATGGATTTCCAGTGGACGGCGACCACCACCATTTCGGAATACCAATTGAGCCTGTCGGTCGCGCAGGCGGCGAACGGCTTCACGCACACGGTGCTGAAGACGCAGGAGTGATGGCGCGCGTGGGCCGGATCCGGTCTCGCGCGCCCTGAAGCGGACAAACGATGACGACGATCGATTCGACGCCGCGCTTGCATGCGTGGCGCAGCCGGGCGGCGCGCGCGCTGCTCGCGGGGCTGCTCGTGCTGCTGGCCGGGTGCCAGAAGGAGCTGTACTCGGGACTGTCGGAGCGCGACGCGAACCAGATGATCGCGGTGCTCGGCGACGCAGGCATCAGCGCGTCGAAGGACAACGACGCGCGCGACACGTCGGACCGCAGCGCATGGCTGGTGAGCGTCGCGGACGGCGACATGCAGTCGGCGCTCACGGTGCTGCACGCGAACGGGCTGCCGAAGCCCAGCTATGCGAGCCTCGGCGAGCTGTTCCAGAAGCAGGGCCTCGTGTCGACGCCGGCCGAGGAACGTGTGCGCTACCTGTACGGCGTGTCGCAGGACCTGTCGCGTACGCTGCAGGACATCGAGGGCGTGGTCGTCGCGCGCGTGCAGGTCGTGATTCCGGAGAACGATCCGCTCGCGGACAAGATCAAGCCGTCGTCGGCGGCCGTGTACATCCGCTATCGGCCGGGCGTCGACCTGCGCGCGATGGCGCCGATGGTCAAGGATCTCGTGGCGCACAGCATCGAAGGGCTGCAGTACGACAACGTGTCGCTGTTCCTGCAGCCGGCCGCCGCGCAGGCAACGCGCGTGGACGGGATCGGCAGCGCGGTGTCGGACATCGTGCGGCTGCGTTCGCCGCTCGGCTGGCTCGTGTTCGCGCTGATCCTGCTGACCTGCGCGGTCATCGCGCTGTCGGCCGCCCGGCGCGGGATGTTCGGCGCACGGCTCGCGGGCCTGCTCGGTGCGCCGCGCGCGGCGAACGGTGCCGGCGGCGCGTCGCAGTCGGGTGGTGGCCTGCGCACGCCCGACGGCGCATGAGCGATCCGCACGCGCTGTTGCCGGGCGACGGGCTCAACCTGACCGACGCCGCGCCGCTGCCGTGGCTGCAGCCGCTCGCGGCGCCGCCCGCGCCGCGCCGCGCGGCGTTCCATGCGCTCGTCTGCGACTTCAACCTGCGGCCCGACCGCTACCTGCACGTGACGCGCGTGCCGGCCGGCTGGCCCGCGAGCTACCGCTCGCCGGACGCGTTCGGCGCGGCCGGCCGCAAGCTGCTCGCGCGGCACCTGCTCGATGCGAACGGCGTGGCCGACCGGCACGACTTCGACGTCGCGAGCCCGAGCGCGCGGCTCGCGCTGCTGCCGGGCGCGGCGCTCGAGCAACTGGCCGCGTATGCGGGGCTGCTGCTGCATCGCGCCTGGCTGCGCGATGCGCTGGCCGCGCGCCGCATCCGCGCGGAAGTCGCGGCGCGGCTCGGCGGCGACGCGCTGGAACTGGCGCTCGAACGCGCGCCGGAATTCGGCGCGCTTACCGACACGCTCGAACCGTGGCGTGCCGATCCCGCCGCGTTGCCGGTCGTGATCCGTGCACGCGGCGGGCGGCTGCTCGCGGATTTCATCGGCGTGGCCGGCGACGCGGTCGCGCGGCGCGTCCGCCTGAAATTCAACCGCGCGATCGACGACGAAGCGCCTTACTGGCTGAACCGCGCGCAGCGCGACCAGTTCGGCGAACTGATGTTCCTGTTTCTGATTCCCGAGAGGCTTGCGTCATGGGACTGGCTTTTCTGATCACGAGCGACAACCTGCAACTGCTGTCGGAGCGCAAGGTGCTCAAGGAACGCGAATACGCGGCGCTACTCGACGCGTCCGCGGTGATCGCGACCGCGCATGAAGAGGCCGCGCGCATCGTCGCCGATGCACAGCGCGAATTCGACAAGCGCCAGGCGACCGGCTACGACGAAGGGATGCGCCGCGCGCAGCGCGAGCAGGCCGCGCAGGCGTACACGCAGGCACTCGCCGCCACGCGCACGATGGAGACGATGAAGGATGCGATGGCCGATATCGTCGTGAAAGCCGTGCGCGCGATCGTCGGCGAGATGAGCACGCAGAAGCTGTACGAGGCCGCACTCGCGCGGATCGCGCCGCTCGTGCGCGACGAGGCGTTCCTGGTCGTGCATGTCGCGCCCGGCCGCAAGGACGAGATGCGCGATGCGCTCGACGGCGCGTTCGCCGGGCAGTCGAACCGCCAGAAGATCCGCATCGTCGAGGACGCGCAGCTAGAACGCCACGCGTGCACGGTCGAGACGCCGTCCGGGCGTATCGACGCGAGCCTCGACCTGCAGATCGACGCGCTGCGTCAGGCGATCCGCCGCGACGCGTTGAAGGGCGCCGCGCGATGAGCGCACCGCTCGACGATCCGCAGCCGTTCGGCAGCGAAGACGACGCGCCGTTCGATCACGGCCGCCTCGTCGGCGAGCTCGACGCGGGGCTCGCGTTCTTCTCGCCGGTGTCGGTGCAGGGGCGCGTCAATCACGCGGTCGGGCAGATCCTGAACGCGACGGGCATCCGGGCGCGGCTCGGCGAGATCTGCGAGTTGCGCACGCCGAACCAGCCGACGTTGCTCGCGGAGGTGGTCGGCTTCTCGCGGCAGACGACCTTGCTCACGCCGCTCGGCGACGTGGCAGGGCTGTCGCCGGAGACGACCGTCGTGCCGTCCGGGCGCGAGCATGTGTTTCCGGTGGGCGAAGGACTGTTCGGCCGGGTGCTGGACGGGCTCGGCCGGCCGCTCGACGATCGCGGGCCGGTGACGGGCGCCGCGTGGGTGTCGACGCAGCAGGATCCGCCGAATCCACTCGCGCGCAAGATGATCGACACTCCGTTTCCGACCGGCGTGCGCGTGATCGACGGCCTGATGACGCTCGGCATCGGGCAGCGCGTCGGCATCTTCGCGCCGTCCGGCGTCGGCAAGAGCACGCTGCTCGGGATGATTGCGCGCGGCGCGCAGGCCGACGTGAACGTGATCGCTCTCGTCGGCGAACGCGGCCGCGAGGTGCGCGAATTCATCGAGCACAGCCTGTCGCCGGAGGTGCGTGCGCGTTCGATCGTCGTCGTGTCGACCTCCGATCGCCCCGCGATGGAGCGCGTGAAATCCGCGCTGGTCGCCACCGCGATCGCCGAGCATTTCCGCGATGCGGGCAAGCGCGTGCTGCTGCTGGTCGATTCGCTGACGCGCTTTGCCCGCGCGCAACGCGAGGTCGGCCTCGCGAGCGGCGAGCCGCCGACGCGGCGCAGCTTCCCGCCGTCGACGTTCGCGGTGCTGCCACGCCTGCTGGAACGCGCGGGGCAGGGCGCGCACGGGTCGATCACCGCGCTCTACACGGTGCTCGTCGAAGGCGACGAGGAGTCGGATCCGATCGCCGAGGAAGTGCGCTCGATCCTCGATGGCCATATCGTGCTGTCGCGCAAGATCGCGCTCGCGAACCGCTATCCGGCGATCGACGTGCTCGCGAGCCTGTCGCGCGTGATGCCGCTCGTCGCGAGCCGCGCGCACCAGCAGGCGGCCGCGCGCGTGCGCGAGCTGATCGCGAAGTACCAGGAGATCGAGCTGCTCGTGCAGATCGGCGAGTATCGCGAAGGCAGCGACCGGCTCGGCGATCTCGCGCTGCGCGCGCGCGACGCGATCGGTGCGTTCTGCGCGCAGGCGTCGAACGAGGACGTGCGGTTCGACGCGCAGCTCGCGAAGCTTATGAAGCTGGCGAACGATCATGTCTGAAGCCGACGACCGCCTCGTGCTCGCGACGCTCGCGCGCCTGAAGCGCGTGCGCGAGATGCGCAGCCAGATCGCCCGTGTCGCGGCGGCGCGCCAGCAGGGCATCGCCGCGCAGAGCCGCCGCGCGCTCGATGCCGCTCATGCGCAGCTTGCGCAGCAGGTGGCCGCCAAGGCCGCGATCCAGACGCGGCTCGCCGACGTTGTGCGCGAGGCACGCGCGCTGCAGGACGCGGCGGCCGACACGCGAACGTTCGATCGCCACATCGGCACCGCAAACGCATCCGTGAACGAGGCCGCGCACGTACATCGCGGCCACGAGGCGACGCTGGCCGACCTGCAGCGCGCCGCGCGTAAGGCGAAGGCCGCCGAGGACAAGCTCGAGAAGGCCGGCGAGAAGGCGCTGCATGCACGCGCCGCGCGGGTCGAGCGCGACGCCGACGAAGTCGCGGACGGCTACGCCGTGCGGCGATTCGCGACGGCCGGCACGTGGGCGGCCGTCGCGGGCGATGCAGCCGCCCATGCCGTTGCGCGGCCGGAAGCGGCCGCCGCGTTCGATGCGGAGATGAGCGACGCAGAGGCAGGCACCGAACCCGGAACTGAACCCGGCGCCACCAGTCAGACCGACGATACCGCTCCACCCGCCGTCGCGGAGCGCCGATGCTA
Source organism: Burkholderia cepacia (assembly GCF_029962485.1). Lineage (NCBI taxonomy): Bacteria > Pseudomonadati > Pseudomonadota > Betaproteobacteria > Burkholderiales > Burkholderiaceae > Burkholderia > Burkholderia cepacia. The sequence goes on from NZ_CP073638.1 coordinate 11,130, forward strand.
GACCAGGCCGCGGGTTTCAACGACGTTGCGGGCACGCTGCGGCCGCTGCTCTACGTGATGCCGCGCCTGTTGCCGATCATGTTCGTCGTGCCGGTGTTCAACGAGCAGATCATCACGGGCCTCGTGCGCAACGGGATCGCCGTCGTGATCGCCGCGTTCGTCGCGCCGGCGATCGATTCCGCGCAGGTGGCCGCGCTGCCGTTCCTGATGTGGTGCCTGCTCGTCGCGAAGGAGGCGGTGGTCGGCATGCTGCTCGCGGGCGCGTTCAGCGCGGTGCTGTTCGCGATCCAGGGCGTCGGCTACCTGATCGACTTCCAGACCGGCAGCGGCAGCGCCGCGTTCTTCGATCCGATGGGCGGCCACGAGGGCGGCCCGACATCGGGATTCCTGAATTTCGTCGCGATCGCGCTGTTCGTCACGGCGGGCGGCCTGCAGGTGCTCGTGCAACTGTTCGCGCAGTCGTACGCGTGGTGGCCGATCGGCTCGCTCGGCCCCGATTTCTCGTCGATGCTGCAGACCTTCATCGTGCGGCAGACCGACACGATCTTCGAATGGATGGTGAAGCTCGCCGCGCCGGTGACGATCGTGCTGGTCCTCGTCGAGCTCGGCATCGGCCTCGTCGGGCGCGCGGTGCCGCAGCTCAACATCTTCGTGTTCGCGCAACCGCTGAAGAGCGCGCTCGCGTTGCTGATGATGATGCTGTTCCTGCCGGTGGTGTATGCGTCGCTGCATTCGCTGCTGAGCCCCGACAGCGGGCTGATGGCGCTGTTGCGTGCGCTGTTCGCCGCGCACGGCGGCGGCTGAGCGCGCGGGAGCCGACATGGCCGAAAAGGACCAGAAGCCCACCGCGAAGCGCCTGCGCGAGGCGCGCGAGAAAGGCGATGTGCCGAAGAGCGCGGAGACGATTTCGTCGGCGTTCTTCGTCGGCGTGTGCGTCGCGCTCGCGGTGGGCATCGGGTCGCTGTTCGCGCGGCTGCAGGCGCTGTTCCGGCTCGTGTTCAACGCGGCCGGCGCGGCCGATCCGTCCGCGCGGATCGCGGTGCTGATCGACGGCGCCGCGCGCGACTGGGTGACGCTGTCCGCGCAGATCGTCGCGGCCGGGTTGCTGGCCGGGCTGCTCGCGGGCTTCGTGCAGGTCGGCGGCGTGATGGCGTGGGGCCGGCTGATGCCGCAGCTGTCGCGACTCAATCCGGCCGAAGGGCTGAAGAACATGTGGTCGATGCGCAACCTCGTGAATCTCGCGAAGATGCTGCTGAAGACGGTGCTGCTCGTCGCGACGCTCGGCTGGCTGATCGTCGAGTCGCTCGACCCGGCGGTGCAGTCGGGCTTCACGCGGCCGGTGTCGATCCTCGCGCTGATCGTGAAGCTGCTGATGCTGCTGTTCGGCTGGGCTGCGCTGGTCTACATCGTGATGGCGCTGATCGACATCGTGCACCAGCGGCACGCGTTCAACCAGAAGATGAAAATGTCGATCGACGAAGTGCGGCGCGAGCTGAAGGAGGATGAAGGCGATCCGCATATCGAGGCGAAGCGCCGGCAGCTCGCGCGCGAAGCGCAGTTCGCGTCGCTGCCCGACCGGATCGGTTTCGCGTCGGTGGTCGTGTATTCGCCGCGTGTCGCGGTTGCGCTCTATTACGGCGGGGTCGGCACGCTGCCGTGGGTGCTCGCGCGCGGCGAGGGCGATGCGGCCGAGCGGATCGTGCGACTCGCGCGCGACGCGTTGCGCCCGACGCTCGCGAACGTCGGGCTCGCACAGGCGCTGTACGAGACGACGCCCGAGAACGGCACGATCCAGCAGCAGCATTTCCGCGAGGTCGCGCAGTTGCTGAAATGGGCGACCGGCGTGGCGTGACGCGCGTGGCGACGGTCGGGGCGAGCCTGCTTGAATGCCGCCCCTTTTTTCATTCTGCAACGTGCCTCGGCCATCCGTATCAATCCGATATGGCCCCTTGACGCGACTATCAGTACCGGACGCTTGACGCCGTTTTTTTTCCGGTTTCTTCCGGCATTCACCGGTGAATTATTGCTGATTTATTTCTTCGTAATATGGCTCGACCGTCACGCCGGACGGCGAGCCGCGAGGTGGCGCCACGCGTGACGGAACAGGTCAACAGGGGCGGACAAATCAAATGTGCGGAATCGACGGCTTTCTGAATAGCGTCGCCTTCGATGAGGAGACAGCGCGCGGCACGCTCGCGCGAATGACGGCGAGCCTTGCGCATCGCGGGCCGGACGGGCAGGGGATCTGGGTCGACCCGGAAGCCGGCATCGCGCTCGGCCACCGGCGGCTGGCGATCGTCGACCTGTCGGTACACGGCCGACAGCCGATGGCATCCGCGTGCGGCCGCTACGTCATGGTCTTCAACGGCGAAATCTACAACCATCGCGAACTGCGTGCGGAACTCGAGCGCGCGGGTCGCGCACCGGCGTGGCGCGGCCACTCCGACAGCGAGGTGCTGATCGCGGCGATCGTCGCGTGGGGTGTCGAGGCAACGTTGCGCCGCGCGACCGGCATGTTCTCGATCGCGCTGTGGAATCGCGCGTCGCGGGTGCTGACGCTCGCGCGCGACCGGATCGGCGAGAAGCCGCTCTACTACGGCCGGATCGGCGACGCGCTCGTGTTCGCGTCCGAGCTGAAGGCGCTGCGCGGCTATCCGGGCTTCGACGGCACGATCGATCGCGATGCACTGTGCCTGTACCTGCGCCAGTCGAGCGTGCCCGCGCCTTACACGATCTATCGCGGCATCCACAAGCTGCCGCCCGGCACCTACATCCAGTTCGAGCATGCGCGCGACACGCCGCGCGTGCGTGCGTACTGGACGCTCGAGCAGGCCATCGAGGCGGGCCGTGCGCAGCCGTTCGAGGGCAGCGCCGACGAGGCCGTCGGCCAGCTCGACGCGATCCTGCGCCAGGCCGTCGCGCGGCAGATGGAAGCGGACGTGCCGCTCGGCGCGTTCCTGTCGGGCGGCGTCGATTCGTCGGCGATCGTCGCGCTGATGCAGGCGCAATCGTCGACGCCGGTCGACACGTTCACGATCGGCTTCCACGAAGCCGGCTATGACGAAGCCGGTTACGCGAAGGCCGTCGCGCGCCACCTCGGCACGCGTCATACCGAACTCTACGTGACGGCCGACCATGCGCTCGACGTCGTGCCGAAGCTGCCGTCGATCTACGACGAGCCGTTTTCCGATGCATCGCAGATCCCGACCTTCCTCGTGTCGGAAATGACGCGCCGGCACGTGAAGGTCAGCCTGTCAGGCGACGGCGGCGACGAACTGTTCGGCGGCTATACGCGCTACTTCCTGACGCCGCGCCTGTGGCGCAAGCTGCATCGCGTGCCGGCCGCCGTGCGCGCGCGGATCGCGGCCGCGTTGCATGCGCTGCGGCCCGATCACGCGGACCAGCTCGCGGCCGTCGCGCAGGGCGCGTGGGGCGGCGTAGAGGCGCGCGACTCGGCGGCGCGCATCGGCGATCGCCTGCACAAGCTCGGCCACGTGATGACGGCCGAGAGCCGCATCGGGCTGTACCGGCTGTTGATGTCGTCGGTGCATCATCCCGAGCGCATCGCGCTGTCGGGGCAGGAGCCGCCGACGCCGCTCGACACGGCGTCGGCGTGGCCCGCGCACCTGAGCTTCGCCGAGCAGGCGATGGCGATCGATACGCTCACGTACCTGCCGACCGACATTCTCGCGAAAGTCGATCGCGCGGCGATGGCCGTGAGCCTCGAAACACGCATGCCGTTCCTCGACCATCACGTCGTCGAATTCGCGTGGCGCGTGCCGGCGGCCGTGCGCTTGCCGGAAGGGCAGTCGAAGGCGCTGCTGCGCCGGCTGCTCGACCGGTACGTGCCGTCCGCGCTGATCGACCGGCCGAAGCAGGGCTTCTGCGCGCCCGTCGACCACTGGCTGCGCGGCTCGCTGCGCGACTGGGCCGAGGCATTGCTGCGGCCGTCGCGGCTGCGCGAAGAGGGCTTCTTCGACGCGACCGCGGTCGAGCGTCTGTGGCGGCAGCACCAGACCGGCCGGATGAACTGGCAGCACCAGTTGTGGACGGTGCTGATGTTTCAGGCGTGGCTGGAGGCGCAGCGCGCGGGGTGATGCGCCGCGCCGCGGCGGCTTACTGGTCGAGGCACTTCACGCAAAGCCGCTTCGCCTGGCTGGCCGGCAGCCCGCGGCACATCATCACGACCGGCCGTGCATGGCACGATGGCGCGTCGGCGGAGGCGGCGGGCGACGGCAAGCGGCGCGCACGTTCGGGCGGCGTCGTGGCGGCCGCGGCCATGCGCCGCTGGCGCTCGGGCGGCGGCGTGTCGCTCACGACGGGAATCGGTCCGGCGCCGCCTTCGCGCGCGTTGCGCTGCGCGCTCGCGACCACGCGGCTCACGTAGCCGCTCGAGAAGCCGGTCGTGAAGTTGCCGCTGTAGTAGCACGACAGCGCCGCGCGCAACGCGGCCTGCGTGGCGCGGCCGGTACCCGACGAGCGCGCGAAGCACTCGGTCAGGATCGCGCCGCCGGCCTGCAGGTTGCGGCACGGCTCGAACATCGTCGCGGCGTCGAGCCCGTATTTCGCGAAATTGCGCTCGTTCACCTGCGCGAGGCCGACGCTGTAGCTGAAACCGCGCGACGAGAGCTCGCGTGCGGTCGCGCGTGCTTCGTCGAGCGACGCGGGCTGCCGCGTCAGGTGGCCGCCGACCACGCCGATCGCATACGGATTGAAGCCCGACTCGGTGCGCACCAGCGCGGCGAGCGTGTCGGGATCGACGTTCGACGCGCAGGTACGCGCGAGTCGAGCGAAATCCGCACCGCTGCCGGCTGCCTGCGCGACGCGCGGCGGCATGCCCGCAAGCGCGAGCACGACCAGCGCGCACCGGCACGCGGCCGCGATTCGCAGGCCGCGCGCATTCATCCCGCGCCCGCCACGCGGTACGACATCACCAGCCCGTGCACGAGCAGCGACCAGCCGTCGAGTGCGACGAACAGCAGCAGCTTGAACGGCACCGAGATCGTCGTCGGCGAAATCATCTGCATGCCGAGCGCGAGCAGGATGTTCGCGACCAGCAGGTCGACGACGATGAACACGATATAGATCACGAAGCCGATCTGGAACGCCTTCGTCAGTTCGGCCAGCGTGAAGCTCGGCACCAGCACGAGCAGGTCGTCGTCCTTGATGCCGTCCGCGCGGTTCTTCGGCCACACCGACGTCGCGGTGCGCACGAAGAACTCGCGATCGCGCTGCCGCGTGTGCGACACGAGGAAATCCTTGATCGGCGGCAGGGCGGCATCGGCAAGCGCGCCGATATCGGCGGTCGACAACTGCGCCGACGCATCGAAATGGCGTGCCTGCAGCGCATCGCGGATCGACATCCCGACGGGCGCCATGATGAACAGCGACAGGATCAGCGCGATGCCGTTCAGCACGAGGTTCGGCGGCACCTGCTGGATCCCGAGCGCGGAACGCAGCAGGCCGAGCACGACCACGAGCTTCGTGTAGCTCGTCACCATCAGCGCCGCGAACGGCGCGATGCCGAGCGCGGCAATGACCGCGATCAGCGCGACCGGATTCGGCAGGCTACCCATCGTTCAGCGCTCGCGCGGCACGGGTTGCGTCAGCGTGACGACGCGCACGCCGAGTTTCTGGCCGACCGCGATCAGGTGGCCGGTGCCGATCAGCATCCCGTTCGCGACGAGATGGATCACGCTCTGGTTGATCCCTTGCTGCAGCTCGATCACGGCGCCTGGCTGCAGCGCGCTCAGCTCGCCGAGCGGCATCGACGCGGGCGGCAGCTCGAAGCGCAGGTCGACCGCGAGGCCGTCGAGCGTGCGCGGCGCATCGGTAGAGGGCGCGTCGTGCGTCGTGGTGGGCGCGTTGTCGGTGCGGGTCGGTTCCAAAGGCATCTCCCTGATTCGTTCGACGGTCAGCCGGTTGCCCGACGGCCGTCCGGTGATCTCCCACGCCGGCGCGGCCGGCAGTCGCGCGACACACAGCAGGTTCTGCTCGTGCGCCTGCCAGCGTTCGATCGCGATGATGTCGCCGCCGACGACGTCGGCCAGTTCGGCCGTCGTCAGCTCGGTGCGGCCGATCTCGAACACGAGCGGCACCGGCAGGTTCGCGTAGGCCGCGCGGGCATCGGCGAGTGCGGCCGGCGCGGTGGCGAAGAACACGGCCAGCGCATCCGGCAGGTCGAACAGCAGCGCGCCATGGCAGCGCCACGCGGCATCGGCGCGCCGCAGCTCGAAGCGCAGCGCGGCCGGCGCCGCGCGCCACGCCGGCACGCTTTCGGGCGGCGGCAGCAGTTCCACGCGCTGCCGCGTCGCGGCTTGCAGCACGGCCGCGAGCGGTGCGCACAGGTCGCCGAGCAGCGCCGCGCGGATCACGGCCGGCACGGCCGGATCGGCTGCGTCGCCGAGCCATGCCGTTTCCGCGACCGGATCGATCCACAGCGTGCCGGCGGCCGGGCCGATGACGAAACGGTATGCGTGCGCATCGGCGGTCGGCTCCGCGTCGACGCGCCAGCGCACTTCGTACGCATGCTCGCCGAGCGTGACCGGAACGGCGCCGGTCGCGCAGTACGCATGCGACAGTCCGCGCGCGGCGGCGGCGGACAGGCGGGGCAGGTAGGGCGACGCGTCGAGCGCGACCGCGGCCGGCGGCGCGGAAGCGGCGGGCATCGCCCGGCTCGCGGCGTCGCCGGCGTCGGCATTCGTCAGGAACTGCGCAGGCACGGCGGGATCGGGGCGGATTCGGTGTTGATTCGACGGGTTGTTCCGGGGCCGGCGGCGAGAAAAGGCGCGCGGCTGCTGCGTCGATTGTAGGGACGGCCATGGCCGCGTGCCGCGCCGGAATCCGTAGTCGCGCGCATCGTGCGGCGATCGGGGAAGCGGGGTGCTACGAAGCGTGCCGAAGCCGGGCGGGCAGTGGCCGGCGCCCAAAAGCAACCGCCGCCCGGAGGCGGCGGTCGGGTCGCGACTGGCTGGCGGGCCGGAGGGCGTGCAGGCCGGATCCGGCGGGCAGGCCGCGAAGCGCTGCGATTTGGCGCAGCGCGGTGGGGGGAGCGTGGCCGGCGCGCCGCGACCAGGCGGCGCGCGGGTGAAGCGTCACGCGTAGTCGGCCGCCATCACGGGTTGCGGCGCGGCGCGCAGGATCGGCGCGGCGTCGTGGCGCTCGACGTGCGTCATCGCCGCACCGAACAGCACCAGGCGATAACCGACCGCGTAGATCGGGATGATCCGCAGGTTCTTGTCGTGGTCGAGCTGCAGCTTCGAACGGATACGCGAGATATGGGTGTCGAGCGTGCGCGACGACACGCCGAGCTCACGGCCCCATACGGCCTCCTGGATTGCCTGCCGCGGCACGATCTTGTTCATGTTGTCGAGCAGGAATTCGACGACGTCGAATTCACGCGGCGTGACGTCAACGATCTTGTTGTCGATCTCGATCGTGCGGCGCACGAAGTTGATTTTTATGTTGTCGATGTACAGGTATTTGCAATCCATGGTGGCCCTCGCATGTCCATTAAGGAGTGTTTGCGGGTCCTGTGCTGCAACTTTCGGGCCAGGGGAAGGATTGCCGGGTGGCGGCCGACGGCAGTGTCGGCGCAAACGGCTTGGCAGCGTTGAATTTAAAAGAATTTTTAACGGGAGGCGCCGCGCGGGTACCGAAGGGGTCGGAGCAATATTGAAGGATTGTTACGTAGCATCGGCGGGCGACGTTACGGGCGTTACGTCTGACGTAACGTGTGTGGGGCCGGATGGAAGCCGGCCGAGGGACGTCTCGCCCGCGGCCGGCCTTCCGGACGGTCAAGCCTTCGCGCCATCCGCCGAATCGAACGGCAGCACGTAGTGCCGCTTGCCCGTCGCCGCGAAGATCGCGTTCGCCACGGCCGGCCCGACCGGCGCGACGCCCGGCTCGCCGACGCCGGTCGGCGCCTCGGCCGACGGCACGATATGCACTTCGACCTTCGGCATCTCGGCCATCCTCAGCACGTGATAACCGTCGAAGTTGCGCTGCTCGACCTGGCCGTCCTTCAGCGTGATCGCGCTGTGCATCACCGCGCCGAGCCCGAAGCCGATGCCGCCCTCCATCTGCGCGGCGACGATGTCGGGATTGATCGCGATCCCGCAATCGACCGCGCACACCACGCGCTCGACCTTCACCTTGCCGTCCGCGTCGACCGACACCTCGGCCACCTGTGCGACATAGCTCTTGAATGCCTCGGCGACCGCGATCCCGCGCCCGCGGCCCTTCGGCAGCGGCTTGGCCGGATCCCAGCCGGCCTTCTGCGCGGCGAGATCCAGTACCGCGCGCATCCGGGGCTCCTTCTCGAGCAGGTCGCGCCGGAACGCGTACGGATCCTTGCCGGCCGTATGCGCGGCTTCGTCGATGAACGCCTCCACCGCGTAGGCCGTGTGCGAGCTGCCGACCACGCGCCACCACAGCACGGGCACGCCCGTCTTCGCGGTGGTGAGCTCGACCGACACGTTCGGCACCGCGTACGGCAGGTTCGCCGCGCCCTCGACCGACGTCGCGTCGACGCCGTTCTTGACCATGAACGGCTCGAACGGCGTGCCGGCGAGGATCGACTGGCCGACGATCCGGTGCCGCCAGCCGACCAGCTTGCCGTCGGCGGTCAGGCCCGCATCGAGCTTGTGGAAGTACATCGGCCGGTAGAAACCGCCCTGGATGTCGTCCTCGCGCGTCCACTGCAGCTTGACGGGCTTGCCGTCCGCGCCGAGCGCCTTCGCGATCGACACGGCCTCGACCACGTAGTCCGACCATGCGTTCGCACGCCGGCCGAAGCTGCCGCCCGCATACAGCGTGTGGATCTGCACCTGCTCGGGCTTCAGCCCCGCTGTCCTGGCCGCGTTGGCCTGGTCGACGGTCTGGAACTGGTCGCCGGCCCAGATTTCGCAACTGTCCGCCGTCAGCTTGACGACCGCGTCGAGCGGCTCCATCGGCGCGTGCGCGAGATACGGGAATTCGTACGTCGCGGCGATCTTGCGCGTCGCGCCCGCGATCGCCGCATCGGCATCGCCGTCCTTGCGCGCCGACGTGCCCGGCTTGTCGGCGAGCTGCCGGTATTCGCGCATGATCTCGTCCGAGCCGCGCTTTTCGGCGTTCGCTTCGTCCCAGTCGACCTTCAGCGCGTCGCGGCCCTGTTTCGCGGCCCAGAAGCCGGTTCCGACGACGGCCACGCCGCCCGGCACCTGCACGACCGACACGACGCCCGGCACGGCCTTCGCGGCCGTCGCGTCGAACGATTTCACCTTCGCGCCGAAGCGCGGCGGGCGCTGCAGCAGCGCGACGCGCATGCCGGGGAAGGTCGTATCGAGCGTGAAATGCGCGGTGCCGTTCGATTTCGCCGACGCGTCGACACGCGGGATCCGGTGCCCGATCAGCTTGAAATCGGCCGGCTGCTTCAGCGTGACCTTGTCCGGTACGGGCAGCTTCGACGCATCGGCGACGAGCGTGCCGTACGGTGCCGTCTTGCCGCTCTTCGCGTGCGTGACGACGCCATTGGCGGTCGTCAGCTCGCCGGCCGGCACCTTCCAGCGGGCCGCGGCGGCCGACACCAGCATCGCACGGGCCTTGCCGCCCGCTTCGCGCAGTTGCTGCCACGAGTTCGCCATCGCCGAGCTGCCGCCCGTGCCCTGCATCGTGCCGAACGCGAGGTTCGCGTAGCGCTTCGCATCGGCCGGCGCGCTTTCGACGCGCACGTTCGACCAGTTCGCGTCGAGCTCCTCGGCGACGATCGTCGCGATGCCCGTATACGCGCCCTGGCCGAGCTCGACGTGTTTCGCGATGACCGTGACGGTGCCGTCGGGCGCGATGCGCAGGAATGCGTTCGGCGCGAAACCGGCGGCCGGTGCATTCGCGGCGAGCGCGCGGCGGCCGAAGCCGGCGAAGTCGAAGCCGATGGTCAGGCTGACCGCGGCGGCCCCCGCGGCCTTCAGGAACGTGCGGCGCGACGGACGCACCGAACCGGTGTTGTCGAGTTCGATCGTCATGGTCAGGCTCCCAGCGTCGCGGCGGCGTCGTGGATCGCGGCCCGGATGCGGGCGTAGGTCGCACAGCGGCACAGGTTGCCGTTCATCGCCGCGTCGATGTCCGCGTCGGTCGGCTTCGGGTTCTGTTCGAGCAACGCGGTGGCCGACATGATCTGGCCCGACTGGCAATAGCCGCATTGCGGTACCTGCAGCTTGACCCAGGCGGCCTGCACAGCGTGCGCGGGCTTGCTCTGCAGGCCTTCGATCGTCGTGATGTGCTTGCCCGCGATCCCGGCGAGTGGCAGCACGCACGAGCGGACGGCCTGGCCTTCGAGGTGCACCGTGCACGCGCCGCACTGCGCCATGCCGCAGCCGAACTTCGTGCCGGTCAGTCCCGCGTGTTCGCGAATCGCCCAGAGGACGGGCATCGACGGATCGGCGTCGAGCGTGACGTTCTTGCCGTTCAGGACAAACGAGGTAGGCATTTTGTATGTCTCCGTGGGGAAAACCCGGCATGCGCCCGGTTAGCGGGCAGTGTGCGCGAGCACGCGAAGTTTGCGTCTACCCAATCCTGCAAATTTATTGAACAATCCTGCAAATCCCCGGCACACGGCGGGCCGTTTCGCTATGCTCGCGCGACACGGGGAAATCATTCGAGGATGCGTCATGGACATGACCGATATCGTGGCGTCGCGCGAATCCGGGCGGCGCGAGCTGGCGTCGCTGATCGGCCGTTTCGCACCGGCCGATGGCTCGCATTCGACCGCCGTGCCGGGCCTGATGCTGCATCGGCACACGCGTCCGGTCGATCTCGGCTGCGGCGTGTCGCGGGCTGCGCTCGTGATCGCCGCGCAGGGCGCGAAGCGCGTGATCGTGGCCGGCCAGGCTTACGAATACGACACGCACAATTGCCTGATTACGTCGATCGACTTGCCGATCCTCTCGCGCGTGACGCGCGCGTCGGCGGATGCGCCGTACCTGTGCCTGTCGCTGACGCTCGATCCGCAGCGGATCGTCGAGCTCGCGGCCGAGATGCGGCTGCCCGAGCCCGAAGCGGGCCCGGAAGGCGAGGGGATCGCGCTCGCCGAACTGACACCGCCGCTGCTCGACGCCGCGCTGCGGTTGTTGCGGCTGCTCGATGCGCCGGCCGACATTCCGGTCGTCGCGCCGCTGATCGAAAAGGAACTGCTGTATCGGCTGATGACGACCGGGCAGGGCACGCGGCTGCGGCACATGGCCATTGCGGGCAGCCAGACGCACCGGATCGCACGCGCGATCGAATGGATCCGCGATCACTTCGCGGAGCCGATGCGCGTCGAGTCGCTCGCGCAGGCGGTCAACATGAGCGTGTCGTCGCTGCATCATCATTTCAAGCACGTGACGACGCTGAGCCCGCTGCAGTATCAGAAGCAGCTGCGGTTGCACGAAGCGCGGCGGCTGTTGCTGCGGCAGGGTGGCGACGTCGGGTCGGTGGCCGCCGTCGTCGGTTACGAGAGTGCATCGCAGTTCAGCCGCGAATACAGCCGGCTGTTTGGCGCGCCGCCGATGCGCGACGTCGTGCACCTGCGGAAGAAGGAACTGCTCGGCTGACGTGCCGACGGCCGGCGGTTATTTCGCGACGACCGTCGTCTGCAGGAACGCCGGCGCGATTCGCCAGTCCGGCACGTAGTGCGCCGGCCACGCGCCGGGTGTATCGACCGCATTGAAATAGACCACGGCCTTCAGCAGCGGATAGCGCCATAGCGAGCGCTGGAATTCGTCGAGTTCCTCGCGCTTGCGCGAATTCGACCCGTCGACGCCGAGCTCCGCGACCATCACCGGCAGCCCGTAGTCGATCACCCGCGCGTATTTGGCCTGCAGGATGCTCGCCGCGGAGAAGTGGCCGCCGGACGGCCAGATCGCGCAGCGCGGACAGTCGAATACCGACAGGCCGACTTCGTCCACATAGCCGCGGCCGGGGAAATAGTCGTCGAGGTTCCGGTTGCCGGCCGGCGACCATACGAAGCGGATCCGGTCGGTCATCGTGCGGCACGCGGTTACGACGCGCCGGTATGCGTCGACGTAGGCCGATGCGTCGCCGACGGCCCACGGGTAGCGTCCGGTGTCCGCCTCCATCTCGTGGCCCCAGCGCACGAACACGGGGCCCTTCAATGCCGCGAGCGCCGCGCAGGTGGTCGCGATCCGCGCGTCGTAGCGCCCGTGCGCGATATCCGCGAGCAGCGCGCCTTGCCGCGTGTCGCCGGCGGCCCAAGGCTCGATGGTCAGCATCAGCGAGCGGTTGCGGGCCTGCGCGGTCCGGTATGCGTCACCGATTTGCGCGCCGAGGTCGGGTGCGTTCCACGACACGAACACATGGTCGAACGTCAGCACGGGATCGGCGCTCAACCGTTGTTCGGGATCGTACGCGCCGAGTTCGGGCTGCCTGACCGGTTCGCCCGGCGCTGGCTCGGTCATTGCGACGGCCGGCACGCCCGAGCGCCACATCATCGCCTGCCAGCCCTTCGGCGCGCGCAGCCCGATGCCTGTCAGCAGCATCGCGAGCGCGACGGCGAACAGCGCGTTGCGCACGGGCAGGCGGCTCGCGAACATCTGCCCGAGCGTCGACGCGGCGAGCCCTTGCTCCCGGCCGTGATTGACCGCGACGACGGCCGCGATCACGAGATAGAGGATGCTCGTCAGTGTGGAGAACAGATAGAAGCCGGCCGCGTTGCGCGGGTTCTCGACAGCGACGACGGGCAGGCTGCAGAACAGCGAGATCAGCAGGTATGGCGCGACCACGCGCAGCGGCGCATCCTGCTCGATCGTGCCGCCCTTCGGCGTGACCTTGAACGGGAATTCCTTGCCGCGCACGCAGTCCAGTATCGCCGACAGGCAACCGAGCACGACCCACGGCCAGCGTGCGAAGACGAACGCGAGCCCTTCCCAGGACAGCAGCTTCGTATTCAACGGACGGCACGACTGCGTCGAATGCGTGGCCCAGGTGACGACGCACAGGATCAGCACGGTGAGCGGCAGCGCGTAGGTGAGATACGTGAGGTAGTCGACGTGTGCCCAGACGCGGCCGGTCAGCAGCGCGACGACCGGAATCACGACGCTGCCGGCCATCGCGAGCGCGCAAAGCGGGTACCACAGCTGGCAGAACAGGAACTGCGCCTTCAGCTTCAGCGGCAGGCCCGTGAAGTAGCGGCGCGTGTAGCGCAGCATGATGATCATCACGCTCTTGGACCACTGGAATTCCTGCGTCGCGAGATCGCCGAACGTGCGCGGCCCTTCGCCGTTCGCGATCGCGTTCAGCGCGTGCATGCCGCGCCAGCCGTTCGCGTTGAAGATCATCGTGGTCGAGTGATCCTCGGCGAGCTCGGGCCCGAGCCCTCCGATCTCGCGCAGCGCCCGGCAACGTACCGCGTAGTGCGAGCCGATGCACAGCGGCGCGAGGCCGCCCGCATAGCCGGCCTGCATCGTGCCGTGCAGCGGCCCCTCGACGTTGACGCGACCGCGCGCGCTCCAGCTGTCGCCGGCATTGCTGTCGCAGATGCTCGGCGCCGACACGTAGCCGATTTCCGGATCGACGAACGGCCGCAGCATCTCCTCGAGATAGGTGCGGGTCGGCACGTGGTCGGCGTCGAGCTGTGACACGAAATCGTAGTTGTCGTAGCCGACCATGTCGTAGAAGTACGCGAGATTGCCTTCCTTGCATTTGGTGCGGCGCGGCCAGCTGGTCCGGTGGTACGCGGCAATGCCGCGCCGCGTCGACACGAATACGCCGTGCTCGCGGCACCAGTCGAGCGTTTCGGGGGACGGGTCTTCGTCGGCGAGCCAGGTGTCGTGCGGGTAGGTCTGGTCGAGCATCGCGAGCAGTGTCGTGCGGACGATGTCGAACGGTTCGGACGGCGCCTTGGTGACGACCATCGCGACGCGCCAGTCGCGTGGTACGGGCAGTGAAGGATTCGGCACGACCGCCGAGCGGATGATGAAGATGAAATAGCCGGGAATGAAGGTGGTCCAGAACAGCACGAAGCAGTTGACGCCGAAGCGGAACGCGTCGACATAGTGCTCGTCGCGCAGCCACCAGCGCCAGAAGATCCCCAGTGCGACGAACCAGCACAGCGCGAGGATCTGGAAGACGAACCGGGTTCCGCTGTCCATCAGCGGCACGACGAGCGGGATGCCGGGTTGCTGCGTGCCGGCTTCATTTGATTCGGAATCCGTTGTGTCGTCGGTATCCGGCACAGGGCCGCCGGCAAGCGACGCAACCAGCTTCTTCATGGTGCTCTCCCGTCAAGGTCGGACCATCAGTCTTGAAGCAGGCTGCGTGGCAGCCGGGTGTCCTTGCCGGCATGCGGCTGCTCGTGCGTCGGTTCGGCCGGCGTGCGTTCACCGCACGAGCGGCCCACGCGTTCGTAACGGCGAAAGCCGCTGTCGACCGCCAGCTGTTCGCTGAACAGGTTGCGCATGTCGAGCATCACCGGGTCGGCCATGTGATCGGCCAGGTCGGCGAGGTCGAGCATCTCGAACGCTTTCCATTCGGTCATGACGACGACGGCGTCCGCGCTGCGCACCGCGTCGACCGCCGAGCCTTCCATGAACACCTTGGGCAGCAACCGCGTTGCCTCGTGCGGACGCGCCGGGTCGTACGCGCGGATATGCGCGCCCGCACCGACGAGCAACTGGATCACGTCGATGCTCGGGCTCTCCCGCACGTCGTCGGTCTGGCCTTTGAACGTGAGACCGAGTACCGCGATGCGCTTGCCTTTGATCGAGCCGCCGCACGCGTTCTCGATACGGCGGAGGATCTGTTCCTTGCGCAGCGCATTCGATTCGATCGCCGCACTGACGATGCGTAGCGGCACCGCATGCTGGGAGGCCGTCGCCTTCAGCGCGCGCGTGTCCTTCGGGAAGCACGAGCCGCCCCAGCCGGGGCCGGCCTTCAGGAACGACGCGCCGATGCGGCGGTCGAGGCCCATCCCGTTCGCGACCAGCTCGACATCGGCGCCGACCGCTTCGCACAGGTCGGAAATCTCGTTGATGTAGCTGATCTTCACGGCGAGAAAGGCATTCGCCGCATACTTCACGAGTTCGGCCGTCTCGATCTCGGTTGCAAGCACAAGATGGCCCGTCGCTTCCAGCGGCGCGTAGATCGCCTGCATGATCTCGATCGCGCGCGGATGCTCGGCGCCGAACACGACGCGATCAGGATGCATGAAATCGTCGATCGCCGACCCCTCGCGCAGGAACTCCGGATTCGATGCGATCGCCGCGTCGACGCCGTCCGGCGCGCAGCACTCGACGATTTTCCCGACGATCCGGTTGGTGCCGACCGGCACTGTCGACTTGGTGACGATCACCGCGAAACCGGTCAGGTTCGACGCGATTTCCCGCGCGGCCGCCTCGACGTACTGCAGGTCGGCGTGATCGGTGCCCGCCAGCGTCGGCGTGCCGACCGCGATGAACACGGCATCGCGATCGCGCACGCTCGCGGCCAGGTCGCTGCTGAAGCGCAGCGTGCCGAGTGCGACGTTGCGTGCGACGACGGCATCGAGGCCCGGCTCGTAGATCGGCATGACGCCTTCGTTCAGCGCGTCGATCTTGCCGCGATTGTTGTCGATGCAAATGACGTCATGCCCGAGATCCGCAAGGCATGCGCCGCTCACTAGCCCGACGTAGCCGGTGCCAACGATGGCGATCCGCACATTCATGATGAGCCCTCTGGGTAGCGTTCGAGAACATGGTTGTAGTGAGCTGCTCAGCTGCTGGGTTCGAGTTGCTGCGCCTTCCGATGCCATGCCGCGGCGTGTTCGACCATCTGTTCGATCGCGGTGAAGCGCGGCCGCCAGCCGAGCACGCGCGCGGCCTTCGTCGCGTCCGCGTACAGCGCGGGCGGGTCGCCCGGGCGGCGCGCGGCCATCACCGTCGGCACGCGGCACCCGGTCACGGCCTCGACGGCGCGCAGCGCCTCGAGCACGGAAGTCCCCGTGCCGGTGCCGAGATTCAGCGCGACGCTCTCGCCGCCGTCGCACAGATGGGTGGTGGCCCTCACGTGTGCATCGGCGAGGTCGCTCACGTGCACGTAGTCGCGAATCGCCGAGCCGTCGGGCGTCGGGTAGTCGGTGCCCATCACCTGGAATGCGTTGCCCGTGCCGAGCGCCGCACGGATCGCCAGCGGCAGCGCGTGCGTTTCAGGCGCGTGGCATTCGCCGATCTCGCCGTCCGGATCGGCACCTGCTGCGTTGAAGTAGCGCAACGCGACCCACTTCAGCCCGTACGCGCGCTCGAAATCGGCGGCCATCCGCTCCATCGCAAACTTCGTGAAGCCATACGGATTGATCGGCTGCTGCGGCGTGCGCTCCGAGATCGGCAGCGTGTCCGGAACCCCGTAAGTCGCGCACGACGACGACATCACGATCCTGCCGACGCCGGCCGCGTGCATCGCGCTCAGCAGTGTGCAGGTGCCCGCCACGTTGACCGTGTAGTAGCGCTCGGGCGCGAGCACCGATTCGCCGACGTACGCGAGTGCGGCGAAATGGATCACGACGTCGGGCCGGTGCGCGGCGAGCGCCTTCGACAGCGCGTTGCGGTCGAGAATGTCGGCGACGACGAGCGGCCCCCATCGCACCGCGTCGCCATGGCCGGTCGAGAGGTTGTCGTAGGCGATCGGCTCGTGTCCGGCTTGCGCGAGTGCCTTGCACGTATGGCTGCCGATGTAGCCCGCGCCACCTGTCACGAGCACTTTCATGCGACCGCTCCGGTCGGGCGCAGCACCGGCGCGAGCCACAGTTCGCGGCTGAAGTAGTCGACGGTCCGGCGCAGCCCTTCATCGAGATCGATCGCTGGTTGCCAGCCGAGCTCGGTCGCGGCGACCGAGATGTCGGGCTTGCGCTGGTGCGGATCGTCGATCGGCAGCGGCCGGAATACGATCTCCGATGTCGAGCCCGTCATCGCGAGCACTTGCTGCGCGAGCTCGAGCATCGTGAATTCGCCGGGATTGCCGATGTTGACCGGCATGCCGACGTTGCGCTCGGCGCCCATCAGGTTGAAGAAGCCGTCGATCAGGTCGCTGACGAAGCAGAACGAGCGCGTCTGCCTGCCGTCGCCGTAGATCTCGAGCGACTCGCCGTTGAGCGCGGCGACGATGAAGTTCGACACGACCCGGCCGTCGCGTGGCGACATGCGCGGGCCATAGGTGTTGAAGATGCGCGCGACACGCACGTCGATGCCGTGCGTGCGGTAGTAGTCGTAGCACAGCGCCTCGGCTGCGCGCTTGCCTTCGTCGTAGCAGGCGCGCGGGCCGATCGTGTTCACGTTGCCGCGATAGGTTTCCGTCTGCGGATGCACGCCGGGGTCGCCGTAGATTTCGCTGGTCGATGCCTGGAACACACGCGCACCGGTCTTGCGCGCGAGCGCGAGACAGTGGTTCATGCCGAGCACGTTCGTCAGCATCGTGTGCACGGGATCGATCTGGTACGTGGGCGGCGAGGCCGCGCATGCGAGATTCCAGATTTCGTCCGCCTGCAACTGCGGCAGGCCGAGCGACACGTCGCCCTTCACGAATTCGAAGCGGCCGGATGCCTTCAGATCGGCGATGTTGAGCTTGCGCCCCGTCAGCAGGCTGTCGACGCACGTGACCGTTGCGCCTTCCATGACCAGGCGTTCGCACACGTAGCTGCCGAGAAAGCCGGCGCCGCCGGTCACCAGCACGCGCTGACCGGCGCGCGTTTCGAGCGGTGCGCGGTCATTCATCGCTGTCTCCTTCGTCGAGCATATCGAGGAACCACAGGTCGATTTGCCCGACGGCGACGCGCACACGCTCCATCCCGCTGCACGGGTGCCGTTTCGGCAAGCGCCGGTCCGCCTGGTCCGATGTCGACGAAGCGCCGCGACAGGCGCTCCGGTTTCGCTGACAACCCCGTTGATGCTTGAACGGCGCAAGCGCCGATCGATCGGTGGTGATCTTCATCGCCGTTTCCCCGACACGCTGATTGCGAGCGGCCACTGCCCGTGATTCGTGTGTGGTGGCGTGCCGCTCGGTAAGAGCCGGACATCAGGCAATCGGCATGCCATGGACGACGCAGTCCCGCCGGGCGCGGGCGCGGCGATGCCATCGCCGATCGACAGGCGTGCAGGCGTTTCACGCGTGAATCGTGGGGACAGGGGAATGACCCGGGCGAGCGCCGGATCAATGCGATTCGATACGACGAAACGCTCGATAAATCAGGCTTTTACGAGATTGTTAACGTAAAGCGCATGCTTAATCGGCATGTTTCATCGATGAGAATCAGGCGAATAAATGCGTGAAAATGTTTCTCGAATGTATCGCTTGTCAGGATGTCTCCGAAGTGAAAGGTGGCGCGCGTCGGAATGAAAAATGGCGCTTGTGATGCTGTCGGGATTCCGTGTTTACATTTGTTTTAATTATTACGCCGGTAACGGCCGGGATGGCAACATTTTTCGTCGTGTGATCGTGTCGGTATTTTCACGGATGAATCAAATTCGTTTCGATGATCGGGGGGCGCGCGTGCCGGCGGCGCATCGAAGACCGCTGCACGTGGCCCGGGAGCCACTCCCAGGGCGAATCGATTCTCGTTCTTTTTCGGACCGGAGCCTGGTCGCATACGTCGCGAAGCGTGGTTCGTCAGTGGAAAGTCGGTTCCCGCCCAGCTAGCGTGGCTGCGCGCTTCTCAAGTTTGAAACACCCGTTCATCTTGCCGTCCGGCAAGGTTCCACGGGCCGGATTCGTCCGTCTAATCGCGGTATTGCTTCATGACGCTCAATGATCGCGGCACGAGCGCAATCGTTGTCGCGATACATTCCTGAAACAAAAAATGACGTTTCCGGCGGAATGACCCGGCGTGGCGGCGATCTGCCGTGCGCAATGCGCGACGGGACAACATGTGGCACGCCGCTTGCGGTATTGGACGCATCGGCGAGCGGTCGACGCGATGCAACAAAGATGTGGGGGCGACCAACTCGTCTGCAGCAGTCGGGGAAACGGCGATGAAGACCATAAGCAGTAGCGTGATCCGCGCGAATTTTGCGCACCAATGGGGTAGTCGGAGAAACCGGGGTGAGGCTCACGACGCAGTGCCAGCGTCGCGGGTATTCCATTGCCGCTTTTCCGGCCTCCGCGCCGGCCGCGTGCCGGGGCTGTTGTCGCGCCTCGCGGCAACCGGGCGACAGCGGGGCTCGTTTTCATTCAGTTCACCCGGATGGGCCAGGCTGTTCGTGCCGGACAGCGTGATGCCGTCCCGTCTTCAACCGTGCAGAGCGGTTTCGATCGCGCCGGGCCAGTACCGGCGCCGGCCGGATTAGATCGAACGCTAGCCGGCCTTCGCCAGCTCAGGGAGCAAACATGCCATCTGTCTGCAATGCGGCACCGTCATCGCTCGGCTGACGAGCGTAGTTTGAACGGCTGTCGTATTTTGCGGTGGTATATATTCGCGCATTTTTGATTCCGGAAACGGATGCCAGTGCCGGTATCCGTTTTCGACGGGGTATCGAAAATCGTGAGCCGAGGGTGTGTTAATCATCCCGGTCGCGCAATTCACGGTGTTTTTTCAAAAATTAAATGTTCATAAAAATAATAGAAAACACCTATCCATAAATTTTGGACAACCTAAAAACATAAAACTAGACTTCGGCTGTCAAAAATAACGAAGACTTGAAATTGCGAGGCAGTAAAAATTTCTTGATTTGATAGTAATCCTTATTTTTTAAGGATTGCTCGAGGCAGGAAGGTTGATGGCGTGCAGTCTTCCTTGCTCATTCTCTCCACGCCGTTATGGAGTCGACCATGAAGAAGCTTCTGATTGCAGCAGCAGTTCTGGCGGTTTCGGGTGCAGCGTTCGCCGCCAGCGGCACGGTGTCGAGCAGCAACTCGTCGAGCGGTGGCCAGACGATGGCCGGGGTTGCAGGCTTCGGCCATTTCACCGCAACCGATTCCGGCGCGGCGCTCGGCGCAGCCGGCGCAGTGGCGGGCGGCCCGGGCAGCGGTTCGATCTCGTACACGAGCCATACCCAAACGTCGACCGTCGGCGGCTTCGGCTTCGGCGGCGCACAGGCTGGCGGCAGCAGCGGTGCGAATGCCGGTTCGACTGGCTGGACGTATCACCACTAAGCCGCGGCGCGTAGCGTTCGTCATTGGCTGGCGGTACGGATGCCGGGCTTCACCCCACCAGGGCGAGCCTGGCTCCGCCACCGCCGAACTTCCTCACAGCAAGGGATTGCTATGAAAGCCAAAGTCATATTAGCGACAGCGCTCACCGTCCTATCGTCGGCCGCATTGGCAGCGGGTTCGTTCACGACCAACCAGACGCAATCCGTTGCCGCGGGTGTGTCCGGGTCGGTACTGGTCGGCTCCGGCAGCTATACGAGCAATTCGACGTCGACGGCTGGTGCAAGCGCCGGAAGTACCGTGACACCCGCTGGTTCCGTCGGTACGGCGTCCGCCAACCACAACTCGACCTCGACGGCCAGCGGTTCCGGCACGAACGGGGGCGCGTTCGCGGCAGGCGGCGGTATCGGTGCCGCAGGCTCGTACGGCGGAAACAGCAGCACGAACGAGAACGCCAACGCATTGTCGGGAGGGGTGACCGCCACGATCGTACTCGGCGCGAACCACTACACGGCCACGGGCGCGAACGACAACGGCATTGCCAACGCGGGTGCCGCTGGACTCACGGGCAGTGGCGGATCGGCTGCGATCACGGGTTCGAATCACTACAACTCGTCGACCGCGTGGAGTACCGGTCCGGCTGGTTCGCCGTCAGCGTCGGGCGGAAGCCAGGGCAGCTCGAGTGCGACCGGGAGCAGTCATTAGTCTGGTGTGGGGGGACCAGTTTCCCAGCGACGCTGGTCTCTTTTCCCGCACTGTTGTCACGTAAGGAGTTGGCATGAAGCAGAACCTGATTGCCGCCGCTCTGATGCTCGCGTCTCTGACGGCGTATGGCGCTGACCGTGCTGCCGATGGTGTGCAATCGACTATGCAGACGTCAAACAACCCTGACCAGACAACCAAACCGTCAGAACAACAAACGCTTTCGTCGGGCAGCGCCATCGGCGGACCGGACGCCCAGCAGTGGCAGGGCATGTCGGCCGGCTCGTGGTCCCAGCTGGGCAGTGGCTGGAAGCAGTTCGGGGAAGCAGCGAAATCTGAAGTCATTCAGGGGAATTAGCACGGTTGCCTGGGTGGGAGGTTTAACCTCGTCCGGAGAGTGAAATGAACAGCAACAGGATCAAGGTGGCATGCGCGGCAATGTTCGCGATGACCACGATCGGTGCCCAGGCGCAAACTGCCGACTCGACTTCGAGCGCGCAGTCGTCGACGTCGTCGACGGCCGTCAGCCAGGGTGGTGGCTCGAGCATGAACACGAACACCACGAGCTCGCGCGGCGGCAATGCCACCAGCTCCAGCGGGGTGCGCGGCAGCGGCAATTCAAGCGTGAACGTGAACGTGACGATGCCGTCCGGCACGAGCGGCGGCTCGAACGTGACGCCGCAGAGCGTAGGCTCGCTGGCTTCGTCCGGCTCGCCAGGCACCAACCCGTACAACACCCAGACATCGGAAAACGTCAACTACTCGGGTACGCAGACGATCAAGACCAACCCGGCGATCCAGGCGCCCGGCCTCACGACCACGCTGTCCGACACCTGCATGGGCTCGGTGAGCGTCGGCGTGTCGTTCCCGGGGTTCGGCGCGACGGGCGGCACGACACTGGTCGACCAGGCTTGCGTTCGGCGTCTCGATGCGCGTGAATTCCGTGCGATGGGCCTGACCGACGTCGCGCTCGCGCTGCTGTGCCAGAGCGATGCGAACCGGCGCGCGGTGGAAGCGACCGGCCACCTGTGCCCGGGCACGACCGCGCCGCTCGCGCGTTCGAACGTGGCGCCGAGCGTCGAGGCGACCGTCGCGGACGACGTGAAGTATCGCGACCCGATCGTGCGCGACCGCATGGGCCTGCCGCCGCTCGGTTCGGCCGCACCGGCTCCCGCGCCGACGCGTCCGATCCAGACGACGTCGGTGCAGGCGGCGCCTGTGCCGATCCCGGTGCCTGTCCCGGTACCGGCAGTCGTGCCGGTTGCCGCCGCTCCGGCCGTCGCAGCGCCGGCCGTCGCCGCAGCCGCACCGGCGGTCGCGGCGCCAGCCGTTGCCGCCGCGGCACCGGCAGTGGCTGCGCAGGCAGCAGCAGCGCCCGCGGTTGCCGCGGCACCAGCTGTCGCCGCTGCACCGGCGGTTGCCGCCGCGCCCGCAGCAGCGGTCGTACCGGCGGCCGCGATGGCAGCCGTGCCGGCCGCGGCCGTCATTGCAGCGCCGGTGGTTGCCGACAAGGCCTCGCAAGCGCCGGCCGCGCCGGTGGCCGACACGAAGGCTCCCGAGCCTGCGCAGCCGGTGGCCGACACGAAGGCCTCCGAGCCCGCACAGCCCGTCGCCGACACGAAGGCACCCGAGCCTGCCCAGCCGGTTGCCGACACGAAGGCACCGGAGCCCGCGCAGCCCGTCGCCGACACGAAGGCTCCCGAGCCCGCCCAGCCGGTTGCCGACACGAAGGCCCCCGAGCCCGTGCAGCCCGTCGCCGACAAGGCACCGGAGCCGATGCCGGCCGCGACCGACAACGCAGCGCAGGCCGCCGGCGAACCCGTTGCCGAACCGATGCCGGCAGCTGCCGTCGTCACGGCGCCGGTAGCCGACGCAAAGGCTGCCGAGCCGGCCCCGCAAGCGGCTGTCGAAGCGCCCGCTCCTGAAGCTGCACAGCCTGCCGCCGCCGCAGTGCCGGCCGACATGCCGGCTGCCGACGCAAAGGTGCCCGAAGCGGTCGAATCCGCTGCCGCACCGGCTGCGCCGCCCGCCGACATGCCGGCGTTGACCGACCCGGCCCAGGCGTTGCCGCCGGCCGCGGTCGACCAACAGGCTGCACCGGCTGCGCCGGTCGCGCCGGCGCCGGCCGTCATCTCGACGAGCACGTCGTCGTAAGCGCGCGGGGCCGCTTCCCGTGCGACCGGAACACCGGTTGCACGGGAGCCGTTCGGCCCCGATGCCCGACGGTCGTTTCCGTTTGGACGGGTGTTGGTCCCATCCCCGAGGTCAACACCTCTTTTTGCCTGACGAGGATGCAAGGAGGCCTCAATCATGAGGATCTTTTTGGTCGCTTTGCTGCTGGTCAGCGTGCAAGCCGCTGCGCAGTCCGTTTTCCAGAATCCCGCAGTGTTCGTCATCCTGAGCGAGCAGACTGCCGCGAATGCCGTGAGCGTCCAGCAGGCGCTGACGACGCTCGGGCGCTCCGACAACACCGCTTGCGCGCCGATGATGATGGTCGGCGACCCGCAGATGATCTACATGATGCCCGAGGAGGGGCACGCGCCGTCGTGGCAATCGCCGGTGTATGGCCGCGGCGCACCGTTCGAAGCGCAGAACGGGCCGTCGTCGACCGGCAAGACGGTCGGCGCGATGCAGCACGCCGAGGACATGCAGACGATGCCGTGGAGCGACGGGAGCGCGATCACGCAGAAGATCGCCGGCGAGTCGAACGTGATGGCGGCGGACCGGGTGAGCGACTGGCAGCGCAGCGGGCTCGACAAGATCGAGACGGCCCGCGCGGCTGACGTGACGGTAAACGGCAAGACCTATCGCGCCTATCGCGACGATCTCAACCGATCGGCGAAGCCGGTCATCGAGCCGCAGATCTACACGCAGCGCGTCGTGTTCTGCCGATAACGAAACATTGATTCGAGGACGGGGCGGCGCCGCGCCGCGGGACCACGGGGCCCCGCCACATGCGATCCGGCAACGGCCGTCCCGACATACAACTCTACGCGGCGAGGCCATCGTGAACTATTGCTGCCAGCTCAGAGTGTCAGGCCCGCAGGATGTCGAACGGGAGGCTGGCGCGATGTCGTTCGTCGCCGTCCGGCGCAATCATGTGGTGCCGTCGCGGCCGCTCGTCTACCTGTCGCAGCAGCACGATGCCGCGCTCGTCGACTGTCTGGCGTCGCGCGGCTGGGACGTGTGGCGCGCGAAAACCGTTGCGGACGCACTGAATCTCGTCAAGGCGAACCGCCCGCATGCCGGCATCGTCGATTTCGACAGTTTCGCGTCGCCCGACGTCGCGTCGTTCGAGGCGCTGCTGCGCGACCCGCGCGTCGGCTGGGTCGCGCTCGCTGACGACGAGCGGCTGCGCGACCTGTCGATCGCGCGCCTGATCCGTCATTGCTGTTTCGACTACGTGCGCAACGCGACGGCCTATACGACGATCGGCTATCTCGTCGGTCATGCGTACGGGATGCTGAAGCTCGCGGACGGCGATCCGGCTGCCGACACGGCGCCGCCCGGCGGCACGATGATCGGCTCGTGCGACGCGATGCGCCGGCTGTTCGCGACGATCCGCAAGGTTGCGAACACGGACGCCACCGTGTTCATCGCCGGCGAATCCGGCACCGGCAAGGAGCTGACCGCGGCGGCGATCCATCAACAGTCGCCGCGGGCCGATTCACCGTTCGTCGCCGTGAACTGTGCGGCCATCCCGTCGACGCTGCTGCAGGCCGAACTGTTCGGCCACGAGCGCGGCGCGTTCACGGGCGCGCACCAGCGCAAGATCGGCCGCATCGAGGCCGCGCACGGCGGCACGCTGTTTCTCGACGAGATCGGCGACATGCCGTTCGAGAGCCAGGCGAGCCTGCTGCGATTCCTGCAGGAGGGCAAGATCGAACGGCTCGGCGGGCACCTGTCGATTCCGGTCGATGTGCGGATCGTATCGGCGACCCACGTCGATCTCGAGGCCGCGATGCAGACGGGGCGGTTCCGCGCCGATCTGTACTACCGCTTGTGCGTGCTGCGCATCGACGAGCCGCCGTTGCGCGCGCGCGGCCGCGACATCATGCTGCTCGCCGATTACGTGCTGCGGCGCTATCGCGGCGACAGTTCGCACCGGATCCGCGGCTTCACGCCCTGCGCGGTCGAGGCGATCCACAACTATCCGTGGCCCGGCAACGTGCGCGAGCTGATCAACCGGATCCGGTTCGCGGTCGTGATGACGAACGGGCCGCTGATCTCGGCGGCCGATCTCGAACTGCGCGCGTACACGTCGCGGCAGCCGCCGACGCTGGCGGAAACGCGTCGGCAGGCCGAGCGGCGCGCGATCGAGGAAACGCTGATGCGCAACCGCCACCAGCATGCGGATGTCGCCGCCGAACTGGGCATTTCGCGCGCGACGCTGTACCGCCTGATGACCGCGCACGGGCTGCACAGCTGATGCGCGCCGGCGCGCGCCGCTCAAGACCGCGCGGTAGCGGCCGTTAAACCATGAAATGACCCGTGCGGACCGCCGGCGCATCGATGCGCGGGCGGCCGACACGCGGCGCATCACGCTTATCCGAGGTTTATCGTGACGGAGTGCAGTTACTGCGGCAGGACGTTCCTGATCGGCGGCCGGTCGATCGACGGCCGTCGCTATTGCAGCCGGGTGTGCGCGCACGCGCATCCGATCATCGTCGAGGCCGAACGGGTGCCCGACGCGAAGGTCCGGCAGTATGTCGACGACTGGCGCTACGGGCCATGCCCGATCTGCCTGCGCGAAGGGCAGCCGGTCGACGTGCATGCGTCGCATCGCATCGTGTCGCTGCTGTTCGTCACGCGCTGGGCGACGCGGCGCCACGTGTGTTGCCGCCGTTGCGGACGCAGAAAGCAGGCGGCCGCGCTGCTCGCGTCGGCCACGCTCGGCTGGTGGGGGCTGCCGTGGGGCATCGTGCTGACGCCGATTCAGCTCGTGCGCAACGCGCTAGGGCTGGCCGCGCGCGACCCGGAGGTCGCGACGCAGCAGTTCGAGGCGTTCGTACGGCGCAAGCTGGCGGCGCGCCGGCTCAAGCGTATGGAGCAGGGCGCCGGCATCTGACTCGCGCGCTTCCTCGCGCCGCGCCCGCTCAGGCCGGCCGCTCGAAGCCCGATGCGACCCAGCGTTCGGCGCTGGCCTTGTTGAGCTTGAACCCGGCCGACACCTTCGCTTCGGCCAGCAGGTCGCCGTACGGATCGAATGCCTTCAGTTGCGCATACGGCTCGAACTCGTCCGGCACGATGTCGAGCGTGACCGACACATCCTGTTCGTCGTCGCCCTGGACCGTCACTTCCTTGTGCAGCATCGCGCGCCGCTGCTGCTCGTGCCGCATCAGCACCTCGGTCGCGGTTTTCACGAGCGTGCGGAACGCGTTCGCGTCCATCGGTTTCGGGTTCTTCTTGTCGCGGCCCATCGTCCAAGGCCCGACGAGTGCGGGCTCGGACTCGCCGTCCTTGATCATCTCGACGGCCCAGCCGTCGTCGTCTTCGTTCTTGATGATGCGGGCCGTCCAGCCGTTGTCGCGCCAGAGGCCGTCTTCGTGGATGGAGGTGTCGTCGGATTGCAGGTCGGATTCGGTCATGAGGAAAGCGGCGAGTACGGGCAGCCGGCAAAAGGGCGGTGGCGCGCGGCCGGCATCGGCGCATCGCTCGCCGCCGGTGGCCCGGAGTGGCATGCAAAGACGCAATTTTACCTGCTGGCCGCCCGCGTCGCGCGCAACGCAGGCCATTGGGCCGATGCCGCGACGGTCGGCCGCCGGCTGCCGGCCGCTGAAGCCGGGCAAATATCAAACTCGTATTACGCCTTCGGCGGCCGATTCAGATGCCGTCCGATATCCCGCCCGCGATCAGGTTCATAGAATCGGCATTCAGGCTAAAAATAGCCTGAATGCCCTTTCAACGCCCAACCGGTCGCGCGCGTTCCGCGCGGCGCGGCCGGTGAACCATCAGGAACTGCGCATGAGGAAATTCAATGTTCGCATCGTCTTCGCGTACGACTGGCCGTTGACGCTGGCCGGCATCGAGCAGATCGCGGGCGGCACCTGCGCGATCGAACTCGTCGCGGTCTACCGGAGCGCGGCCGAACTGGTCGCATCGCTCGGCGGGGTCGACTGCGACGTCGTGCTGGTCGATTATGCGATTCGCGGCGATGCGCAAATGGACGGCCTCGCGCTGTTCAACTGGCTGCGCCGCACGCGGCCGAACGCCGGGATCGTCGCGCTGGTCGCGAACGAGAACCCGCTGATTGTCCGGTCGATCATCGGGATCGGCGGCGTGAACGTCGTCAGCAAGTTCGACGAGGTCGGCCACATCGTCACGGCGATCCATTCGAGCTACAGCGGCGGCGCGTACCAGTCGCCGGCCATCAGGCGCGCGGTCGACACGCTCGGCGAGCGGGGCGGAGCGCCCGTGAAGTTGTCGGCACGGGAGATCGAGGTGATTCGCCTGTATCTGTCGGGCGTGCCGATCAAGACGATCGCGCAGCGCCTGAGCAAGGGGAAGCAGACGGTCAGCGCGCAGAAGATCAGCGCGATGAAGAAGCTCGGTGCGAACAACGACGTCGAGCTGATCCAGCGAGCGGCCGGGCTGGGGCTCGGCACCGGTGCGGGCACGCCGCGGGCCGGCGGCGCGGGGTGAGCACGCCCGCGCCGGCCGGGCGCCTTCAGGCCGGCAATGCGAACCGCGTGACGGCGTCGCGCAGTGCTTCGGCCTGATCGCGCAGCGAATGCGCGGCCGCCGCGGCCTCTTCGACGAGCGCCGCGTTCTGCTGCGTGACCTGGTCCATCTCGCCCACCGCGCGGTTGACCTGCTCGATCCCGGCGCTCTGCTCCCGCGACGCATGGCTGATTTCGTCGAGGATCTCGTTCACGCGCCGCACCGACTGCACGAGCTCGGCCATCGTCTCGCCCGCGTGCGAAACAAGCGCCGCGCCGTGCTCGACCGTCTCGTTCGACGATACAATCAGCGTCTTGATTTCCTTCGCCGCCGTGGCCGAGCGTTGCGCGAGCGAGCGCACTTCGGCCGCGACCACCGCGAAGCCGCGCCCCTGTTCGCCCGCGCGCGCCGCTTCGACGGCCGCGTTCAGCGCGAGGATGTTGGTCTGGAACGCGATCCCGTCGATCACGCCGATGATGTCGCCGATCTTGTGCGAGCGGTCGGTGATCTCGTTCATCGTGCGCACGACGTCATCGACCACCGCGCTGCCGCGCGTCGCGACCTGCGCGGCCTGGCCGGCGAGCGACGCAGCCTGTGCGGCGCTGTCCGCGTTCTGCTTCACGTTCGCGGTCATCTGGTCCATGCTCGACGCGGTCTGCACGAGCGCGGCCGCCTGTTCCTCGGTGCGCTGCGACAGGTCCGTGTTGCCGGACGCGATCTCGCTCGCGCCGACGTTGATGTTCTCGGTGCCCATCCGCACGCGGGACACCATGTCGATCAATCCGCCCTGCATCGTGTGCAGCGCATGCAGCAGGCTGCCGCGATCGTCCTGCTTCACGGTCACGCGCGCGGTCAGGTCACCCTGCGCGATGCGCTGCGCGGCGTCGAGTGCCACTTCGAGCTCGCCGCCGAGATTCGCACGCACGCTTTTCAGCACGAGCACCATCACGGCGGTCGCGAGCGCGCCGAGCACGGCCGTCATCGCGAGCCAGCGGCCGATGCTCGCGAGCACGGCCGAGCGTACGTCGTTCATGTACATGCCCGTGACGAGATACCAGTCCCACGGCGCGAAGCGTTGCACGGCGCTGGTCTTCGCCTGCGGCTTGTCCGCGCCCGGCTTCGGCCACAGATATTCGACGAAGCCCTTGCCGCCTTCCAGGTTGCCGGCCTTCACGATCTCGACGAACAGGTGCTTGCCGTCCGGGTCGGTGAAATTCGACACGTCCTTGCCGTTGAGCTCGGTCTTGATCGGGTGCATCACGATCACGGGCTTCGAGTCGTTGATGGAGATGTAGCCGTCGGCGCCGTAGCGCATCGCGGCGATCGCTTCGAGCGCCTTCTGCTTCGCATCGGCTTCCGGCAGCGCGTTCTGCTGCGACAGCTTGTAGTAGTGGTCGGTCACGCTCGCGGCCTGCGCGACCAGCGACGCGAGCTGGTCGCGGCGGTCCGCGATCATCGAGGCGCGCGTCTGCCATGCGCCGAGCCCGGCGATCACGAGCAGGCCGAGCCACAGGATGACGATCATCGAGGCGAGTTTCTGATTCAGGGAAAGGTTGCGCATGGTGTGTGGTCGGTCAGTCGAGAATGCTCGCCGGGGCGGCGTGACGGGTTAGGTATCTTGACGGCGTCGAAGGTGCGTCGCCGTAGACGGGTTATCCCTAGGAACCGGTACCGCGGCCCATGGCATCGATGCCGATGCGGGTATCTATGCATATGCATAACGGGCATCGCTATACTGTCGGGGCGATGGCTTGTGCGCCGCGCGTGCGGGATGGCGCCGGTGCGGCACTGAACGAAACCGAAAGGAGGCAACGATGCGAATTCTGGTGGTAGGGGCCGGCGCGGTCGGCGGGTACTTCGGCGGCCGGCTGGCTGCGGCGGGGCGCGATGTCACGTTCCTGGTGCGCGACGGCCGCGCCGCTGCGCTGGCACGCGACGGGCTGCTGATCCGCAGCCCGCGCGGCGACCTGACGCTTGCGAACGTGCAGACCGTGCGCGCGGCCGACGCGGACGCCGGCGTCGCGCCGTTCGATCTCGTGCTGCTGAGCTGCAAGGCATACAGCCTCGACGACGCGATTGCATCGTTCGCGCCATTCGTCGGCCCGCAGACGCTGATCCTGCCGATGCTCAACGGGATGCGCCACCTCGACGTGCTGCGCGACCGCTTCGGCGCCGCGCAGGTTCTCGGCGGGTTGTGCGTGATCGCGGCCACGCTTGATCGCGAGCAGCGCATCATGCACCTGAACGACACGGCCGGGCTGTCGTTCGGCGAACTGGCGGGCGGCGAATCGCCGCGCGTGCGCGCGGTGGCCGACGTGTTCGGCGGCGCGGGCTTCGACGCGACGCTCAGCGACAACATCGCCGCACGGATGTGGGAGAAGTGGGTGTTCCTCGCGACGCTCGCCGCGAGCACGTCGCTGTTCCGAGGCTCGGTCGGCGACATCCTGGCCGCGCCGGACGGCCGCCGCCTGCTCGAGACCATGCTCGCCGAATGCAGTGCGATCGCCGAACACAACGGCCATCGGCCCGACCCGACGGCGATCGAACGGATGCAGCGGATGGTGCTGACGCCGTCGCCGCTGACCGCGTCGATGCTGCGCGACGTCGAGAACCATGCGCGCGTCGAGGCAGATCACGTGATCGGCGACCTGCTCGCTCGCCGCGACCCGCAGGCGGGCGATGCGCTGTCGCTGCTGCGGATCGCGTACAACCACCTGAAGGCGTACGAGGTGCGCACGGCACGCGAGCACGCGGCCGCGTAAAGCCGGCGCGGGCGGCCGCCCGGCCGTTGCGCGCTGCACAAATTTGCCGTCCGGCGCCGTTTGCGGCCGGATTGCGCAAAAAAGTATCGGAAATCAGGCGTAAAGTTGGTGGAGCCGCGCGCTCGATCGACCTACATTGCTTCCCATGCGACCGGTCGCGTCGCCGCACGAAACACGGCAACACGCGGCGCACGCGCGCCATGCCGAACAGGCCGGCCAGCGATACATGGGAATGGAGACGCCAACATGATGCACCCCGATCTCGAAGTGGTCGACGTGCGACGCGACGAGTCGTTCAAGGTCTGGTCGCATGGCTATCCGTATCGCACGATCCGCTGGCATTTCCATCCCGAATTCGAACTGCACCTGATTGTCGCGACGCACGGCAAGTATTTCGTCGGCGACCATATCGGTTCGTTCGGCCCCGGCCATCTCGTGCTGCTCGGCCCGAACCTGCCGCATAACTGGGTCAGCGACATGGCCGAAGGCGAAACCGTCGAGCGCCGCAATCTCGTGATCCAGTTCGACCCGGCGTTCGTGCGCCGCTGCATGGACGCGTTTCCCGAATGCCGCGACGCGCAGGCGCTGCTCGACGACGCGCGGCGCGGGGTCGGCTTCGATGCCGCGACGAGCGCCGCGATCGCGCCGCTGTTCGACGAACTGCTGGCCGCGCGCGGCATGCGCCGCATCGCGCTGTTCATGACGATCCTCGAACGCCTGTGCGGCGCGGCCGAACGCACGCTGCTCGCGAGCCCCGCGTACGACCAGGCCGACGTCACGCCCACGCGGCTCAGCCATGCGCTGTCGTATATCGGCAAGAACCTCGCGTCCGAGCTGCGCGAATCCGATCTCGCGCAACTGACCGGGCAGAGCGTCAGCGCGTTCTCGCGCGCGTTCCATCGCCAGACGGGCATGCCGTTCGTGCAGTACGTGAATCGTCTGCGGATTGAATCCGCGTGCCAGATGCTGCTCGCCGACGACGCGAACATCACCGACATCTGCTTCCAGGCCGGCTTCAACAACGTGTCGAACTTCAACCGCCAGTTTCGCGCGGTGAAGGGGATGGCGCCGTCCGAATTCCGCGCGCTGCAGCGCCTGAACGCGCGCAGCCGCGACCTGGCGCTGCACGCGGCGCCTACCGGCAACCCGATGCCGCCGCGCGTGCTGACACCCGGCGCGCCCGAGCTCGCACCGCAGCCCGGATGATCGCCGGGCCGTTGCCCGCCTGAGTTTTTCCCGACGTTTTACCCAGCCGATCGCGCCGTTCACGTCGCGAGGGGCTCACTCACCCACGAAAAAGCTGCACACAACTCCGGAGACACCGCCATGACGCATGCATCGCCCGCTTCATCCTCTCGTCGCGCCGCCCGCATGGCGGCCGTTGCCGCGCTCGCCGCCGCGGCCTGGCTGCCCGTCACGGCCGCGCAGGCCGCGCCGCTGCGGATCGGCATGACGTTCCAGGAGCTGAACAACCCGTATTTCGTGACGATGCAGAAGGCGCTGAACGACGCGGCTGCATCGATCGGCGCGCAGGTCGTCGTCACCGACGCGCATCACGACGTCAGCAAGCAGGTGAGCGACGTCGAGGACATGCTGCAGAAGAAGATCGACATCCTGCTCGTGAACCCGACCGATTCGACCGGCATCCAGTCGGCGATCACGCAGGCGAAGAAGGCCGGTGCGGTGGTCGTCGCCGTCGACGCGAACGCGAACGGGCCCGTCGATTCGTTCGTCGGCTCGAAGAATTACGACGCGGGCGTGATGTCGTGCGAATACCTCGCGAAGGCGATCGGCGGCAGCGGCGAGGTCGCGATCCTCGACGGCATTCCGGTCGTGCCGATTCTCGAACGCGTGCGCGGCTGCAAGGCCGGGCTCGCGAAATTCCCGAACGTGAAGCTCGTCGATACGCAAAACGGCAAGCAGGAGCGCGCGACCGCGTTGTCGGTCACCGAAAACATGATTTCCGCGCATCCGAACCTGAAGGGCATCTTCAGCGTGAACGACGGCGGCTCGATGGGCGCGCTCGCCGCGATCGAGGGTTCCGGCAAGGACATCAAGCTGACGAGCGTCGATGGCGCGCCCGAGGCGATCGCCCGCGATCCAGAAACCGAACTCGAAGTTCATCGAGACGACCGCGCAGTTCCCGGCCGACCAGGTGCGCATCGCGCTCGGCATCGCGATCGCGCGCAAGTGGGGCGCGACGGTGCCGAAGGCGATCCCGGTCGACGTGAAGGTCGTCGATCGCGGCAACGCGAAGGGCTTCAGCTGGTGAACGACGTACGACGTGACGAGAAGGGCGGCGGCTCGGCCGGCGCCTTTCGCACGGAGAAGCCGATGGACACGATACTCAGGCTCAGCCACATCACGAAAAGTTTTCCGGGCGTGAAGGCGCTGTCCGACATTCATCTGGAGATCGCGCGCGGCGAGATCCATGCGCTGCTCGGCGAGAACGGTGCGGGCAAGTCGACGCTGATGAAGATCCTGTGCGGCATTCATCGGCCGGATACCGGCACGATCGAGATCGACGGCGCCGCGCGCCATTTCGCGGACTATCACGACGCGGTCGCGGCCGGCGTCGGCATCGTGTTTCAGGAATTCAGCCTGATTCCGCATCTCGATGCCGTCGACAACCTGTTCCTCGGCCGCGAGCTGCGCAACCGCTGGGGCGCGCGCGACCGCAAGCGGATGCGCCGCGCGGCGGCCGCGATCTTCGCGCGGCTCGGGGTGGCGATCGATCTCGATGCGCCGATCCGCGCGCTGTCGGTCGCGCAGCAGCAGTTCGTCGAGATCGGCAAGGCGCTGTCGCTCGACGCGCGCATCCTGATCCTCGACGAACCGACCGCCACGCTCACGCCGGCCGAGGCCGGGCACCTGTTCGCGATCATGCGCGAGCTGAAGCGGCAGGGCGTCGCGATGATCTTCATCTCGCATCATCTCGAGGAAATCTTCGCGGTGTGCGACCGCATCACGGTGCTGCGCGACGGCCAGTATGTGGCGACGACCGACGTTGCGCGCACCGACGTCGAGCAACTGGTGCGGATGATGGTCGGACGGCGGATCGAGAGCAGTTTCCCGCCGAAGCCGACGCGCGTGGCCGATGCGCCAGCTGTGCTCGAAGTCGATGCGCTGCAGATCGAACGCGATGGCCCCGTGAACCGCTTCACGCTGCATGCCGGCGAGATCCTCGGCTTCGCCGGGCTGGTCGGCTCGGGCCGCACCGAAACCGCGCTCGCGGTGATCGGCGCGACGCGCGTGCATCGCAAGGAAGTGCGCGTGCGCGGTGCGGCCGCGAAGCTCGCCGATCCGGCCGACGCGTTGCGCGCGGGTATCGGCATCCTGCCGGAAAGCCGCAAGACGGAAGGGCTCGTCACGTCGTTCTCGATCCGCGACAACATCTCGCTGAACAACCTCGGCAAATACCGGTCGATGCGCTGGCTGATCGACCGCGGCAGCGAGGCGCGCACGACGCACGACGTGATGCGGCGCGTGGGCGTGAAGGCACCGTCGATCCATACCGAGGTCGCGACGCTGTCCGGCGGCAACCAGCAGAAGGTCGTGATCGCGCGCTGGCTGAACCATCACACGTCGGTGCTGATCTTCGACGAGCCGACGCGCGGCATCGACGTCGGCGCGAAAGCCGAAATCTACGGGCTGATGCGCGAACTCACCGCGCGCGGCTACGCCATCATCATGATCTCGTCCGAGCTGCCGGAAATCGTCGGCATGTGCGATCGCGTCGCCGTATTCCGGCAAGGACGCATCGAGGCGACGCTCGAAGGCGACGAGATCGATCCCGACGCGGTCATGACTTATGCCACGGCCGGCACGCGAGGAGCGACCCATGAACCTGCCTGATTCTTCTTCCACGCCTTCCACGACACTCGCGGCCGCCGCCGGAAACGGCGATGCACCGCCGCCGCGCGCGATGTGGGCGCAACTGCGGCGCTCGACGCTGTTCTATCCGCTCGTCGGCCTGATCGTCGTGTGCATTGCGATGATGATCGCGAGCCCGAGCTTCCTGTCCGCCGCGAACCTCGAGAACGTGCTGCGCCAGGTGTCGATCAACGCGATCATCGCGGTCGGCATGACCTGCGTGATCCTGACCGGCGGGATCGACCTGTCGGTCGGCTCGGTGATGGCGTTATCGGGAACGCTCGCGGCCGGGCTGATGGTCGCGGGCGTCAACGCGGTCGCCGCGCTCGCGATCGGCATCGCGGTCGGCCTTGGCTTCGGTTTCCTGAACGGCGTGTTCGTCGCGTTCGCGGGGATGCCGCCGATCATCGTCACGCTCGCGACGATGGGCATCGCGCGCGGCCTCGCGCTGATCTACACGGGCGGCTATCCGATCGACGGTTTGCCCGACTGGGTCGCGTTCTTCGGCAGCGGCAAGGTGCTCGGCATTCAGGCGCCCGTGCTGATCATGCTGGTGGTCTACGCGATTGCGTGGCTGCTGCTCGACCGGATGCCGTTCGGCCGCTACGTGTATGCGATCGGCGGCAACGAGCAGGCGACGCGGCTCACCGGTGTGCGCGTCGCACGCGTGAAGCTGATCGTCTACACGCTGGCCGGGCTCACGTCGGCGCTGGCCGCGATCGTGCTGACGGGCCGGCTGATGAGCGGGCAGCCGAACGCGGGTGTCGGCTTCGAGCTCGACGCGATCGCGGCCGTCGTGATGGGCGGCACGTCGATCTCCGGCGGGCGCGGCGCGATCCTCGGCACGCTGGTCGGTGCGCTGCTGCTCGGCGTGCTCAACAACGGGCTGAACATGATCGGCGTGAACCCGTATGTGCAGAACGTGATCAAGGGCGGAATCATCCTGCTCGCGATCTACATCAGCCGCGAACGGTCGCGGTAGCGATCCAATCGATCAGCAATCCCTATCATCAACGAACGAGACAACTCATGACGACACCCGAAGCCCAGCCGCGGATGACCGCGGTCGTTTGCCACGGCCCCGAGGATTACCGCGTCGAGCAGGTCGCGAGGCCGCGACCCGGTACGAACGAGCTCGTGATCCGCATTGCCGCATGCGGGATCTGCGCGAGCGACTGCAAGTGCTATACGGGCGCGAAGATGTTCTGGGGCGGCCCGAACCCGTGGGTGAAGGCGCCCGTGATTCCCGGCCATGAATTCTTCGGCTACGTCGAAGCGCTCGGCGACGGCGCGGCCGGGCATTTCGGCGTGGCAATGGGCGATCGCGTGATCGCCGAGCAGATCGTGCCGTGCGGCAAGTGCCGCTATTGCAAGTCGGGCCAGTACTGGATGTGCGAAGTGCACAACATCTTCGGCTTCCAGCGCGAAGTCGCCGACGGCGGGATGGCCGAGTACATGCGGATTCCGCCGACCGCGATCGTCCACAAGATCCCGCTCAGCGTATCGCTCGAGGACGCGGCGATCATCGAGCCGCTGTCGTGCGCGATCCATACGGTGAACCGCGGCGACGTCCAGCTCGACGACGTCGTCGTGATTGCGGGGGCGGGCCCGCTCGGCCTGATGATGACGCAGGTCGCGCACCTGAAGACGCCGAAGAAACTCGTCGTGATCGACCTGATCGACGAGCGACTCGAACTTGCGCGGCAGTACGGCGCCGACGTGACGATCAACCCGAAGCGCGACGACGCGCGCGAGATCGTCAGGTCGCTCACCGACGGCTACGGCTGCGACGTCTACATCGAGACGACCGGCGCGCCCGTCGGCGTGAACCAGGGGCTCGACCTGATCCGCAAGCTCGGCCGCTTCGTCGAATTCAGCGTGTTCGGCGAGGATACGACCGTCGACTGGTCGATCATCGGCGACCGCAAGGAGCTCGACGTGCGCGGCGCGCACCTTGGGCCATACTGCTATCCGGTCGCGATCGACCTGCTCGCGCGCGGGCTCGTCACGTCGAAAGGCATCGTCACGCACGGTTTCGCGCTCGAGGACTGGGACGACGCGATCCGCGTCGCGAAATCGCCGGAATCGATCAAGGTGCTGCTGAAGCCGGCCCGCTGATGCGGCAGGCATGCGCCTCACCGGAGACATCATGGAATACGTGATAGGCGTCGACATCGGCACGCAGAGTACCAAGGCGCTGCTGGTCGACCGGCATGGCACGATCGTCGCGCGGCGTTCGGCCGGCTACCAGCCCGACACGCCGCGCCCGCTGTGGGCCGAGCAGTGGCCGCAGGTGTGGTTCGACGCGGTGCTCGAATGCGTCGCGGGCTGCGTGAGCGACGCGCGCGCGCAGGGCGTGCCGGCCGACGCGATCCGAGCGGTGTGCGTGAGCAGCCTGTACGGCGGCTCGGGCATTCCGGTCGATATCGACATGCGGCCGCTGCATCCCTGCCTGATCTGGATGGACCGGCGCGCGACCGCGGAAGTCGACTGGGTCAACGAGCACGTGAACGTCGAGCGGCTGCGCGTGATCACGGGCAATGGCGTCGACAGCTACTATGGCTTCACCAAGATGCTGTGGCTGCGCGACCAGCGGCCGGACGTATGGGCGAACGTGCGCTATTTCCTGCCGCCGAACGCGTACGTGATCTACCTGCTGACCGGCGAGGTCGCGGTCGATCACAGTTCAGCCGGCAATATCGGCGGCGTGTACGACGTCGCGCGCCGCGAGTGGTCCGACGATGCGCTCGACATGCTCGGCATTCCGGCGACGATGATGCCCGAGCGGCTCGTCGATTCGACGGACATCGTCGGCGGCATGCTGTCGCAATGGACGGAGCGGCTTGGGTTGCCGGCCGGCACGCCCGTCGTCGCGGGCGGCGTCGATGCGGCCGTCGCGACTTTCGCGGCCGGTGCGACGCGTACCGGGCAGCATGTCGCGATGATCGGCACCAGCATGTGCTGGGGCTACGTGAACCGGCACGTCGATGCGCGGCACGGGCTCGTCAGCATGCCGCACGTGTTCGACGGGCAGCGCGACCTGTACGTGTTCGGCGGCTCGATAACGGCCGGCGCGTCGGTCGCATGGTTCCGCGACCAGTTCTGTCAGGCGGAAATCGATGCGGCGCGCCTGCTGCCGCACGGCGATCCGCACGTGCTGCTCGAGCAGGCGGCCGAAAACGTGACGGCCGGCGCCGACGGCGTGCTGTTCCTGCCGTATCTGATGGGCGAGCGCAGCCCGGTGTGGGATGCGCAGGCAAGCGGCGCGTTCGTCGGGCTGAGTCTCGCGCATACGCGCGCGCACCTGTATCGCGCGGTGCTCGAAGGAGTCGCATTTGCGTTGCGACACAACATCGAGGCCGGCCGCCGCGGCGCGGTTGCGCTGGACGACCGGTTGATCGTCGTCGGCGGTGCGGCGCATTCGGCGTTGTGGATGCAGATCATCGCGGACGTGACGGGTTTTCCGGTGTGGACGATCGAGCAGGATGTCGAAGCCGCGATGGGCGCCGCGCTGCTCGCGGGTGTCGGGGCAGGGCTCGTGTCGCATGACGATGCGCAGGGTGGCTGGGTCACGCTCGTCGAGCGCGCGCGGCCCGATGCCGCCAGCGCGAACACGTACGACGCGCGGTTCGCGCTCTACACGGCGCTCTATCCGACACTCAAGCCGATCATGCACAGGCTGGGCACATCATCATGAAAACACGATTCGATTTCAGCGGTGCGCGGGTGCTCGTCACGGGGGCATCGAGCGGGATCGGGCGCGCGTGTGCGGTCGCGCTTGCGCAGGCGGGTGCACGGGTCGTCGCGGCGGCGCGCGACATGGCCGCGCTCGACACACTCGCCGGCGAGACCGCGTGCGAGACGTTGCATATCGATGTCGCTGGCGACGAGCATGCGATCGACGCCGCGCTCGCCGCACACGATGCATTCGACGGCCTCGTCAATTGCGCGGGGATCGCGTCGCTCGAACCGGCTCTGGATGTCGGCGCGGAGCATTTCGATCGCGTGATGGCCGTCAACGCACGCGGTGCGGCGCTCGTCGCACGGGCCGTCGCGCGCAAGATGATCGAACGCGACGGGCGCGGGGCGGCGCGCGCACGGGGCAGCATCGTCAACGTGTCGAGCCAGGCCGCACTCGTCGGCCTGCCCGCGCATCTGAGCTACTGCGCGTCGAAGGCAGCGATGGATGCGATCACGCGAGTGCTGTGCATCGAACTCGGGCCGCACGGTATTCGTGTGAACAGCGTGAACCCGACCGTCACGCTCACGCCGATGGCGCAGTTCGCGTGGAGCGAACCGGAGAAGCGCGCGCCGATGCTGGCCGCGATTCCGCTCGGGCGCTTTGCTGAGCCGGACGAAGTCGTCAAGCCGATCCTGTTTCTGCTGAGCGATGCGGCGTCGATGATCAGCGGCGTGTCGCTGCCGATCGACGGCGGGTATACGTCGCGCTAGCCCGCGTCACGCGGTGGTCGCGCATGGCGGCGGAGGCGCGGGGCGGCCGGCGCGCGGCTAAACCGGGTCTTTGCTCGGCGGTCCGTCCGGTTGTTGCGGGTTGTCGTGATGACCGGGCGGCGACGACAGCGGGTCGTCTTCCGGATCGCGGTTCGGGTCGGCCGGTGGCTCGGGCGTCGGGGTCGTGTGGTCGGTCATGGAAAACTCGCGCAGTGCATGACGGCGGCGCGCGGCGGGTGCGCCTCGTCTCCGTTATAGGCAATCGGGCGTGCGTTTGCAGCGGATTCTTGCGGCGGGTTGGCGATCGTCGGCGAAGTTCGTGCATTGGCGGTTTTCGTGCGGGATCGCGCCGGGGCGGGCGCCGCACGACCGCGGTCAGCGCAAATCCGCCGGCGTGTCGACGTCGCGCAGGATGCCGGGGTCGTCGACGTCGAGCAGCTTGACCGGCGCGCTGGCGAACAGCGCACGGGCGCCCGTGTCGCCGTCGAGCGCGGCGAGCGCATCGAAGTGGTGCGCGGCGAAACCGACCGGATGGCCGCGTACGCCGCGATGCGCGGGCGCGACGATCGAGGCGTTGTCGGCCTCGAGCGCGCGTGTGACCGTTTCGTACGTGGAAGCCGCGATCCAAGGCATGTCGCCGAGCGCGACGAGCCAGCCGCTCGCGTCGGGCGTCGTGCGTACGCCGACGGCGAGGCTTGCGCCCATGCCGCGCAACGCGTCGGGCGCATAGACGACCTGACAGCCGGCTTCGTTCAGCAGAATCGCGAGTTTCTCGGCGCCAGGGCGGACGACGGCGATCACGTCGGCCGTGGCTGCCGCGAGATGACGGGCGGCGGCGACCGCAACCGGCGTGCCGTCGGGCAGCAGCGCGAGCAGCTTGCTGTGCAGGCCGCTCGGGTCGAAGCGTTGACCAAGGCCGCCGGCGAGCAGGACGCCGGTGGCGAGTGACGCATAGGACATCGGCGCGGGGGGAGTGAGGCAGGTGCCGCGATTGTGCGGGAGCGGGCGGGGATCGGCAAGTGAGGATGTTACCGATTCGCGCCCGTCAGGCCGGAAAGACCGTCAGCGCGATGCCTCGTCGAGCATGCTTTCCTCGACAGGACCGTAAATGGCGTGCGATTCGTTCTGGATGACGGCCCAATAGCGGTCGCCGAACGACCAGTGCCACCATTCGGACGGGTAATTCGTGAAGCCCGTGCTGGCCAGCGCGGCGATCAATATCTGACGATTGCGTGCGGCTGGGCGGCTGATGAACGCGTTGTGCGTGTAGCACGCGCCGGAGGATTCCTGGTCGGTGGCGTTCATGACGGTGCCCATGTCGGCTTCGATGCCGTCCACCGATATCAGTGAAATGTCGACGGCGGCGCCGGTCGGATGGGCGGCGACTTCGGGCGGCGCGACATAGTGGCTCGCGAGTTCGACCAATGCGTCGTCGGACGGCAGCGGATTCAGCGTCGCGCGCAATTGCGCGAGATGGCTCGCGAAGTACTCGCGCTGCAGGGCGAGCGGACGATAGCCTTCCTTCACGTACAGGCGCAGGCCGGCGGGGAGCGCGTGCGCGGCGGCCACCAGCCGCTCGGCGACGCCGCGGCGCACCTTCAGGAAATGCGGGCTCGTGTTTTCGACGACGCTGCGGGTGAGGTCGACGGCGATGCGTTCATCGTAGGTGGCGAGATCGACAAACCCTTCGTGCGACTCCATCAGGGCGATCGACCGGACGGCAGGATCGGAGAGCGGTATCACGGTAGCGGGCAGGGCGGCGAGATGGTGATTGCGGGTCACGAGCCGATGTGGTGACGCGGCTGCGGTCGTTTTGGTCAGACGAATCGCCAATATGCCAGAGTCCGGCCGAGGACGTGCGGCGGTTGGGTACGTGGGCGGGTGGCGCTCACCAGAGCGTCTTGACGTGCGCGTACGCGCGGATTTTTTCGTCGCGGGTGATCAACTGCGCGCCAAGCCGACGCGCGGTCGCAACGATCATGCGGTCGGCCGGATCCTTGTGGAACGTGCCGGGCAGGTCGGTGGATTTCGCGGCGATGTCGGCATCGACGGGCACGAAGCGCATGCCGTCGATCTGCGCGACGGTGGCGAGCCACGCGTCGACATCCATCGTCAGCGCGAGGCGGTCGTTGCGCACCAGCATCGCAATCTCCCACGCGGAGATCGCGGATGCGGCGAGCGCACCTTCGCTCCGTGCGCGATCGATCGCGCTGCGCGCTTTCTTGCTGAGCGAAGGATCGCCCGCCACCCACCACACCAACGCATGCGTATCCAGCACAATCACCGCGACGCCTCCCAATCATCTTCCGCAATCGGATCGAGAGGATTGTCGTAGCGCATGACCGAGCCGCGCAATATGTCCAACGGCTGAGCCTCGCGTGCGTGATACGGCCTGATCTCGAGCGTCGGCTTGCCGTGGTCGGTGACGATCAGGCTTTCACCCGACGCCTCGACGAGCCGGAAGTATTCGAGCGCGCGAGCCTTGAATTCGGATTTCGATACGGGAGCGTGCGGCATCATGATATGAGCATGGTCATTTGACGATGGTCATTTTAGTCATGGATTCCGACGCGGCGCAAGCGCCCGGGGCAGACAGCGTTACCCGTTCGCGCTACGCGTCCGCCCACTTCCTCAACAGGTTGTGATAAATCCCCGTCAACGCAATGACCATTGGATCCTTCGCGCCTTTTTCCGCGGAAAGCGCCTGAATCTGCGTATCGAGCTGGAACAACAGCGTGCGATCGCCGTCGTCGCGCACCATGCTTTGGATCCAGAAGAACGACGCCACACGCTCGCCGCGCGTCACCGGTGTCACGTGATGCAGGCTCGACGCCGGATACAGCACGAGATCGCCGGCCGGCAGTTTTGCGCGATGCACGCCGTACGTATCCTCGACACACAGCTCGCCACCGTCGTACGCATCGGGTTCCTCGAGAAACAGCGTCGCCGACAGGTCGCTGCGCACGCGGAAATCCGTGCCGCGCAGCAGCCGGATCGCGTTGTCGACGTGCGTGTCGAACGTCTCGCCACCTGCGTAGCGATTGAACAACGGTGGAAAGACCTTCAACGGCAGCGCTGCCGAAAAGAACAGCGGATTGCGTGCGAGCGCGTCCTGGATCGCGTCGCCCACCGCGCGTGCGGCAGGCGAGCCTTCCGGCAATTGCCGGTTGCGTTTCGCGAGCGCCGACTGCGCGCCGGACGTCGCGTTGCCGTCGACCCACTCGGCCGCATCGAGGTGGTCGCGGCATTGCGCGACCTGCGCCTTGGTCAATACGCCGGGGATATGAAGCATCATGTTGCGGATTCCATGCTGTGCGGCTGCGGCTGCGGCTGCAACTGCAGCGCCGCCGCACGAAATGCGTCGATCGGCGACGACGCGAGATACGCGTGCATCTTCGCGACGAACGCGGGGGTAGCGGTGGCCGGCACGCGTGCGAGCCACGCGAGTGCTTCGTCGATGTGCCCGCGCTCGGCGAGCAGCCGCGCATGGTTGAACTGGCCGCGGAAGTCGCCGGCAACGGCGGCGCGGCGATAGTGGTCGAATGCGGCGTCGGTGTCGACCGCGACGACCCAGCCATCTTCGTAGAAGCCGCCGATCAGGTTGATCGATTTCGCATGGCCGAGTGCGGCCGCACGGCGGAACCAGTCGAGTGCGTCGGTGCGGTTCTCGTCGACGCCGTTGCCGAGCGCGAGCGCCGTCGCGTAGTTGTACATGCCCCAGTCGAGCCCCGCGTGCGCGGCGAGCCGGTACCAGTACACGGCGACCGGCGCGCACGCGGCCGTGCCCCAGCCGAACTCGTAGCAGCGGCCGAGCATGTTCATCGCCATCGCGTGGCCGGCCCGCGCCGCGTGCCGGAACCAGTTGAACGCGGCCGCCGGATCGCGCGCGACGCCGTGCCCGTCGAGCAGGTACTGCCCGTAGACGGCCTGCGCCTCGACGATGCCGTTGTCGGCGGCCGCCGCGACCCACGCGGCGGCGCGCTCGGGCGGCCCGGCCAGGATGTCGGCGAACTCGCGCGGCGAAACCGACGCGAGCGCCTTCAGCGACACGGCCTCCATCGATCAGTAGCGCGCGTTCAGCGTGACGAACGCCGAGCGGCCCGGTG
Organism: Burkholderia cepacia; assembly: GCF_029962485.1. Classification (NCBI taxonomy): domain Bacteria; kingdom Pseudomonadati; phylum Pseudomonadota; class Betaproteobacteria; order Burkholderiales; family Burkholderiaceae; genus Burkholderia; species Burkholderia cepacia. The sequence goes on from NZ_CP073638.1 coordinate 53,776, forward strand.
CGATCGACGCATAGTGCGCCGGGTACGCCTGATCGAAATACGTGCGGTTGAACAGGTTGTTCACGTTCAGTTGCAGGTCGAGCTTCTTGTTGATCCGGTACTGCGCCATCGCGTCGAAGCGCCAGTAAGAGGGCACGGCACGCAGGTTGGCGGGATCGCCGAAGACTTCCGACATGTAGAACGCACCGCCGCCGACCGTGAACTTCGGCGTCACGTCGTAGTTCGACCACATCGTGAGGCTGTGCTTCGGCGTGTTCGGGAAGCGGTTGCCGTTGTTCGCGCTGTCCTTGCCGTTGTCGCGCAGCTCGCTCTTCATGTACGTGTAGCCGCCGAACACCTGCCATTGCTTCGTGATCTGGCCGGCGAGGCCGAGTTCGAGACCCTGCACGCGCTTGTTGCCGACCATCGCGTACTGGTTGTTCGGCAGCGTCACGCGCGCATTCGTCGTGTCGATCTGGAACAGCGCGGCCGTCAGCGACAGCTTGTCGTTCAGCACGTTCCACTTCGTACCGAGCTCGATGCTGCGGTTCTTTTCCGGCGACAGTTGATCGGCGTTCGAGCCGACGCCGCCGCGGCCCGGCGTGAGCGACTGCGTTTCGCTGCCTTCGCCGAGCAGCATGCCGGCCGGCGTCGACGATGTCGCGTACGACGCATAGATGCTGCCGTTCTGCGCGGGCTTGAACACGAGGCCGGCCTGCCAGTTCACGAGCGTGTCGTCGCGCGTGGTGGTCTTGCCGCCGTTGGCCTTGGTGTCGGTGAAGCGGGTCGAGTAGTCGTCGACGCGCACGCCGGCGTTGACCTGCCAGCGCGGCGTGATCTCGATCGTGTCGAAGCCGTAGATCGACTTCGTCGTGGTGCGTGCATGCGCGTAGTCGTTGTTGCGCGTGATCGAACCGGCCCACGGGTCGTTCGGGTTCGGCGACCACAGGCTCGTGCAGTTGTAGCCCGATGCGGCGCCGATGCCTTTCTGGCAGATCTTGCCGGTGTCGGTCGCGACGTTGTACGAGTCGCGCTTGCCCCATTCGCGCGACAGTTCGATGCCGGTCGTGAAGCTGTGCTTGAACGGGCCCGTGCGGAATTCGCCGAACAGCTCGGTCAGGTTCGCGAGGCTGTTGATCGAGCTGGCGCGGTTGTTGTTGCGTCGCCAGACCTTGCCGTTCACCACGTTGCCCTGGCTGTCGTCCGGCTGCGTCCAGATGTAGTCCTGCGTCGATTCCGTGTAGCGCGTGGTGTTGCGGATCGTCAGCGACGATGTGATGTCGTGCTCGATCTTGATCGTGCTGATGTCCGACGTGGTCTTGCGGAAATCGCGGTCGATCAGGCCGTAAAAGTTGTGGCGATCGACGGGCGCCGGATAGATCGTGTCGACGTTTGCGGGCTTGTTCGACGTCGTATAGAAATACGGGATGCCGCTGTCCGGCATGTCGTCCGTCGACAGGTGGTAGTAGCTCGCGGTTACGCGCGTCGGCGTGCCGAGGCCGAACGCGATCGACGGCGCGACGCCCCAGCGCTCGTTGTTGACGGCGTCGCGGCCGGCGACGTCGTTGTTGTGGCTCATCAGGTTCAGGCGGAACGCGGCGTGATCGGCGAATTGCCAGTTGCCGTCGGCCGTGAAGCGGCGATAGCGGTCGGTGCCGAGGCCCGCGCTCGCGGCGGCCGTCGTGCCGAGGTGCGGGGCCTTCGTGATCAGGTTGATGCTGCCGCCTGCGCCGCCGCGGCCGCCGTATGCGCCGTCGGAACCCTTGGTGATCTCGACGCGCTCGGTGTTGAAGATCTCGCGCGTGGTCGCGCCCGTGTCGCGCATGCCGTCGACGAACATGCTGCCCTGCGTGTCGTAGCCGCGGATGAACGGACGGTCGCCGAGCGGGTTGCCGCCTTCGCCGGCGCCGAACGTGATGCCGGGCACGGTGCGCAGCGCTTCGGTCAGCGTCGACGCGCCGCTGCTCTGGATCAGTTCCTGCGGGATCACGGTGACGGACTTCGGCGTGTCGACGAGCGGTGCGGTGAATTTCGCGGAGGCGGAAAAGTCGGCCTTGTAGCTGTGCTCGGTCTTGCCCTGGATCTCGATCGGCGCGAGATGGCCTTCGGTACTGGCGGGGGCGGGCGGCGGCGTGCCGTCTGCCGCGAATGCCGGGCTTGCGGCGAGCACGCTGCACAGGGTGGTGAATTTGCCGAGCTTCAACTCGTCGGGACGTGACTTCATGGTGCGCTTCGACCTCGCGGTGTGGCCCCGGGGCGGTGCGCTGCGGAAATGTGCACGCCATCGGGAATTATTACGATTTGTTTTCAGGCGGCATTCTATGTAATTTCAAGTTAAATGAGAAGCGTTCTTGTTCTCGTTTGTTGGGGAATTGTTGACGAATGTGAAAGGGGGGTGTGGCGGCGAGATTGGCCGAACGGCCGGATATGAAGGGCTTGTCGGGCCGGTTAGAGTGGCTGTGTCGCGGTTCACCTGGTATGACAGCAGATTGCTAACATGACTGCATTGAAAGCAATCTTGACGAGGCGCATCATGCCGGTGATCACCGTTCGAAATCTGCCCGATGAAGTGCATCGAGCACTTCGCATTCGCGCGGCCCAGCATGGCCGCAGCACCGAAGCCGAAGTACGCGACATTCTCGAACAGGCCGTGCTTCCAGGCGGGCGGCTGAAGCTGGGAACGATGCTGGCGGCAATCGGGCAGGAGGCCGGCGGATTCGATTTCGACGCCCAGCGCGACAAGACGCCCGCCGATCCGATGAGCTTCGAATGATCCTTGTCGATACGAATGTCATTTCCGAACCGCTGCGACGCGAGCCGAGCGCGGCCGTGATCGAGTGGCTCGATGCCCAGAATGTCGAGACCCTGTTTCTGGCCGCGACCAGTCTCGCGGAAATGCGGTTGGGCGTGGCTGTATTGCCCGAAGGGCGCCGGCGAGAGTGGCTGCATCAGAGCATCGAGCAGCGCGTGCTGCCATTGTTTCGCGGCCGGATCCTGCCATTCGACGATGCTGCGAGCAAAGCGTATGCGAGCCTTCGTGCACGCGCACGTGCCGCGGGTGCCGCAATCGCGCCTTCCGATGGATTTATCGCCGGCACGGCCGAGGCGAACGGCCTGATCGTTGCCACGCGCGACGTCACGCCGTTCGAGGCGATGGGAATTCGCGTAATCGACCCGTGGGCGCGCTAGCGAGCGCGCGGCTGCTGCTCCCGCAGGCTGCGCCCCAATAGCAAAACGCGCCGTGCGATGCGGCGCGTTCTGCTTCAGGCGAGCGCGCTCGCGAGCCTGAAACGATGGCAGGCGGGCGCGAGCTCCTGGATGCGGTTCAATCGACGCCGTGAAACACCGCGTCTTCCGGCCCGAGGTAGGCCGGCGGGCGCCACGTCGCGTCGCGCATCGAATGCTGGACGAGATTCTCGACGCCGAGCAGTACCGCGAAGATCGCCATCCGCACCGGAATGCCGTTGTCGGTTTGCCGGAAGATGGCAAGGCGCGGGTCGCGGTTCAGGTCGACCGACAGGTCGTTCGCGCCGGGCCGGCTGTCGCGCGGCAGCGGGTGCATGATCAGCGTGTCGGGCTTGCACACCGAGTCGACGAGCGCCTGGTTGATCTGGAAATCGGGCGTGTAGCCTTCGAACGACTCGTCGGTGAAGCGCTCCTTCTGGATCCGCGTCGCGTAGACGACGTCCGCGCCGCGCAGCCCGGCCGCGAGGTCGGTGGTCTGCTCGACCACATGGCCGTTCGTCGCGATCTGGTCGACGATGTAGGCCGGCATCTCGAGCGTCGGCGGCGACACGAGCGTGAACTTCAATCCGCGGTACAGCGCGAGCAGCTTGACCAGCGAATGCACGGTGCGGCCGTACTTCAGGTCGCCGACCAGTGCGATGTGCGCGCCGTCGACGATCTTGCCGAGCCGCGAAAACTCGCGCTGGATCGTATAAAGATCGAGCAGCGCCTGGCTCGGGTGTTCGCCGGGGCCGTCGCCGCCGTTGATCACGGGCAGGTTGGTCGCGCGCGCGAACTCGGCCACCGAACCTTTCTCCGGGTGGCGGATCACGAGTGCATCGACGTAGCCGGCCATCACGCGGCTCGTGTCGTAGATCGATTCGCCCTTGGCCATCGACGAGAAGGTGAAGCCCGTCGTGTCGCACACCGAGCCGCCGAGCCGGCAGAAGGCCGCGCCGAACGATACGCGGGTGCGCGTGCTGGCCTCGAAGAACAGGTTGCCGAGCACTGCGCCTTCCAGCACGCGTGAAATCTTGTGGCGTCGCGCGATCGGCTGCATCACGTCGGCCACGCGGAACAGCGCCTCGACCGAATCACGCGAGAACTGGTCGACCGAGATCAATTGCGGCTTGCCTTCAAACAGGAACTGCTTCGAGAGCCCCTGTTTGTCTACGCTTTGCGTATAGTCCCCGCTATCCGGCGCCGGGCGCTCGACGATTTCCGACACGAAGCGCTCGACGATCTCGGGCATCCCGCGCGATTCCTGCGAGTCGTCGGGCAACAGCCAGGTATCCAGTGCGCGCCGGCTGACGCCGATGCGATTGGCGAACGCTTCGCGGGTCATGTTGAGGCGGCGCATCGCGTCGCGGAGGAAGGCTTGCTGGGGAACGGTCATCGGCGGCTCCTGACGGAAAATATACGCGGTGCGTATATTAGTTCCTGGCACAATGAAGTCAAGGAAAATCTGCTCGAACGGGCTGTGTGGCGCGTGTCACACGTGGTGGCGTCGTACTGGCGCGCCGCGTTCGTCTCCGTATAATCAGATCAGGCCCCGTGCCCGGCATCTTGCCGGGCGCCATGCCGCAAACAATTCGCCCGGTCGGGCTTGCTGATTCGAAGGAGAATGAGAATGACGCGTACGATTGCTGCAATGCTGCTGGTGGTGACCGCCGCGCTCGCCGGTTGCAACACGGTCGCCGGCATGGGCCAGGACATTTCGAAGGGTGGCCAGGCGATCAGCGATACGGCTGAAAAGGCCAAGTAAGCCGACCGGTTCCGGAATGCAGAAGGCGCCGGGCCGTCCCGCGATTGCGGGGCGGCCCGGCGCCTTTTTTTCGGCCGGTGCCGACGCTCGCGGCGTCAGGCGTGTTCGACGAACGCGTAGCGGCCTTCGACCTTGCGCGGCGTGAACCAGCCGTAGTCGGGGAACATCCGGTTGCGCACGTACCAGACGTAGCCCACCAGCAGGGCTGTAATCAGGAGACTCGGCAGCGCGGTCGACGGATCGCGTCCGAGCTCGGCGATGGTCTTCGGCAACTGCAGCAGCGACAGCAGGATGAACGCGTGATAGGCACCGACGCGATGGGTCGCGAAGCCCCAGATGAACAGCAGCGACAGCGGCACGGTCAACGCCAGGAACACGGCTACGAGGCCCGTGCCGGCGCCGCTTGCGAAGAAGTAATACGCGAGCATGAGGCTGATCGCCAGTTGGGCGATACCGAGCGCGATCAGGATCCGGACGTGCACCTTGTTCTTGCGGCAGCGCTCGGGGTCGGGGCGCGATGCGATCAGGTGCGCGAGCACGCGATCCTTGAGCCCCTGTCCGGACAGTTCGGCCAGTGCGTCGGCCTTCCTCGTTCCCGCGGAGAGCAGCACCGCGATTCTTGTTTTGGCTTCCTTCCTGTTCATTGCGTGGCGGATTGTTGTTCGATGGTTGTCAAAGGTCCGGCCACGCGAATATTGCATCTTGCGGAGTGGTGCGCAATCGATTTGCGGTACACGGACACATTCCTACAGTCGCCGGGCGCGCGGGCCAGGGGCCATGTGAAGGGAGGAAGTGGCTGTCGTTGCCGCAATCCCGCGACGACCGCGGTCAGTCGGCGGCGGTTTGCGCGGGGCTGGCCGGCCGGGCGTCGTGCGTGTCGGCGAGCCGCTCGCGCCGCCGCGTCGCGCCGACGAGCATGCCTGCAACGACGAGCGCGATGCCGGCGACTCGCGTGACGTTCAGCGTTTCACCGAACAGCGCGACCGCGAACAGCACGGCCGAGACCGGCGCGACCGCCGTGAACAGCGCAGCCTCGGTTCCGCTGGTGCGCGCCGAACCGGCGTACCAGCACAGGTAGCCGAGCACGGTCGGCACCAGCGCGTAGTAGGCGATTGCCGACACGGCGCCGACGGTCCAGCCGTCTGCGACCGCGCGCCATTCGAATACCGCCGGCACGAGCGCGAGCGCGAAACCAAGGCCCGACATCGCGGTGGACAGCACGAGCGGCGGCAGCGGCGCGGCAAGCCGCCGGTTGAGCAGGATGAATACGGCTTCGCAGGCGACCGCGGCCAGCACCAGTGCATCGCCGGCCAGCGTCTGGAGCGACGGCATCGCGTGGCCGGGGGCGAACGTGACGAACAACACGCCGGCCGTGGCGAGCGCGGCGGCTACCCAGTCGCGCGGCGTCTGCCGCTCGCGCAGCACGATGGCCGCGATCAGCGTCGACATGGCCGGCAGCGTGCCGAGCATCACGCCTGCATCGAGCGGCGACGACAGCTTCGTGCCGTTGATCAGCAGCACCGTATAACCGACGCCGCCTGCCGCGGCCTGGATGACGAGCAGGACGGCGTCGCGCGCGGAAACGCGCGGCCAGCGCATCCGTTGTGCGCGCATCAGTGCGAACAGCAGCGGCGTCGCAATCAGGAAGCGCAGCGCGGTGGCCGCGAACGGCGGCAGGCCGCCGGCCGCGAGACGGCTCGCGATGACGGTACTGCCGACGCCCGCCATCGCGGCGGCGAGATAGAGATAGCCAATCAGTCGGGTCTTCATGCACCGCATCGTCGCGTACGGCGGCAACGTGCGTCTTGAACGAAATTGCAGCGGGGCAGGCGCGTTGAACGCGGTGCGTGTGCTTGGCGGTATGGGGAAGGGTTGCCGTCGCCGTGGCAGCCAGCGCCGAATGCGGTGTGGCCGGCGGCCCGTTGCGCCGGGAGAGCGGTGGCGTCAGACCGCCTGCGCAAACCGCCCCGGCGTGATCCCGAACTGGCGTGCGAACGCACGCGTCAGGTGGCTCTGATCGGCAAAACCGGCTTCGGACGCGGCATCCGCGATCGGCATTCCGCTGGCGAGCAGCGCACGCGCCAGCCGCGCGCGCGACTGGATCAGGTACGCATGCGGCGTGATGCCAAGCTCGCGCGCGAAGCCGCGCAGCAGCTGGAAGCGGCTCACGCCGCTCAGGCCGGCCAGTTCGGCGAGCGAAACGGGGGCGGCCGGCGCCGCGTCGAGCCGCTCCCGGGCGACGCGGATCGCCGGCGCGACGCCGGCCGCAGGCAGCGTGCGGTTCGCATGCCGGGCGAGCAACCCGGCGACGAGCATCACGAGTGCCTCGTCGCGGGCGAGCGGCCTGGATTCTCCCGCGACGATGCGAGCATGCAGCCGGCCGACGGCGGCTGCGAGCCGCGCGTCGCGCACGGCCGGGTGCACCAGCTCGACGCCGCCGAGGCCTTCTTCCGCCGCGACGCCCGCGACCAGCGCCGGTGCGAGGTACAGCATCCGCCAGCGCCGGCCCGTGCCGCCATCGATCGGCGAGCCGTCGTGCACTTCGCCCGGGTTGACCATGATCGCGTCGCCGGCCAGCGCGTCGACCTGCCCGCGGCCGCTCCACGACCGGTGCGCACCGCTGACAATCACGCCGACCCCGAATTCGTCGTGCGCGTGGCGCGGGAACGCGCGGTCGGATTCGAGGCTGATCGCCTCGATGCCTTCGCCGGTGCGTCGGTAGTGGGTGACACGGTGCATGTGCGCTCCTCGCGCCGGTCGCGGCGCGGATGACGTGCACTTTAGCGCGTTCCGGCGCCGCGCGCCCTTCATCCTTTTGGCGGATACCGCGCGACGCGCGCAGCCCGCACCATGTGCACATCGGCAGCGTACACGGCCCGCCGGGCCTGAAGCTGCGCGGGAGACGGCAGGTGGAACGACAGGATCCGGTATTCATTCAGGTTGGCGCGCTCGCGGACGGCTTCGCGCCGGAAGCGAACATCCTCGCGTCCGTCGACGCGCTCGCCGGGCGAACGCTCGCACTCGGCGACGCATCGGGCGCATGGCGCGTCTATTCGTTCGAGCCGGGCGCGTTGCAGTGGCGTGACGCGGCGACCGGCACGGGCGGCCGCGAGCCGTGTCGCGTGACGCGGCTGCGCGACGGGCTGTACTTCGTCGACTACATCGACACGGCGGCCCGCGCGACGTCGGCCAGTCTCGTGATCGATCTCGACAATGGCGTCTGGACGTCGGTCGTCGGCGTGCTGCCGACCGAAGCCGACACGCGCATCGACGCCTTCACGCGCGTCGCACGCGGGCTGCCGCTGACGGGTGTCGACGCGCAATTCCGGCACGGCACGCTCGGTGGTCACGCGCAGCCGGGGCCGCTGCACGCGCCCACGCGCGAGCTGATCGGCAAGCGGACGATGTACCGTTACAGCCCGACCGAATGCTACGAGCACATCTACCTGAACGAGAACTTCTACGCGTGGCAGTGCCTGCAGGGCGTCGAAGGCGGGCTGGCCGATGTCGACCGTTGCCATTACTTCAGGATCGCCGACGAACTGTATCTGTTCGTGTGGCGCGAAAAGGTGGTACCGACGCTGGGCGTCGTCCTGATCGACCTCGCGCAGCGCAAGACCGACGGCAAGATCTTCGGTTATCAGGGCGGCGATTTCGGGTCGCTGTCGAACTTCCAGATCGGCGCTTACGCGCAGGTGCTGAACGAAACCGTGCATCCGCTCGGTGGTGAGGCGCAGCGATGAATGCCGTGCTGGGCAGCGGCCGCGTGCGTGCGGATTTCAGCGGGCGGGTCGTGCTCGTCACGGGCGCCGCGCAGGGGATCGGCGCGGCGATCGCACGCCGTTTCGCGGAATCCGACGCGTTCGTCGCGATCGCCGACCTGAACGGCGACGCGGCGGCTGCGCAGGCCGATGCGCTGGCCAGTGCGGGCGGCGATGCGCGCGCCTACCGGGTCGACGCAGCCAGTCGCGACGAACTGGGGGTACTCGTCGCGGCAGTCGAGCGCGACGGCGGCCGGCTCGACGTCGTCATTCATAACGCCGCGTATTTTCCGCTGACGCCGTTCGCGCAGATCGACGAGCCGACGCTCGAACGAACGCTGTCGGTCAACCTGTCGGCGTTGTTCTGGCTCGCGCAGGCCGCATTGCCGGCATTCGAGCGTGCGGGGGCCGGGCGGCTGCTCGTCACGTCGTCGGTGACGGGGCCGCGCGTCGTCTATCCGGGGCTCGCGCATTACGCGGCGTCGAAGGCCGGCGTGAACGGCTTTATTCGCGCGGCGGCGCTGGAACTCGCGCGTCGCAACGTGACGGTCAACGGCGTCGAGCCGGGGATGATCCGTACGCCGGCGGCCGGCAATCTCGGCGACGCGTCGGTCGCGGCGCAGATCGCACGCGACATTCCGCTCGCGCGGATGGGCGAGCCGGAGGACATCGCGAACGCAATGCTGTTTCTCGCATCGGCCGATGCGGCGTACATCACGGGGCAGACGATCGTCGTCGACGGCGGCGCGACCTTGCCGGAGAGCGGTGCAGTGCTGGGAGACGGGTAACGGTGGCGCGAGCCGGCGTGAGCAGCCGCTGCGGCAACGGCGCGGCCGGCTTTGCGCGGTGAGCCGCGCCAAGCCGGCGCGCGCGTCGCGTCGATTACAGCCAGCCGTTGCGGATGAATTCGACGATCGAATATTGGCGATTCTCGAGATCGTGCTGCCGGACGGCTTCGACGATGCGCGATACGCCATCCGCATAGGGCGTCGCGCCGTACACGCGCGACTCGAACTGCAGGCTGCATGCGCCGTCGTCGATGCGGATCCGGTGCACCGCATGGCGGCCGAGCTGATCGTCGGGGATGCCGAATTCGCTGCGCTGCACGTCGGGGTCGCGCACGGAGCGGATGTCCTCCGGCCGCACGCCGAGCGACTGGCCAATGCCGACGGCCGTGCCGGGCACGGACGTCTTGCCGGCCTGATGCGACTCGGTCAGGCTGATTTCGCAATCGCGAAACAGGTGGCCGCTGGTTTCCAGCATGCTCATGAACTTGAGCATCAGGATGTTCGTGTTCGGACAGAGCACGACCGGGAAATCGTGCGACGCGGTTTCGAGGTCGGAGCCGGTGGACAACTCGATGAGTGGCGACGCGGTGGCCTGGCAGAACGCAATCGCGGCGGGGAGTTCGCGGCCGGAACCGGCGTGCACGACGATCGATCGGGCGTCGATACGTCGCGCGTCGCTACGTCGGGCGTCGATACGTCGCGCGTCGATACGTCCGGCGTCGCTACGCGTTGCGTCGGTTTGCGGGCTGTCCGACCACGGCATCACGCGACAGGTTGCCGGATCGAGCTTGTGCGCATTGAGCAGCTCGTTGGCCAGCTTGCCGGTTCCTACGACGATTACTTGCATGGCATTGACGGGTTGGGATTCAGGATTCGAGCAGGGGTGGCGCGGGTAGTCGGGGGGGCCGGTACGGCGATCGCGGCGCGCGTCGCGCCGGACCGGCCTCGCGCATTATGCCCGGCCGCCCGCATCCGTGCCCGCCGGCCCGTGCCCGTGACGTCGCGGCGCGTCAGCTTGCCGACACCGTCGGCAGCCATGCATTCGCCGCATTCTGCGCGGCGAGTTGCTTCGCGATCGAGCGCGCGAGGCGGTCGGTATCGGATGCCACCGTGTCGTGCTTCGCTTCCGACGCACCGTGCAGGCCGGCGCCGACTGCCGCCGATGTCGCGAGGCGGCCGGCCACTGCGCCCACCCCGGCGGTTTCGACCATGCCGGGCAGGTGGCCGCTGTTCGCGCTGGCCGAGAACGTCCCGAGCGGCTGCGGTGCGCCGTGCGCCGGCTGGAACAGCACGGTGACCGATGCGCCCACTTCGCTCTTGCCAGCACCGAGCCCGATCAGGATGCGGCGGCGGCGGTTGCCGGCGTCGATCGTATCGAACCGGCCTTCGATTACCAGCGCGTCGCGGCCATCGGGGACCGGGCCGCGCAGCGCGGGAATGCCTTGCGACCGGAGTTCGCGCACGAGCGCGTCGGCGAGTTGGTCGCGGGTCTTCAGCGCGCTCTGCTGGCGCTTCGCGTCGGCGGACGAACCGGTGGCGAGCGTCGTGAGCTTGTTGATCATTCCCCCGTCGACCTTGACGTCGGTGGTATCCACGCCGAACGCGGATACATAGACGACATCCGCATGGACCTGCGGCAGCGTGCGGGCCGCAGGCGCTGCGGCCGTGGTCGTGGTTGCCGTCGATGCGCAGCCGGTCATCGCGAGCGCGCCGGCAATCAGCGCAGCGGTGGTCAGACGTTTGGCATGGGCAGCCAATGTGTGAAGGGAAGGGAACATGTCGATCTCCGTGGCCTGGATGAATTTGCCGATACTGTCGCGGCATTCAGGAACGCGAACGATCGGAAGCGGGGCGTGATTGCTGGCGAGGGAGAGGTTTCATGCCGCTGCGCAACACGCAGGCGCAAGTATGCGGAGGTCGGGTGTCACGCGCCACGCAGGAATTATGTCGGCGCATGTCACATGCCGGAGCGCGTGGCAGCGCAACGAACTCGGGCCATCAAGCCATCAGGCTGTCAGGCCGTCACGCCGACAGTGACGGCCGGGCCGGCGCGGACGGATCGAGCGGCAGCGCGACGACGGCTTCCAGGCCGCCGCCATCGCGGTCGCGAAACGTCAGCGAACCGCCATGCAGGCGGGCGATCCGTTCGACGATCGCAAGGCCGAGCCCCGTGCCGCCCGCATGGCTGCGCGCATTCGCGCCGCGGCTGAACGGCGCCTTGAGACGTTCGAGTTCGGCGGCGCCGATGCCGTTGCCGCGATCGCTGACGACCGCATATGCGATGCCGCGCTCGGTCCAGGTCCGAACGCCGAGGCCCGTGCGGCCGTAGACGACCGCGTTCTGCATCAGGTTCATCAGCAGCCGCATCAGGCTGATCGGGCGGAATGCAAACGCGGGCACGTCGCCTTCGTCGAATTCGAATGCGTGCCCGAGCCCCGCGAAATCCGCGACGAGCTGGCCGATCAGCGCATTCAGGTCGCCGGTTTGCGGGGTCTCGCGCTCGCCGCTGCCCGCGTAATCCATGAATTGCTGCAGGATCGTATCGATCTGGTCGAGGTAGTGCTCGGCCGACGCGGTGAGCGCGTCATGCGTGCCGCGCGGCAGTGCCATCGCGATCGCCAGGCGCAGCTTCGTGAGCGGCGTGCGAATGTCGTGCGACACGCCGGCCAGCATCAGCGAGCGGGTCGCTTCCGCCTGTTGCAGCGCGTCGGCCATCCGGTTGAACGCGCGGCTCACGTCGGCGATTTCGGTCGGGCCGTCGGTCGGCAGGGGCGGCGGCCGCTCGCCCGCGCTGACGCGCTGCGCCGCGCGCGCCAGCGCATCGAGCGGCCGGTTCAGGTGGAGCTGGATCAGGTAGCCCGTCAGCGCCGCGAGCAGCGCCAGCGCGACCGACAGCACAAGGGCCGTCGTGATGCCGCTCGCCTGCGCGTCGGCGGCCATCGGCAGCGGTACCCATACCGGCGAGCCGGCAGCATGGAGCCGGATCCACAGGCGTTCGTCGTCGCCCGACTGCCACCGTGCCGGCAGGTCGGGCGGCAAGTGGCGTTCGAGCGCCTGCATGAACACGTCGCGCTGCCAGGTGCGGAAGAAGGCCGCGAGGTTCGGCGCATGCGGCGGCGCGGCAGGCGGCGGCGACGCGTGGCCGCCGAGCTGCGCGACGATCGTGCGGCTCGCGTCGGGCGGCAGGCCGGCCAGTGTCCGGTCGAGCAACTGCACGTAGTCGGAGAAGATGATCGATGCGCGCTCGATGTGCGGACGCTGCACGTAGTGCAACAGAACGCCGAGCGAACAGACGAGCGACAGCGCGACGAGCGCGACCAGCAGCGCGATGTTGCGCGCGAGCAGCGAGCGCGGCAGCGGGATGCGCATCACGATTCGACGCCGGCCACCAGCATGTAGCCGATGCCCCAGACCGTCTTGATGAAGCGCGGCTTGCCAGGATCGTCCTCGACGATCTGGCGCAGCCGCAGGATCTGTACGTCGACGCTGCGGTCGAGGGCGGCGTGGTCGCGGCCGCGTGCGCGGGCGAGGAGGTTCTCGCGGCTCACCGCGCGGTTCGGCGACGAGCCGAGCGCATGCAACAGCAGCATCTGCGCCGAATGGATCTCGACGGGCACGCCGTCGCGCATCAGCGTCTGCTGGCCGACGTCGAACGTAAACGCGCCGAAGCGCAACCGTTGCGACGTCACCGTCGGTTCGCCGGCCGCCATCTTCTGACGCCGCAACAGCGCCCGGATGCGGGCCACGAGTTCGTCGGGGAGAAACGGCTTGGCCAGGTAATCGTCGGCGCCCGTCTCGAGGCCGACGACCTTGTCCGCTGCGTCGCCTTTCGCGGTGAGCATCAGGATCGGCAGCGTCTGGCCTTCGGCACGCAGGCGCCGGCACACGCTCAGGCCGTCCTCGGGCTCCATCATCAGATCGAGCACGAGGAGGTCGTACGGTTCGCGCTGCAGCAGGCGGTCGAGCCGCTTGCCGTCGGCCACCGCGCGGACCTGGAAGCCGTGGCCGGTCAGGAAGCGCTGCAGCATGTTGCGCAACTCGGCTTCGTCGTCGAGCACGACGATCCTGCAGGTCTGTTCCATCGGCTGCCTCCCGGTGCGTGCCGCGCGGCCGGACTCGCGCCGCGATCAGCGGGCCGCCATGCGCTGGCGCATGAAACCGGCGAGCTGCGCGAGCGTGACGTAGCCGTTGTGCTGCACGTCGATCTCGTCGAAATGCTGCGCCACCATCGGCATGCCCGCGGCGGCCTGCTCGCGGGTGAGCTTGCCGTCGTGCGTCGTGTTCGCGTTGGCGAAGCGGGTCTGCAACTGCATCAGCGCATGTTCGGCGCGTGCGCCGCCGGCCGCCGCACCCGGCGGCACCTGCTGGGCCGACGCTGCTGCTGAGACGATACACAAAACGACGGCGGCAATCATCTTCTTGATGGACTTCATGGGGTTTCTCCTTGCGTGGCCGACGGTCTGCGCCGGCTGGGTGGTTGATGAAACTGAATCGGGTGGCATGCGAAACGGATCGATGCGGGATTACGCCCAGTGCGCGGGAACCCAGACGCGGCCGGCCCAGTGGGCCGGCACCCAGACGACGGCGCGCGGCGGGTGAGCGACATACACGGCGCGCGGGGCGACGTACACGGAGCGCGGCAGCGGCGGTGCGAGGTACAGCACCTTCGGCGGCGGCGGCGCGACGTAGACGACGCGCGGCGCGGGGGTGACCACGACGGCCTTCGGCGGTGCGACATGCACGACCTTCGGCGGCGGGGGCGGCGGCGTGACGATGACGGCAGCCGGTGCGGGCGGCGCTGCCGCAACCACGACGGCGGCCGGTGCTGGCGCCGGCGCGGCAACGGCGACCGTGGCGGTAGCCGGCGCTGCCGCCACGACCACGGCGGCCGGCGGGGGCGGTGCGACGGGAACCGGGATCGGCACCGGCACGGGCACCGGCCCGCCAGCCACGACGACCGCGCCGCCCGCTGCCGTGCTGCCGTGGATCACCGTCGTGCCGCCGGCCGACACCGTGCCGCCATGAACGATCGTCGAACCACCCGACGTCGTCACGACGCCCGGCGCTACGCGCGTCGCGCTGCCGGAGTGCGTGACGCTCCCGCCGTCCGTGCCGGTCACGGTGCCCGAGCGCGAGCAGGTCGAGCCTGCACAGTTCGTCGATGCGGCGTGGCTGGCCGTGTTGCCGCCCGAACCCGTGATCGTGCCGCTCGACGTGTACTGGCCCGGGCCGTTGCGTGTCACGCTGCCTGACGTCGACGCGCTGCGACCGTCCGAGCCCGTCAGCGAACCGGTGTGGGAGCAGGTGCCGTCCGCGCAGCTCGTGTCACCGCTGTGCTCGACCGAGCGCCCGTTCGGGCCGACGGCCGTGCCGCTGTTCGAGAACTGGCCCGGCGCGGTGCGCGTGACGGTGCCCGTATTGGTGGCGAGACCGCCGCCGGGGCCGATCACGCCGCCCGCATGCGAGCAGCTGCCACCGCCGCACGAACCGGCATGCGCGCCGCTGTAGGTGCCGCGCGGCGTGTAGGCCGTGCCGTGGCCGGACCAGCCGGCGAAGGCCGGCGCGCTGGCGAGTGTGACGAGGGTGGCGGCGGTGACGAGGAAGCGGGTTTTCATCGGGTGTCCTTGCGGTTCGTTTCGGTGCACGCGGTGGCGTGGCGACGGGACGAACTTTAGGACGGCGACGCGCGCCCGTCGCGTCATGAAAGATGTCGCGGTGTTACACGCGGCGCGGTGTTTTTCGGTACGACGAATGCGCGCATCGGTCGCGTCGGGCGCGGGTGTGCCGCGCCAGGCAAGGCCGACGGCGATGCAGTGGCGACAGGGTGATGTTGGGCGGCCTCGGTCGGCGCATGTCGTCCACGGTCCGGCGATGTGTCGCGGTGACATGCGACGACATATTTGCCGACCGGTTCATGGATGCGCCGTGTCGATCCACATGCGTCGCACCGTCGACGTCGAATCCGTCGACATGTATTTCACACGCCGCCGGCTGGCTTCGCCACGACATGCAGCGACACATTTCTCGCTGGGTGAACACACGCCCGACAGCCGCCGGCCCGATTCCCCCTCCATGAATGCCCGCGACCGCCGTCCACCGCGCGAACGCATTGCACCGCGACATACCGCGACACACGGCGACATATTTCCTGCGTGGCCTTTCCGTTCCTCGCCCACTACAGTGCGTTCCATTCGACGCGACGGCAGCACGTGCCGCCCATGACGCGTCCGACTCAACCGAAGGAAAGACCCATCATGCTCACCACCACCGGAAAGCTCGCGTACTTCGTCACGCTCTTCATCGTCGCCGTCTCGCTCGTCGAGGCGGCCGTGCTCACCTGGCGCCGCAGCCGCCAGCCCGAACCGTTCGACTGGAACGAGGTGTGGCTGTCGCTGGCCGATCTCGCGGGCCGCAAGCTGCTCGCGCTGGTGCCGCTGTCGCTCGCCACGCCGCTGTTCGATTTCGCGTGGGCGCACCGGCTCTTCACGATCCCGCTCCACAGCGTCGCGCTCGCGCTGCTCGTGTTCGTCGGGCAGGAGTTCTGCTACTACTGGTACCACCGCGCGTCGCACCGCGTGCGCTTCTTCTGGTCGACGCATGCGGTGCATCATTCACCGAACCAGTTGACGCTGTCGTCCGCGTTCCGCCTCGGCTGGACCGGCAAGATCGCCGGGGCCGCGATGTTCTTCACGCCGCTCGTGTGGCTCGGCGTGCGTCCGGAAGCCGTGCTCGCGATCCTGTCGTTCAACCTGATGTACCAGTTCTGGTTGCACAACACGTGGATGCCGAAGCTCGGCTGGCTCGAATACGTGTTCAACACGCCGTCCGCGCATCGCGTGCATCATGCGTCGAACCTCGATTACCTCGATGCGAACTACGGCGGCGTGCTGATCGTGTTCGACCGGCTGTTCGGCACCTATGTCGCCGAGCGCGCCGACGAGCCGTGCCGCTACGGCCTCGTCACGCCGACGCGCTCGCGCAATCCGTTTGTCGTCGAGCTCGAGCACTGGGCGAGCCTGGCGCGCGACGTCGCGACGGCACGCGACGTGTGGACCGCGATCCGTTTCGTGATGCTGCCACCGGGCTGGCGGCCGGGCAACCAGGGCGAAACGACGGAGGAACTGCGCCGCCGCAGGCTCGTCGCCGTGCGCACGGATGCGTGAACGGCGCTACGCTGTCGAAACTTCGTCCATTCACCCTCGATCCTGGAGAACCTATCGATGGAACACGACCTGACAGGCAAGGCAGTCGCGATCACCGGTGGCTTCGGCCACCTGGGCGTCGCAACGGCTGCGTGGCTCGGCGAGCGCGGTGCACGCGTCGCGTTGATCGGGCGCGGTGCGGCTCCGGCGGCGCAGGCGCTGCCCGGCGTGCCGGCCGATGCGCTGCGCATCGGCGGAATCGATCTCGTCGATCCGCAGGCTGCCGTGCGGGCGCTCGAATCGATCAACGGCGAATTCGGCCGGGTCGACGCACTGCTGAACATCGCCGGCGCATTCGTGTGGCAGACCGTCGCCGACGGCGATGCCGCCACGTGGGACCGCATGTACGAACTGAACGTGAAGACGGCGCTGAACGCGTCGAAGGCCGCACTGCCGTACCTGGTGGCGAGCCCGGCCGGCCGCATCGTCAACATCGGCGCGGGCGCGGCGTTCAAGGCCGGCGCGGGCATGGGCGCGTATGCGGCCGCGAAGGCCGGCGTCGCGCGGCTCACCGAGGCGCTGGCGGCAGAACTGCTCGACCGCGGCGTGACGGTGAACGCGATCCTGCCGAGCATCATCGATACGCGCCGAACCGCGCGGACATGCCGGACGCGGATTTCACGCGCTGGGTGCGGCCGGAACAGATCGCGGCGACGATCGGGTTCCTGCTGTCGGCCGATGCGCAGGCGATCACCGGCGCATCGATTCCGGTGAGCGGCCGCGTGGCGTAACGCGTCGGGGAGGGGCTGACCGGGCCCGGCCGTGCGTACAATGTCGCACCGGATTGCGCGACCCAAACCCGAGACCATGAATCAGCCCAATATCCTGATCGTCGAAGATGAAATGGCGATCGCGGACACGATCGTCTACGCCCTCGGCACCGACGGCATGCAGACCGTCCACTGCACGCTCGGACAGGCGGCGCTCGACCAGCTGCGCGACACGCGTTTCGATCTCGTGGTGCTCGACGTCGGCCTGCCGGACCTGAGCGGCTTCGAAGTGTGCCGGCGGCTGCGCACGTTCACCGATATTCCGGTGATCTTCCTGACCGCGCGGCACGACGAGATCGACCGGATCGTCGGGCTCGAAATCGGCGCCGACGATTACGTGGTCAAGCCGTTCTCGCCGCGCGAGCTGGCGGCGCGGGTGCGCGTGATCCTGCGCCGCTTCTACCGGACGGCCGCGCCGGAACCGGCGCCTGCGCCCGCGCCCGCGCCCGCGGCCTCGCCGGCCGAAACGTCGGCCCCCGGCTTCACGCTCGATACGGACGGCGCGCGCGTATCGTGGCTCGGCCACGCGCTGGACCTCACGCGCTACGAATTCGGCCTGCTGGCGCTGCTGGTCCGGCATCCGGGGCGCATCTATTCGCGTGAACAGCTGATGGACCTCGTGTGGCACGAGGCATTCGATTCGGCCGATCGCACGGTCGACACGCACATCAAGACGCTGCGCGCCAAGCTGCGCGCGATCGATCCCGAGCGCGACCCGATCCGCACGCATCGCGGAATGGGTTATTCGCTGCAACCGTAACGACCGGCACCGCCCATGCATATCGGCCTGCGCATCTTCTTCGGTTTTTTCCTGATCGTCGGTCTCGCTGCGCTGATCACGCTGCGCGTGTTCGTGCAGGAGGTGAAGCCCGGCGTGCGCGAGGCGATGGAGGACACGCTCGTCGATACCGCGCAGGTGCTCGCGACGCTGGCCGCCGACGACATGGCGAACGGGCATATCGCCGACGGCGCGTTCGCGCGTCAGCTCGGGAAGCTGCACGAGCGTCCGGTCAGCGCGAACGTGTGGGGCATCCAGAAGAACGCGATCGGCTACCGCCTCTACATCACCGACGCGCACGGCATCGTGCGCTACGACTCGTCCGGCAGCGCGGTCGGGCAAGACTATTCGCGCTGGAACGACGTGTACCGGACGCTGCGTGGCGAATACGGCGCGCGCAGCACGCGCAGCGATCCGAACGACGACAGCAGCACCGTGATGCACGTCGCGGCGCCGATCCGGCGCGGCAACGAGATCATCGGCGTGCTGACGATCGCGAAGCCGAATCAGACGGTCGCACCGTTCATCGCGCGCAGCCAGCGCAAGATCATGCTGTACGGCGCATTGCTGATGGGCGGCGCGATCCTGATCGGCGTGGCGTGCACGTGGTGGCTGGTGCTCGGGCTGCGGCGCCTGCAGCGCTATGCGCGCGCGATCGCGGCCGGCGAGCGCGCGGCGATGCCGCTGCAGGGCGCGAACGAGCTGGCCGAGCTCGGGCGCGCGGTGGAAAGCATGCATCAGCGGCTGGAGGACCGGCAGTACGTCGAAACCTACATCCACACGCTCACGCACGAGATGAAGAGCCCGCTGGCCGCGATCAGCGGCGCGGCCGAGCTGCTGCAGGAAGACATGCCGGTCGCGAACCGCCGGCGTTTCACCGAGAACATCCGCCGCCAGGCCGGCCGCCTCGAACAGATGATTCGCAAGCTGCTCGCGCTGGCCGAGGTCGAGCAGCAGCAGCGCCTGTCGGTGCACGAACCGGTCGCGCTGCGGCCAGTGCTCGAACAGCTCGTCGACGATATCGAGCCGCGCGCGCGGCAGCGCGGCGTGAGCCTGCGGATCGACGCGAACGATGCGGCCGATCCGGCGGTCGTCGAAGGCGATCCGTTCCTGCTGCGCCAGGCGCTCGGCAACCTGCTCGACAACGCACTGGATTTCGCGCCGCAGGGCAGCACGATCCGGATCGCGCTTGAACGGCAGCCGGCGGGCAGGGCGCAGGTCGCGGTCGTGCGCGTCGACGACGACGGCCCCGGCGTGCCCGACTACGCGCTGGCGCGCGTGTTCGAGCGTTTCTATTCGCTGCCGCGCCCCGACGGCCAGGATCGCAGCACGGGCCTCGGGCTGTGCTTCGTGCGCGAAGTCGCGATGTTGCACCGCGGCCAGGTCGCGCTCGCGAACCGCGACGAAGGCGGCGCATGCGCGACGCTCACGCTGCCGTCGGCCGGCTGACCGCTTCACCCTCGCCACACATTCGCTTCACGCCGGCTTCAATCGCCCTTCACCGGGGCCGCTCATGCTGACCGCATCTTCCACTTCGGTATCCGTCAGCAATGAATCGAGTCCTGTTGTTCAAGTCCGTGATCACCGCGTTTCTTGCGCTGGCGATCCTGATCCCGCTGCAGATGGTCCAGAGCATCGTGCGGGAACGCGCCGACTATCGGCAGAGCGCGCTGCAGAGCATCTGGGCGAGCTACGCGGGCCCGCAGACGGTGACGGGCCCGGTGCTCGTCGTGCGTTACACGGAAGTCACGCGCGTGCGCGACGATTCGCCGGCAGGCGGCAAGACCAAGACGAGCCTGAGGAGCGAGACGAAACGCCTGCTCGTGTTTCCGAGGACGCTGAAACTCGACGGCACGCTGTCGGTCAACGTGCGCTATCGCGGCATCCACAAGGCGCTGGTGTACGGGCTCGACAGCCGGATGACGGGCACGCTGCCGTTGCCGGACCTGAAGAAGCTGCCGCAGGCCGACGGCCACGTGAGCTTCAAGATCGACAGCGCATATGTCGCGCTCGGCATCGGCGATCTTCGCGGGCTGAAGGCGCAACCCGACCTGCGCATCGGCGGCAAGCCGCTCGACGTGGAGCAGGGCACGCTGCTCGACAGCCTGCGCCAGGGCGTGCACGCGAACGTCGATCTCGCGGCGCTGGCGGAGTCAAACGCCGGCGCGGCGATCGTGCCGTTCAGCATCGGCCTGCCGCTGGCGGGGGCGGAATCGGTTGCGTTCGCGCCGGTGGGCGACCAGAACGACTTCTCGCTGAAATCGACCTGGCCGCATCCGAGCTTCGGCGGCGAGTTCCTGCCGGCCGAGCGCACGATCGACGCGCGCGGTTTCACGAGCAACTGGCACGTGACGTCGTTCAACACGAAGGCGCGCGAACAGGTCGCGTCCGGCAACGGAGGGGGCGAGATCGAGATGGCGTCGGTATCGGTGATCGAACCTGTGAACGTCTATCTGCAGGCCGAGCGCGCGACGAAGTACGGTGCACTGTTCGTGATGCTTACGTTCGCGAGCTTCTTCATGTACGAACTCGTGAAGCGGCTGCGCATTCACCCGATCCAGTACACGCTGGTCGGCCTGTCGCTCGCGCTGTTCTTCCTGCTGCTGTTGAGCCTGTCCGAGCACATCGCGTTCGGCTACGCGTATCTCGCGGCGAGCGGCGCATGCATCGGGCTGCTCGGCTTCTACCTGTCGTTCGTGCTGCACAGCGTGAAGCGCGGCGCGACGTTCACGGTGCTGCTAGCGATGCTGTATGCGGCGCTTTACGGGTTGCTGCTGTCGGAAGACAACGCGCTGATGCTCGGTTCGCTGCTGCTGTTCGCGATTCTCGCCGGCATCATGACGTTGACGCGCCGGGTCGACTGGTATTCGCTTGGCGCGGCTTGGCAGCCGCTGGCCGACAAGCAGGGTGCGGCGGCCGTGAA
The DNA here is from genome assembly GCF_029962485.1 of Burkholderia cepacia. Classification (NCBI taxonomy): domain Bacteria; kingdom Pseudomonadati; phylum Pseudomonadota; class Betaproteobacteria; order Burkholderiales; family Burkholderiaceae; genus Burkholderia; species Burkholderia cepacia. The sequence continues at coordinate 74,967 of NZ_CP073638.1, forward strand.
GCCGGCGGCGCCGGCGAAGTAAGCGCACGGGTCGCGCGCCAGCGCGCCGGTCGGGAATGCCGAGGCCGGCGCGTGATGTCGTGCGCGCCTTCGCGTTTCATGTGGGCGATGCGGGCCGGTGAAAGCGCGCCTGCGGAATCTCGGCGACGGCCGTGATTTCGATCAGCAGGTCGGGATGGTAGAGCCGTTCGACCTGAACGGTCGTCGTCACCGGATAGGGCTCGACGAAATACTGCTTGCGGATGTCGCCCGCCTGCATGAATGCGTCGATGTCGGTCGCGTAATGGACGAGCGAGATCACGTCCTGCATCTGCCCGCCCATCGCGGCCAGCACGGCGCGGATGTTGTCGAGCGTCTGACGTACCTGGGCGCGCATGTCGCCCTGGCCGACAACCTGCCCGTCGCGGTCGAGCGCGACTTGCCCCTTCAGGTGCACGATCCGCCCGTCGCCCTGGATCACGGCCATCGAGAACGCGCCGAACGGCGCCCAGACTTCCGGCGGATTCAAGGCTTCGGCCATTGCGCGGCTCCGGTGGGGCGGGAACGGGGCGAGCGCCGCCGATCGCGGCGCCCGGCTATCGCCGCATTATGGCGGCATTCATCGTCGCTTCGCCCGGTTTGCCGAAAGCGGCGCTGGCCCGGATCGACCTATACTTGCCGTTCCACATCACCGGACCACGCCGTGCCGAACCAAGTTTCAGGGGATCCGTCCGTCGACGATCCCCGTCCGACCCCACCTGTCCAACCCGAACTGGAAGACTGCTGCAACAGCGGCTGCTCGCCGTGCGTCTTCGACCTGTATGACGAAGCGCTTGCGCGCTATCGCATCGAACTGGCCGAATGGGAGGCGCGGCAAGCGCAGCGCAAGCAGCACCATTGAACCGGGTGACGCCCGTTTCCTGTTCCCGCCCCGGTTGGCCTGCCGGCGAGTCGGCTTCCAGCCCGTTTACGCGCCTGCATGCAGCCGACGATGCAGCGGCCCGAGCGCCGTCGACAATGCGACGCACGCCAGCAACACGACCGTCAGCGTGAACATCGACGTCCTGAATCCCTGTACGTAGTCGGCCGCCGCCGGATGCATGCCGAGCCGCGCGAAGAACACGCCGCCGATCGTCGCGGCGCCGACGGCCGCGCCGATCTGCAGCATCGCGCTGACCATGCCGGACGCGACGCCCGCGCGGGCCGCATCGACTTCCGCGAGCACGATCCGCACGACTGACGGCAGCACGAGCCCTTGCCCGATTCCGATCGCCGCGATGCCTGCATAGAAGCCGGGCCCCGGCGCGCCTTCGCGCGCGAGCGCGGCAGCGATCGTGACGCCGGCCGCGAGCATCACGAAGCCGAGCGTGAGCACGCGATAGCCGCCGAACCGGCCGACGAGGCGCGGCATCAGCAGCGGGCTCGCGAGGAAGCCGAGCCCGAGCGGCAGGATCGCGAACCCCGACGCGAGCGGCGACCAGTTCAGGCAGCCCTGCAGATAGATCCCGTAGCTCAGGAAGAACGCGCTCAGCATGTAGAACAGGAACGCGAGCAGGAGCCCGAGCGCGACGACCGGGTTGCGGAGCAGGCGCACGTCGAGCAGCGGATCGCGGCCGCCGGCGAGCCGGCGCGATTCGACCGCCAGCAGCGCGCCGAGCATCGGCAGCGTGCCGACGAGGCACGCGATCATCCACAGCGGCCAGCCGGCTTCGCGACCGTGCGTGAGCGGATACACGAGCATCAGCAGGAACAGCGACATCAGCACCGTGCCTGGAACGTCGATGCGCTGGCCGCGTGGCGGCCGGTTTTCCGGAATGAAGCGCCAGCTGCCGATCAGCGCCAGGATGCCGATCGGCAGATTGACGAGGAAGATCGCGCGCCAGCCGAGCCCGAACGGATGCAGGCTGATCAGCGCGCCGCCGCCGAGCTGGCCGATCACGGCCGCGAGGCCGAACGCGAACCCGTAGAAGCCCATCACGCGTACCTGTTCCTGCGGACTGAACACGCTGCGGATCGTCGCGAGCACCTGCGGCGCGAGGATCGCGGCGAACAGGCCCTGCAGCACGCGGCCGCCGACGAGCACCGTGCCGTTGCTGGCGAGGCCGCACAGCGTCGACGCGAGCACGAAGCCGGCCATGCCGATCATGAACATCCGCTTGCGGCCGTACAGGTCGCCGAGGCGGCCGCCGGTGATCTGCACGACCGCGCTCGCGCACGCATAAGCCGACACGACGAGCTGCAATTCGGCCGGTCGCGCGCCGATGCCGTCGCGGATGGCCGGTAACGCAAGATTCACGATGAAGTAGTCGAGCGGCGGCAGAATGGCGCCGACCAGCAGGACCACGAGTGCCCAGCCGTGATGGCTGCGCGGCGTCGCCGCGGCAGCCGCGCCGGCCGGCGCGCAGGGAGCAAGGGTGGGGTTCGTCATGGAAGCAGGGTCCAAAAAATGAGGGCCGTATGTGCGGGTGGCGCACGCGGGCCGTTGACCCCGTATTCTGGCGACGGCCTATGGTTCGGAAAAGCGGGAAAGAGTGGTAGCATCCATCGGGTTATTCGATGGATGGAGGATGGCGATGCGCGGTTTCGATCTGGACCAGTTGCGCACGTTCGCGGCGGTCGCGGATGCCGGCAGCCTGTCGGCTGCCGCGCCGCTGCTGCACCTGTCGCAGTCGACGGTCAGCGAGCAGGTGCGCAAGCTCGAATCGCGCGCCGGCGTGCCGCTGTTCGTGCGCAGCAAGCGCGGTGTCGAGCCGACGCCGGCCGGCACGCGGCTGCTGCAGCACGCGCGGCGCATCGTCGCGCTGAACGAGGCCGCGTTCGACGAGCTGCGCGGGCAGGCGATCAAGGGCGAGCTGCGCGTCGCGATCACCGACTACTACCGCACGAATGAAGTGGCGGGGATGCTGGCGCGGCTGCGGGAGTGCTATCCGCAGTTGAGCCTGCACGTGAGCGCGATGAAGAGCGTGGACATCGAGGCGGCGCACGCACGGGGGCAGATCGATCTCGGCGTCGTGATGAACATGTCGAGCGGGCCGTTCCGGCCGGCGTCCGGCGATACGCGCTGGGTGCTGCGGCGCGAGCCGCTGTCGTGGGTTGCATCGCCCGCGCTCGCCGAGCAGTTGCCCGAGCCGCTGCCGCTCGTGCTGCTGCCGGACGACTGCATGATGCATCAGGTGGCCGTGCGTTCGCTCGACGAGCAGCACACGCCGTATGTGCTCGTGCACAGCGCGTCGGGCGTCGCGGGGCTGCAGTCGATGCTGGCGGCGGGGCTCGGGGTCGGCTGCCTGTGCGCGTCGGCGATCGGCGACGGCCTGATGCGGCTCGGCGCGAAATACCGGTTGCCGCCGCTGCCCGACGCGGTGTTTTCGCTGACGCCGCCAACGCCGGGCGAACGCGAGACCGTCACCCAGGCGCGCGAGGTGCTGTCGCGTCAGTTGCTGATGTAAAACCTTGCCGCGCGACACGCGGCGGCGCGTAACCGAGAGGCGCGCCAGGGGACCACAAGCATGAACGACGATCTGAAGAACCAGATGGCCGACAGGCTGCAGGATGCGCTGGAACGTGTGGTCGACGAGCGCTCGCTGATCCATTTCCTGCGCGTGCTCGGCCATGACTGGCACAAGGAGCGGCAGCTCGAGGCCGACCTGCCGCCGTCGCCCTACGCCCGCGCCGCGCTCGGCTGGGAAAACCGCGCGATCGGCGAGTACCTGGAGGCGATGGTCGATTGGGCCGAGGCGTCGGAGGAGGGGCTGCGTTTCTACGAGGTGCCCGAGAGCCCGTGGCGCCGTATCGCGGACATCCTGTTCGCCGGAAAAAGCTACGAGTAGCGCGGCCCGCGCGATTCACGCAAGCCGCGGTCTATTCGGCGGCCTCGCCATCGGCATACGCGCGCAACCCGTTGGCCAGTGCGTCGAACACGGCACGGCAGCGCGGGCTCGTGCGCAGGTCCTCGTGCATCACGACCCAGGTTTCCAGCTGCATTGCAAGGTGATCCGGCAGCACGCGCACGATCCGCGCGTCGCGTTTCGCGAGTGCCGACTGGCAGAAGCCGATTCCGTAGCCGGCGCGGATCATCGCGAGTTGCGCGAGGTTGCTGTCGGTGCGCAGCGCGAACGCATCGCGCTTCCATAGCGGCATCCCGCGCCCCGCCGAGCGGATGAACGGCGTGACCGTATCGAAGCCGATCAGCGCGTGATGTGCGAGCGCGTCGATCGTCGCGGGTGTCCCGTTGTGCGCGAGGTAGTCGTCGCGCGCATACAGCCCGACCTCGATTTCGCCGACGCGCCGCGCGACGAGCGCGTCCTGCGCGGGCGGCGCCATCCGGACCGCGATGTCGGCCTCGCGCTTCAGCACGTCCTGGATGCGGTCGGTCGGCACCAGTTCGATCACGAGCCCCGGATGCGCGCGCCGCAACTGCGCGAGCATCGGCGGTAGCACCTCGACGGCGATCACGTCGCTGGCCGAGATCCGCACGATGCCGCGCACGCCCGCGCCGTGGCTCGCGGCCGCGCGCTCGAACGCAGCGGCCGCGCTGCGCAGCGCTTCCGCGTGGCCGCGCAGCGCAAGCGCCGCCTCGGTCGGCAGCAGGCCCGACGGCGAGCGCGTGAACAGCGTCTGGCCAAACGCGGCTTCGAGCGCCGCGACATGGCGGCCGGCCGTCGGCTGCGTAATGCCGAGTGCGCGCGCCGCACCGGAAAGCGAGCCCTCCGTCAGCACCGCAAGGAAGGTCCGGTAACGTTCCCAGTTCAAATCGATGGTCATGCATAAATGTATAGCTGATCTTCTGGGTTAGGCAATTTCTTGTTGATCGCCGGCGCGCCAGAATGCGTCTCACGATGGTTCATTCAAGGAGCGCGGCAATGACGACGAACACAGGCGGGACGCAACGGCAGGCACTCGTGCTCGGTGCGAGTGGCGGGATTGGCGGGGAAGTCGCGCGGCAGTTGCGCGATGCGGGCTGGCAGGTGCGCGCGCTCAAGCGTGGGCTCGACGCCGGGGTCGTGGAACGCGACGGCATCGCGTGGATGCGCGGCGACGCGCTGGATCGCGAGGCGGTGGTCCGTGCCGCACGCGGCTGCAGCGTGATCGTGCATGCGGTGAACCCGCCCGGATACCGGAACTGGGCGCAGCAGGTGCTGCCGATGATCGACAACACGATCGCGGCGGCGCGGGCCGCGCAGGCGACCGTCGTGCTGCCGGGCACGGTCTACAACTTCGGCGCCGACGCGTTCCCGGTGCTGCGGGAAGATGCGCCGCAGCATCCGTCGACCCGCAAGGGCGCGATTCGCGTCGAACTGGAGCGGCGGCTGCAGGACGCCAGCGAGCATGGCGTGCGGGCGATCGTCGTGCGTGCCGGCGATTTCTTCGGGCCACACCTCGGCAACAGCTGGTTTTCGCAGGGGCTGGTCAAGCCCGGCCGGCCCGTCGCGGCCGTCAGTGTGCCGAGCCGCGGCGTCGGCCATCAATGGTCGTATGTGCCGGACGTGGCCCGCACGATGCTCGAGCTGATCGAGCGCCGTGAGACGCTGGAACCGTTCGCGCGCTTTCATCTGGGCGGGCATTGGGACGCGGACGGCACGCAGATGGCGAAGGCCGTGCAACGCGTCGCGCAGCGGCACGGGATGCGGCCGGTGCTGCGTGATTTTCCGTGGTGGCTCGTCTGGGCCGCGGCGCCGTTCGTCACGACGCTGCGCGAATTGCTCGAGATGCGTTACCTGTGGCGCGATCCGATCCGGATGGACAATGCGCGCGTGACCGCGGTGCTCGGCCGCGAGCCGGTGACGCCGCTCGATACGGCGGTGGAAGCGACGCTGGCGGGGCTGGGGTGTCTCAAGTGAGTCAGGGCCCGTGCCACGGCTACGCCCGGGCACGGGAAAGCGTCATCGCGAATCGAAGCACCGCGGGACCACAATTCTCCACATACCCGCGCGCGTCCGGTGCGCATCATGTCGGTCAATACCGATAAGGCGAAAACGGGGGCGCGATGTGGTATCTCGGATGGAAAGTGTCGGTTGCGGGAGCAATCATGTTCACATTGAGTGGCTGTACCAACCTGGCAGGTGTGCTGTACTGCGACAACTCGCAGTTCAACTTCCCGGACTACCACTGCTTCGAGTCGTACAGGTAGGAACAGGCGCGACGACTGAACGCCGCCGCGCCCGCGTCCCGTGCGGTTTGCCGTTGCCGTTACGCCACGACGGGCAACACCTCGACCGCATACCGGTGCCGCAGGCTGCGCCCGAGCACCGGATCGTGCAGTTCCATTTCGAACGCATCGCCGTCGCCCATCGCGGCAATCGCGCCATGCACGGCGACGGTGCCGCCATACATCGCGCAGCGCGCGGGCATCGTGCGGCGGTCGTCGAAACGCTGCCACAGCAGCTCCGGCGCGAGCAGGCCGCTCACCGCGCCGTGCTGGTACGCAACCCGCTCGCCATCGCGCGCAATCAGCCACGAACGCATCTCGATCGCATCCCAGTGATCGGCGACGTCCGCATAGCGCCACGCATCGCGGCCGAGCGGTTTCGCGCATACCTGTTTCGACACCGCGACGCCGTACGCCTCGACTTCGCGATCCGTATGATCGGACCCGACCGTGACCAGCGTGCCGGCCGGGCTGTCGACGAGCACGCACTCGATCTCGCCGCCCGAGCGCGCACCGAGCACGCCGATCGACGGCGCCTGCGTGAGCAGCGCGGACGAGACGCGGTAGAAGCACGGCGTGGTCGACGGCGGCGCAACACCGAGTGCTGCGAGTTCGTCGATATGCGCCTGGATCGCGGCCGGGTCGCGGCCGGCCCAGCCGGCAATCACGACGCGCTCGATATCGGCGTCGACGGCGGCCGGCGCGCCTTGGCGGGAAATCACGTTGAACGACAGGGCTTGCATGCGGATATCCGTTTGAAGTGCGAAGAAAGGAAGCGGCTGACGGCGACGCTCAATCCTCGAGCGGTCGGTGCGCGGTCTCGCGCGCGGCGAGCAGCGCGATCGACGTGACGACGAGCGCGGCGGTGACGTACAGCGATACGGCCGTCGTCGTGCCCGTCTGCCGGAACAGCGCGGCGATCACGAGCGGCGCGAAGCCGCCGCCGACGATGCCCGCGAGCGTGTACGCGAGCGATGAGCCGGCATAGCGCACGCGGGTCGGGAACTGCTCGGTCACGAACGCGCCCTGCGGGCCGTACATCACTGCATGGATCACGAGACCGATCGCAACGGCCGCGACGATCGCCGTGGGGCGTGCCGAATCGAGCATCGTGAAGAACATGAACGCCCACACGATGCCGGCGATCGCACCGGCGAGATACACGGGGCGTCGGCCGAAGCGGTCCGACAGTGCGCCGAAGAATGGCACCGCGAGCGCGTTGCACGCCGTGCCGATCATCACGGCCGTCAGCGCGACGGGGCGCGACAGATGCAGCACCGTCGTCACGTAGGTCAGCGTGAACACGACGATCAGCGCATACAGCACGTCCGAGCCGATCCGCGAGCCGCCCGCGATCAACAGGCGCTTCCAGTGATACTTCAGCACGTCGGCAACGGGCACTTCGGCGGTCGCGTGCGATTCGGCGAGTTGCTCGAACTGCGGCGTTTCGTCGACGCCGCGCCGCAGCCAGAAACCGAACACGACGAGCAGCGCGCTGGCCGCGAACGGCACGCGCCAGCCCCACGACAGGAAGTTGTCGGACGTGGTCGACAGCGTCACGAGTGCGATGCAGCCGGTGCCGAGCAGCGTGCCGAATGACGGGCCGATCTGCGTCCACGACGCGGACAGGCCGCGCCGGTTCTGGTCGCCATGCTCGACCGACAGCAGCACCGCGCCGGCCCATTCTCCGCCGAGCGCGACGCCCTGCACGAAGCGCAGCGCGACGAGCAGGATCGGGCTCAGGATGCCGGCCTGCGCATAGGTCGGCAGCGCGCCCATCAATGCGGTCGTCACGCCCATCAGCACGAGCGTGAGCATCAGCACCGCGCGGCGGCCGATGCGGTCACCGAGGTTGCCGAACACGAACCCGCCGAGCGGGCGCGACACGTAGCCGACCGCATAGGTCGAGAACGCGAGGATCGTGCCGGCCAGCGGATCGACCGACGGGAAGAACAGGTGATTGAAAACGAGCGCGGCGAGCGTGTTGTAGATCGTGAAGTCGTACCACTCGAGCGACGTACCGATCATGCTCGCGGTCGCGAGTCGGCTGGTGCGGACGCGGCGGGGCGCGTGGGCGGCGGGCTGGGCGAGAGTGCTCATGGTATCGGGCAGGTCGTGACGGATGACGGGAGGAAGCACACGGCCGGCGTGCCGGCTGTGTGCGAGTGCGGTACGGCGGGCGCCGGTGTTCGGCGTTTGGCGTTCGACGTTCAGGCAGGCAATGCGGCGGCGGTAGCCGGATCGGCTTCGGCGTCGCGGTACGTCACCTGCAGCGGCGCGGCGGCGCGCCACAGCAGGTCGAACGTACGGACGTCGTCGTGCCCGGCGAGCACGGCGGCCACACGGCGCGTCGTGGCGGCATCGCTGCCCTCGACCAGCACGAGCGCGTCGGCGGCCGGGCGGGCGGCCGCATCGGCGCCGATCGGCGCGGACAGGTCGGGCGTGGTGCGGAAGAGTCGTGCGGCATGGATGCCCGGTTCGTGCAGGGCGTCGTCGAATCGCTCGCGCAGTTGCGGCACGTCGATGCGCTCCGGCGGCAGCACGAACAGCGCGAGGTGCGCGCCTTCACCGTCGCCGGCCTCGATCGTCAGTTCGCCGACGCGCCGCTGCGTGCCCGTCATGCGTTCGAAGTTCGCGAGCGACCACGCGGTCTGCTGCGTGAACGCGCGCCGGTACGCATCGCCGCGGAATACGTCGAGCGCGTCCGTCACGTACAGCGCGAGGTACTTGCGCGGGCCGCTGTCGGTCGCGCGAAAGCGCCGCGCATGCGTGAAGCCCGGAATCGCGACACGTTCCTGCATGTGCTCGCGGTCGTACCACGCGTTGAAATCGGCTTCGTGCGCGGGGTCGATATCCGTCCAGACGCAAAGCTGGCCGTGCGGAAGGGGAAGGCGGGTCATCGCGGGGTTCCTCGTGACGGGGGTGTCAGGAACCGCAGTTTCCCGAAGACGGGCCGCGCCCGTCCAACAAGAAAACAAATTCGCGGTGAACAGGTTTTCTTATGAGCGGCGCGGGCGGCGTTTCGCGGCCGCGGTGGCCGGTGCGGCTTTCGGCGTGCGCGTCGTTTTTGCCGGCGTATTCGTTTTCGTCCTGGTCGCCTTTCGAGCGGGCGTTGCGTCGACCCGATCGGGCGCGACCGGTGCGGCCGGCTTCGCGTGGCTGGCGGCGGCCGTCATTGCGCGTGCGACTTCGCTCGCGAGTTCCGCGATGCGCGCGGCCACCGGCAACCCCTGGCTGCGGTACGTCGCGACGAGCGGCAGCGCGGGGAATTCGGGTTCGACGTCGAGCAGTTCGAGCGCGCCTTCGTGCAACTCGCGCCCGATGATCGCGGGCGGCAGTGCGGCCACGCCGAAGCCGTCGGCGACGAGGCGGATCATCGCGGCGACCGACGTGATGCAGTTGATGCTGGCCGGCCGCTCGACGGCCGCGAACAGCCGCTCGATCGTCGCGTGCGGCCCCGAGTGGCGCGAGAAGCTGATGATCGGAAACTCGGCCAGGCGTGCGACGTCGAGCGGCTGGCCGCCGAGCCCGAGGCGCGGGCTGGCGGCCCAGCGCACCGGGAATTCGCACAGCGGCAGGTTCGTGAAGTCGGGGCCCGGCACCGGGTCGGTCTGCAGGATCAGGTCGACGCCGTCGGTGCTGAGCAAACGGATCAGGTGCAGCGTCGTGTCGCTCGTGATCTCGACGTCGAGGCGCGGATAGCGCTCGCGCAGTTGCGCCATCAGCGCGGGGAACCAGCTGTGCACGATCGATTCGATCACGCCGATGCGAATCAGGCCCGCGTCGCTCGCCGCATCGATGTCGCGGCGCATTTCGCCGTCGAGCCGCACGATCCGCTCCGCGTACGCGAGCATGCGCCGGCCCGCGGGCGTGAGTGTGGCCGAGCGCGTGTTGCGGTCGAACAGGCGGACGTCGAACGCCTCCTCGAGCGACGCGATGCGGCTCGATACGGCGGCCTGCGTCGTGTGCAGCTTTTCGGCCGTGAGCCGGAAGTTTTCCAGCTTCGCGAGCCAGACGAAGGTTTCAAGAAACCGGATGTTCATCGATGTCCGAACTGTGAGGCGGCGCCGGGTGGGGCGGCGGGATCGGTCGATGGTAGCGGATTTTCAGCGCGGGGAAACGGGTGGGCGGCGCGGCGAGTGCGTCGCGGCGGGTACAGGCGCCCGCGGCCCGGTGCCGGCGCACTGCCCGCCGCGGCGTGTCACGCGGCTGGCGGGCCGATATGCGTCAAAGCCGGTCGAACGCGAGCGTCGGCACGTCGACGACCATCGCGCCGCCGTCGGCGACGAGCGTCGCGCCGGTCACGAACGACGCATCCGGCGACGCGAGGAACGCGCAGACGGCCGCGATTTCGTCCGGTTCGGCCGCGCGCCGCAGCGGCACGTCGGCGCTGACGCGTGCGTATGCACCATCGAGCGTGTCGCCATGGGCGGCCATCAGCGGTTCCATTTCGGCATCGGCCATCGGCGTGCGGACCCAGCCCGGGCACACGGCGTTCGCGCGCACGCCGTGCGGGCCGTAGTCGCGTGCCAGCGAACGCGCGAGCCCGAGCAGCGCATGCTTGCCGACCGTGTAGCCGCATACGCCGGGCCCGGCCGCGAGCGCCGCGATCGACGCGACCAGCACGATGCTGCCGCGCTGCGCGATCAGGTCGGGCAGGCACGCGCGCGCACTGACAAACGCGGTGTCGAGGTTCGCGTGCATCGCGTTGCGCCACTGCGCGTCGTCGGTTTCGTCCGCGCGGCCGACGCCGTGGCCGCCCGCGCACGTAACGAGCGCGTCGACGCGGCCGAAGCGTTCGGCGATGCGCGGCAGGAACCCGGCCCAGTCGGCGGTGCTCGCGGCGTCGCCCGCGAGGACGAGGCCGCCGGTTTCGGCGGCCAGTGCGTCGAGCGGCGCCTGACGGCGCCCGATCAGCACGACGCGGTCGCCGCGGCTGGCGAAGCGGCGCGCGCACGCGGCGCCGATGCCGGTGCCCGCGCCGGTGATCGCGATCGTGCGGGGTTGCGGGTGCGTCATGTCGTTCTCCGGAAAGGTGTCGTTACCGGCCACTTTAGGCGGCGCCGGCGCGCGACGGTATCGGCCGAAAGGATGAACGGGGGTCGTCCGGACGGCCGGGGCGGTCATGGCCCATTTTGCAAAGGCTGACGATGTGCGGCGCCGAATCGCTCTATCCTCCACATTTTTGCGACAATTCACGAAAGCCCGGCAAAATAGCGCGGGCGAGCGCGCGCATCGACGCGCGGCGGGCCGGTCGCGCCGATTCCGTCGTGCGAGCGGGGCGGGCGGCCGGATCGGCACGAGCGTGCATCCGATGCGCAGGTATCGCGTCCGCCGATGGATCGTGTCGCCGCCGCGTATCGCCCGGTTGCGCGCTGGCGCGGCCGGACCATCGACAAGAACAGGGAGGGGCCGGCAATGAGGCTGGACGACGAAAGAGAAAGCATGAACGTCGAGGATCGCCGCGGTGCCGGCGGTTTCGGCGGCGGGCGCGGTGCGACGATCGGCATCGGCACGATCGTGGTCGCGCTGGCCGCGTCGTATTTCTTCGGGATCGATCCGCGCGTGGTGCTCGAGGGCGCGTCGGCGCTGCAGGGCCGCCAGCAGCAGGCGCAACCCGTGCCGGCGCAACGCCAGGGCGCGGCGACAAACGATCCGGGCGCGGTGTTCACGCGCAAGGTGCTCGCCAACATCGAGGACACGTGGACGGGTGTCTTCTCGACCCAACTGCACGCGCAGTATCAGGCGCCGAAGCTCGTGATGTTCACGAACTCGACGCCGACCGCCTGCGGCACGGGCCAGACGGCGATGGGGCCGTTCTATTGCCCGGCCGACCGCAAGGTGTATATCGACCTCGGTTTCTACGACGAACTGCGCAAGCGTTTCGGCGCGGGCGGCGATTTCGCGCAGGCCTACGTGATCGCGCACGAAGTCGGCCATCACGTGCAGAACCTGCTCGGCATCTCCGACAAGGTCGACGCGGCGCGCCGGCGGTCGAGCCAGGCGCGCTCGAACGCGTTGTCGGTGCGGATGGAACTGCAGGCCGACTGCTTCGCCGGCGTGTGGGCGAACAACGCGCAGCGCGCCAACCAGAGGCTGATGGAGCCGGGCGATTTCGAGCAGGGGCTCAAGGCGGCGGCGGCCATCGGCGACGATCGGCTGCAGCAGCAAGGGCAGGGCTACGTCGTACCGGAAAGCTTCACGCACGGCACCAGCGACCAGCGCGTGTACTGGTTGCGGCGCGGGATGGAGTCGGGCGAGGTGAGCGCCTGCGACACGTTCGCCGCGAACGCGCGCTGAAAGACGGCGCGCGCACCGTCGCGCGCCCGTATCGTCCCGGCTGAACCGGCCGCCGCGGGCGGACCGGGACGATTTGCCGATTTGTGCTCACCGGCGCTTTTCGGCGCCGGTAGGCTGGCCCGGACTTCGTTACGCGATCCGTTCGCCCGCCAGCCGACTCCATCATGCCGACCCTCTCCGTTCCCGCCGACCAGGACGCCGCCGACTGGCAGCGCGCGCTGCGTGCATGCGTGGATGCGTTCGACGCGTTCGCGAGCCCGTCCGCGATCGTGTTTTATCGGCTCGACCAGAGCGGCGAACCGGCCGATTTCGAGCTGTTCGGGATGCCGGAATCGATGCACCGCACCTATGTCGCGCGCTACCGGATGCTCGATCCGCTGCATCCGTCACGCTGCGCGGCGGGCGACTGCGCGGTCGTGACGCTTGCCTCCCAATTGCCTGACGAAAGACGCGAGGCGTCCGCGTACTGGACCCGTTTCCTGCGGCGGCACGACGTGGCCGACGTCGTCGAAATCTGGCTGCGCGACGCGGGCCGCACGGTCGGTGCGTTCTCGCTGTTGCGTTTCGGGAAGGGGGACGCGAGCGGCAACAGCACGGCAGGGCGGTTCGCGCCCGGTGAAGTCGACGCGCTCGCGCGGTTGCAGCCGGTGGCCGAAGCCGCGCTGAGCCCGCTGCTGCGCGCGCGGCGCGGGATCCACCGGATCGGCTGCGAAGAGCGCCTGACTTATCGTGAGGAGCAGATCGCGCGCCTCGTGCGCGACGGCCGCTCGAACAAGGAGATCGCGCGCGATCTCGCGCTCGGTCAACCGACGATCAAGACCCACCTGATGCGTATGTATCGCAAGCTCGGCGTGTCGAACCGCACGGAGCTGGTCGGGGCTTTGTTCTTGTAATTGTTCCGCTCGCTGGCCCTTGAGATCGTGCAGTACCATGCGCGATCGTCGTTTCCATAACAACCAAGGGACCGAAAAATGGACGTCGCGATCATTGCCGCTTCGCTTGTGGTCATCGCCTTGAGCCTTGCGCTGCCGATTTTCATCATCAGAACGGCCAGAAGCGGGACGTACGATTCGCTGTACTTCCTGATCCCGCTTGCGCTCGGTGTTTACTGGCTGGATTACCAGGCATACGACTTCCTCGCATCGATGGCGCACGGTTTCAGAAACTAGCCATTCGACGACCGGACTCGCAGTCAGGTAGCTGGACAGCGGTTGTCCGGGCCGATATCGGCCCGGTTTCCGGCCTCGCCCCGCCAGACGTCCCCGCGGGGTTCGAACCCGCCACCTTCCCCCCCACGCGCTGCCAATTTGCGCTCACCGGGCGTGATCCCTCGTCGATACAGTGGTTCGACGCCCGCGTGCCTCACCGGCACGCGGTCCAGCCACGACAATCCTCGAGACGCCCATGAGCAACACGAACTTCGTCGCCGTCAGCGACACCGTGCGCACTTTCGTTGCGCGCGATTTCGGCCTCTTCATCGACGGTGAAATGCAGCCCGCGCACGCGGCTGCGCGGCTCGACGTGTACGACCCCGCCACGGGCGAGCGGCTCGCAACGGTCGCGGATGCCGACGCACACGACGTCGACCGCGCGGTCGCCAGCGCGAAGCACGCGTTCGACACGCGCGTGTGGAGCGGCCTGCGCCCGGCCGACCGCGAACGCATCCTGCTGAAACTCGCCGACCTGATCGAAGGCGACGCCGAAACGCTCGCGCAGCTCGAAACGCTGAACCAGGGCAAGTCGATCCACGTGTCGCGCGCGATCGAAGTTGGCGCGAGCGTCGAATACGTGCGCTACATGGCCGGCTGGGCGACCAAGATCACCGGCCAGACGCTCGACGTGTCGATCCCGTTCCCGCCCGGCGCGCGCTATACGGCCTATACGCGCAAGGAGCCCGTCGGCGTGGTTGCCGCGATCGTGCCGTGGAATTTCCCGCTGATGATCGCGGTGTGGAAGCTGATTCCCGCGCTCGCGGCCGGCTGCACGATCGTGTTGAAACCGTCGCCGGAAACGCCGCTCACCGCGCTGCGCCTCGCCGAACTCGCACGCGAAGCCGGTGTGCCGCCCGGCGTGTTCAACGTCGTCACGGGCGGCCGCGTCTGTGGCTCGGCGCTCGCGAGCCACCCGTCGATCGCGAAGATCTCGTTCACGGGCTCGACCGCGACCGGCAAGCTGGTCGGCGCGGCGGCCGTGCAGAACATGACGCGCTTCTCGCTTGAGCTCGGCGGCAAGAACCCGATCGTGATGCTCGATGACGTCGACGTCGCGCAAGCGCTCGACGGCGTCGCGGCCGGCGCGTTCTTCAACCAGGGCCAGGTGTGCGCGGCCGCGTCGCGCATCTATGTGCACCGCAGCAAGTTCGCGCAGCTGGCCGACGGCCTCGCGGGCGTCGCGCAATCGATGAAGCTCGGCGCGGGCCTCGACACGACCGCGCAGATCAACCCGCTGGTATCCGCGCACCATCGCGACAAGGTCGTTCAGCACATCGAAGGCGCGCGCCGCGCGGGCCTCACGTTCCTCGCGGGCGGCACGCCGGCCGACGACCTGCCCGGTTACTACGTGAAGCCGGCCGTGATCGCCGATCCGCATCCGGACAGCGCGATCGTACGCGACGAGGTGTTCGGACCGGTGATCGTCGTCGTGCCGTTCGACGACGCGGCCGAGGCCGTGCGTCTCGCGAATGCGTCGCCGTACGGCCTCGCCGCGAGCATCTGGAGCAACGACCTGAAGCGCGTGATGAACCTCGTGCCGCAGATCGAGGCCGGCACCGTGTGGGTGAACTGCCATATCCCGCTCGATCCGTCGATGCCGTTCGGCGGCTACAAGCAATCGGGCATCGGCCGCGAATTCGGCCAGTACGCGATCGAAGGCTTCACCGAAACCAAATCCGTCTGCATCGCGCACTGACGCGCGGCATCAACCTCGAACCCTGAACCCGAACGACCCAAGTTCAAACGATCCGACAGTGGAGACTGCAATGAGCTACAACGAAGCGAAATTCTGGCATCCGATGGTGCACCCGAACGAGATGAAGCAGCGCAAGCCGATCCGCATCGTGCGCGGCGACGGCTGCTACGTGTTCGACGAAGAGGGCCGCAAGCTCGTCGACGGCGTCGCGGGCCTGTGGAACGTGAACGTCGGCCATAACCGCCAGGAAGTGAAGGACGCGATCGTGCGCCAGCTCGACGAGCTCGAATACTTCCAGCTGTTCGACGGCATTTCGCATCCGCGCGCGGAAGAACTGTCGAAGAAGGTGATCGACATGCTCGAACCGGAAGGGATGCGCCGCGTGCTGTACAGCTCGGGCGGCTCGGATTCGATCGAGACCGCGCTGAAGATCGCGCGCCAGTACTGGAAGGTGCGCGGCCAGGCCGACCGCACGAAGTTCATCTCGCTCAAGCAGGGCTACCACGGTACGCACTTCGGCGGTGCGTCGGTGAACGGCAACACGGTGTTCCGCCGCAACTACGAACCGAACCTGCCCGGCTGCTTCCACGTCGAGACGCCGTGGCTGTACCGCAATCCGTTCACGCAGGATCCCGAAGAACTCGGCCGGATCTGCGCGGAAATGCTCGAGCGCGAGATCCAGTTCCAGAGCCCCGATACGGTCGCCGCGTTCATCGCGGAGCCGATCCAGGGCGCGGGCGGCGTGATCGTGCCGCCGGCCAACTACTGGCCGCTCGTGCGCGAGGTGTGCGATCGCTACGGCGTGCTGCTGATCGCGGACGAAGTCGTGACGGGCTTCGGCCGCAGCGGCAGCATGTTCGGCAGCCGCGGCTGGGGCGTGCGCCCGGACATCATGTGTCTGGCGAAGGGGATTTCGTCGGGCTACGTGCCGCTCGGCGCGACGGTCGTGAACGCGCGGATCGAGGACGCGTTCGCCGCGAACGCCGATTTTGGCGGTGCGATCATGCACGGCTACACGTATGCGGGCCACCCGGTTGCATGCGCGGCCGCGATCGCGAGCCTCGACATCGTCGTGAAGGAAGACCTGCCGGCGAATGCGGCGAAGCAGGGCGCGTATCTGCTCGAGGCGCTGAAGCCGTTCGCGGAACGCTTCGCGGCGGTCGGCGAAGTGCGTGGCAAGGGGCTGATGCTTGCGCTCGACCTCGTCGCGAACAAGGACACGCGCGAGCCGATCGACCCGCTGTCCGGCTATGCGAACGCGGTCGCGGAAGTCGCGCGCGAGAACGGCGTGCTGGTGCGACCGGTCGGCACGAAGATCATCCTGTCGCCGCCGCTCGTGATCCAGCGCGAACAGCTCGACCGGATCGTCGACGCGCTCGCGGCCGGTTTCGAGGCCGTGCCGTTCGCATGACGCCATGACGGGGTAGTCGCACGACGGCAAACCTGGGGCGGAGCGTGTGAATGCCGCCGCGGGTTTGCCGATTTGCGCTATGACCGGATTATTTTGCCTGCGTATTTTTTCGACATCGGATCACGATGTGATCGACAGGGGACCCGGGTACCGAAGCGCTGAAGCGCCGCCCCGGGCCGACCGCAAAGCATGTGGCCTCAGCCGCCGACGAAGCGCCGGTTCAGGCCAGTCAAGGAAGGAGACAAAGATGTCGGGATGGTCAGGAGTGACCGGCGCCGCGGGCGAGTCGTCCGCAGGCTCGCCGGCGGAAGCGGGTGGCGGCATCGGGCTGAAGGCCGGTGCGGTCGGTTTTCCGACCGCGCTGGCGAGCGCCGTCGGCCTCATCATGGCGAGCCCGGTGATCCTCACCGCGACGTCGGGCTTCGGGATGGGCGGCTGGGCGTTCGCGGTCGCGATGATCATCGCGTTCGTGATGATGCAGGCGCAGGCCACCACGTTCTCCGAAGCCGCCGCGATGCTGCCGACGGCCGGCTCGGTCTACGATTACCTGTCGTGCGGGCTCGGCCGCTTCTGGGCGATCACCGGCACGATCTCCGCGTATTTCCTCGTGCACGTGTTCGCCGGTACGGCGGAAACGATCCTGAGCGGCATCATGGCGCTCGTCAACTTCGAATCGCTGAACGCGGCGTTCGAGAAGCACAACAGCTCGTGGCTCGTCGGCGTCGGCCTCGTGGTCGCGTTCGCGATCACCAACATCATCGGCATCAAGGTGTTCAGCAAGCTGGAGATCGTGCTGACGGCCGGCATGTGGCTGTCGCTGATGATCTTCGGGATCCTCGGGCTCGCGGCCGCGCCGGCCGTGCATCTCGACGGCTGGTTCGGCGGCTCGGAAGTCGGCACGTCGGTGCCGGCCGTGCTGTCGCTGGTCGGGATGGCGATGTTCATGTTCGTCGGCTGCGAGTTCGTCACGCCGCTCGCACCGGAAATGAAGTCGCCGGGCCGCACGATTCCGCGTGCGATGGCGATCGGCCTCGTCGGCGTCGCGATCTGCATGTTCCTGTACGGCGCGGCGATCCGCCGCCAGGTCGCCAACGTGCCGGTGAGCCCCGACGGTCTTACGCACCTGCTCGACACGCCGGGCGCGATTCCCGCGTTCGCGCTGCAGGTGCTGGGGCCCTTCGGCCGCATCTGGTTCGGTATCGCGTTCCTGTTCGCGGGCGCCGCGACGATCAACACGCTGATGGCCGGGCTGCCGCGCATCCTGTACGGGATGGCGATCGACGGCGCGCTGCCGCGCTGCTTCGCGTACCTGCATCCGCGCTTCAAGACGCCGGTGGTCGGCATCGTGGCGGCGGCGATCGTGCCGATCTTCCACGCGTGGCTGATCAACGGCAATCTCGACAGCATCCTGCACCTCGTGCTCGCGGCGACCTGCGCGTGGGGCACCGCATACCTGCTCGTCACGGCGTCGGTCGTGATGCTGCGCATCCGCCGCCCGGACCTGCCGCGCCCGTACCGGTCGCCGCTGTTCCCGCTGCCGCAGATCGTGTCGAGCGTCGGCATCGTGCTCGCGATCTGGTACATCACGCCGCCCGGCATGAATCCGCGCGACATCTACGTGCCGTTCGGCGCGATGCTCGGGCTCACCGCGCTGTACGCGCTGTTCTGGACGCTCGTCGTGCAGCGCCGGCATCCGTTCAAGCCGGTGCCGGTCGAGGAAGTGCTGCGCAACGAGCACGTCGCGTCGTGAGGGCCGCGCTTGCCCGCTGGCGCACCGCGCCCGACGCACCGCCGCCAGGCCATCGGCCCGGCGCGATCGCCGCGCGCGTGCTCGCCGACCTGCAGGCCGCGCGCGACGCCGACGGTGCCGGCGGCGCCACCGCGCGGCTGCCGAACGGCGTGCGCGTGAGCGTCGACGAGCGCGTCGAGCGTCAGTTCCTGATGCATACGGTCAGCGTGAAGGTGGCGGCGACCGCACACGGTCCGGCCGCGCAGGGCAGTGCCCGTGTGCGGCAGACCGGCTGGCTGCGCAGCACGGGGATCGACGCCGTGCCTGCATCGGGATGCGACCCCGTATTCGCTCGCACGCTGACCGCGCTGGTCGCCGAGCCGTCGCTGGCCGACGCGCTGCGGCCGCTGCACCTGACCGATTGCACGATCGACGCGTGCGACGGCCGCTGGACGCTCGCGATCGTGCCGTTCGGCGGCAGCGAGGTCGTGAACCGGATGCCGTCGTTCCGCCGCTACGTTCGCCTGACGGGCGAGCAGGCTGCCGCGCTGTCGGCGGCCTTGCTTGCGTTCGAAACCGCACTACGCAGGATTTTGCACGGGTAAGCTGTGGCGTTGCGCGCCGGGGGAACCCGGCGGCCGCGTTTAGGGGTTTTACCGGAGATGCCGATGCTGTTCCAGTCACGCTCACACGAAGACGTGCACGATCACGGGCTCGCGATCGCGGGCTGGCATCAGGTCTACCGCCAGATGACGCCCGGCCGCTTCAAGGGCACCGTCACGCAGGTGCTGTACGACGATTTCCACTTCTTCCGCGAAACGACCAACCGGCGCGTCGCGCAAACGGGGCTTGCGCCGGCCGGGCGCACGTCGCTCGCGGTGCCGCTGTCCGTGCCGCTCGCGGGCACCTTCCAGGGCCAGCCGATCGACGGTTATGCGCTGCTCGCGCTGCGCGCCGGCGAGGATTTCGAATTCCACACGCCGGAAGGGATGGGGCTCGTCGGGATCAGCGCGGCGTCCGACATGGTCGACGAGCTCTGCGAGGCCGAATTCGGCGCGTCCGGCGCGCGCAAGCTGCGGCATGTGACGCGGCTGTCCGACGAACAGGGCGTCGCGCTCGGCGTGCGGCTGTCGGCGCTGATCGACGAAGCGCAGCGCAATCCAGGCCACCTCGAATACGCAGCCACGCGCAAAATGTTCCGCGACGCGATGCTCGGCATGTTCCTCGACGCGCTCGAACAGGGCATCGGCGTCGAGCGCCGTGACATCACGCACGCGACCTACAGCGATATCGTGAGCCGTTGCGAGAAGCATCTGCGCGACCGGCCCGAGGAACCCGTCACCGTGCTCGAACTGTGCCGCGCGCTGCGCTGCAGCCGCCGCACGCTGCAAACGAGTTTTCAACGCGTGGCCGACGTCACGCCGGTCGGCTATCTGCGCACGATCCGGCTGAACGCGGTGCGCCGCATGCTGCGCACGACGTCGGTGCAGCAGCTCGGCGTCGGCGAGGCCGCTGCAAGCTGGGGATTCACGCATCTCGGCTATTTCGCGCGCGAGTATCGCGACCTGTTCGGCGAGCTGCCTTCCCAGACGACGCGTCCCGAATGATGCGCGCGCCCTGCGACGGCGCCGCCCTGCGCCGTTGCGGGCAGCGCATTCCACCGTTTGCCGATTTGCGATAGAGGTCCTGAATTTTCGCTGGATAGAGTCCTGTCACCCATATCGACAACACCATCGATTTGCACTGCGAATCGATGACCACAGAGGGCGGGACATGAAAATCGGACGACGACTGGCCGCAGCCGCGGCGACGCTGGGATGCATGCATGCACACGCGCAGACCTCGGGGAGCGTGACGCTGTACGGCACGGTGGATACCGGCATCATCTACTCGACGAACCAGCAGTTCACGCGCGCCGACGGCAGCACGGGCGGCGGCCATGCGTGGCAGATGGGCGGCGGCAACCTCGTACCGTCCCGCTTCGGCTTCCAGGGCGCCGAGCCGCTCGGCGGCGGGCTCGATGCGGTGTTCACGCTCGAGCAGCAGTTCCTGTCCGCGAACGGGCAGGCGCTGCAAGGCGGCACGGCGTTCAGCCGGCAGGCGTGGGTCGGGCTGCGCCAGGACGGCATCGGCACGCTCGGCCTCGGCCGTCAATACGACTCGTACACGGACATGCTCGGCGCGTACGTGTCGAGCAACAACTGGGCGACGCCGTACGGCTCGCATCTCGGCGACGTCGACAACCTGAACGCCGCGTTCAACTTCAACAACGCGGTGAAGTTCACCAGCGCCGATTTCAACGGCCTCACGTTCGGCGGCACGTTCAGCTTCGGCGGGCAGGCCGGCGACTTTTCAGCGAAGCGTGGTTATGCCGTGGCCGCGACGTACACGCGTGCGCCGGTGGCGTTCTCGGTCGGCTACCTCGACCTGCACCAGCCGCTCGACGCGGCGCTCGGCGGCGCGAGCGGCTACATCGGCGATTTCGCGTGCAGCAACCCGGGTGCGATGTACTGCCTGCTGCAGGATGCCGGCTCGATGCGCGCGTTCGGCGCGGGCGGCTCGGTCACGCTCGGCGCGGCGACGGTCGCGCTGACCTACACGCATACGCGCCTCGGCGACAGCCGCTATTTCTCGACCACGGCGCAGCCGCGCACGCAGGCGTTCACGTTCGACATCGGCGAGTTGAACGTCACGTACATGTTCACGCCCGCGCTGCAGGGCGGCGTCGCGTACATCTTCAATGCAGCGCATACCGACGGGCGCGGCACGACGCGGTTCCACCAGGTGAACGTCGGCACGAACTACAGCCTGTCGAAGCGCACCGCGCTGTATGCGGTCGCGATCGGCCAGATCGCCAGCGGGACGGGGCTCGGCACCGACGCGGACGGCAACGCGGTGAACTACGCACAGATTCCGGTGCTCGCGAACAGCAACTCGAGCCGGCAACTGGCCGTGATGGCCGGGATCCGCGTGAACTTCTGATCTGGCCGGGAAGGTCCGGCCGGGGAGGTCTGGCCGGGAAGGTCCGGCCGCGGAGGCCGGGCCGAGGCAGCCAGGCGGGCGGGGCGGCCAGGTACGGCGGCTGCCTCTCTCGCCGCGTGCCATAAATCCTTAACGATCGGCGTGAACAATGGCGTTCGCATCAGGCGGCCAGAAGCACCGCCCGCGTTGCACACGTGTGCAACGCATGGCTGTCCCGCCACCACGTCGAACGAGAGAGACCTCATGACCTTGCTGAGCCGCCTGCGCGCGCTGTCCGCCGCCCTTGCGTTGTCCTTCGCCGCCACGCACGCCGGTGCCGCGGATCTCGTCATCGCGGGCCGCGACGACATCTACGGCAAGGGGCTGGCCGACGCCGTCGCCGGCTTCAACAAGCTGCACCCGGGCACCGAGATCGAGCTGCTCAAGCTGCCGAACGCGAACCTGTACCAGAAGCTCAAGCTGTCGATGCGCGAAGGCACCGGCACGTACGACCTCGTGATGATGGACGACACGTGGGCGCCCGAATTCATCGGCAACGGCTGGTTGAAGCCGCTGCCGGCATCGCTCGCGGACGCCGATCTCGTGCCGTCCGCCGTCGCGCTCGGCCGCAACGCGGCCGGTGCGCTGTACGCGCTGCCGATCGTCGGCAACGTCGAGATGTTCGCGTACCGCAAGGACCTGCTCGCGAAGTACAAGCTGCAGCCGCCGCGCAACTGGGACGACGTGCTGAAGATCGCGCAGACCATTGGCGGCGCGGACAAGAGCATGTCGGGCGTCGTGTTTCGCGGCACCAAGGGCAACCCGGTCGTGACGGGCTTCCTGCCGATCCTGTGGGCGTACGGCGGCGACGTATTCGATCATGCCGGCAACGTGACGATCGATTCGCGCGAAGCGCAGGCCGCGCTGAAGACGTTCCTCGCGCTGAAGGCGTCCGCGCCGAAGGATGTCGACGTGTACGGCGCGGCCGAAGTGCGCGATGCGTTGCAGCGCGGCACGGCCGCGCAGTCGATCGAGGTGTGGCCGGCATGGGTGCCGGCGCTCGACGATCCGAAGCAGTCGCGCGTGGTCGGGCAGATCGCGCTGCAACCGCCGCCCGGGCAGACCGCCGGCCCGGCGCCGATGCTCGGCATCTGGCAAATGGGCATTCCGAAGGACGCGCCGCACGCGAAGCTCGCGCAGGACTTCCTGGCGTACCTGACCAACCGCGATACGCAGACGCGCCTCGCCGGTATCGGCATTCCGCCGACGCGCCGCAGCGTGTTCAACGATCCGGCGCTGGTGCGCCAGTACCGCTGGTATCCCGATCAGCTGAAGGCGCTCGAAGCCGGCCGTGCGCGGCCGCGCGTGAAGGACTGGCAGCAGGTCGAAAGCATTCTCGGCGACCAGCTGCAGCTCGCGCTGACGGGGCAGGCCGCGCCCGACGCGGCGCTGCGCCAGGCGCAGCAGAAGATCGCGCAGGCGACGGCCGCGGCCGGCAAGTGACGGCGCGCGTCAACTCGGTGGCCGGAGGTCGCGCATGAAGTCCTTTGGCCGCAGCCTGCCGTTCGTCGCGCTGCTCGGGCCCGCATTGCTGGTGCTCGCCGCGCTCGCCCTGTATCCGGTCGCACAGGTGCTGATCGATTCGTTCTGCCAGGTCGACTACTCGGCCGGGCGCCGCGCATTCACCGGGCTTGCGAACTATCGCGCGGTGCTCGGCGACGATGCGTTCACGGCCGGCTTCGGCAACACGCTGCGCTTCACGATCGTCGCGTCGCTGGCCGAAGTCGCGCTGGGCTTCGGCCTCGCGCTGCTGTTCGTGCGCGCGTTTCCGGGGCGGCGCATCGCGCTGCCGCTCGCGATCCTGCCGATGATGCTGTCCACGCTCGTGTGCTCGGCGATCTGGCGCAACTGGCTCAACTTCGACGGCTTCCTGAACGCGCTGCTCGCGGTGTTCGGCATCGACGGCGTGCGCTGGCTGTCCGATCCGCATCTCGCGCTGTGGTCGCTCGCGCTCGTCGACGTATGGCAGTGGACGCCGATGGCGTTCCTGATCGTGCTGGCCGGGTTGCAGTCGATTCCGCAGGAACTGTACGAAGCCGCACGCACCGACGGCGCGAGCGAGTGGCAGTGCCTGCGCGACATCACGCTGCCGCTCGCGGCGCCGCAGATCGGCCTCGCGCTGCTGCTGCGCTCGATCGACACGTTCAAGCTGTTCGACAAGGTCTATGCGCTGACGGGCGGCGGCCCTGGCAATGCGACGCAGACCTTGTCGACCTATATCTACGACACGGGCTTCCGCTTCTTCAATGTCGGGCCGGCGAGCGCCGCGTCGGTGCTGATGCTCGCGGCGTCCGCGGTGCTGGTTTCGGGGTACGTATGGCAGACGGTTCGCAAGCGGCGCGCATGACGGCGCATCCCGCAGGCATCACGGGCGCGCGAACGGG
The DNA here is from genome assembly GCF_029962485.1 of Burkholderia cepacia. Classification (NCBI taxonomy): domain Bacteria; kingdom Pseudomonadati; phylum Pseudomonadota; class Betaproteobacteria; order Burkholderiales; family Burkholderiaceae; genus Burkholderia; species Burkholderia cepacia. The sequence continues at coordinate 98,843 of NZ_CP073638.1, forward strand.
CGCCGCATTCGGTCGCGCGATGCCGTGGGTGTTGCGCATCGTCGCGCTCGCGCTGTTGCTGCTGCCATGCCTGTGGATGGCCGGCGCGGCTTTCATGCCGACGCTCGAACGCCTCGATCATCCGTTACGAATCTGGCCGGCCGCGCCGACGCTCGAGCATTTCGCATCGGTATGGTCCAACGGCATTGGCGCGCCGCTGTTCAATTCGCTGCTGGTCGGGTTCGGCACGACGTTGCTGGCGCTGGCGCTCGCGTTTCCGGCCGCGTATGCGCTCGTGCGGTTGCGGTTTCCCGCACGGCTCGACCTGCTGTTCCTGGTGCTCGTGCTCGCGTTGAAGCTGATGCCGCCGATCACGATCGCGGTACCGCTGTTCGCGCTCGCGAAGCGGCTGCACCTGCTTGATTCGACGCTTGGTCTGATGCTCGCGTACCAGATTTATGCGTTGCCGATGGCGATCTGGATGCTGCTCGCGTTCGTGCGCGAAGTGCCGATCGAGTACGAAGAAGCGGCGTGCATCGACGGTGCCGGGCTCGCGCGACGGCTCGTGCAGATCGTGCTGCCGCTGTGCGCGCCGGGGCTGATCGCGACCGCGATCTTCGTGTTCATCGCCGCGTGGAACGAATTCCTGATCGCGCTGCTGTTCGTGTCGACGCCGAGCCGTTTCACGCTGCCGCTCGCGATTGCCGGCTACGTGACGGAGAACGGTATCGACTGGGGCGACCTGATGAGCGCGGGGCTGATGGCGTCGCTGCCCACGCTGGCCGTGGCCGGCTATGTGCAGCGCTACCTGTTGCGCGGGTTCGCGGGCGGGCTGAAGTGACGCGCGGCCGCGCCGCGCCCGATTTCATTCCGTCACACGCAGCTGTCCCGCACCACCTGCGTGACCGGCACGACGCGCGTGCGCGACGGGCCGTCGAAGGTCTGCATGCGGTCGGCGAGCAGGTCGATCGCTGCATGCGCGAGGCCGCGCGTGTCCTGCCGCAGCGTCGTCAGCCGATACGCGTCGTACTCGGCAGCCGGGATGTCGTCGAAGCCGATCACGCACAGGTCGTCCGGCACGCGCAACCCGAATTCGCCGCGCGCGACATCGATCACGCCGAGCGCGAGCAGGTCGGACGAGCAGAACACGCCATCGGGCCGTTCGCGCGCCGCGAACAGTCGCCGCGCCGCGTCGATCCCGCTGGCATGGGTGTCGGACGGCGTGTCGATCACGTGCGCGAGCGTCGCGTCGAACGCATCGCCTTGCCCGATCGCGTGTTCGAATGCCGTGGCGCGCGACCGCGCGCTGTAGCTGGCGCCGCGCGGCCCGACGAACGCGAGCCGGCGCGCGCCGGCCCGCACGAGCCGCTGCGCCGCATGGACGGCGCCCGCCGCGTTGTCGCTGACGACGACATCGGCGCCCGGCAGGTTCGCCTCGCGGTTGATCATCACGACCGGAATCCGGTGTTCGAGATACTGCTGCGCGACCGACAGCGGCGGCGACGCGGACGTCATCACGAGCCCCGCGATCCGGTAGCTGAGCAGTTGTTCGAGCGATTGCCGGACCTGGCGCGGATCTTCCGCGTTGGTCACGAGCGGCGTGAGCGCACGCTGCCCGAGCGTGGCCATCAGGTCCGACAGCAACCGTGCGCGGAACGGGTTCTCGAACCCGGCCGTCACGACGCCGATCATGCTGCTGCGCTGCGTGATCATGTCGCGCGCGATCAGGTTGACCTGGTAGCCGAGCGCGCGCGCGGCGACCATCACGCGTTCGCGCGTCTGCGGTGCGATGCTTGCCGTCGGCGAAAATGCGCGCGACACCGCGGAGCGCGAGACACCGGCCCGCGCCGCGACATCCGACGCCGTCACCCACGGTTTTCTTTCCTTGTCATTCATCGATTCATGATCCCTTCGAGCCACGAAACGTGCATGCCGCTCGCCGACTGGATGTCGGCGCTCGACGATGCGCGGCTGCTGCATACGCTGACCCTACCGGGCAGCCATGACACCTGTGCGTATACGGTCGACGATTTGCTCGTGCGCACGCAGCGCGCGCCGCTCGACGCGCAGCTCGCGCATGGCGTGCGGCTGCTCGACATCCGCTGCCGACACGTGCGCGATGCATTCGACATCCATCACGGCGGCATTGCGCTCGGCATGACGTTCGACGACGTGCTGGCCGATTGCATGCGCTTTCTCGACGAACATCCGCGCGAATGCATCGTGATGTCGGTGAAGGATGAATGGCCGGCGCACGCGTGCACGCGCAGCTTCGACGCGACGTTCGACGCGCATCGCGCGCGGCATCCACGGCTGCGCTGGCATGCCGGCGGCACGCTGCCCGCGCTCGGCGACGTGCGCGGCGCGATCGTGCTGCTGCGGCGCTTTCGCAGCGGCCGGCCGCTCGGCATCGACCTGACCGCGTGGCCCGACAACGCGACGTTCACGATCGATCATCCCGACGGCGCGTTCGTGATCCAGGACGAATATCGCGTGCCGGTGGCTGCATCGATCGCGTGGAAGTGGCGTGCGATCGACGCGCTGCTGACGCACCTGCCATTGCCGGACAGCGGCCGCTGGGCGATCAGCTTCTGCAGCGGGACGGGGATGGGCGCGAATCCGTCGGTCGTTGCACGCGGTGACGGCAGGGTGCAGGGCATTCATGCGCGACTGGCCGAACGGTTGCGCGAGCAGCGCGGCCCGTATGGCGCGATGCTGCTCGATTTCTGCGATGACGATGATTGGGCGCTGGTGCGTGCGCTGATCGCGTGCAACGACCATGCGCCGGAGCAGGGCGTCTGGCGCAAGGCGTTTCGCTGCTAGTCAGCGCAGATTCGCGTTGAAGAACGCGAGTGCATCTGCGTCGAGTGTCTGGTGGAAGGCCACGCGATCGAAGCCCTTCGCGTCGGTGCAGATGTCGGGCGCATTGCGTGCCAGTTGCTCGGGGCATGGCGCCAGAAAGGCGAAATGCGCGGCATTCGGCACGACGTGGAATTCCGGCCGTTGCGGCAGCAGGGCGGCCAGCGCGGGCGCCATTTTCGGCTCCACGCCGTCGCCGCCTGCTTCGGATGCCCAGAGCTGAATCGGCGCATGCACGCCCTTCAGCGTGTCGGCGGTCGGGAATTCGTCGAACGGATCGGCGAGCACGTAGGCCTTGATGCGCGGATCGTGCGTCGGCGGCGCTTTCGGCAGGTCGCCGTCGTGGATTTGCCGGCAGATCGGCCAGGCCGGGTCCGGGCAGGGGATCCCCGCATGCATGAAGTCCGGGTTGGCGCCGGCCAGCACGAGGCCCGTATAGCCGCCGCGCGAGAAACCGAAGAAACCGATGCGCGCCGGATCGATGCGCGCGGCATCCGGCGCTTTGGCCAGCATGTAGTCGACCAGGCGCTTGATGTCGGCCGGACGCTCGGCGAATTCGCCCAGGTCGGCCGCGCGGCTCATGTCGGAGAACGTGTCACCCGGATGGTTGATCGCCGCGACGACGTAGCCCGCGTCGGCAAGCGTTTCGGCGAGGTCGTGGTGACCGAGGAACGTGCCGCCGTGACCGTGCGAGATCACGACGAGCGGCAGCGTGTCGCCGACGGTCGGGCAGTCGCGCCGCCCTTTCAATTCGAAAGGCCCGATCGTGAGTGTCTGCGCGGCATCCGCGCAGGGCGTCCATATGATCGCCTTCAGTTCGGGGCCGCCGGCGTCGGCAGGAATCTTGGCAAACTTGACGCCGGCCGCGTGCGCGACCGTTGCGGACAGGCAGAGCAGGACAGCCGGCAGCCAGGTTTTCATGTGCAGTCCTGAGGCAAGGGCAGCGGGCGCGCGATGTGCGCCGGAAAGGGGCGCTTACCGCGTCGCGATCGCCACCGCCGCACCGGCCATCGCCGCCGCGCTCGTGCGATTCGCCATCCGCTTCGCACGCGTCGACGTCAGGAACGCGCGTGCGCGCGACGCGAGCAGCGACCAGAAGCAGTCGGTAAGGATCAACACGGCGAGCATCGTACCGACCAGTTCGGCCCACGCAGCGATACCGACGTGGGTGAGGTCGACGATGGTCGGCAGCAACGCGAGATAGAACACCATGATCTTCGGGTTGCCGAGCGTCACGAGCATGCCGGCGACGAACATGCGCCACGGCGACTGGCCACGCGGCAGGTCGTCCGCACCCGTGTCGGTCGGCGCGGTCCACATCTTCCATGCAAGAAACAGCAGGTACGCGACGCCGAGCAGCTTCAGCACGATCAGGCCCGTCGCGAACGTGCGCGCAAACGCGGACAGCCCCGCGACCGCGAGCGTAAGCCACAGCGCTTCGCCGAGCCACATCGCCGCAAGGAACGGCAGCACGTCGCGTACGCCGTTCGTCAGCACGCGTGCGACGAGCGCTGCGACGCTCGGCCCGGGCGTGCCGGCGGTGACCAGCAGCGCGAAGGCGAAGACGGCGAGGGCGGATAGCGTCATGGCGAGCCTCGTGGGTCGGGCGTTAGAAACGTATGAAGTTTCGATTATAGTGACGGCCGTTCCAGACTGTCTGCCTGAATTGCCGTCATGACTGCATCGATCCTGATCCGTCCCGCCACGCCGGAAGACGCGGCCGCGATGGCCGCCGTGGAAGTCGCCGCCGCGCAGCGGTTTCGCGACATCGGCATGACCGACATCGCCGACGGCGAGCCAACCGATGCGGCCGCCGTGCTCGTGCGCATCGACGATGGCCGCGCGTATGTCGCGGTCGATGCGCAGGGTGCGTGCGTCGGGTTTGCGTTCTACCGGCTGCTCGATCCGCAGCGGTTGTATCTGGAGGAACTGGATGTCGCGCCGTCGCATGCCGGACAGCGGATCGGCGCGCGCCTGATCGAGCAGGTGATGGCGCGCGCGGCGCAGGAGCACGTCGAGCAGGTCGTGCTGTCGACGTTTCGCGATGCGCCGTGGAATGCGCCGTACTACGCGCGCCTCGGTTTCAGCATCGTCGACGATGCATCACTCGACGATGCGCTGCGCGCGATCCGCGCACACCACGTCGCGCTCGGTCTCGACGAAACACAGCGCGTGTTCATGCGCGCGGACGTGCGCGCCTGAACACGTGCTGCCCGGCCGTCAGGCCGCGTCGCTCAGTGCCGGGTAATCGGTGTAACCCGTTTCGCCTTCCGCATAGAACGTCTCCGGCACCGGCTTGTTGAGCGGTGCGCCGAGTTCGAGGCGGCGCGGCAGGTCCGGGTTCGCGATGAACAGCTTGCCCCACGCGATCGCGTCGGCGCTGCCGCTTGCGAGCGCGGCCTGCGCGGTGTCGAGCGTGAACTGCTCGTTCGCGATCAGCGGGCCGCCGAACGCTTCCTTCAGGCGCGGGCTCAGATGGTCACCCGAATACGATTCACGCGTGAAGATGAACGCGATCTTGCGGCGGCCGAGCTCGCGAGCGACGTAACCGAACGTTGCCGCCGGATCGGAATCGCCCATCGTGTGCGCGTCGCCGCGCGGCGCGAGGTGCACGCCGACACGGCCGGCGCCCCACACGTCGATCGCTGCGTCGACCACTTCGAGCAGCAGGCGTGCGCGGTTTTCGATCGGGCCGCCGTACGCATCGGTGCGGCGGTTGGTGCTGTCCTGCAGGAACTGGTCGAGCAGGTAGCCGTTCGCGCCGTGGATCTCGACGCCGTCGAAGCCGGCCGCCTTCGCGTTCTCGGCACCCTTGCGGTAGGCGGCGACGATGCCCGGGATCTCGTCGAGTTCGAGTGCGCGCGGCGTCACGTACGGGCGCTGCGGACGCACGAGGCTCACGTGGCCGCCTGCGGCGATCGCGCTCGGCGCGACGGGCAGGTCGCCGTTCAGGAACACCGGATCGGAGATCCGGCCCACGTGCCAGAGCTGCAGCACGATACGCCCGCCGGCCGCGTGCACGGCCTGCGTCACCTGCTTCCATCCTTCGACCTGCGCGTCGGACCAGATGCCCGGCGTGTCCGCATAGCCGACGCCCTGCGGCGTGACCGACGTTGCTTCGGTAATGATCAGGCCGGCCGATGCGCGCTCGGCGTAATAGCGCGCCATCAGTGCATTCGGCACGCGCGCCGCGCTCGCACGGGAGCGGGTGAGCGGCGCCATCACGATGCGGTTCGGCAGGGTCAGGTCGCCGAGGGTAACGGGATCGAACAGCGTAGGCATGGCAGATAACCTCTTCACGAAAGGAGGGAGCGCCGTCGCGTCATGTGCGGCGGCGCACCGCATGGCCGGTTGGGCCGTTGGCTAGAGTTCGCGGCGCAGGGCGTCGTGAAATGCGTCGATGACGGCCTCGTTGCGTTGGAAAAACGCCCACTGGCCGATCCGCGTCGACGTCACGAGCCCCGCGCGCTGCAGCGTGGCGAGGTGCGCGGAGACGGTCGACTGCGACAGCCCGCAGCGCGCATCGATCTGGCCCGCGCAGACGCCGTGTTCGTACGGCAGCGTCTGTTGCGGGAAATGCTCGCCGGGCGTTTTCAGCCAGACGAGGATCTCCCGGCGCACGGGGTTCGAGAGCGCTTTCAGGATGGCGTCGATGTCGAGTTCGGTCGGCATGGAAGGGTGTGGCGTTTCGGTCGGGCAAACGGGTATCGTCGATGGGCGAATCTTATATCGTAAATCGACGATATGCGGGAAAGCACTGCTGTCTATGGGGTTGATAGGTGCCGACGGCATGGCCGGATGCACTTGTCGGGATGCGTGAGGGAGGTTTTCGTGTCGGACCCGGATTGCGTACCGGCCGGCCGGGGTGCGTGCCGAGTGCTACCGAGATATGAGGGAAATTGATCGAATCAAGCAAAAAACATCAATTTTCACCAGGAATTGTTCTACCCACAATGGCTCACTCGTCGGCCAGGCGAGTACAGCGACACCTGACGGGCAGCGGGTTCCATTCAATCCCGTTGCCGTTCATATCATCCGATTATATAGGACTAGAAAGCAAATTGTCATCGGATTGCGATGCAAGAGAAAGCATCAAGGGAGCCCGTACGCCGCTGCGTCTTGTCGTCGGCACGGATTCGCGACTGCACGGGCAGGGACGATTCGTACGGAGTGCACCGATCGCGTTCCGGCTTCTTTCAATTTGCCGTCGACCCTCACGCCGATCCATTACCTTCAAGGAAAACAGCAATGCGCTTCTGTCATCTTCGCCAGCAGGTCGCGGGTGTTGCGCTCGTTGCAATTGCAGGACTTCTTCCATGCTGTTCGCTGCCGGCGCTCGCGGCCGCTCCCGAGCTCAACGTCTACAACTGGTCCGACTACATCGCCAGGGACACGATCCCGAACTTCGAAAAGGCGTCCGGCATTCACGTGCGATACGACAACTACGACAGCGACGACACGCTTCAGGCCAAGCTGCTGGCCGGGAGTTCGGGTTATGACATCGTGGTGCCGTCGTCGCTGTACATGGCGAGGCAGATTCAGGCCGGCATGCTGCAGAAGCTCGACAAGTCGAAAATCCCGAACCTCAGGCATCTCGACCCGGTCCTGATGAAAATGATCGCGGATGTCGACCCGGGCACGCAGTACGGCGTGCCCTGGGCGTTCGGCACGGACGGGATCGGCTACAACGTCCAGGAAGTGAAGAAAGCACTGGGCGACAACGCGCCCGTCGACAGCTGGGCGCTCGTGTACGACGTGGATAACGTGTCGAAGCTGAAGCAGTGCGGCGTGTCGTTCCTGGATCAGGCCGCCGATGCGTTCGCGAGCGCGTTGCAGTACCTGCACAAGGATCCGAACAGCGCGAATCCCGCCGACTATCAGGCTGCCTTCGATTTGCTGAAGAAGGTGCGCCCGTACATCACCCAGTTCAACTCGTCGGGCTACATCAACGACCTCGCCAACAACGATGTCTGCGTCGCGATCGGCTGGTCGGGTGACGTGGGTATCGCGCGGCGGCGCGCGGCAGATGCGAAGCGGTCCTACGAAATCCGTTTCTCGAACGTCAAGGAAGGCGGCCTGATGTGGTTCGACATGATGGCGATTCCGAAGGATGCGCCCCATCCCGAAGCAGCCATGAAGTGGATCGACTATATCGAAGACCCGAAGGTCAATGCGGCGATCACCAACGAAGTGTTTTATCCGAGCGCAAACCGCGCTGCCCGAGCGCTCGTCGACGCCGTCGTGTCACGGGATCCGAGTGTGTATCCGCCCGACGACGTGCTGCGCAAGATGACGCTGATGAAGCCGGTGCCGATCGAAATCGTCCGTCTCGAGAACCGCCTCTGGGCGCAACTGAAGGCCGGACGCTGACGGCGTCGCACAGCGCGGCTGCGGCAAGCGCCGCTTGCCGTGCGCACTGAAACCGCAGTCACGCCGGGCTGCCTGCACCGATAGCGAGCGGGCGCATTCCTCGAACGCCGCACACCCTGTGAGCCGCCTCGCGCGTCTCGCACGGGCGCGTTCGTGCTCGCGCCAGCCGAACACTTGGCTTCGACAGCCCGGCCAAAGCGGCATTAACCGCAATAAAAAACATGGAGACTTCGTATGAGAAGAAAGCTGATCGGTTTGCTGGTGGCGGGCTGTCTGCCCGGTGTCGCGGCGGCGGACCCCCTGTCTGACCAGATCCGGGCGCTGCAGGCGCAACTCGACGTATTGCAGAAAGAGGTGGCGAGATTGCGGGCGCACGCGTCGGACAGATCCGCAGCCGTCGAGCTTGCGCCAGCACCGATCGATCCGTCGTCGCCTGCCTACGGCAAAGCGCAGGCGGCGCTCACCAACGACGACGTCACGGCCATGAAGCAACAGCTTGCCGTCCAGCAGCTGAAGGTGAACACGCTCGAGGACGCGGCGAATACCGGCCCGATCGCGGGCCTCTCGGTAACGGGCTACATCGATCCGACCTATGTGTACAACCGCGCGCAAGGCGGTTCGTCGTTCCTGTTCGCCAATCACGAAAGTACCGGCGGCTACTTCAACAGCACGTTCGGCGATCTGTACCTGGACATCAAAAAGACCTTCGGTGTCGGGCCGATGGCGCCATCGGCCGAAATCACGCTGATGCCCAATCGAGGCAACGGCATCACGCTGATGCAGAACGAGCATGGTCAGATCGGCAACAACATCCTGAATACGGCGGTCGTCAGTGTGCCGCTCACCGGCACGACGACATTCGTCGCGGGCCTGATGCCCAGCTTCGGCGGCTACGAAGTGCAGCAGTCGAATCAGATGCTCACGCTGACCCACAACCTGCTGTACGACTTTTCCGACCCCGGCAGCTACGTCGGCCTCGGTGCGAATTATACGAAGGGCAACTGGACCTGGAAGTTCCTGCTCGGCAATGAACAGTACCGGACCAATGGCGCCATCACGCAGACGGGGACCAACGCGCTGGGCGATCCGGTCACGACCAGCAACAAGGTACCGACGTTTACCGCACGCGCAGATTACGCATGGTCCAGTGCGCTCGATATCGGCGCGTCGTTCAACATCGGCCGACAGACGTTGCCGAGTGCCGTCAACCCCGCGACCGGTGCCGTGAACTATGGCATCGGCGGCCAGGCGCCCAGTGGATTCGGCGCATTCTTCTTCTCGGAAGCCGATCTGACTTATCAGCTCGCCGACGTTCAGTACAACGCAGAAATCGACTACGGCCAGCAGCAGAATGCCGCGTTCAATGGCGGCCAGGCGCAATGGTATGGCATTTCGCTGCTCGCGCACCGCAAGTTCAGCCTGCCGGGCGTCGGCAGGATGGGCGCGACGCTCCGCTACGACTTCCTCGCCGACAGCAAGAACGGCGGTGGTGGCGGCGGTGTCGCGCTCAACGGGCAGGGGCGCGACCCGTACAACGGCTTCGGTATCGGCGCGGACTGTTTCGCCAATTCGCAGGCAAGCGGTGGCATGGGCCTTCAGTGCAAGGGTTCGAATCGCCAGGACGTCGCGCTCGATCTGCTGTTTTTCCCGACCGCCCAGATCACGGTGAAGGTCGAGTATCGACACGACTGGGCCAATAACAAGGTGTTCCTGCGAAACGACGGCTCGTACAGCAAGAGCAACGACTTGCTCGCGACGCAGTTCATCTACTCGTTCTAGCGCCGGACAACGCGCTGTCGTGCCGGCCGCCGGTAATTCGCCGTCGGTCGGACCTATCCAGTTGGTTCATTGCTTATGGAGATGCCATGAAAAACAAGCGCACCAAACTGTCGTGTGCGGCAACCGGCGAATCGCCGCTCACGCGCCGCGGCTTTATCAAGGGATCGGCGGTGCTGCTCGGCGCGTCGTGGGTGGGCGCGTTGGCGGGATGTGGCGGCGATGATGCGTCGACGAATCCCGCGGCGCTTCGCGCGTCCAGGCGCCAGGCGGCCAATCCTGCGGCGTATCTGCTGCCGGGCGAGGATGCGCCGCACTCGGCGACGTACATGGCATTTGCGTCGGGCTCGGAAGGCATCTGGACACCGCTCACCGCGCAGAGCACCGATGCGGGTATCGACCGCGTTCGTGCCGATCTGATGGACGTCGCGAAGGCGATCGGCACCTACGAGCCGGTCAACATGCTGGTGCTGCCGGTCGACCTGAGTGCCGCGCAGGCGCTGCTGGCGACGGCCAGTGGCGCGAACCCCGCGATCCACGCCAACTACCTGGCGCGCGGAGCCGGCGTGGGCGGCGTCAACCTGATTGCGCTGGCCGATGGCTTCGACGATCTGTGGACGCGCGACACCGGCTGTGTCTTCGTGAAGGATACGGCCAATGGCAATGCATTGTGCGCGGTGAACTTCAACTTCAACGGCTGGGGCAATGCGAACACCGACGGCTTGAACCTCAATGCGGGAATGACGCTGCCGCCTGCCGTTGCCGCGAGCAGCAACAAGTCCAAGGCCGGCAAATTCTTCCAGCCGTTCGCCAATGACCGTACGCTGGCGGGATGGATGGCGCAGGCAAACAACGCGACGCTGATACAGAGTACGTTGACGCTGGAAGGCGGCGCGATCGAATTCGACGGGGAAGCGACGGCGATCCTGACCGAATCCGCCGTGCTGCATGTCAGCCGCAATCCGCAGCTGTTCAATATTCCGGGTGGCGTCGTCGCCAACGCGACACTGCTGCCGACGGCCAAGGACACGGTGCTCGCGGAACTGCAGCGCACGCTCGGCGTGCAGAAGATCATCTGGATTCCCGGAACGGCGATCTTTCCGCAAGGCTGCGGGGCCGGTGGGCAAGGCGGCGCCGCCACGCCGGCAAACGAGACCGACATCACGAACGGGCATGTCGATTTCTACGCGAAGTTTCTTGCTCCGGGCGTCGTCGCGTACTGCTATGACGCGTCGAATTCGATGGGGGAGCGGGCGCTGAGCGAAGCCAACTGGCAGCGCCTGAACAATCTGACGGACGCCAGCGGGCGAACGCTGCAATTGATCGAACTGACGACGCCGGCAAACTACGGGACCTCGAACGGCGTGACGTTGACCACGCGCCAGACGACAAACTTCGCGGCCGGCTACATCAACTTCTACAAATGCAATGGCGCGATCATCATGCCGAAATTCAACGATGCATCGGCCGACTCCGCTGCGCTGACGGCGATCCAGCCGTATGCGGGTTCGCGGGATATCGTTCAGGTCGATATTCTGGGCATTGCGTCAGGGGGCGGCGGCGTGCATTGCGCGACGCGCGAAGTTCCCGCGTAGACGGGCGCTCGGCACAAGCGCAAAGCCGCCCGTCACGGATCGTCCCGGGCGGCAAATCGCTTCAATCGGTCAGTGCGGTCCCCACGATCTCGTACCGCCCTTGCGTCGCATCGACGTGCGCGAGCGTATCGAGCACGCGTATCACGGGCGGGTGGCCGTACACCCGCTCGACCATCGTCTTGTATTCGTCGCCGTGCCAGCGTGCCGCGGCTTCTCGCGTGCGCCACACGTACACGCCGCCGCCTTCGTGCGTGGCCGCGTCGTAAAAGTACCACTTGTGCAGCAGATCCGGGTTCTGCGCCCACTTCGCCGCGGTGCTTTCATAGCGCCTCTTCAACGTGGCGACATCGACGTCGGGTTGCAGCTTGAAGAAGACGATTTCGGTAATCACGCTCAATCCTCCGTCGGAAAATTGCGGAAACGAAACATTCGCGCCCTCGCTCGATTCGGAAGCCGTGCCGCATACGCTTCAAGCGCCTTCGTGGTAGCGTAGGCACCATGCTTTAAAAAGTAAAGCAGAAGCGAGGCTCGATTCACGCCGTTGACTCTGCCCGTCGATTGCTTTAAAAAGTAAAGCATGACGACACCAAGAATCGGACAACGCGTTCGCGGATCGACGACAGGGCGGCCCATCATGGTCGTGCTGGATCTGCTCGGGCGCCGCACGGCGCTTCGCATCCTGTGGGAACTGCGCGGCTCGCCGCTCACGTTCCGTGCATTGCAGGAAGCCTGCGAAACGAATGCGCGCCTGCTCAACACGCGGCTGGCCGAGCTCAAGGCGTCGGGCCTCGTCGAGCACGGAGAGGGCGGTTATTGCATGACCGCCGAAGGCCGGCGGCTCGAAGCGGCGCTGCAGCCGTTGCTGGGGTGGGCAAGACAGTGGGCGAAGCGCGACCCGGACGGCTTGGACGCGGCCGATCGCGAGCAATCCGGTCAGGCGCGCTGATCGTCCGCGCCCGGGTGCGCCTTGCGACATCGTTCCGGGTCACGCGTCGAGCGTGATCCATTTTTTGTTTGCGGAGTCCTTTCATGTCTGTTCGCGCCGTCATCTTCGACTTCGATCTGACGCTGGCGGATTCGTCCGCGGCGATCATCGAATGCACGGAATACGCGTTGCATCAGCTTGGCGCGGCAGGCGCGACGCCGGCGCAGATCGGCGCCGTGATCGGGCTGACGCTGCCGCAGATGTTCCACTCGTTGACGGGCGAAACCGAACCGGCGCGGGCCGACGCGTTCGCACGGCACTTCGTGGCGCGTGCCGACGAGATCATGGTGCCCGGTACGCGCATCTATCCCGAGGTGCCGCTGCTGCTCGCGCAGTTGCGCGAGCAGGGGCTTGCGGTCGCGATCGTATCGTCCAAGTTTCGCTACCGGATCGAGGCGATTCTCGAACGCAACGGTTTGCAGACGCTGGTCGACGTGTTGATCGGCGGGGAAGACGTGCAGCGTCACAAGCCGGATCCCGAAGGGCTCGTGCAGGCACTCGCGCGGCTCGATCTGCCGGCCCGCGCGGCGATCTACGTAGGCGACCATGCGGTGGACGCGCAGGCTGCCGAGCGCGCCGGCGTGCCGTTCGTCGGCGCGGTGACCGGCATGACGTCGTTCGACGCGTGGGCGCGCGCGGGCAAGCAGGCGGTCTCCACGCATATCGGCGAACTGGCCGCGATCGTGCGGCGGATGCAGCGCGAGTCGGGCCAGGCGTCCGGCCCGCACGACGCCTGACGCCGGATTCGGGAGCCGCACGATGCCGCGCCACGTGAACCATCTCCGCTGGAAGATCGTCGCGTTGCTGGTCGCACCGTTGACCTTCGTGATGACGCTCGATCGCGCGGCGATGGCCGTGACCGCGCCGACGATCCAGGGCGAACTCGGCCTGTCGATCGTCGAGATGTCGATGATCCTGACGATCTACTTCTGGGCCTATGCGATCGGCCAGATTCCGGCCGGACGCGCGGCCGAACGCTTCGGGTCGCGCAGCGTGCTGTTCGGCACGAGCACGCTGTGGTCGCTGATGATGATCGTCACGCCGTTCGGCAGTTCGTTCGCCTGGCTGTTCGGTTGCCGGCTGGTGCTCGGCGGCGCGCAGTCGGCCGACTGGTCGAGCAGTGTCGTTGCGCTCAAGCGCTGGTTTCCGGCCGGCGAACGCGCGAAAGGCAACGCGGTGCTGCTCGCGGGGCTGTATCTGGGGCCGATCGTGTCGGCGCCGCTTACGGCCTGGACGATCGTCCATTTCGGCTGGCATGCCGTCTTCTACGGATTCGGTGCGCTCGGCCTGCTGCTCGGCGCAATCTGGTGGTTCTGCTACCGCGATGCGCCGGCGTCGCATCCGCTCATCACCCAGGCCGAAGCCGACTACATCGCGGCCGGCCAGCCGCCCGGCCATACGGCCGTGTCGGGTTCGCTCGTGCGTTGCCTGCGGTTGGGGCGCTTCTGGATCTTCGGCATCCAGTATTTCCTGCTCGTGCTGATCCAGAGCTTCTACACGACGTGGCTGCCGACCTACCTGATGCGCGCGCGCGGACTGTCGCTGAAGGCGATGGGGGTGTATGCGTCGCTGCCGTGGGTTGCCGTGTTCGTGGCGGTATTCGTCGCGGGCGCCGTCAGCGACCGGTTACTGGGGAAAACGGGCTCGATCTACTGGGCGCGCACGCCGGTCGCGATCGCGGGATTCGTCGTGAGCGCACTGGCACTGGTCGCCGCGTCGCGTGCGGAGGCGATGGCCGCGGTCATCGCGCTGCTGTGCCTGTCGTTTGCGGCCGTCGGGTTCGTGCAGGTCGTCGTGTGGTCGGCCGCGCAGGATCTCGGGCGGCCGTTCGCCGGCGTGATGTCGGGCTGGACCAACGTGTGGGGTGCGCTGTCGAACGTCGCGGGCCCGATGGCGCTCGCGCTCGTCGTCAAGGTCACCGGCAGCTGGAGCAGCGGGATGGTCGTGATCGGCGCCGCGGCGGCGTGCGGCGCGGTGCTGTGGCTGTTCGTGCATCCCGAGCGCCCGTTGCTTGCCGTGGCGGCGGGCGGCTTGCCGCCGGCGGCAGGGGGCCGGAACGCGCCACGCGGCGATGCGCGCAAAACCCGGGCCGACGCCGGGCGGGTTTCCGAACCGACCGACTGAGCCGTATTGCGCAACGGCCCGGCAGAGCGCGACGGATTCTGCGACCATCGCCGTTAAAGCGATATCCGCCACTCGATCCGCCGCCATGTCCGTCATTTCCGTTGCCTTTGCAAGCATCCGGCGCTTACGCGTGCTGCCGGTCGCACGCTTCCTGTCGCCCGCGATTCCGCTCGCGGCAGCCATCGGCGTCCTGGGTGGCGCGCACCGGGCCGAAGCCGCGACGCCCACCCAGCGCGAACGTCTCGAGGCGCCGGTGAAGGCCGTCGCCGACCAGCGCTTGACCCTCGACACGCCGCAGGGCAGCGCGATGTTGCCCGTGTACGCCGACCATCCAGTCGACAACGCGGCACCCGACGTCACGCGCGTGTTCATCGTGATTCACGGCACGCTTCGCAACGCCGACGCTTACTACGCGTCGGGGCGCAAGGTCGTCGAGAAGGCCGGCGCGGCTGGCGACGGCACGATGGTTGTCGCGCCGCAGTTCCTGACGCGCGCCGATACGCGGGCGTTCTCGTTGCCCGCATCGACGCTCGCGTGGACCCAGGAAGGATGGAAGGGCGGCGAGCCGGCCCGCCAGCCGGGCCCGATCAGCTCGTTTGCCGCGCTCGACGCGTTGCTCGCGCATTTCGCCGACCGCAGCCTGTATCCGTCTCTGTCGACCGTCGTCGTGATCGGCCATTCCGCCGGCGCGCAGCTGCTGCAGCGCTACGCGGTGGCCGGGCGCGAAGGCGACGCGCTCGCACGTGCCGGCATCGCCGTGCGCTACGTGGTCGCGAACCCGTCGAGCTACCTGTATTTCGACGACGAGCGGCCGAATGCCGACGCGATCGCGGGTGGCACCTGCCCGCGCGCGACGCAATGGAAATACGGGCTGAAGTCGGCGCCGCCTTACGTCGCGTCGCAGGACGTGCGCGAACTCGAAACGCGCTACGTCGCGCGCCATGTCGTGTACCTGCTCGGGCAGGCCGACACGAACCCGTACACGCATTTCATCGACCGTTCGTGCGCGGCGATGGCGCAAGGCCCGTACCGGCTCGCGCGCGGGCTCGCTTATTTCGATTACCTGAAGAAGCGGCACCCGGACGATCTCGCGCAGCAGGTCGTCGAAGTGCCGGGCGTCGGGCATGACGGTCTCGGCATGTTCACGTCCGCTTGCGGGCTGGCCGTGCTGTTCGGGCAGACCTTGCCGCAATCGTGTCCGGTGGTGGCCGGCACCGCGCCGGACGTGCCCGCGCCCGACGAAAACCGATCGATCAGAAAAATGCACGAATCGGCAAGATAAATTCATTTCCCTGTGCGCCGGTTGCGGTTCAGGATGACGGCGTTCCCAGGAGCGCCCCCATGAACATAACGATCCTCGACGATTATTTCGACACGCTGCGCACGCTGCCGAGCTTTGGCAAGCTGGACGGGCATGCAGTCACGATCTGGAACGACCACGTACAGGACGTCGACGCACTGGCCGAACGCCTGCGCGATACGGAGGTGCTGGTGCTGATTCGCGAGCGGACGCAGATTCGCGCGCCGCTCATCGCCCGGTTGCCGAAGCTGCGGCTGATCAGCCAGCGCAGCGTCTATCCGCATATCGACATCGAGGCGTGCACCGCGCACGGCGTGGTCGTGTCGTCGAACCAGCACGCAGGCACGCCGTCCCATGCGGCCGCCGAACTCACATGGGGCCTCGTGCTGGCCGCGATGCGCCAGATTCCGCAGCAGATGCGTGCGTTGCAGGCCGGCAACTGGCAGATCGGCGTCGGACGCACGTTGCGCGGGCGTACGCTGGGCATTTACGGCTATGGCCGGATCGGTGCGGAGGTCGCGCGATACGGCGCCGCGTTCGGGATGAACGTGCTGGTCTGGGCGAGCGAAGCGTCGCGGCAGCGCGCACGCGACGACGGCTGGCGTACGGCGCCGGACAAACGCACATTCTTCGAAACCTGCGACGTGCTTTCGCTGCACATGCGGCTCGTGCCGGCCACGCGTGGCATCGTGACGGCCGAGGATCTGGCGCGGATGAAGCCCGACGCGCTGCTGGTGAACACGAGCCGCGCGGGCCTCGTCGCACCGGGTGCGCTCGAAGCGGCATTGCAGGCCGGCCGGCCCGGGATGGCGGCGGTCGACGTGTACGAGACGGAGCCGCTGCGTGACCCGCAGCATCCGTTGCTGCGTATGCCCAATGTCGTGTGCACGCCGCATATCGGCTACGTGACCGAAGACGAATACGAAACGCAATTCTCCGATGTGTTCGACCAGATCGTGTCCTATGCGGCCGGGCAGCCGATCCACGTGGTCAACCCGGACGTGCTCGCGCGTGAAGCCGCGTCGATCGAGCCGCTGATCCTCGACCTGCTCGAATGGATCGGCCCCGGCGCGCGGCCGTACGACGAGGTGATCGACGCATGGCGCACATCGTGCCCGCGCCTGCCGGTGTGGGAAGAGGCGTGCGCGCGCGGCTACGTGGTACGCCACCATGCGCCGGGCGGCGTGGCGGAGGTCGAAGTGAGCGAAGCCGGCCGCGCCCATGTCCGGGCTGCGCGCGCCTGACCGTGTTGGGGGGCAGGCGCGCGGCGGCGCCACCCGCGCGTCATGCCGTTTTTCCGGCGACCGGCGCGGCGTCCGGATCGAACACCGTCAAGCCTTCCGTCGGGTCCGTCGGCAAGTCCCACGGACGCGCGGCGATCGCCCGTTTCGCCGCGTCATAGCCGGCCTGCCGGCGCGCCGCGATGCCGGCCGGCGTGAAATCGATGTCCTTCAACTGGTTGTCGCTGGCGAGGCGCGGCGCCGCGAGCTTGACCAGGTGCATCGTCGTCTCGCATCCCCACGCGGCGAGCCGGCGCACGGCCGGCGACGCGCGTTCGGCTTCCGGCACGTGCCGGACCAGTTCGCGGATCACGTGGCGCAGCCGGTGAATCTGTTGCTGGCGCGCGATGTGGCTGTCGGTGCGGCTCGCGTACTGGATGTCCTTCTGCCGTTCCGACACTTGCCAGATGCTCTCGGGTTCGGGGCCCGCCGGATTCCACATCTGCACCGAGAAGATGATCGAGCTGCGGCGCGGGTTGTCGTCGAGCACGACCTCGACCGGCGTATTCGAATACACACCGCCGTCCCAGTACGGCTCGCCGTCGATCCGTATCGCCGGAAACGCGGGCGGCAGCGCGCCCGAACTCATGATGTGCTCGATCCCGAGCCGCGTGTCGCGCGAATCGAAATAGCGCATCGTGCCCGTGCATGCGTTGACCGCGCTGACGGTCAGGCGCGGATGGCCCGCGTTCAGCAGGGCGGGATCGATCAGCGACGCGAGCGTGTCGCGTAGCGGCGCGATCCTGTAGTACGACGCGCGATCGACGCCGAGGCGCGCCATCGGCCCGAGCCACGACGCCGGGTTGGGCTGGAAGAATCCCGCGATGCCGCCGCCGATGATCATCAGCTCGGCCAGTGTCCGGTCCCAGCCGGGCAGCAGCGGCGAGACGTCGAAACGGGTCCGCTCGGTCACGCGATGCCAGAACGCCGACAGCTTGTCGTAGCGCCGTTCCGGTGGATTTCCGGCGATCAGCGCCGCGTTGATCGCGCCGATCGACGTGCCGACCACCCAGTCGGGCCGGATCCCGGCTTCGTCCATCGCCTGGAAGACGCCGAGCTGGAACGCGCCCAGTGCGCCGCCGCCCTGGAGCACGAGCACGACTTGCCCGGGGAGGTCCATTCGTGCCGGCTGGCTCGCGGTCATGGCTGCCTCGCTGCGTGTGACGGTGGGTCGGATCCGAACAGTTCGATTCAGTTTAGGCGATCGACGGCGCGGGGCCGCCCGCCATGCAATGGCGCGCGGTGTCGACTTTGGCCGATGCTTCCGACCCTTTGACGCGGCCGGCCGCCGGCGGGCGTCACGCGTCAGGCATCCGGGTAGGGCGTGCCGTCCTTGTGCAGGAACCGGCCGTCGCGGCTCGGGCTCATCATGTCGATGTCCGCGCAGGTGATCACGTCGTCCGGCGAACGCGAGCCCACCTCGAGATAGACGGCGAGCGCGTCCGACCGGTTGAGCAGGTGATGACCGTTGCCCGAGTTTTTCGGAAACGCCGCGCAGTCGCCTGCGCGCAGCACGGTCTCGCCGCCGTCCTCGATCATCACGAGTTCGCCTTCGAGCACATAGACGAATTCGTCCTCGTCGGAATGCCAGTGGCGCTGGGCCGACCAGCCGCCGGGCGGCACGCGCATCAGGTTGACGCCGAAATCACGCAGCCCGCCGGCGTCGCCGAGACGCTGGCGGACGCGCTGCGCGCACGGCGCGTCGAACGGCCGCGGATAGCCGCTACCGCGGCGCTCGGGCACGGTGCTGAGATCGATCCTGGGCATGGGCGGCTCCGTCTGCCACGCGGGCGAATGGGACGGTGGCCATTGTAGGCGGCCGCCGCCCTCCGTTCGTCCGCGTTTTGCGTAGCGGGCCGCGTCATTCGACGGTGATCGTCTCCTTCATGTACGGGTGAATCCCGCAGAACACCTTGTAGACGCCCGGTTTGTCGAAGCGGAACGAGTACGTGTCGCCCTGGTCGAGCGCCGACGAGTGAAAGATGCCGGCGTCGTTGACGACGGTGTGCGGTTCCCCGTCGAGGTTCTTCCACGTGATCGTCGTGCCGGCCTTGATCGTGGTCGACATCGGCGAAAACATGAAATTGCGGATCGTCACGAGCGTGCCGTCCGGACCCTGCGCGAACGCGGCGAGCGGCGTGCCGGCGGCCGCCGCGCACAGGATCAGCGTCGCGACGATTCGGGATGGCTTGAAGCGGATCATGTCGGTCTCCTTATATTGATCAGGCCAGCGTCGCGTCGTGCAGCGACGACGCGACCGGATGGCCGGCGAATTCGACGGTCGTCACGCCGAGCATCGACGGCAGCCGGTCATGCGGCACCGTGAGCGGCACGGGGCCCGGGCCATTGCCGGCCGTCGGCTGCGGGAACGCGGTGGAGCGCGCGGTGTGGAACGTCACGTTGCCTTCGACTTTCGACACGATCTGGTGGATGTGTCCGTTCAGCACGGTGACCGAGCCGAAGCGGCGCAGCAGAGCCATCGTCTGCGGCGCGTCGCCGGTGCCCCAGCCCCACGGTTCGTAGATGGTCCACATCGGCATGTGCGAGAACACCACGATCGGCGTGCTCGACGAGCGCCCCTTCAGGTCCTGCGCGAGCCACGCGAGCTGTTCGTCGCCGAAGCTGCCGAGCCCGTTCGGCTTGAAATGCATCACGTTGACGAGGCCGATGAAATGCACGCCCGCATGATCGAAGCTGTAATAGCCGCGGTTGTCCGACGCCTTGCCGAACCGGCCGAAATATTCGGCGCCCGAACCATCGGTGACGTCGTGTTCGCCGGGCACCGTGTGCAGCTCCGGCACGCGCAGCGCGGACAGCAGCTGCGATGCGTGGTCGAATTCCTCGGGCTTGGACAGGTGCGTGATGTCGCCCGTATGGATGGCCAGCGCGGGCATCGCGGGCATCCCGTTGACGAGATCGATCGTCTGCTTCAGCGTGGCCGATACGTCGGGATTCGCGTCCTTGTTGAAGCCGATGTGCGTGTCGCTGATCTGCACGAACAGCGGCTTGCCCGCATCGGCCGGGCGCGCGTCGCCGGTCTGCGCGAGCGCGAGATCGAACGGCGTCAGGATGCCGCCCGACAGCGTAAACAGCGTGCCGAGGCCGCCGAAGGCCATGCATTGCAGGGCTTTGCGGCGTGACGGGCGGGTAGGGGTCGATGAAGACATGTGAGCCTCGCAATCGTGTGACGAAACCGGACGGCCGGATCGTCCTGGAATAAGCCGGCGCCTTCGCATGCCATACCGGCGAAGCGGCGGATTTATTCCCGCGCGTTACAAGGTCGAACACCCGTGTGTGCTGCCTGCGGGGCGATGCGCGACTCCTGGAGGATGACCTGTCAATGTCTTGTAAGTGACACGTCACATTTGCGTCACGGCCGCCCGATAGCCTGCCACTCCGAATCACCTCTCCGGAGCCCTTCATGCCGAATCTCGCGGCAACGGAAACCAGCAGCGCGGCCAGCAACCGCACGCGCACCATCAGCCTCGCGCTGTTTTTTCTGATCATTGCCTGCGGCATCGTCTATGTCGGCGTTCATCTCAGTGCCGATCTCAGCCCCGTCAAGGAAAGCTCGGTCCTCCCGTTTCTGCTGCTGATCGTCGCGTTGCTGATCGCGCTCGGCTTCGAATTCGTGAACGGTTTTCACGACACCGCGAACGCGGTCGCGACCGTCATCTATACGCATTCGCTCGATCCGCACCTCGCGGTCGTCTGGTCGGGCCTGTGGAACCTGTGCGGCGTGCTCGTGTCGAGCGGCGCCGTCGCGTTCGGCATCCTGCAGTTGCTGCCGGTCGAGCTGATCCTGCAGGTCGGCAGCGGTTCGGGCTTCGCGATGGTGTTCGCGTTGCTGATCGCGGCCGTCACGTGGAACCTCGCGACCTGGTATTTCGGCCTGCCGTCGTCGAGCTCGCACACGCTCGTCGGCTCGATCATCGGCGTCGGCCTGATGAACCAGATCGTCAGCGGCCCGTCGGGCACGAGCGGCGTCGACTGGAACCAGGCGCTCGGCGTCGGCAAGGCGCTGCTGTTCTCGCCGCTGATCGGCTTCGTGCTGTCCGCGCTGGTGCTGTTGTTGCTGAAGGCGCTCGTGCGCGTGCCGGCGCTGTACCAGGAGCCGAAGGGCAACAAGCCTCCGCCGTTCTGGATTCGGCTGCTGCTGATCCTGACCTGCACGGGCGTGTCGTTCGCGCACGGCTCGAACGACGGTCAGAAGGGCATGGGCCTGATCATGCTGATCCTGATCGGCGTGATGCCGACTGCGTATGCACTGAACAAGGCCGTGACGCCGGACCAGACGAGCACCTTCGTCGCGGTTGCGCGCCATGCGTCGACGACGCTCGTCAAGTACGCGGACCCGGCCGTGCAGTCCGCCAATCCGCGTGCCGATGTCGAAGCGTACGTGCGCACGCACAAGCTGACGCCCGTGACGATTCCCGCGCTCGGCAAGCTCACCGACACGATCGCCGACCAGGTCGCACAGGCCGGCGGCATCTCGAGCGTGCCGCAGAACCTCGTCGACAACGTGCGCAACAACATGTACGTCGCGTCCGAGGCGATCCGCCTGATGGAGAAGGCGAAGGCGCCGGCGTTCTCGGTCGAGGACGCGAGCGCGCTCGAAGCGTTCAAGAAGCAGATGGACCGCGCGACGAAATTCATCCCGACCTGGGTGAAGGTCGCGGTCGCGATTGCACTCGGCCTCGGCACGATGGTCGGCTGGAAGCGGATCGTCGTGACGGTCGGCGAGAAGATCGGCAAGTCGCATCTCACGTACGGACAGGGCGCGTCGGCCGAAGCCGTTGCGATGCTGACGATCGGCATGGCCGACGCGTACGGGCTGCCGGTGTCGACGACGCACGTGCTCGCGTCCGGCGTGGCCGGCACGATGACGGCGAGCGGCGCGGGCCTGCGCTGGGATACCGTGCGCAACCTCGTGCTCGCGTGGGTGCTGACGCTGCCCGCATCGATCGCGCTGTCGGCTGCGTTGTACTGGGCGCTGCACGGGCTGTTCTGATTCGCGCCGGGGGGCGCGACGCCCGGCCGCGCGGGACGCGGCCGGACCCATCGACTTTCAATTCGACACAAGACGCTACCGATGGATCTCAGTTTCTTCGACCCGAACCGCACCGCCAACGCGTCCGCGTGGCGCGTGCTCCCCAATCGCTGGGACGCCGTCGCGTTTCCGCTGATCATCGGCATACTCGCGATGGCGATCGTCGGTTTTCACCAGACGATGGCGCCGATCGGCGTACTGCAGACGCAGAAGATCTCGCTCGATCCGTGGAACCTGCCTGAATACGCGCTGCGCACCACGCTGCGGATGCTCGCCGCGATGGTCGCGTCGCTCGTGTTCACGCTCGTCTACGGCACGCTCGCGGCCAAGAGCCGCCGCGCGGGCATGGTGCTGATCCCGATCCTCGACATCCTGCAGTCGGTGCCGGTGCTCGGCTATATCTCGTTCACCGTCACGTTCTTCCTCGCGCTGTTTCCGGGCCGCGTGCTCGGCGCCGAGCTCGCGGCGATCTTCGCGATCTTCACGAGCCAGGCGTGGAACATGACGTTCAGCTTTTATCAGTCGCTGCGCACGGTGCCGCGCGACCTGAGCGAAGTGTCACGCGGCTTCCACCTGACGCAGTGGCAGCGCTTCTGGAAGCTCGAAGTGCCGTTCTCGATGCCGGGCCTGATCTGGAACATGATGATGTCGATGTCGGGCGGCTGGTTCTTCGTCGTCGCGTCGGAGGCGATCACCGTCGGCAACCAGACGATCACGCTGCCGGGCATCGGCGCGTATCTCGCGCAGGCGATCTCGGACAAGAACCTCGGCGCGGTCGGCTGGGTGATCGTCGCGATGTCGGTCGTGATCCTGGCCTATGACCAGTTCCTGTTCCGTCCGCTCGTCGCCTGGGCCGACAAGTTCCGGATGGAGAACACCGCGTCGGGCGATGCGCCGCAATCGTGGCTGCTCGACATGATGCGCCGCACGCACCTGATCCATCAGCTGCTCGTGCCGGCCGGCTGGCTTCTGTCGCAGGCTGCGCGGATTCCGCTGCGCCTGCCGTCGATGAAGGGCACGCGCTCGCGCGGCGCGACGTCGCGCCGTTCGTCGCGCATCGGCGACATCGTGTGGGGCGCGTTCGTGATCCTGCTGACGGCGTACGTCGCGTGGCGCGTCGTCAGCTTCGTTGCGACCGGCGTGACGATGGGCGAGGTCGGGCACGTGCTCGTGCTCGGGCTCATCACGCTGCTGCGCGTGCTGGTGCTGATCGCGATCGCGTCGGTGATCTGGGTGCCGCTCGGCGTGCTGATCGGGTTGCGCCCGAAGCTGGCCGAGAAGATCCAGCCGCTCGCGCAGTTCCTCGCGGCGTTCCCGGCGAACCTGCTGTTCCCGGTGTTCGTGATCGTGATCGTGCGTTTCCACCTGAACGCGGACATCTGGCTGTCGCCGCTGATCGTGCTCGGCACGCAGTGGTACATCCTGTTCAACGTGATCGCCGGCGCGATGTCCTATCCGAACGACTACAAGGAAGCGACGAAGAATTTCCGCATCCGCGGCTGGCAGTGGTGGCGGCAGGCGATCCTGCCGGGCATCTTCCCGTACTACGTGACCGGCGCCATTACCGCGTCGGGCGGCGCGTGGAACGCGAGCATCGTGTCGGAGTTCGTGCAGTGGGGCGACACGAAGGTCGTCGCGCACGGCCTTGGCGCGTACATCGCGCAGACCACCGCCGCCGGCGATTTTCCGAAGATCATCCTGGGCATCGCCGTGATGTCCCTGTTCGTTACCCTGTTCAACCGTCTGCTGTGGCGTCCGATGTACGCCTACGCGGAATCCCGGCTCCGTCTCGATTGAGAGTAAGCGCGATGCAACAAAATTCGACCGTTATCAACGCACCCGCCAAGACGTCCCAGCCGCTGCAGCCGCCGCGTCTCGGCGAAGAAATCCTGCGCGTCGAGCACGTGAACCGCGGCTTCAACAAGTCGCAGGGCGAACTGCTCGTGCTCGACGATGCGAACCTGTCGCTACGCGAAGGCGAGATCGTCGGCCTGCTCGGCCGTTCCGGCTCGGGCAAGTCGACGCTGCTGCGGATCATCGCCGGCCTGATCGAGCCGACCGGCGGCGAAGTGACCTACCTCGGCAAGCCGCTGAGCGGCCCGGCCGAAGGCGTCGCGATGGTGTTCCAGACCTTCGCGCTGTTCCCGTGGCTGACCGTGTTGCAGAACGTGGAAGCCGGCCTCGAAGCGCTGGGCGTCGGCGCACGCGAGCGGCGCGAACGTGCGCTTGCCGCGATCGACCTGATCGGTCTCGACGGCTTCGAGAACGCGTATCCGCGCGAACTGTCGGGCGGGATGCGCCAGCGCGTCGGCTTTGCGCGCGCGCTCGTCGTCGACCCGACGATCCTGCTGATGGACGAGCCGTTCTCGGCGCTCGACGTGCTGACGGCCGAGACGCTGCGTACCGACCTGCTCGACCTGTGGACGCAAGGCCGCATGCCGATCAAGTCGGTGCTGATCGTCACGCACAACATCGAGGAAGCCGTGTTCATGTGCGACCGGATCCTCGTGTTGTCGTCGAATCCGGGCCGCGTGATCGCCGAGATCAAGGTGCCGTTCAAGCATCCGCGCAACCGGCTCGACACCGATTTCCGCAAGCTCGTCGACGACATCTACGCGAAGATGACCGCGCGC
The DNA here is from genome assembly GCF_029962485.1 of Burkholderia cepacia. Taxonomy (NCBI): domain Bacteria; kingdom Pseudomonadati; phylum Pseudomonadota; class Betaproteobacteria; order Burkholderiales; family Burkholderiaceae; genus Burkholderia; species Burkholderia cepacia. The sequence continues at coordinate 123,794 of NZ_CP073638.1, forward strand.
CAGACCAACGAGGCGACGAAGAAGGGGCTCGAACTCGGCAGCTGGATGCCGCGCGTATCGACCAACCTGATGGCCGGCCTGATCGAGACGCTTGCGATGGCGCCGTACCACGGCCGCGCGGACATGCCGGAAATCGCGCGCACGCTGCATCTGGAAGTGGACGAACTGTTCCCGATCGCCGAAGTGCTGCAGTACCTCGGTTTCGCGGACGTGCGCGAAGGCGACGTGTTCCTGACGCCGCCCGCGCGCGTGTTCGCGGAGTTCGGCACGCAGGAGCGCAAGCTGATGTTCGCCGATCATTTGCTGAAGCATGTGCCGCTGGCGGCGCGGATCCGGAAGGTGCTCAACGAGCGTCCGGGCCATCGTGCGCCGCGCGTGCGCTTCGAGCAGGAGCTGGAGGATTTCCTGTCGGACGAAGCGGCCGAGGAAACGCTCGACGCGGTGATCGACTGGGGCCGCTACGGCGAAGTCTTTTCGTACAACGACAAGACGGAAGTGTTCAGTCTCGAGGATGTCGAGAGCTGATCGCCGAGTGCGCATCGCATCTCGTCACGCAGGGTCGTGACGAGATGCCCTCACGAGCCGTCTGCTTCTTCCCACTGAGCGAGCAGCTCCGCAGGGATGGCCTTGACGACATCGACATAGCGTTTCCCGACGAATTGTTCGGCGCGTTTGAGCAGCACTGGAATGGGGCTGCTTGGTTCGTTCGTCTCGAACCAGCGGCGTGCCGCGCAAATCAACGTCAACGCTGCCTGTCGGTCGGTCGGCGCAATGGGCGCGGGCGTGGCAGCGAGTGTGGAGAAAACGGCGCGCTCGCTGTTGCCCCGAACCGACAAGGTCGCCGCCTCGGCGGGCACCGGTTGCGCGTTTGCACTGTTATCCAGGTGTTCTGCCACAGGCACGGTGTCCGACCGGGTTTCGACCTGCGGTTCGCTTGCTTGAAAGAGCCGGAGCAGGCGGATCAACGGGGAAAAATCCGGTAGATACGTGTCGAGGTGCGTCGCGCACCAGGTATCGATGGCAGAGAGGCTCGTGATCGCGTCGTGGAAGGCCCTTATCGTCGACGGCTGCTGTTCGCGCAGGTTCTGCAACTGCAGCGCGACCGAGTCGGGCGCGAGCGCATCGACCGGACGCGGATGCGCGAATGCACGCTCGACGTCGCGTACCTGCAGCCGGGTGGCGGTCGATCGGGTCAGGACGATTTCCCGCACATCGGCCAGCAACCCTTCCGGATCCGACAGCGCTTGCAATGCGTTCATACGCATCTCCAGCGCGGCATGGCGATCGTTGTCGGCATCGGCCTGTGGATGGAGCTGCTCTGGAAATGCCTGCAACCAGGCCGCCAGTAGCCGCGTTCCATCCGCAAGACCTGCCACGCCGCCCAGGCGCGTGCGGCAGCGCGTATGCAGCACGGCGACGCGCATGTCCTTCGTCCGCGTCATCAGCCGCCGGCTGTCTCGCTCGATCTCGCTCCAGTTGAGCGGATCGGGCGAACCGACGAAGTCGCCGTATTGCACATCCTGCCTGGGCGCGGCGCCGGCAAACAGCACCACGAAATCATGGTCGTATTCGAGATCCGGGCCGCACGGCGCCCTATCGCTCAATGGCGCGAGCCAGTCCTCATGCGGCGTATCCGCGACGGCCGCCCGGCCGGGCTTGCTTTGCGTGGTAGACAATTTCCTGCTCATGGTCGATGTTCGGAGGCCATATCGCGGCGATTGAAATGGCGTGCATGGCGTTCGGGATCGAAGCGCATGCCGGTGATCGGCTTGTCGGGCGTGGGGCGGCCCAGCCAGCCGGACCAGCCCATCCGCTGCCGGCCACCCATCACGGCCGCCGGCGCGCTCTCGGGCTTGATGCGAAGCTCGAGTTCCCATTCGAGCTCGTGACCGACGAATGCCCGCACCCACTCGACGAGGCGCGGCAGGTCTTCGCCTTGCGGTGTGAAGCGCAGGTACGCGTCGAGATCGACGGGGCCGATCACGATGCGGAACCGGTGCTGGCAGTCGGGAGCGACGCGCCCGAGCACCGCGCCGCGACCCATCGTCGCGGCGGCGCCCGGGTAGCCCATGCGCCCGCAGTCGACCGGATCGATTTCGATCCAGTGAAAGACGTTTTCCTCGACGGCGACCGGGACGCCGAAATAATGTTCGAGCGTGGCGCGCAGCCCGTCCGGATTGCGCGATTCTCGAACGAGATGGGCCGAGGCGGCCAGACGCGCATGCGACGGAAGGGAGCGTCGGCCGATCTCGCCGATGTCCTGCCCGACAAGGCTGGCGACATAGAACGAGAACTGCTCGTCGTGTTTCCGGTCGAGGCCTGCCGCCGCCTGTGCGGACGCCCATGCCCGATAGAACAGGGTGAAGAACCGGTGATGGAAGATGTCGAAGAAGTCGACCGTGGTCGTGTCGCGGCGGCTGCTTTCCCGATCCTTCGCGATTTCGGTCACGTGGACGGGGAGTGGACCGTTGGGTCCCAGCATGCCGAGGCCGAACAGCCGCACCTTGAGTCGCCCGGCCGTCTCGTGTGCGCTGGCGATTTCCCGCGGCGCGAAGGCCAGGCTCGGCTGCTGGCCCAGCCTGAACGGTTCGGCCTGCGGGCGGCGGGCGGTGCCGACCGGATCGATCGCGGGGTTCGCGCCGATCCGCCGCAGCAACGACAGGAACCCGAAATGCCAGGGTTCGGCCTGCAGGGAGTCGAGCAACTCGGGCGACAGCGCGTTGTCGCGCAGCAGCGCGGGGAGCGTGGCGCGCTTCATCACAGGGCTCCGCGCGTGCCGGTGCGTGCCGGCCAGCGCGCGATCCGGCCGCGTTGCATCGAGTGCAGCTCCGTCTGCGTGAAGCTGTTGATCGACACGTGCCGCGCGAGCCAATGTTCGAGGATCGTGCCGAAAAGATAGGGGCTCACGCCCGAGAAGCCAGTCTCGTCGACCGTCAACACGCATTCGATGCCGCGGCCGAAGGTCATCGGGCCGGTTCCCGGCAGCTTGCGCGTCACGGCACGCGTTTTCGCTCCCACAAGGCTTTCGACCTGCCGGCCTTGTCCGGCGTCGCCATCCACGAGATACAGGCGCAACAGGTCGCGCAGGCCTTGTCCGCCCTCCCGGTGATCGAGCGCTTCGAGCGGCAGATAGTTGAAGTTCAGCTGGCGGATCAGGCGCCACGCCATTTCCCGCTCGGCATAAGGCGGCAACGGTGCGCTCGGCGGGCGGATCAGGCCGATGCTGTCGACCGGCGCGGATTGCGCGGTCTCAAGGTCGTGCACGCCGTCGCGCGGCACGAGCGTGGCGAGATCGCGGTTCGTCAACAGCGCCTCGATCGACAGGAAGCGGATGTTTTCGCCATACGGCGCCGCGGCCTGGTCGACGAGCGAGAGAAACACCTCCGTCCCCACGTACGGCGTGCGCGTCCCGTAGAGGCGCGCCGAATCGGATAGCAGGCGCCGCTCGCGCCGCATCGAAAAATAGCGGCCGTGGTTGCCTTCGTCGTTGTTCAGCGTCTGATAGAGTGGCCGGAACTCGAGTTCGGAGGACGTTGCGGCGACCTGCCCGTAGACGGCGCTGACCGAGAACACCTCGTAGTCGAGCGGTGTGAGTCGAGCCGGTACCAGATGGAATTCGGTGTCGCGCTGCGAGATCTCGACCCGGTCGGTATGCTTGCGGAACAGATTGATGACGGGCGTGCAGAAGAGCGCGAAGCGCGACGCATCGACAAGATTGGCGAGCGGCCCGGGCGCCCGGTCGAGCAGGACGACGATCTCGACTTCTCGACCGTCGACGCGTGAGAACCCTTCGGCAAGGCCGTTCAACGCAAAGAACCAGAACCGTGCGGGGCAGGCAAAGTACTCGTGCAGCAGGTTGTGCCCGTGGAACTTGGCCCAGTTGAGCGGCAACAGGCTTTGATCGGTGGCCAGACCCTCGTGCTCGACCGCATTGTCGGTGACGGCCGCGGGCGGGCGGCCCGGTGTGCCGAACTCGCCGGGCGCACCGATCACGGAGGCGATACCGCCCGCATGCAGCAATTCGAACAGATGCGACGCGACCTGTTCGTCGCCGGCCAGATAGACCGGAAGCCGGTCGAGTCCTTTCAGGTCGGCGATCCGCATGTTGCCGGTGGTCGCGAGCCGGAGCCGCAGGGCCCCGCGCACTTGCGTATCGGGCAGGCTGTAACGTTCCAGCGCCGGGATGTCTGGCGGAATGCCGGTCAGCCGCGCTTCGGTGATCGTGAGCGGCCACAGCGTGACGTCCTGTCCGCTCGTGAACTGGCAGGCCGTGCGCTCGCCATCGGGAACCCGCGCGGTGAACGCGGTCCCGCGCGCAAGGCGATAACCGTTGGCGAGACTACCTTCCGACTGCCCGGGATACAGGCGAGCGATCGAGATCGACGGGGTCGGCGCGACGTAATTCGGATAGATGACCTCGAGCAGCCGCTCGGTGAAACGCGGAAATTCCGCATCGAGCTTGATCTGCATGCGCGCCGCCATGAAGCTGAACGATTCGATCAGGCGTTCGACATAAGGGTCGGCCACTTCGCCGGCCTGCATGCCGAGCCGACGCGCGATCTTCGGATGCGCATGCGCGAACTCGGCGGCGAGCTCGCGCATGTAGATGAGTTCCTGGTTGTAGTAATCGAGCAGTCGCGGGTCCATCGGGAAGGCCTCGTTAGGGTCGTGGTGTGCGCCGTGCTCAGCTGGCGCGCATGCCCGTGATCCGGATTTCGCTCGTTTCGAGATCCAGCGAGCTTTGCACCATGAACTCGAGTGGGTACGGATCCATGTGAATCAGGCCGCGCACTTCGAAGGCGAGCACGTTGTGATGTTCGCCCGCGGAATCGGCATCGGCGTTGGTGCGGGGCGATACCACCAGCGAATCCGGAATCAGACGCGGCTCGAAATCGACGATGGCACGGCTGATCATGTGTTCGACGTCGTTCCACTGGCGCGAGGCGATAAAGGTGCCTGCGAGCGGCGGCACGCCGAAATTCACGGTCGACGCTGCGGCTTGCGGATGGCGGGCGCGATCGATCCGGTCTTCGATGCTCGTCGTGTTGAGCAGATAGGCGAGATCGCGTTGCACGATGTCGCGCATCTGCTTGCGCGTGACCGTGTACTCCTCCGGGGCTTCGGTCTGTCGATGCGGTGCATCGTCGCGCAGGCGGTCGAGCAGCGTCGGCAGCAGATTCGAGTTGGCTCGCCGCGGCGTACGTGTGATCGGTGCATCGGCGCCCGGCTGGCGTTTCCGGCGTTCAGTCATGGGCTTGATCCGCGTCGATCGCAGCCGGCGTGACGCGCGAGCCGAACTCGACGTGCGCCAGTTCGAACAGGCTGAAGTCGCCCAGGTTCGTTGCCCAGGTTTTCCGCCCGAGCGCGACAGCACCGGTGCGGCCGATGTCGCGCCAGACGGTCTCGCGTCCAAGGCGCACAGCGTCGCTGCCGGTTTCCGAACCTGGATAGCGGGCCGGCATGAAGCCATGGATGAGACTGCCGTCGACGAGCGTGAGTGTGCAGGGTGCCCAGACCAGATCGATCGGTTGAGCTGGCTGCGACACGCGCCATGCCGCCAGGTCGGCGAACGGCACCCAGCGATAGTGCCCAGCCGTGATGAATTCGCAGACCGCGCTGAAACGGACATCGCTGTCCACGATCCAGGAGGCATGGCCCGGCGGCGCGACGAGCGGAACGTCCGGCGCAGCCTGGAACGCTGCATCGCGGATGGTGTCGGCCTGTTCGTCCTGCTGGTCGGCAGCGTGGCGGATCGCGTCCACCAGTGCATCGATCCAGGGCGGCGATGCAAGGACGGCCCCCGGGCGTTCCTGACCCTCGACCACCTTTGCCCGCCACCGTTCGGCACGGATCAGGTCGCGATACATCTGCGCGGTTCGGGCCTGACCTGGTTCGAGCCTCGCCCAAACCTGCAGTTGCTGGATCGCGCGTGACCACTCGCCGACGATGCACAGCAGCTGGAACAGCGCCCAGCGATGGGGCGCGGTCGTCGGCTGCGAGCGAATGCGCGCTTCGATACGCGTGATCCGGTCGACGAGCGGGAGGTTGTCTGCGCGATGCGTGGCGGGCGTATCGATGGCGGTGAGCCGGATCATGGCTGGTCCTTGCGCAAGGGCGCGGCCAGCGGACTGTCCACGGACAGCGCATGGTGCTCGCGCCGGGTAAGCGGCGGAGGTAGTGCAGGGGCGCGGCGCGCGGACTCGGCATGAAATTCGGGCGGCGCAAACAGGTGCAGGATTTCCGGAACGGAGTCGCCATCGGTGACCGCTTCCGCGTGTCCGTCCAGATGACCGAAGACATCCTCGATCGTGCGATTGCCGGACAGGAACGTCTCGATCGAATCCGAACGTCCCGGGCTTTCGCAAGCAGGCGAGTCGTGCGGGTGATCCGGCGTGACTGGGGGCGCGAGCGCGTCGTCCACCGATGGGGCCCACGCCGAAGCGATCGATGCGCCGGGGTCGATGAGGGCGCGCCAGTACTGCGCATGGAGCGCATCGATCAGCGCATCGGTGTGGCAGGCATCGATGTCGGTCGTGTTCACCGCGTCATGCGGATAGGCCGCAGCACCTTCCCGGGTGCCGATGCCGAGCAGGCCGAGCATGTCGTCGTCGGCGCGTGCGGGACCGAAGGCGTCGTCCAGCGGCAACGTGTCGGTAACGGGCCTCGGACGTGTTTTCTCCCGCGCGGACGCGACGAGCGGGGCGTTCGACTGACGATGCCAGGGCAGGCGAAGGGAGCGCATGGGCAGATCCGGTGACGAAGTATCTGAAAATAGAACGCGAGTATCGATGAATATTTCATCTCAAAAAAGTACTTGAATCACAAAATGTCTGGAAATGAGATGAAAATCGATTGTTAAAAATTGAAACGGTCAAGTGGAAATATGATTCCAATCAAAAGGCTGATGTTTTTTGTTTGCGTTGTGAGCGTGGGTTGAAGGTAACTATCTCGAAATAACAATGGTTTTTGGGTGGTGTATTTGGTTTGGGTAGGTGTTGTCCGTACATGGCGGGTCGGTAGTCGTCTGCATCGATTTGATGTCGCGGAATATAGGACTGGTCCGAATTTTATTCAATGTAGTCGATGTAATTAATGCATTGACGTAATTATTGTTTCATGTTGATAATTTGGCTCCTGATTTGATTAGGCCGTTTTTCGAATCGGAGAGAGAAGTGTGTTTCGAGCGTTCGAGATCCCGCCTGGCACGACGACCATCAAGGAGTCCTCATTGCTGTGGCGGATTCGTTCGCGGCACGCTAACGAACAAAACAAGACCATCATGAACATTTCACGCCAGACCTTGTTCGGCAAGCTCGGGGTCGAGCTTTATCGGGGAATCGAGTCGGCAACGAGTTTCTGCAAGCTGCGCGGGAATCCGTTCGTCGAACTCGTCCACTGGCTGCACCAACTGCTCCAGCAGCCGGACGGCGACCTGCAGCGAATCGTGCGCCATGCGGATATCGATCGCGATACGCTCGAGCGCGATCTTGCGCGGGCGCTGTCCGCGTTGCCGGCCAGTGCGAGTTCGATCAGCGATTTTTCCTGGCATATCGAGGCGGCCATCGAGCGCGGCTGGGTGCTGGCGACCCTCGGTCATGGCGATCGTCGCGTGCGCGGCGCATGGCTGGTCGCGGCGCTCGTGTCGACCCCCGAACTGCGGCGCGTAATTCTCGCGATTTCACCGGAATTCGGCAGGATTCCCGTGGAGGATCTTGGCGATGTGCTTCCCGCCTGGATCGACGGGTCGCCGGAGGTAGCCGACGGGCCGTACGATCGCAGCGAACTCGCGCCGGCTCTGCCGGGCGAGACTTCGGGGGCCGTGTCGGGTGCGTCGAAGGGCCATTCGCTCGAGCAGTATTGCCTGGATCTCACCGCGCGGGCCCGTGCCGGCGAAATCGATCCCGTCGTCGGCCGCGAACTCGAAATCCGCACCATGATCGACGTGCTGCTGCGTCGGCGACAGAATAATCCGCTGGTCACCGGCGAGGCCGGCGTCGGCAAGACGGCCGTGGTGGAGGGGCTTGCGCGTGCGATCGCGTCGGGTAACGTGCCGCCGAAACTCGCAGACGTACGGTTGCTGAGCCTGGACATTGGCGCGCTTCTCGCCGGGGCGAGCATGAAAGGGGAGTTCGAGGCGCGCCTGAAGGGCGTGCTCGAGGCCGCGGCACGATCGGCGGCGCCCGTCATCCTGTTCGTCGACGAAATCCATACGCTGATCGGCGCAGGCGGGCAGGCCGGCACCGGCGATGCCGCCAACCTCCTGAAGCCGGCACTCGCGCGCGGCACGATCCGCACGATCGGCGCGACGACCTGGGCCGAATACAGGCGGCACATCGAGAAGGACCCGGCGCTGACCCGGCGCTTTCAGGTGTTGCAGGTCGCGGAGCCGTCCGAGGCGGCCGCGACCGACATGGTTCGCGGGCTCGTGCCGACGTTCTCGTCGCATCACGGCGTCGTCGTGCGGGACGAAGCGATCCGCGCCGCAGTGACGCTGTCGCATCGCTATCTCCCGTCCCGTCAGTTGCCCGACAAGGCGATCAGCCTGCTCGACACCGCGTGCGCGCGCGTGGCGCTGTCGCAGCACGCGACGCCGCGCTTTCTGGACGACGTGCGGCAGCGCCTGGCCGCCGCAAACGCCGAAGAGACACTGCTGGTGCAGGAGGCCCGTATCGGTCTCGATGCGGACAAGGCATTGAATCGCGTGCGCATGCGTATCGACGTACTGGCGACGGAAGAGGCGGCGATCGCGGCTCGCTGGCGCGAGCAGGTGCAGGCCGCGCAGGCGTTGCTCGCCGGGCGCGAAGCCGCGATCGAGGGCGCAGAGGGGGCGCCGGTATCGGTCGACCGGCTGCGCGAGCTCGAACGGGAGCTGGCCGCGCTGCAGGGCGATGTGCCGCTCGTCTTTCCCGAAGTCGATGAATCCGTCGTCGCCGAGATCGTTTCGGACTGGACCGGCATCCCGGTCGGTCGCATGGTCACCGACGAGATTGCCGCCGTGCGCCGCCTTCCGGCAACGCTGGGTGCACGCGTGATCGGGCAACGCGATGCGCTGCACCTGATTGGCGAGCGCGTGCAGACCGCACGGTCGGGCCTCACCGATCCGAAGAAGCCGCTGGGCGTGTTCCTGCTTGCCGGCGCGTCCGGCGTAGGCAAAACCGAGACCGCGCTGGCGCTTGCAGAGGCACTGTACGGGGGCGAACAGAACCTGATCACGATCAACATGAGCGAGTATCAGGAGTCGCACACGGTGTCGAGCCTGAAAGGCGCGCCGCCCGGCTATGTCGGCTATGGCGAGGGCGGCGTGCTGACCGAAGCGGTGCGCCGTCGCCCCTACGCGGTCGTGTTGCTCGACGAGATCGAGAAGGCGCATCGCGACGTGCACGAAATGTTCTTCCAGGTGTTCGACAAGGGCTACATGGAAGACGGCGACGGCCGCCATATCGATTTCCGCAATACCACCATCCTGCTGACGAGCAACGTCGGCGCCGACCTGTGCGCGAGCCTGTGCGCGGATCCGGCGCTGTCGCCGGGTCTCGACGGCCTGCGGGCCGCGCTTGCCCCGGAATTGCTGAAGGTGTTTCCGGCGGCGTTCATGGGGCGTGTGACGGTCGTGCCGTACCGGCCGCTTTCCGACGACGCGCTCGCCAGCATCGTTCGCCTGCATCTGGATCGCGTCGCGAAACGCATGGCGGACAGCCACGACATTGCGCTTGCCTACGACGACACGGCCGTGAACTACATCGTCGGCCGGTGCCTGGTGCAGGAGACCGGTGCGCGCGTGCTCATCGGCTTCATCGAACAACACGTGCTGCCGCGCCTTTCCGCGTGCTGGCTCGATGCGTTCGCCGCGCGGGCGCCGCTCGCGCGCATCGCGATTGGCGTGACCGATTCCTCCGCACCGCCGGCCCAGGCGCTGAAGTTCGAGGCGACTCCTTTCCATCTTGTCGAGCCGCGCCGTTGAGCTCGACATCCGTCAACCACTGTCAGGAGACTGTTCATGTCCGCTAGCAGTTCGCAGAAGTTCATCGCGCGCAATCGTGCGCCGCGCGTGCAGATCGAATACGACGTCGAAGTGTACGGCTCGGAGAAGAAAATCGAGCTTCCGTTCGTGATGGGAGTACTCGCCGACCTGTCCGGCAAGCATCCGGTCGAACCGCTGCCGGCGGTGTCGGATCGCCAGTTCCTGGAAATCGATATCGACAACTTCGACGAGCGCATGAAGGCGATCCGGCCGCGCGTCGCGTTCGCCGTGCCGAATACGCTGACGGGCGAAGGTCAGATGATGGTCGACATGACCTTTGAAAGTATGGAGGACTTTTCGCCGGCCGCGATCGCCGACAAGGTGGAACCGCTGCGCCGCTTGCTCCAGGCCCGTACGCAACTGGCGAACCTGCAGACGTACATGGACGGCAAGTCGGGCGCGGAGGCGCTCGTCACCCAGTTGCTGCAGGATCCGGCGCTGCTGAAGTCGCTGGCCGCGGCACCGCGGTCCGAGCGGCACGAAGAAGGCGCGGCCGATCCGGGCGACGTGAGCTGACCGACAAACCGATCGAGGATGACCATCATGGCAAAACAGCAAGCACAGGCCGTCGAGGCGCTGGCAACCACCCAGTCCGATTTCACGCAGCTGCTCGAGCGGGAATTCCGTCCGAAGACGGACCAGGCCCGCGCGGCGGTGGAACATGCGGTGCAGACGCTCGCGGAGCAGGCGCTTGTGCAATCGATCACGATCAGCGACGACGCGTACAAGAGCATCGCGGCCATCATCGCGCAGATCGACCACAAGCTTTCCGAGCAGATCAACCTGATCCTGCATCACGACGACTACCAGGCGCTCGAATCCGCGTGGCGTGGCCTGAACCACCTCGTGTCGAACACCGAGACGGACGAGCACCTGAAGATCCGCGTGATGGACGTCTCGAAGACCGAACTGCGGCGCACGATGCGTCGCTACAAGGGGCTCGCGTGGGACCAGAGCCCGCTCTTCAAGCAGATATACGAGCAGGAGTACGGCCAGCTCGGCGGCGAGCCGTACGGGTGCATCGTGGCCGACTACTACTTCGACCACACGCCGCCGGACGTCGACCTGCTCGGTTCGATCGCGAAGGTAGCGGCTGCTGCGCACACGCCGTTCGTGACCGGTGCGGCGCCCTCGGTGCTGCAGATGGAGTCTTGGCAGGAACTGGCCAACCCGCGCGATCTGACGAAGATCTTTACGCAGAACCTCGAATACACCGCGTGGAATTCGCTGCGCAATACCGAGGACGCGCGCTACGTCGGCCTTGCGATGCCGCGCTTCCTGGCACGACTGCCGTACGGTGCGAAGACCAATCCGGTCGACGAATTCGATTTCGAGGAAGACACGAACGGCTCGAATCACGGCCGCTACGGCTGGGCCAACGCGGCATACGCGATGGGCGTCAACATCAACCGCTCGTTCAAGCAATACGGCTGGTGCTCGCTGATCCGTGGCGTCGAATCCGGCGGGACGGTCGAGAACCTGCCGTGCCACACGTTCCCGACGGACGACGGCGGGATCGACATGAAGTGTCCGACCGAAATCGCGATTTCGGACCGTCGCGAAGCCGAGTTGTCGAAAAACGGCTTCATCCCGCTCGTGCATCGCAAGAACACCGATCACGCGACCTTCATCGGCGCCCAGTCGCTGCAGAAGCCCGCCGAATATCACGACGCCGACGCAACTGCCAACGCGAACCTGTCGGCGCGGCTGCCGTACCTGTTCGCCTGCTCGCGCTTCGCGCACTACCTGAAGTGCATCGTGCGCGACAAGATCGGCGTGTTCAAGGAGCGCGAGGACATGCAGCGCTGGCTGAACGAATGGATCATGCACTACGTCGACGCCGACCCGGCGAACTCGTCGCAGGACACGAAGGCGCGCCGACCGCTTGCGGCGGCGGAGGTGCTCGTCGAGGACGTGGAAGGTAATCCCGGCTACTACCAGGCGAAGTTCTTCCTGCGCCCGCACTTCCAGCTCGAGGGGCTGACCGTTTCGCTGCGGCTCGTGACGAAGCTGCCGTCGATCAAGGAAGCCGCTTAACCGTCCGGTGGGTTCCGCAGGGCCGAACATCTGATTGCTTCGGCTGGCGATGATCGGACCGTTTCCAATCGTTTAATAAAAGGAGTACTACGCATGGCACAGGACATTTTTTTGAAGATCGACGGTATCAACGGCGAATCGCTCGACGACAAGCACAAGGACGAGATCGAGATCCTGAACTGGGACTGGGAAATCCTGCAGGAATCGTCGATGCATTCGGGGAGCGGCGGCGGCGCGGGGAAGGCAACCGTCAGGGATCTCACGTTCGAACACAACATCGACCGTGCGAGCCCGAACCTGATGAAGTACGCGCTGACGGGCAAGCACATCGACCAGGCCGTGCTGGTGATGCGCAAGGCCGGCGGCAACCCGCTCGAGTATCTGAAGCTCACGATGAGCGACGTGATCGTCACGCGTGTGAAGCCGTCGGGCAGCAAGGCCGGCGAGGAGAAGAGCCGCGAGACGGTGTCGCTGTCGTTCTCGAAGGTCAAGCAGGAGTATGTCGTACAGAACGCGCAGGGCGGTAGCGGCGGCGCCGTCACGGCGAGCTTCGACATCAAGGGCAACAAGGAAGCGTAAGCGCGGTGCGCCGCGCGCGGTAGGACATTCGTGTTCTCCGCGCGCGGCGCTTTTCGCGCTTCATCGAGGTGAATTCTGCATGCGTTCGATTCTGACTGCCGCTTTGCTTGCTGGTGTCGTGCTGCTTTCGGCCTGTGCGAGCGGCGAACCGAAGCCGACGGAGCCGATTCGGCTCGAACTGGTCGTCAACGCGGCATCCGACGTCAATCCGGACGATCGCGGGCGGGCGGCGCCGATCGTGGTGCGCCTCTACGAGCTGAAGAACGACAACGCATTCGAGGCGGCGGATTTCTTCACGTTGGAGAAACAGGAGAAGACGGTGCTGGCCGACGACGTCGTCAAGCGCGACGAGTTCCAGTTGCGACCCGGTGAGCATCGGAAGATCGTCCGGCGCCCTGATCCGGAAACGACCGCCATCGGCGTGATCGCGGCCTATCGCGACCTGTCGAACGCGGTGTGGCGGTCGGTCTACACGATGCCTGCCGCGCCCGACAAGGCGTGGTACCGATTCTTCACGCCGAAGCTGAAACTGACCGTCGATCTCGAGGCCAAGGCCGTCAGGATCGACGAAGCGAAGAAGCAATGAAACACGTCGCGCAACGAAACGGACGATACGTATGAGCTGGTACGCCAAGGTCGCCTGGCAGGAAGGGTTGTTTTTCAGACCGCAACTGTTCCAGCAACAGGAACGCTATTTCGAGAAGTACGCGCACATGCGGGCGGCGCCGCTGTCACCGTTTTTCTTCGGCTTCGTGCATTACGGGCTCGATCTGGAGTCGCTCGCGCTCGGGAAAGTGATCGTCAAGTCGGCCGCCGGCGTGTTCGCCGACGGCACGCCGTTCGATGCGCCGGGCAATACGCCGCTGCCGCCGCCGTTGACGATCCGTCCGGAACACCTAGATCAGGTGATCTATCTGGCCGTGCCGGTGCGCTTGCCGAACTGCGAGGAAACGACGTTCGAGAACACGGCAGATTCGATGGCGCGCTACCAGGTGTTCGATACGGAGCTGCGCGACTCGAATTCGGTCGGGCTGGCGCCCGAGTCCGTCCAGCTGTCGAACCTGCGGCTGCGCCTGGTGCCCGAGAAGGAGCTGGGCAGTGCATGGATCGGCCTTGCGCTGACCAGTGTGAAGACCATCCGCGCGGATGGCAGCATCGAACTGGACGACACGCTCGTGCCGCCCGTATCCGGCTATGGCGCGAGCGATCTGCTGACGAGCTGGGTCACGAAGATCCACGATCTCGCTCACTTGCGCGCGAATGCGCTGTCGCAGCGGCTGGCCGGTACCGACGAAACCACCGCGAGTGCGGCGACGGTCACGGATTACCTGCTGTTGCAGATACTGAACCGGTACGAGCCGTTGCTGCAGCACATGCTGCGCGTGCCGACCACGTCGCCTGCCGATGTGTACACGCTGCTGATCGCGATGGCGGGGGAACTGTCGACCCATCTGCGCACGGACACGCGCCGTCCGCTCGACACGCATCCACCTTATCGGCATACGACGCCGCATCTTTGCCTGAAGCCGGTGGTCGACGACACGCATCGGCTGCTCAACGCCGTGCTGGTGCGAAGCGCGCAAAGTATCGCGTTCGAGGATCAGGGGCATGGCATGCGCAATGCGGTGGTCGATCCGGTGGACATGCAGGGTTTTGCTTCGCTCGTGCTGGCCGTGCATGCGGCGATGCCGCCCGATGTGCTGCGGCAGCAGTTTCTCGCGCAGGCGAAGGCGGGGCCGTCGGAGAAACTGCCGAGCCTGGTGCGCAGTCATTTGCCGGGTATCGCCATGCAGGTCCTGCCGGTTCCGCCGCGGCAGATTCCGTTCAACGCGGGATATATCTATTACGAGCTGACACAGGTCGGGGTGCTGTGGGAGGAGGTGGTGCGGCATGGTGGTGTTGCATTACACGTGGCGGGGGATTTTCCGTCGTTGAAGCTTGAGCTTTGGGGGGTACGTGTGTAGGAGCGATGGTCAAGAAGGCGCTGGATAGCGAAGTGATTCAATTTCAGGATTTGATTGGCTTGAATTTGATATGAAAAATCTAACTGAACGTGCACCCGAACCATTTCGTAAAAACCCTGTGTTTCGTGGTTTTGGTCTTGCCTGGCTGATTTTGATCGCGGGGTATTGGGCGGTTACATCTATCGATCCGATGCGTAACTTGTTTTGGCGCGGATATTTTTCTCTGGTGCCGCCGGTTGTCGCAGCCTTGGTTGCCGTTGCATTTATTGTGCGCGGAGATAAAGATTTTGCTGGCGGAATATTTGCCGGCCTTGTCTCTATGCTGTGCGTGATTGTTGTGTTGGTGATTTTTTTAATCGCTGGATATTTGGGTAACTCCACTCCCTTTGTTAACGGCTGGAAATAGGACGGGGTAGGCGTTATAGGTTGAACGTATTGTGGATGATCAGTGACTCGATCGATTCAAAGGGGCATCGGAATGGCTTTGTTTGACGCACCACGGACGCTGTCGGTTTCCGGCGCGGCCTTGCCGATGTACGGTGGTCAGTCGGTCCTGACGCCGGTGAAGCTCGCCGGCGGCGAGACGATTGGCGAGTTGTTCGAGTACGTCCTGGAGCTGAAGACGCCGGACGCACTCGGTTTTTCGCAGAGCATCGCGGCGAACGTCGATCTCGACGCGTTGATCGGCACGGAAGTGACCGTATCGATCCAGCTCGAGGGCCGGGGGCATTTCATTCCAGGTCTCGCCGGTGCCGCCGGTACGGCAAATATCGGTGCTGGCACGCGCGAAATCACCGGCATTGTCAGTCAGGCGACCATCGTACGTGAAGACGGTCGCTCGATCGTCTATGCGCTTACGCTGCGACCGTGGCTCTGGCATGCGACCAAGAATTGCGACTGTCGCATTTTCCAAGATATGTCCGTGGTCGAGATCACGGATGCCGTGCTGTCGGTTTATCCGTTTCCGATCGAAAAGCGACTGACGATTCCTCGACCGAACAAGGTCTGGCCGAAGCGGGACATTCAGCGCCAGCACCTCGAAAGCGATTGGACATTCCTGCAGCGTTTGTGGGAAGAGTGGGGCATCTACTACTTCTTCGAGCATGACGAAGGCAAGCATCGACTCGTGCTTTGCGATTCGATGGGGGCGCTCAAACCGCTCGGCGATGCCTATGCCGAGCTTCGCTACGAACCGCCGACCAGTCGACGGATCGACGAGGAACACATTCACGATTTCTCGGTGTCGCATGCGCTGACCACGGGCGCGGTGACGGCTGTCGACTACGACTATACGTTGCCGCGGGCGAATTTGACCGTAACGCGCGAGGACCCTCGCGATACGGGCCTCGCCCATCAGGAGCGCTATTCGTGGGGGGATTACGCACAGCCGCAAGCGGGTGCGGCCGGACTCTCCGGCGCTCACAACGAGCCGGGCACGGAAGCGGAATATCTGACGCTGGTGCAGATGCAGGCCTGGCGGTGCCAGGGATTGAGAGCCCACGGCAAGGGCAACTTGCGTGGCATGGTCACCGGGCAGACGTTCGTGCTGTCACACTATCCGCAGGGCGCGGCGAATCGCGAATATGCCGTGATTGCGTGCCGGCTTGCGATCGAAGAGATCGGCGAAGCGTCAGGGTCCGGCCAGCGGTATCGCTGCGAAGCGGATTTCACGGTGCAACCGACGAATGAACCGTTTCGGCTGGTGCGCACTGTTGCGAAGCCGCGCATGGCCGGTGTCGAGTATGCCGTTGTGACTTGCCCTGAGAATCAGGAGATCTGGACCGACGCATACGGTCGGGTGAAGCTTCAGTTTCTATGGGATCGGCTGGGCCGGAACGACGAGCGTTCCAGCTGCTGGGTACGCGTGGCCGGTGCGTGGCACGGCGATCAGTTCGGCGGCATCTTTCTGCCGCGCCGGGGGCATGAGGTCGAGGTCGCTTTCGTCAACGGCGATCCGGATTTGCCGATCGTCGTGGGCAGTGCGGTGAATGCATTCAACATGCCGCCGTTCGCGCTGCCGGAGAACCAGACACTCGCCGGTTATCGCAGCAAGGAGGTCGGTGCCCGGCGGGCGAATACGCTGGCTTTCGACGATTCGAACGGAAAGATCCAGGCGCATCTTTCGAGCGATGAAGGTTGTTCGCAGTTGAATCTGGGGTACATCACGCGTATTGCGGGGAATGCCGGGCGGCAGGATGAGCGTGGTCGGGGGGCGGAGTTGCGGACGGACGGCCATGGCGTGTTTCGTGCGGGGCAGGGCATGCTGCTTACGACGGAAGCACGTCCCAATGCGCAGGCGCATTTGACCGACATGAGTGAAACAACTGCCCGGTTGGAAGAAGCCGCGCGTTGGCAGTCGACGATTGCTCAACTGGCGCAACAGGCCACGGCGCAGGACGCGAACGCCCATCAGGAAGAAGTCGCCGCGACGCTGGCCAGACAGAACGCCGCCATACGCGGACCGCAAAGCCGCGCCAACGAGGGTTTTTCCGAGCTGGGTGCGCCGCACGTCGTCATTGCTGGCGCCGCCGGTATTCAGACTACGACCCCCGCGACAACGCATATCGCGAGCGGTCGGCACGTCGCGCTGACGAGCGGAGCGCACATCGCGGCATCGGCGAGCGGTAGCGTCCTCGTCAGTGCTCAGGATACGGTACGCCAGTTTGCAGCCCGCGGAGGCATGAAATCCGTCGCGGCGGATGGCGATATCGATATTCATGCACTGCAGAAGGCGATCAATCTGCTGGCCCTCCTCGAGGTCAACGTCACCAGCGACACGATCCATATCAAGGCGAAAAAGAAGCTGGTTCTGAACGGTGGCGGAAGCTATATCGAGCTTGAGCAGGGCAGCATCAAAAGTGGCACCAGCGGCATCTGGTTGGCACATGCAGCCACCCATTATTTCCCGAAACCCGACGAAGTTCCCGTCGAGCTTTACGTTCCCAAAGTGTGCATCGAGTGTCTGCTGAAAGCCGCGAAGAGCGGCGCATCGGTTGTGCCGAGGCTTTGAGGTTGGCTTCATGAAAACGGTAGACGACAACGGAAAACTCTATGGTCTGGTCGATGGCGCGCAGTATCCGGAGGCACTTGCTACATGGGTGCTCGAGTTCTCGCCGGAGGTGCGATCGTTATTTGAAGGGCTGCCTGAGGAGGAGGCCGGAAACGCGGCTCCGATTCTTTTCGAGATCGACGACGCGCATAGCGAATGGGTTCGTCATATCGATCAGATGGATCGGTATCGACCATGCTTCACAGTGATGCGCAGTGCACTCGGTATCGATGAACTCAAGATTCATATTCAACGCTTTCTTTTTGCGGACATCGGTGAAGGTGTGCAGGTTCTGCTTCGTTGGTTTGATCCACGTTCGCTTCCGTCGATAGTGGACGTCGTCGTCAAAGCGGTGTTCGTTGAACTCACACGCCCGATAACGACATGGATGTATCGCGGTGGAAACTCGGAGTGGCAGTACATCGCTATCGAAGAACGTTCGCACGTCGAGGATGCGGGGCAGTTCTCGTGGTCACTCGGTCAGCGGCAGCTCGATACGTTGGAAAAGCATGACGAGCCGCATGCGCTCATGAGCGAGTTGAGCGACCTTGGCCTGATCGACGTGAATCAGCCATATGCCATCAGGTACCGGGATTTTCTTCGCCCATATGGTCGCGCGATTCAATGGGGGTTGGCACTGCGGGCAGATCTTCACGCGTTCTGTATGGCCTCATATCAGTATGGCGAAGCGTTCGACCGACAGGGCGAGATTCGATCGGCCATCCGGTCGGCTGTGGCCGGCGAGGCATCGTTGCTACAAGAGTTTGAGTTGGTTCCGGCGTATGTCTGGCGGGATTTGATGCGTGATTTCGAGAAGCATGTGAATTCGCTCGACGAACAGGAAGCCGAAAAATGATCGTACTTGTTTCGAAGCGCTTTGCCGGTCTTTTTGTTGTTGGCTTCCTGTCGACGATCCTCGGGTGCTCGGATGCAAATGAGAGTAGCCCGTCAGACGTGAGTGGCTATAACTACACCGACTACTACATCGCGGGATTCCGCGTTGGGAATGAAGGCCAGGAACTCTCAGCGAGCGGGCCGAATATCTTTCCTAAAAAGGACGGTCAAGCGCGCTCGGGTGGAGGGAAGTTCATATGCTGCATCAACATTCCTCTTCACTGGCGTTCGGATATGAAATTGGTGGTCGAGTGGAAAGTTGACAAGATTCAAGATGGAAAGACGCCAGGTAAATGGTACACGGCAACAACAAATGTACCGCCGTATGGGTGAAAGACTTACGGCTTTGTGGTGCATTTCCTGCCCGACGATCGAATCCGTGTGGAGATCGATGGCAAACCGGAAATGGCTGAAAAGCCCGCCAATAACGATCGATACATTGTGCAAGGCGTACTGGACCCGGAATTGAATAAGTAATCCGGAGGACATAATGAGCGTCATTCGATGGTCCGAGCCATTCGGCGAGCGAGGCGTTTGGGCGAGGGCGAGGTTGATCGTGTAATAGGCAAGAGTGCATTGGCAGGGGGCTACAGCTGCCTGCGGACGTTGCGCGTCATCTTGATCGTGACTACACAAAATGAGATTTTATTGAGATGAATATCACCGTTATGAGGGATTTCCTTTTCTTGCTTATCGGTTCGCTGTTGCTAACGATGATTGGTTGCTCGGATTCTAATGACATCAATCCGTCGAGCGTAAGCGGCTATAACTATACAGATTATTATATTCATCAATTTAGGATTTCAAGCGAAAATCAATTCTTGTCTGCGGGCGGTTCAAATATGTTGCCGAAGGAGGCTGGAAAACAGCGCTCGGAAAGTGGTGGATCGTGCTGTATTGGCATCCCATCTCACTGGCGTCCGGGCATGAAGCTTGTGATCAAGTGGAAGGTCGACAAGATTCAAGATGGAAAGACACCGAGTGAATGGTATACGGCGACCACCGATGTACCGCCATATGGGGCGCGGACCTATGGTTTCGTTGTGCATTTCCTGCCCGGCGATCGAATCCGCGTGGAGATCGAGGATAAGCCGGAAATGGCGAAGACACCCGCCGATAACGATCCCTATATCGTGCAGGGCGTATTGGACCCGGAATTGAACAAGAAGTGAGGAGAAGGTGCGATGAGCGTCATTCGATGGCCTGAGCCATTCAACGAACGGGGTCGTTTGGGCGAGGGCGAAACTGCTCGCGCAACGGGCAAAAGTACCTTGGCAGGAGAGTTCTGCCGCTGCCCGCAGACGTTACACATCATCTTGATCCTGACTACACAAAATGAGATTTTCGTGAGATGAAAATCAGTGTTCCGAGGCATTTGCTTGCTTTACTTGTCGGTTCGCTGTTGCTAACGATGATTGGTTGCTCGGATTCAAGTGACATCAATCCATCCAGTGTCAGTGGCTATAACTATACCGATTATTACATTCATCAATTTAGAATTTCAAACGAAAATCAAGATCTGTCGGCAGGCGGTTCAAACATGTTGCCAAAGCAGGCAGGAAAGCAGCGCTCGGAAAGTGGTGGATCGTGCTGCATCGGTATTCCCGCCCACTGGCGCCCAGGCATGAAGCTCGTGATCAAGTGGCGGCGGGACACGAAACCCTATGACGAAGACCGCAGCGGTGATCAATGGCTTACTGCGACCACCGACGTGCCGCCGTATGGTCGACGGACTTACGGTTTTGTGGCGCATTTCCTGCCCGGCGATCGAATCCGTGTGGAGATCGAGGACAAACCGGAAATGGCGGAGAAACCCGCCGATAACGATCCGTACATCGTGCAGGGCGTGCTGGATGCGGATTTGAACAAGAAGTGAGGAGAGGGTGTGATGAGCGTCATTCGATGGCCTGAACCATTCAACGAGCGAGGGCGTTTGGGAGAGGGCGAAGCTGCTTGCGCAATGGGCAAGAGTGTGTTGGCAGGGGAGTCACCAGGCTGCCCCCAAGTGCTCTGCGTCAATCTGTTTTTCGACGGCACGAATAACAACCGGGAATGGGACACCAAGAATGCGGAAAGGCCGACACATAGTAATGTCGCGAGATTGTCGTTTGCTTGTCCTCAGAACAAGGAGGAGGGCATTTTCTCCGAGTACGTTCCGGGCGTCGGTACTCCATTTTTTGAAATTGGCGAAATGGCTTTCTCGTCGGAAGGCAAGGCATTCGCCCTTGGTTTCGGTATGCGCGTCGCTTGGGGATACACCCGCTTGCTGAACGCGCTGCATATCGCGATGACGGGAAGTCGGTTGCTGGACGATCCTGAGGCCCGTGCTCTGTGTTCGTCGATCGACAATGACGTCATCGCCTCGAACGGCACGCTGACTCAAATTGTTGGAAAGGTGTCTAAGGCTCTCCCTATAGCGGGTTCTATCGCAACCGCATCGCAGGTGTACTACGGATACAAGTCGCGGGCGAAGCTGGAGCGTCTTCACGGGGAACTGTCCGCGCTTCAGAAGAAGCATGGCGGACCGGGTGGTCAACTGAATCGTTCGATCAAGAAAGTATGGGTGAACGTATTCGGATTCTCGCGCGGTGCGGCGGGCTCGCGCGTATTCGTTAACCGTCTCATCAACACTTGGGCACCGGGTGGCATGATAGCTGGCTCGATTCCGTACGAGGTCAATTTCCTGGGGATTTTCGATACGGTTGCATCGGTTGGTTTGCCGGATACCGCCACCGCGGCGATCGAAATGGCGGATCTAGACGGGCACTGGGCATGGACCGCAAAAGGTGCCCTTAACATTCCCGCTTCAGTGAAGAAGTGCGTGCATTTCTTCTCGATTCACGAGCAGCGCATGAGTTTCCCGCTCGATTCCATTCGGGAGAAGCATGCCTATCCGATCAGCGAGCCGCGCAGGATTGAGGTTGCCTACCCGGGCGTGCATTCGGATGTGGGCGGTGGTTATGCGTTCAATGAAGAAGGCAAATCTCGAGACGGCGACGGCAGCAGGCTTAGTCAGATCACTTTGCACAATATGTATATCGAAGCACTAAAGGCCGGGGTGCCGCTGCTGCTTCAATCTGATATTCGCAAGCGGGAGGACTTGGTGAGAGACTTCTCGTTGACGTCATCCGTTGCTCGCGCCTTCAACGACTGGCTCTCAACCGTCAATCAAAAACCCCTCGACAGCGTCGAAACCGCACTTCGTATCGGCATGGGTCAGTCGCTAGCATGGCGTACCTTGCGCGCGGACTATGGAAATCCGCGGGCCTACATTACGTCGCAAGCCTTTTTCCGTCATGCGCCTGAAGACGAAGTCACGCCCCACGGACTCGAAACGCGAATCGCGAGCAAGGCAGCGTCGAATTCCCAACTTGACAAACTGAAGCGGGAGAAGATCCAGCTCGAGAAGCAAAAGGCTGGCCTCGATGCCGCCGCGCTCAGCATGCCTGCGATTCCTGCACTGGTGAGTCCGTTCAAGAAAAAGGCAGCTGAACTCGGTGAACAGATCAAGAAGAAAGACGCTGAGATTATGGCGACTGCGGCTGGGAAACCTCCGCGACCTGGCGAGGGTGCGATGGACGTGACGACCAACGACAAGACAGACCTTCTGGAAGCCGCGGAAGAGTTCCGGCTCTTGCTGGCGTACCTGTATCCCGATCAACGATGGCGATGGCAGGTGTATTGGGCACGCCCACCGGCTGAAACCGTGAATCTGAAGATGGGGCCGATCGGAAAGGCGATTTCACTGGAGCAGAACGTCAATGCTTATTTCCTGACGGTTGAACGGAAGGACGTTCCAACTCACCGTAGGCAGGGGTCAACGACTGTCTGGATGGGGGAACGCGACCGCGTGCTGCAACTGCTCGGCGCCGTTGCCTCGTATCAGCCAATCCTGGATTTTGTTCTCACCCCGCCGCAGGAAATGCTGCCGTTCCTACTCGAACACACGTCTGACGCCGCGGTGCGAAAGCTGCCTCGCGCCGCGATTCGTTTGCTGGACGATTACGTTCACGACAGCCGCGCATGGTTCCGCGTGCCCTATTTTCATGAATATGCACCCGGCGGTTACGGGTGGGCCCGGACGTTCTTCGTCGGCAACGACAGGCGCGTTCGGTCGCTCGGCCTGAAGGACGGCGCCGCACACATTGCCATCGAGCGTGAAAGGGTAGCGGCGGCGGATCTCGGCAACTACCTTGCCGAGCAGTCGAGGACGTTGCCGCCGCCAGTCAAAGTTGACTTCAGCACCTTTCCGCGCTATTGAGCGCGCCAGCCTACGAATAGCACCATGTCAATCAGCATCGCAGTCGTCGGAGACGCAACCGACCATGGCGGCCGGATCATTACCGGCTCGGATACGCACAAGATCGGCGGCACGAAGATCGCCCGCCTGCATGATCTGGTCGATTGCCCGGAAACCTATCCGGACGGTCGTCCGCACGGCGTCAACAAGATCATCGAAGCGCATCCAACGCTTAGCGTCGGTGGACGCCTAGTGGCGCTGCACGGCCACCGTACCGAGTGCGGTTGCCGGCTGATTGCCACGTCAACGGCAAAGGTAGGACGCTAACCATGTCGACTCCAAGGAAAGCCAGTGCGCCGATCGATTCCGTGCACACGTCCACGGACGATCCGGAGGCGTTGGCGAATGCGCTGAACCGGGAAGACGATACGCCGGCCAACGAGGATATTGCACCTCCCGAGGTTTTCGAGCAGCGCCTAGCACAAGTGAAGGCTGCGCCAAATCCATTGCTCGAAGCATCCCGCGTCCTGCTGCGTGCACAGGCCGATATGCCGCAGAAATTTGCGTCGAAGAACGCAATCACGTCGTTACGCGCGCTTCTCGAGCAGGAGGTTCGGGTATTCGAGAGGCTATGCGAGCAGACCAATATCCGTCGCGACCACATGATTGGCGCCCGATATTGCCTATGCACGGCGCTGGACGAAACGGTAACGCAAACCGCATGGGGCAAGGCCGGTTCGTCGGGGATCGCATGGATCAAAGAGGGGCTGGCAATTTCCTTCCACGGGGACCTCGATGGCGGCGACAAGGTTTACCTGCTGATCGGCCGCTTGCTCGAAGACCCTCACGAGCATCGAGACCTGCTCGAAGTGATTTACCGGACGCTCAGTCTCGGCTTCGAAGGACGCTACCGAGGTGGGGCCGACGGCAAGCGCAAGCACGACGCGATTCGCCAGCGGCTCTACAACGTCGTCACGTCACAACGCGAACCCGTGCCGCTGGCGCTGTCTCCCCACTGGCAATCCAGTGCAAAAGGCAAGCGTCTGTCGGTCTACGATTTCCCAGTGTGGATCACCGCGACCGTCCTGTCGGTGGTCCTGCTTGGACTGTTCGGATGGTTCAAGTACGAACTGTTCAGCCGCAGCGCGGACGTCCAGAAGCAGATTGCCGACATCGCTCGCATGACTCCGCCGCCCGCACCGGCGCCGCAACTGCACCTCAAGCAACTGCTCAAGGACGAAATCGCGACCGGCACCGTCAGCGTCGACGAAGACGCTCGCCTCAGCGCCGTCACGTTCCGCGGCGACGCGATGTTCCGGCCCGGTGGTGCGTCGGTTCAGGCATCGATGAATCCGCTGATTTCGAAGATCGCGGCCGAGATCGCCAAGGTGCCGGGCAAGGTCACGGTTCTCGGTTACACGGACAACGTGCCGATTCGCAGCCGTCATTTCGCGTCGAATCAGGCGCTGTCGGAAGAGCGGGCCACCCAGGTCATGCAGATGCTGCAAGCCGCCGGAGTACAGGCGAACCGCCTCGAAGCCGTCGGCAAGGGCGATGCCGATCCGGTCGGCGACAACCGCACCGCGCAGGGGCGCGCCCAGAACCGCCGCGTCGAGATCGACGTCGCACGATGAGCCAGATCCGTTTCCGGAATAACACATGAAGAAGTTCCAGTTCCTGTCGTTTCTGGCCTCGCGCCAGTTCCTCGCGTTCCTCGCACTGGTTGTCGTCGCACTGGTGATCTGGTTCGTCGGTCCGTTTTTCGCATTCGGCGGGCTCAAGCCGCTCGCCGGGGCCGGCATGCGCGTGCTGCTGATCGCGTTGTTGCTCGCCGGTGTGCTGCTCCGGCTCGTGGGATGGTCGATCAGCATCGTATTTGCCGCATTGCTTTGCTTGCTGATTTGGTACGCGGGGCCGCTGCTTTCTCTGGGGCACATGGCTCCATTCGAAGCGGCGTCGACCCGGCTCACCGCGATCGCACTGGTGGCGGCCGTTTTCGTCCTCGTCGGAATGTTCCGGCTTTGGCAGAAAATGCGCGAAGACGATGCGTTCATGAAAAAGATGCTGCGTCTGGATCGCAGGAAGGAGAATCCGCTTGCAGCTTCCCGTCTTCGGAAAGTCGAAGGGAGCGTGACGAGCGCGCTCGCGCGCCTGAAATCGATGCGCACCGGCGCACGCGGCCTCGGCAAGCTGTTCCAGGGCAAGCGCTATTTGTACGAGTTGCCCTGGTACCTCACACTCGGTTCGCAAGGTTCCGGCAAGACCAGCATATTGATGAACGGCGGGCTGGCGTTTCCCGTTGCCGAGCAGATGCAGCGGGCTGCCGGGAAACCAGCCGACGATGCTGGCGCAGTGGACTGGTGGCTGACGAACGACGCGGTGCTGATCGACACGTCCGGTTACTACACGCGTCATCGCACGTCGATGATCGGGGACGCCGATGCCGCCGTCGCTGTACCAAACAAGCCGGCAGCCGATGCATCCGGTCAGGATGCCGCTAACCTCCCGGCAAGCACGGAGCGTTCTGCCGATGATATGCGGCAGGGCACCCCCGGGCAATCGGAAGCGGTCGCCGCCTCGAAATCGAGCGTCGATGTTGCGCCGAATCCTTCCGATGTACGCGACCGTCCACAGGAGGTCGATCGCGCGGAATGGCTCGGGTTTCTCGGCATCTTGCGTCGGAACCGGCCTCGCGCGCCGATCAACGGCGCATTGCTGACGGTCGATCTCGCGACGCTGGCAAGTGCGGATCAACAGGCGCGTGTCGCCGAGGCTGCTGCATTGCGCGCACGGCTGGCCGAGCTGAGAGAGGCGCTGGGCATCCGCTTCCCGGTTTACGTGATGGTCACGAAAGTGGATCGCCTGGCGGGTTTTGCCGAGTATTTCGGGGCGCTCACGTCCGAGGGGCGAGCGCAGGCATGGGGCTTCACGCTTCCGTACGGCAAGGAAACGGTTGCGAAGGAAGGACTGCGGGCGCGTTGTCACCACGAGCTCACTCAGTTGGCTGAACGGTTGACAGGTTCGATCGATACGCATCTGCAGGATGAGTACGATCTGGACAAGCGGCGTAAGCTTGCCGCCATGCCCGACGCGTTTTCCGCGCTGCTCGGGCCGCTGCTCGACCTGATCGACCAGGTATTCCTTGATTCTCGCTAC
Source organism: Burkholderia cepacia (assembly GCF_029962485.1). Lineage (NCBI taxonomy): Bacteria > Pseudomonadati > Pseudomonadota > Betaproteobacteria > Burkholderiales > Burkholderiaceae > Burkholderia > Burkholderia cepacia. Next base: position 149,734 of record NZ_CP073638.1, read on the forward strand.
GACGACACCCAACTCCATTCGACGTTGCGCGGCGTGTACTTCACGAGCGCCCGGCAGCGGGGCAGCGAGATCGTGGCGGAACGTCATACGGTGGTTCAACGTCTTCTGTCGACTCAGGATCACGCCCCTGTTGCACCGGCGCGCGCCGAGGGTAACCAGGGGTTCTTCCTGCACGATCTCCTGACCCGTGTCGTGTTCCCGGAAGCGCATCTCGTGAGCCCCAACCTGCGTTGGGAATATCGCTATCGGCTCTTGCGCCTGATCGGCCACACATTGGCGCTGCTGTTGTTCGTGTGGCTGGCGATTGGTTTGCGCGTGAGCTTCGGCAACAACAGTGACTATCTCGACACGATTGGCCGCAAGGTGCAGGCGCTTACCGCCCGCGTCACGGCGTTGTACAAGACGCCCAAATTGCAAGCCGTGCCCGACACGCTGACAGAGGCGCGCTATCTGCCCACTTTTCCGGGGCTCGACTTGTCCGACCCGGACAGCGCGTGGCGCTACGGTCTGTACACGCCGGCGGACGTTGCCACCGAAAGTCGACACACCTACGATGCGCTCGAAGACAACCTGCTGCTGCCGCAGATCGTGCATCGTCTGGAAGACATCATGTCCGGCGCAATGGCCAACAAGGATCCAAAGGCCGCCTACGATGCGCTTCGCGTGTACCTGATGCTGTACGACAAGGCGAAGTTCAATGCCGGCGACGTCAAGGCATGGGTGCTCGATGACTGGGCGAAGACCGACAGCGCCGCTGCATTCGGCGGCAGGGCGTCGATGATCGATCACGTGCAACAGCTCTTCTCCGGCGAGCGTGTCGTGCAGTCTCCGCTGATTCGCAACGACGCTCTGGTACAGCAGACGCGTGCCTTTCTTGACGGCAGCAGTGCCACCGACCGCCTTTACCAGCGCGCGAAGGCGGCAATGCTCAAGGAAGCACCCGATGAGTTTACGTTGCTGCGCACGGTTGGCCCGCAGGCCGGCACGGTGTTCACGCGTGCGAGCGACGCACCGTTGTCGCGTGGCGTGTCGGGTCTCTTCACGTTCGACGGCTATCGGAATCTGTTCGACAAGCGGCTGCCTGAGTTCGTGCAGATCGCGCGCGACGACGACGCATGGGTGATGGGGCGTTCGTACTTGGGCGAGGCTCAAAAAAAAACGGTTGAGATTGTAAGTAATGCTGCCGGCTCCGACGATGCGTTGACCGACGCCGTTCGCCGCGAATACCTGATGGAGTACGCGCAGCAGTGGGACGCGTTTCTCAACGACATTCGGACCGTGAGCGGCACGAGTCTCGCGTTCAATCTGAAGGTGCTGCGCAGCTTTGCCGCGCCCGATTCGCCGCTCGCGCGTCTTGCCCGCGCCGCAGTGCGCGAGACGACGCTCACGCAGCAATCGGTTGCGTCGAACGGCTCGCTGCTGCAAAAGGCCACCGATCAACTGAACCAGAAAACCGACAAGGCGCTTGGCATTCGCGCATCGGAGCGTGTAGAGCGGGAACTCGTCGACAACCGTTTCGCGGCGTTGCGCGAGGTCGTAACGGGAAACGTGGATGCACAGCTCGAGGCGCAATCGGCTGGCGTCCAGGCGGACAAGACTGGGCTGGACGGCGTCGCCAACCTGCTGAACGACTATTACACGTCGCTTACCGTCGCCGATAACGCGCTGTCGAACAACAGCATGCCGCCGGCGAGCGACACGGCGGCGAAACTCAAGATGGCTGCGGACACGATGCCCGCGCCGTTCCGAGCTATATTGCTCAAGCTCGCCGCCGATGGGTCGCGCGAGGTCAACCAGGGGATCGGTCAGTTGTTGTCACGCCAGATGCAGGCGGTGGTTGGCGACACTTGTCGACTGACGATCGAAGGAAACTACCCGTTTTCTCCCGACAGCAAGCGTGACATCGGTATTGACGACTTCACGCGTGTGTTCGCGCAGGGCGGTGTGATCGACGATTTCTTCGTGAAGACGCTGGCGCCGTTTGTCGATACGTCCGCAAAACCATGGCGTTATCGAACGCTGCCGGGCGCAACGGAGCCGGTGCAGGGGCCGAACCTCGAACCATTCGAGCATGCGAAGGCGATTCGCGACATTTTCTTCAATGATCCAGGCCACAAGCAGATGACGTGGAAGGCCGACATCCGAATTCCGGAACTCGCGCCGACGATCATGAGCCTCTCGCTCGACATCGATGGGCAAGCGACGCTTTACCAGCATGGTCCGGTCGTTCCCTTCGCGGTTGTATGGCCAGGGCCGCGCGGCGGTGTCCATGCCGAGATCACGGCCAACCCGCGCATCCGGCCCGATACGTCGACGATTTCGACCGATGGCCCCTGGGCGTTGATGAGGTTGCTTCAGAAAGGCCAGGTGGTCGGAACGGCCACGCCGGGTCGCACACGCGTCGCGTTCAGTTTTGACGGTCGTGAAACGGTGCTCGACATCGCGAGTGTTGGCAGTGTCGCGAATCCGCTGACAAGCGACGTGTTAAAGACGTTCCGGTGCCCAACCTCGATGGCGATGTTCAATTTGCCGGATAGCGGCCCCCCGCCGGGATTGCCTCAGGGCGTGTTGCCGATAAACGCCGGAAGCGTTTCCCGTTGAATCGAGGAGGGGCGATCAAGATGAGTCTCTTCACAGCCGAACCGCAAAGCCATGGCGGGGTATTGGCGTCGCCATCTGTCGCTACAAGGCTCAGGATGGTGGAGCAGTCGATCAACCCGCTGCTCGAAGCCGCGCGCGTCCTGCTGGGCGCGTTGGCCAATCAGCCCGAAATACTCGATGCCGATTCGGTTGTCAGACGGCGACGGTGGCTGGAGCAGGAAATCCGGCTATTTACGCGGATTTGCGGTGAACTCAACCTCCGACCGGAGCATGTCCGGAGCGCAAGCTATTGCTTGTGCTCGGCGCTCGACGAGTCTGCGATGCAGACGTGTTGGGGAAAAGGAGACGGAACCGGTGTCGAATGGCAAGCCAACGGACTGGCTATCTCGATGGGTCACGATCGTCAGGGGGGCGACCGCGTTTTCCAACTGATCGACGAGGCGTTGCGCAGTCCGCGCGAGAACCTCGATCTGATCGAGTTGTGTCAAAACATACTCGATCTTGGCTTTCGCGGGCGTTACCGATTCGAGCGTGACGGTCAGAAGCGCTTGAAGGTCGTGCGTGAGCACGTGCACGACGTGGTTGTGACGGGGGGAGTGGGCATGAGCCACGTAAGCGAGCCGGTCAGACAAATGCGACGGACGGTCGATCCGTGGGTGCGTCCCTTGGCGACGCGCCGGTCGTCGCGCATTGGGGCTGTTGTCGGTACAGCCATTGCGTTGCTGTCGGGCGCCGCGGGATATGCCGTGGTGGACCATTGGGCCGGTTCGCGAGAGGTGCAACGCGTGTCGTCGTTTGACGTGCTGGCTCGCAATCTGGAACAGCGGCTCCGCGACGACGTTGCAGCAGGGAATGTCGAACTGATCCGAGATCCTGCGCGCAATACCTTGACGCTTCGCTTTGGCGGCATGTTTGTGCCGGGTGGTGTGGAGGTGGCGCCTTGGGGGGCTTTCGTCGTGGCCTCGGCCGGACGGGAAATCGCGGCGATGACCGAAGGCGCGGTCATCCGGGTGACCGGATTCGCGGATAGCACACCGGCCAATTCCACACGTCAGGTTTCCAACCTGGCGCTTTCCGAAATGCGTGCCCGACATGTTGCCCGGATTCTTGTCGCGGCTGGCGTACCGGTGCCGAGTATCAGCGTGGAAGGACGCGGGGATGCCGAGTCGCTGGCGGACAACAGTACCGAGTCGGGAAGGGCCAGGAATCGTCGCGTCGAAATGACGGTTTCTGAATAACGCGGAAAACGTCGCACTGGTGGTTTCCCTTGATCCCACTAAACACCCCTCACTCCGGCAAATCCCGCTGATTCGTATCCTGCTCGATCCCTCCGGTATTGAGCTGCTCGATCTTCTCCATCCGTTGCCTTGCCAGCTCCGGCAGCCGGTTCGTCACGCCGATCACCAGCGCTTCTGAGAGCGCCAGTGCCGGCACGTTGGTCTGCAGCATCGCGAACGGGCGCCCCTGGATCCGCAGCACGATTTCCGCGAATGCGCCGATCGGCGAGCGCCATTCGTCGGTGATCAGCAGGATCCGCGTACCGAGCCGGTGCGCAGCCTGCGCGAAGCGGATGCTGTCCTTCTGGTAGCGGCGAAAATCGAAGATCACGAGCACGTCGTCGCGCCCCATGTCGGCCAGCGCGACCGACGCGAGATTCACGTTCGGTTCGACCGCCTGCACATGCGGCCGCGCATAGGCAAGCGTGAACGAAAACAGCGACGCGAGCGGCGCCGTATAGCGTCCGCCGCCGCAGAAGATGCGCACGTCCGGATCGGCGAGCAGCGCCACCGCGGCGTCGAATGCCGCCGCATCGAGTCCTTCGATCATGGTCGCGAGCGATTCGGACAGCCGCTGGAAAATCGCCGAATGACTGTCGCGCATGCCCGTTTCCGAATGGAACGCGTCCATCCGCGCGAGCGGTGAATTCATCGCGGTGTCGATCTCGTCGTGCAGCGCCTGCTGGAACGACGAGTAGTTCGGAAAGCCGATCCGGACGACGAAGCGGAACACGGTCGGGTCGCTGACTTCCGCCTGTTTCGCAAATTGCGCGATGGGGCCCAGCCCGAGACTGGGATAGCGATCCAGCAACGCCTGCGCAACCTTCTGTTCCGACGGCGTGAAGCTATCCATCTGGGATAACAGCAACGCCCTGATGCTCGTCCCCATCGGGCACTCCAGCTCTCTTATCTGTATGACAAACGGCAGACCTCGGCCTGCCGGCGACTCCACGCATGTTAGCCGATTGACGTACGGCGGGCCGTGCAAGTCCCGGTATTAGAGGGACGCATCGCTCTGACACTTGCTTTGTCGATCTATGTAATAAAACAAACATATGCCAATCAACATCTCGGTAGGCATCCGCTTTAAGTTCAGTGATAACCCTAGGTTTTGGTGCAAAAAAGCGAGTGCTATGATCGCGGCCTTGCTGGAATGTATTGTTTATTACATGTCTGGATGGGCAGCGTCGGCACGCGATCGCAGGCCCGCACATCCCGGCACGGCCCGGTTTACTTGTCTGGAGGATTCCGTCATGAGGCGGCTCGCAGTACTCACCCTGTTGTCGGCCATGAGCGTGAGCGCGTTCGCTGCGTCCGCCCCCGCGGTCGAAGCGAAGAACGGCATGGTCGTGTCGTCGCAGCACTTTGCGTCGCAAATCGGCGTCGACATCCTCAAGGAAGGCGGCAACGCGGTCGATGCGGCGGTGGCGGTCGGTTATGCGCAGGCCGTGACCAACTCGTGCTGCGGCAACATCGGCGGCGGCGGTTTCATGACCGTCCACCTGGCCGACGGCCGCGACCGCTTCATCAATTTCCGCGAGACCGCGCCGGCCGCGGCGTCCGCGAACATGTATCTCGATGCGGCAGGGAACGTCATTCCGGACGAAAGCCTGTACGGCTATCGCGCGGTCGGCGTGCCGGGCACGGTGGCCGGCCTCGATCTCGCGCAGCGCAAGTACGGGAAGCTGACGCGCAAGCAGGTGATGGCGCCGGCGATCCAGCTGGCGCGCGACGGCTTCGTGCTGACGCGCGGCGACACGGACATCCTCGACACGACGGTCGAGCGCTTCAAGAAGGACCCGGAAGCCGCCCGCATCTTCCTGCGGCCGGATGGCACGCCGCTGCAGCCGGGCGACCGCCTGGTGCAGAAGGACCTGGCCCGTACGCTCGAGCGCATCGCGGAGCAGGGGCCCGACGCGTTCTATCACGGCGAGATCCCGAAGATCGTCGAAGCGGCGGCCAAGCGCGGCGGCGGCGTGATCACGGCCGCCGATTTCGCGTCCTACCGCGCGCAGGACATTGCGCCGCTGACGTGCACGTATCGCGGCTACGAGTTCGTGTCGGCCCCGCCGCCGAGCTCGGGCGGCGTGACGATGTGCGAGACGCTGAACATCCTCGAAGGGTATGACCTGCGCAAGCTCGGCTACCAGTCGGCGTCGGTGGTGCACTACATGACCGAGGCGATGCGGCACGCATACGAAGACCGCAACACGCTGCTGGGCGATCCGAACTTCATCGACAATCCGGTCGCGAAGCTGACCAGCAAGCAATATGCAGCGGAGATCCGCAAGCACATCAGCGGTGAAATGGCGACTGCATCGGTCGACGTGCAGCCGGGTGTCGGCGTGCACGAGAAACCGGAAACGACGCACTATTCGATCATCGACCGCGACGGCAATGCGGTGTCGACGACCTATACGGTCAACGGCCGCTTCGGTGCCGTGGTGATCGCGCCGGGCACGGGGTTCTTCCTGAACGACGAGATGGACGACTTCACCGTGAAGGTCGGTGCGCAGAACCTGTTCGGTCTCGTGCAGGGCACGCGCAACTCGATCGCGCCGGGCAAGCGTCCGCTGTCGTCGATGGCGCCGACCATCGTGAAGAAGGACGGCAAGGTGTTCATGGTGGTCGGTTCGCCGGGCGGGTCGCGCATCATCACGATCACGCTGCAGACCGTGTTGAACGTGATCGACTACGGGATGACGCCGCAGGATGCGGTCGACGCGCCGCGCGTCCATCATCAGTGGCTGCCCGACGAGGTCTACTACGAGACCCGCGGCCTGTCGCCCGACACGCTCTCGATCCTGCGCAACATGGGCTACAAGATGGTCGAGCAGACGCCCTGGGGCGCGGCCGAGCTGATCATGGTCGGCCTGCCGGGCACTGAAGCGGCGAGCCGCCAGAGTTCCGGCAACGATTCGTCGGTGTCCGGTAACGTGCGCGTCGGCTACATCTACGGCGTCAACGACCCGCGCCGTCCGGCCGGCTCGGCGATCGGCTACTGACCTGATCGTTTCATGCTGAACCGCTGCCGCCGGTGTTCGCGTTCCCGCGAATGCCGCAGCGGCGGCAGCACGTCCGTTCACGGACATCCGCGAGCCTGACCGGCTCGCCCCGCGCGCTCCCTGGCACGGCACGGGGCGCGCGCCTTTTCATCCGTCAACTCCTTCACCGTGCGGCGAATCCCGTCATGAACAAACGAATGTCCGCGGCAGGCTGGATCCTGCTCGCGATGGCGGCCGGCATCCTCGTCGGCTACCTGATCTACACGCAGTTTCCGGACAAGCAGTCGGCCGCGGAAATTGCCGGCTACATCTCGCTCGTGTCCGACGTGTTCCTGCGGCTGATCAAGATGGTGATCGGCCCGCTGGTGTTCTCGACGCTCGTCGTCGGCATTGCGCACATGGGCGATGCGTCGTCGGTCGGGCGCGTGTTCGTGAAGGCGCTCGGCTGGTTCGTCACCGCGTCGCTGATCTCGCTGCTGCTCGGGCTGCTGATGGCGAACCTGCTGCGGCCGGGCGAGAATCTCGGCTTGCCGCTGCCGGACATCGGCGCGTCCGCGCATCTCGCGACGTCCAAGTTCACGCTGAAGGACTTCGTCGGCCACATGGTGCCGAAGTCGTTCGCCGAGGCGATGGCGAACAACGAAATCCTGCAGATCGTCGTGTTCTCGATGTTCTTCGGCGTCGCGCTGTCGGCGCTCGGCGAGCGCGGCAAGATCCTCGTCGCCGCGATCGACCAGCTCGCGCACGTGATGCTGAAGATCACCGGCTACGTGATGAAGCTCGCGCCGCTGGCGGTGATGGCCGCGATGGCGTCGACCGTCGCGATCAACGGGCTGTCGATCCTGCTGAAGTTCGCGGTATTCATGGGCGACTTCTACGTGAGCCTCGTGCTGCTGTGGACCACGCTCGTCGCCGCCGGGCTGCTGTTCCTCGGCCGCCGCGTGTTCAGGTTGCTCGTGCTGATCAAGGAAGCGTTCATGCTGTCGTTCGCGACCGCGAGCTCGGAAGCCGCGTACCCGAAGATCCTCGACGCGCTCGACCGTTTCGGTGTGCGCCGCAAGATCTCGAGCTTCGTGATGCCGATGGGTTATTCGTTCAACCTCGACGGCTCGATGATGTACTGCACGTTCGCGTCGCTGTTCATCGCGCAGGCCTACAACATCCACCTGTCGCTGGGCACGCAGGTCACGATGCTGCTGATCCTGATGCTGACGTCGAAGGGGATGGCCGGCGTCCCGCGCGCATCACTCGTCGTGATCGCGGCGACGCTGCATCAGTTCAACATCCCGGAAGCCGGGCTGCTGCTGATTCTCGGTGTCGACACGTTCCTCGACATGGGCCGCTCCGCCACGAACGCGGTGGGCAACTCGATCGCCAGCGCGGTGGTCGCGAAATGGGAAGGCGAGCTGATGTCGGAATCCGAAGCGCTGGCGCATGCCGCGCATCTCGATGCCGAACTGGAACGGCAGAACCGCGATCCGGCCTATGTCGCCGGTCAGACCACGTCGACCTGACGTCAGGCCGCCAGGGCCTCGTCGATGCACGCCGCGAGCACCATCGCGGCGGCGTTGCCCGGCGTCGAACCGAGCAATTGCGGCGCATAGACGCTGTCGCCGGCCGCGATCGGCCGCCCCGACAGCGCACAGACGCCGCGCTTGCGCGCGGTGAACAGTCGCCACTTCTGGTAGCCGTAATGCCCGGTGCACGCATCGCACCACGAAATCATCACGGTGTCGGCCGTGGGCCGTTCGAGCACGTTGATGGTCGGCTTGCTCGACGCGTCCCACGACGGCAAGCGGTCGCGCGTGACGGTGCGCCGCCGCGGGACGCCCCATGAAACGGACGGCATGTCGAAGCTGCCGATCGCGGCAACGGTCATGAGCCAGGGCGCTGCAGGGTTGTTCATGTCTGCTTTCCTCGAAACGTTACGCGGTGCCGCAACGCGCGGCATCACGACAGGCGGATGCGCGGCTGCACCCAGCCGTTGATCCGTTCGGCGATCCACAGCAAGGTCGCCTTGGAGAAACCGTGCAGCGCCTGCTGGTGCCGCCGGTAGAGCATCAGGTGGCTGAACTGCGCGAAACGCCCCTGGATGAAGCCGCCGCGAAAGAACCCGAATTGCCCGAGCGTGCCGAACGCGTCGTAGTCGCTGATCGACACGAGCGCGCCGAAATCGTGGAACGCGAACGGCGGAATCGGCGTGCCGTCGAGCCACGCGGGCAGGTGCTTCGCGAGATGTTCGGCCTGCTGCGTCGCCACCTGCGCGGTGGGCGGCAGCGGCCGTTCCTGGCCGTCGGGCAGCAGGCTCGCGCAATCGCCGATCGCGAACACGTGCTCGTCGCCCGTTGCCTGCAGCGTGGGGCCGACGACGACCTGGTTCGCGCGGTTCGTGTCGAGCCCGCCGAGCGCCTGCATGAAATCGGGCGCCTTCACGCCAGCGGCCCAGACCATCAGGTCCGCTTCGGCAAACGAACCGTCGCCGTAGTGGAAACCGTTGGCGTCGGCCGACGTGACGCGCGTCGACGTCAGCACGTGAAAGCCGATCTGTTCGAGGCGCCGCTGCGCCGACGCGGAAATCCTCGGCGGAAACGCGTTCAGGATGCGCGGGCCGCTTTCGAGCAGCGTGAGCTGCAGCCGCTCGCGCACCGTTTCGTCGCCATAGGCCTGTGCGACTTCCAGCAGGCGGCTCAGCTCCGCCGCAAGCTCCACGCCCGTCGCGCCCGCGCCGACGATCGCGACGCGGAACGGCTCGTCGCGCGCGATGCTGCGGAACACGCGCATCCGCAACGCTTCGTTGAAGGTCTCGGCCTGTTGCTGGCTGTCGATGAAGTAGCAGTGCTCGCGCACGCCCGGCACGCCGAAATCGTTGGCCTGGCTGCCGAGCGCGAGGATCAGCACGTCGTATTCGAGCTCACGCGCCTCGATCACCACCTCGCCGTCCTGCGAGCGGATCTCGCCGAGCTGCACGCGGCGGCGTGCACGATCGAGCCCCTTCAGTTCGCCAGGCTGGTACGTGTAGCCGTGGTCGCGGGCATGAGCGAGGAAGATCACCTGCTGCTGCTGGACGTCGCGCGTTCCGGCCGCGATCGTGTGCAGCATCGGCTTCCAGATGTGGGTCGGACTGCGGTCGACGATGGTGACCTGCGCCCGCCCGGACCGGCCGAGACGCTCGCCCAGCCGGGTCGCGAGCTGCAATCCGGCGATCCCGCCGCCGACGATGACGATGCGTGTAGGGGTTGTCATGGATAAATCATCACGTGATGAATAAGGTATGATCGTAGCGCTTCCCGGCTCCGCGTGTCAACGGAGCAGGGCGAGCGATCCAACTCCGGGGACATGAATCCGGGGCCCGAACACGGGCATTCGAACCATTCAAGGGGAGCAGGAAAACGTGGCTGAAGTCACTGAGCGCGTGCCGTCGAAGCGGCGTACGCGCGGGCGGCCGCTGGCGGATGCGTCCGTCGGTCCGGACGTGATATTGCGGGCCGCGCGCCGCACCTTCGCGAAGCGTGGCTACGACGCGACGAGCGTGCGCGAGGTCGCGCGCGAGTTGGGCATCGACGCGGCGCTGATCGCCCATCATTTCGGCACGAAGGAAACGTTGTGGCTGGCTGTCGTCGAGCAGATCGTCGAGCTGGCCGAGCCGCTGTTCGATGCGCTGCGTACGTTGCGCATGTCGTCGCTGCCGCATCGCGACCGGGTGCGGCGCGCATTGGAGCTATGCGTCGATCACGAGTTCGCGGAGCCGGACATCGGCATGTTCTTCTCGACCGCTGCGACCGAGGAGGGCGGGCGGCTCGATCGGCTGCAGGAGCGGATCGTGCGTCCGTATCACGATGCGATGTTTCCGCTGCTGACGGAGGCGGTCGACGCGGGAGCGATCCGCCCGGTCGATCCTGACGTGCTGTTCTTCATGATCGCGAGCGCGATCGGCACGACCGTGTCGTACAGCCACATGATGCTGGAGTACACGTCGCTGCCGACCCGGCCGGAGGCGTTCCGGCAGGCCGTGCTCGCAGTCGTGTACAACATGATCGGCGACTGAGCGCCGCCGCGCGCAACGCGCGCGGTCACATCGCGGCAACCAGCCCCAGTTCGCCGACCGCGTTTCGCGCGGTTTCGCGCAGCGCATCGACGAGCGGCGACGGCGTGCGGTAAGCGATCGCCAGCTCGTACGCAAGCGGGCTGCCCGCATCTTTCAGTTCGCAGAACGTAATGCCGTGCGGCTGCATCGGCACGAACAGGCGCGGCATCAGCGCGACGCCGATGCCGCCCGCGACGAGCCCGGCCGTCGTCTGCATCTGGCGCGGCTGCTGGACCACGCGCGGCGCGAACCCGGCCCGCGCGCACGCGGTCACGATCAGCGCGTGCATGCCGGGCCCATGGTGCGCCGCAAACATGACCCACGGTTCGTCCGCCAGCTCGGCGAGCGCGATGCGCTTGCGGTGCGCGAGCCGATGACCGTCGGGCAGCGCGGCGACCATCCGGTCGCGCAGCAGCGGTTCGACGCGCACGTCGCCGGCATCGGCCACCGGCAGCACGACCAGGCCGACGTCCGTACGGTCCTGGCGCAGCGCGAGCACCTGTTCGGCGGTCGTTCCTTCTTCGAGCTGGAAATCGACGTCCGGATACCGTTCCTGGAATGCGCGCAGGATCAGCGGCAGCAGCGCGTTGACCGTGCTGTCGACGAACCGGAGCCGCAGCGTGCCGCCGAGGCCGGCGCCTGCGCGGCGGGCCATGGCTACCGCGCGCTCGGCCTGTTCGAGCGCACGCCGCGCTTCGAGCAGGAACGCTTCGCCGGCCGGCGTGAGTCGCGAGCCGCGGTTGTCGCGTTCGAGCAGCGCCACGCCCAGATCGTCCTCCAGCTTGCGGATCGCCGCGCTGAGTGGCGGCTGCGCCATGTGCAGCCGCTCGGCCGCGCGCCGGAAGCTCAGCGTCTCGGCCACCGCGATGAATTGCCTGAACTGGCGTAGATCGATCATGCGATACCTTCCATGTATCAGTTGATCATCGAATTCGTATTTTACCTATCACCTGGCGCTGCCCAGAATGGCCTTGTCATCAACCGTCGACAGTCAGGAGGGCAGGTCATGGCGGGCAATGAACAGCAGCGAACGGCAATCGTCACGGGCGGGTCGAGCGGGATCGGCTTCGCGATCGCAAGCCGGCTGGTGGAGGACGGGTATCGCGTTGCGATCGTCGGGCGCGACGTTGCGCGGCTGGAGGCGGCTGTTACGCGTCTCGGCGGCGCGGCGATCGGGCAGGCCGGCGATTTGAGCGTGCGGCGCGAGGCGGAAGCGGCGGTCGCCGCGATCATCGCGCGGTGGCCGCGCATCGACGTGCTGGTCAACAACGCGGGGCTGACCGGCCGCGTCGGTGCGGATACCGGGGCGGACGAGGCCGAGGACGTGTGGGGCACCCTGCTCGACGCGAACCTGAAAAGCCTGTTCCTGACGACGATGGCCGTGTTGCCGCACCTGGCCGGCCGTGCCGCGCGGATCGTCAACATCGGCTCGATCGCGGCGCGCGCCGGCAGCCTGCTGCCGGGCGGGCTGGCGTATGCGGCCGCGAAGGCTGGCGTCGAAGGGTTCACCGTTGCGTTGGCGCGCGAACTCGGGCCGCGCGGTGCGACGGTCAATACGGTCGCGCCAGGTTATATCGCCGACACACGCTTCTTCGGCGACGGCGGCGTTGCGCCGGCCATCGCCGCGACGATCCGCGAGCAGACGCCGGCCGGCCGCGCCGGGCATCCGGATGACATCGCGGACGCGGTTGCGTGGCTCGCCGGGCCGCGCGCGTCGTTCGTCACGGGCGCGACGATCGCGGTGAACGGCGGCTGGCGCGTCGGGTGACGCACACCGCGCCGGCGGCGGGCATGCGTGCGTCCGTCATTCGACATCCATCGGCGGCTTGTCGCCGAGCCAGCGCCGCGCGCCGGGCCCGTTGCGGCCCGCGCGATCTTCCGGGTTGGTCAGCTTGCAGCGCTTGAGCGACAGGCAGCCGCAGCCGATGCATTCGTCGAGGTTGATGTAGAGCCGCTGCAACTCCTCGATCCGGCTCGCGACGCGCTGTTTCCAGCCGCGCGACAGCCGCTGCCAGTCCTTGTTGCTCGGCGCGGTGTCCTCGGGGAGGCTGACGAGCTGTTCTGCGATTTCGTCGAGCGAATAGCCGATCTTCTGCGCGAACACGATGAACGCGATCAGCCGCAGCACCGCGCGCGAGTAGTGACGATGGCTTGAGCCGTTCCGATGCGACTTGATGAGCCCGCGCGTCTCGTAGAACCGCAGCGTCGATGCCGGCACGCCGCTGCGCGCGGCCACTTCGCGGATCGACATCAGCGGCCATTTCGGTTCTTCCGGGGTACCCATGACGTTCTCCGGGGAAAGCTTGACTTAAAGTTAACTTCAACTTTTATGCTACGCGGCAGTTTAACCCGTCGCGAGGCATCATGCTCTCCTTATCCCTACGCAGGACGTCGCCTTTGGGCGCCGCCTGTGCATTGTTGCTGGCGTTGTCGGGCTGTCACGACGGCAAAGACGCATCGTCGGCCCAGCCTCTTCCCGAAGTCGGCGTCGCCACGGTCGCGCCGCGCACGGTCCGCCTCGCGGACGAGTTCAACGGACGCGTCGAAGCCGTCGACGCGGTCGAATTGCGGCCGCGCGTGAGTGGCTATCTGCAGCGCCTGGCCTACAAGGAGGGCGACCTCGTCGCGCAGGGTGCGCTGCTGTTCGAGATCGACCCGCGTCCGTACCGGATCGCGCTCGACCGCGCCAACGCGCAGCAGCAGCGGGCCCGAGCGGCCGCGAGCCTCGCCCAGGTGCAACTCAAGCGCGTGCAGACGCTGATCGATGCGCATGCGACGTCGCAGGAAGAACTCGACAATGCGCGCGCCACGGCCGAGCAGGCGCGCGCGGACCTGCAGGCGGCCGACGCGGCCGTCGCCGATGCGAAGCTCAATCTCGGCTTCACCGAGGTGCGCGCGCCGATCGCCGGGCGCGTCGGCCGCGCGGTCGCGACCGTCGGCAACCTCGCGCGTGCGGACGACACGCTGCTGACGACTGTCGTGTCGCAGGACCCCGTCTACGTGTACTTCGATTGCGACGAGCAGAGCTACCTGCGCTACAACGCGCGCCGTGCCGATCCGAAGCATCGCGCGATCGGCGCCGATCCCGTGCGCGTGGGCCTCGCGAACGAGACGGGCTTCCCGCACGCGGGCACCGTCGATTTCCTCGACAACCGGCTCGACCCGCAAACCGGCACGATCCGCGCGCGTGTGCGGCTGCCGAATGCGGACCATACGTTCACGCCGGGGCTCTATGCGCGCGTGCGGCTCGTCAGCGGCCGCGACCAGGATGCGCTGCTCGTCGACGACAAGGCCGTGCTGACCGACCAGGACCGCAAGTACGTGTACGTGATCGGCCCGGGCGACAAGGCGCTGCGCCGCGACGTGACGGTCGGCCGCGAGCTGGAAGGCGAGCGGATCGTCGAGAAGGGGCTGCAGGCGGGCGACCGCGTGGTCGTCGACGGCGTGCAGCGGATCTACTATCCGGGCGCGCAGGTGAAGCCGAAAGCGCTGCCCGCGCGTGCCGATGCCGGTAACGCCACGCAGGCCGTGGCCGACGCCGGCACGCCGGCCGCGCAGTGACGGGAGCGATACGATGGATTTCTCCCGATTCTTCATCGACCGGCCGATCTTCGCGGTCGTGCTGTCGATCGTCATTTTCGCGATCGGCCTGATCTCGATTCCGATGCTGCCGGCCGGCGAATACCCGGAAGTCGTGCCGCCGAGCGTCGTCGTGCGTGCGACGTACCCGGGCGCGAACCCGAAGGAAATCGCCGAATCGGTCGCCGAACCGCTGGAAGAGGCGATCAACGGCGTCGAAGGCATCATGTACATGAAGTCGGTTGCGGGGTCGGACGGCAGCCTGCAGGTCGTCGTCACGTTCCTGCAGGGGGTCGACCCCGACACGGCCGCCGTGCGCGTGCAGAACCGCGTGAGCCAGGCGCTGTCGCGCCTGCCCGACGAGGTGCGTCAGTACGGCGTGACCACGCAGAAGCAGTCGCCGACGCCGCTGATGTACGTGAGCCTCTATTCGCCGGACAACAGCCGCGATTCCCTGTACCTGCGCAACTACCTGACGCTGCACGTGAAGGACGAGCTGTCGCGGCTCACCGGCATCGGCGACGTCGGCGTGTACGGCTCCGGCGACTACGCGATGCGGCTGTGGCTCGATCCCAACCGGCTCGCGTCGCGCGGGCTGACCGCAAGCGACGTGATCGCGGCCGTGCGCGAGCAGAACGTGCAGGTGTCGGCCGGCCAGCTCGGCGCCGAACCGTCGCCGAAGAAAAACGACTTCCTCGTGTCGATCAACGTGCGCGGCCGCCTGCGCACGGTGCAGGAATTCAGCGACATCGTGCTGCGCAACGGCGACGACGGCCAGGTCGTGAAGCTGTCCGACGTCGCGCGCATCGAGCTCGGCGCGGGCGACTACACGCTGCGCTCGTATTTCAACGACAAGCATTCGGCCGTGGTCGGCATCTTCCTGTCGCCGGGTGCGAACGCGCTCGACGTCGCGAAGGCCGTGTATGCGAAGCTCGACGAGCTGTCGAAGCGGTTCCCGCCCGGCGTCGCGTACCGCCCGGTGTGGGACCCGACGGTGTTCGTGCGCGAGTCGATCCGCGCGGTGCAGCACACGCTGATCGAGGCCGTCGTGCTGGTCGTGCTCGTCGTGATCCTGTTCCTGCAGACGTGGCGCGCATCGATCATTCCGCTCGTCGCGGTGCCGGTGTCGGTGGTCGGCACGTTCGCGTTTCTCCATCTGCTCGGCTATTCGATCAACACGCTGACGCTGTTCGGGCTCGTGCTCGCGATCGGGATCGTCGTCGACGATGCGATCGTCGTCGTCGAGAACGTCGAGCGCAACATCGCACAGGGACTGAGCCCGCGCGATGCCGCGCACCAGGCGATGCGCGAGGTGTCGGGGCCGATCGTCGCGATCGCGCTCGTGCTGTGCGCGGTGTTCGTGCCGATGGCGTTCATGTCGGGCGTCACGGGCCAGTTCTACCGGCAGTTCGCGGTGACGATCGCGATCTCGACGGTGATCTCCGCGATCAACTCGCTGACGCTCTCGCCCGCGCTCGCGGCGAAGCTGCTGCGCCCGCACGGCGCGCCGAAGGATGCGCTCACGCGTGCGCTCGATCGCGCATTCGGCTGGCTGTTCCATCCGTTCAACCGCTTCTTCGAGCGCAGTTCGGATCGCTATCACGGCGTCGTCGGTCGCACGCTGAAGCGTCGCGGCGTGGTGTTCGCCGTCTATGCGGTGCTGCTCGCGGCGACCGCGCTGCTGTTCAATGCGGTGCCGGGCGGCTTCATCCCCGTGCAGGACAAGCTGTACCTGTTCGCGGGTGCGAAGCTGCCGGAAGGCGCGTCGCTTGCGCGCACCAGCGCGGTGACCGAGCAGATGACGAAGATCGCGCTCGGCACCGACGGCGTCGAGATGGTGCCGGCGTTCGCGGGGCTGAATGCGCTGCAGGGCGTGAACACGCCGAACATCACGAACTCGTACGTGATCCTGAAGCCGTTCGACCAGCGTCATCGCAGCGCCGCGCAGATCAATGCGGACCTGAACGCACGCTTTGCGGCGATCAACGGCGGCATTACCTACGCGCTGATGCCGCCGCCGATCCAGGGCCTCGGCAACGGTTCGGGCTACTCGCTGTACCTGGAGGATCGCGGTGCGCTCGGCTACGGCGAATTGCAGAAGGCGCTGACGACGTTCCAGGCCGCGGTCGCGAAGACGCCGGGGATGAGCTATCCCGTCAGCTCGTACCAGGCCAACATCCCGCAGCTCGAGGTGAAGGTCGACCGGCTGAAGGCGAAGGCGCAGGGTGTCGCGTTGACCGACCTGTTCAACACGCTGCAGGTGTATCTCGGCTCGATGTACGTGAACGACTTCAACATCTTCGGCCGTGTGTATCGCGTGATGGCGCAAGCGGATGCCGGCCACCGGCAGACGGCCGCCGATATCGCGAACCTGCGCACGCGCAACGCGAAGGGCGAGATGGTGCCGATCGGTTCGATGGTGACGGTGGAGCCTGCGTACGGACCCGACCCGGTCGTTCGCTACAACGGCTATCCTGCCGCCGACCTGATCGGCGATGCCGATCCGAAGGTGATGTCGTCGTCGCAGGCGATCGCGAAGCTCCAGCAGATCGCGAAGGAGGTGCTGCCGCCCGGCATCACGCTCGAATGGACCGACCTCAGCTACCAGCAGGTCACGCAGAGCAACGCGGCGATCGTCGTGTTCCCGCTGGCGGTGATGCTCGTGTTCCTCGTGCTCGCATCGCTGTACGAGAGCTGGACGCTGCCGCTCGCGGTGATCCTGATCGTGCCCGTGTGCATGTGCGCGGCGCTGTTCGGCGTATGGCTGTCCGGCGGCGACAACAACGTGTTCGTGCAGGTCGGTCTCGTCGTGCTGATGGGGCTTGCGTGCAAGAACGCGATCCTGATCGTCGAATTCGCACGCGAACTCGAAATCCAGGGCAAGGGCGTGATCGAAGCGGCGCTCGAAGCGTGCAAGCTGCGGCTGCGCCCGATCGTGATGACGTCGGTCGCGTTCATCGCGGGCTCGGTGCCGCTCCTGATCGGCAGCGGCGCCGGTAGCGAAGTGCGTGCCGCCACCGGCGTGACCGTATTCGCGGGGATGCTCGGCGTCACCCTGTTCGGGCTGTTCCTGACACCCGTGTTCTATGTGGCGATCCGCAAGCTCGCGGGCGGCACGCCGGCCGTCTGGAGCGAACAGCACGGCACCCTCGAAGGAGAAAACCGATGAGCGCCGCTTTCCGTCTTTCCGCGCTCGCGATGTCGGTGACGCTTGCCGCGTGCGCGGTCGGCCCCGATTTCAAGCGGCCCGATACGGCCACGGCCGAGCGGTTCGCGCGCGACGCGCATCCGGCCGCGCAGCGTGACGCGTCGCCGGCCGATACGTTGCCCGACGCGTCGGCGGCTGCCGATGCCACGTTCTGGCGTGGCTTCGGCGATCCGGCGTTGACGCAGTTGATCGACGCGGCGCTCGCGGCGAACCAGGACCTGCAGGTGGCCGTGTCGCGCTACGACGCGTCGAATGCATTGCTGTCACAGGCGACCTTCGACCGCTTTCCGACCATCACCGCGAGCGGCCAGATCGGCCATCAGTTGATGAGCAAGGACCAGGCGTTCGGCGCGCCGCGCAGCCAGCGCGACACGCCGACGTCCAGCGTCGGGATCAATGCCGCATGGGAACTCGACCTGTTCGGCCGCGTTCGTCGTTCGATCGAATCCCAGCGCGCGGAAACGGCGGCGAGCGCGGCCGACGTGCGCGCGGTGCGCGTCGCGATCGCCGGCGAGGTGGCGAGCACGTATGTCGATCTGCGCGGCTCGCAGGAGCGGTTGCGGATCGCGCGCGAGAACGCCGACAACCAGAAGCAGACGCTTGCGCTGATCAATGCGCGCGTCGGCGCGGGGCGAGGGTCCGAGCTCGATGCGGCGCGGGCGCGGGCGCAGTACGAATCGACGACGTCGCGGATCGCCGTGTATGAAGCGGCGATCGGCGTCGACGAGCATCGGCTCGCGGTGCTGACCGGGCAGACGCCGGATGCGCTGATCGGCCGCTTCGATTGGCCGAAGACCGGCACGGTGGCGGGCACGCCGGTGCCGCTGCCGGCGCTGGCCGCAGACATCGATCCCGGCACGCCGGGCGACCTGCTGCGCCGGCGTCCCGATGTCGCGGCCGCCGAGGCAAGGCTGCACGCGGCGACCGCGCGCGTCGGCGTCGCGACGGCCGACCTGTTTCCGCGCTTCACGCTGTCGGGCCTGCTCGGCAGCGCGACGAGCAGCTACGGGTTCTTCCGCGCGGGCAGCGACACGAACCTGATCGCGCTCGGCATCGACTGGTCGTTCCTCGACGTCGGCCGCGTGCGTGCGCGGATTGCCGCGAGCGACGCGGAAGCGGCCGGCCAGCTCGCGCAGTACCGGCAGACCGTGCTCGGCGCGCTGGAGGAAACGGAGAACGCGCTGCTGCGTGTCGCACGCACGCGTGACGAGACCGCGCACCTCGTGCGCGCGGCGGACGACAGCGCGCGCGCCGCGCAGCTCGCGCAGACACGTTTCTCGGCCGGTGCGATCGACTACTACGAAGTGCTCGACGCGCAGCGGACGCTGCTGCAGGCGCAGGACGCGGCGGCCGACGGGCGGACACGCAGCGCGGTGTCGACGGTCGCGCTGTACAAGGCGCTTGCGGGCGGTTGGCCGTCGGGCGCGGAGCAGGGCGCGCAAGCCCCGCTCGCGCAGTCGAAGCCGTAGCGCGAGCAGCGCCGCGCGGCAGGCCGGTGGGATCGTGTCTGTCGCGCGCCGCATGATCACACGGTAGCCGGATCGACCTTGTCGATGTCGATGCCGTAACGCCGGATGGCCTCGCCGACGCGTGCACGCTCGATCGCACCATCGTCGGCGAGCGCCTTCAACGCGGCGATCACGATGAAGTGCCGGTCGACCTCGAAGAAGGTGCGCAGTGCCTCGCGCGTATCCGAGCGGCCGAAGCCGTCGGTGCCGAGCGACACGAAGCGCCGGCCGTCGACGAACGCGCGGATCTGGTCGCCGACGATCTTCATGTAGTCGGTCGCGACGACGACAGGCCCCGTGCGGCCGTCGAGGCATTGCTGCACATAGGGCACGCGCGGTGCCTGATCGGGATGCAGCAGGTTCCAGCGTTCGGCGGCCAGCCCGTCGCGGCGCAGCTCGGTCAGGCTCGTTGCGCTCCATACGTCGCTCGACACGCCGAAGTCCTGGGCGAGCAGGTCGCTGGCGGCGATCACTTCGCGCAGGATCGCGCCGCTGCCCATCAGTTGCACGCGCGGCACGTCGGCCGCGTGCGACGTGCCTTCGCGCAGCAGGTAGAGACCCTTGAGAATGCCGGCCTCCGCGCCGTCGGGCAGCGCCGGATGCGGATAGTTCTCGTTGAGCAGCGTGATGTAGTAATAGACGTCCTCCTGTTCCGCGAACATCCGCCGCAATCCGTCGCGCACGATCACCGCGAGTTCGTACGCATAGGTCGGGTCGTACGACACGCAGTTCGGAATCACCGACGACAGCACCTGGCTGTGCCCGTCGTTGTGCTGCAGCCCTTCGCCCATCAGCGTCGTGCGGCCCGACGTCGCGCCGAGCAGGAAGCCACGCGTGCGTGCGTCGCCGGCTGCCCACGCGAGATCGCCGACCCGCTGCAGCCCGAACATCGAATAGAAGATGTAGAACGGGATCGCCGCCAGACCGTGGTTGCTATACGCGGTACCGGCCGCGATCCACGATGCGATCGCGCCCGATTCGTTGATCCCTTCCTGCAGGATCTGCCCGTCCTTCGCTTCCTTGTAGTAGCTGAGCTGGCCTGCGTCCTGCGGCGTATAGAGCTGGCCGAGATGCGAGTGGATGCCGATCTGGCGGAACAGGCCCTCCATGCCGAACGTACGCGATTCGTCCGGCACGATCGGCACGACGAGCTTGCCGAGCTGCGGATCCTTCAGCAGCGTGCCGAGGATGCGCACGAACGCCATCGTCGTCGACAGCCCGCGCTCGCCACTGTCCTTCAACTGCGCGTTGAACGCGGCGAGCGGCGGTACGGGCAGCGCAGCCACGGTGCTGAAGCGGGCCGGCACGTGGCCGCCCAGCGCCGCGCGGCGTTCAGCGAAATAGCGCGCTTCGGCGCTGCCCGGCTCGGGCTTCAGATAGGGCAGTTCGTCGAGCTGCGCGTCGCTGACCGGCAGCGCGAACCGGTCGCGGAACGCGCGCACGGCGTCCGCGCTCATCTTCTTCAGCTGGTGGTTCACGTTCTGGCCTTCGCCGGCTTCGCCCATCCCGAAGCCCTTGACGGTTTTCGCGAGCACGACGGTCGGGCGACCGTCCGCGCGCATCGCCTGTGCATACGCCGCATGGACCTTCTCCGGATCGTGACCGCCGCGCGCCAGTTTCCAGATGTCGTCGTCGGACAGGTCGGCGACGAGTTCGAGCAGCTCGGGATACTTGCCGAAGAAATGCTCGCGCACGTACGCGCCGCTTTGCGACTTGAAGGTCTGGTAATCGCCGTCGACGCATTCCATCATGCGCTGGCGCAGCAGGCCCGTCGTGTCGCGTTCGAGCAGGCGATCCCAGCCGCTGCCCCAGATCACCTTGACGACGTTCCAGCCGGCCGCGCGGAACGTGCCCTCGAGTTCCTGGATGACCTTTCCGTTGCCGCGCACGGGGCCGTCGAGCCGCTGCAGGTTGCAGTTGACGACGAAGATCAGGTTGTCGAGCCGTTCGCGCCCGGCGAGCGAGATCGCGGCGAGCGATTCGGGCTGGTCCATTTCGCCGTCGCCGAGAAACGCCCACACCTTGCGGCCCTGATGGGCTTTCAGCCCGCGGTATTCGAGGTAGCGCATGAAGCGCGCCTGATAGGCGGCCGTGAGCGGCCCGAGCCCCATCGACACGGTCGGGAATTGCCAGAAATCCGGCATCAGGCGCGGATGCGGATACGACGACAGCCCGTCGCGGCCCGCTTCGCGGCCGGTCTCGCGGCGGAAGTTGTCGAGCTGTGCGTCCGTGATGCGGCCTTCCAGATACGCGCGGCCATAGATGCCGGGCGCCGAATGGCCCTGGATGTAGACCATGTCGCCGTCGAACGTGTCGGTGCGGCCGCGAAAGAAGTGGTCGAAGCCGACGTCGTACAGCACGGCCGCCGACTGGTAGGTTGCGATGTGGCCGCCGACGTTCGAATGCCGGCCGGCACGCAGCACCATCACCATCGCGTTCCAGCGGATCATCGCGTTCAGGCGGCGTTCGAGCGCGAGATCGCCCGGGTAGGCCGGTTGCCGCTCACGCGGCACCGTGTTCACGTAGGCGGTCGTCACGCGGCCGTGCAGGTCGCCGTGGCGGGCCGCGTCGAGATCGGCGAGCTGGTCGAGCAGGTAGTGCGCGCGCGGACGGCCTTCGAGCGCGATCACGGATTCGAGCGCATCGAGCCATTCGCGGGTTTCCTGCGGGTCGATGTCGGGTAACGCGAGAGGTGCGGTCATGCAGTGTCTCCAGAAGCATCAGGCTGCGCGGGGCGACGGTCGTGGCGACGCGTCGCGCGACGGAACACCCGCCGATCAGCGGGCAATGAAATGGTTGCAATTGCAATCGTATCGACGGCCATTGTTGTCGAGGTAAAATTTAATTGCAACTGCAATTCAACGAAAGGAACGACCTGACATGAGCGCACCCGAACCCGATCTGTGGTTCTCGTTCGTCCGCGCGCACCGGACGATGATTCGCGAGATCGAACGCCGCCTCGCGGCGGCAGGCCTTCCCGCCTATGCGTGGTACGACGCGTTGTGGGGGCTCGAAAGCGGGCCCGACGGCACGCGCCGCATGCACGAACTGGCCGATGTGCTCGCGATCGAGCGCTACAACCTGACGCGGCTCGTCGACCGGCTCGAACAGGAAGGGCTCGTCACGCGCGCGCGGTCGGCCGACGACGGACGCGCCGCGTTTGCGAGCATCACCGACAAGGGGCGCACGCTGCGCAAGAAGATGTGGAAGGTGTACCAGTCGACGGTCGCGGAACTCTTTCTCGACCAGTTCACCGGCAAGGAGCAGGCGGCGATGGCCGCCGCGCTCGACCGCGCGACGGCCATGGCGCGCGACGCGACCGCCGACGCGAAGTAACGGCAGCCGGCGCGCGCATCAGCCGCGCGCATAACGGTGCATCGCCTGCGCGGCCCAGTCGGCCGGCACGCAGCCGTCGTCGGCCAGCAGGCGGAGCGCGACTGCGGCAATCCACCGTGGATCCGGCGTGCGCGTGTCGGGGCCGGCCGAATCCGCGCCGATCGCGCTGAAGCGGGCAGGGATGAACGCGCCGATCTGTGCGGCGACGTGCCGCGCGTACCCGGTCACCGCGAGCACCGGCGCGTCGCCTTCGCCGAGGCATGCACGGATGTGCGCGATGCGCGGTTCATCTTGTGGATGCAGCAGGTTCCAGCGGTCGGCGGCGCGACCGTCGCGCGCGAGCTGCGTGTAGCTCGGGCAGCTCCAGATCGTCGAATCGATTCGCCATTCGTCGTGCAGCAGGTCGGCCGCTTCCATCACCTGCGCGAGCGTGCTGCCCGCGCCGCACAGCCGGATGCGCGCAGCCGCGCCGGCCGCCGTGCGCCGGCCGGCCCGCACCATGCCGTTGAACGCATCGCGGGCGGCCGAGGCCGACAGCGGCTTCGCATAGGGCACGCAGTCGTCATGGCCCGCGAGGTAGAAAAAGCCCGGCTGGCCGGCGACGTAAAGCGTGCGCAGCGCGTGGCGCAGGATCGCGATCGCTTCGTGTCCCGATGCCGGGTCATACGGCGTGCACGCTGGGTTCGCGGCCAGCCAGTGCGGGACGTCGGGCGTCACGCCTTTCGGCCAGGACGACGCGGCCGTTTCCGCATCGTTCACGAAGATCCCGCGATCGACGGTCTCGATCGATGCCAGCCGCAGCCGGTCGATCGCACGCGCGTGCAGCAGGTACAGCAGCGGTCGCT
Source organism: Burkholderia cepacia (assembly GCF_029962485.1). Taxonomy (NCBI): domain Bacteria; kingdom Pseudomonadati; phylum Pseudomonadota; class Betaproteobacteria; order Burkholderiales; family Burkholderiaceae; genus Burkholderia; species Burkholderia cepacia. Next base: position 173,177 of record NZ_CP073638.1, read on the forward strand.
CGAAAGGTTTGCCCGGATCGAGAAACCGCAGCGGCCATGCGCTGATGTGGCGATGTGCGCGCGTGTCGGCGAACGATTCGCGCGCATCGGCGCGGACGATCCACACGCGCTTCGACGTCGCCGCATCGCGTTCGAGGCAATCGGCGGCCGCACGCATCGCGCCGAGCGGGGATATCGCGCGGCCCTGCGGAGCGAGCCGCCGCGTCGTCAGCCGTTCGAGGCACGCCGCCGCGGCGCGGCGGGTGTCGGGTGTCCGCATCGGCGGACCGGGTCGCGCAGTCTGCATGTCCCTCCTTCGAGTACTGGCATGTCGCCGGCGCCATCGGTTCCGGCATAGGATTGCAATTGCAACGATTGTAGTTGCAACGATAACCCGATGACAAGGACCGACATGACCTCGACGCACTCCCTCACGTTCCATACGGCCGACACGCCGAACGGGCACAAGATCGCGATCTACCTGGAAGAGGCCGGGCTCGCGCACGACCTCGTGCACGTGAACCTGTCCGCGGGCGAACAGCGCAGCCCGGCGTTCCTCGCGATCAACCCGAACGGCAAGATCCCGGCCATCGTCGATCACGACACCGGGCTGGCCGTGTTCGAATCCGGCGCAATCCTCGGTTATCTCGCCGCGAAGACGGGATACCTGCATCCGGAAACGCTGGCCGAGCGCACGGCGGTCCAGCAATGGCTGCACTTCCAGATCGGCGGGATCGGGCCGATGCTCGGCCAGCTCTGGTGGTTCCTGCATGCATCGAAGACGGTCAATGCGGAAGCGATCGACCGCTATCGGAAGGAGGCCACGCGTCTCTACGGGGTCGTGAACAGCCGATTGTCAGCATCGGCGTATCTCGCATCGTCGCGGTATTCGATCGCCGACATCGCGGCATTTCCGTGGCTGCGCACGGCGGCGGAGCTCGATCTCGACCTTGCCGGCTTCCCGCATGTCGAGCGCTGGCTCGCCGACATCGCCGCGCGGCCGGCCGTTCAGCGCGGCCTGATCGCCTGCCGCACGCCGGCGGCAGCGGCGGCGCACTGACGTCGCATCGCCCGCGCCGCACGCGCGGCGCGGAATCCGGCCGGTTGCCCGCCCGGAAACATTGTTCTCCATCGTCGTAAACGTCTTGAATGCGTGATATTTGCGCCGCGCGATCCGGTTTAGAGTGGCCGCGAATCGATGACGATGTGTCGTATGGCCGCAGCCCCGGGCCGTACAGGCGCACCAGAGGAGTTGGAGACAAATGGGTGAAGGCAGGATTACGCAGGTTGAATCGTTTGGTTTCGAGCGCATTCCCGATGCATCGCGCTACGCGCGGCCGATCGATCTGTTCCGGTTGCTGTTCGGCGGCTGCAATACGTTTTCCACATCGGTGCTCGGCAGCTTTCCCGTGCTGGTCGGGCTGTCGTTCAAGGCGGGCGTCTGCGCGATCGTGCTCGGCGTGCTCGCCGGCACGTGCATTCTCGCGCCGATGAGCCTGTTCGGCCCGCGCAACGGGACGAGCGACCCCGTCTCGTCCGGCGCGCATTTCGGCATCCACGGCCGGATCGTCGGCTCGTTTCTCGCGCTGCTCACGTCGATCGCGTTCTTCTCGCTCGCCGTGTGGAGTTCCGGCGATGCGCTCGTCGGCGGCGCGCACAACATGGTCGGCGTGCCCGTCAACGGCTTCACGCTCGGCGCAGCCTACATGGTATTCGCGGTGCTCGTGCTGATCGTCTGCATCTACGGCTTCCGCTTCATGCTGTGGGTCAACAAGATCGCAGTGTGGGCCGCGAGCGTGCTCTTTGTCGCGGGCCTGTTCGCATTCGCCGGCCCGTTCGACATGAATTACGCGGGCACGCTGCAACTGGGCAGCGCGGGCTTCTGGGCCGCGTTCGTCGGCGCCGTGCTGGTTGCGTTGAGCAACCCGGTGTCGTTCGCATCGACGCTCGGCGACTGGGCGCGCTACATTCCGCAGCACACGCCGAAGCACCGCGTGATGGGCGCCGTGTTCGCCGCGCAGGTCGCGACGTTCGTGCCGTTTTTCTTCGGCCTTGCGACCGCGACGATCATTGCGTCGAAGGCGCCCGCGTTCATCGCATCGAACGACTACGTCGGCGGGCTGCTCGCGATTTCGCCGCGCTGGTTCCTGCTGCCGATGTGCCTGATCGCGATCATCGGCGGGATGTCGACCGGCACGACCGCGCTGTACGGTACCGGTCTCGACGTGTCGAGCATGTTCCCGCGCGTCCTGAACCGCGTGAGGGCGACGCTGCTGATCGGCACGATCGCGATCGCGTTCATCTTCGTCGGGCGCTTCTGGTTCAACCTCGTCGAAAGTGTTGCCACGTTCTCGACGCTGATCGATACGTTCAGCTGCCCGTGGATGGCGATCATGGTGATCGGCTACGTGACGCGCCGCGGCTACTATCTCGCCGACGACCTGCAGGTGTTCAACCGCGGGCTGCACGGCGGCCACTACTGGTTCACGCACGGCTGGAACGTGCGCGCGATGGGCGCATGGCTGCCGGCCGCGTTCATCGGGCTCGCGTTCGTGAACCTGCCGGGCCAGTTCATCGGGCCGCTCGGCCACCTCGCGGGCGGGCTCGACCTGAGCGTGCCGGTGTCGCTGGTGGTGGGCGGGATGCTGTACTTCGCGCTGCTGAACTTGTATCCGGAGCCGGACGGCGTGTACGGGCCGCACGGGCGCCGCTTCGTGCGCGGCGGCAAGCAGGGCGCGCGCGGTGTCGGTGCGCCGGCGATCCAGCCGAAGGGGTATTGAGCGGCGCGTGGCCATTTTTCCCGCGTCCCGAAACGACAACGCCGCCGTGCGGGTCAAGCCGCCGGCGGCGTTGTCGTTTCCGTTTCCGGCCGACGCGGTCGATCAGTGGAACGTGCTGCCCGCGAGCATCCCACCGTCGACGATGAATTCCGACCCCGTGCAATACGCGGATTCGTCGGATGCCAGGAACAGCACGAGGCTGGCCACTTCGTCGGGTTTGCCGATGCGTGCGATCGGCAGGCCGCTGTAGATCGACGACGGATCGAAATCCGCGAACTCGGGCGGGCGCGCCATCACCGTATCGATGCCGCCCGGATGCACCGAGTTCACGCGAATGCCGTAGCGGCCGAATTCGAGCGCGGCGGCCTTCGTCATCCCGCGCACGGCGAACTTGCTCGACACGTACGCACTGCCGCCCGCGACGCCTTCCATCCCGGCCGTCGACGACACGTTGACGATCGAGCCGCCGCCGGCTTCCTTCAGCGCGGCAACCGCCGATTTCATGCCGAGCCAGCAGCCGACCTGGTTCACGTCGATCACCTTGCGATAGTCGTCGAGCGAACACGATTCGATCGGCACGAGCTTCAGGATCGCTGCGTTGTTCACGAGGACGTCGAGCCGGCCGAACTGCGCGAGCGTTGCCTGAACGGCAGCCTGCCAGTCGGCTTCGCTGGTGACGTCGAGATGCTGGAATCGCGCGGCGTCGCCGAGTTCGGCCGCGACGCGCCGGCCGGCGTCGTCCAGCACGTCGGCGATCACCACGCGTGCGCCTTCGGCGACGAACCGGCGTGCTTCCGCTTCGCCCTGGCCGCGGGCACCGCCCGTGATCAGCGCCACCTTGCCTTCGAGTCGTTTCATCCTGCTTGCTCCTGTGAGTGAGGGGGGACGCGCGGGCCTGCTTACGCGGAGGCGGCCGCGGCGTCGATGATGCGAACCGGATCGGTGCCGTCCCAGGTGTGTGCTTCGGCGATGCCGTGCACGATCATGTCGCGCATGCCCGCACCTTCGATCACTTCGACGCGCGCGCCGGGATCGTCGGCGTCGTCGAGATACGCGACGCGCGTGGCCGGGTTGCTCGCTTCGAACACGACGCGCAGGCCGCGCGCGGTGAGTTGCGCGACCGCCGCATCGAGATCGTCGACGATCCACGCGACGTGGTGCAGGCCGGCGAGCGGCTGCCCGTGCGCGTCGCGGTACGGCGACGGCGTGTCGTTCGTGACGTGGATCAGTTCGATCTGCAGATCGCCGCGATACGCGATGCCGACGTCCATCGTGACCGTCACCGGTTCGCCGAGATACCGGCCGTCGAGGCGGACGTTGCGGAATACGGTCCACGGGCCGATGTCGTGGCGGGCACGCCAGCGCGCGATGCTGCGTTCGAGGTCGGCGACCACATAGCCGATCTGTTCGATGGGGCCGAGGACTGGGTCGTTCATGTCGTCTCCGTGGCGGACGCACGTGTGCGTGCCGCGCGATGAATGACGGTCATGATCGCAACAAAGCGCGCGCTTCGTGCCATCCGAATGGACTAGCCGCGACGTGCGTCTACCGCGCGATGAGTCGCGGAGGATGGGCGAAGCGCATCGGGAGCACGGTGTCGTCGAGACGCCGGCTCACGTGGAGACGGGCGAGGAGCGGAGCGGGCCGGTGCGCGCGGCCGCGCGTCACTGCGCCGTGAGCACTTCGCGCACGCAGTCGACGAATTGCGCGGCGGCCGGCGTCAGCGAACTGCCGCGGCGCTGGATCGCGCACATCTGCAGCACGGGCATCGGGTCGTCGAGTTCGACGCGCCGGATGCCCATCCGCTTGAACACCTCGTTCGCGAGCGGTTCGACGAAGAAGGCGACGTGATCCATCTGTGCGACCAGCGCGAGCGCGGTCGAGATCGAATCGCCGTGCACGACGCGCGCCGGCACCGGCAACCCGAACGAGCCGAACAGCCGTTTGGTGGCAGACATCGGATCGTTGCCGTCGCCGGGCAGCGCCCATTCGGAATCGAGGAAATCGCGCACCCTGCGCCGGTTGCGCAACGGGTGCTTGTCGCGCACACCGAGCACGAGCCGCACGGGCGCGAGCGGTTCGCTGACGAAATCGTCGGTGAGCGCCTCCGGATCGACATGCATGATCGCAAAGTCGGTCTGCGCGTCGCGCAGCCGCGCGAGCGTGCCGGGCGGGCCCGATTCGGTCACGTGCACCGTCACGCCGGGGCGTCGCTCGCGCAGCAGCCGGTAAGCCGGCACGAATACGGTCTGTGCGAACGACGTGGTGACCGCGATACGGATGTGCCCCAGGTTGCCGTCGCGCAACTGCACGATCTCGTCGCGGGCGCGTTGCATGTCGTCGAGCAGCAGGCGCGCACGCGGCAACAGCGCGGCGCCGTATTCGGTGAGCACGATGCCCTTGACGCTGCGCTCGACGAGCGGGGCGCCGATCTCGCGTTCCAGCTCGCGGATGATCTTCGTGACGGCGGGCGCCGACACGCCGAGCTGGCGCGCCGCGCCGCGGATGCTCATCTGCGTGGCCACGGCCACGAACGCGTGCAACTGGTTCGGCTTCACGGGGCGCTCCGGGGTGTAAACCAAATGGCAACGAGTGTAATGGATTGTTGTCTTTTCGGGTAACACGCAGCCGCCTAGAATGCGGTCGCATATAACCAGTGCGAAACCGCACGAAGAAGGAGACACCCGTCATGGCACCCCAACCGCAAACCGGCGCCGGCACACGCCGGACCATTCTCGCGACGACCCTCGGCAACGCGCTCGAATACTTCGATTTCACGGTCTACGGCTTTCTCGCGTTCATTATCGGCAAGCTGTTCTTCCCGTCGTTCGACTCGGCCGGCCAGTTGCTGCTGGCGGTCGGCACATTCGGGGCCGGATTCGTGATGCGGCCGCTCGGCGGCGTCGTGATCGGCGCCTATGCCGACCGCGCGGGGCGCAAGCCGGCGATGGTGCTCACCATCTTCCTGATGGCATTCGGCTGCGGGATGATCGCCGTGATGCCGACCTATGCGCAGATCGGCGTGGCCGCGCCGATTCTGATCGTGGTCGCACGGTCGATCCAGGGCTTTTCGGCCGGCGGCGAATTCGGTGCGTCGACGACGCTGCTCGTCGAGCATGCGCAGCCGCGCTCACGCGGCTACATGGCGAGCTGGCAGTTCGCGAGCCAGGGGCTCGGCGTGCTGATGGCCGCGCTGACGGTCGCGATCCTGTCGTTCACGCTGACGCCCGACGCGCTCGAACGCTGGGGCTGGCGCGTGCCGTTCGCGCTCGGGGTGCTGATCGCGCCGGTGGGTGCGTACATCCGCCGCCGGCTCGAGGAAACGCACGCGGGCGAGACCGTTCAGCACGCGCCGGCCGGCATGCGGCGCAGCGGCCGCGTCGCGACGTTGTTCCGCGAGCATGGGCGCGCGGTGATCGTCGCGATCATGATCACGATGGGCGCCACTGGCGCGTCGTATGTCGTCAGCTTCTACATGCCGACCTTTGCCATCCGCGAACTCGGGATGAGCCCGACCGTGGCGCTGTCGGCCGCTGCGCTGACGGGGGTGCTGGTGTTCGGATGCGCGCCGGTCGTCGGCCGCTGGTCGGATCGCGTCGGCCGCAAGCCGCTGATCGTCGCGGGCCGGATCGTCCTCGTGCTGCTGATCTATCCGGCGTTCGCGTGGCTGAAGGCATCGCCGACCCCCGCCGTGCTGTTCACGGTGGTCGGGTTGCTGACGGTCGTGCTCACGATCCAGGCCGTGCCGAGCATCACGATCCTGCCGGAGATGTTTCCCGAGTCGGTGCGCGCAACGGGCATGTCGCTCGTGTACGGCATCGGCGTCGCGATCTTCGGCGGCTTCGCGCCGTTCATCAGCACGTGGCTCGTCAACGTGAGCGGCAACAAGGTTGCGCCGGCCTGGTACCTGATCGTGGTCGCGCTCGTGTCGATGGCCGGACTGCCGTACCTGCGCGACCGCACCGGCGAAACGATCGACGCTCCCGCCGTTTCCGGCATTCCCTCCTACTCGAAGGCCTGACCGCACCATGGAACCTACCGCTGTTACCCGACATTTTTCCGGCACCTATGCCGAAGCCCGCCAGAAGTTTCTCGACGCCGCCGCGCACCGGCGCGCGACGCTGGAGTCGTTCGTGCTGCCTGACCTGCGCGGCGCGCTCGGCGAAACGCTGGCGATCGACGTGGCCGGCCTCGGTGTCGCCGATGCCGAGCGGCTGCTGATCGTCAGTTCGGGCACGCACGGGCCCGAAGGCTTCTGCGGATCGGGCTGCCAGATCGCGATGCTGTTCGACGACGACCTGATCGCGCGGCTTGCACGCGCCGGTATCGGACTGCTGCTGATCCATGCGGTCAATCCGTACGGTTTCTCGTACCTGCAGCGCACCAACCAGGACAACGTCGACCTGAACCGCAACCACATCGATTTCAGTGCAGCGCTGCCGGCCAACGACGCGTATCCGGAGATCGATCGCCTCGTGCTCACGGAAAGCTGGCCGCCGTCGCCTGACGACGAGCAGGCGCTGGCCGAGTACATCGCGCGACACGGCAAGCTCGCGTATCAGGGTGCGTTGAGCGGCGGTCAGTACGCGACCCCCGACGGGATGTTCTTCGGCGGGCGCGAGCCGACCTGGAACAACCGCACGATGCGCACGATCCTGCGCGAGCGCGCGGCGCATGCGAAAACGATCGCATGGATCGACGTGCATACGGGCCTCGGGCCGCGCGGTCACGGCGAGAAGATCTACGCGGGCCGCAACGTCGCCGCCGAACTCGCGCGCGCCCGCGCGTGGTGGGGCGCCGACATCGTCGCACCGTTCGCGGGCGAATCCGAGTCGCCGGGCGTGTCGGGGCCCATCGCGTCGATCGCGCACGACGAGTGCCCGCGCGCGGATGCCGCGCTGATGGCACTCGAATTCGGCACGGTGCCATTCGACGACATGATCAACCGGCTGCGTGCGTCGCACTGGCTGATCCGGCATCCCGATGCGCCGGCCGAATTGCGCCGCGACATTCTCCAGCGAATCCGCGACGCGTTCTACGGCGACGACGACGTCTGGAAGGGCGCGATCTGGGGGCAGACGCGTGCCGCGCTGCTGCAGGCACTGATGGGGCTGGCCGCCGCGTAAGGGCGGAAAGGCAGGCGGCGCGCGCCGCCTGTTCAAACATAATAATATTATTCAGGAGATCTTATGAAAATCAACGGCATCATCGCGGCAGCCGCGGCGGCATCCTTCGCTGTCGCCGCGCACGCGCAGAATTCGGTCACGTTGTACGGAACCATCGACAACGGCGTGAACTACGTCAGCAACATGGGGGGCGGCAAGGCGATCCAGGCCGTGTCGGGCACGCTGTACGGAAACCGCCTCGGTTTTCGGGGCAGCGAGGATCTCGGCGGCGGGTTGAAGGCGATCTTCACGCTGGAGAACGGCTACGACGCGAACACGGGGCGGCTCGGGCAGGGCGGGCTGATGTTCGGCCGCCAGGCGTTCGTCGGCCTGACGGGCGCATTCGGTACCGTCACGCTCGGCCGCCAGTACGACGAATTGAGCGGCGAATATCTCGGCCTGCTGGCCGCCGGCTGCAATTTCACCGGCTATCTCGGCGCGCACGCGGCCGACGTCGACAACCTGAACAACACGGCGCGCATCAACAATGCGATCAAGTACAAGACGCCGGACTTCAACGGTTTCTCGATGGCGGCGCTGTACGGTTTCGGCGGCGTGGCGGGCAGTTTCTCCGCGAACCGCGCGATCAGCGTCGGCGCGCGCTACGAGCGCAGGCCGCTGACACTCGACGCCGCGTACGAGACGGTCAACAACCCGGCCGTGACGCTGTGGGGGGCGAGCGCGAACCCGGCGCCGAACGCGGCGTTCTCCACTGCGCTGCCCACGCCGATCTGGGGCGGCTACCAGTCGGCATCGAAACTGCAGATCTATGGGGCCGGCGGCAGTTATGCGCTCGGCAATGCGACGTTCCGCTTCGTGTACACCAACACGCGTTTCCAGAACATCGTGCAGACGCTCAATACGTCATACCGCGGCAAGGCGTCGTTCGACAACTACGAGGCCAACGTCACGTACCTCGTCACGCCGGCCGTGGCGCTCGGCGCCGCGTATACGTACACGGCGGCGCCCGATGCGAAGTATCAGCAGTTCAATGTCGGCGCGCAGTATTTCCTGTCGAAACGGACGACGCTCTACATGGTCGGCATCTACCAGCGTGCATCCGGGCTCGACTCGTACGGCCGGCAGGCTGTCGCCCAGATCAACCAGACGACACCGTCGTCGACCGCCAATCAGTTGCTGGCGCGGATCGGCCTGCTCGTCAAGTTCTGACGTCGAGCGCCGCGCCGCGTCACCGCGCGGTCGCCCCCTTGACCGTCAGCCGGCACACGGTCGCGAGCGCGAGCAGGTTCGGGTCGCGCTCGCGGCGGTGCAGGAAACTCAGGCCGATCGTCTGGCGGATCGTGGGCCCCGCGAGCGGCACGAGCGCGATCTTGTGCGCGAACAGGTCGCGCACGCGGCCGGGCAGCAGCGAGCAGCCGACCCCGCCCGACACGAGGTTGATCAGCGAGAAGATGTCGCCCACCCGCATCACGACGTTCGGCGTGACGCCGGCCGTGCGGAACGCCTCTGTAAAGCCGTGATGCGTCGCGAAACCTTCGCCGAGCGACACGAACGGCTCGTCACCGCAGGCATGAAGATCGATCGCGTCGCGTTGCGCATACGGCGAATCGATCGGCACGGCAAAGAACATCTCGTCCTCGAACAGCGCGATCGATTCGATTTCTGCGTCCGGTTCGGGCAGCGCCATCAGCGTCGCGTCGATCGCGCCCTGCCTGAGCTTGTCGAGCAGGTCGGCGTTCGAGCCGAGCACGAGTTCGGCCTGCAACTCGGGGCGGCGCTCCTTCAACGCGATCACGACCTCGGGCACGGTGCGGATCGTCAGCGAATACAGCGAGCCGATCTTCAACTGGCCCGCGCCGTAGCCGGCTGCCTCGCGCGTCGAACGGATGCCGTCGGTCATCGTCTTGAGCACTTCGCCGGCGACTTCGGCGAGCACCTGCGCGGCCTCGGTCGGAATCAGGTTCCGCCCCTCGTGGCGGAACAGCGCGCAGTGCATCCCTTCCTCGAGCGTATGGAGCGCGCGGTGCACGCTGACGGTGCTGATGCCCAGCGCCTCGGCCGTCTTCGCGAGGCTGCCGGCTTCCATGAAGGCGAGCAGCACCTCGAGCTTGCGGAACGTGATCTCTTCGTTGATGCGGTTGCGCATGATGCGGACGACGGGAAGGGCGGCCGACGATTCTGCCGCAGAACCGGGACCGCAACAATGCGCGCAATACCGGGTGTTTCGCGCGGTGGAGTCCGTAGCGGAAACATTTAGTCTCCGGCTAATCATCTGCCGCGGGCGTTAATTGATGCGGATTTTCGGCGTCCCTATGATCGATTCACGCTGGTCGTGCGCGGGCCGAGAGGTGCCGTCGTGCCTGTCCCGCCCCGACCGGCGATGCGAACAGCCGGTTCGCCCATGCCCGCCACGGAACGCGGCTGGCATGCGGCGCGGCACCCCGAGACTGCAGGAGAACAGCATGCGCGACTCACGTCGGAATTCGCGGCAACGGCAAGTGATTGCCGCGGTCGTCGGCAATACCCTCGAGTGGTACGACTTCATCGTTTACGGTTTCTTCTCCGGCATCATCGCGCGGCTGTTCTTTCCCGCCGAGAGCCAGTACGCGTCGCTGCTGATGTCGCTCGCGACGTTCGGCGTCGGCTTCTTCATGCGTCCGGTGGGCGGCATCCTGCTCGGGCTCTATTCGGACCGCAAGGGCCGCAAGGCCGCGATGCAGCTCATCATCTTCCTGATGACGCTGTCGATCGCGCTGATCACGTTCGCGCCGTCGTACGCGGCGATCGGCCCGGCGGCGCCGGTCCTGATCGTCGTCGCACGGCTGCTGCAGGGTTTCGCGACGGGCGGCGAATATGCGAGCGCGACCGCGTTCCTCGTCGAAAGCGCACCCGCGAACCGGCGCGGGCTGTACGGATCGTGGCAACTGATCGGCCAGTGTCTCGCGGTGTTCTCGGGCGCCGCGATGGGCGCGTGGGCCACGCAGTCGCTGTCGGACGCAGCGCTGCACAGCTGGGGCTGGCGCGTGCCGTTCGCGCTGGGTCTGCTGATCGGGCCGGTCGGCCTGTGGATCCGCCGGCACATGGAGGAGACCGAGGCGTTCCTCGATGCGAGCAAGTCGACGGCCGAGCCGCCGGCGAGCGTATCGCGCGTGCTGCGCGAGAACCTGCGCGGCGTGCTGGTGTCGATGGGGCAGACGATCACCGGCACGGCCGTGTTCTACGTGATGCTCGTGAACATGCCGACGTTCGTGCACAAGACCTTCGGGCTGCCGCTCGACCAGGTGTTCAAGGTGCAGATGGTGGCCGTTGCGCTGCTGACGGTGACGATCCCGGTCGCGGCGATCGTGTCCGACCTGATCGGCCGGCGGCCCGTGCTGATCGCCGGCACGCTGGCGTTGCTGACGGTCACGTATCCGCTGTTCTCGTGGCTGGCCGCGGCGCCGGGCGTCGGGCGCCTGCTCGTGATGCAGCTCGTGATCTGCACGATCATCGGCATCTGCTACGGCCCCGCGCCGACCACGCTCGCCGAGCAGTTCGCGACGCGCTCGCGGTCGACCGGCGTCGCGCTCGCCTACAACGTCGCGGTGATGGTGTTCGGCGGCTTCGCGCCGTTCATCGTCACGTGGCTGACGCGTGCGAGCGGCTCGCCCGTCGCGCCCGCCTGGTACGTGCTGTTCGCGGCGTCGTTCGGGTTGCTCGCGAGCGTGTTCATGCATGACAGTGCGCCCTGTGTGGTCGCACGCCGGCAATTCCAGGGCGAGCCGCTGAGCGCCAAGTAGCGGCCGGGCACCCGCGCCGGCGATCCATCGGCGCGGGCGGCATGCAGGGTATCGGAACAGCCGATGGTTAGCATCGCGGGCGGCGGCCTACCGCGGCGGCCGCCCGGTCATTACGCTTGGGCGATCATCCACTCCGTCCGGAAGGTCGCCATGTCCCGGCTCGACTACAAACTGCTCGGCCCCTGCCTGCTCGCCATCGCACTCGACGCGATGGGGTTCGGGCTCGTCTACCCGATGATGTCCGCGATCTTCAGCGATCCGCACGCGGGCATCCTGCCGGCCGACGCCGGTGCACACGCGCGCAATTTCTATCTCGGTCTCGGCTACGGGATCTACCCGCTGTGCATGTTCTTCGGCTCGTCGCTGATGGGCGAGCTGTCCGATCGCTACGGCCGCCGCCGGATCCTGCTGCTGTGCGTGCTCGGCCTCGCGGCCGGTTACGCGATGATGGCGGCCGGTGCATGGCACGCCAGCATCGCGCTGCTGCTGGCCGGCCGCGGGCTCACCGGCCTGATGGCCGGCTGCCAGGGCATCGCGCAGGCGGCGATCACCGACCTGAGCACGCCGGAGAACAAGGCGTACAACATGAGCATCATGTCGCTCGCGTTCAGCGCGGGCGTGATCGTCGGCCCGGTGCTCGGCGGCGTCACGTCCGACCGGACGATTTCGCCGCTGTTCGACTACGGCACGCCGTTCGTGCTGGTCGCCGCGCTGTCGCTGGTCTGCGCGTTCTGGACCTGGGCGTCGTATCGCGACTCGGCCGCGCCGCGCGGCGACACGCGCATCGATCCGCTGCTGCCGCTGCGGATCATCTGGGAGGCCGCACGGCAGCGCAACGTTGCGTTCCTGTCGGTGGTGTTCTTCCTGATGCAGGTCGGCTACGGGCTGTACCTGCAGACCATCATGCTGCTGCTGCAGGCGAAATTCGGCTACACGAGCGCGCGGCTCGGCCTGTTCAGCGGCGTGATCGGCATCTGCTTCGTGTTCGGCCTGCTGTTCGTCGTGCGGCTGATGCTGCGCGTATGGCGCGTGATCGACATCGCGAAGACGGGCCTGCTCGTCGCCGGGCTGGGCCAGATCCTGTCGGCACTGTTTCCGCACGAACCCGTGCTGTGGGCGCTTGCGATGGTCGTCGGCTGTTTCGACATGGTCGCGTACACGACCATGTATACGGCGTTCTCGGACGCCGTCAGCGAGGACCGGCAAGGCTGGGCGCTCGGCGTCGCGGGCTCGGTGATGGCGGTTGCGTGGGTCGTCACGGGCGCGCTGACGAACCTGCTGCCCGTGTTCGGCGAAACGGGCCTGTTGCTGATCGGCGGCGCGGGCTTCCTGCTCAGCTTCGTGATGATGGTCGCGTACGGGCGTACGCGATCGGGTGCCCGTACGGCCGCACTGTCGTAAGCGGCACACGCGCGTTGGCCCGATCCTGTCGGACGTTGTCCCGCGCGCCGCTGTCGCGCAAGGCCGTGCGGCCCGACACTGTCGCCTCGCGGCCGGGGAAGGATCGGGCCGCGTCCGGCGGCGCCGGCTGGCCCGGCGCGCCGTTCCTTCGATAGGCCAACCGAGAGAGTGACCCATGCAACATCCGACCATCCGTACCCTGGCGGGCGCGACCGCGCCGACGGCGATCGCCGCCGCTCGCACCGCGCTGCTGGTGATCGATTTCCAGAATGAATACTTCAGCGGCCGCCTGCCGATTCCGGAGGGGCCGCGTGCGCTGGGCAATGCGCAGCGCGTGATCGCGTTCGCCGATCGCGCGGGCATTCCGGTATTTCACGTCCAGCACGTCGATACGGCCGACAGCCCGATCTTCGCCGACGGCAGCGACGGCTTCCGCTTTCACGCGGACCTGCAGCCGGCGCCGCACCACGCGGTCGTGAAGAAGACGTCGGTCAGCGTGTTCCCGACGACGGACCTCGATGCCCGCCTGAAGGCCGCCGGCGTCGACACGCTGATCGTCACGGGCCTGATGACGCATGCATGCGTGGCCGGCGCGGCACGCGATGCGGTGCCGCTCGGCTATGCGGTGATCGTCGTCGACGACGCGTGCGCGACGCGCGATCTCGACGTCGCGGGCGGCGGGACGGTGCCGCACCGCGACCTCCATCGCGCGACGCTGGCCGCGCTGTCGGACACGTTCGGCGACGTGCTGACGACCGAGCAGGTACTGGCGCTCGGCGTCGCCTGACGACGGCCCGGGCCGATGCTCAGTCGGCCCAGCCCGGCGTGGCGTGCACGACTTCGCCGCGGAAGCACGTTTCGATCACGCGGGTTTGCGCGAACGTTTCGACCGGGTGCGCGAACGGATTGCGGTCTAGGATCGCGAAGCTCGCATCCTTGCCCGCTTCGAGCGAACCCGTGCAGTCGTCGAAACGCAACGCATAGGCGGTGTTGACCGTATAGGCCTCGAGCATCGTGAGCAGGTCGAGCCGTTCGTGCGGATTCCACGGCGGGCTGTCGGGCTGGTCGATCAGCAGGTGCGTGACGCCCGTCTGAATGATCTGCATCGGGTCCATCGTGCTGACCGACCAGTCGGAACCGGCCGCGAGCATCGCGCCCGCATTGCGCAGGCTGCGGAACGGATAGTTGCGCGCGGTGCGCTCGGCGCCGAGCAGGTCGCGATAAAGCTGTTGCTGCTCCTCGCGGGCGGCGGTCCACAGCGTCTGCACGCTTGCGATTGCGCCGAGCCGGTTGAAGCGGCTCATGTCGGCCGGATCGACGAGCTGCAGGTGCGCAAGCTGCGCACGCCGGTCGCGCATGCCGTTGCGGCGCTGGATATATTCGAGCGCGTCGAGCGTCATGCGCACCGCGCGGTCGGCGAGCGTATGGAAGTGCAGGTCGAAGCCGGCCGTATCGGCGAGCAGGCAGATTTCGTTCAGCGCGTCCTGGCTCCACAGGGCCAGGCCGCAGTCGTCGGTGCCCGCGTACGGCTCGAGCAGCGCGGCTGTTTTCGATTCAGGTACGCCGTCGACGAAGATCTTCACCGTATGCAGGCGCAGGTTGTCGCGCTCATATTCGCGGCGCCAGGCGACGAAGCGCTCGACTTGCTCGCGCGGGTCGCGGCGCGGGTTCGCGTAGAGGCCCGCGCTCATGTACGCCTTCAGCGTGCCCGCGCGCTGCGCGTCGGCATAGGCCTTGAGTTCGGCTTCCTCGACGCGTGCATCGAACCAGCCGGTGATGCCGTAGCCGTGCGCCATCGCGTGCGCCTTGGCGAGCGATTTCGGGTAGCCGGCCGGGCTCAGTTGCGGAATGATCGGGCACACACGGTAGAAGGCTGCTTCGTGCACGACGCCGTTCGGCGCGCCCGAGGCATCACGCTCGATCACGCCGCCGGACGGATTGGGCGTGTCAGCCTGGATGCCGGCCGCTTCGAGCCCCTTCGTGTTGAGGCAGCCGCTGTGCACGTCGAAGCCGACGACGAGCAGCGGCCGGTCCGGCTCGATCCGGTCGAGCAGTTCGCGGGTCGGATACGCGCCGAACGCGGCGAGGTTCGCGCCGCCGAGATAGACCCACGGCTCGTTGGGTGTCGCATCGGCGCACGCGCGGATGCGTTGCAGGATCGTGTCGGGATCGTTGATGCCGGACAGGTCGAAGTCGCCGAGAATCTGATGACCTTCGAGCGGGTGCACGTGACCGTCGATCAGGCCCGGCAGCATCAGCCGGCCGGCGAGATCGACCATCCGCGTTGCGGGGCCGGCCAGCGGACGGATGTCGTCGTCGCGGCCGACCGCGACGATCTTGCCGTCCTTTGTAGCGAGCGCCTGCGCGAAGCGGCGCTGCGCGTCGCCCGTGTAAAGCAGGCCGTTCAGATAGACGGTATCGGCGTGTTGCATGTGTCTCCTCCGGATAGGGGGATCGACGGGCGCACGTGTCCGGCGGGCGGGCCGTGTGGCTCGTCCGGTCGTGTGAACCCGGTCGGGTTGGAATGGGATGGGGCGTTACGTGCCGGCGCTGCGTGGTGGCGGCGATGCACCGTGGCGAAGGCCGGCAACGGCTGCCGGAGCGTCATGCCGGTTTTGCCGATGGGTTTGTATCGGCGAATCGATGGGCGACGCGCTCGCGGCCGCGCGGGCCGGCGTCGATCCGGTATTCGGCATTCCGTGTCTCCGTGGTATCCGACACGTTGCTGTCGTCGGGTGAGTCAGATACTAGGAGCGGGGCGGCCGGCTGTCTGTCATTGTTTTGAGGACAACGCGCGACAAAGGCGTTGGGGGGGACGCGGCGGCGTCTATTGGCTGCGGTCTTCCGGCGCTTCTTCTTCGGTCACGCACCACGCGAACAGCCCGGCGCGGTTCGCGACGCCGAGCTTCGCGAGTGCGCGCCCGAGATAGGTGCGCACGCTGCTGGCCTTGAGCGCGAGCGCGTCGGCGATTTGCGGGACGGGCTGGCCCTGCAGCACCGCGCGGCACACGAGCCGCTCGCGCTGCGACAGCGCCGCGCCGCTGGCCGACAGCCGCTGTTCGAAGCGCTGCAGCAGCGCGCCGTCGTCCGAGCGCGGCGTCAGGCGGGCGAGCCGCGCATGCTGGATCAGCAGCGGCAGCACGAAATCGCCGAGCTGCCGCAGCAGCGCCAGTTCGGCCAGCGTATAGGACGGCTGGCCGCGCCGGCGGAACAGCGAGAACGCATAGACATAGTCGCGCTCGCTGCCGAGCAGCGTGCAGTCCTCGCCGAGCTCGCCAAGCGCGAACTGGCGGCCGTACTCGGTCGCCGTGTCGATTTCCTCGTTGCAGGAGAACACGAGCTGCGAATCGGTCGCGCGCTCGATATGCGGGAGCAGCGTGTCGTTGCGCCAGTCGCCCTGTGTATACAGATCGAGTGCGTGGCGCGTGCCGTCGGGATCGTCGCCGCCGGCGAAGAACAGCACGTCGACGCTGTCGACCGCGTGCGACGGCGCGTCACGCCGGTAACGCGTCGCGACGCTGTAATGGGATTGCGGATCGACGGTTTCGCGCAGCCACGCCCAAAGCCGGGCGGGAAACTGCGGACTGCCGAGGCTGGCGACCAGGTCGCCGGCGTTGCTCAGGGAAATATGGGCGGGGCTCATCGTTGACACCGTCTTCGCGAACGGCCGCCTGTGCGGGCCGTGCTTCGCCTGCGCCGGAGCGGCGGCGAAGCACGATTGTAGGGGACTTCGCCGGCGCCGGGCATCCGCGCTTGCCCGGCGCCCGCGCGTCAGAACATCGTGTTGCGGTTTGCGGCCGTTTCGGGCACCGGCTGAATCACGTCCCAGTGCTCGACGATCTTGCCGTCCTTCACGCGGAAGATGTCGACCACCGCTTCGCCGCGATCGCCCGGACGCTCGGTCGCGTGCACGTGCAGGTAGACGAGATCGCCATCGGTCGCGCTGCGGACGATGCGCGCGCGCGATGCGGGGTTCTTCTGGAACGCGCCGACGAAGTACGACACGAACGGCTTCTTGCCGTCCGGCACGTGCGGGTTGTGCTGCTTGTAGTCGTCCGCGACGACGGCGGCGGCCTCGACGGCTTCGTGCTTGTTGAAGAAACGGTCGTAGAACGTCAGCACGAGCTGGCGGTTGGCTTCCTCGGCGGCCAGGTCGCGGGTAGCCGGGCCGGTGGCCAGCGCGGCCGTCGATGCGGCCAGCATGACGCATGCGGCAACGGCACGAGCGGGGGAGCGGAACAATGACATGTAGCGGTTTCCTTGTCTGACGGTTCGTGAGGGGGCGCACGATGTGCGACTGCGGGTGACGCCGATCGTGACGATCGGCGGGCGGCAGGGTGCAATTGCGGGCACGCGTGCAGTCCCGATGCGAAGGATTCGCCGCAACGCATGCGTCAACACGGCGGCCGGTACGGCGACGCCGTGCGGCATCGTCATGTTTCGTTGAACTGGCGAATCCTGCCGGTTGTCGGGTCGATCGAATGGTACAGTTGCCGCGAACCCGTCACAAGAAGTCACCGCGGTGTGAACAGGTCACACCGTGATGACCGTGGATTGCACTAGAAAGAGAGAAGAGAGTCCAGTCATGCCGTTGCCGTCCGCCGACGAATCCGTCGAACTCGACCAGCCTTGCCCGATCCGCGATGTGCTCGACCGCATCGGCGACCAGTGGAGCCTGCTCGTGCTCGAAGCGCTGTCCGGCGGAACGATGCGTTTCAACGAACTCGGCCGCGCGATCGGCGATGTGTCGAACCAGATGCTGTCGCGTACGCTGAAGCGGCTCGAGCAGGACGGCTTCGTCAGCCGCGCGCTGTTCGCCGAAGTGCCGCCGCGCGTCGAGTATGCGCTGACCGATCTCGGGCGCTCGTTCCTCACGCCGATGCAGGCGATGATCCGTTGGGCCGACGAACATCATCGCGCGATCTGCGCGGCGCGTCGTCGTGCGCGGGAACCGGAGGGCGGCGGGCGTTGAGCAGGACGCACCGGCCGCTTCGTCGGTGCATGGAGTGCCGCGGATGGCGCGCGATGGAACGACGCATGGCCGGTACGGTTGCATCGGTATCGATTGATTTCGTTATCCGAAGGATGCCGTCGCGACGAACGGCCGCGATGATGCGTCGATGTGTTCGTCGCGAAGGCGGCAGGGCGCTGGCGTAACGACGCGCTGATTGCGGGCCGCGCATCCCTGATTCGACGGCGCGAACGGCGCCGCTTCCCGCGCGCCGTCCGGCTCCGCACCTTCATTGGCCGGAGCCGGGCGGCGGCCTATCGCCACGAGCCGTCGACGTAGACCCATGCCGGCCCCTGGCGGCGCCAGTAGCCGGGTACCCAGCGACGTCCGGGGCGCCGTGCGACCCAGCGGCCGGACACCCATATATAGCGGCCACGCTGCCAGCGCCAATAGCCGTCGGTCCATATATAGCCGTGCGGCCGGGGTGGCGGCGGCCGGCGGTCGTGCCGGGCCGCCGGCGGCCCGGCGCGCGGGCGATCGTCATACGGCGGGCCGCCGGGCACGCGGTTCGGGCCGGACGGCCGATACACGGGCGGCGCGGGCTGGGCCGAGGCGGCGCGCAGCCAGCCCGTGCCGGCGAAGGCGGCGGTCAATCCGATGGCGCGCAACAACGAGCGTCGATTCATGGCGTGTCCTGTTCAGTATTGAAGGCTGCCTTACATTAGCCTGCCAGTGCACCGGTCGGGTTACGCGTGCGGTTAAGGCTGTTACTGGGTGTCACGGCAGGTGGTAACCGCCATTTCCTTTCCGTCGACTGACGGGGACATCGCCCGAGGCACCCTGTTTACAGAGGGGCGAGTACGTTTTAGACACCCGGCACCGGGAATTTGGGACTAAAATAGGTAAAAGGTACCGATTTCGGGGTGCTGCATCAGATCCGTTTGTTGTTTCTATGCAACCGTCAAGACGATGACATGTAAGAATGGTGCGATGAATGCCACCAAAACGACGTCGTCAAGAAGTCAAAAACAAACGTTAAAACAAATACTTATGACTAGGCCCCACTTTCATTATTTCTAGTTCTGGAAAAGCTTATTTCTTTATTTGCGGATCGCTCCCCTAGGGTACACCCCTAAACTCACGGTTCCCAAACGGGCAACTATCCGGGCGCGGCCAGCAGGATCGATGGCGCTCCCGGGCGGTTGCAGACCGTTTATGAACAAGGTCGCGAGACCTGCCTCTTTTTAGAAGGGAGCTCCACGAATGAACAAGACTCTGATCGTTGCAGCAGCTGCAGCATCGTTTGCTACCGTCGCTCACGCACAAAGCAGCGTCACGCTGTACGGCGTGCTGGACGCAGGCATCACCTACCAAAGCAACGTCGCCAGCAAGTCGCTGTGGTCGATGGGCTCGGGTATCGACCAGAGCCGTTTCGGCCTGCGTGGTTCGGAAGACCTCGGTGGCGGCCTGAAGGCAATCTTCACGTTGGAAAGCGGCTTCGGCATCGGTAACGGCAAGCTGGGTAACAACGGCGGCATGTTCAACCGTCAAGCATTTGTCGGCCTGTCGAGCCAGTACGGCACGGTCACGCTGGGCAAGCAGTACGACGCAACGCAAGACTACCTGGCGCCGCTGACGGCAACGGGCACGTGGGGCGGCACGTACTTCGCGCACCGCGGCAACAACGACCGTCTCAGCACGAACGGCGACGTCGCACTGAACAACTCGATCAAGTACACGAGCGCTAACTACGCTGGCCTGCAATTCGGCGGCACGTACTCGTTCTCGAACAACCAGAACTTCGGCAACAACCGTGCGTACAGCGCTGGTGCGTCGTACCAGTTCCAAGGCCTGAAGCTGGGTGCAGCTTACTCGCAAGCTAACCTGGGCGACGGCACGAACGCCAACGGCGCAACGAACATCGCTTCGCAAGGTCGCGTCCGCACGTACGGTGCTGGTGCTGGCTACGCATTCGGCCCGGCACAAGTCGGCGCTGCATGGACGCAATCGCGTATCGACAACGTTCCGGGTCAAGCTGGCGCGTTCCGTACCGACAACTACGAAGTCAACGCAAAGTACAACCTGACGCCGGCTCTCGGCCTGGGCGCAGCTTACACGTACACGAACACGAAGGTTGACGGTGGCAGCTCGCACTGGAACCAGTTCGGCGTGCAAGCTGACTACGCTCTGTCGAAGCGCACCGACGTGTACGCACAAGCTGTGTACCAGCGCGGCGCGAAGGGCAATGCGTTCGGCACGTCGATCTACAACGGCGACAACACGACGGCAGCGAGCTCGTCGATCAACCAAACCGCAGCAACGGTTGGTCTGCGTCACCGCTTCTAAGCGTGACGGCGGGGTAACCCGCTTCGCAGCATCGAAAAAGGCGCCTTCGGGCGCCTTTTTTTCGTCTGCGGAATGCGATGGCGACGATTCGGATCGCCAGAATGCAAAAAAGCGAGGCCGGTGCCTCGCTTTTTGCGTTCCGCGCCCGTGTTGAGCGCGGTGCCGGCGGCCGATGACGTCAGCGCGTGTATTCGCCGTTGGCTTCCGGCTGGAACACGATCGCGGAGACCTTCATCAGCTTTTCGGCGCCGCTCGGCTGCATCACCTTGACCATCTGGCCACGTTGCGTGCCCAGCAGCGCCATGCCGACGGGCGAGAAGACGTTCAGGCGGCCGAGTTCGAGATTGGCGGTGTCGGGATAAACAATCGTCCAGGTGGCCTGTTCCTGGGTCGATTCGTCGAGCAGCGTGATCTGCGAGTTCATCGTGACGACATTGGCCTTGATGGCGTCGGGCTGGACGATGTCGGCACGCTCGAGCAGCGTGTCGAGCATGGTCTGGAAGCGCGGGTTGTGTTCGGCGTGCTTTTCGAGGCGAGCAACGTCGAGTTCGGTCAACTGGTAAAGGCGTTGTTTCATGGCAGTTCTCCAAATGATCGGCAAGGGCAGGCGTGGCGTGCCTATGGGGATCGCCCGGAGCCTGTCTGACCTGGCTCCGGGAGGAGACCGAGCCGTCAGATCAGGCGCCGGGCAGGGGCGAGCGGCGCCTGGGCCGTGCGTCGAGCGAGGGGATGCGCCGGATGGCCGGCGTGCGCGCGCACGCCGGCCGGGCCGGACGGCGAAACCGAAAGGGGCGTGA
This sequence comes from Burkholderia cepacia, assembly GCF_029962485.1. Taxonomy (NCBI): domain Bacteria; kingdom Pseudomonadati; phylum Pseudomonadota; class Betaproteobacteria; order Burkholderiales; family Burkholderiaceae; genus Burkholderia; species Burkholderia cepacia. The sequence continues at coordinate 194,336 of NZ_CP073638.1, forward strand.
GCGCGTACATGGTGGATGGAATATCGACTGGCGAATAAAACCTTACGATTCTACAACACAACCTTCGGAATATGTGATTCGGCTGTTGGCGTTTCGTCAGCGATTGTTGTGCAGATGAAGCAAGTCGCGGCGGATGTGTTCAGAAATACTCGGTGATATTTGCCAAAATCGCAACGCTGTATGTTCAAACTAAGGGTTTCCCCTTGGAGTGACCAGCACTACACTGGTTTCAATCGCTTCAGACAGTCCTGCCGAGGCGACGTCAAAAGAGAGCATATTCCGGAGGTCAATCATGAAGTCGATCATCTATGCAGCCATCGCCGCATCCGTCCTTGCCGCACCGATCGCATCGTTTGCACAGTCTGAGCAGGGGCTGACGCGCGACCAGGTCAAGGCCGAACTCGTGCAACTCGAACAGAACGGCTACAAGCCGCTGGCGAGCGATTCGCAGTACCCGAACAACATCCAGGCAGCCGAACAACGCATCCAGCCGAACCAGCCGATGCTCGCGCAGGCCGATACGAGCGGCTACGGTGCCGTGGCGACGGGTGCCGGCCAGGCAGGCCGCCGCATGACGCATGACGCGCCGAATCCCGTGAACTCGGTCTATTTCGGCAACTGATCGAACGTTCCCGGTCTGCCCGAGCGCACCATTCCATCGACGTGACGCGCGCCATTTGCGCGCGTCGTTCGCCCGCAGGAGCAGAACCTCCGTCGCCGCATGTCGGCGGCTTTCCGCCCAGACGCTCACGCGTTTGGGCCTTTTTCGCTGGAGCGGATCAGGTGGAAGCGACCGGCGTGCCGTGAATGTAGTGTTCGAGCTGGCTGATCGTGAACTGCTGATCGGCAATCACGCTCTTCACGAGGTCGCCGATCGAGATGAGGCCGACCAGCTTGCCGCCGTCGAGGACGGGCAGGTGGCGCATCCGGTGCTCGGTCATCAGCGCCATGCACTCGTCGGTCGATTGCGATGGTTCGACGTAGCGCACCTTTGCCGTCATGATTTCCTCGACGCGGGTGGCTTTCGATGAACGGTCCTGCAGGACAACCTTGCGCGCATAATCGCGCTCGGTGACGATGCCAGCGATGTCGTCGCCGTCCACGACCAGCAACGCACCGATCCCCTTTTCCGCCATCAGCTTGATGGCGTCATAGACGAGATCGGTCTTCGTGACGGTGTAGATCGTGCGGCCCGAATCCGGCTTGGCCTTGAGAATCTGCGCGACAGTCGTGCTCATTCGCTTTCTCCGTGTGCAGGTCGATACAGGAAAGGCTGGGCGTTGGTGCGCGACACCCGATGAGCCCAGTATAGCCGGGCAGGCAGTGGCAGTCGCGTGACGTTTCCAGATTAGCGGTAAACTCCCGTCACGCACTATCCACACAACTCCTACATTCCTGAACGTTTCGATTGAATTCATGATGTCTTCGCATCCCCAATCGCCCACGCAGGGCAATGGCCAGGCCGACGAGTGCGTGACACTCGTCGCCACCGCGTCGCTGCCTACGCGCTACGGTACGTTCAAGTCATACGCGTTTCGCGTATCGGGCAGCGATGCCGAACATCTTGCGCTCGTCATGGGCGACGTGGCCGGCGAGCAGTCCGTGCTGACGCGGCTGCATTCCGAATGCCTGACCGGCGACGTGTTCGGCTCGTATCGCTGCGATTGCGGCGAGCAGCTCGACCTTGCGTTGCGCTACATCGCGGCGGAAGACCGCGGCGTGCTGCTGTATCTGCGCGGCCACGAGGGGCGCGGGATCGGCCTGAGCAACAAGATCCGCGCGTACGCGCTGCAGGAGCAGGGGCGCGACACCGTCGAAGCGAACCTCGACCTCGGCCTGCCCGACGACGCCCGCGAATACGATTCGGCCGCCGCGATCCTTCGGATCCTCGGCGTGACGTCGGTGCGGCTGATGAGCAACAACCCCGAGAAGTTCGACACGCTCGCGAAGCACGGCATTCCGGTTTGCGAGCGCGTGGCGCTCGCGGTGCCCGTGCGCGAGGAAAACGAGCGTTATATCCGCACGAAGCAGACGAAGTTCGGGCATTACTTCGAGGAAAACGAGTAACCCCCACGGGCGCGCCTGCGCCCGTTTCTCGTTGTTTGTTCTCTCGATCGTCGCGGGCAGACGCGACGATCGGGATTCCCCCTTCGTCAGTCGTCCCGCCCTCGGGTTCGTGACGTCACCGGCGTTCCGTTGCCGCCATACGATCCGCATCACCCATGTCCACCCCCTCGACGATCGAAACCGAACGCCTGACACTGCGCCGCTGGCGCGCGTCGGATGCGCGTGCGCTTTCGGCGATGCATGCGGATCCGGACGTGACTGCGTGGCTCGCGCGCGGCCCGATGTCCGTCGACGAGGCAAGCGACCTCGTCGCGCGCTTCGAAGCGCATTTCGATGCGCACGATTTCGGTGTGTGGGCGGTCGAACGTCGCGCCGATGCGATGCTGATCGGGCTTTGCGGCGTGTCGCACGAAGCGCGAGCCACGCATCCGATGGCACCGTGTGACGAGATCATGTGGCGGCAGGCGCGCCACGCCTGGGGGCAGGGCTACACGGTCGAAGCGGCTACCGCCGCCCTGACCGATGCGCTCGGCCGGGCAGCGCTCGGCGAGATCTTCGCGTGGACGGCCGACACCAACGTGCGATCACGGCGCGTGATGGAACGGCTTGGCATGCTGCGCCAACCCGCGCGCGATTTCGATCACCCGGCGTTGCCGGACGGGCATCCGCTGCGGCCGCACGTCGTGTATGTCGCGCGCGCCGGCGGCGTTGCCGGCGCGTAACGGCTCACGCGTATCCGCGTGTCAGCGCCACGTGCCGTTCTGCAGCACGATCCGGTAGCCGTCGGCATCCTCGAAGGTCTGGCCGGATATTTCCCAGTACGGATTGAACGACGTCACGGGCATGAAGCCATGTGCGGTGGCGCGCTCGCATGCGGCTTCCCATTCCGGGCGATCGGGCAGGTAGAAGACGATCAGGTCCTCGGGTGTCGGCGACGGCGCGATCGGATGATCGGGGCAGTGCGTGAATTCGAAGTGATAGTCGAGACCGTCACGGCCGAGCATCACGCCGGAAAAGCCGTCGTGATCTTCGAAGCGCGCGAGGACCGGCAAGTCGAGGGCGTCGCGATACATGCGCTCGGTGCGGGCGAGGTTGCTGACCGGGCGGGCAATGCGCAGGTGGGCGTGCAAGATGACCTCGGCGAAGAGTGGCAGGCCCGCTGATGATATCCGGTCGATCTGGATCGTGGCGTGTCGGAATGCTTGCACGCCGGGTGGCAAAGGCGACGAATGATATGGCCCCGCAATCCGCGCAGGCAATAAAAAAGCCCGCTGCTTGAGCGGGCTGAATCCATGTTTGGAGACATGGAGGAGACAGACGTAAATTTAAGGGAAAACCCGGACGTTTGCAAGCCCTAGTTGTATCCGTGCAACGGGTAGCCGTTACCCGTTCACATGCCGCCGGCCCGTGCGTGCGCCGCAAACGCGCCGAACCGCTCCTGCGCGACAGGCAGCGCGAACTTGTCGCGCATTTCCGTCTCGATCCATGCACAGGCCTCGCGTGCGCAGTCGGTCAGCGCGTGTCGCGTGGCATGCCCGTCGATGTCGTAGACGAAGCGCACGCCGACCTCGTCGTCGGCGACCTGTCGTTCGAGCTGGTTGAGCTGCAGTTGCGGCCCGTGCTGTTGCGACAGCGCGCGCAGTTCGTCGAAGTGATATTCGAGCCAGTCGGCAAAGAACAGCGCATCGCTATGGCAAGGCAGGCGGAAGGCCGCGCTGCGCGACGGCCGGGGTGCAGCTTCGCCGGCCGCTGCGAGCGGCTCGCTGCCGTCGGCGGCGACGGCCGTGTCGACAGGCGCGAGCGGGTGCTGAATGTGCCGGTACGGTTCGCGATCGCGCAGCGCATGCCACAGCAATTCGTCGCCGGCGGCGCCGGACGGCTGCATCGTCAGGTCGTGCCGGCCGCCGCCGGCCGGGGCGATGTCGCGAATCACGAGGCGCAGCGAGCAGAGCGGCGCGTCCGCGACCAGCAGCGTCGCCGGGCGCGGCAGCCCGCAGACGAGCGGCGCGGCGCCGGCGGCACGAAACACGAGCCCGCGACGGTCGAGCCGCACGAGCGGCAGCGGCCTGAGAAACGACGGATAGGCGACCGTGATGTTGGCGCCGCTGGCGCTCGTCAACCCGGGCATCATCGCGCGAAAGACCTGAGACTGGTCCACGTTGGTTCTCCTTCGTTACGAGGCCGCCCGAACGGAAACGCGCGTTCCGGTTCAGGCGGCGATGGCTTGCCGGGCTGCCTGCCCCGGCTCGATTCCTAGTGCCGCAAACGTTTGCGGATCGATGTCGATCCAGCACGCGACCACCAGACGACCGTCCACCTGTTTCGGCGGGCCTGCGCGGTGCGCGTGAATGCCGATCCGGCGGAACAGCCGCTCCATGCTCGCGAACGTCACGCCGATCAGCTGCCGTGCGCCGAGCTGCGCCGCGCATTCGACGACGGCAGCGAGCATCGGACGCACGGCCCACTCGGCGTTGCCCGGCCCGCCTTCGTCGTCGGTCGCCGCGAACCGGGACAGCTCCCAGACGGCAGCCGATTGCGGCAGCGGCATGTCTTCGGCGATCAGGTCGGCGAACAGCGACTTCAGCAGATACGGGCGCGTGGTGGGCAGCAGGCGCGCGCATCCGCACATGTCGCCGCCCGCGTTCCTCGCGAACACATAGACGGTATCGTCGCGATCGAACTGGTCGCGCTCGAAGCTTTCGTTCGCCGACGGGAGCGCCCAACCGAGCTGTTCGACGAACACACGGCGCCGATAGCGCCCGAGATCCGCTGCAAGTTCGTGTGGCAACCGCCCTTCCTCGTGAACGAAGGTCCGCATGGTGTCCTCGGATCTGTGCTTTTGTATGCGTGCATTACATCGCGCGGCACGAGGAGGCTGTAACTGGTAACTCTTACAGGTTGGCGGTGCAAAGACGCCATTTGCGGGGTGGTAACGGTTTCTTGATCGACGGGATTGAAAACTGGACCGCTTTTGCTTATAAAGAGCGCCAGTCTTGCGAAATGATCAGAGGAATGTGTGGCAGGTTGTCACTGGAGCGTGGGACCGGCATGATAGGCGTCGTTGCGACCAAGCAGGGCCGATGCGACGGCGGAGGGCCAGTCGATGCCGGCAAGCCGCGCGGCGAGTGCGGTGGCCGTGCGGAACATGCCGATGTCGGCGCCGGTGGCGTCGACGACCATCACGTTGCTGCGGACGTCGCCGCCCGCGATCACGAACGTGCCCGTCGCGCGTTCGAGGTACCAGTCCCAGCCGACCGTCACGTAAGGGGCGCCGGCACTGGCCGTGCGATGCCATTCGGTGTAGCCGGCGAGGCGTGCGTCGATCGCGCAGTCGCGCAGTTCGGCCCGCAGCGATGCGTCGAGGCCGCTCGAGACATGGTCGAGTGCAAGCACGGCCAGTGCGCCTTCTGACAGGCGCACGTAGCCGTCCGGGGACGGGCCGGGGACCGGGTGCAGCAAAGGTGAGGTCATGCGCGGAATGTATCAGCCTCGAACGGGTGCTGGAACCTGACAAGTATGACAGCGTGACGTTGTCGGAGAACGAATGGAACTGCGCTGGCAGGATGCCTACCAACAATTCAGCGCCGCGGAAGACGAGCAGCAGCTCTTCCAGCGGATCGCCGCCTATTCAAAGCGGCTGGGATTCGAATATTGCTGTTACGGCATTCGCGTACCGCTGCCCGTATCGAAGCCGTCGGTCGCCATCTTCAATACCTATCCCGACGGCTGGATGGCGCACTACCAGGCGCAGAACTACATCGAGATCGATTCGACGGTTCGCGACGGCGCGCTCAGCACCAACATGATCGTCTGGCCGGACGTCGACCGGATCGACCCGTGCCCGCTGTGGCAGGACGCGCGCGATTTCGGGCTGTCGGTGGGCGTTGCGCAGTCGAGCTGGGCGGCCCGCGGCGCGTTCGGCCTGTTGAGCATCGCGCGCCATGCCGACCGGCTGACGCCTGCTGAAATCAACATGCTGACGCTGCAGACGAACTGGCTCGCGAACCTGTCGCATTCGCTGATGAGCCGCTTCATGGTGCCGAAGCTGTCGCCCGCGGCGGGCGTCACGCTGACCGCGCGCGAGCGCGAGGTGCTGTGCTGGACGGCCGAAGGCAAGACCGCGTGCGAAATCGGCCAGATCCTCAGCATCTCGGAGCGGACGGTCAACTTCCACGTCAACAACATCCTCGAGAAGCTCGGCGCGACCAACAAGGTGCAGGCTGTCGTCAAGGCGATTTCGGCCGGGCTCATCGACGCGCCGTAACGCAGGCGGGGGCGGCGCCGGGTACGGCGGCCGCCACGCCGCTCATTCCATCAGCGGCTCCGCTTCCTTCGCGGTCCAGCTCACGCTGGAAATGCTCTTCTCCATGCTCATCCGGCTCGCGATCTGCTCGAGTTTCTGCTGATCCTTCGGATGCAGCTTCAGCGTCGCGGTCACCTTCAGCCGGTCCGGCTGGTCGGGCACGTCCTCGCTCGTCAGGCTCTGGAACGACAGCGGCTTCGCGTACATCGAGTTCGACAGCAGCGTGCGGATGTGCACTTCGTCGGCTGCCAGGCAGATCACCGTGATCTGGTATTCGCGCACGAGATCGGCGTTCGATACGGGCGTCGCGTTGATCGCCTGGCTGACGCCGCGCAGCACGGTATTGGTGAGCAGCACGACGCCCGTGCCGGCGAGCGCGGGCACGTAATGGCCGGAGCCGGCCAGTACGCCGACGGCGGCCGAGCACCACAGCGTCGCGGCCGTGTTGATGCCCTGGATCGAGCCCTTGTCGCGCATGATCACGCCGCCGCCGAGAAAGCCGACGCCCGACACGACGTACGCGGCGATCTGCGTGACGCCCGCGACGCCGTTGCCGGTCAGCACGCCGAGCGTGACGAACAGGCAGGCGCCGCTCGCCACGAGCGTGATGGTGCGCAGGCCGGCCGTGCGCTGGCGCATCTGGCGCTCGAGGCCGATGGCGACGCCGCAGGCGAACGCGGTGAAAAGACGGAGTGCGAAATCGAAAGTCATGGGTGTCCTGCCGTGCAAGAAGCGCGAGCCGGCCGGCGTCGCCGTGGCGCAAGGCCATGGGCGACGCGAGGATGGCCGTCATCGCGCGGTACTGTACCGCGCGAATGCGTCATTCAGTGTGAAACGGGGGGCGTGCGGGCTCGCGGAACGCGAGCCGGGGCAGGAGGACTGCGTCGGACAGGCGTTCAGGCGGCAAGCGGCGCACGCAACGGAGTGCTGCAACTGTCCACGATGGTTCCTGAAGGAAGAATGGGCGGCATTCTAGTGGGCGGCGCGCGCAGGCGTCAACCGCCTTGCGGCGGCGGCGCTACTGCGCGGCGCCGATCGTGCCCGTCGCGAGCGCGAGCGCGGCAGCGGCCGACAGCGCGCCGGCATAGCTGTCGACCTCCGCGTTCCGGGCCGCGAGCAGCTGGCTTTGCGCGATCGTCGCGTCGGTGACCGAGCCGACGCCGCTCCGGTAAGCGGTCAGCGCCGCGTCGTAGCTCGTCTGCGCGGCATCGACGAGCGCCTTGGCCGCGTCGTGCGACGCGAGGCTCGTCTGCACCGCGTTCTGCGCGGCGACGACCTGGCGCACGGCTTCCTCCTTGGTCCGCGTGAGGCGCGCGGACGCGCTTTGCGCATCGTTGCGCGCCTGCATCAGCACGGCCGAGCGCAGGCCGCCGTCGTACAGCGGGATCGTCACGCCGAGGAACACGCCGCCGCCGTAGCGGCTGCCGTTCAGGTTGACGGTCGGCGCCTGGTCGCCGATCGCGGGCAGCGCGGAGATGGCCGTGCCACCGCTCGCGTACGACGTGGACGCGGACAGGAAGATCTTCGGCATGAACGCGGCCTCGGCGGCCTTGATCTTCGCGCGATTGGCCTTTTCGAGCGCAAACGCGCCCTGCAGGTCGGGGCGGCGCGCGATCGCGTCCGACACGATTGCATCGACCGACGAGCCGAGCGCGGGCGGCAGCGGCCGCTTCGGCAGCGCGGCGATCGTCGGCTTCGACAGCGGCGAGATGCCGAGCGCGGAGACGAGCGCGAGGTAGCTGTCGCTTTCCGCGCCGTTCGCCTGCACGAGCGCGAGGTTCGCCTGTGCGCGGTTCTGCGTCGCCTGCGCGAGCTCGACGACCGTGCCGACACCGTGCTTGAGCCGCGCGCGCGATGCCGCGAGGATCGCATCCGCGTTCGCGAGGCCCTGCTGTGCGCTGACGGCGCGCGAGCGCGCGGCTTCATAGCGGTAGTAGCCGACGGTCACGTCGTGGATCACCTGCTGGTGCACGGCGGTGAACGCGACGTTCGATGCGATCGACGCCTGTTCGGCCGCTTCGACGCGCGCCGCGCGGCCGCCGAAATCGAACAGCAGCCATTGCAGCGACAGCGCCGAAATCGTGCCGTGCACGGTGGTGTCGCTCGACGAATCGCCGAGGATCGTCGACGTCGAGCCGTGGCTCGTCTGGTACGCGCCCATCGCGGTCGCCGACAGGCGCGGCAAGTAGGCGGCCTTGGCGAGACCGACCGCGAGCGCCGCGTTGCGCGCGTCGTTCCATGCGATGCGCGTCAGCGGATTCGCCGATTCGGCGAGATCGATCAGCTCCGGCAGCGTGTACGGATGCGCGGTATCGAGCGCGGCTGGCGGCGAGATCGACGCGAGCGCCGGCGACGCGGGCAGCGTGTAGTCGTGCGCGCCTTGCGCGGACGCGCGCGGCGGGCCCGGCACGATGTCGCCTGCGGCCGACGTTTGCGGCTGCCACGGGCGGTCGGGTGCCTCCGGCGCCAGGTCGATCGACGACGTCGCGCAGCCGGCCAGCGCGACGGCGGTCGCGAGGGTGGCTACGGCGATCGAGGCGGCCGGCGGTTCAGGTCGACGCATGGGGGGCAGGCTCCTTCGGTGTGGCTTGACGGGCGGCGTCGGCGATCTGCGCGAGCCGCGAGTCGATCAGGTTCAGCAGCGCGTCGCGTGCGGGGTCGGTGGGTGCGGCGCGCGGCGGCGGGGCCGATGGCGCCGGGTTCGGCGGAGGCGTGGCTTCGTCGTCGCGCGGCTCGGTTACGCGTGCGAGTTGCGCGCCGATCGCGGTGTCGCCGGGCTTGCGTTCGGCGAGCAGGAACAGCGGGCCTTCGATCGCACCGAGTTCCGCGAGCGCGCGCCGTCGCGTGGCGAGCCACGTCGCGGCCGGCCGCACCCACGACGGTTCGTAATGGACGAGGCTGAGTTCCTGCGCGATCGCACCGTGGCGCGCGAACGCTTCGGCTGCGAGCGCGCGCCGTTCCGCCGGTTGCGCGATCTGCGCGATGCGTCGCCACTGGTCGAGCAGCGCGGCGAACGCAACGTCGATCTGCTTGCCGATGCTGACGGGCCAGATGCGTGTGAACACGAGATACACGACGACGTTGCCGAGCAGGATGCCGATCGTGCGGTCGCGCGCGATCGTCAGGTCGAAGCCGGGGCCGGCGCCCTGGATCACGCACAGGAAAAACGCGAACGCGATCTGGAAGCCCGCATACGCGATGCGCGGCGAGCCGAATGCGATCCACGCGGACAGCCACGCGCCGGCGAACACCAGCGCCATCAAGTGGCCGACCGACGACAGCGCCGGCACGACGAACACGAGCGCGGCGGTGCCGAGCAGTGCGCCGACCATGCAGCCGAAGATCCGCAGCGTGAGCTTCTCGACCGTTTCGGCCGTCGAGCCAAGCGACACGATGTAGCAGGTGACGACGCACGTATGGATGCCCGACCAGTCGAGCTGCGAGTACAGCAGGTAGCAGAAGATCGCCGCGGCGGTCGTCTTCAGCGCATAACGGATGTGGTCGGGATTGGTGCGCGCGTCGGGCAGGAAGAAGCCGCCGCTTGGGGCCGGTGCCGGCGCTGCGGTGGGTGCTTCGGGCGGGGCGGCAGGGGCAGCGGGCGCCGCGCTTGCCGAAGCCTCCGTCGCTGCATCGGCCGGCGGGACCGTCGCACCCGGCTCCGCGAAGCGCGTGATCGCTGCATGGAGATCGGTCGCGGCGATACGCGCGAGCGGCGGCAGCGCGTCGGCGGGCGGCAGCGCGAGCGTCACGTCGACCGGATAGCCGCCGCGTTCGAGAATGGCGGCCATGTCGTCGAGCGTCGCGGCGATCGGCGCGGCGAACGCATCGGGCAGCCGCGCGTCCGGTTCGCGATCGGCCAGCGCGACGCCGACCATCAGCACGGTGCTCGACGCGATGGCCTGCCGCAGCGCCGCGACGTCGGCGGCGGTCGACGAGCCTTCGAGCTTCGACAGCTTGAGCCACGTGAGCAACTGCTTGTCGCCTTCACGCAGGCTCGTGTCGAACGCGGCACGCGCGTCGTCGTCGCCGCGCAGTCGCCGCGCGGCGAGCCGCAGCCGCTTCGCGAGCTGCGCGTGCACGAGCTTGCGCGGCGACGGCGCGATCAGCAGGTTGACGACGATCGCCACGCCGACGGGGATCGCGATCGTCAACCAGATATAGAGCAGTGCGCGCGTCGCGGCTTCGCCGAACGGTGCGAGGCCGAGCTGGTCGAGCCCGAAGCCGACGATCATCGCGAGGATCGCGCCCACCGGTCGCAGCTTGCTGGCGGAAGTGAGGTACAGGAGGGCGACCGACAGCACGGCCATGCACGCGACCCGCAGGATCGAATAGTCGATGCTGAAGATCGCGATGCCGAGCACGAGCCCGATCACGATCGTGACGATCAGCAGCAGCGCGGCCGCGAGCACGACGCTCGTCACGCGGTCGGCGCGGATCATGAAGAACACGACGTACGCGGAAAGGGCGGCTTCGGGCGTGCCGTACGCGGCCGTCACAAGCGCGGTCAGCGCGCAGATCAGCGCGACGCGCACGGCGATGGCCGTGCGCCCCGGAAACGGCGCGAGCAGTCGCAGGACTTCGCGCGGGCCCGGCGCGCGAACGTCAGCGGCAGGCAGTGCCATGCCGGACCTCGACGATCGCGCTGGCGCCGACGCGCACGAGCTTCGCATCGGGTTCGTCGAGCTTCACGCGCACCGGGAAGCGCTGCGCGACGTGCACCCAGTTCACCGAGTTCTGCACGATCGGCAGCGAGCGCGGCAGGTTGATGCGCGCGCTGTCCGCGATGCCGGCGCCGATGCCGACGACCTTGCCCGTCAGCGGGCGGCCGCGGTCGATCATCGAATAGACGGTCGCGCAATCGCCGACCGCGATGCGGCTCAATGCCGTCTCGCGGAAATTGCCGACGGCGAACCATTCGCGCGCGTCGATCAACGTGAAGATCGACTGGTTCGGTGCAAGGGTTTCGCCGGCGAGGACGGTGAGACCCGTCACGAGCCCGTCGTGCGGCGCACGCACGACCGTATCGTCGAGCGCATGCTGCGCGCGGGCGAGCGCGGCTTCGCGCGCATGCAGCGTCGCGATCGCGTCGGCTTCGTCCCCGATCGTCTGTGCGGATGCGCGCTGCTGCTCCTGCGCCTGCGCGAGCGAGACGGATGCGTCGCGCTGGCGGACCTTCGCCTGGTCGAACTGCTGCGCACTGACATAACCCTGCGCGGCGAGCGGCGCGAGCCGGTTCACGTCGCGTGTCGCGAGGTCGGCGTTCTGCGTCGCGCGTTTGACCTGCTCGGCGGCGACCGCCGCGTTCGAACGCTCGCCGATCAGCGACCGGCGGCGCGTGTCGAGCGACGCGCGCGCGAGTTCGACGTCGGCCTGCGCCTGCGCGACCGTCAGGCGGTACGGCACGGGATCGATTACGTACAGCAGGTCGCCCTTCGCGACGCGCTGGTTCTCGTGCACCGCGAGCTGCACGATGCGGCCGCCGACGGGCGACGCGACGTGCACGACGTCCGCGTCGATCGACGCGTCGTCGGTGGACGGATAGGCCGTCGTGCGGTAGTACGCATACACGAGCGCGGCGATGCCGAGCGCGACGATCGCGAGCGCGATCACGCGGCCTTTCACGGAGGGGCGGGGGAGTCCGGCGGCCTTCATGCGAACGGCCCCGTGCCGGTGAGCCAGACGATCACGGCGACCACGAGCCCGATCGCGGTGCACACGGCGAGCTGGTAAGGCACGGTGGCGGCCCAGCCGGTCGAGACGAACACGCGGTGCGCGACGATCGCGCCGATGACGCCGACGATCGCGCTGACGAGCCAGAGCGGGAAGTACGCGCCGAACAGCACGTACGACGGTGCGCCGCGTGATGCGCAGCCCGCGAGCGGCAGGGCGGGCGCCAGGGCGGCGGCAACGCGCAGGGGCGCGCGCGGCGTTGTTTTTCTCATGGTGTGACGAGCTCGACGTTGGGGGTGGATGCCGGGCGCGGCGCAATGCGGATCGTCGCCGCGACGACGATTCCACGATACGGAGCCGATCATAAATCAGCGCGATGCGGATCGCCAGCCATTCGGCACGCGTGCGCGGCACGGGCCATGGCCGGTCGCGGGCGCGCCGGCGGCCGGTCCGGCCGACCGTTCATCCGGCCGAGCGTTTCGGCAGCAACGGCCGGATCGTCGCGATTCTGCCAGCGCACGCTCGCGTAGGGTTGCTAACGGACTGCAAAGAATCGTCAGACGAACGAAAGGTGGTGGCGTTTGCCGTTTTGATGCTATGCAATGGCGGAGAAAATGCCCAATTGCTGCCTGAACGTACCTGAATCCGATCAGTCCGGCTGGACGAGTGCGTCCGCGACGAGCAGGTCGACGAGATCGCGCGCGAAGCGCGGCAGTGCATCGAGATTGGCGACGCAGATCTGCAACTGGCGCTCGGCCCAGTCGTCCTCGAGCGCGACGAGGCGCAGCGCCATCGTCTTCGCATGTCGGCGTGCGGTGCCTTCCGGCAGCACGCCGACACCGACGTTCGCCTCGATCATCCGGCACGCTGCCTCGAAGTTGCTGACCTGGATGCGCCAGCGCAACGTGCGCTGCATGTCGGCGGCCGCGCGCTTCAGGAAGTTGTGGATCGCGCTCGCTTCGGTCAGGCCGATGAAGTCGTGGTCGAGCGTCGCGACGAACGGTGTCGAAGCCAGTTCGGCGAGCGGGTGCCCGAGCGCCGTCACGAGCACGAGGCGGTCACGCCGGTACGGCATCGCCTGCAGCCCGTCGGTGCGCACGTCGCCGGCGACGATGCCGATGTCGACCACGCCTTCCTGCACCGCGCGCACGATGTCGGGGCTCAGCCGCTCCTGCATGTCGATCGTTACGTCGGGGTGGCTGACGAGATAGCGGCGCAGCACGCCCGGCAGGAATTCGCTCATCGCGGTAGTGTTCGCGAACACGCGCACGTGGCCTTTCACGCCCGACGCATATTCCTGCAGGTCGCCCGTCAATTGCTCGAGCTGGCGCAGCACGTGGCGCGCATGCGCGAGCAGCGTCTCGCCCGGCGCGGTCAACGTGACGCCCTGACTCGTGCGGCTCAGCAGTTTCACGCCGACCTGCTCCTCGAGATTCTTGATGCGCATGCTGGCTGCCGGCACCGACAGGTGCGCGCGTTCGGCGCCGCGCGTCAGGCTGTTCGCCTCCGCGATATGCGTGAAGAGTTTGAGGTCGACGAGATCGAAGCGCATGGGCGGGGCGGCGGGAGGATGACCGATTATCGCGCGAAGCCGCGTGGCGCTGCACCGGTGGCCGCGACCGGTCGTCACGGCCGGGATCTGTGTACCATCGTGCGTATGGCGCGAAGCGCGGTAGAGGGCATCACGTCTCCGTGCCGTGCTTCGCGGAAGCGGTATCGCAACGAAGGTGAGCGTTCCATGCGAAGTTTCTTTGTCCGGTTCATTGCAATCGGCGTGCTGTTCCATCTGTACGTCGGGATGCGGATCATTCCCGATGCGTTCGCGTCGCCGGTCGCGCGCACGATCGCGGCGCTCGTGCTGGCGAGCTTCGTCGTGCTGATTCCGGTCGGCATGTTCTCGCGCCGCTTCGACGAAGGCTGGGCCGCGACGCTGGTCGGCTGGGCCGGTTCGCTCGTGATGGGTTTCTTTTCGTCGCTGCTTGTGCTGACGTTCCTGCGCGAATTCGTGCTGCTCGGCGTGGTCGCGTGGCGGCATCTCGGCCACGACGGCGCGTGGAGCGGGGCGGCGACCGACACGGCGCTCGGCGTGCTGGCGGCCGCGGTGCTCGTGACCGCGATCGGGTTCGTCGGCGCGCGCCGCACGGCGGCGGTCAAGCGCGTGTCGATTCCGGTGGCGGGGCTGCCGGCGGCGCTCGACGGGCTGACGATCGTGCAGCTGTCCGACATTCACGTCGGGCCGACGATCAAGCGGCCGTATATCGAACGGATCGTGCGTGCGGTCAATGCGCTCGACGCCGACCTGGTGGTCGTGACGGGCGACGTGGTGGACGGTTCGGTCAAGCGCCTGCGCGACCACACGGCGCCGCTCGGCCGGATGCGGTCGCGGCACGGCAGCTTCCTCGTGACCGGCAACCACGAGTACTACGCGGGTGCGCATGCGTGGATCGACGAATTCCGCCGCATCGGGCTGACGGTGCTGCTGAACGAGCACGTGCTGATCGAACACGATGGCGCACGCGCGGTGCTCGCGGGTGTGACCGATTTCACGGCCGGCGGGTTCGATCCCGCGCATCGCAGCGATCCCGCGCAGGCGCTGGCGGGCGCGCCGCGCGACGTCGGCACGAAGATCCTGCTGGCGCACCAGCCGCGCAGCGCGGAAGCGGCGAACCGCGCGGGTTACACCCTGCAGTTGTCGGGTCACACGCACGGCGGCCAGTTCTTGCCGTGGCCGCCGTTCGTGCGGATGCAGCAGCCGGTGATCGGCGGGCTGAACCGCTTCGGCGACATGTGGCTCTATACGAGCCGCGGCACCGGATACTGGGGGCCGCCGAACCGCTTCGGCGTGCCGTCCGAGATCACGCTGATCCGGCTGACGCGCTAGGGCCCGTTTACGCTCATGACGGGCTTGCGAACGCGCCTCGCCCGCAATCGTTATTCGATGCGTGCGATATCGTCGAAATCGAAGCGCGGGCTGCGCGGGAACAGGCCGGCCGGATCGCCGTAGCCGAGATTCACGAGGAAGTTGCTCTTGATCGTGGTGCCCGCGAAGAATTCGGCATCGACCTTCGCGCCGTCGAAGCCCGACATCGGGCCCGCGTCGAGGCCGAGCGCGCGGGCGGCCAGGATCAGGTACGCGCCCTGCAGCGACGCGTTGCGGAACGTGGTGGCCTGGATCAGCGCATCGTTGCCGGCGAACCAGCTGCGTGCGTCGGCATGCGGGAACAGGCGCGGCAGGTGCTCGTAGAACGCGTAATCCATCCCGACGATCACGGTGACGGGCGCGGCCATCGTTTTCGCGAGGTTGCCTTCGGACAGCGCGGGTTTCAGGCGCGCCTTCGCTTCGGGCGACTTGACGAACACGAAGCGTGCGGGGCTCGAGTTCGCCGACGTCGGGCCAAATTTCGTCAGGTCGATCAGCCGGTGCAGCAGCGCGTCGTCGACGGGTTTGTCCTGCCACGCGTTGTGCGTGCGGGCAGTGAGAAACAGTTGATCGAGGGCGGAATCGGAGAGCGTCGTCATGATGGGATCCGGGAAGAAAGCGGCCGGGTCGCGCCGGCCGGCGTGGCGGAGAAAAGCGGCGCCCCTCGGCGGGGCGTGCCGCGACACGCCGCGATGATAGCGTGATGCGCGAATGCGCATCGCCGTGCGCGGCGTTTCCTTTCATCGGCGAATGACAGCGCATGGCGGTGCAGGGCGCCGTTGGCTAGTATGCAGACATGCATCGTTCGCTCCGCTTTTCGCCCGTTCCTTCCGACATGTCGACGCCCGATCTCTTCGCTGACACGCCCGCGCCCGACGTGGACTGGTACCCGGACTGGCTTGCACAGCCCGATGCCGATCGCACGCTTGCCGCGCTGATCGGCGAGGTCGCGTGGCGGCAGGATACGATCCGAACGCCGCGTGGCCGCATTCCGTTGCCGAGGCTCACCGCGTGGCAGGGCGAGCCGGATGCCGTGTACGTGTATTCGGGGATCCGCAACGTGCCCGCGCCGTGGACGCCGGCCGTGCTCGACCTGAAGCGGGCGGTCGAGGCGACGTGCGGCGCGCGCTTCAACAGCGTGCTGCTCAATCGCTACCGCAACGGGCTGGACAGCCTCGGCTGGCACGCGGACAACGAGCCGGAGCTCGGCGAGGCGCCGGTGATCGCGTCGGTGAGCCTCGGTGCGATGCGCGTGTTCGATCTGCGTCATCGCGCGAGCGGCGTCACGCATGCGTACCGCCTCGTGCACGGCAGCCTGCTCGTGATGCGCGGGCGCACGCAGGCGGAATGGCAGCACCGCGTGCCGAAGGCGCCGGGCGTGCAGGGCGAGCGCGTCAACCTGACGTTCCGGCGCGTCATGTCCGCCGGATAGATCGCACCCCGTTTCCGCGATCCACGAATGGCCGATGCAAGCAATCGGTCGCGTGTGCGGCACGTTGCCGCACGAATGCGATACGGTGCCGGCTGACATGGCCCGGAAGCCCGTCCCGTATGGGTTTCAGTCAGTTTCGATCGACCGGTCGGTTCCGATAGATGAGTGAAACCTCTGATGGTGCGTCGCAACAATTATTGACTAGACTGTCGAATGGCAGAAACGCGTCGGCACACCGGCGCGCCCCTTTCGACATGCCCCGAGTGTTGCCGATGCGGCGCGCAAGGGGGCAGGAGCAAAACGCGTGACCGTACTCGACCCTTCCTTCGAACCCTCGCTGCACGTCTTTGAACAAGACGGCGGATGGCAATGGGCGCTGACGGTGAAGCGGGCGACCGGCGTCGGCGTGAAAGTCGTTGCGTTCAGCCGGGAAGGCTTTCGCGGCGAAGCCGAGGCGTACGCCGCCGGCCAGCTTGCCCGCGCTGAATATGACGCCGCCGTGACGGCCTGACGCCGTCGCGGCGATCCCGCCCGAGGATCGCCTTCACCGTCCGCCTTTCGCCGCCCGGTGCCGGGCGGTTCGTTCCCGATTCCTGTCCGTTTTCAGCCTTTTTTCCGCCGCGGTGCGCGCATCGCGCGACACCGCATGCGGGGCGTCGGCACGCCTGTCCGCCGCTGCCTGTCGCGCCAAATGGTCCGTACCATTCGACACGTGCGTGCCATACGTTGCGCTTAACGTCCGTGCACGGCGTCCGTCGCGCCGGCGACGTGGCCTGCGCCGCGGTTTGACCGCCGGACGCCGACCCATCGACAAGAATGATGCAGGTCATGTGCGACGACAGAACGGACTACCACCGCCATGCGCGCGGTGGATCGCGCGCGGCGCGTACGCTTCAACGGGGATTCACGCTGATCGAGGTGCTGATCGCGCTGGCGATCGTGGCCGTGGCGCTCGGCGCCGTGATGCGCGCGATCGGCGCGCTCGCGTCGGATACCGACATGGCGCGCATGCGCCTGCTCGCGCTCTGGAGCGCCGACAACGCGCTCGGCGAAATCCGCATTGCATCGGCGTGGCCGTCCGTCGGCTCGAACACGTTTGCGTGCCCGCAAGGCCGCTACCGGTTCGTGTGCCGTCAGTCGGTGGCCGCGTTGCCGAGCCCGCTGGTGCGGCGCGTGACGGTCAGCGTGTATCCGTCCGCGTCGAGCCGCAACGTGCTCGCCGAAGTCGTCACGGTGATCCAGAATGAAGCGCGCCATTGAACCGCGCGCGGCGGCGCGTGCCCGCGGCTTCACGCTGATCGAGATGCTGGTCGCGATCGCGCTGCTCGCCGTGATCGCGCTGCTGTCGTGGCGCGGTCTCGATGCAACGATCCGCGGCCGCGACGATATCGCGTCGAATCTGGCGCAAACGCGTCTGCTCGGCCGCTATTTCTCCCAGTTGCAATTCGACCTGACGAACCTCGTGACGGCCGACGAAGTGTTCGGGCCGCCGCTGCGTATTCGCCCGAATGAACTCGTGATGGTGCGTCGTCTCGGCGTCGGCAGCGGGCCGGCGCACATGCAGGTCGTGCGCTACCAGCTCAAGGGGCGCGAACTCGTGCGCAGCGCGTCGCAGCCGCTTGCGTCGCTGGCCGACGTGGAGGACGCGCTGCAACACATGGACGCGTTCGCGCGCGTGGTGGTCAGCAATGATGCGCGGACGATGCAGCTTTCGGTGTGGATTCCGCCGGGGGGATGGACGACGAGCCAGACCGTCATCGAACAGTCCTACGCGCAGTTTCTCGCGCAGCACGGCGTCAGCAACATCACGTCGCTCGGCATGCCGCTGCCGCGCGGCGTGCGCTTCGCGGTCACGATGGGCGCGCCGGCCGTCGAATACGTGCGGACGATCCCGATCGGCCAGTGACGGCGGCACGGGCTGCGTCCGGCCGGCAATGTGGTCCGTCCCCCGGGCAAAATGGTCCGTAACTTTCGTCATACGTCTGTTATTGCCCGTCCGTTAGTCTCGTGACGAGCATGACCGCTGCGACCGGTTCCATCGAGCCGGGCCAGCGGCGGCATCGGCAAACGGGAAGGGGGCGAACGTGACGGTCGAGCACCGGCATGATGCACACGCGGGCGCGTCGGGATTCGACGCGCGCGGGCAACGGCAATCGGCGGCGATCCTGAGCCGCGCACAGAACTGGCACAGCGCCGGACGTTTCGACGACGCGGCGCGCGAATACCTCGCCGTGCTCGAGAACGAGCCGGACAATCCCCAGGCATTGCACCTGTATGGCGTGCTGCAGTTCCAGCGCGGCGCGGCCGACGACGCCGAAGCGTTGCTGCGCCAGTCGATCGCGATCGCCCCCGGCACGCGCGCTCTGTCGGATCTCGGCGCGATCGCCGGCGAGCGCGGCCGCGTCGGCGAGGCGCTCGAGCATTTCGCGGCCGCGTTGCGCACCACGCCCGACGACGTGCAGACGCTCGTGCGCCGCGGCAATACGCTGCTCGGATTGCGCCGCTACGACGACGCGCTCGCGTCGTTCGATCGCGCGCTCGCCGTATCGCCACTGGTGCTCGATGCGCTCTGCAATCGCGGCAGTGCGCTGCGTGCGCTGCGCCGCTTCGACGACGCACTCGATACCTACGATCGCGCGCTGATGGTCGACCCGCGTTCGTTCGAATCGTGGTTCAACCGCGGCCTCGTGTTGCGCGAACTGCAGCGGCCGGCCGAGGCGCTGCAGTGCTTCGAGCGCGCCAGCGCGATCCGGCCCGGTTTGGCCGCGATCATGGCCGAGCGCGGCCGCACGCTGATCGATCTCGATCGGCCGGGCGAGGCGCTCGACGCGTTCAACGAAGCGATCGCGGCCGATCCCGCGCGGATCGACGTGCTCTACAACAGCGCGGTCGCGCTCGAACGGCTCGGCCGCGCGGACGAAGCGCTGGCCCGCTGCGAGCGCGTGCTGGCGTTCGATCCGGATCATGTCCGCGCCCATGCGAGCCGCGGCAATGCATTGCTGCAGCTCAAGCGTCACGATGACGCGCTGGCCGCCTATGCGCGCGCGCTGGCGCTCGATCCGCATGCGGCGGAGACGTTGTGCAACCGCGGCACTGCGCTGCGTTACCTGAAGCGTTACGACGAAGCGCTGGCCAGCTACGACGCCGCGCTCGCGCGCGATGAGCGGTTCGCCGAGGCGTGGACCAACCGCAGCAGCGTGTTGCAGGACCTGCACCGCTACGACGAAGCGATGGCGTCGATCGACCGTGCGCTCGCGCTGCGTCCCGATCACGCGACGAACTGGCTCAATCGCGGCAACCTGCATTTCGAAACGGCGCGCACGGACGACGCGCTCGTCGCGTACGACCGCGCGATCGCGCTGCAGCCCGACTATGCCGAAGCGCATTTCGCGCGCGCGTCGCTGTATCTGATCGAAGGCGATTTCGCACGTGGCTGGCCCGAATACGAATGGCGGCTGCGCGACGCGCAGCTTGCGCGGCACTACCGGCCGTTCACGCAGCCGGCGTGGCAGGGCGACACGCCGCTCGACGGCCGGACGGTGCTGATTCATGCCGAGCAAGGGTTCGGCGACACGCTGCATTTCTGCCGCTACGTCCCGCTGGTGGCCGCGCGCGGTGCGCGGGTCGTGTTCGAGGTGCAGCCGCAACTGCGCGCGCTGATGGCGTCGCTGCCCGGGTCGGTCGACGTGATCGCGCGTGGCGAGCCGCTGCCGGCGTTCGATTGCCAGACGCCGCTGATGAGCCTGCCGCACGCGTTTCGCACCGACGAAGCCACGATTCCACGTGCCGGTGCCTATCTGCAGGCCGACCCGCAGCGCACGCGCCAGTGGGAAGCGCTGCTCGGCGACCGGCGCCGGCCGCGAATCGGGATCGCGTGGGCCGGCAATCCGGAACACCGGAACGATCACAACCGGTCGATCGATTTCTCGCGGCTCGCGCCGCTGTTCGATCTCGACGTCGACTGGATCAGCCTGCAAAAACCCGTGCGCGAACGCGACGCGGCGCTGCTCGCGGAGGCGCCGGTGCGCCGCGTCGACGAAGAACTCGGCGACTTCGCGGACACGGCCGCGCTGATCGGCGCGCTGGACCTCGTGATCGCGGTCGATTCCGCCGTCGCGCATCTGGCGGGTGCGCTGGGCCACGCGGTCTGGGTGCTGCTGCCCGATCCGGCCGAGTGGCGCTGGATGCGGACCCGCGGCGACAGCCCGTGGTATCCGTCCGCGCGGCTGTTCCGGCAGGCGGCGCCGGGCGACTGGACGGGCGCGATCGACGCGGTGCGTGCCACGATCGCGGCGATGACACGTTAGACACGACACACGATACGAACAGCGACAAGTGGGGGCCACACGATGACACCGAACGGGGAAGGGATGACACTCGCGAGCGCGCCGGTCGCGCCGGATCGCCGTCCGCCCGACACCGCGCAACTCGAACGGTTGCTCTTGCGGGCGCGCAAGGCGCACCACGACGGCGCGCTGCAGCATGCGGAACACGCGTATACCGAATTGCTGACGCTCGATCCCGAGCATCCGGAGGCGCTGCACCTGCTCGGCGCGGTGCGCTTCCAGCAAGGGCGCCTCGACGATGCCGAGCCACTGATGCGGCGCTCGATCGAGCGTCGGCCGGTGCCGCTCGCGCTCGCGAATTACGCGGCGGTGCTGACTGGCCTCGGGCGCGAGCACGACGCGCTCGCGCGGCTCGACGAAGCGCTCGCGATCAATCCGGTTCATCAGCGCGTGCTGTTCCAGCGCGCGGGCCTGCTCGCGCAACTCGCGCGGCACGACGATGCGTGTGCGGTCTACGACCGGCTGCTCGAGCTGACGCCCGGTTTTGCCGACGGCTATGTGAAGCGCAGCGACATGCTGCGCGCGCTTGGCCGTCACGACGACGCGCTCGCCGATTGCGATCGATCGGTCGCGCTGGCCGGGCGTTCGTTCGACGCGATGCGCGGGCGCGGTCTCGCGTTGCGCGAACTCGGGCACTTTCGTGATGCGGTCGACAGCTACGGCTACGCGCTTGCGCAGATGCCGGGCAGCGCCGAGGTGCTGTTCCTGCGCGGTGTCGCCTATCTCGACCTGAACGATCCCGTGCGTGCGCTCGCGGATTTCAATGCGGCAATCGCGGCGAGCCCGACCTTCGTCGATGCGATCTTCAACAGCTCGATCGCGCTCGAGCTGCTTGGCCGGCACGACGAGGCGCTCGTGCGCTGCGACCGCGTGCTCGCGATCGATCCGCGCCATGCGCGGGCGCTGGCGAACCGCGGCAACGCCGCCAGCCACCTGGAGCGCTATCGCGATGCGGCCGACAGCTATGCGCGCGCGCTTGACGCGGAACCGCGCAGCACCGGCGTGCTGTGCAACTACGCGAGCGCGCTGATGCGCATCGAGCGTCATGACGATGCGCGCGACATGTGCGACCGTGCGCTCGCGCTCGATGCGGGCTATGTGCCCGCGTGGTTCACGCGCGGCCGCGTGCAGCTTGAAACGCACCGCTACGAGGCCGCGCTCGACGATCTCGCGCGCGTGATCGACGCGACGCCGCGCGACAAGCTCGCGCACTTTCACAAGGGCAATGCGCTGCGCGCGCTGCGGCATCACGACGCCGCGCGGCAGGCGTATGCAGATGCGATCGAGATCGATCCCGACTACGTGCTCGCGCACTGCATGCGCGCGTTTCTGTGTTTGTCGATCGGCGATTTCGAAGCGGGCTGGGCCGAGTATGAATGGCGCTGGCGTGATACGCAGCTCGATGCGAGCCGGCGCACGTTCGCGCAGCCGCGCTGGACGCACGGGATGCCGCTCGACGGCAAGACGATCCTGCTGTACCCGGAACAGGGGCTCGGCGACACGCTGCAGTTCTGCCGTTATGTCCCGCTCGTGAAAGCGCTTGGCGCACGCGTCGTGCTCGAAGCGCCGGTCGAACTGAAGACGCTGTTCGCCACGCTCGACGGTGTCGATGCGCTCGTCGCGCGAGGTGAGCCGCTGCCACCGTTCGACCTGCATTGCCCGCTACTGAGCCTGCCGCTCGAGTTCCGCACGGACCTTGCGTCGATTCCGGCCGGCGCGCCATATCTCGCTGCCGACCCTATGCGTGTCGCGCAGTGGCGCGAACGGCTCGGTGTGGCGCCGCGGCCGCGTGTCGGTCTCGTGTGGTCAGGCAACCCGCTGCACCTGAACGACCGCAACCGCTCGATGACGCTCGCGGATCTGCTGCCGCTGTTCGACGACCGTTACGAGTGGATCAGCCTGCAGAAGGTGGTTCGCGACGAGGATCGCCCGGTGCTCGACGCGAGCGCGGTGCGTTTCGTCGGCGACGATCTTGCGGACTTCGCCGATACGGCGGCGCTGACCGCGCTGATGGACGGCATCGTCAGCGTCGATACGTCCGTCGCGCACCTCGCCGGCGCACTCGGCCGGCCGCTTGCGCTGATGATTCCGCATACGCCCGATTTCCGCTGGCTGCTCGAGCGGGACGACAGCCCGTGGTATCCGTCGGCGCGCCTGTACCGCCAGCCCGAGGGCGGGCAGTGGGCACCCGTCGTCGAGCGGATCGCGGCCGAGTTGCCGACGCTCGTCGGCGGAGGCGCGCGATGAGTGCGCGCCGCGAGGCCGCACCGTCGCCCGGTACCGGCGCCGGCTTCGGCGCAAGCGCCGTGCCGTTGCGCGCGGTGCTCGACGATGCGCTGCGCCAGGCGCGCGCGCGGCTCGAACTGCGTGATTTCGCGGGGGCCGGACGGCTCTACGAAGGCGTGCTGACGATGGCGCCCGACCATGTCGAAGCGCTGCACCTGCTCGGGCTCGTATATCTGCAGCTCGGCGATCCCGCGCGGGCGGAGCCGCTGATCGCGCGCTCGATGCGGTTCGGATTGAACCAGTCGTGGAATCTGGCGAACCACGCGGCGGCGCTGACCGGTGTCGGCCGTCATCGCGATGCGCTCGCGCTCGCCGATCGCGCACTCGCGGCCGATCCGGACCATGCGCCGTCGCATGCGGCACGCGGCGACGCGCTGCTCGCGCTCGCGCAATACGACGCGGCGCTCACGGCCTACGATCGGGCGCTCGTGCGGGAACCGGCACACGCAACGGCGTGGCGCAAGCGCGGCGAGACGTTGCGGTGGCTCGAACGGCCGGCCGATGCGTTGATCAGCATCGAGCGCGCGTTACGGATCGACCCGAACGATGCGGCCGCGAACCTCGAGCGCGGGCATGCGCTGCGAGCGCTCGGTCATCGCGAACAGGCGCTGCACAGCTATCAGCTCGCGATGGTCGCGCGCGGCAAGACACCGGAGATCGTCTACGCGTGCGGCGTCGTGATGACCGAACTCGGCCGCCCGGCCGATGCGCTCGCGTGTCTCGACGAAGGGCTCGCACGGCTGCCGAAAGACGAGCAGTTGCTGTACGCGAGTTGCGTCGCGCTGGATCTGCTGCATGCCCGCGACGAATTGCTGAAGCGCTGCGACCGGCTGCTCGCGCTGAATCGCGGCAACGTCGCGGCATGGGTCGGGCGCGGCAATGCGCTGCTCGGGCTCGAACGTCATGCGGAAGCCGCCCAGGCCTATGCGGAAGCACTGGCGCGCAAACCCGACGATATCGACGCGCGCCGCAACAGCGCGGCCGCGCTGCGTGCGCTTGGCCGGTTCGACGACGCGCTCGCCGATTACGATGCGGCGCTGGCGCTGACGGGCCCGCATGCGGAACTGCATTACAACCGCGCGCTCGCGCTGCAGCAGCTCGGCCGCTACGACGAGGCGCTCGCGAGCCATGCGGCGGCGGCGGCCGCGCCGGCGGACACGGCGCAGGCCCTGTTCACGCGTGCGCTCGCGCGCCAGCACCTCGGCGACGATGCCGCCGCGCTGACCGACTACGCCGATGCCTGCCGGCGCGATCCGAACCACGGCGCCGCGCGCCGTTCCGAGGCGTTTTGCCGGCTGCTGACGGGCGACTTCGACGCGGGCTGGCGGCAGCACGAGGCGCGCTGGGACGCGGCCGACGTGATGCTGCACCGGCGTCATGCGGACCGTCCGCTGTGGACCGGCGACGAACCGCTCGCCGGCCGCACGCTGCTGCTGCATGCGGAGCAGGGTTACGGCGACACGCTGCAGTTCTGCCGCTACGCGAGCCTGGCGCACGACGCGGGGGCGACCGTGATCGTCGAGGCACCGGCCGCACTCGGCGAACTGCTCGGCACGTTGCGCGGCGTGAGCCGGGTCGTCACCGAGGGACAGCCGATGCCGGCGTTCGACCTGCAGTGTCCGCTGATGAGCCTGCCGTTCGCGTTCCGCACGACGCTCGATACGGTGCCGGCCGACGTGCCGTACCTGCGCGCCGATGCGTCGCGGCGTGCCGCGTGGACGCAGCGCATCGACGCGTTAGCGCCGCCGGGCCGGCTGCGGGTCGGGCTCGCGTGGTCCGGCAATCCGCGCCATGCGAACGACGAGAACCGCTCGATACCGTTCGCGATGCTCGCGCCGCTCGTCGGGTGCGATGCGCCCGACGTGACGTTCGTGAGCCTGCAGCCGCAGGTGCGTGCACGTGATGCCGACGCGCTCGCCGCGAGCGGCGTGCTGCCGGTCGCGGACGCGTTGCGGGATTTCTCCGAAACGGCTGCGCTGGTCGACACACTGGATCTCGTGATCAGCGTCGACACGTCGGTCGCGCATCTGGCCGGCGCGCTCGGGCGGCCGGTATGGGTGCTGCTGCCGCGCGTGCCGGACTGGCGCTGGCTGCTCGAGCGCGACGGCAGCCCGTGGTATCCGGCCGCGACGCTGTTCCGGCAGGCGCGGCCGGGAGACTGGCCGGCCGTCGTCGGCCGAGTGGCCGACGCGCTCGGCACGGTGCGCCGCGACCGCACCGAGGCGGCGTGACCGGCCTTCCATGACAAAAGCTACGGACCTTTTCACGGCGGCCGGAATGGTCCGTAACAGTCGCCATGTCGCTGCCATTCGCGCTTCGTATGGTCTTCGGATTCCAGCGGCCTGTTTCGGGCGCAACGACATGTGCGGTGCCGGACCGGCGCCGCGCGCAAATTCCTAGCATCGGGGTGGCAAGAATGGCAGCACGCGCACGTACGGAACGGCAACTTCGCGCAACGGCCTCGCGGTCGGTCCTGAATTCGGAGCTGAGCCCGCTTTACCGGGCGGTCGTGCTGATGCTCGCGGCGGGCGTGTCCGCGCATGCGCATGCGGCGGGCATCACGAACCTCGGGCAGGCCACCGCGCGTGCGTCGGGTGGTGGCGCGGGCGGTGCCGGCGGCGTGCCGGGCATGCCGAATCTCGGCGTGTCGCCGCAGCAGGCGCTGCAGGCGAGCCAGCCGTCGATCCGCAACCTCGGTTATGCCGCGCACGCGATCGCCGCGCAGATCGCCGCGCAGCAGAATGCGGCGGCGGCCGCGGCGAAGCTGCCGCCGACCGTGCCGAACGGGCTCGCGCCGGGCGGGCTGCAGGTGGCGGCGGGCGCGACGGGCGATACGAACAATCCGGTTCTGTGGTTCAACGCGAACGCGCCGACGCAAAACACCGACGCGAGCGGCCACGTGAACGTCGACGTGAAGCAGACCGGGCAGAACGCGGTGCTGACGTGGGAGACGATGAACGTCGGCCGGCAGACGACGCTGAATTTCGACCAGTCGGGCGGCACGCAGACGAACGGCGCGAACAACTGGGCCGTGCTGAACCGGATCAACGATCCGAGCGGGCGGCCGAGCCAGATTCTGGGGAACATCACCGCGCAGGGGGCGGTGTATGTGATCAACCGGAATGGCGTGCTGTTCGGCGCCGGGTCGCAGGTGAACGTGCATTCGCTGGTGGCGTCGTCGCTCGACGTGCTGAACATGAACAACTACAACCAGGCCCTGTTGAACAGCGTGCCGGTTGTGACGGACAACAGTCTCGCGCAGGATGCGGCGGGGATTGTCGCGAGCAACAAGCAGTTCCTGAGCTTGCCGGCAGGAACGACGGGCGGGCTTGCGTATCCGGAGTCGGGCAGTTCGGGCGGGGTGAACGGCAACGGCCGGCTTCCGAACGAGGTGCTCGGTCTTGGCAACCAGGTCAACCTCACGTCGGCGAGCCAGTATCAGCCATGGGGTGACGTCACCATCGAGCAGGGTGCATCGATCACCACGCACGCGAACGGCAATGCGAGCGACGGCGGCTTCGTGATGATCGCCGCACCGAACGTGACGAACGCGGGACATATCAAGGCGACGGACGGGCAGGTGGTGCTGGCGGCAGGCGTCGGGGTGAGCCTGCGGCCCGCGGGTGGCCTGCAGATCAATCCGCAGGTGCTGCTGCCGGAACTCAGCGGAAAGATCACGCTGTTGGGCCCGAACGGCCAGATGACCGACATCACGCCGGCCGGAACGCTGACCAATACCGGCATCGTCGAGGCCGCGCGCGGCAACGTGAACCTGCTCGGCAGTCGCGTCGCGCAGAACGGCGTGGTAGGCGTGACGACGAGCGTCAATTCGCCCGGCGCGATCACGATTTCCACGGTCGACGAATATTCCTCCAACAATCCGACTGGGGCGGCCTATTTCGGGCAGGCGCTTCAGACGACGGATGGCACCGGTGGCGCCAACGACTCACACCGCGCCGGCCTGCTGAGCTTCGGCCCCGATTCGGTGACGACGGTGATGCCGGACGGCAACGGCCAGACGACGCCATCGACGCCCGGCGCGACCTTCACGCCGGGCAGCATCGGCATGACGGCCGGCTCGGTCTGGTTCCAGGGCGGCTCGCTGATCGAGGCGCCCGGTTCGAAGGTATCGGTCGCGGCGCTGACGCCGTCGGCATCGGGCGCCCAGGCGCCGGCCGGCCAGACCGCCGTGCCGGGCCGGATTTATGTCGACAGCGGCGCGACGATCGACGTGTCGGGCCTCGCGAACGTCGAGGTGCCGATCGGGCAGACGCTTGTGACGGTCGACCGTATCGGCCAGAATGAACTCGCCGATTCGCCGCTGCTGCGCAACGGGTTTCTGCTCGGATACAAGAATCTCGTGTTCGACAGCACGCTGACGGGCACGCGCAGCGATGGCGTGTCGTGGGTCGGCAGCCCGATCCTGAACCTGTCGGGCTATGTGAACCTGATTCCGCGCACAGTCGACCAGCTGCTGACCAATGGCGGCTCGATCACGCTGTCGGGCAACGAGGTGATGACCGCGACCGGCTCGTCGATGAACCTGAACGGCGGCTATGTGCATGTCGACGGCGGGATCGTCAACACAACGCGCTTGGTCGATGCGAACGGCGCCATCGTGCCGATCGGGCAGGCGAGTCCGTACGACACCTATGTCGGCATTGCCGGCCAATTCATCGAATCGCATCCACGCTGGGGCGTGACGAAGTCCTGGTACAACCCGCTGCAGACGTCGGGCGCCTATCAGGGCGACTACATCGTCGGCGGCAACGCGGGCACGCTCGATATCTCCGGGCTGCAGTCCACCGTGCTGGACGGTGACATCAGCGCGCAGGCGTTTGGCGGCGCGAAGCAGATGCAGGGCAACAGCCTGCCGCGCGGCGGGACGTTCAACCTCGGCGCCGATCCGAAACTTGACGGCGCCGCGCTGGTGCACCTGACGTCGAACAATAGCGAAGCTGCGTCGGGTACTGCGGGCCTTGTCGTATTGCAGGACAACGCGCCGCAACTCGCCGACATTGCGCCGGGTTTCTCGATCGATACGCCGCTCGACAAAACGGCGCTGCAGGCGCTGCCTGCGACTGATCCGCGCAATGTGCTGACGACCACCGTGGTGCCGGTCGCGACGTTGAACAATGGAGGCTTCGCGAACCTGAACGTCACCGAGGACAGGGCGGGCGGCAAGGGCGTCGTGGTATCGCAAGGCACGCAGCTGAATTTGCAGCCGGGTGGTTCGATTTCGCTTAACAGCCCGGTTCCTGGCGTCGACATCAAGGTCGAAGGCCGTCTGGTCGTGCCGTCGGGGTCGATCACGCTTTCAAGTGGCGGCAACGTCATCGTAGGGCCGCAAGGGGGGATCAGCGCCGCCGGTCAATGGGTGAACAACGACGTACAGGCAGCACCGGGCACGACGCCTGGCAACAGCCAGTTCATCAACGGCGGCACGATCTCGCTGTCGGCCGCGCAGTCCTCTCAAATCGTGAGCGGCGCCGGGTACATGGATACGACGGGGTCGATCCTGTTGCAGCCCGGCAGCGTACTGGACGTGTCGAGCGGTGGCGAGCTGCTGTCGAACGGCCAGATGCTGATGCAGAACGGCGTGCCGGCCGGGCGTGGCGGCAACGTGTTGTTGCAAACCTATGCGGCGATTCCGTTGAAACAGTTCGGTCACGTGACGGACGGCGGCACGAACCTCCCGACGACGCAGCCGGTGGCCGGGACGATTGCGATGGGCGGCACGATTCTGAGCGAAGGCTTTTCGGGCGGGGGCACGCTGACGCTGCAGGCGCTCGGGTTCCGGATCGGCGGCGACGCGGCGGCCGCGTCGCAGTGGGACGTGTATCTCCCCGAGAGCTTCTTTGCACGCCAAGGGTTCGGCAAGTACGTGCTGAACGCGTACTACGATGCGACCGTCGCGCCGGGCGCGATGGTGAGCGTCTCGCAACTGAACCGTATTCCTGATGCGGGTGCGCTGCAACAGGCGGGTACGGGCGCGAACCTGGCGACGGGCGGCCTGACGTCGATCGGCCAGCTCGACGCGTATCACCGGCAAGCGACGAACTTCGTGCTGACGGGCGGCAATGACTCGTCATGGCTGACGTCCGCGGCTGTGCGCCCGACGTACCCGGGCGTCACGGGTGCGGTCACGCTGTCGGAAGGCGCATCGATCCATGCGGATGCCGGTGCGAGCATCGGCCTTGGCTCGCCGGCGCAGGTCACGGTACTCGGCTCGATCGTCGCACCGGGCGGGTCGATCACGCTGAGCGCGGACGGGAACGGCACGTATGCGCAGGCCGGGCAGTTCAGCACCGGCTTCATGAGCCCGAGCCAGTCGGTCTGGCTCGGCGCGAATGCTTCGCTCGACGTATCGGGCACGGCATTGGCCAATCCGCTTGCGGCGCCGGTCAAGATTGGCGCGACGACGGTCGTGCCGAACACGGGCAAGGTGCTGGCGGGCGGCTCCGTCACGATGTCGAGCGATACGGGTTACGTGGTCGCGCAGTCGGGTTCGAAGATCGACGTATCCGGCACGTCGGCGACATTCGACCAGTTGCAGCCCAATGGCACATACGCGTCGCAGGCGGTGTGGAGCGACGCCGGCTCGATCACGCTGTCGGCGGCGAACGGGTTGTTCGCGGATGCGACGCTGGCCGGGCATCCGGGCGCCGTGCAGGCACGGGGCGGCACGCTGACGATCCTGCCGAGCCAGGCGAACCCTCAGAGCAACGGTTCGACCGCCACCGCGCTCGTCGTGCGGCAAGACGGTACATTCGTGCCCGCGGGCCTGATGCCCGGACAGAGTTTCTCGTCGGCGATCGATTCGACCACCGGCTTGCCGATCGGGCAGTCGAGCGGCGTCCTTCAGTTCGCGGCGGACCGGCTCGACGGGTCCGGCATCGCCAATCTGGTATTGGGCAGCGGCATACCGCCCAACGGTGCGCCATCAATACCGATCCTGTTTGCCGGCGACGTCACGCTGTCGTTGCCGGAATCCGTGACGTTGAACACGGGGCGCGTCGCCGCCATCGGCATGGGGCAACTGTCGTCGCTGCTGTCGACACCCGCGCGCACGGCCGACGGAACGCTTGCGGCGGCCGCCGACGGCTTGCTCGCGCAACCGCAGCCGTCGTTGGGCACGACGGTCGAGATCGATGCGCCGTACGTCGCGTTGTCGGGGCCACCCATCCAGTCGCTGTCGCAGCAGTTCAAACCGGTCGCGGCACTGTCCGATGCGACGCTGAACGTGAATGCATCGTTCATCGGTCTGAAGAACCAGTTCCAACTCAACAATTTTGCGCGTGCGAACTTCACGAGCAGCGGAGATATACGCCTGAGCTCGACGAACGCGGGTCAGTCCCAGGCGGCCCCCGCGCCGGGGATTCTTTATACACCAGGCAATCTGGCCTTCAAGGCGGCGGATCTGTATCCGTCCACCGGCAGCACGTTCATCGTCGACGCGGTCGGCCCGACCGATTCGGCAACGGGCAAACCGGCGCCGACG
This sequence comes from Burkholderia cepacia, assembly GCF_029962485.1. NCBI lineage: Bacteria > Pseudomonadati > Pseudomonadota > Betaproteobacteria > Burkholderiales > Burkholderiaceae > Burkholderia > Burkholderia cepacia. Next base: position 224,861 of record NZ_CP073638.1, read on the forward strand.
ACGGTCACATTCGCGTCGAACGGCGCGTCCGGCACGCCGCTTTCCGCGGGCGGCGTGCTACTCGTGGATGCGACGAACATCGTGCAGGGCGGCACGGTGCGCGCACCGTCCGGCACGATCGTGTTTGGCGTAGGCGATCCGTCGAATGCGGCGACGCAGGCCCGGTTTGCCGGGTTGCCGCTCGTCGCCACGGACTCGGTCAAGCTGGCGAGCGGCAGCGTGACGTCGGTCTCGAATGGCGGCTTGGTCATTCCGTACGGCACGACGATCGACGGGGTCGAGTGGCAGTTCAATCCGCTTGCCGGCAACACGACGCCCGACCTGACCGCGCCGCCCGCGAAATACGTGGGCGTGAACGGCAGCAATGTCGCGCTCGACAAGGGCGCGACGATCGACTTGTCCGGCGGTGGCGATCTGCAGGCCATCGAATGGGTGCCGGGCACCGGTGGCACGCGCGATGTGCTGTCGCAATACAACGTGAGCTATGCAAGCGGCAAGGGCGGCACGGCCGTGCCGGTCAATGTCGGGGCCGGCAACGTCTATGCGATCGTGCCGGGCAAGCAGTCACCGGTCGCGGCGTATGACCCGACCCTTGCGCAGACGATACAGCCGTCCACCAATGACAACGGCACGGCAACGACCGCGACGGCGACGATGGGCGTCGGGCAGGCGAGCCTGACCGACCCGGTCGGCAAGGCCGTGTATCTATCGGGTGTGCCGGGGCTGGCGCCAGGCTACTACACGCTGCTGCCGGGCAAGTACGCGACGCTGCCGGGCGCGTATCGCGTCACGGTATCGAGCACGGCCGGCAATCTCGTGCCGGGCGCGAGCCAGGTGCTGCAGGACGGCACGGTCGTGACGGCCGGCTATTTCGCCGACGCGTTGACGGGCAGCCGAAGCGCGACGCCGACGCTGTTCAACGTGCAGTCGAACAATGTTTGGCAGCGGTACTCGCAATACACGCTGACGGGCGCGAACGCGTATTTCACGAAACTTGCCGCGACGAAGGGCAACGTGACGCCGCCGCTGCCGGTGGACGGCGGTCAACTGGTGCTGGCGGCGACGAAGGCGCTGACGCTCGGCGCGACGCTGAATGCGGCCGCCGGTGCGGGCGGCGCGCCGGCCCAGGTCGACATCGCGTCGCAGGACATCCAGATCACCGGTAACGGCAGCGCGGCGCTGCCCGGCTATCTGCAGATCGGCAGCGACGCGCTCGATTCGCTGAACGCGGGCAGCCTGCTGATCGGCGGCACGCGCGCGGCGACGACCAGCGGCGTCACGATCACGCCGATCGCGAACAGCGTCGTCGTGTCGAACGACGGAAACACGGCGCTGAAGGGCCCCGAGATCCTGCTTGTCACGAAGACCGACGGCAGCGGCACCGATCCGAACGCGGCGAACGGCTTGCGCATCGATGCCGGTGCGTCGATCGCCGCGCAGGGCGATTACCCGGCAGCCAAGGATCAGCCGATCGCGATCGCCGGCGACGGCGCGTTGCTGCGCGTGTCGAACGGCGCGATGGCGCCGCTGTCGCGCACCGGTGGCACGGGCAAGGGCTTGCTGGCGGTCGGCGCGGGCGCGACGCTCGCGGGTGGACAGGCATTGCTGCTCGATTCGTCCGGCGACCTGAAGGTCGATCCGTCCGCCGTGCTGTCAGCCAAGGCGATCACGGCTGACGGTTCCGCGATTACGTTCACCAACGCGAGCGGCGCGTCGGCGGCGAGCCTGCCGGGCTTCGTCGTCGATCCGGCCGGCCTCGCGCAGTTCGCGAACGCGCAGCAGGTCACGCTGCGCAGCTACGGCGCGATCGGATTCGTCGGCGACGTGAACGCGACGTTCGGCAACAGCGTCGATCTGAGTGCCGGCACGTTCACGAGCGATGGCGGTCACGTCACGCTGAATGCACAGCAAATCGCGTTCACGAACGAATTGGGCGCGGCGCCCGGCACGACGACGGCCGGAAACGGCACGCTGACGGTCAACGCGAAAGAGATCGACTTCGGCACGGGCACGAAGGCGGCAAGCGGCTTCGGTTCGGCGGCGATGAACGCGACGGGCGGCATCGTCGGCCAGGGTACCGGCACGTTCGACTTCGGCGCATTGCCGGTCACGCTCAATGCACCGGTCTACCTCGCCGATACGAGTTCGGCCGCCACCGTGAAGACGACGGGCGCACTGACGCTGAACGGGGCGTCGGGCACGGCGTTGAAGCGCGATGCGGTTGGCGGTGCATGGACCTTCATCGGCGGTACCGTCGTCGACAACGGTGCGACGATCAGCGCGCCGGCCGGCAACGTGACGCTCGAGGCGACGACCAGCAACCTGACGATCGGCGGCGGATCGACGGTCAGCGCGGCGGGCGTGTCGAAACAGTTTTTCGATGTGACACGCTACGCGCCGGCCGGATCGATTGCGTTGACGGCCGACGCGGGCACCGTCGACGTGCAGGCCGGCTCGACGCTCGATTTCTCCGGGGCCAGCGGCGGTGGCGCGGCAGGCGCTCTTTCGCTGTCGGCGCCGCAACAGGTCGTGAACCTGAACGGCACGATCAAGGGCGGCGCGGCGAGCGGCTATGCGGGCGGCTCGTTCTCGCTCAATACGGGCGGCGCGGCGGATCTCGATGCGCTGTCGAAGACGCTCGCATCGAGCGGCGTGAACCAGGCGATCACCGTCCACACGAAGACGGGCAACCTGACGCTGTCGCAGGGCAACACGCTCACCGCGCACTCGGTGCTGCTGACGGCCGACGGCGGTTCGGGAAGGTCGGCCGATACGGCGAACGGCAACGTGAACGTGCTCGGGACGATCGATGCGTCCGGCAAGGCAGGCGGCGAGATCGACCTGTACGGCCGCAACGGTGTGGACATCGAAGGTTCGTTGCTGGCGCGCGGCTCCGATCCGAACCAGCGCGGCGGCAAGGTCAATATCGGCACGACCGCATGGTTCGACCCGACGATCGTCGACGCGAACGGCAACTCGGTCGCGTACAACGCGACCTATGGTTACGAGAACATCCTGCGTGCGAACGCGGGCGCGATCACGCTCGGCGCGAATGCGCTGATCGATGTGTCAGGCGGGACGGCCGGCGGTTTGTCGGGCGGCACGGTGAATTTCCGCGCGCCGCTGCTGGCTGACAACGGCGTGAAGGTCAACCTGCCGGATACGTTCAACGACGGCAAGGGCATCGTCGGTTCGCGCGCGACGACGCTCGAGGCGTATGCGGTCTGGAGCACGACGGATGCGACGACGGGTGCGAAGCACTTCGACGGTGTCATCGACCCGGCGGGATGGTACGACAAGAGCGGGCATCTGCTGGCTGGCACGTTCACTGCGCAAGGGGCGTCCGGCACGCCGGCGACGTTCTCGTTCGCGCCGGACGGTTCGGGCGGCGGCACGTTGACGAACCAGACTACCGGCGTGGCGACGAGCGTCACGCAGGTGCAGCTTCAAGGCGGTGACAAGGATATTGGTTTCGGCGGGCTGAACAACATGTACTTCGCGCCCGCGAGCGGCGGCGCGAATGCGGATCACCAGACTTTCTACGGATATCAGAACGGCGATGCGTCGACTGCGACGCCGGGCACGCTGATGGGGTTTGTACAGCACGGGCTCGATACGCTGGTCGATCCGTTTGCCGGCAAGAACATCGCGAACGCACGCATCGTGCCGGGGATCGAGCTCGACAACCCGAGCCCGGCGATCAACGGCGGCGATATTCAGGTGCTGACGAACTGGAACCTCGGGGCGGGTGCATCGCCGACGAATCTCGCGTTCCGGTTCGACGGGCAGGCGCCGATTGTGACGCTGCGCGCCGAGAACAACGTGAAGGTGAAGGCGAGCCTGTCGGACGGGTTCTTCCAGATCGCAAACCCGTTGGGTGGTGGAGGGACGATTCCGGTGCCGCCGTTGTCGACGTTGGCGGCGGCGCAGGCGATTTATGGCGCGCCGGCGGGGCACTATGGGTACGGACTCGCGTTTTGGACGAGCTATGGTCTGGCGTCCGGTCCGGGGCAACCGGTCGGAGGTGCGCCAGACGAAGTTGCCGAATACTATGCACTTTATACGGCGTACGCGAATTTCCTGGACCAGACCGCCACGAGCCTTTCGTCGGCGCTGGGACCAGGCTGGTCGCCGAACGACACCAATGTCGAGATTATCTATGGGATTCGGGTCTCCAACTCCAGCACGATGCTACCCGGTCAGCCAACGGCTCCGGTTGCGCCGACCGTGGCCGAGCAGGCGTCGAATCCTGGATCCTATCTGATCTATCTTAATCAGTATCAGAAGTATCTGTCCGATTCTGTACAGTTTGTGGTTCAGCACCAGCAATGGCCGCTGGTAACCAGTGTCGATGCACCAAAGGTTCAGCCTGTATCGGTCATTGCAACAACGACGATCAACGTGCCGGCAGTAACGGACAATACGCCATCTCCGACGTCGGTTGCGACCGTTCCCATTCCTCTTGTGTCTGCGTCGCTGACGGGCGGCTCGAGCAGTTCCTTCCGTGTAGTGGCAGGGGCGGATCTGAACAGTACGAATCCGCTGGCGCTTCAGGCGCGGACCGCAGGAAGCGGATCGAACGGCAAGAGCGTAACCTTCGACGGGCATACGACGTTCGTCGACAGCAACGGCCTGGCAATTCTGGCGCCGACGATGATACGCACCGGTACCGGGTCGATCGATATCTCGGCCGGCAATGACGTCGCGCTGTTCGACAGCAGTTCGATACAGCCGAACAGTCCTGACATCACCGTTCCTGGCGTGATTTACACAGGCGGCGCGCCTGCGGCGGGGGCGCCGGCCGGCACGGGCCTGTCGATCATTCATGGCCTGAACAACAATCCGGATATTCTGGTCACGTCCGCCGTCAATCCGGATTCGGCCGGCGATATCACGATTCGTGCACAGGGCGATATCACGGGCGCCGAGTATCTGACCGATGTGAACGGTACCGTGACCGGACGTCCGGGCGCAAATATCAGCCAGTTCTGGTGGCAGTGGATGCAAATCGGCAATCCGACCGGCCAGGTCGGCGCAATCAATCCCGCGACGCAGATCGTCCAGTCCTCGATCAACTTCGGTGCGTTCGGTCAGGGTGTATTGAGCGCTGGCGGGAACGTGTCCGTGTCGGCGGGTGGAAATATTTCCGACCTGTCGGTGTCGTTGCCGACCACGTGGTATCTGACTGGTTCGAACACGGATAACCCGACGGTCAATACGGTTGGCGGCGGCAACCTGTCGGTGCGAGCAGGACGGGACATTCTGAGCGGCGGCTATTTCGTCGCGAAGGGAACCGGAACGATCACGGCGGGCGGGAAGATCGGGTCGGATATTGCGGTGCCTTCGTCAGTCGACGGCCAGCCTGCCGTCACGATGGATACGCTGCTGGCGACACAGGACGGCGTGCTCGACGTAAGCGCGCGACAAGGCGTCAGCATCGGGCGTGTGTTCGATCCGTCGTATGTGCAGAGCACGGCACTGTTGAATGCGTATAGGCAGCAGGCCGACATGAAGGGCTATTCGTCCACGTCCGCCGTCAATGTCGTGTCGACGACCGGTGACGTCGCGATCGGCACGCTCTCGAACATCAGCCTGATCGGCGGTGGCTCGGACGCATTCCAGGCACCGGGGCGCGGCGACTTTTCGTCAGTCCTGCCGGCGTCGATGAACGTGACTGCGTTGACTGGCGGTATCACGCTGGCGGCCAGCGGCGTGCTCTATCCGTCTGCATCAGGCAACCTGAGTCTGATCGCTGATCAATCGGTCAATCTGTCGAGTGTCAATGGAATGGGTTGGGACGGACGTGCGGTGTTCGGTATGTTCGACATCGACCCGTCCGCGATGCCGTCGCCGTCGAAGCCAAATGTTCTCGTCGCGAACCCGACGATTGCATCGGCGGCGGCGCATGATCCGGTTGCCCTGCATGGCGACGATACCGTACCGGCGCGGATCTACAGTTTGAACGGCGATATTGTTGATAGCGTACCGGGAAATACGTCAATCTTGAATGTCGTGGTTCCGGTAGTGATCGACAAACCGGCGTTGATCCAGGCCGGCCGGGATATCGTCAATTTGTCCTTCCTGGGACAAAATTTGCGCAGATCCGACGTGACGCGGATCGTGGCGGGGCGCGACATCTACGATACGCTCGCGTTGGGCTTGCCTGCGCTGAATATCGGCGGTCCCGGCACGTTCGACATCGAAGCCGGCCGCAATATCGGACCGTTGGCCAATCTGTCGGGCATAACGAACGCGGCTGGCATAACCACCGGTATCAACGCGATAGGCAACGCAAACAATCCGTATTTGCCCCACGAGAGCGCGAACATCAATGTACTGTTCGGTGTCGGGCCAGGTATCGATACCGCTTCGTTCGTCTCGACGTATGTCGATCCGGCGAAGTCCGTGCCGGGTGTTTCCAGCGCGACGCCCGCGCTCGTTACGTTCATGGAGCAATACGAGGCGGGCCTCTCGGTCGATACGGGGCTGGTCAACGATCAGCCGGCGATCAGACCGTTGAGCGCGGACGAGGCTTGGTCGAAATTCAAGGCGCTGCCGCAGTATGTCCAGCAGCTCTTTGCCGAGCAAGTGTTGTTCAAGGTCCTGACCAGCGTCGGCGAGGATTACAACAACCCGGCCAGTCCGTACTATCAGAAATATGCACGTGGCTACGAGGCGCTCAATTCGATGTTTCCGGCTTCGCTGGGCTACACGGCAAACAATCTCGGCGGCGGCAGCAACGGTGCGAACAAGCTGGCCGATACGGGCGACCTGGATATTCGCAGTACGACCATCCAGACACAACAGGGTGGTAACGTATCGATCCTTGGCCCGGGCGGGCAGGCGCTGATCGGGAGTACATCCGCACCGCCTCAGATCGTCGACAGTGCGACCGGCAAGACGATTGCCGGGCCCGGAACGATGGGGGTCCTCACGCTCGAGAAGGGTGACATCAACATCTTTACGGACCGCAGCGTGCTGCTCGCCCAGAGCCGGATCTTCACCGAGCAGGGCGGCGACATGACGATCTGGAGTTCGAACGGCGACATCAACGCGGGCAAGGGCGCGAAGTCGTCGGCGGATACACCTGCGCCGCAATACGTGTGCGACGCGAATCACTATTGCACGGTCGACGCACGCGCGCAGGTCACGGGCGCGGGCATTGCAACGTTGCAAAGCGTGCCGGGCGTGCCGATCGGTACGATCAACCTGATCGCACCGCGCGGCACGGTCGATGCGGGCGATGCGGGGATTCGCGCGGGCAACCTGAACGTCGCTGCGTTGCGCGTGGTGAATGCCGACAACATTCAGGTGACCGGCAAGGCGACCGGCATCCCGCTCGTGCAGGCGGTGAATACCGGTGCGCTGACGGCCGCGAGTGCGGCCGCATCGGCTGCCACTCAGGTGGCGCAGGATATCGCGAAGAACAACGCGGCCGGAGGCGCGGTGCGGCGCTGGACGATCTCGGTGCAGGTCGAAGGCTTCGGTGATGCGGGTGGAGACGGCGCGAAGAAGCACAAGCAGCAGGTCGGCTACGATTCGTCGAACGCGGTGTCGATTCTTGGTTTCGGTCAACCCGGGGCCACGCAACGGGCCACGTTGACATCGGAGGAGCGTGACAGGTTGGGCAAGATCTGATCGAGGCGAAGCGTTGCGCGACGCGGGCTGCCGGTATTATCGGCGCTCGCGTTTTTTATGCGGGCGCTGCATGGATCGTTCGATCAAAGAGGGGATGAGTTTCCCCCCGCGACCCGGATCCTTGCGGGTCGATGAGCGGCACGGAACGATCTGAATCGACAGCTCGTTTGCCCGGACTCGTTACGTATCGTTGGACGATGTGGCCTTTCCGATTGCAATGACATGGGCTAGGGGAATACGGACCACCCGATGTACAGGTTGTTGGCTATCAAATAAAACTGCGCCCCTGGTATCCCAGGGGCGCAGCGGTCTGAATCTCTGTAGTCAGTGTGTCGACGACTTAACGGCCGACCACCGTACCCGTGCAGACGCTCGCGTTGCCGATGTCGAGGTTCCACGTGCTCGTGTTGCTCAGGAAGTCGTTCGAGATGGCCGTCTGGTAGTTCGACGGAACCGTGTCGAAGCCGTTGCCATGAACGATCGACGCGAAGCTGGCGTTCGTGTAGTGGTTGTTCAAGAAGTCATGAACAGCCGTCTTGACGGTCGCATCCTTGTAGCACTGGCTCAGGATGATCTGGCTGGTGCCGGAAACCGGGTAGCCCGACACCGGGTTGCCGGCGGCCGGCACCCATTGCGAAGGATCCGACGCGCCGGCCTTGAGTGCCGGCGGCTTGACCGTACCGAGTGCGGTCGTCGCATTCGCATACGTCGGTGCGTAATACGCGCTGTTCTTCGCGTTCACGAGGCTCGCCACCGGCAGTTGCAGCGCGCCGGCCGACGTCACGACCGTGCTCGACGGGGCGAGGAACGTGTTCGTGTAGTCCGGGCTCAGGTATGCGATGGCTGCCGTACCGGCCGACGAGAAGCTCGCCACGGCGTTACGCACGCCACCGCTGCCCGATGCCGCGACGAAGTTCGCCGGCACCGTGCCGCCAGGGAACGATGCCGTGAACGTCAGCGAATCGGCGAACGTGACGCCCGCGTTCGTGTTGGTCGTCGTACACACGGCGGCCAGATGGCGCGTCAGCAGTTCGGTCGTGCCGCTGCCGTCCGCGCGATAAACCACCTTGATCGGCGTGCTGGTCGTCGTGTACGGCGAGCCGGTTTCCGGATTGATCAGCGCGTTGGTCCGGACGCCGTTGACGATGGTGCCGGCCCAATCGGTGATACGACCCGAGAAGATGCCGCACAGATCGTCGTCGTTCAGCGCGATGCTGTGCGCTTGACCCGGCGTCGTTTGCGGCGTCGTCGTGCTCGTGACGGCCGGGCCGTTGACGACCGGCACCGTGATCGGCGTGACGATGTACGGGATCTGGATCAGCGGGCCGTTGGTCGCGCCGAGGCCGGCCTTGTACGACGTGAGCTGGGCGGTCGACAGGGCCGCATCGCTGTTCGCGAAGTGGACCGTGCCCGTGACCGTCGAGCCGAAATACGTCGGCTGGTTGTTCAGGAACGCGTTCTGACCGGCGCCCGAACCCACCGAGAAATACGTGAACGAGCCTTCGGACGTGCCGAACAGGCCGATTTCGGTCGCGGCATTGCCGATCGCGCCGATGGTCGGGGCGACGAGCGACGAACCGCCGCCTTGCACGTTCGGCGAGGCCATCGCGGCCGTGGCGCCCAGACCGGAAACAACGAGAGCGAGGACTTGACAGATCTTGCGCTTGCTGGATTTCATGAGAAATTTCCTTGGACGAAGATAAACGGGAACCCCTGCTACTGCGGTTGGAATGCTTATGGACCGCCGGGTAAATGTAGGGGGAAATCCGAATGACGCGTGTGAATTTTTCATAACGAATGGTGCGTAACATTTTTAACGAAAAGCTCATTGTGTTATTCGGATTGATAAAGCGTTGGCGGGAGCGTTATTCGGCGCAAGCTGGGGCGTTCAGATACTGGGATTCAGTCGGAAGTGTTCGACGGATCGTGCGTGGGAGCCGGCGTCACGCTTGATGGAAGCTGTTGAAGATGCACACGATCCCGCGCAGTGCTATCCCAACTTCAAGACGGTTTTGTGGCGGATGTTACGGAACATTCCGTGCGTCGATGAATATCTTCAAGTTTGATGAATTTATCTCACTGGTCGCGTGAATCTGTAAATTGATGGTCGATGATGGCTGCTTGTATTTAATGCGTGGTCGATTAATTGATGGAATAAAAATGAAATCGTTTTTACGTTATAAGAATAACGACACCAGGTAGTAAACCCGCCCAAAAAGGTAGCCCAACATCCGTCACAAATTTGCGCCGGTTCGCTCCGTAGTCTTCCTCGGCGACTCCGTCCGGCATGCTGCGCGACGTCATCGAAAGCAGTCGCGCACGTGACAGGAGAGCACCGGCATGTCGGCATTCCGCTATGAAGCGATCGATCCCACCGGCCGCACGCTGAAAGGCGTGCTCGAAGCCGACAGCGCGCGTGCAGGCCGCAGCCATCTACGCACGCAGGGCCTCACGCCGCTCGTCGTCGAATTGGCCGCGCAACGTCTGCATGGCGAGCGCCATCAACGGCTATCGCTCGGCCGAAAACTGTCACAGCGCGAGCAGGCGATCATCACGCGCCAGCTTGCGAGCCTGCTGGTTGCGGGGCTGCCGCTCGACGAATCGCTGTCGGTGCTGAGCGAGCAGGCCGAGCGTGAATATGTGCGCGAGCTGATGGCGTCGATCCGCGCGGAAGTCGTCGGCGGCCATTCGTTCGCGAATGCGCTGACCCAGCATCCGCGCGATTTCCCGGAAATCTATCGTGCGCTGGTCGCGGCCGGTGAGCACACGGGCAAGCTCGGCATCGTGCTGTCGCGCCTGGCCGACTACATCGAACAAAGCAACGCGCTGAAACAGAAGATCCTGCTTGCGTTCACGTATCCGGGCATCGTCACGCTGATCGCATTCGGCATCGTCACGTTCCTGTTGAGCTACGTGGTGCCGCAGGTCGCGAACGTGTTCACCAGCACCAAGCAGCAACTGCCGACGCTGACGGTCGTGATGCTCGCGCTGTCGGATTTCGTGCGGCACTGGTGGTGGGCGTCGCTCGTGGCAACGGTCGCGATCGTCTATGCGATCCGCAAGGTGCTGTCGCGCGATGCGCCGCGGCTCAGGTTCGACACGTGGCTGCTGACCGCACCGCTGGCAGGCAAGCTCGTGCGCGGCTACAACACGGTGCGCTTCGCGAGCACGCTCGGCATCCTCACCGCCGCAGGCGTGCCGATCCTGCGCGCGCTGCAGGCGGCCGGCGAGACGTTGTCGAACCGTGCGATGCGCGCGAACGTCGACGACGCGATCGTCCGTGTGCGCGAGGGCTCGGCGCTGTCGCGCGCGCTGGCCCATACGAAGACGTTCCCGCCGGTACTCGTGCACCTGATCCGTTCGGGCGAGGCGACGGGCGACGTGACGACGATGCTCGATCGCGCATCCGAAGGTGAATCACGCGAACTGGAGCGCCGGACGATGTTCCTGACGAGCCTGCTCGAACCGCTGTTGATCCTCGCGATGGGCGGCGTGGTGCTCGTGATCGTGCTCGCGGTGATGATGCCGATCATCGAGCTGAACAACATGGTGCAGTGATGCGCGGTTCGGTTCAGCGCACGAACGCGTTGGCTTTCTCCGTGGCGGGCAGCGCGATCTCGCGTTGCAGGCCGTTGCGGTCGACGACGATCGAGCGCGCGCGAACCTCGGCAAGCTTCGCGGCTTCACCGAGCGCCGCGCCGAGCGACACGACGCGCGATGCTTCGCCACCGACGCTGACGATCGCGGCGGCGCGGCGCGCATCGAAGGCGAGCACGCCGAGCAACTGGATGGCATCGCGGCCGTCGTCGGGTTTCGCGCCGAACAGCCGCGCGCCGGCCGCAACGTCGATTGGCGAGGGCGGCGGTGCAAGCGACGCGACCGGCGCATCGGCGGCGCTCAATACGCGCACGGCCCACAGCGACACGGCAGCGAGTGCCGCGGCGGCGGCGAGCGTCGCCGCAAGCGGCACGAGATCGGTGCGGGACGGCGCGATGCGAAGCAGGTCGAACGGTTTCATGGGGACAGGCCGATGCAATGGACAGAAGATGTTTTCCATTCTTTGCTGCGAGGGTGAATGCATGATGACGGGCTTCAACGAAACTCGAGCGTCGTCGTACGCCGGCCAGTCGTGTGGACACACGCGTCGCCGCACCCAACGCGGCTTCACGCTGATCGAGATCATGGTGGTGGTCGCGATTCTCGGGATTCTCGCGGCGCTGATCGTGCCGAAGATCATGAGCCGCCCGGACGAGGCGCGCCGTATCGCCGCGAAGCAGGACATCGGCACGATGATGCAGTCGCTGAACCTGTATCGCCTCGACAACGGTCGTTATCCGTCGCAGGAGCAGGGGCTGACCGCGCTGGTCCAGAAGCCGGCCACCGATCCGGTGCCGAACAACTGGAAGGACGGCGGCTATCTGGAGCGGTTGCCGAAGGATCCGTGGGGCAATGCGTATCAGTACCTGAACCCCGGTGCGCACGGCGCGATCGACGTGTTCAGCTACGGTGCGGACGGCAAACCGGGCGGCGAGGGGAACGATGCGGATATTGGCTCATGGCAGTAACGGCACACCCATGAAGCGCATGAACATGCGGCTGCGATCACGTCGATATCGTCAATCGGGCTTCACGCTGCTGGAGATGCTCGTCGTACTCGTGATCGTCGGGCTGCTGGTCGCGGTCGTGACGCTCGCGCCGTCGCGCAATCGCCGCACCGATCTGGCGGAGGAGGCGCAACGGCTGGCGAACCTGCTCGAATCGGCCGGCGACGAAGCGCAGGTGCGGTCGATGCCGATCGCGTGGCAGCCGGTCGGCGGCGGCTATCGCTTTGTGCAACGTACCGAAAGCGGCGGCTGGGCGCCGATGACAGACGACCTGTACCGCGCACGCCGCTGGGGCACCGTGGTGACGGGCGTGTCGGTGCGCTATACGGGCGGCGGCGAAGTGCCGTCACGTGTGGTGCTCGGCAGTGAAAGCATCGACGTGCCCGTGACGATCACGCTGTGGTCGGGCGACGTGCGAATGGCCGTCGTCGGCACGGGTATCGGCAACTTCGTCGTACGCCGGCCGTGAGCGACGCGTGGCACGTGACGTGAACACGATGCGCGCACGCGCCGCGATTGAATCGCGCCGCTGCACGCTTCACCTGACTGTCACAGTGCCCGCTCACAATCTGTCGTTCGCTTGCGACGGAGCCGCTCACGGGGGCGCGCGCTTCGGCACGCAGCGTGCAACTCCACTTCCGTCCAGGGATTCATGACTCGTTCACGGGCGCCGACCGGTGTCCTGGCGCTCGTTGCGTGGCTCGCGTTCGTCGTGCTGTGCATGCACGGCGTGCACGCGCAGGAGACCGGTTCCATCGGCCGCCAGCCGGGCAGCGCGGTGCATTTCGATCTGCCCGCGCAGCCGCTCGCGAAGACCTTGCAGGACTTCGCGCGGCTCACCGAGCTGATCGTGCTGGCGCCCGCGCCGCTGCTCGACGGGCGCACGAGTGCGCCGGTGCAGGGCGACTTCGCACCGCGCGACGCGCTCGAGCGGATGCTGGCCGGAACGGGGTTGCGTGCGGAATTCTCGCGTCCGGACGAAGCGATCATCGTCGCGCAGCCGGCCGTCGAGACGCCGCCCGCGACGGCCGACACGCCGGCGGATGCGGCGTTGCCGATCGACGGGATCGGCGATTCAGGCGATCGGCGCGCGTTCGCGGGCCTGCTGCAGGCGCATCTGATCGATGCGCTGTGCGCGCAGCCGGCGGCCGTGCCGGGCAGCTATCGACTCGTCGCGCAGGTGCGCATCGACAACAGGGGGGCGGTGGTGGCGGTCAACATGGTGGCATCGAGCGGTTCGGCCGCCCGCGACGCGGCGGTGATGCGCGCGCTGCGCGCGCTGAAGCTGGACGATGGGCCGCCGGCGGACCTGCCGCAGCCGGTCACGATCCTGTTACGGCCGTCCGGCAACGGCGTGCATTTCCGTTGCCCGGCGCCGCCGCCGGCCGTGCGGGGCTAGTCCGCCATGTCCGACAGCAACCGCTCCGGGCTCCGCAATCTGCTGGCGACGCGCTACGCGTACCTGGTCAGGCGGCTCGAACGCGTGACGGGGTCGAAGGACGGCGCCGCCGATGCGCTGCACGAAACCTGGCTGCGCCTCGAGAACGCGAACGTTTCCACGCAGGTGACGAACGCGGACGCCTATATACTCGGGATGGCGAACAATGTCGCGATCGACCAGCATCGCCGCGAACGGCGGCATCTGCACGACGACGATGTCGAGACGCTGCTCGAGATGCCCGACGAAGTGGCCGATCCCGAGCGCATCGTCGCGGCGCGCCGCAAGGTCGAGACCCTGAAGGACGTGCTGCGCGGCCTGCCGCCGCGGCGCCGCGCGATCCTGCTGGCCGCCCGCGTGGACGGCCTGCTGAACCGCGAGATCGCCGAGCATTTCGGTATTTCGCTGCGGCTCGTCGAAAGCGAGCTGAGCGCGGCGATGAAGTACTGCCTGCAGCGCATGCAGGAAGATGGCGATCCGTACACGGGCACGCGAGGCGGCCCGCGCAAATTTTGAGCATCCGGACGATGACGAAAGCCCAGGCCCAACCTGCCCACGACGAACTCGACGAAGCGAGCGCGTGGCTGCTGCGTCTGCGCTCGGGAGACGCGAGCCAGGCCGAAGCCGATGCATTCGAGCGCTGGTGTGCCGATCGTCCGCAAGCCGCCGATCTGCTGCGCGACACCTGGAGCTCGCTGCGCACGGCGGCGACCGAGCTTGCGCACGAGGAGCGCGCGGCTGCTGCCTGGGCAAACGTTGCAAAGCGCGAGCGCACGATGCGCACCGGACGGCGCGCGTTCATCGGTTTCGCGGTCGCGGCCGGCGCGTCGTGGCTCGCGGTACGCCCGCCGATGCAGCTGTGGCCGTCGCTCGGTGATATCGCCGCCGATTACCATACGGGCACCGGCGAGCAGCGCAGTGTCGCGCTGTCGTCGCGCGTGACGGTGGAGTTGAATACGCAGACGCGTCTCGACGTGCTGCCCGCAAGCGATGCCGCACACGGCGTCGAAGTCGTCGCGGGGGAGGCCGAGATCGACGCGGTCGCACCTCCGGCCGGCCGCGCGACGCCGATCCAGCCCGTCACGGTGGTGGCGGGCGGCGGCCGTATGCAGGCGACCGTCGCGCGTTTCAACGTGCGGCGCACGGGCACGCAGGTCTGCGTGACCTGCCTGTCCGGCACGGTTGCGCTCCAGCATCCGCGCGGCGCGCGCACGCTGAACGCCGACGATCAGGTCGTCTACGACGACCGTGGCGTGCAGCCCGTGTCGCGGATCGATCCGGGCGCCGTCAGCGCGTGGCGGCGCGGCATGCTGGTGTTCAACGGCGTGCCGCTGTCGGACGTCGTCGACGAAATCAACCGCTACCGGCGCGGCAAGGTCATCCTGCGCAGCGCGTCGCTTGGCACGAACCGGATGCAGGCGCAGTTCCCGATCACGCGGCTCGACGACGTGATCGACATGGTCGGCCGCCTGTACGGCGCGCACATCACGCGCCTGCCCGGCAACATCGTGCTGCTGAGCTGACGCGGTTTCCCGCGTCTTCCGCTTTCTTTCCCCTCCTCTTGTCTCCGCCAGGCGGCGCGTTCGCCTGTTTCGGGGCTGCCCGCGCTGCGGGTTACGGCCCTTCGATACGACTTTATCCATGAGGGCCGGCAAACGTCGGGCCGTCTTCGATGACGGCCCGACGGGGCGTCGTCGGACCCGAGGCATGGGTGGCAAGCGCCCCGGCCGCGCAACGATGCGCGGTGCGGGGAAGGTGTGTCGAATGAGCTTCGGGCGGTGGCGTGATCATGAACGAATCGCAACGGGAGTCGGATCCCGGCGACGCGAATACGCGCGCCGATGAGATCCGCGAGGGCGCGGTGCGCTGGCTGCTGTGGCTGCGCGCCGGCGACACGACTGAACGGGAGCTCGACGCTTTCGGGCGCTGGCGCGCGCAGAGCGACGAGCATGCGCGCACGGTCCGCGAGCTGATCTGGATGTGGGCCGTGCTGGAGACGGTCGGCCGTCAGGAGCCCGGCGAGCCGGGCGGGTCGACGCGCACGCATTGACCCGGCGGCCGCCGACCGGCGCACGTGCGCCGCAAGAAAGTCTGCGGGTTAGGCGGGCCTGCTTCGACCTTGTATATGAGAGAGCGAGGGGGCCGTGCAGAGGGGCCGAGAGGCGGAGACCGGGACCGGGGGCCTGAAGGGGCCCCCGGATCACCGCTCACGCGCGGTGGCCGGTGTGTACACCGCTCCACGCGGCGTCGAGCGGATCGCCGGCATCGCGCAGCGGCTCGCGCAGAAAGGGAAAGCGTTCGACGAACGGTGCGGATTCTTGCAGGGCCACGATATGGTTGATCATCCATTGCAGCAGTTCGCCGCCGTGCCGGACCTGTTCCGGGCGCCAGTCCGGCATCGTCGAGAAGAGCGCGGAGAAGCCGCTCCAGCGCGACGGCCGGTCGTTGTCGCCGGGACGAAAATAGGTGTTCATCGCGACGTCGTCCCCGTCGGTCAGCGTGCCGACGAACAGCCCGTGCGGCGTCGGCACGCCGATCTGCTGCCAGCCTTCCGCAAGCGCGAGCGAACGCATCACGCGCGCCGCGACGAACGCGATGCGCGTCTCGTGCTCGATTTCCGCCAGCGTCATCACGCCGTTGCGCTGCATGCAGCGCGCGACCGCGTGCGGCCGGATCACGTTCGACGCAA
Source organism: Burkholderia cepacia (assembly GCF_029962485.1). Lineage (NCBI taxonomy): Bacteria > Pseudomonadati > Pseudomonadota > Betaproteobacteria > Burkholderiales > Burkholderiaceae > Burkholderia > Burkholderia cepacia. The sequence continues at coordinate 241,230 of NZ_CP073638.1, forward strand.
AGCTGCGCAGCACGAGTTCGGGCACCGTCAACTGAAGCTGGAATTCGCGCAGGCCGTGCTCGGCGCTCATCGTCGAGAAGTTGACGAACAGCCCTTCGGCGCGACCGAGCGCGCCGACGTACGGCTCGAGCCCGAGGCGCGCGAGTTTCGGCGCGATCTGGCGTTCGAGCAGCCGCAGCAGGTTGCGGCGGTTGCGCACGCCCTTGAAATCGTCGATGCCACGCGTGACGACGTCGCTGATTTCCCAGCGGCGCTCGTCGGCGACGAGCCGCGGGGAGCCGCTCAGGTCGAACCGGGCGCGGCCGTGCGCCACGCGGGGATCTACGTACATGCCGGTGCCTCGTGCATCGATTGCGGGCGGACCGCCGCGACGGCGCGTCGTCGCGCGGATCGGGTCGCCCACGATGCTGCGGTGTCGCCGGCGCTCCGTCAAGTGCGGACGCCGTTGCGACGGCACGTGCGATCAACCAGACTGTGTGGAGTATGCCGATGATGCGCACGATCGTGGAACGCTTTGTCGAGCAGAGCCCGATGACGATCATGGCGCGGCTCGTGCTGCAATGCGCGCTGCACGACGACTGGATCGGCGCCGAGGCGGATGCCGGCGACGAACCCGATGGCGAGTCGATCCGCGAGGCGTTGTTTGCCGTCGCCGTCGACGCGATCGCGGCGATTGCCGCGTGGCAACGGATGCCGGATGCCGCGGCGGCCGCCGCGCCGGGGTTGGGCGCGGCCGTCACGGCGCTGCACGATTGCATGAGCCGATGGCGCTCCGGCTGGGGGCGTGCGCTGGCCAGGGACAGCGTCGAGCTGCTGTCGCCGGTTGCGTCGGTGCGCAGCGTCGACGGGGCGCGTGCGGTCGACGGGATGCGGCTGCGCGTGCTGGACGGGTTCGGCGAGGCTTGCGCACCGCGGGCCAACGGTTGCGACTGCGGGCGCGCGTGCGACGATCCCGCGCGCGATGCGGCGGCGGGCGGTGCGCGCGTCCTGCCGGTCTACGATCCGGATCTCGGCATGATCGTCGACCTGCTGCCTTGCGAGCGCGGGCGGTTGCACGAGCGTGCATTCGTCGGCGCGCTGCTCGAAACGGTTCGGCCCGGTGAGCTGTGGATCATCGACGGTCGTTTCGACACGGACGGGATCCTGTCCGGCTGGCCGCGTCGCGGCGGCGCGTTCGTGCTGCGCGAATACGGCCGCTCGCCCGCGCGCCGGCCGCTTGGCGACTGGGAGGAAGCCGGCGTGTACGGCGACGGTCGCATTCGCGAACAATCCGTCGGGATGGCCGGCGAAGGCGGTGCGTCGGGCGCGTTCCGGCGGATCGAATGGCACCGCGCGGAGGCGTCCGGCGACGTCGTCACGCTGCTGACCGATCTGCCGGCCGAGCGGTTTGACGCGCCGCAAGTCGTGGCGCTGTCGTACCGGCGCTGGCGCGACGCGTTGCCGCTATCGCTCGAGCCCGTCACGAGCGGCGCACCGTTCGGCGCCGTGCCCACGCGTGCGGCGCTGCTGGCGAGCGGGATCATGGCGTTCGCATACAACGCGTTCAGCGTGATGACGCGCGTCGTCGGCGGCGCGCTCGATCTCGACGCGCGCGACGTCGAACGCCTGCCGTCGTTGATCGCCGACGGCGTGACGGCGACCTACATGGGCATGATGATCGCGCTGCCGCCGGACTGGTGGGCGCGTTACGACCAGTTGCCGGCGACGACGCTGGGGCAGATCGTGCACATGCTCGCCGTGCACGTCGACCCGCGCAGCGAGCGGCGCCGGCGCCGGGACAACCGGCTGTCCGCGAAGTCGCAGGCGTTGCTGCGCGCGGCGACGCTCGAGCGCCTGATGCACGACGACGGCGACGATCCGGCCGCGAACGTATTCAGCCTGCGCACGATCGCGATGGCGACGCGCGACTTCAGCAGCAATCCGTCGAAGGCGCTGCGGCACGCGGGCGAGGCGCTCGTGATGGTCACCAAGTACAACCGGCCGATCGCACTGCTGGTGTCGATCGACGACTGGAACCGCCTGCTCGGCGAAGTGCGCGAGACGAGCTTCACGCGGCTGTCGTTCGATGCGGCGGCGCAGGGCCTGCGCCCGGTGACGTTGAGCGAATCGTCGCTGAATTAGCGGGTGCCGGTTGCACGTTGCCGGCCCCGCTCGCAGTTCATCGCGCCGGCACGTGCGCACCCGCCTTCAACTCGTCAGCCGCCGCACCCAGATGACCGACGTCCACGCGAAATTGCCGCTGCCGTAGCGGGCGATCAGCGTGTCGATGCGCGTGTTGATCCGCGCCGAATGCACGCGGCAGTGCACGATGAAATAACCGCTGTTCACGCCGACGGCCGAGCCGTCCGGCAGCGTCGGGCTGCCGCCCTGCGCGGGCAACAGGTATTCGGCGATGTCGCCGGTGCTGACGAAGTAGGCGGTCGCGCGCCGGTCGACGAGCCGCTTGGCCTGGCTCGCCGACAGCGTCGGAATCGCCGCGACGAGCACGGGCTCGGCCGCGGTGTTCGCGTTGACGACGGTCAGGTCGGGCAGGATCGTCACGAACGGCGCGAGCGTTTCGATCGCATGCGCGTCGTAGCCGGGAATGCGCGCGAGATCGTCGACCGACACGAGCTGCAGCGGCCAGCCGCCCGGGCCATTCGCGTCGCGCAGCGAGCGCAGCATGTAGTCGGCCGTCGGTTGCGCGAGCGCGGGATCGAGCGACAGCTGGACGAGCAGGCGCCGGTACGCCAGCACGCCTTCGCCGCTGGACTGCCACGGTTTGCCGGGCGCGACGCGCGACACGAGGTTCATCAGGTTGAAGCGCGCCTGCGCGTCCTCGACGCTGCCCGAGATCCACGCGCGCGACAGCTCGGCGTTGACTGACAGCGCGTCGGACGGCAGCAGATCCGCGAGTTGCACGTCGGCGACCGGAGCCGACCACGGCTGGCCGGCGAATGTGACGTTCGACGTCGCGCTTTGCGCGCGCAGCGTCGCGCGTGCCCACTCGACCGCGGCGCGCTCGATCCACATCGTCTGCGTCGCGAGCCGCTGGTTCTCGACGTCGCGCGTCGCGACCTGCTGGCGCCACAGCACGCTGGCCGCGAGCGTGGCCGCCAGCGCGACGACGAGCAGCACCGTGACGATCGCGATGCCGCGCTCGCGTCGTGCGCGCGCCGTCCTTCCTGTCCTGTATCGATGCATCCGCATGCCCCCGCAGTGTCGACGTGGCGCGCTCACACGTCGAACGCCAGCCACGCATGCGCGATGCTCGCATGCGCAGATGACGTGACGCCGAACAGTGCGGCGAGCCCCGCAACCCAGCACGCGAGCGTCGCGGGACGCATGCCGTCGGCCGCAAGCGGGCCGACGAGGCCGGCGATCGCATGCGAGCGCCACAGCAGCAGCACGAACAGCGTGCAGCCGACGATCATCGCGATCGCGAACATGTGCGCTGCAACCGCGGGGCGCCGTGTGAACGGCGCGCGGTGATGCCGCTGGTTCGTCGCGACGATCGCGACCCCGTTTGCGACGGGCACGATCGTCATCGCGAGCGCCCAGAACAGCGGCTGGTCGCTCGACGGATTGATCAGCAGCAGCGTACCGATCATCCAGATCGGCGGCGCGAGCAGCGTGAGCACGGACCACGACAGCAACTGCCACGCGAGCCACGGCGTGCGCCAGCGCAGCGGCGGATTCGACGCGGCATGAGCGGCGCGTGGCCGCAACAGGCCCGGCATTCCGGCGGCGCCGGACAACCGTCCGGCGAGCCATCGTACGAGCATCGTGGCGAATGACATGAAGTGTCCTGTCGTTGACGTGTTCTGTTCTCAATAGCTAAGACGAAGCGGGCGACCGCAAGCCGCAGGATTTCGTACGTGCTGGCGGTGGGCCGTGCCGCGCGCCGCGATGCCGCGGTGCGGCGTAAACGGTCCCGACGAGCGCGCGCTGAGTTTCGCGAGCGTTTCGTGAATATCTTCAGCGGAATGTCACAAAAACTTCCCGGTTGAAACCCGAGGATTGTCGGGCCGCACGCTGGCCGGTCGCGTTTTCGCGCACGGTCCGCCGGACGGCGACACGTTTGCCGGTGGTCCGTGCGCAACGGCGGGCCGCTGAAGTGCCGTACGTCGGCCAGGCAACGACACGTACACGAAACGGGGGCCACGCAAGGTCATGCGCCGCGTCTCGCGAGTCTTGCGCGAGGGGCGGTTGCGCGTGCATTGCCGGCCGTTCGCGTCGACCGTTTGCCCGTGCCGGCGGATCGATCGACGTCACGCAAAAAACATTGCGGCAATCCGCGCTTCGTTCCGTCTAGGTAGGTGGGAGCTGCGACTTGGTGCGCCGTGCGCGGCCCCGTTCGCGACCGACGCGCGTGCGTCGGGCCGGCGGGCGGGAGTACGCAAACGCGCGCATTTTTTCTCATCAGGCGGCGAGAAGCCGACAGGTGCATGACAGTGGAACAGTTCGAGGAAACCCGGCCGGCGGGTGACAGCGGTGTGCCGACGGACGACGCATCGGCGCGGCAGGCGGAAGCGCTTTCGCCGGTCATCAACCTGCGCGACACCGGGCGCTTCCTGCAGGTGCTCGAGGCGCTCAAGTGCTCGCTGGCCGTGAGCCGCCGCCCGTCCGGCGTGGCCGTGATCGGCGTGGACGACGGCGTGCCCACGCTGTCCGCGTGCCTGTTGCCGCGCTCGATGGGGATGGCTGTGTCGGGCAACCGGCTCGCGGTCGCGACGATGCACGAGCTGATGGTGTTCGCCAACGTGTCGACGCTCGCGCCGCACTATCCGGCCCGGCCGGATCACTACGACGCGATGTTCGTGCCGCGCATGTCCTACTACACCGGCGATCTCGACCTGCACGACATGGCGTTCGACAAGCACGTGCTGCTCGCGGTCAACACGCGCTATTCGTGCATCAGCGTCATCGACGGCTATTTCAATTTCACGCCGATCTGGCAGCCGCCGTTCGTGACGGAGACCGCGCCGGATGATCGCTGCCACCTGAACGGCATGGCGTTCGCCGACGGCAAGGTGCGGTTCGCGACAGCGCTCGGCATGAGCAACGAGCCGTTCGGCTGGCGGAGCGGGATGGCCAGCAACGGCATCGTGATGGAGGTGCCGTCCGGCCGGATCGTCGTGTCGGGGCTGTCGATGCCGCATTCGCCGCGCGTGATCGGCGGGCGCTTGCATGTGCTCGAAGGCGGCCGCGGCCACGTGCTGCAGATCGATCCGCAATCTGGCGCGCGGCGCGTGCTCGCGAAGCTGCCGGGCTTTACCCACGGCCTCGCCGAGTACGGTGGCGTGCTGTTCGTCGGGCTGTCGAAGCTGCGCGACAAACGCGGTCCGCAGGGGTTGCCGATCGAAAGCGAATCGGATGTGCTGGTTGCGGGGGTGGCCGCGCTCGACGCGAACACCGGCGACGTGCTCGGCATCCTGCAGTTCTTCAACGGCGTCGACGAGATCTTCGACGTGCAGGTGATCCCGAACGTGCGGCGTGCCGAAATCCTGAGCCCGCATCAATGGGCAGAGACGCCTTCGATCGTGACGATGCAGGGCGGCTTCTGGCAGACGCGTCCGCGTGAGGACGACGAACCGGCCAAGGCGGGGGAGCGCGCGCGATGAAGATCGATCGTTGCGGGTTTCCGAACGTCGTTTCGTCCTTATCGGTAGACGTGGCTCGCGCAGCGCGAAGTGCGTCGCCGCAGCGGGCCGGCGGGGTGTTGTGGCTCACGGGGTTGTCGGGCGCGGGCAAGACGACGCTGGCCGACGCGGTGGCGGAGCGACTGCGCGACCGGCGCGTGCATCCGGTGGTGCTCGACGGCGACCGGTTGCGGACGGGGCTGAATCGGGATCTCGGTTTTACGGTGCAGGATCGCTTCGAGAACGTGCGACGCATCGCCGAAGTCGCGGCGCTGACGAGCGAATCCGGTGCGCTGGCGATCGTCGCGGTCATTTCGCCGCTCGCGGCGATGCGCGATGCGGCGAGAGCGATCGTGGGGCCGGCATTCCGCGAAGTGTATGTGAGCACGCCGCTGGCCTGCTGCGAGGCGCGCGATCCGAAAGGGCTGTATGCGAAGGCGCGGCGCGGTGCGCTGCCGGAATTCACGGGCGTTTCGGCGCCGTACGAACCGCCGGTGGAAGCCGATCTCACGATCGATACCGGCCGCGAATCACTCGGGGCGTGCGTCGATACGCTGTTGCAATTCGCAACGATGCAGTTCGGTTTTCAAGCCGATGTGCAGGCGGCAATGACGCGCCGCGGCTGAGTCTGGATCGACGGCATAAAAAGCATTGTGCAGTTCATGATAAGGATGACGAATCAATCGTCATAAAAGTGAAACAGGCAACTGATAGCGGAGCGGGCGGCTGATGCAGTGCGCAACGCTTCGATCCGGAACAACAAAGGGGAATGGCGCATGCCGCCGAGAGTAGACCGCAAGTCACGCGAACGATGGCGGCTGAATTGCCGATGCCTGGCTGGCGCCGTGCTGGCCGGAGGGTTGAGCGTCGCGCCGGGCATTCATGCGCAGGAGGCCGCGCCGGCCGCGAAGGCGGCACCGGCCGCACCGCAGTCGTTCGACGTGAATGCCTTCGTGGTGCGCGGCAACACGACGTTGCCGGCACTCGAGATCGAGAAGGCCGTGTATCCGTTCGAAGGGCCCGGCCGCACGCTCGCCGACGTGAACGCGGCGCGCGATGCGTTGCAGAAAGCGTACCAGGATCGCGGCTATCAGTCGGTCGTTGTCGAGCTGCCGCAGCAGCAGGTGAAGAACGGCGTGATCCTGCTGATGGTGACCGAGGCGAAGGTCGGGCGCCTGCGCGTGGACGGCGCGAAATACAACTCGCCGCAGAACATCCGCGATGCGGTGCCGGCGCTCGCCGAAGGCCAGGTGCCCGATTTCAACCAGGCGCAACAGCAGCTCACCGACCTGAACCGCTCGGCCGACCGGCAGGTGATTCCGGTGCTGAAACCGGGCGCGCTGCCGCAGACGGTCGACGTCGACCTGAAGGTCGACGATCACAGCCCGCTGCACGGCTCGCTCGAACTGAACAACGACAACAGCCCCGGCACGTCGACGCTGCGCACGACCGCGAGCCTCAGCTATTCGAATCTCTGGCAACTCGGCCACGTGATTTCCGGCACCTACGTGATCGCGCCGCAGCATCCGAACGATGCGCGCGTCTACGCGTTCTCGTATCTCGCGCCGATCAAGGATTCGCGCTGGAGCTTCCTCGCGACGGTCGTGCATTCGGACAGCAACGTCGCGTCGGTCGGCAACACCAACGTGCTCGGCAAGGGCACCACGTACGGCTTCACCGCGATCTATTCGCTGCCGGCATCGGAGACCTACGCGCATTCGGTCAGCATCGAGATCGACCGCAAGCATTACGACGAAGACGTGTCGCTGCCGGGCCAGGGCGGCTCGACGGCGCCGCTCACCTACGTGCCGGTCACGCTGTCGTACAACGGCCAGTTGAGCCTGAAGAATTCGCAGACCTCGTTCTCCGCGTCGTTGACGACGAACATCCGCGGCCTCGGCAGCGACTGGGGCGCATGGGACAACAAGCGCTACAACGCGACGCCCGATTTCGTGTACGGCAAGTTCGACGTGAACCACACGCAGCGCTTCGCGAACGACATGCAGGCCAATGCGCACGTGAACGCGCAGATCTCGAACTCGCCGCTCGTGTCGAGCGAGCAGTTCGCCGCGGGCGGGATGAACAGCGTGCGCGGCTACATGCAGGCCGAGAACACGGCCGACAGCGGCGTGATCGCATCGCTCGAGCTGCGCAGCCCGTCGCTCGCGAAGTGGCTGGGCGGTGCGGTCGGCAGCCGCCTGAACGAATGGCGCTTCCACGCATTTTTCGACGCGGCGCACCTGTGGCTGTTGAGCCCGCTGCCGGAGCAGACGTCGCGCTTCAACCTGATGAGCGTCGGCGTCGGCACGCGGTTGCAGATCATGAAATACGCGAGCGCGGATTTCGAGGCCGGCTGGCCGTTGAAGGCGGGGGTCTATACGCGGCAATACAGCCCACGGTTCGATTTCTACGTGAGGCTGGGGTTCTGACGGATTTTTTTTGATCGTGGCGGGGCGATGCGACGAGCGCGGCGCCCGCACATTCGGGGAGTGGATCGTGAAGCGAGTCTTGTTTTTCCTGTTGGCGGTGATGCTTGGCGTGCTGCCCGGCATCGCGAACGCATGGTGGCAGAACGACTGGTCGTACCGGAAGGCGATCACGATCGACGCGAGCCCGAAAGGCGCGAACCTCGCGGAGTCGGCCGGCCGCGTGCCGCTGCTGATCCGCCTGCATTCGGGCAACTTCCAGTTCGACGGGCTGGCCGACAACGGCGCGGACATCCGATTCGTCGCCGCCGACGACAAGACGCCGCTGAATTTCCACGTCGAGCAATACGATCCCGTGCTCGGCGTCGCCCTGATCTGGGTCGACGTGCCGAAGATGCCGGCCGGCGCCGCGGAGTCGATCTGGATGTACTACGGCAACAAGAAGGCGCCGGACGGCGGCCGGCCGGCCGAAACGTTCGATGCCGACTACACGCTCGTCTACCACTTCAACGGCGCGGCCGGCGCACCGCCGAAGGATGCGACCGCGTACGGCAACAACGCGCAGAACGCGTCGTTCCGCACGGTCGAGGACGGCATCGTCGGCAAGGGCGCGCGGTTCGACGGCACGGGCTCGCTGACGTTGCCGGCAAGCGCATCGTTGAATGTGCCGGCCGGCGGCAGCTTCACGTTCAGCGCATGGGTGAAGCCGTCGGCGCTGGCGGCGAACACGCTGCTGTACAGCCGCCGCGATGGCGCGAATGCACTGCTGATCGGCCTCGACAACGGCGTGCCGTTCGCGGAAGTCCAGGGCGCAGCCGGCAATCCGGCGCCGGTGCGCACGCCGGCCGCCCCGCCGGTCGCCGCGAACCAGTGGACCTACCTCGCCGTCACCGCCGATGGCAAGAACCTGACCGTCTACGTGAACGGCAAGCAGGCCGCGCAGGTCGCGGCGACGCTGCCCGCGCTGAACGGCGCGGCGACGATTGGCGCGGACGCCAGCGGCGCGCCGGCCGGGTTTGCCGCGTATGCGGGCGCGCTCGATGAACTGCGCCTGTCGAAGATCGCACGCTCGCCGGCCGCGATCGCCGTCGATGCGCTTGCGCAGGGTTCGGAATCGAAGCTCGTCGCGTACGGCGCCGACGAGAAGCAGTCGGGCTTCGGCTTCGGCTACTTCGGCGTGATCGTGCAGTCGGTGACCGTCGACGCGTGGGTCGTGATCGCGATCCTGCTCGGCATGGCGCTCGTGTCGTGGATCGTGATGTGGACCAAGGCGCGCTACGTCGGCACCGTCGACAAGGCCAACCAGTATTTCGTGCAGCGCTTTCGCGAAGTGGCCGGGCGCCACCTGGTCGGTCTCGCGCATGTCGACGAAGCGAGCGCCGACGGCCGCCGGCTGTACCAGTCGTCGCTGTACCGGCTGTACAAGGCCGGCGTGCATGAAATCCACAGCCGCGTGGACGGCAACGGCCGCACGGTGATCACGTCCGAATCGATCGAGGCGATCCGTGCGTCGATGGACGCGACGCTCGTGCGCGAGAACCAGCGGCTGTCGAAATCGATGGTGCTGCTGACGATCGCGATCTCGGGCGGCCCGTTCCTCGGCCTGCTCGGCACGGTGGTCGGCGTGATGATCACGTTCGCGGCGATCGCGGCGGCCGGCGACGTGAACGTCAACGCGATCGCGCCGGGGATCGCGGCCGCGCTGCTCGCGACGGTGACGGGCCTGTTCGTCGCGATTCCCGCGCTGTTTGGCTACAACTACCTGCTGATCCGCAACAAGAACGTGACCGCGAACATGCAGGTGTTCGTCGACGAATTCGTCACGCGTCTCGCCGAAGCGCATCGCGCGCCCGATCACGCGGTGCTGGCCGACTGACCGCATCGAACGCACGCAGGAGACCACCATGCAGGTTCAGGACGACGACAAGCCGTACGACGACATCAACATCACGCCGATGCTCGACCTCGCGTACGTGCTGCTGATCATCTTCATCATCATGACGACCGCGTCGGTGCAGGGCATCAAGGTCGACCTGCCGAAGGCAAGCTCGTCCGCGAGTCTCGCGAAGCCGAAGACGAAGGCGATCACGGTCGCCGATTCGGGGCAGGTGTTCCTTGACGCGTACCCGGTGACGATGGACGAACTCGAAAGCCGGCTGCGCACCGAGAAGGCGACCAATCCGGAATTCCCGATCGTGCTGAAGGGCGATGCGGCCGTGCAGTACCAGAAAGTCATGGACGTGCTCGACCTGCTGCGCCGCCTCGACCTGTCGCAGGTCGGGCTCGTGACCGGCAAGGCGAAGCAGGGCGGCTGACGCGATGGAAATGACCTATAACGGCGGCCCGCCGCAGAAAGGCCCCGGCCGCTTCGTGAAGCCGGTGGCGATCGCGCTCGTGCTCGCGGGGCTGGCCGCGCTGATCTGGCATTTCGCGGGCGATACCGCGGGCGTGAAGCGCGTGAGCGCGCCGCAGGTGACGACGGTGATCCCGTTGCCGCCGCCCCCGCCGCCGCCGAAACAGAAGCCGCCGCCCGAGAAGGTGAAGGAAGAGGTCAAGACGCCGGTCGACCGGCCGACGATCGCGCCGAAGCCGTCCGAGGCGCCGAAGCCGTCGGACAACCAGCCGAAGCAGATGACGATGAATGCCGATGCGCAGGCCGGCACCGACAGCTTCGGCATCGGCGCGGGCGACGGCTCGGGAATGATCGGCAGCGGCGGGGGCGGCAAGTTCGGCAATGCGAGCTACGCGCAATACATGGTGTACGTGCTGCAACGCGCGATCGAGCAGGACAAGGGCGTGCAGGAGGCGGGCGGCGCGCGTTTCGCTGGCAGCCTGAACCTGTGGATGGATGCGTCGGGGCGGATCACGAAGGTGACGATCGCGCAGTCGACCGGCGACGCGAAGATCGACACGGCTGTCGTCGCGGCAGTGGAAGCGCTCGGCAGGGTCGATGAAGTCCCGCCGCCGGCGACGTCGTATCCGGTGCTCGTCAAGCTCCAGGGCCGCAAGCCGGCATGACGATGCGCGAGAGAGACCACGAAAGAATCATGGGGCAGCGCCGTTGCACGGATGCTGCCGGAAAAGAAACGAAAATTGTTCGGAGTGCTTCGATGATTCGGAAGATGAACGGACGGGGTGGGGTGCCCCGCAATGGCGTGCTGCCCGCGCGCCTGTCGCGTGTCGGCGCGGCGGTGCTGACACTCGGGCTGACGTGCGCGTCTGCCGCGCACGGGCAATCGCTCGAGGCGCAGGCGGCATCGGGGAAGGCCGCGCCGACGGAAAGCGTGGTGATCAACCTGATCAACCTGCTCGTGAAACGCGGCGTGCTCACGCAGCAGAACGCGAACGAGCTGATCAGCGAGGCGCGCACGGAAGCCGTGCAGGCGCGGTCGGCGCGCGCATCGGGCGCACCGGTCGTGGCGGGCGGCGTGGTCAACCCACCGACGCAGCCGGGCGACGTTGCGGTGCCGTACGTGCCGCAGCTCGTGCGCGACCAGATCCGCGACCAGGTGAAGCAGGAAGTGATCGCGCAGGCGAAGGCCGAGAACTGGGCGCAGCCGAACACGTTCCCCGACTGGGTGTCGCGCATCAAGCTCGACGGCGACATGCGCGTGCGCGACGAATATCATTTCTACGGCAGTCGCAACGCGAACAACGTCACGAACTTCGCGGCGATCAACCAGGGCGGCGGGTTCGACATCAATTCGAACACCAACACGACACAGCTGCCGACGCAGAACACCACGCAGAACCGCAACAACCTGCTGCGCTACCGTGCGCGGCTCGGCGTGACGGCGACGCTGTCCGACGACATGATCGCCGGCCTCCAGCTCGCGAGCGGCAACGACAATGGCCCCGTTTCCACGACGGGAACGGCCGGGGGGGGCTGGGGGAAGAAGAACATCTGGCTGAACAAGGCGTTCTTCGCGTACCGGCCGACATCGTGGCTGAATCTGACGGCCGGCCGTTTCGACAATCCGTTCTTCAAGTCGGATCTCGTGTTCTCCGACGACCTGATGATGGACGGGTTGGCCGCGAACCTGCGCCATGCGCTGCCGTGGAATCCGGACGTCACGCTGTTCGGCACGCTCGGCGTGTTCCCGATCCAGTACACGAGCGAGAACTTCCCGTCGAACAGCACCGAAAAGGCTGGCAGCGACACGAAGTGGATGTTCGGCGCCCAGTTCGGCGCGGACTGGAAGATCGATGCGAAGAACCGGCTGCGCGGTGCGGTCGCGTACTACGACTTCCAGAACATGCGCGGCACGCTGTCGTCGCCATGCGCGCTGTATCTCGGCGCGACGAGCTGCAGCACCGACAACGAGGCGCCCACGTTCATGCAGGGTGGCAACACGCTGATCGCGTTGCGCAACATCGTGCAGAACCCGAACCTCGCGCCGGGGATGACGCCGCAGCCGCAGCTCTTCGGGCTCGCGTACAACTACCGGCTGCTCGACCTGAAGGCGCAGTGGGAGACGGTCGTGGCCGACCGCTTCAAGCTGCGCCTCGACGGCGAATACGTGCGCAACCTCGCGTACAACGACAACAAGGCGTTCGCGGCGGCGTCGCTGCCGGTCAACAACTACGAATCGACGTCGGTGAACGCGACGCGTGCCGACTACCGCAGCGGCCCGAACGGCTTCCTCGCGAAGGCGACGATCGGCGAGCCGGAGCCGCGCGAGAAGGGCCAGTGGAATTTCTCGATCGCCTACAAGTACCTGCAGCCGGACGCGGTGCTCGACGCGTTCAACGATCCCGACTTCCATCTCGGCGGCACCAATGCGCGCGGCTACGTGATCGGCGCCGCGTATGCGGTCGCGCGCGACACGTGGGTGTCGGCCCGCTACCTGAGCTCGAAGGAAGTGTACGGGCCGCCGGTGTCGATCGACGTGCTGCAGATCGAGCTCAATGCTCGCTTCTGACCGGAGCCGCGAATGAATACGACCACTCGCACGATGCTGGCGGCCGCCGTGGCCGGCGCGCTGCTGCTCGCGGCCGGCGGCGCGCACGCGCAGAGCATCGAGGACAAGCTGCGCAGCCAGTTGCGCTCGACCGTGCAGGAGTTGCGCCAGCTGCAGGACAGCCAGGCGCAGTTGCAGGGCGACAAGGCGGCTGCCGAGAAGCAGCGCGATGACGCGCTCGCGCAACTGAAGGCGATGCAGGGCCAGCTTGCCGCGGCTCGCGGCGACTCGGGCGCCGAGGCGGCCGCGAAGCGTGCGCTCGCGCAGGAGCGCGCGGGCCGGGAGCAGGACGCGAAGTCATTGGCGAAATACAAGTCGTCCTACGAAGACCTGCTCGCCGTGTCGCGCGCCCGCGACGCGCAGCACACGCAACTGCAGAAGGATGCCGCCGCGCGTGACACGCAACTGAAAACCTGCCAGGCACACAATGCCGAGCTGTATCGCGTGGGGCACGAGATTCTCGACGCGTACGAGCATGTCGGGATCGGCACGCTCTTCTCGTCGCGGCAGCCGTTCGCGCAGTCGGCGCGCGTGAAGTACGACGATCTCGCGCAACGCTACGGCGATGCGCTGTATGCGGGCAAGTACGACCCGGCCGCACGTGCGGCCGCCGCGGCACCGGCATCGGCCGCGAGCGCACCGTGAGCGCACGGCCGGACACTTTATTGAAATCCATCGATTCGTCGAAAACGGGGAAGACCGACATGCAAGACCAGCAACCGAACGCCGGCGACGAACGCGCGGCACACGATGCGCCGATCGAAGCGATCAGCGCCGACCGCCTGGCCGACGTGCTGCGCCGCGCGGGCTACCGCGTGACGGCGGCCGAGCAGAACGGCATGGTGCAACTGATGAGTGCGAGCCAGGGCATCGGCTTTGCGGTGCGCTTCGGCAATCCGGCTGCGGCGCTCGCGCCGCAGGGTGCCGACGCACAGCTCGCCGCGCTGCCGTACATCGATTACACGCTGTCGTGCGTGCTGCAGGTGCAGGGCGAATTGCCGGTCGAACTCGTCGCGGACTGGAACCGCACCAAGCGCTTCGCGCGTCTCGCGAGCCACGGGCAGTTTCTCGCGCTGGAGATGGACGTCGTCGTCGCGGGCGGCGTGTCCGAACGCTACCTGCGCTCGACGATCGAGCTGTGGGACCGGCTGATCCAGGAATTCCTGCTGCACCTGCGCAACCGCCCCGCGATGGCCGAGCAGGAAGCGGCGGCGCGTGCGGCGGCTGGTGAAAGGCATGGCGAATCGGCGGCCGCCGTAGCAGCCGGAATCGAGGCCGCCGCGCAGTCATGATCGCCGGCCGTCTGAGCGTTGGCCGCCTGATCGCAGTCCGCCGGATCGGCGCCGCGCTGCGCGCGTGGCTGCCGGGCCGTGCGCGATCCAATGCGGCGGCCGCGCATGACGCGCCCGCCGCGTGGGGCGCATACGCGCAACACGTCGCGCGGTGGTTGCAGGCGACGCTCGACGGCGACGATGCCGCCGCGAGCCGCCTGCGTGCCGCCGTCGAGCGCTGGGCCGACGCGCTGGCCAATGCCGGCGACGACGGGCCCGTGCTGCCGGTGCGTGCGTGGCTCGACCGGCGCGGGCGGGTGACGCGCGTCGACAGCTCGGCGGCCGGGCCGGCGACGCTCGACGCCGCACTGAACGCCGCGCTCGTCGGCAGGGCGGTCGGCATGGCGCCGCCGCGCGGGATGGCGCAACCGCTCGTCCTGCGCGTTACACTGACGGGCGCGTGCTGATGCGCCGTCCGCATTTCAAAAGAGCAATCCAGAGGGCAGTCGAACGATGATGACGAAGATGAAGATGCGGGCGATGGTGGCAGGCTGTCTCGTGCTGGGCGCGCCGTTCGTTGCGCACGCCCAGGACGACGTGATCGCGAACGCCGCGCAGGCGTCGGTGACGCAGGCCGACTTCGCGGCGCTGTTGAAGACGGTGAGCCCGGAAGGGCGCGAGCGCCTCGCGGCCGATCCGGCGGCGCTGGACCAGGCCGTGCGCTCGACGCTCGCGCAGAAGGCCGTGCTGGCCGAGGCGAAAGCGAAGGGCTGGGACAAGCAGGCGCAGGTGCAGGCGGCCGTCGAGCAGGCGCAGCGCGAGATCGTCGTGCGCAGCTATCTGGCGTCGGTGAGCGCGCCGGCGGCCGATTACCCGTCGGACGCGGAGCTTCAATCCGCGTATGACAAGAACCGCGCGGCGTTCACGGCGCCGCGCGCGCTCCACGTCGCGCAGATCTACATCGCGGTGCCGCCGAACGCGGACGCCGCGACGCTCGACAAGGCGCGCAAGCAGGCGGCCGATCTCGCGAGCCGCGCGCGCAGCGGCGATTTCGCGGCGCTGGCGAAGGCGAATTCGCAGGACAAGGCGAGCGCCGCGAACGGCGGCGATCTCGGCTTCGTGCCCGATCAGCTGATGGTGCCGGCGGTCCGGCAGGCGGCCGACGCACTGAAGCCGGGTCAGGTCTCCGCGCCGATCCAGACGCCGTCAGGCTTTCACGTCGTGAAGCTGATCGAGATACGCGCGGCCGCGCCGCGCCCGCTGGCCGACGTGAAGGAGCAACTGCGCGCGATGCTGCGCGCGCAGCGTACGCAGCAGAATGCACAGGCGTATCTCGCGAAGCTGGCGGCGAACGCGCCGATCAACGAAGACGCGCTGAAGAAAGCGCTCGCATCCGCCCGGTAGGTGCGCCCATGGCAACCGTCCGTTCGACGCCGCGCGTCGAGGCGCCCGACGCGCGTACGCCGGGGCGGCGTCGCGCGGCCGCCGCCGACCGTCCTCGCATGCCGAAGGCGAACCCGTGGCCGGGCCGGCCCGGCGAGTGGCCGACGCATTGCCCGCTGTGCTTCGGCGCGCTGGAGCCGCTGCCCGGCACGGGCGGCTATGCGCGGCACCGGAGCGCACGATGTTCCGCGCAGTGCGTGCTCACGACGCGCCAGTATCAACCGGAGGAGCTGACGATACGCGGGTCGCGCGACGTGCAGGTCGCGGCCCGCCATCGCGAACGCTTCGTCGCGCAGTGGCCGCGCCATTACGCGCTGATGCGGCGCGCATGGCCCGCGCTGACGATCGGGCGCTTCATCGCGGTGATCGCGTGCGTGGACGTCGCGGATCTCTGGTCGTACCGGATGTTGCGCGACGACGATCTCGCAGCCGTGCTGCTCGTGCTGGCCGGTTTCCTGCGCGTGCCGGAAGTGGCGGGCGCCGCCGCGCCGGCCGACGACGCGCGCGCGCCCACCGTGCGCTGGGTGCGGTTCTGGTTCGACGCGAGCGTGCGCGACGTCGGCGATCTGTGGACGGCCGGTAGCACCACGCCGCCGCTGTTTCGTGTCGACTATCGGGAGCCGCTCGTCACGCCGTATCCGACCGGTGCGCAGGTGCACGCGTGGCAGCCAGTCGACGGGATGCGCGACGCGTGGACGCGGCAAGTGGATGCCCATGAACCGGCCATCGAGGCGGCCGAGCGTGCGGCGTTCGAACGTTTCCTCGCGCGTGCGCCGGCGTCGGGCGCGGGTGGGTGAGCGCACGAGTACGGCCACGCAAGTGCGATGACATCACTGAAGGAGGCGCGGATGAAGATGCGACGAAACGGATTCGCGACGCTCGCCTGCCTGCTGCTGACGGCCGGCGCGCATGCGCAAGGCAGCCACGCACCGGCGCCGGCCAGTCCCGGATCGGCGGCGAAGCCGGTGTGCGTCGATGCGGAAGTCGACGGCAAGCGCGCACTGTCGTACGACTGCCTGAGCCAGCAACTGAAGCCGAAGGCCGAGCCGCAGGCGGGCGCATCTCAAACCGATTCGGAGCGGTTGTCGAAGCAGCCGTCGAACCGTCTCGGCACGTTCAACCTGTCGACCGAGCAGAACCGCTTCGGCTCGAACTGGGGCCGGTCGATCACGCCGCAGCGGCCCGACGTGCCGGTCGCGGTGCCGCCGAAGTGAGGCATGCCGTGAAGCACACGGCGCGGGCATCGATGCGCGTGCGGCGTTCCGGCCGGAATCGACGAGGAGCAGCGACATGAAAGCGGGCAGGCAGACAGGCCGGGCGACGATGTTGCGGACCATGGCGGGCGTGCTCGCATTCGCGTGCGCTTGTGCTTGCGCGGCGGCCCAGTCCGCGGAACGGCCCGGGCAGGCCGGCGCGGCATCGCCGACCGTCGTGCTGCCCAACTTCGCCGCGCTGGTCCGGCGCGTCGGCCCGGCCGTCGTCAACATCAGCGTCACGCGCGAAGTCACGCAGATGGGCATTCAGCTTCCGCCCGGTATCGCGCCCGATCATCCGCTCGCGCCGTTTCTCGCGCGGCGCGTGATCGGTAACCGCGAGGAAGTGAGTCTCGGCTCCGGTTTCATCGTCAGTGCGGACGGCGTGATCCTGACCAACCGGCACGTGGTCGGCGACGCGGTCGCCGTCGACGTGAAGCTGACCGACAAGCGGCAGTTCAAGGGGCGCGTGATCGGCAGCGATCCCGTGTCCGACGTCGCGGTGATTCGCATCGACGCGCACAACCTGCCGGTCGTCGCGACCGGCGACCCCGCGCGCACGGAGGTCGGCGACTGGGTGATGGCGATCGGGTCGCCGTACGGGTTCGCGAACACGGTCACGCAGGGCATCGTCAGCGCGAAATCGCGTTCGTTGCCCGGCGAGCGCGCGATTCCGTTCATCCAGACCGACGTGCCGATCAATCCCGGCAATTCCGGCGGCCCGCTGTTCGACCTCGGCGGCCGCGTGATCGCGATCAACTCGATGATTTTCTCGAAGACGGGCGGCTACCAGGGGCTCGCGTTCGCGATTCCGATCGATATCGCGCTCGACGTGAAGGACCAGTTGCTGCGCACCGGCAAGGTCACGCGCGGCCGGCTCGGCGTCGCGTTGCAGGAAGTGAGCCAGGCGCTCGCGCGCTCGTTCGGCCTGGCGAGCCCGGACGGCGCGCTGATCACGATGGTCGAGCCGGATGGCCCGGCCGCGCACGCGGGCCTGCAGGCGGGCGACGTCGTGCTGGCGGTCGACGGCAAGCCGGTCGCCGAATCGGCCGACCTGCTCGGCACGGTCGCAGGCATGCGGGCCGGGCGGCAGGCCGACCTGCTCGTGTGGCGGGCGGGACGGCCGATGCACGTGATCGCGACGGTCGGCGCATTCGACAGCGGCACGGCATCGGCCGGCGGCGAACAGGGGCCCGCGCGGTTCGGGCTCGCGCTGCGCGCGGCGACCGAGCAGGAGCGCCAGCGGCTCGGCGTCGGCCAGGCGCTCGTCGTCGAACAGGCGAGCGGCCAGGCCGCGCGCGCGGGCTTGCAGCCCGGCGACGTCGTGCTGTCGGTCAACGGCACGCCGGTCGCGAGCATCGGCGCGCTGATGGCCGAGATCGACGCCGCGCGCGGCAACGTCGCACTGCTCGTCCAGCGCGGCGGCACGCGGCTGTATGTGCCGATCGAGATCGGGTGAGCGGGCACAGGCGGGCAACGTGCGGGTGATCGAAAACGGAGGCGGGATGAAAAGAAGGCAGGAGTGGGGCGCACGCGGATGGCTGCGGGGAATCGTCGTTACGTGTGCGCTGGTTGCGGCGGCCGCGCCAGCCGTCGCGCAAACGGCCGACGTGCCGCCAGCGTGGCTCCGCTACGGCCAGCTCGCCGGGCAGCAGTTCCAGACGTGGCTCGAGGCGGACGGCGACGCGGCCGACCGGTTGCATCGCTATCTCGAAACGCGCGTGCTGAACGCGCGTGCGGATGCGCCGCCGCCCGCGATCGTCGTGCGCGCGTGGATCGGCGCGAACGGCGCCGTCACGCGCGTCGAGTTCGCGTCGCTCGGCGATCCCGATGCGGACGCGACGCTGCGGCAACTGCTCATGGCCGGCCCGCTGGCGGAGTCGCCGCCGCCCGACATGCTGCAGCCGCTGCGTGTGCGCCTGCGGCTTGCACCGAATCCCGACGCGCAGGCCGCTGCCCCGGCTGCGGCGTCAGCGGCGGCGCGTGCGCCATGACGCCCGGAGCCCGGTCGGCGTCGATTGATATCGTAATAAGATATGAGGTTATTGCGTTGGCGGGACGATGGTGTCCTTCTTCCTCACAAGGAGCTACCCATGCAACTGACCCAGTTAGGCGGGCATGTCGCCCAATCCGGCCTCGGCGAACGGCAAAAGCACGCGCAAGCGCTGATGTTCGGGATGGCCAACATCAACGAGTACGTATCCGGCGGTGTCTGCTATGACGCCGCGGCCTACGTCAGGTATCTGCTGCGCGCCGACGCGCTGATCGCGCCCGGTACGCTGCTCGACACGATCGGCCAGCTGTGGAAGCCGCGATTCAACTTCGAGAGCGGCGATCAGTGGGACGGGCGCGCGAGCATTCCGGCCGGCACCGCGGTCGGCTTCTCCCGGAACGGTAACGTGTTTCATGCCGCGATCGCCGTCGGCGGCAGCCGGATCCGTGCGATCAACGGCGGCCTGCTGGGCAGCGGCTGGATGTATGCGGTCGATCTCGCGCGGGTGCTGGAGCGGGATCCGGCCGGTGGCTTCACGTACGACCGCGCGAATCTTCGCGTCTACCTGTCGCGCCTGTAGGCGATCCGGCGCGCCATGCCGGACACGGGCCGGCCGTGCCCTTCGGCCCTGCGGCCGCCTGCCCGCCGTTCGGCGATTTCCGCATGGCGTCGCGCGGTCCAACGCTGCTATCCTCTCGACCTTGAATGGCGCTGCACGGCGGCGCGGATGCGCATGCTGCATCGCGGCGATGCGTGCCGGTGCGATCCTGCGCGCGCGCTGAGGTAGCATGACTGAATATCCACGATGTTCCATCACCTGTTTCGTGACTGATTTCCTTTCGTCCATGTCCACATGGTCAAGACAACGATGAGCGGCGCACCCGATCCGGCGACGCCCGGCGACGACGAATCGTCCGGCGGCGCTTCGTCCTACCTGGTGCCGGGGCTCGAACGCGGGCTGCGGATCCTCGCCGAATTTTCCGCGCGCGAGCCCGTGCTCGGCGCGCCGGAGCTGTCGAAGCGCATCGGCATTCCGCGCACGACCACGTTCCGCCTGCTGCAGACGCTCGAGGCGCTCGGTTTCCTCGAACGCGTGAACGGCGACCGTTATTTCCGGCTCGGCGTCGGCGTGCTGCGGCTCGGCTTCGAATACCTGAATTCGCTTGAACTGACCGATCTCGGCACGCCCGTGCTCGAACGGCTGCGCGATGCGACCGGCCTGTCGACGCATCTGCTGATCCGCGACCAGCGCGACGTGGTGTTCGTCGCGAAGGCGCAGAGCAATACGTCGATGTTCGGTTCGGTGAAGGTGCACGTCGGCACGCGCTTGCCCGCGCATGCGACCGTGCATGGCCACGTGCTGATGGGCGACCTGACGCGCGACGCGCTGCGTCAGCTCTATCCGGAGAAAAAACTCGAACAGTTCACCGAGCGCACGCCGGGCAGCGTCGACGAGCTGTACGAACGCGTTCGCCACTACGCCCGGCTTGGCTACGCGGTCAGCGAGGCGGCGTTCGAGAGCGGCATTTCCGCCGTGACCGCGCCCGTGCGCGATCAGTCAGGCTCGATCGTCGCGGCGATCACCGCGACGGTGCCGCGTTCGGAGATCGGCGAGGCCGGCGAGAAGGAGCGGCTCGTCGAAGCCGTGTGCGGCGCGGCGGTCGACCTGTCGCAGCGGCTGAACTACCGTCCGCTCGAAAGCGACCCGACGTTCGCGCATGCGCGCCACAAGGTCGCGATGTTCTGACGCCGACTTGTCGGACGGGCCGCCGCACGCGGCATCGCAATCAAAAAAAGAGCGGCCCGCGGGTCGCTCTTTTCATTTCAGGCGACGAATGCCCGGCACCGCTCAGAACGAGTGGTGGATCCCGGTCAGCACGATCACCTGGTTCGCGGTGCTCGACACGCCGGCCGTGAAGAACGCAGCCTTGGCGCCGCCCGAACCGTGTTCGTAGAGCACGTTCGCATAGAGCTGCGTGCGCTTCGACAGCGCGTAGATGTCGCCGAGTTCGACCTGCGTCCAGCGGCGGCCGGCCAGCGTCGTGGTCGCCGCACCGCCCGCGATCGTGTTGAACGCGCTGCTGCGATAGTTCACGCCCGCGTCGTAGCTCTGGAACGTATCCGAATAGCCGTTCGACTGCATCTTCGTGCGCGTGTAGAGACCATGCACGAGGAAGTCGCCGAACTGGTAGGACGCACCCGCGCCGATGTTCTCGACCTTGTTCGCGAGGTAGCCGTTCGCGGTGTTCTGCCCCTGGAACGACGTAATGCCGGTCTGGCTGATCAGGATCGAGCGGTCGTGCTCGTTCGAGTACACGGCCGACGCCTTGAGCGGCCCGTTCGCATAGTTCAGCGCGACGCCGACCGACTTGCCGGTCGAGAAGTTCGTCGTGTTGCCGAGTGCCAGCGTGGCCGCGGCCGAGAAGCCCGCGAAGGTCGGCGAGCGGTACTTGACCGCGTTGTTGTACGGCACGTTGCCGGTGGCGGCGAGCCCGTCGATGTTGCCGGGGTGGAACGCGTACCAGCTCATCGCGAGGTAGGCCGTGCTGAGCGGATCGAGATAGTCGAACGACAGCGGCGTCTGGCGGCCGAGCGTCAGCGTGCCGTAGCGGTCCGAGCTGAGGCCGACGAATGCCGCGCGGTTCCAGATCGTGTTCGCGGTCGCGAACTGGCCGTTGTTCGTATAGAAGCCGTTTTCGAGCTGGAAGATCGCCGACAGGCCGCTGCCGAGATCTTCCTTGCCCTTCAGGCCCCACCGGTCGGGCTGGGTGTTGCCCTGGATCATCGCCCACTTGGCATGGCCGCCGACGTTGTTCACATAGGCGACGCCCGCATCCAGGCTGCCGTACAGCGTCACGCTGCTCTGCGCCCACGCGCCCGACGCGGCGCCCAATCCGATCACTGCTGCTGCTACCGCATGCTTGACCATTTGATCTCCTGAATCTCCAACCTGATGAAAACGTGCCATGGCGGCGTGCGCGGGGACGGCCGTCCGTCACGCAGGGGCTCGCCATCTGGCGGGCATTCGTATGTTCCATACAAGGAACAGTGTGCCTCTGGTGGAATGAAGTATAGAGGCGTCAAGCGCTGGATCAAAAATAAATTTTGCGGGACGGAAGGGCTTCGGGCCGATGCCCGGCATCGGTGCGTCATGCCCCGAAAAAGACGATAAATCCCCGCCACACAACAAAAAATTACATTCGAGAAGGTAGTCGAAAGCGATTGCCGACCCGGCGGTCGGTGTTTTCCCTAGGACATGCAGCTTTTTGTTTTACTCGTGGAAAGTCACTCCTATAATCACCATCCATAAACTGCTGTTCCGGGTATGGAACAAATCGGAACAAACCGAGAGTCGATCAGAAGGAAGGGTGTGAGATGTCTGAACAATGGATTTGCGCCGGTCACGCCGGCGCGCTGTCGGAAGACACGCCGATCGAGTTCAAGCGGACCGACGGCGTGGAAATCGGGATCTACCGCGTCGGTGACGACGTGTATGCGCTCGAGAACGTGTGCCCGCATGCGTACGCGCTGCTGACGCAGGGGTTCGTCGACGAAGGCACGGTCGAATGCCCGCTGCACGAGGCCGTGTTCGACATCAAGACGGGCGAATGCCTGAAGGGTCCGGGCGGACGTGCGCTGAAGCAGTACGCAGTGCGCCTCGCCGGCGAGGAAATCCAGATCAAGGTGGAATGACATGAAAGAAGCGACCGTCAACTTCAATCCCTTCCTGAAGCCGTGGGTGGCGCCGCAGCCGAACAACGTCGCGGGCAAGGGGCAGATCGAGATCCCCGGCCAGGTCGAGAACCAGGTCTGGCAGAACCGCAAGGCCGCGCCGACCCAGTACGAGAACGACCTCGGCGATGCGCTCGAACGCGTGTTCGAAGCCGGCGCAACCGAGCTTGACGATGTCGTCGCGGGCCTGAATCGCATCGGCTTCCGCGCGCCGGACGGCACGGCGTGGACCGCCGAACGTTTCCGCGCCGAAATGGCCTCGCTCGCGGAATGAGCGCGCCGCGCGCGTGACCGCCGACCCGATGACAACCGCATCCGGAGCACACTGATGACGTCCCCCGTACAACACGCAGTCCAACACGACCCGGTCCGTGACTATCTCGACCGCGGCATCAAGAACTACTGGTATCCCGTTGCACCCAGCTGGCAGGTGTCGAATGCGCCCGTCGGCCTCACGCGCCTGTCCGAGCAGATCGTGCTGTGGCGCGATCACGACGGCAAGGTCCACGCGCTGGAAGATCGCTGCCCGCACCGCGGCGCGCGCCTGTCGCTCGGCTGGAACCTCGGCGGCAGCATCGCCTGTTGGTATCACGGCATCGAGATCGGCGGCGACGGCACGGTCGACAAGGTGCCGGCCGTTTCGAACTGTCCGCTCGAAGGCACGAAGTGCGTGAAGTCGTATCCGGTCGAAGAGAAGGCCGGCGCGATCTTCCTGTGGTTCGGCGACGAAGCGCACGGCGAGCCGGTGCCGCTGAATCTTCCCGAGGAACTGGTCGCCGACGAGTACGGCCATTTCCTGTGCGTGTCGAACTGGAAGTGCAATTACCAGTACGCGATCGACAACGTGATGGACCCGATGCACGGCGCGTACCTGCACGCGACGTCGCACTCGATGGCCGAAGGCGACAAGCAGGCCGACATGCGCGTGCGCAAGACGGAAACGGGCCTGATGTTCGAGAAGATCGGCCAGCGCGACGTGAACTTCGACTGGGTCGAGCTCGGCGAAACGGGCTGCTTGTGGATGCGCCTCGCGATTCCGTACAAGCAGAAGTTCGGCCCGGGCGGCAACTTCGGGATCATCGGTTTCGCGACGCCGGTCGACGGCGACAACTGCCAGGTCTACTTCTGGCGTACGCGCAAGGTCAGCGGCTGGCAGCGCGACGTGTGGCGCTTCATGTACCGCAACCGCCTCGAAGGCCTGCACTGGGACGTGCTCGAGCAGGACCGCTACGTCCTCGAAAGCCTCGCGCCGCAAGCGCGCGATCACGAATACCTGTACCAGCACGACGTCGGCATCACGCGTGTGCGCCGGATGCTGCGCCAGCGTGCGCAGGAGCATCTGTCCGCGCTCGACGCGCATCGCGCGGCGCAGGCCGCAGCGGAGCCGTCGAATGGCTGAGCTCGCTCCGGTCGTGTCGCTGCCGGGGCGCCGCGTGCTCGTCACCGGCGGCGCGCGCGGGCTCGGCGCGGCGTTCGTCAAGGCGCTGGTCGCCGCGGGCGCGCAGGTCGCGTTCGGTGACGTGCTCGTCGAGGAGGGCCGCGCGCTGGCCGCGCAGCTCACGCAGGCCGGCCACACCGCGCATTTCTTCGCGCTCGACCTGGCCGATCCGGCAAGCGTCGACGCGTTCGTCGCACAGGGCGCGGCGGTGCTCGGCGGCATCGACGCACTGATCAACAACGCGGCGATCACGAACTCGGGCGGCAAGCTGTCGACGGAGCTCGACGTGTCGACGTGGGACGCCGTGATGAACGTGAACGTGCGCGGCGTGTGGCTCGTCAGCAATGCCGCGCTGCCGCACCTCGCGCAGTCGGGCCGCGGCGCGATCGTGAACCTCGCATCGGATACCGCGCTGTGGGGCGCGCCGAGGCTGCTCGCGTACGTCGCGAGCAAGGGCGCGGTGATCGCGATGACCCACGCGCAGGCACGCGAGTTCGGCGCGCACGGCGTGACGGTCAACGCGATCGCGCCGGGGCTCACCGAAGTCGAGGCGACGGCCTACGTGCCGGCCGAGCGCCACGCGTTCTACATGCAGGGCCGTGCGCTGACACGCGCGCAGGTGCCCGGCGACGTGACGGGCCCCGTGCTGTTCCTGCTGTCGGATGGCGCGCGCTTCGTGACGGGTCAATTGCTGCCGGTGAACGGCGGCTTCGTAATGAATTGAATTGAAGTTTTCACTCTGATGAAGGAGAGGACGATGGCGGACGCCGATCTCGAACGCAAGTCGTGGGACCAGCCGGAAGGCGCAAGCTTCAATGACTGGATGGAAGGGCGCGTCGCGCGCTACGCGACGCGGCGCTACGACTGGGACGCACTGAAGTTCCAGGCCGACTACGACCCGAAGTACCGCCGCGCGCAGATGCGCTACGTCGGCACGGGCGGCACGGGCGTCGCGAAGGACGTCAACACGGTGCCGGCCGGCGGCTTCACGTTCTCGACGATGGTCATTCCGGCCGGCAACATCGGCCCGAGCCACATCCACATGGACGTCGAGGAAATCTTCTTCGTGCTGCGCGGCAAGATGAAGGTCATCTGCGAGCGCGACGGCGAGACGTGGGAAGCGATCCTCGGCGAGCGCGACCTGATCTCGGTGCCGCCGGGCGTGTATCGCACGGAAATCAACATCGGCGAGGAAGATGCGCTGATGTGCGTGATGCTCGGTTCGCCGAAGCCCGTCACGCCGACGTATCCGCCCGATTCGCCGCTCGCGAAGATCAAGCGTTGAGACGGAGCCGGTGAAGCAATGAGTGTCATCGACAAACGTGAACGCGACCGCACCGCGGCGTTCGCCGCGCTGCTCGGGCAGTTTCCCGAGCAGCGTTGCGCAGCCGGCGCGGCGGGCACGATCGGCTACCGTGAAGCTGGCGCAGGCGAGGCCGGCGCGCAGCATGCGGGCCGCGCGCTGCCCGTCGTGCTGCTGCACGGGATCGGTTCGGGCGCCGCATCGTGGGTCCACCAGCTCGACACGCTCGGCGCGTCGCGCCGCGTGCTCGCGTGGGACGCACCCGGTTACGGCGTGTCGACGCCCGTGCACGGCGCGTCGCCGGCTGCCGCCGATTACGCGGCATCGCTGAACGCGTGGCTCGAGGCACTCGGCATCGATCGTTGCGTGCTGGTCGGTCATTCACTCGGCGCGATCATTGCGGGCGGTCTCGCCCGTGTGATGCCCGCGCGGATCGCCGGCCTGCTGCTCGTGTCGCCCGCGGGCGGCTACGGCAGCGCACCGGCCGAAACGCGCGAATCGCGCCGCGACGCGCGGCTCGCGATGCTCGCGGAACTCGGCCCGGCCGGGCTCGCCGAGCAGCGCAGCGGCAACATGCTGTCCGGTTTCGCGAACGAGGAAGCAAAGGCGTGGGTGCGCTGGAACATGGCGCGCATCGTGCCGGCCGGTTACGCGCAGGCCACGCATCTGCTCGCGAACGCCGATCTCGCAACCGATCTCGCCGGCTTTCGCGGCCGCACGGCCGTGGCCGTCGGCGCGAACGACGCGATCACGCCGCCCGCCGCGTGCGAGCGGATCGCCGCGGCCGCGCACGTCGCGCTGCAGGTGATTCCGCAAGCCGGTCATGCCGGCTACGTGGAAGCGCCGGCCGTTTATTCCGCATTGATCGACGGTTTCTGCCGTCAGTGCGACCAACAGCGGGGGCTGGCATGAGCGAACCGCTGCAACAACCCGAATCCGAGAACACGAAGTCCGACGCCAACTATGTGGTGCCGGGCCTCGAACGCGGGCTGCGGATTCTCGCCGAATTCTCGCCGCGCGAGCCGGTGCTCGGCGCGCCCGAACTGTCGAAGCGGCTCGGCATTCCGCGCACGACGGTGTTCCGTCTGCTGCAGACGCTCGAATCGCTCGGCTTTCTCGAGCGCGCGGACAAGGATCGCAACTACAAGCTCGGCATTGCCGTGCTGCGGCTCGGCTTCGAATACCTGAGCTCGCTGGAGCTGACCGATCTCGGCCTGCCGGTGATCGAAAGCCTGCGCGATGCGACCGGCTTCACGACGCACATCGTGATCCGCGACGGCCGCGACGTGGTGTTCGTCGCGAAGGCGCAGAGCCAGTCGCCGGTGTTCAGCTCGATCCGTGTGAACGTCGGCACGCGCTTGCCCGCGCATGCGACGACCCACGGCCACGTGCTGATGGGCGACCTGTCGCTGAAGGAGCTGCAGGCGCTGTATCCGGAGGGCGCGCTGAACCGGATGACGAGCGCGACGCCGGAAACGATCGACGCGCTGTACGAAATGATCCGCGAGGATGCGCTGCGCGGCTACGGCGTCAGCAATTCGTCGTTCGAGCGCGGTATTTCGGTGGTGACGGCGCCGGTGCGCAACGAGACGCAAAGGATCGTCGCGTGCATCACGGTGACGGTGCCGCGTCCGGAGATCGACGCGGGGCTGATCGCGGACGGGCTGATCGACAAGGTGCAGCGCGCGGCGGCGGAACTGTCGCGGCGGCTCAATTACCGCTCGGACGACGAGCACACGTTTCTGAAAGCATTAGGACTCCGATGATCCAGATCGATCTGACCGGGCAGGTGGCGGTGGTGACGGGCGGTTCGTCCGGCATCGGCCTCGCGACTGCCGAACGGTTCCTGCAGGCCGGCGCATCGGTCGCGATTTGCGGCCGCGACGACGACCGTCTCGCCCGCGCGCAAGCGCTGCTCGTCGAAAAATACCCGGGCGCGCAACTGCTCGCCGCGCGCTGCAACGTGCTCGACGAAGCCGACGTGAGCGCATTCGCGCAAGCGGTATCCGCGCGTTTCGGCCGCGCCGACATGCTGGTCAACAACGCCGGCCAGGGTCGCGTGTCGACCTTCGCCGACACGACCGACGACGCATGGCGCGAAGAACTCGAATTGAAGTACTTCAGCATCATCCGCCCGACGCGTGCGTTCCTGCCGCTGCTGCGCGACGCGCAGGCGCCGACCATCACGTGCGTGAACTCGCTGCTCGCGCTGCAGCCCGAGCCGCACATGGTCGCGACGTCGTCGGCGCGCGCGGGCGTGCTGAGCCTCGTGAAGTCGCTCGCGACCGAACTGGCGCCGCAGCGCATCCGCGTGAACTCGATCCTGATCGGCATCGTCGAGTCGGGGCAGTGGCGCCGTCGTTACGAAACGCAGGCGCAGCCCGGCGAAAGCTGGGAAGACTGGACGGGCGCGCTCGCCCGCAAGAAGAACATTCCGTTGAACCGCTTCGGCAAGCCTGACGAGGCCGCCTGGGCACTCTTTTATCTCGCAACGCATCTGTCGTCGTATACGACGGGCAGCCATATCGACGTTTCTGGAGGCTTTGCACGCCATGTCTAAAAAAACCACGGTTGGCGAGCTGATTGCCGCCTTTCTCGAGCAGTGCGGCGTGAAAACCGCATTCGGTGTCATCTCGATCCACAACATGCCGATCCTCGACGCGATCAACTCGCGCGGGAACATCCGCTATGTCGGCGCGCGCGGTGAAGCCGGCGCGTTGAACATGGCCGACGGCCTGGCCCGCGTGTCGGGCGGCCTCGGTGTCGCGTTCACGAGCACGGGCACGGCGGCCGGCAACGCGGCCGGCGCGATGGTCGAGGCACTGACGGCCGGCACCGCGCTGCTGCACGTGACGGGGCAGATCGAGACGCCTTACCTCGACCAGGACCTGGCCTACATCCACGAAGCGCCCGACCAGCTGTCGATGCTCGACTCGATCTCGAAGGCCGCGTTCCGCGTGCGTACGGTCGAAACCGTGCTGCCGACGATCCGCGAAGCCGTGCGCATCGCGCAGACGGCGCCGACGGGCCCGGTTTCGGTCGAGATTCCGATCGACATCCAGGCCGCCGAAATCGAATGGCCGGAAGACCTCGCACCGGCGCACATCACGGTGCGCGAGCACGATTCCGCACGCGTCGCGAAGCTCGCCGATGCACTCGCGGCAAAGCGCCGCCCGCTGCTGTGGCTCGGCGGCGGCGCGCGCCATGCACGCGAGGAAGTCGAACGCCTCGTGAAGCTCGGCTTCGGCGTCGTGACGAGCGTGCAGGGCCGTGGCGTGCTGCCCGAGGATCACCCGGCGACGCTCGGCGCGTTCAACGTGCACGCGTCCGTCGAAGCGTTCTACAAGACCTGCGATGCGCTCGTCGTCGTCGGTTCGCGCCTGCGCGGCAACGAGACGCTGAAGTACAAGCTCGCGCTGCCGCAGCCGCTGTTCCGCGTCGATGCCGAGGCACTCGCCGACAACCGTGGCTATCGCAACGAACTGTTCGTGCACGGCGATTCGAAGCGCGTGCTGGCCGAGCTGGCCGACCGCCTCGAAGGCCGCCTGTCGGTCGATCCGCAGTTTGCGGCCGATCTCGCGGCGGCCCGCGAGCAGGCGGTGGCCGACGTGTCGAAGGGCCTCGGGCCGTACAAGCAGCTCGTCGACACGCTGCAGGGCGCCGTCGGCCGCGACTACAACTGGGTGCGTGACGTGACGATCTCGAACAGCACGTGGGGCAACCGCCTGCTGAAGATTTTCGAGCCGCGCTCGGGCGTGCATGCGCTCGGCGGCGGCATCGGCCAGGGCATCCAGATGGGCATCGGCGCGGCGCTCGCGGGCGCCGCGGCGAAGACGGTCTGCCTGGTCGGCGACGGCGGCCTGATGGTCAACGTCGGCGAGCTCGTGACGGCCGTGCAGGAAAACGCGAACGTGATGATCGTGCTGATGAACGACCAGTGCTACGGCGTGATCCGCAACATCCAGGACGCGCACTACGGCGGCCGCCGCTGCTTCGTGCAGCTGCACCAGCCCGATTTCGCGCAGTTCTGCGCGAGCTTCGGCCTCACGCACTACCGGATCACGTCGCTCGACGACGCCGAAGCGATCGTGCGCGAAGGGATGGCGAAGGAAGGGCCGGTGATGGTCGAAGTCGACATGCTGTCGGTCGGCTCGTTCGCATCGCAGTTCGCGGGGCCGCCGGTGAAGAAGGAAGCGCCGACGGAGCGCCAGTATGCGTAACGTCCACGCACCCGTCGACGTCGCGATGATCGGCTTCGGTGCGATCGGCGCGGCCGTGTACCACGCGGTCGAGCACGATGCGTCGCTGCGTGTCGCGCACGTGATCGTGCCGGAACACCAGCGCGCGGCGGTGCAGGGCGTGCTCGGCAGCGCGGTGGAGGTCGTGTCGTCGGTCGACGCACTGGCCCGCCGCCCCGAGTTCGCGCTCGAATGCGCGGGCCACAGCGCGCTTGTCGATCACGTCGTGCCGCTGCTGAAGGCCGGCACCGACTGCGCGGTCGCATCGATCGGCGCGCTGTCCGACCTCGCACTGCTCGACGTGCTGTCGCAGGCAGCCGACGAGGGCGGCGCGACGGTGACGCTGCTGTCCGGCGCGATCGGCGGCATCGACGCGCTGGCGTCCGCGAAGCAGGGCGGCCTCGACGAAGTGCTGTACGTCGGCCGCAAGCCGCCGCTCGGCTGGCTCGGTACGCCGGCCGAGGCACTGTGCGACCTGCACGCGATGACCGAGGAAAAGGTGATCTTCGAAGGCACCGCGCGCGACGCCGCGCGGCTGTATCCGAAGAACGCGAACGTCGCGGCCACCGTGGCGCTCGCGGGCCTCGGCCTCGACGCGACGCACGTGCGCCTGATCGCCGATCCGGCGGTCGAGCGCAACGTGCACCGCATCACCGCGCGCGGCGCATTCGGCGAGATGTCGCTGGAAATGAGCGGCAAGCCGCTACCCGACAACCCGAAGACGTCCGCGCTGACGGCGTACAGCGCGATCCGCGCGTTGCGCAACCGCGCGGCCCGTTGCGTGATCTGACCGGGCCTTGGACCGTCCGCCCGCGCCACGGCGAGGGCGGACGTGCAGAGACAGATTTGTGGGACTTGTGACATGACTCCTTTCGATACGAGCCTCGTACCCGACGGCAATATCCTGATCGGCGGCGAGTGGCGGCGCGGCCGTGGCGCGCCCTACGCGAGCATCTATCCGGCCGACCAGTCGCTGAACATGGAAGTGTCGACGGCGAACGCGGAAGACGCGGCCGAAGCCGTCGAGGCCGCCGACGCCGCCTGGCGCCGCGCCGACTGGGCCGGACTGAAGCCGCACCAGCGCGCGCAGGTGCTGTACCGCATCGCGGACCTGATCATGCAGCGCCACGAAGCGCTCGCGAACCTGCAGCGTCGCGACAACGGCAAGCCGATCGCCGAGACGCGCGTGCTGGTGGCGAGTGCCGCGAACACGTTCCGCTATTTCGCGGCGTGCCTCGAAACGCTCGACGAGGAGCTGACGCCGTCGCGCGGCGATTACCTGACGATGAGCGTGTACGAGCCTATCGGCGTGATCGCGGCGATCACGCCGTGGAATTCGCCGATCGCGTCCGATGCGCAGAAGCTCGCGCCGGCGCTTGCCGGCGGCAACGCGGTCGTGCTGAAGCCGGCCGAAGTCACGCCGCTCGTGTCGCTTGCGCTGGCGCGCATCTGCGAGGAAGCCGGCGTGCCGAAGGGCGTGCTGAGCGTGCTGCCCGGCAAGGGCTCGGTGATCGGCGACGTGCTCGTGCGTCATCCGCTGGTGAAGAAGGTGTCGTTCACGGGCGGCACCGAAGTGGGTCGCGGCATCGCGCGCATCGCTGCCGAGAAGCTGATGCCGGTGTCGCTCGAACTCGGCGGCAAGTCGCCGACGATCGTGTGCGACGACGCCGATCTCGATCACGCGGTCAACGGTGTGCTGTACGGCATTTTCAGCTCGTCGGGCGAAGCGTGCATCGCGGGTTCGCGGCTGTTCGTGCAGCGCTCGGTGTACGACGAATTCATGAAGCGCCTGGTGGCCGGCGCCCGCAAGCTGCGCGTGGGTGACCCGACGCGGCCCGACACGCAGATGGGGCCGCTGATCACCGCGAAGCATCGCGAATCGGTCGAGCGCTACGTCGCGCTCGGCCTCGAGGAAGGCGGCCGCCTGCTGTGCGGCGGCGAGCGGCCGTCGGGCGACGGGCGCGAGAACGGCTTCTTCTATCAGCCGACGATTCTCGAAGGCTTGCCGAACAGCGCGCGCATCTGCCAGGAGGAAATCTTCGGGCCCGTGCTCGTCGCGATGCCGTTCGACGACGAAGCGTCGCTGATCGCGCAGGCGAACGACAGCGTGTTCGGCCTGGCGGCCGGCATCTGGACGCGCGACTACAAGCGCGCATGGCGTATCGCGCGCGCGCTGGAGACGGGCACCGTCTGGATCAACACGTACAAGCTGTTTTCGATTTCCACGCCGTTCTCGGGCTGGAAGGAGAGCGGGATGGGTCGCGAGAAGGGCCGTCTCGGCATCCGCGAGTACATGCAGCAGAAGAGCCTCTACTGGGGCTTGAACGACGCGCCGCTGCCGTGGGCGAACTGAGCGAAGGGGAATGACGCAATGAGCATTTTGGGAATCGAGCAGATCACGTACGGCGTCGACGACCTCGCGACCTGCCGGCGCTTTTTCGCCGACTGGGGGATGAAGGAAGTCGCGCACGACGATACGCGCGCGCGTTTCGAGACGCTGAACGGCTGCACCGTGCTGGCCGTCAAGGCCGACGATCCGGCGCTGCCGCCTGCATTCGAAAGCGGCCCGACGCTGCGGGAAGTCACGTGGGGCGTCGCGACGCAGGCCGAACTCGACGCGCTGCGTACGAAGCTCGCGGGTCAGCCCGGCTATTACGCACAGGACGATGCGGTCGGCTGCATCGACCCGAACGGGATGGCGATCCGCGTCGAAGTCACGCGCAAGCGCGAACTCGACATCACGGGCTCGCCGTCGAACGTGTGGGGCCAGACGCTGCGCGTCGACCAGCCGAGCCCGATCTATGCGCGCGCGGAGCCGGTCGAGGTCGGGCATGTCGTGTTCTTCACCAACTGCCTCGACGCTCAGGAAAAGTTCTATCACGAGCTGCTCGGCTTCGAGACGTCGGACCGTTATCCAGGACGCGGCGCGTTCATGCGCTGCGCGCCGCACGGCGGCCATCACGACCTGTTCCTGCTCGCACTTCCGAACGGCAAACGTGGCCTGAACCACGTCGCGTTCACCGTGCGCGACATCCACGAAGTGTTCGGCGGCGGCATGCACATCGACCGCTGCGGCTGGGAGACGCAACTTGGCCCGGGCCGTCACCCCGTGTCGTCCGCTTACTTCTGGTACTTCCAGAATCCGGCCGGCGGCCTGATCGAGTACTACGCCGACGAAGACATGCTGACGCCCGAGTGGCAGCCGCGCGAATTCGAGCCGGGCCCGACCGTGTTCGCCGAATGGGCCGTCGACGGTGGCCTCGACGGCAACACGCGCAGGCAGAAGAACGCGAAGGCGCCGGAAGGCAAGTTCATGACGGAGCGCAAATCATGAGCGAAGAGAACGCACAGGCGCAGCCCGCGCCCGGCACGGTCGTCGTGATCGGCGGCGGCCAGGCCGCCGGCTGGGTGCTGAAGACGCTGCGCGCGGAAGGTTTCACGGGCCGTCTCGTGATGATCGCCGACGAGCCGCATCTGCCGTACGAGCGTCCGCCGCTGTCGAAGGCCGTGCTGGCCGGCGATGCCGACATCGAAACCGTGCGCGTCGTGCGTCCCGACGAATTCGATGCGCTGAACGTCGAGGCATGGCAACCGGAACGCGCGGCGTCGATCGACCGTGCACGCCGCGTCGTGAAAACCGAAAGCGGCCGCGAGATCGAATACGACCGGCTCGTGATCGCGACCGGCGGCACGTCGCGTCGGCTGCCCGATGCGATCGTCAAGACGCCGAACCTGCACTACCTGCGCACGCTCGACGAAGCGGCGGCGCTCGGCGAGAAGCTGCGTGCGAGCCAGCGTGTGCTCGTGATCGGCGGTGGCTGGATCGGCCTCGAAGTCGCGGCGACCGCGCGCAAGCTCGGCGTCGACGCGGTCGTGGTCGAAGGCGCGCCGCGGCTGTGCGGCCGCTCGGTGCCGCAGATCGTGTCGGATTTCCTGCTCGACCTGCATCGCTCGAACGGCGTCGACGTGCGCACGGGCGCGGCGCTCGCGTCGCTCGACGCGCAGCCTGACGACGCATCGAAGGTCCGCGCGACGCTCGCCGACGGCACGACGATCGACGCCGATTTCGCGGTGGCCGGCATCGGCCTCGCGCTGAACGCGTCGCTCGCGAGCGATGCGGGGCTGGCGGTCGACGACGGCATCGTCGTCGACGAATTCGGCGCGACCAGCGACCCGGCGATTTTCGCGTGCGGCGACGTCGCGAACCATCACAACGGCTGGCTGAAGCGGCGCGTGCGGCTCGAATCGTGGGCCAACGCGCAGAACCAGGCGATCGCGGCGGGGAAGGCCGTGCTCGGCGTGCGCGCACCGTACGCGGAGATTCCGTGGTTCTGGTCCGATCAGTACGACGTGAACCTGCAGATCCTCGGCGATCTGCCGGCCGATGCGCAGCTCGTCGTGCGCGGCGATCTCGCCGCGCGCCGTGCGACGCTGTTTTTTGTGGGCGACGGGCATGTGAGAGGTGTCATCGCCGTGAACAACGCACGCGAGCTGAAGCTCGCGCGCAAGTGGATGAACCAGGGCCGGGCAGTGGATACGGAAGCCCTGGCAGACACGACCAAAGCGCTTGCCTGACCGGCGAAAGACCAGGAGACACCCCGCATGAGCACTTTCGACAACGTCGTGGCCGGTCGCGCCACGATGGAAGCTGCCGCCTCCACGCCCGGCGCGATCATCGCGCGGCTCGAGCGGCTTCCGGCCAACTCGATGCAGATCCGTGCGCGCGTGCTGATCGGCACCGCGACGTTCTTCGACGGCTTCGACGTGATCACGATCGCGGCGACGCTGCCGTTGCTGATCCACAAATGGGGGCTGTCGCCGACGCAGATCGGCATGCTGATCGCGTCCGGCGCGATCGGCCAACTGATCGGCGCGTTCCTGTTTCCCGCGCTGGCGGAGAAGCACGGCCGCGTGAAGGCGATCGCGTGGAGCTCGGCCGTGATCGGCATCACGAGCATCGCGTGCGGCTTCGCGCCGACCTTCGAAGTGTTCGTGCTGCTGCGGATCCTGCAAGGGCTCGGGCTCGGCGGCGAGCTGCCGGTCGCCGCGACGTACATCAACGAGATCACGCGTGCGCATGGCCGCGGCCGTTTCGTGCTGCTGTACGAGATCGTGTTCCCGATCGGCCTGCTCGTGTCGATGGCGCTCGGTGCGTGGCTCGTGCCGCGCTTCGGCTGGGAAATCATGTACTTCGTCGGCGGGCTGCCGCTGATCCTGTCGCTCGTGCTCACGCGTCTCGTGCCGGAATCGCCGCGCTGGCTCGCGTCGCGCGGGCGGCTCGCGGAAGCCGGGCGCGCAACGAGCGTGTTCGAAGCGTCGGTGCGCGGCGAACTGCCGCCCGTCACGCAGGTGGCTGCGTTCGACGAAATGGTGCGCCAGCATCCGAAGCGCAAGATGAGCGACCTGTTCAGCGCCGCGTATCGCAAGCGCACGCTCGCCGTGGCGACGTTGTGGGCGACCTGCGGGTTCATCCAGTACGGGCTGTCGACCTGGCTGCCGACGATCTACAAGAATTTCTATCACGCGCCGCTGCAGCTCGCGCTGAACCTCGCGGTGATCGGCTCGGTGATGGGCGTGTTCGGGTCGCTGGCGTCCGCGCTGCTGGTCGACAAGCTCGGCCGCAAGCCGGTGATCGTATGGTCGTTCGTGCTGTGTGCGCTTTCGCTGGCGTTCGCGGGCGTCTATCACGCGTCGTCGGTGTACGTCGTCGCGATTTTCTGTTCGCTGTCGCTCGGGTTGATGGCGTCGGGGTTCATCACCGCGTACGTCTACACGCCGGAGCAGTATCCGACGAGCATCCGCGCGTCGGGCTGCGGGCTCGGCAGCGCCTGGCTGAAGATCGCGTCGTTCGTCGCGCCGATGGTCGTGCCGCACGCGATCATCGGTGGAAACCTCGCGCCGGCGTTCTACCTGATCGGCATCGTGCCGCTGATCGCGGCAGTGACCGTGCACTTCGTCGGGATCGAGACGAAGGGGAAGGTGCTGGAGGCGCTGGAGGCGTAAGCGCGGCCGGCCGCAACGGTTGAGGTGAAGCGAAAGGCCCGGATTTCGTCCGGGCCTTTTTTCGCTTTCGGCGGTTTGCATGGTCTAATCGTCCGATCATTTATTTCCGACCGCCGCCACTGCCATGCCGATGTTCGACACCGTCACGCTCGAGACACCGCGTCTCGTCCTTCGTCCGCCGCGCGAATCCGATGCGCATGCACTGTTCGATCTGTGGTCGGACGCCGAAGCGATGCGCTATTTTTCGTTCTCGCCGATGACGCACGTCGAACAGGCGATCGAACGCGTCGAGCGCAACCTGCGGACGTCGGCGAGCGGGCAGGATTTCGTGTGCGTGCTCGAACTGCGGGAAACCGGCGACGTGCTGGGTGAATGCGTGCTGTTTCATGCGAACGAGCAATGCCGGCGTGCCGAGATCGGATTCAGCCTGCGTCGCAAATTCTGGAATGGCGGATACATGCGTGAAGCGGCGTCGGCCGTGATCGAGCATGCGTTCGATACGTTGTGCCTGAACCGGCTCGAAGCCGATATCGATCCACGCAACGTCGCGTCGGCACGGCTGCTCGAACGGCTCGGCTTCGAGCGGGAAGGGCTGCTGCGCGAACGCTGGATCGTCGGCGACGAAGTGTCGGACAGCGCGCTGTACGGGTTGCTGGCGAGCGATCGGCGCGGGTGAGGCGACAGGGCGCGCATGACCCAAGGGCCGGTGACTTGCCGGATTCACGAGTCGAACGTACGCTTTGTCGACATCACGGCTCACCAGCGGGTGCTCGACCATGCAAGCCCATCCTCTACGTCTTTCCCCCGGCGACGATCTGCGCGGCGCCATCGAGGCGGCATTACGTCAGCACGAATCGCATGCCGCCTTCGTGATCCAGGGCATCGGCAGCCTGAGCGTCGCGCAACTGCGCTTCGCCGGCGTCGACCAGCCGACCGAACTGCGCGGCGACCTCGAAATCCTGACGCTGGCCGGTTCGGTATCGCCGGACGGCGCACACCTGCACATGTCCGTTTCCGACGCGCACGGCCGCGTGTGGGGTGGCCATGTCGCGAGCGGTTGCGTGGTGCGTACGACGGCCGAAATCCTGCTGGCGCTGCTTCCCGCGCATCGTTTCTCGCGCGAACCCGACGCGGGCACCGGCTTCAACGAGCTGGTGATCCGCCGCGTGCCGGGTGCCGGCGACGCATGAAAAAATGGCGCCGCGGCCTTTCGGCCTGTGGCGCCATTGCGCGGCGCTGCGGCGGTTACCACCCGCCGCAGCCCGACTGCGTGCTTACATCTGCACGGTGTCGGCCACTTCCTTGAAGTCTTCGATCTGGTCGAAGTTCATGTACTTGTAGATCTTGTCGCCGTTCGCGGTGAGCACGCCCATGTCGGCCATGTACTCTTCCTTGGTCGGGATCTTGCCCAGACGCGAGCAGATCGCTGCCAGTTCCGCCGAGCCGAGATACACGTTCGTGTTCTTGCCGAGACGGTTCGGGAAGTTGCGGGTCGACGTCGACATGACCGTCGCGCCTTCGCGCACCTGAGCCTGGTTACCCATGCACAGCGAGCAGCCCGGCATTTCGGTACGGGCACCGGCCGTGCCGAACACGCCGTAGTGGCCTTCTTCCGTCAGCTGCTTCTGGTCCATCTTGGTCGGCGGCGCGACCCACAGCTTGACCGGGATGTCGCGCTTGCCTTCCAGCAGCTTCGACGCGGCACGGAAGTGACCGATGTTGGTCATGCACGAACCGATGAACACTTCGTCGATCTTGGCGCCGGCGACTTCGGACAGCGTCTTCACGTCGTCCGGGTCGTTCGGGCATGCGACGATCGGCTCGTGGATGTCGGCGAGGTCGATCTCGATGACGGCCGCGTACTCGGCGTCGGCATCCGGCGACAGCAGTTGCGGGTCGGCCAGCCACTGCTCCATCGCCGCGATACGGCGCTGCAGGCTGCGCGGATCCTGGTAACCCTGCGCGATCATCCACTTGAGCAGCGTGATGTTGCTGTTCAGGTACTCGATGATCGGTTCCTTGTTCAGGTGCACCGAGCAACCGGCGGCCGAACGCTCGGCGGATGCATCCGACAGCTCGAACGCTTGCTCGACCTTCAGGTCGGGCAGGCCTTCGATTTCGAGGATGCGGCCCGAGAAGATGTTCTTCTTGCCTTGCTTGGCGACCGTCAGCATGCCTTGCTTGATCGCGTACAGCGGGATCGCGTTGACGAGGTCACGCAGCGTGACGCCCGGCTGCATCTTGCCCTTGAAGCGGACCAGCACCGATTCCGGCATGTCCAGCGGCATCGTGCCGGTGGCGGCCGCGAACGCGACCAGGCCCGAACCTGCCGGGAAGCTGATGCCGATCGGGAAGCGCGTGTGCGAATCGCCGCCGGTGCCGACGGTGTCGGGCAGCAGCATGCGGTTCAGCCACGAGTGGATCACGCCGTCGCCCGGGCGCAGTGCGATGCCTCCGCGCGTGCTGATGAAGTTCGGCAGCGTCTGGTGCGTCTTCACGTCGACCGGCTTCGGATAAGCGGCGGTGTGGCAGAACGACTGCATCACGAGGTCGGCCGAGAAGCCGAGGCAGGCCAGATCCTTCAGTTCGTCGCGGGTCATCGGGCCCGTGGTGTCCTGCGAGCCGACCGAGGTCATCTTCGGTTCGCAGTACGTGCCCGGGCGCACGCCCTGGCCTTCCGGCAAACCGCAGGCGCGGCCGACCATCTTCTGCGCGAGCGAGAAACCCTTGCCGCTGTCGGCCGGCTGGTGCGGCAGGCGGAACAGCGTCGACGGCGCGAGGCCGAGCGCTTCGCGTGCCTTCGCGGTCAGGCCACGGCCGATGATCAGCGGAATGCGGCCGCCGGGCGCGCACTTCGTCGAACAGCACGTCGGACTTGACCTGGAATTCGGCGATCACGTTGCCGTCCTTCAGCGCCTTGCCTTCGTACGGGCGCAGTTCGACCACGTCGCCCATTTCCATCTGCGACACGTCGAGCTCGATCGGCAGCGCGCCGGCATCTTCCATCGTGTTGTAGAAGATCGGGGCGATCTTGCTGCCGAGGCACACGCCGCCGAAGCGCTTGTTCGGCACGAACGGGATGTCTTCACCGGTGAACCACAGCACCGAGTTGGTGGCCGACTTGCGCGAGGAGCCGGTGCCGACCACGTCGCCCACGTAGGCGACCAGGTGACCCTTTTCCTTCAGCGATTCGATGAACTTGACCGGGCCGCGCTTGCCGTCTTCTTCCGGCGTGATGCCCGGGCGCGCGTTCTTCAGCATCGCCAGCGCGTGCATCGGGATGTCCGGGCGGGTGGTGGCGTCCGGCGCCGGCGACAGGTCGTCGGTGTTGGTTTCGCCCGTCACCTTGAACACGGTGATGGTCAGGCTTTGCGGCACTTCCGGGCGGCTCGTGAACCATTCGGCGTCGGCCCAGCTCTGCAGCACGGCCTGCGCGTGCGCGTTGCCCTTGTCGGCGAGTTCCTTCACGTCATGGAACTGGTCGAACATCAGCAGGGTTTTCTTCAGTGCGTCGGCGGCGACGGCAGCGACTGCCTCGTCGGACAGCAGCTCGATCAGCGGCTGGATGTTGTAGCCGCCCAGCATCGTGCCGAGCAGTTCGGTGGCGCGTGCGCGCGAGATCAGCGGGCAGGCGGTCTCGCCCTTGGCCACGGCTGCCAGGAAGCCGGCCTTCACGCGGGCGGCTTCGTCGACGCCTGCAGGTACGCGATGGGTGATCAGGTCGACGAGCGTCTGCTCTTCGCCGGCCGGCGGGTTGATCAGCAATTCGACCAGTTCGGCGGTCTGCTGAGCCGTCAGCGGCAGGGGAGGAATACCGAGCGCGGCGCGGGCGGCCACGTGAGCACGAAAGTTTTCAAGCATGGGGAGACCTGCTGATATTGCGTTTGAGGGGAAGGCCTTGCCGGCACTCCGGGGCTATTCCAGGCACTGCTTTGAGCGGGATTCTAATCTCAATGCTCTTTAACGTCAAATGTCTTATGTCTTATATAAGAGTTGGTGCACGAAGGGTCGGGAATCGTGGCTGCATGGTGGAGGTGGCCTTGTCTGGCGTGGCCCGGTGGGTTGTCTGCGGGGCCGGATCAGGCTCCCGATGCCGCACATTTCTGCACAACCGCGCAGGAAACGGTACACACGCGGCGCTTTCGCGCGTCTACGCTTCCTGTCACGCAGCTTGCGATCAGGTTTCAAAAGCGCGGGGCGGAAATTGGCGCTTGGCCGTCGATTCGTCCCGGGCGGCTGCGATCCTTCTTACGCCGGTAATCAAGAACATGCGATCCAGAGATTCGATTTTCCTGGTGATGTCGCTCGTCGCGTCGTCGGCCGTTCATGCGGCGACGACCGGCGACGAAACGCGCCGCGAGGCCAGCCGGCCCGTCGCGCTGGTCTATCGCGGCCCCGCCGCATGCGATGGCTGCCCCGAGGCGATCGCCAACCGCCTGCGGGATTCGGACTACAACTTCCGGGTGATCTACGTCGGCCCGGCGGAAAAGCTCAGGATCACGCCCGCGGTGCTGGCCGGTGCGGCGTTATATGTGCAGCCCGGCGGCGGGCAGGACGTGCCCGGCGCGGCAGCCAGCATCGGGAAACATGCAATCAAGGCCGTGCGGCATTACGTATCGAACGGCGGGCGTTACCTGGGGCTCTGCATGGGCGCGTACCTGGCGGGCGATCAGGGTTTCCGGCTGGTCGACGGCGACATCGACTCCGAAGTCGATCGGCCGGGCTCGACGCTGCACGGCATCGCCGACACGGTCACGCCGGTCGTTTGGCGCGGGAAGAAACGCTGGATCTACTATCAGGACGGCGCGATGCTCCCGGCCGTGCCGGCCGGCTCCGGCGGTGTCGTACTGGCGACGTACCCGAACCGCGATATCGCAGCCGCGACGTACCGCTACGGCAAGGGACGCGTCGGGCTCGCCGGTCCGCATCCCGAGGCCGATGAGAGCTGGTATCGCGAGAACGGCCTCAAGAACCCGGACGGCGTGTTGCCGGACATGGCCCACGACCTGATCAACGCGACGATGAAGCCATAGTGGCGCGTGACTTATTTCCGCTTCGCTCGATACGCGTCGAGATTTTTCCGCGCCTGAGCGCGGATTGCACGTTGCATGAACGGGGTCCAGCCGAGCAGCGTGCCTTTCAGCCCGAGCGCCTGACGCGCCCAGCGCCACAGGTCGAAACTGTCGCGATGCTCGACGATGCGGCCATCGCGAAACCGGAACCGCGCATCGATCCGGTTGACCACCATCCGGCCGGTCGCGGTGAACCGGTAGTGTGCGATCCACTCCGCGCCGCCGGTCTGCTCGTTCGCGGCGACGTCGCCGAACGTCAGCGAAAATTCCTGCGCCCGCGCGACGAGCATGCGCCACATGTCGCGTGCGAGGTCGCCATGCAGTTCGCCAAACGCGGGATCGCTGAAGACGATGTCGTCGGCATAGCAGGCGAGCATCGCGTCGATGTCGCGCTGCTGGAAAGCCGTGTAGAAACGCTGGATCAGTTCAGTGTTCGGATGGCTCATCTTTTGATTGGCTGTCGTTGTAGATGGAGCGGAGTCTCGACGTGGCGGCCTGAGGTCGAAGGCCGGGCAAGCCACTGTAGCGGAAATCCGGTGCGCCGTCGCCGACGGGCGCGGCTGCGTGCGTCGATGCTTGCCGGCGATTCCGCCAGCCGGTCAATGGGTGGACAATCGCACGCTGGAGGCCGGTCGAGCCACGACCCGGGCACACGCGTTGACCGTCGAGAAACCATTCATGAAATTCCATGTTGAAGCCCCGTTGCGGCGCACGGTGCTGCTCGTGCTGCTTGCGCACGCATTCCCGGGCGTCGCGGCAGGGCTCGACTGTGCGCAGGCGACCAGCTCGACGGAAAAGGCCGTTTGCGCGTCGAACGACCTGCATCTGGACGACGACAGGCTGTCGTCCTTTTACCGGAAGCTGTCCGGTGCGTTGCCGCCGGATCGGCGCGCCACGTTGCGCACCGCGCAGCTAGGCTGGCTGAAGACACGCGATCAATGCGGCGCCGATCATGGCTGCCTCGAGCAAC
Source organism: Burkholderia cepacia (assembly GCF_029962485.1). Lineage (NCBI taxonomy): Bacteria > Pseudomonadati > Pseudomonadota > Betaproteobacteria > Burkholderiales > Burkholderiaceae > Burkholderia > Burkholderia cepacia. The sequence goes on from NZ_CP073638.1 coordinate 282,954, forward strand.
GCTATCTGGCGCGGATCGGCGAACTGCAATCGCAACTGGCCACGGTGCTCGCCTATCGCCCCGACGCCGAAGACACGGCCGCGCTCGACGACCTGCGTACGCTCGTCGACCGGGCGCGCCAAACGGATGCAAGCTCGCCGGTCGAGAACGTGATCGCGCGTCTGCGGATCAGGACGGCGGTCACACGGTTTTCCAGCGCGTCCGACGACGGGCAGGGTGCGGCGTTCCCGACGGTCCGGCCCGGCGGCGTGACGCCAGACGAATGGAAAGCGTTGAAGGCGTCGCACACCGACGGCGGTGACACGGAGTCGAGTGTGACCTACACGCTGATCGATCTCGATGGCAACGGGCAGCGCGATCTGGTGATCGAATCGGCGGCGATCGGAACGGGGTTGTGGTCGTCGGTGGACGTCTTGCGCCGCAACGGCGGCAAGTTCGAGACGGCCGGCGAGTCGAACGAGGCGATCGACCGCAGCCTGTACACGACGAACGGCCGCGGCGCGAATCAGGCGGCCGATTGGGTTCGGCTGCGCGGGCGCGTTTACGCGCTGTATCGCGACAGCCACTATGGCGTGGACGAGTTTTACCTGCTGCGGCCATTTACCGTCATCGACCAGGTGCCGATACTGACCGTGCACTACCGCTACCGCCTGTCGGTGCCGATCGCGCAGCACAAGGAAGGCAAGGCCGGTTCGACGATGCTCGACGGCACATTGCATGCGGCGCTCGAACAGGCGTTGCACGACGTGAGCGACCGTGCCGCGCGCGATGCGGGCGCCGACAAGCCGCTATGCCCGATTCCGCCGTCGGTGCAGGGCGATGATCGCGACGCGTATTCGAACTATGGCCCCGGTCACTATTCGTACGAGATCGTCGGCGACATGCCGGTGCATGTCGGCGGCACGTGCTACATCGGCCGGTTGATCGACTGGTTCGGTCAGTACGGGAAAGACGGCCTGATGGCGCAGTTGTCGATGCGTCTTCCCGCCAACGATGTGGACCGCGAGCAGACGTTCAGCGTGAACGGTGTCCGGACCGCGACGTCCGTCGCGACGTCGATCGGGAAAATGACGGTCAACAGCGGGAACTGACGCACGCGGCTTGCGTTCGGCCGCTTCGGCTTGAACGTGGCCGGCGCGTCACCGGTTCGCCATCGCGACGTCCTGGTTGCCTCGCCCGGTCACCAGGCAGCCCGACATGAAGGCCTCGCTCTGGCTGCCGGCGGCGGCGGCGCCGAAACCACGACCAAGCGCGTCGGCCCTGACCTGCGCGGCGCCTTGCTCACATGCGAGCGGGCTGGCGTCGCGGCCCTGCGCATGCAGGATTGCCCGATCGCCGATGAGATAGGCCAGCAGCGCGAAAACAGCGATATGTACGGCTCGTCTCATGATTCGTCTCCTCGTCGCTCAAGCGTAACGGGACACGTTCGACGAAGCACTTGGGGCTTCCCCCGGTAAACGTCTGCTGAAAACGGTGGCGGGGCGCGGTGACCCTGTCCCGATTTTCCATCGGAACCCGGTACGGCGATGATGCGCGCGAGTTTGACGAATGTCAGGGTACGGGCGGGAGGAGACGGTCGCGCGACCGTTCAAGGCGATAGCATGAATGCATGATTTGACGGAACGCGATGGCCGGTGAATGCATCGGTTCCGGCAAGCCGGTATGTGTTGAATATCGCTGTCGAAATAGTGAGGAATCCAAATGTTGAACGTCTCTTCCGTGCTGATCAGCCTTGCTCCGATGTGGGCCATTCTGCTGGTGGCGTCTTCGGCGGCCGCCTATTTCGTGTTCTGGCGAAAGGTCATCGACTGAGCGCTGCCTGATGGCGGGTACACGCGCGATGCACGATGCGCACACGTACCTCGTCGCTCGTTCGACGGCCGCGGGTGCAAGCCCGCGGGCCGGTCAGGGGGGCGGCTTCAACTGCGCCGCCCGCCGTGCCTGATGCCCGTCATTGCACGGCCGTCACCGGCACATTCGAAATGCGCACCAGCCGGCCCATCACGCTGCGGCGAAATACCGACATCAGCGCATGCAGCGGGTCGTGCCGCGGCGCGACCACCACGATCTCGTCGAACCCGGTCTCGGCTGCGGCGGTGGCGATCGTGTCGGCCACCGGGCCGACCTTCATCACGACGGTGTATTTCACGCCGGCCTCCCGCAGGATCCGCTCCGCCATCGCCAGATCGTCGGACGCGAACTTCTCCTCGATCGAGCGCAGCCGCGAAAGCGGGTGATAGGCCTCGAGCCGCGTCGATTCGAGCGGCGCCTGGACGTTGATCAGCACGATTTCCGACGCGCAGCGCTCGCGATACAGGAATGTCGCGTGGCGAACGGCCTGGAGCGAACGCGGCGAGTGGCCGACCGGAACCAGCAACTTGAGCATGAACGGTGTCCTGGGAACGAGATGCTTTCAGCGTAGCGCGCAGCCGGAGCGGGCAATCTAAAGAGATCGGGCGGCCGCGTAAAAATGTCGTTAACGTGCGCCGCCGCATGACACGTCTATTAGAAATATAAGAAATTTAAGTTTATGCGCATAAACGATTTCATCGGCCGGGAGGGTGTGAGCGGCCCGGCGAGCATCGCCCCGATTTAGTCGGATCCGCAATGAATCGCGACGGAAAATATCGGAGGTCGCCGATCCGGCGTCGCGTAGAGTAGAGCATCGGCCGCGGCGGCGGCCTCTCCCGGCCGGTCCGGGAGCGCCCGCCGCCGCCACGCGGCCCGCCATTCCATTCCGATTCCAGGAGACCCCGCATGCCGCACGGCGCCCCGCAGCTTCTCGCTCCCGCTTCCATTTCCGTCGATCCGATCGTGCGCCTGTCGGCCGGCGAGCTCGCCGCGGCGATCCGCAGCAAGGCGGTCTCGTGTGTCGAGACGATGCGCGCGTACCTCGATCATGTCGAGCGCGTGAACGGCGCGGTCAACGCGATCGTCGCGCTGCGCGACCGCGACGCGTTGCTGGCCGAAGCCGCGGAAAAGGATGCCGCACTGGCGCGCGGCGAGTATCACGGCTGGATGCACGGGATGCCGCAGGCGCCGAAGGATCTGGCGATGACGAAGGGGCTGCGGACGACGTACGGCTCGCCGATCTTCCGCGAGAACGTGCCGCAGGCCGATTCCGTCGGCGTCGCGCGGATGCGCGCGGCCGGCGCGATCTTCATCGGCAAGACCAACACGCCCGAGTTCGGGCTCGGCTCGCACACCTTCAACGAGGTCTATGGCGCAACGCGCAATCCGTACGACCTGACGAAGAGCGCGGGCGGCAGCAGCGGCGGCACGGCGGCGGCGCTTGCGGCGCGGATGCTGCCGGTCGCGGACGGCAGCGATTTCGGCGGGTCGCTGCGCAACCCGGCCGCGTTCTGCAACATCTACGGCTTCCGTCCGTCGCAGGGCCGCGTGCCGCGCTGGCCGGGCGTCGACGTGTTCGTGCAGCAGCTCGGGATCGAAGGGCCGATGGGCCGCACCGTCGGCGACGTCGCGCAGCTGCTCGCGATCCAGGCCGGCTACGACGCGAACGATCCGCTATCGCTCGCGGAAGACCCGGCCGTGTTTGCGCAGCCGCTCGATGCGGATCTGCGCGGCAAGCGCATTGCCTGGGTCGGCGACTGGAACGGCTATCTCGCGACCGAGGCCGGCGTGCTTGCGCAGTGCGAGCACGGGCTCGCGACGCTGCGCGAGATCGGCTGCGACGTCGATGCCGCATTGCCGGCGTTCGCACCCGACCGCATCTGGCGCCTGTGGCTTGCGCACCGGCATCTGCTGTCCGGCGGCGGGCTGCTCGCGCACTATCGCGACCCGGCGCGCCGTGCGCTGCTGAAGCCCGAGGCGATCTACGAAGTCGAAGGGCTGCTCGCGATGCAGGGTGCGGCGGTGTTCGACGCGAGCGTCGAGCGCACCGCGTGGCATCAGGCCGTGCTGAGTTTCTTCGACCGCTACGACTTCATCGCGGCGCCGACCGCACAGGTGTTCCCGTTCGACGTCGACCAGCGCTGGCCGAAGGCGATCGCGGGCCGCGCGATGGACACCTACCACCGCTGGATGGAGACGGTCGTGCCGTGGACGCTGGCCGGCTGCCCGGTGATCAACGTGCCGGTCGGCTTCAACGATGCAGGGTTGCCGATGGGGATGCAGTTGATCGGGCGCCCGCGTGCCGATCTCGCGGTGTTGCAGCTCGCGCGCGGTTACGAGCAGGCGGCCGACTGGGTCGGCCAGCGGCTGCCGGCGTGGATGGCCGCGTAACGTCGCGGCCGGCCGTTGGCCGGTAGCAGGGCGATGAAGCGGGCGGCGCGAGCTGCCCGTTTTGCGTTGATCGCCGAACCTGACGCCCGGCGGCGATGCATTTTGCTGCGCTGCGCACAAAGACCGGATGTCGCCTGCATTGCCGCAACCGGAGAACGAATGCCGGTGCGCGCGTGACATCGCGCGGCAAACGTGGACGAATCCACGTGACGACGTCTGCCGGTCGCGGAATTGCAAGCGGCCGCGCGCCGTGATTTCGTTTCCATGTGTTTCAGTCGTTGCGGCACCGCGCGACGCGCTTCGACAATATCGGCCTCAATCATTCGGGCACGAGGAAAGCACATGAAGCACATTCGCGCGACGGGCCGTCACCTGGCCTCGGCAGGTATCGCGTTCGGCATCCTGATCAGTAGCGCCGCGCACGCGCAGCTCGACCTGCAGTCGCTCGGCGCATCGCTGCTCGGCGGCGGGCAGCAACAGCAGGCAGCCCCCGCGCAGGGCGGCGGGGTCGCGCAGTTGCTGCAGGCCTATGTCGGCGCGAACCAGCAGGTGCTGACCGGCCAGTCGTCGCTCGCATCGGCGATGGGGCTGACCGGCGCGGCCGGGCAGGCACAGCAGGCCGCGAGCCAGCTGTCCGGCGGCAATGCGCTGACGCCGGCCGCGCTGTCGCAGATGGGCGGCGCGCAGCAGTCGGTGTCGCAGGCGCTCGGCCAGGCGTTCGCGAGCGGCGGTGCAACCCACGCCCCGGTCGACAAGCAGGCATTCAGCAATGGCCTCGCGTCGCTCGGGCAGGGCCTCACGCAGTATTCGCAGTTGCAGTCGGGGCTCGGCAATCTCGGGTCAACGAGCGCGGCGTCGCTGCTGCAGTCGGGCCTGAATCCGCAGAACATGCAGGCCGCGTCGTATTTCGCGCAAAGCGCGCCGGGCCAGCTGCAGTCGCTCGCGGCGACGCTCAGCCAGGCCGTGCAGTTCGCGACGAGCCAGGGCATTTCGGTGCCGTCGGTCGCATCTTCCGCGCTGAAGCTGCTGCCGTAACGTCATGCGGGTGCGCGCGATGCGGTGACGGCATCGCGCGACGGCGGACAATCGCCCTGCCCAACATGGGGGTTTCGCGCGATGCTATCGTGGCGTATCCCTTTATCGGTGCCGGTTCATGACTGACTCGTTCGACCTCTCGCGCTATTTCTCCCGCATCGGCTACGACGGCCCGGCCGAGCCGACGCTTGCCGTACTGCGCCGGCTGCATCTGCTGCATCCGCAGGCGATCCCGTTCGAGAACCTCAATCCGCTGACCGGTGCGCGCGTCGCGCTCGACCTGCCCGCGATCGTCGACAAGGTGATCGGGCACCGCCGCGGCGGCTACTGCTTCGAACTCAACAAGCTGTTCTACACCGCGCTCACGGCGATCGGTTTTCGCGTGACGCCGTTGATCGCGCGCGTGCGCTGGATGCTGCCGCCCGAGATCGTCACCGCGCAGACGCACATGGTGCTGCGCATCGATCTCGACGGCGCGGTCTGGCTCGCGGACATCGGCTTCGGCAGCGCGACGTTGACCGCACCGCTGCGCTTCGTGCCGGGCGAGCGACAACCGACGCCGCACGGCGCGTTTCGCGTGGTCGACGCGCCGGTCGACGGCGAATTCGACCTGCAGTTCGAGATCCCGGACGGCTGGCAGACGACCTACCGTTTCTCACTGAAACCGGTCGAGTGGATCGATTACGACGCCGCGAACTGGTTTACGTCGACGTACCCCGAATCGATCTTCGTGAACGACCTGATCGCATGCCGTGTGCTGCCGGAAGGCCGCGCCGCGTTGCGTAACACCACGCTGACGCTGCGCGACGCGGCGGGCACGGGGCGCTCCGTCACGTTCGACAACGCGACCGAGTGGGGCGCGTGCCTGCGTGACACGATCGGCATCGATACGGCGGGGTTCGATCTCGACGCGCTGTTTGCACGGCTGGCGGCGCGCACCGCGCAATAGCGCGAACACGCGATAGCCGAGCGGCGGTCCGCATGCGGCCGCGCCCGTTTTTCGTCATCCATCCCGTCGTACTTGCGATTGACTTTTGCTAGATTGCTAGCATACTAGCCTTCATGACCGACGAAGAAGTGAAGCAATTCAACGTGTACCTGCCGCTCGGCCTGATCCGGCAGGTCAAGCATCGCGCCATCGAAACGGAGCAGTCGCTGTCCGCGCTGGTGGCCGATGCGTTGCGCGCGTACCTGGCCGCGCCGCCGCCAGGCGCGGAACCGTCCACCAAGGAGGAGTGACATGTCATCCGAGCGAATCGAAGCCGTGTACCTGACGACGCACAACTGGGGCAAGTCCGCGAAGTTCTTCCAGGCGCTGGGCTTCAAGCTGGAATTCGAAACCGATCACAGCTCGGGCCAACTGCGCAGCGGCGACGGTCCGTTCCTGTTCATCGCCGAAGTGCCGCCGGGCGAGACGCCGGACATGCAGGTCGTGCTCAAGGTGTCCGACGAGCAGGCGGTGCAGCCGCAGCCGATCGTCGATGTCGTCACGCCGTTCGAGGACACGCACTGGGGCACGCGCGACATGACCGTGCGCGATCCGGACGGTCGCGTGTGGCGCCTGCAGGCGCCGGGCAAGCAAGGCGCGTGAGGCCGGCATGACCGATATCCGCGAAGACGCCCCCGACAGCACGGCCGCGCGCGTCGCGCTGTGGCGCGCGCTGCACGTCGAACTCGACGCGCCGCCGCACGTGCTCGCCGACGAGGTCGGGCTACAACTGCTCGCGCCGGAACCGGGCTGGCAGCAGCGCGGCGACATGGATCCGCAGTTCACGCGGCCGTTTCGCGCGTCGATCGTCGCGCGGGCGCGCTTCATCGAGGATCTCGTGGCCGAGCAGGCCGCGCGTGGCGTGAGCCAGTACGTGATCCTCGGCGCGGGCCTCGACAGCTTCGTGCAGCGCCGGCCCGACATGGCGTCGCGCGTGACGGTGTTCGAAGTCGATCCGCCGGCGCCGCAGGCCTGGAAGCAACGCCGCCTCGTCGAGCTCGGTTTCGGTGTGCCCGACTGGCTGCGTTTCGTGCCGGTCGATTTCGAGGCGAAAGAGTCGTGGCGCGATGCGCTCGTCGGCGCGGGCTTCGATGCCGGCAAGCCGGCCGTCGTGGTGTCGACCGGCGTCAGCATGTACCTGACGCGCGAAGCGAATGCGGCCGCATTGCGCGAGGTTGCGTCGCTCGCGCCGGGCTCGACGCTCGCAATGACGTTCCTGCTGCCGCTGGAGAACGCGGATCCGGACGTGCGTCCGGGGCTCGAAATGGCCGCGAAGGGTGCACGCGCAAGCGGCACGCCGTTCATCAGTTTCTTCATGCCGGCGCAGATCCAGGCGCTGGCGCACGAGGCCGGCTTCGCGAAAACCGAGCACATTTCGGCTGCCGAACTGACGCGCCGCTATTTCGCGGATCGTGCGGACGGCCTCAGGCCGCCGAACCACGCAGAGGAACTGCTGGTTGCGACGGTCTAGCGTCGCGCGCACGCAAGCGGGCGCGCGTGCCGGCTCCGGTCATGGCGGACCGGCGACGCTCATCCACTGGGCGCCCGCCAGCCCGGTCACGCGCGTTCGAGCACGGCCATTTCCCGCACGACCACGAGCAGTACCGCCAGGCTCGCGCCACCCGACGCGCGCAGATCCGCCAGCAGGTGCTCGTAGCGCGCGAGCGCGGCGTCGCGGCGCTCGCGCCACGCGACGACGATCGTCTCCACCGTCGTCGAATCGGGCGATTCCGCGAGCGCACTCGTCGTCAGCGTGCGCTTCAGGCGCGCGACTTCCGCGAGTGCGGCCGCGCGCGCGAGCATGTCCCAGTGCGTCGGCGTCGGCAATGTCGCCGCACGTTCGCTGATCCACCCGTAATTGAGCAGCGTACCCAGCGAGAAATAGACGCCCGCGACGAGTTCGAGGCTGCGGTTGCAGGTCGCGGCCACTTCGGCGATGTCGAGCAGCGCGGCTGAAATATCGCCGCTCGCGACGCGCACCGCGAGCGCGCTGTCGACGCCGGCTTCGACGAGCACGCGCTGCCGTTCGGACAGCGCATCGAGATCGTCGGCCGGCAGCAGCGACGGCAGTTGCGGTGCGAGCCGTTCCGCTGCGTCACGGCAGCGTGCGATCAGCTCGGCGACGCCGCCGTCGGCCACGGCGCCGGATTGCAGATGGCGCAGGAACCACAGCGCCGCGCGCTCCAGCAGCCGCGCGACGTCGACGAACATGCGCGCCTGCACGTCGTCGGCCACGCGGTTGTCGAGTGCGTCGATGTCGCGCCACACCGCATCGAGGTCGAACACGTCGCGCGCCATGATGCATGCGCGCACGATGTCGCCCGGCTTCGCATCCGTTTCCTCCATCAGCCGGTGCACGAACGCGCAGCCGACGCGGTTCACCAGCGCGTTGGTCAGGTGTGTCGCGAGAATCTCGCGCCGCAGCGGATGGCGGCTCATCGGTTCGCTGAAGCGCTGTTGCAGCGGCTTCGGGAAGTAGTCGACGAGCATCGCGGCCACCAGCGGATCCTCGGGCACGTCGGATTCGAGCAGCGCGTCGTAGAGCCACATCTTGCTGTACGCGAGCAGCACCGCGCGCTCCGGCGACGTGAGGCCGAGCTTCGCGGCTTGCCGCTCGGCGACTTCGTCGTCGGTCGGCAGGAATTCGATCACGCGGTTCAGGCGGCCCGCGCGTTCGAGCCAGCGCATCAGGCGCGCTTCGGCGTCGAGCAGCTCGACCGCATAACGACCGGCGATCGACAGCGCCTGCGTCTGGTAGTAGTTGTCGCGCAGCACGAGCAGCCCGACTTCGTCGGTCATTTCCGCGAGCAGTGCGTTGCGCTGCTTCTCGGTCATTTCGCCGTCGGACACGACGAGCCCCAGCAGGATCTTGATGTTGACTTCGTGATCCGAACAATCGACGCCGGCCGAGTTGTCGATCGCATCGGTGTTCATGCGCCCGCCGCGCTGCGCGAACTCGATGCGGCCGAACTGCGTGCAGCCGAGGTTGCCGCCTTCGCCGACGACCTTGCAGCGCAGGTCCGCGCCGTTCACGCGTACGGCGTCGTTCGCGCGGTCGCCGACCTGCAGGTGGGTTTCGCGCGCGGCCTTCACGTAGGTGCCGATGCCGCCGTTGTACAGCAGGTCGACCGGCGCCTGCAGGATCGCGCGGATCAGCTCGGTCGGCGGCAGCGCGTGCGCGTCGATGCCGAGCGCGGCCTGCACGGCCGGCGACAGCGGGATCGTCTTCGCGGTGCGCGGATATACACCGCCGCCCGACGAAATCGCGGCCGGATCGTAGTCGGCCCAGCTCGAGCGTTCGAGCGCGAACATGCGCGCGCGCTCCGCGAAGCTCGTCGCGGGATCGGGGTTCGGGTCGAGGAACACGTGCCGGTGATCGAACGCGGCGACGAGCCGGATATGCGGCGACAGCAGCATCCCGTTGCCGAACACGTCGCCCGACATGTCGCCGACGCCGACCACGGTGAAGTCGGTCGTCTGCGTATCGATGCCCATCTCTCGGAAGTGCCGCTTCACCGATTCCCATGCGCCGCGCGCGGTGATCGCCATCTTCTTGTGGTCGTAGCCGACCGAGCCGCCGGACGCGAATGCGTCGTCGAGCCAGAAGCCGTATTCGTGCGAGATCGCGTTCGCGTAGTCGGAGAAGGTGGCCGTGCCCTTGTCGGCGGCGACGACCAGGTACGGATCGTCGGCGTCATGGCGCACCACGTCGGGCGGCGGCACGATCGCGTTGCTGACGAGGTTGTCGGTCAGGTCGAGCAGCCCGCGCAGGAAGGTCTGGTAGCACGCGATACCTTCGCGCATCCACGCTTCGCGATCGCTTGGCGGCGGCGGGTTCTTCACGACGAAGCCGCCTTTCGAGCCGACCGGCACGATCACGACGTTCTTCACCATCTGCGCCTTCATCAGCCCGAGCACCTCGGTGCGGAAATCCTCGCGGCGATCCGACCAGCGCAGGCCGCCGCGCGCGACGCGCCCGCCGCGCAGGTGCACGCCCTCGACACGCGGCGAATACACCCAGATCTCGAACATCGGCTTCGGTTCGGGCAGGCCGGGCACCTTGGCCGGATTGAACTTGAACGACAGATACGGTTTCGATTCGCCGTTCGCGTCGGCGAGGAAGTAGTTCGTGCGCTCGGTTGCGTTGATCACGCCGAGGAACTGGCGCAGGATGCGATCCTCGTCGAGGTTCGGCACCTGGTCGAGCGCGCCTTCGATCGCCTTCAGCAGGCGTTCGGCCTGCACGTCGCGCGTGTCGCCGGTGGCCGGATCGAAGCGCAGCAGGAAAAGCTCGACGAGTTGTCGGGCGATCGCCGGATTGCCGGTCAGCGCGCGTTCGATATACGCATCGCTGAACGTCGAACCGACCTGCCGCAGGTATTTCGCATACGCGCGCAGGATCGTCACTTCGCGCGCGCTCAGGTGCGCGCGCAGCACGAGGCGGTTGAAGTCGTCGTTCTCGATCCGGCCGCTCCAGATCCGGTCGAACGCATCCTCGAACAGGCCTTTCACGCGCTCGATGTCGAACTCGGTATCGTCCGCGAGCTCGAGGCCGAAGTCGTGGACCCACGCGTGCGTCGCGTCCTGCGTCTGGATCCGGTACGGCCGCTCCTCGTCGACACGCACGCCGAGATGCTCGAGCATCGGCAGGCTGCGCGACAGCGCGATCGGGTCGCCCGCGCGATAGACCTTGAAACGGAACGCGCGCGGCTCGGCCTCGATCGGCCGGTACAGGTTCATCGCGAGCTGGCCGGTGTCCTTCACGCGCTCGATCAGCTCGATGTCGCGCACGGCCGTGCGCGCCGGGTAGTCGTCGCGATAACCGGCCGGGAACGAATCGGCATAGCGCTGCAGCAGGCGGTTGCCTTGCTCTTCGCCGAATGCGTCGAGCAGCGCGTCGGCGAGATCGTCCTGCCAGCGGCGCGCCACTTGCACGAGCCGCGTTTCGAGCTCGCGCGTGTCGACGTCGGGCATCGTGCCCGGTTCCGCATGCACGACGAAATGAATGCGTGCAATCGCCGATTCCGACAGCAGCGGCGTGAACTCGACGTTCACGCCGTTGTACGCGTCGATGAGCAGCTTCGCGATGCGGCGGCGCAGGTCGGTGTTGTACTTGTCGCGCGGCACGAACACGAGGCACGACACGAAGCGGTCGAACCGGTCGCGCCGCACGAACAGCCGCGTGCGCTGATGTTCCTGCAGCCGCAGGATGCCGAGTGCGATGTCGTAGAGCTGGTCTTCGTCGGCCTGGAACAGTTCGTCGCGCGGATAGGTTTCGAGCACCGTCACGAGCGACTTGCCGAGATGCCCCTTCGGCAGGAAGCCCGCACGCCGCACGATGTTCGCGCACTTGCGGCGCACGATCGGGATCTCGGCGCTCGACACCATGTAGGCGGTGGACGTGTAGAGCCCGATGAAGCGGCGTTCGCCGGTCACTTTCCCGTCGGCGCCGACGAGTTTTACGCCGACGTAATCGAGGTAGCCGGGCCGGTGCACGGTCGCGCGCGAGTTCGCCTTGGTCAGGAAGATCGGCCACGCGCCGGTGATGATGTCGGCGGCGGCCTGCGGCAGCGGCGTCACGTCGGGCGCGCCCGACGTGCGCAGCGATTCGCGCAGGATGCCGTAGCCCGAGCCTTCGATGCCGCGCAGGCCGAAGCCCGTGCCGTCCGACACCAGTGCGTAGTCGCGCTGGCCGAGGAACGTGAAGTGATCGGCGGCCATCCATTCGAGGAACGCGCGCGCCTCGATGTCTTCCGCGGTCGATTCGCGCGCCTTCATTTCCTTGATCGTCGCACGGGCGATGTCGACGATCTTCGGCCAGTCCTCGACCGACGCGCGCACGTCGCCGAGCACGTGCGCGATGTCCTCGCGCAGCGTGTCGAGCAGCGCGGCGTCGCCGCAGCGGTCGACTTCGAAATGGATGAAGGAAGCGAGTTGCGACTGGCCGTCGCCGGGTGTCGCGCCGCCCGCATCGACGCGCTCGATGCCGCCGCCCGCGCCGCGCCAGATGCGGAACACCGGGTGCAGCGCCGAGTGCAGCGCGAGCCCGAGGCGGTTGACGGCCATCGTCACCGAGTCGACGAGGAACGGCATGTCGTCGTTGACGATCTCGATCACCGTGTGATCGGAATGCCAGCCGTGCTGTTCGAGGATCGGGTTGTACACGCGCAGCCGTTCGCTGCCGGGGACGAATTTCTGGGCGGTCTGCCAGTGCGCCATCGCGGCGCCGTACAAGTCGGCGATGCTGCGGTTCTGCAGATCGTCGGCGTCGACGAAATCGTAGTAGTGACGCAGGAAGGGTTCGACGATCCGGAAGGTGGCTTCGGGCAGGCGCCCGCGCGCGAATTCGACGACATCGGAGAGCAGGTGTGCGACGACTTCCTCGTTCTTCGCTTCCATGGCGGTCTCCTCGTCGGGTGGCCAATGGCTGCTGCGTGTGTCCGGCATTATGGCGCTGATTGCGTGACAAAGCGATGTGCGAGCGCACAACGCACGCGGCCGGAGGCGGCCGCGTGCAGCGCCCGTCGCGGGCGCCGCAGCGTGTGTGTGAATCAGCGCGGGGCGGGCGGTGCCGAAGCGGCGGCGCCCTTGATGGTTAGCGCTCGTCGCTCCACAGCTTCCCGGCCGTCGCCCAGTTCTCCTTCTTCACGTCGGTGAGGATGATGTCGACCGAGCCCGGCTCGCAGCCGAGCGTGTCGCACGTGACGCGCGTGATTGCTTCGACGAATGCGCGCTTCTGGTCGACGGTGCGGCCTTCGAACAGCTGGATATTGAAAGTCGGCATGGCAATGCTCCGGTTGAGGTTGAACGATTCGGCAGGATGAGGATGAGGCAGGTGGCGTCAGTCGCGATACGACGGATCGATCCGGTCGAGCCGGCGCAGCAGCGCCGGCCATTCCAGTTCGCCCTCGATCGCGCCGCCGTCGCGCAGTTGTTCGGCGGTGCGGTCGGCCACGGCCGGGGCGGGCATCACGAGCGGCCCGCCGCCGGCCTGCGCGCGCACCTGGATGTCGCAGGCCTTGATCAGCGTATCCATCAGCACATAGGCTTCGGCCACGGTGCGGCCGACCGTCAGCGTGCCGTGGTTGCGCAGCAGCATCGCGGATTTCGCGCCGAGGCTCGTGGTGAGCCGCGTGCCTTCGGCCGGCGAGAACGCGAGCGCCTCGTAGTCGTGGTACGCGAGGTCGCCATGAAACCGCAATGCGTGCTGCGACGCGGGCAGCAGCCCGTCGCGCTGGATCGACACGGCGATGCCGGGCGTATTGTGCAGATGCATCACGCAGACGGCATCGGTGCGCGCTGCATGCACGGCCGCATGCAGCGCGAAGCCCGTCACGTTGACCGCGTGCTCGCTGTCGCCGATCCGGTTGCCGGCCAGGTCGATCTTCACGAGGTTCGATGCGCGAACCTCGTCGAACGTCAGGCCGAACGGGTTGATCAGGAAGTGGCCGGGCTCGCCGGGCACGGTCGCGGAAAGGTGCGTGTAGATCAGGTCGTCCCAGCCGTTGATCGCGACAAGCCGGTAGGCTGCGGCGAGATCGACGCGCATCTGGCGTTCGGCGTCCGAGATCGGGCCGCCGGGTTTCACGACTTCAGGACGGTGTGCGAATGACGACATCGGGTTCTCCGAGGGTGAAGCGGCGCGCGACGTAGACGGTCACCCATGATGCGAGTGCGAACGGGGCCGTGAACACGGGGATGTTCGCGCGCATCGCGAGCCACTGGATCAGCGCGGCGAGGGCGGCGGCGGCAAGCGCCGCGCGCGGGCCGCGCGGCATCAGCGCGAGCGCGGCGAGCGCGCCGTTGAAGCCGAGGAGACCATCGGCGAACAATGCGCCGTTTGCGCCGAGCGCGACCAGCAGCACGGTCGACACGATCGCACCGCCGAGCGCGAACGCGGCCGCGCGGCGCGACGCAACGGCGATGCCCGCGGCGATCAGCACGCCAGCCCATGCGCCTTGCGCGAAGGTGGTCTGCGCGACGCCTGAAAGAAGGGCGTCTGTGGCGGAAGCAAGCGTCAACGCCGGGGCAACCGCCGCACCGCTCGCATGCTGCAGCGCGACAAACGGCAGCCACAGGGCGGTGACGGCGAGGCACGGGCTCGAATACGGGCACTGGCGCCAGCGGGCGAGCGGCCCGCGCATCGCGCGCTGCACGAGGGCCGCGCCGATCGAGACCAGCGGCACCAGCGCGATGGCGGCGAGTTGATGGGGCGCGAACAGTACGGCGATCAGCGCGGCAAGCGCGCCGTTGAAGCCATGCAGCCCCTGTTCGACGTCGCGGCGCTCGGCGCCCGTCAGCACGGCGGTCATGCTGGCGGCGGCCGAGCCGACCAGCGCCGCGCTCGCGAGCCGCAGGTCGGTCAGCGCCAGCGCGGCGAGCAGCAGCGCGCCGGTGAGTGCATTCGCCTGCAGCACGATCTGCCCGATGCCGCGCAGCAGGATACGCAGGTCGATCGACGGCGAAGCGGGGCGGGCGGTAGGCATGATGGCGGCGGAACAGGACGAGCCGCGAGCATAGGACACAATCCGATGCACCGGAATAGGGAATTCTGGATAGTCAGGATTTGTCGTCGGTGCCCCGAAATGGGGAATGTGGACGGCCGCTCGTCGCTGGCCGACGTGCATCGACACGAGGACGTCCTCGTCCGAAACACCGGCCGCCGCATTGTCTGACGATTCGACATATTCGATCACCTTGATCGCCGATAGCGCATCGAATCGTGAGCAATTCGTCATTTGCTTCGACTCGGCGGAGAATTCGCGGGGGACGTATCCCGGCCACCGGGACCGACGTGCCGCTCCGGCGAGTACGTCGCGAGGGCGCGTCGCGACCCATCGGCATACTGGATTCATGCACGTGAAACACGGTGTCGAGGAGGAGATATGCGTTTGACGGAAGACAACGCCGAGAAGACGTTGGTCGATGCCGACGCGGTGCGGGTTCGCCTGTTGCAGGCCGCGCCCCTGGTTGTCTCGGCGCCGGTCGAACTGCAGGAACATCTGGCCGCCGCGTGGTTCCGCAAGGTCGATGCGCTGGACACGCTTGGCCGGCATGCCGATGCGGCGGCCGAGGCCGATGCCTTGGCGCGATATTTCGACCAGGGCGCCGCGACGCCGGAGGCCGCGGGGCCCTGGTTGGTTCAAGCCGCGTGCCGCAAGGTCGTGGCCCTGGCCTCGCAACGCGAACTGGCGGACGCGCTGGAGATCGCCGAGGCCGTCCAGGCGCGTTTCGAGCACACCCGGGCGCTGGCGGTGCGCGAATGGCTGGCTTTCGCCGCGCTGGAGGAGATCAAGATCCGCACCGCGATGGGCGGGACCTTCGCGCGCGTGGACATGGTGCGCCGCGCGCATCACCTGGTCGAACGATTCGACAACGACGACTGGCCGGCGACGCGCGTGCTGGTTGGCCGGATTCGTCTGCAGCAGGCCCGGCTGCTGGGCGCACTCGACTACGATGCCGATGCGCTGAAGGCGTACGCGACCTTGCACGCCGATCTCGCGGGGGCGGACGATCCGGATTTGCAGGAAGTGGCGGCCGATGCGTTGCATGAACGCTCGCGTCGGCTCAAAACGTTCGATCTCGATGAAGAGGCGCGCGCCGATCAGCAGGCGCTGATCGCCGGGTATGCGCACAGTACGCATCCGGGCACCCGGTACACGCTTGCATTGGCCCGGTTCGACGCGCTCGAATGGGCGGAGACGGCGGCCGGCAAGGCTGGCAACGACGCCGAGCATCTCTCGGCATGGATCGACGCGTGCGATGCGCTGATCGCGAGCCATGCCGACAGTCACGATGCGTCGGTGCTCGAACTCGTCAATATCGCACTGCGCCGCAAGGCGCGCGCACTGCGCCGGCGCGCCGAGGCAGCGGACGACGAGGATGACCTGAACCGGGCCGACGAGGTCGCCGACGAACAATGGACGCGTTATCGCGATCATCCCGATGCCGCGGTGCAGGCCGTCCTGATCGATGCGATGCTGGAGCGGTTCGAGGCTGTGGAAGGCCCGCAGCAGACGCTCGACGGGGCCGAGCAGTTGTTGCGGCATCTGCGGCGCGACGGATCCATGCCGGCCGTGTCGCCGCAGTTGATGCGCATCCTGCTGCTCAAATCCTGGGCCTTGCGCGCGCTGGGGCATCCCGAGCAGGCGCTCGATGCGTTGACGTTGCCGTCGGCCGGCGCCGTATCCGGCACGACGGAGCCAGCCTTGACCGCGCTGCGGATTCGCGTCCAGGTCCAGCGCGGCCATTTGCTGCGTCAGATGAAGCGGCCGGAGGAAGCGCTGCGGGCGTTGGAGCCGGGTTGTCTGGAGGGTGCCGCGGAGCCGGAGGACTTCGGCGCCAACGTATTGCTTCGTCGTACCGTGGCGCGCGCGATGGATCTGCGCATCGACATCCTGGCCGATGCCGTCCCGCCGAAAGCCGATGGCGTGTCGCCGGAACAGCTGCCGCCTGAACCCGCCGAGCAAGCCTACGCACGGGCCGTGCATGCGCTGGACGAACGCTTTCATGCCGATACGGACGGGTCCATCCGTTCGCGGGTGGCCGATGCGTTGTATCAGTTCGCGTGCCACCAGCGCGAACGCTTACGGTTCGACGAGGCCATGGCGAGTTACGACCTGCTGCTGGAGCGCTTCGCCGCGGACACGGAATCCGCCATCGAGCCGCGTGTGGCGAGTGCGTATCTCAACAAGGCCTATCTGCTCCTCAACGAACTGGATCGTCCCGGCGACGCGTTGCCCTTGTACGACGCACTGATGGCGCGCTTTGCGAGCGCCACCAGCCCCAAACTGCGCGATACGCTGGCCAAGGGCGCGGCCAGCCGACTGACCTGCATCAACCGGTTGCGGGACGGCGGCGCGTCCGTGGACTATGGGGATCAATATGAAGACCTGACGCCGGAACAGCGTGACGCGATCAGCGGCACGCTGGATCGCGCCGATGTACTGAGAGACGAAGACAAGTATCGCGACGCGATCGCGCTGTATGACCAGGTGCTGACGCAGCATGTCGAGTCGCTTCACCCTGAACTGCGCCGCCAATGCCGCAAGGCCATGACGAACAAGGCGTTTTGTCTCGCGCGTCTGAGCCAGCGCGAAGCGTCGCTGGCGGTCAACGAGGAAGTGATTGCGCGCTATGGCGACGATCTGTCGATGACCGCCGAGAAGGACGTGGCGCTGGCCATGTCGAACAGGGCCATCGACCTGAATCGGCTGGGCCGTCACGATGAAGAACTGCAGGCCTATACGCAAATCATCGAGCGCTGGCGGCATGCGGACGTCGCCTATTTGCGCTTGCGCGTGGCTGCCGCGATGTACGGCAAGGCATACACGCTGGCCGACCGCGATCCGGGCGCCTCGGAGGCGGGATATCGCGAGGCCCTGAATCTCTATCTGGGTGCCGGCGAGGCGAACGTCAGGCTGCAGGCTGCGATGTCGGCGGTCAGCCTCGGCATCCTGCTGCGCAAGCTGGGCCGCCATGCCGATGCGCTCCACCCGTGCGAGCGGTTGCTGCAGGCGTGCGGCGGCGAAACCGACGAGCAGATCAACGCGCAGTTGACCAGGGCGCGCATCAGCCTGGCCCGTAGCTATGCGCCTGCGGGCGAGCCCGACAAGGCGGAGGCGATGTATCGCGAATTGCTCGCGCTGCCGCCGCAGCAATTGAGCGATACGCAGCGAACGGAACTGACCAACGAATTGCGGGCGCTGGCCGGCGGGCGAAGGGGGCTGCGTGGTTTGCTCGGTGCCGTGCGAGGCTGGCCGTGGTCGAAATGAAGCATCTCCTCGTTGCGCTATCGATCGTCGGTCTGAGCGCGTGTCAGGCCGGCCTGCGCGCGGCTGCTCCCGCAAGCGGCCCCACGCCTGCCGTATCGCAGACGGATACCGGGCCGGGCCCCGAGCTCCATCCGTTCGAAGGCGATGTCCCCCGCCTGAAGGCCGGTGATGACGCGTCGTCCGCCGCGGCTGCTTCAGCCGTGTCCTCGGCGCCGATGTCGCAAGAGGCACGCGTCGAAGCCTGCAGGACCACCGACCCGAGCCGCTGCGAGAAAGTCGGGCTCGACTATGTCGCTGCCGCGAAGGAGGCGTCCGATCATGCGGCGTATTTCTACGGCCGGGGTTGCGACAATTCGGATGTCGCGAGTTGTACGCGCCTGGGGACCATGCTCATGAACGGCGAGGGTGTGGATAAGGACTGGGTTGCCGCCGTGCAAGCCTTCGAACGAGCCTGTGCGTTGAGCGACGGCACGGAATGCTCGAATCTCGGTCTGGCGTACGAATTCGGCAACGGCGTGCTGCGCGATACCCGGCGGGCCGCGCAACTGTTCGACAGGGCGTGCCGCCGCGGCAGCGCATCGGGTTGCTCGAATCTCGCCACGGCCTATATGAAGGGGCTCGGTGTGCGCCGCGATCGCAAGCATGCAATCTTCCTGTACAAGGGCGCGTGCAGCGACGGCGATCCGCTCGGCTGCTTCAATCTCGGCGTGATATATGCCACCGGCCAGGGCGTCGCGCGCGATCCGAGCCAGGCCGTGTCGTATTACCGGTCCGCATGTAATCGCAGTCATGGCGAAGCGTGCGGTAATCTCGGGCAACTGCGGCAGGCGGGGCGGGGCATCGGCGTGCGCGACCCGCGAAGCGCGATACCGATCTTCCTGCGCGGGTGCGGTCTGGGCGATGCCGAAAGCTGCTTGTACCTGGGGCTGGCCTATCAGGCGGGCGACGGCGTAGCGGCCAACGCGCGCGATGCACGGCGCTATTTGTGGCTCGCGCTGGCGCTCAACCCGAAGCTGCCTGCCGCACAACGTGCGCTTGTCGGCATCGAACGCGGCGCCGAAGACGAACATGCGTTGCCGCCGGTCGGCACGCAACCTCGGGGAGAATGAATGCGCCCGGCCAGCACGCTTGTCGCGACCCTACGAGGCTCGTGGATTGCGCGGACCCTGATTTCAGGCATCTCGTTCCTCGTGCCGTTCATCTGGGTGCTGTCGACCGATCTGATCTGGGAAGCATTGAAGAACATTTCGCTGGTCACGATCGATGCGGCGATCAATATCCCGACCGGCATCCCGTTGATTTCATGCGTGGCCGGTGCGTGGCTGCTTTGCGCGTTCGCGCTCGCGCGCGCCGTCAAATCCACGTTACGCACGGTACTCGTCTGCAACGTGGTGGCGACGATCGTCTTCGTCGTCGCCTCCACGGCGACGGTCGGCGCGTCGATCTGGACCCTCGTCTCGGGCGAATTCAATATCTATCCGATTCGATTCGGGCTGGCCATATTGATTGCGTTTGCCGCGAGCATCATGACGAGTCGCGTTTTTTCGGGAACGAAGGATACGTGAGCGTGAATGTGTTCCGTCCATCGCGCGCCAGCACCGGAGTCGACGCCGACACGCTTGCGGCGGCGCGCGATGGTCATGGCAGTGTCCATGGTTTGCGCTTGGGCACGGAGCAATCGTCATGAAACGCCTCATTGCCGATCAATCCCCGTGGAGCGACCCATTCGACGTCGAATTGCGTTCGCGCCGGTTTCGTCGGTTGGCGCCGTTCCTGATCGGTGCGTTTGCGCTCCTGGCATGCGGATGTTCGGCAGGCGAAACCCCGGAGGTTTGGCCGGACGGGCTGATCGGACAAGCATGCGGTCCCAACGATGCGCCCGTGGGTGTCATCACGTCCACCAGGAAGGACGGCGTGAGCGTGTGGTTGAATGGGCCGGATGCCGAAGTCGACGCCGGATCGGCGCCCGGACGCTCCGATCCCGGGAAAGGCAGCGTTTATCTATGCGATGCCAAAGGCCGCGATCCGGGAAAGGCGGCCGGTTTCAAGGTTCGCGCGGTCGGCCCCGATGCCTGGCGAGTCGATTTCAAGGGTACCTTCATGCGAGCGGGCCGCACGCAGGTGGTTCACGGGTCGTTCATCGCCCATCGATCCGGTGTCGGCCCGGCGATGCCATGCGGGTAGCGGAGGTTGCCATGCGCGGGCATCGTGCCGGAATCAAGAGGGCGTGAAGGCGTCGCCTGATGGCATGAGCCCGTTTCCGGCTGATCTCGAATCGAACGCGGTTGACGTGCGCAAGGCACGCTGTGCGACGATGCCCGACATGGCGGAAACCGAGGAGGTGCAACGATGCGAGAAGTGCGATGGGCGTCGCTCGAAGGCGACGGGGTCGAACATCTGACGTTCGACCGGAGCGGCGGCGGGATCGTCGTCGAAAGCGCGGTGGTCGGCCAGCGGTACGGCCGCGCGTACGGGCTCGCGTATCGCGTCGAGTGCGATCCGCACTGGCGCGTGACGTATGCGGTGATGAAGGTGATGGGCGGCGGCACGCTCGAACTGCGCGGCGACGGCGAAGGCCACTGGCGCGACGGCGCGGGCCGTGCGCTGCCGGAGCTCGACGGCTGCATCGATATCGACATCGCGGCGACGCCATTCACGAATTCGCTGCCGATCGGCCGCCTGGGGCTCGTGCGTGGCGAGCGGCGGCCGATCGACGTCGTGTACATCTCGACGCCGGACCTGAAGGTCACGCCGGTCAAGCAGGCTTACGCATGCATCGAGCCGGGCCGGCGCTACCGTTACGAAGGCATCTTCCGAAATTTCACCGCCGAGATGGACATCGACGACGGCGGGCTCGTGATCGACTACGAGACGCTGTTCAGACGTCTGCCGGCGCCGACGGGGCGCTGAACCGCCGCATTCGCGACCGCCGGCCGCTCCTGCGCGGACGCGAAGCGATCAATCCGCGACGCAATCATGTCCGGGTGGCGCAGCACGACCCAGTGGCTGCCATCGATTTCCTCGCGCACATGGTCGCCGAGCCAGCGGTCGAGGTCGACCGACATCTCGGGTGTGACATAACGGTCGCGCACCGGCACGAGGATCTGCACCGGCGCCTGCGCGTACCGCTCCCGCGGCTTGCGCGCCCGTGCGAGGAAGTTCGCGCGGTACAACTGCAGCCCGTTCAGCGCGTTCTTCAATTGCACGGGGTCGCGCTCGGCGCGCACGCGTTCGGTGATCTGCAGCCAGCGCGGCCACAGCGCCGCACCGCCGAGCCGCCACACCAGCGACGGCACGACCGGCAGGTGGAAGAACGCGATGTACCACGACTTCAGGCTCTGCTTGAGCCGCATCTTCGCGCGGAACACATGATCGAGGCACGGGCCCGAGATCGACGTGTACGACGCGATCCGGCCGCGGAATGCGGGATCGGTCACGGCTTCCCAGCACTGGATCGAACCCCAGTCGTGGCCGACGAGATGGAACGGCCGGCCGCCGCAGGTCGCGTCGGCCACCGCCTTCAGGTCGGCGGCGAGCCGCTCGAGCGTGTAGTCGGCGCGGCGGCGCGGCGCATCGGACGCGCCGGCGCCGCGCACGTCGTATGCGATCACGCGGTAGCGCTTCGCGAGCCGCGCGCGGATCGGCGCCCACACGGCCGCCGAGTCGGGGTA
The DNA here is from genome assembly GCF_029962485.1 of Burkholderia cepacia. Lineage (NCBI taxonomy): Bacteria > Pseudomonadati > Pseudomonadota > Betaproteobacteria > Burkholderiales > Burkholderiaceae > Burkholderia > Burkholderia cepacia. The sequence continues at coordinate 304,664 of NZ_CP073638.1, forward strand.
GCCGTGCACGAGGATCAGCGGCGGCGCGCGACGCGACCCGCTTACGTAGACGGCGAGTTTCACGTCGCCGGACTGAACGGTCAGCATCTCGTGGGCGCGCGCCATGGCGTCATGCCTGCGGGACCGGGTGCAGCGGCACGCGGCGCGGAGCGGCTTGCGCCGCGTAGCGCGCATTGGTCGCGTCGATGTTCTCGAGCAGCGTGTCGAGCCCCTGCAGGTACTGGTGGTTGTCGTGGTCCCACGGGTGGAAGCCCGGGCGGAAGTAGTCGAGCCATTCGCGCGCGATGCTCGGGAACACGCCGTGCTTCGGGCCGTACAGATACTTCACGAGGCGCCACATGCCGCCGAACTTGCCGTGTTCGCGACGGTGCGCGCGCATCAGGCGCACGTGGAAGTCGAACACGATCGCCCAGAAGAATACGGTGGTGGTCAGCATCGTGCCCGTGCGCAGCAGGTAGCTGCCGAGGCCCGGCTTCATCACGGTGGTCCACACGTCGTAGGACACCGCCTTGTGCTCGGTTTCCTCCATCGCGTGCCACATCCACATCTGCTGGTAGCCTTCGACCGAGCCGTCGATCCGGTGCTCGTGGCCCGACAGCAACTGGTTCGCGAGAATCGCCGTGTAGTGCTCGAGCGCGATCGTGATCGCGAGCTGCATCGAATGCGGGAGCGCCTTCTTGAACCAGCCGAGGATCGTCCACAGACGCTTGTCGAGCTTGTGTGCGGGCAGACCCGACGACTGCAGCAGATCGTTGTATTCGATGTGCTCGCGCGTGTGCATCGCTTCCTGGCCAATGAAGCCGAGCACCTGTTTCTTCAGCTCGGGATCCTCGATCCGGTCGCGGTAGTTGCGCACCGAATCCATGAAGAAGCGTTCGCCGGCCGGGAACAGCAGCGACAGCGCATTCATGAAGTGCGTGACCGGCACGCCCTGCACGTGCCAGTCGCGCGCGCGTTCGGGGGGCAGTGCGAAACGGATGTCGCGCCGTACGGGCATCATGTTCGGGGTCGTCATGATTGTTCTCCTCCCTGATTGCCTGCATTGTTGTAGGTGGCGTGCAGCGGTGCGGGCGCCGGCGTGCCGCGCGCGGCGTCGCGGCGCGCGCGGGCGGCCTCGCGGCGCGTCGCGAGCACGACGAGCGCCTGGTATGCGGACGGCAGCACGCGCGCCATCCAGTCGCCGGCCTTCGCGTCGCGGCCGATCAGCACGCGGCGCTTGTTCTTGCGCACGCCCGAGAGGATCGTGCGCGCGGCATCGTCGGCGGTCGTGATGAAGAACTTCTCGAACGTGTCGCGGCCTTGCTGCTCGCTCGCGACCATGAAGCCGACCATGTTCTTCGACACGCGGCTTGCCTGCGCGATGTTCGTGCGGATGCCGCCCGGATGCACGCAGGTCGCCGATACGCCGCACTTCATCATGTCGAGTTCCTGGCGCAGCGATTCGGTGAAGCCGCGCACCGCGAACTTGGTCGCGTTGTAGCCGCTCATACCCGGTTGCGCGAAGATCCCGAACAGGCTCGACGTGTTGATCACGTGGCCGTCGCCCGATGCCTTCAGGTGCGGCAGGAACGCCTTCGTGCCGTGCACGACGCCCCAGAAGTTGATGTTCACGATCCACTCGAGATCGCTGTATTCCATTCCTTCGATCGTGCTCGACAGCGCGACGCCCGCGTTGTTGAAGATCAGGTTGACCTTGCCGTGTTCCTTCGCGGTGTCGTCGGCCCACGCGAACATCGCGTCGCGCTCGCCGACGTCCAGCACGCGCGTCGATACGCGCGCGTTCGGCGCGATCGCGCGGACGATCCGCTCGGTTTCGGCGAGACCGACGCCGTTCTTGTAGCGACACGTGGCAGCCGGCCTGCGCGAGCTGGATCGCGAGCGAGCGGCCCATGCCCGAGCCGGCACCCGTGATCGCGGCGACCTTGTTGGCGAAATCTCTCATGTCAATGGCTCCTTGTCTGGCTCAGGCCGCTTCGGCGGACGTGGAAGTCGAAGCGGAAGCGGCGGGCGCGGCGGCGGGCCGCGCGGTCGTGTCGTGTTGCGGCGCGCGATACGCGTGGTAGTCGGCGATCGAGAAGTGCGCGGTCGCCTGGCGGAAGCGCCACGTGAAGCCCGGCCACAGCGTCGTGTTCTTGCCGGTGCGCGGATCGAGGTACCAGCTCTTGCAGCCGCCCGTCGACCAGATCGCCTTCTTGAGCCGGCCCTGCAGGTCGCTGTTGAACTGCGCCTCGACGAGCGGGCGCACCTCGATCGCGTCCGCCCGTTCGCGGTGCATCGCCTGCAGCGCGCCGAGGATGTATTCGATCTGCGACTCGATCATGAACACCATCGAGTTGTGACCGAGGCCCGTGTTCGGGCCGACAATCATGAAGAAGTTCGGGTAGCCGGGCAGCGTCGAGCCGAGATATGCGTGCGCGCCGTCGCGCCACGCGTCGACGATGTCGAGCCCGCCGCGGCCGATGATCGCGCCGCGCGGATACGGATCGGCCACCTGGAAGCCGGTGCCGTAGATCAGGCAATCGACTTCATGACGGCGGCCGTCGGTCGTCACGACCGCATCGGCCTCGATGTGGTCGATGCCGGTCGTGACCACGTCGACGTTCTTGCGCGACAGCGCCGGGTAGTAGTCGTTCGAAATCAGCACGCGCTTGCAGCCGAGCGTGTAGTTCGGCGTGACGGTCTTGCGCAGCTCCGGATCGGGAATCTGCTTGCGGATGTGGCGCAGCGCGAGTTTCTGCACGTTCTTCATCAGCGACGGATGGATCGCGAAGCCGAGCACGCGCGATTCGAGCATCCAGTAGATGCTGCTGCGCACGGCTTTCTGCGTGAACGGCAGCGTGCGGAACAGCCATTTCTCGAGCCCGGTCAGGTTGCGGTCGGGCTTCGGCATGATCCACGGCGGCGTGCGCTGGAACAGCGCGAGTTCCTTCACGCGCGGTGCGATCTGCGGCACGAACTGGATCGCGCTCGCGCCGGTGCCGATCACCGCGACGCGCTTGCCTTCAAGCGCATAGTCGTGATCCCACTGTTGCGAGTGGAACGCGCGGCCCTTGAAGTTCTCGACGCCGGGAATCGACGGCAGCGCGGCGCGCGACAGGCCGCCCATCCCCGACACCAGCACGCGCGCGGACAGCCGCTTGCCGTTCGCGAACGTGAGGCGCCAGCGCTGCGCGGCTTCGTCGTACTCGGCGCGCTGCAGCTCGTGGTTCAGGCGCAGGTGCGGGCCGACGCCGAAGCGCTGCACGCAGTCTTCCAGGTACGCGCGAATTTCCGGCTGCGGCGCGAACATGCGCGTCCAGCGCGGGTTCGGCGCGAACGAGAACGAATAGACGTGCGATTGCACGTCGCATGCACACCCAGGGTAATGATTGTCGCGCCACGTGCCGCCGACCGACGCGGCCTTCTCGAGGACGACGAAGTCGGTCACGCCTGTTTGCCGCAGGCGGATCGCCATCCCGAGACCGGCGAAGCCGGTGCCGATGATGGCGATGTCGGTGGTTTCGTCCTGGCCGTCGTGGCCGGGTGGACCGAAAGGCAACGTGCGAGCATTCATCCGGGTGTCTCCGATTTGGCTCATTTTAGAATGTTACATTGTTTGATGTAACGATAGTGGGTGAGCCCGGAAACCGCAAGAGGCTAGAAGCGGCGCTCTAAGGGCCGGAAGCCAGACGGGAAAAGGCTGAGCGGGGTTTGGAACGGTCTGATTTCCGCGATGCGGGATGGGCGGAAAGGGCCGTCGGCAGGACGAGACAGGCGGTGGACGAGACCGCCGGCGCGCGGCGGTCTGTTTGAAACAGTATCAGGGACGGATCGATCGGGCGGCCGTCTCATGGAAAACCCCGGCCACGATCGTGACCTGCGCGAGCGCGTAGAGGCCCCAGATCAGGTAGTCGATGCCCGGAAAACCACCGAGGAACCGGCCAACGCCGATCAGCGTGTCGGAGCCGACGAAGATCAGGCTGCCGATCGCGACCAGCGCGCCGTGCGTGCGGGCGGCGAGCGCGAAGCTCGCCATCACGCACAGCACGAGCATGTAGACGGCGACCGGCGCCAGCAACTCGCCGAGGTGCGGGAAGAACGCCACGTAGAACGACGGCGCGGCGATCCACAGCCCGATCAGCGCGACGATGCGCCAGCCCTGCGGCCGTGCGCGCCAGCGGAAGAAGATCGCGCAGTAGCACACATGCGTGAGCAGGAACGCGCCGAGGCCGAGGACGAACGACAGCGGCCAGTCGGGCAGCGCGAGCAGCACATCGCCGAGCACGGCGGTGACGAGCGCCGCGCACAGCCACGCGCGCTCGCGCGCCGCGCCGCAGGTGCTGCCGGCCGCGAGCAGCAGGATGCCCATCGCGGCTTTCGCGACGGCCTGGCCCGGATAGGGCGCGGCGGCGAGCGACAGCCCGTAAAGCAGCGCGGCGGCGATGGCGAGCGGCCAGAGCCGGCGGTAGGTGGCGGGAAGCGTGGCGATCAAGGCGGGTGTCTCCGGTTTGTTGTTGTCTGCGGCGGACGGCGCGCCGTCGAGGGCGCGGCTGCCGGCCATTATCCGGAAGAACGGGCGTGCAAAAACCGGTGAATCCTTCTAGGACGCGGTCGGGATGGCATGCGCAGGCGCGTGCCCGCCGTCGCGTCGGTCCGGCGATGCCGCACTCCGATCCGCGGGCGTGGCCGCCGGAATTCTTCAACGCGTTGCCCCGGCTGAACCGGGGCAACGACTTCAATTCGGCTTGCTATGATCGCCGCGGTATTGCCGTTGTCGTTGTCCTGCCCGGCCGCGCGACTGGATGCGCAAGCCGGTGCGTGCCCGATGAATCCATGCCGTGCCCGGCCCGCGCGCCCATAGAAAGCGGGGCGGCGCCGGCTCCCCACGAAAACAGGTCCGACCCATGACCGAACTTCTCCACGGCGACGGTGCGATCCGCCGCACGACGCCGTACGGCGCCTCGATCGAAAACACCTATGCGGGCGTGCTGTCATTCATGCGCCGCAACTATTCGCGCGTGCTCGACGGCGTCGACGTCGCGATCTCCGGCGTACCGCTCGACCTTGCAACGACCTATCGTTCCGGCGCGCGGCTCGGCCCGGCCGCGATTCGTGCGGCGAGCGTGCAGCTTGCGGAGCTTCATCCGTATCCGTGGGGCTTCAACCCGTTCGACGACCTCGCGGCCGTCGACTACGGCGACTGCTGGTTCGACGCGCACAACCCGCTGTCGATCAAGCCCGCGATCATCGAGCATGCGCGCACGATCCTGCGTTCGGGCGCGAAGATGCTGACGTTCGGCGGCGACCACTACATCACGTATCCGCTGCTGGTCGCGCATGCGGAGCGCTACGGCAAGCCGCTGTCGCTGATTCATTTCGACGCGCACTGCGATACGTGGGCCGACGACGAGCCGGACAGCCTCAATCACGGGACGATGTTCTACAAGGCCGTGAAGGAAGGTCTGATCGATCCGGCGACGTCGGTGCAGGTTGGCATCCGCACGTGGAACGACGACTTTCTCGGGATCGAGCGGCTCGATGCCGCGTGGGTGCATGACCATGGTTCGCGCGCGGCGGTCGAGCGGATCGCCGAGATCGTCGGTGCGCGGCCCGCGTACCTGACGTTCGACATCGACTGCCTCGATCCGGCGTTCGCGCCCGGCACGGGTACGCCGGTCGCGGGTGGGTTGTCGTCGGCGCAGGCGCTGGCGATCGTGCGCGGGCTCGCAGCGGTGAACCTGGTCGGCGCGGATGTGGTCGAGGTTGCGCCGGCTTACGATCACGCGGATATCACCGCGATCGCCGCCGCGCATGTTGCGTGCGATTTGCTGTGCCTGTGGCGGCAGAAGAAGGTGGCGGGAGCGTTGAAGTAAACGGGGGTGCGTGGTCCCGCAATGCAAAAGGCCAGCGGGTAATTTGCCCGCGGCCTTTTGCCCGCTGACCATGGATTTTCATGCGTTTTGCGTGGCTTCCCGCGGTGCCGGTAAAAGCGTGGCTCGCGGAATGCCGTGATTGGTGTTCTCCGAGCAGTAGCAGTCTTGCGCGAACTCGGAATAGGGGGCGTTTGCGAACCCGGGCGGCCGCCCGCATGAGGCACCCGGGATCGTGCGCAAAGGCCGCGGCGCCCCCCTCGGCGGCTAGCCGAATTTGACGAGATTCAGCACCGGCAACGGGCCGCCCGGGATTTGCACGAGCCGCCCCCCGCTTTCGAGCAAACCCAGGTCGATGCCGAAGAAGCCGAGCCGCCCGATCAGTCCGCTCACAACCGATTTCGCCTGCACGTCGTCTCCCGCGAAGAACAACACGCGGTGCCCGCCCTCGGCCTGTGGATCGTCGGAAAGGAGGTGCGCCGGCAGATGATTGAACGCCTTCACGACGCGTGCGCCCGGCACGAGGTCCGCGAATACAGCGCTCGACGTGCGGCCATGCAATTCGGCGGGTTCGAACGTCGGCGCCTCGATCGGGTTGTTCGCGTCGATCACGATGCGTCCACCGAAGTCCGGCAATCCGGACAGCGCGGACGGCAGCTTCGCCCAGTTCACGGCGACGAGGACGATGTCCTGCGCGGCCGCTTGTTCGCGGGTTCCCGGCGTGATTGATGGGCCGAGTTCGCGTGCGAGGCCCGCGAGCGAATCCGGGCCCCGGCTGTTCGCGATGATGACTTCGATGCCTTTGCCCGCCAGCGTTTTCGCGAACGCGGACCCGATGGCGCCTGCTCCGATGATACCGATGGTGCTCATGTCGATGCTCCTGGTGAAGGGGATGAATCAAGTGATAACGCCGATGCCTGTGTCGACAAGGGGACGAACAGGTGACGTTCACTCCCCAAGGTCAGGTGAGCGAATGTTGCCGCCTTTATTGCTTGACGATTAGCGGGTAATTGTTTGAATTATTTTCAAGCAATGCTTTAAGATTCACGCATGGAAACGCTCGCCAACCTCGAATCGTTCGTGCGCAGCGCCGAAACGGGCAGCTTCTCCGCGGCCGCGCGGCGTCTTGCGCTGACACCCGCCGCTGTCAGTCGCAACGTTGCGCTGCTGGAACGCAATCTCGGCGTGCGGCTGTTCCAGCGCTCGACGCGCAAGCTCACGCTGACCGAGGCGGGCGCGCGCTTTCTGGTGGAAATCGGCGGCAATCTGGACGCGCTGCAGGCGGCGATCGCGTCCGTGTCGACCGATCGCAGCGAGCCGGCTGGCGTGCTGAAAGTCAGCATGGCGCCGACGTTCGGCATGACGTACGTCATGCCGCTGCTGCCGGCGTTCCTCGCGCGCTATCCGATGATTCGCCCGGACTGGCACTTCGAGAACCGACAGGTCGACCTGATTGCGGAGGGATACGATGCCGCGCTGGGTGGCGGGTTCGATCTCGCGCCGGGCGTCGTGTCTCGCCCATTGGCGCCTGCGCATCTCGTGGCGGTTGCGTCGCCGGCCTACATGGCCGGCCGCACACCGCCCACCGATCCCGGCGATCTGGCAGCACTCGGCGGCATCGTGATGCGCTCGAGCCGCACCGGCCGTGTGCGTCACCGGACGATGCGCGACTCGGCAGGCGTTGAAATGCCTGCGCTGCTCGGCGAGACCATCGTGGTCAACGACCCGGCCGCGATGCGCCAGGCGGCGATTCTCGGGCTGGGCGTCACGTTGCTGGCCGTGTCGGACGTGCTGTCCTCGATCGAACGGGGGGAACTCGTCCGTCTGCTGCCGCGCTGGTACGTGGATGCGGGGGCGATTTCGATCTATTTCGCGACGCGAGCGCTGCTGCCGGCGAAAACACGCGTGTTCGTCGACTTCGTTGTCGAAGCGTTCGGCCGGGAGCGGTTGGCCGAAAGGTTTGCGGGAGGCGTCGCATGACTCGAATCCCGGCAAGTCGATGCGCTTCGGCTGTCGCAGCGTCATGGCAGGGATGGGCGGGAACAGCTGCTCGTGGCCGAGCGGCGACGGTTGGGCCCGCGCTTCACGCAAACCAAAAAGGCCGACGGGCAGGGTGCCGGTCGGCCTTTTGGGAATGAGTGCGCGCTGCGCCGCCTGTTACTTCGCCGCGAGCGCGCTCGCCACGCCTTTATCGATCCACGCATTCTCCGCAACATTCAGCTTCTGCGGAATCAGCTTCGCCGCATGGAACGCATCGGCAACCCCTTGCTGCGCAGCGACGATCCGCGCATCGAGCGGCACCGCACCGAACGGCACGCGCTTGATCCACGTCTCGACCAGCGCTTGCGGCAGGCCGACCTTCGGTGCGAGCAGCGCGGCGGTGTCGGCCGGATGTCCGTTGACCCACAAGCCCGTCTCGCGTGCCTGCTTCAGGATCGCACCGACCACGTCGGGATGCTGCTGCGCGAAGTCGCGCGTCGCTTCGTAGAAGTTGTTGGTCGCCGCGAGCCCCGTGTAGTCGGACAGCGTGCGCACCTTCAGCGCGCTCTGCGCGGCCGCGTAGTACGGATCCCACACGGCCCACGCATCGACATTGCCGCTTTCGAATGCGGCGCGCGCGTCGGCGGGCGGCAGGTACACAGGGCGGATCTCGTCATAGCGCACGCCGGCCTGCTTCAGCGCTTCGAGTAACAGGTAGTTCGCGCTCGAGCCTTTCTGCAGCGCGACCTTCTTGCCCCGCAGGCCGGCGACCGAACGGATCGGCGAATCGGCTTTCACGAATACGGCTTCGTTGTGCGGCGCCGGCGGCTCCGCGCCGACGTAGACGAACTGCACGCCGGCCGCCTGCGCGAACACGGGCGGCGGCGCGCCCGTGTAGCCGAAGTCGATGCTGTTCGCGTTCAGCGCTTCGAGCAGTTGCGGGCCGGCCGGGAATTCGAACCATTGAACGCCATAGCCGAGCGGCTTGAGCCGCGCTTCGAGCGCGCCCTGCGCCTTGACGACCGACAGCAGGCCGGCCTTCTGATAGCCGATGCGCACGACCTTGTCGGCGCTGCCTTGCGCGAAGGCCGACGCGGCGGCGAACGTGACGAGCGTGACGGCAGCGGTGCGGGTGATCCAGCGGGTGAAACGAATCATCGAACGAACTCCATGCGAGATATCTTCCGGGAGCGGTGGGTGCCGCTCGGTTGGAAGAATCGTCGCATGGGCGATCGCGCCCGCAAACGAAGCATTGCCGATATGAATATGACGGCGGCGACCCTATGCTTTGTCGCCGGCGCCTGACGGATCGGACGTATCCGGCGTGCCGGACTGGCGCGCCGCTTCGTCGCTGAGCTTCTTGTCGAGGATCGTCGCGACGCGGCCGCCGAGATACGCGCTCGCCGCGGTTTCGAGCGCGCGGTTCGTCTCGCCTTCGACGAACACGGCCGCGAGCGGGCGCAGACGCCAGATCGCGTCGACCAGCTCGGGCACGTCGGTGGCGGGCGGCAGCGTGCCGGCGTCGTAGCGGTCGAGCCGCTTCACGACGAGATCGACGAGCAGCCGCGCGATCGCGTCGAAGTGCGGCCGCGCGAGGCTGATCACGTCGAGCAGTTCGCGCGGCGGGATGCCTTCCTTCGTCATCGCGGCCGCCGCCTCGAGCAGCGCGGGGCTCTTCGCGACGAACGACAGGCCGCGCCGTTCGAGCAGGCCGAGATCGGTGACGCGCGACAGCTGCGTGGTGGCCTGCGGGCCGAACATCTGCGCGAGCGCGGCGAGCGAATAGGTTTTCGGCAGTTCGTGCGACCAGCGGCCGCCGATCGCGTTTTCGAGGCCGAGGATCGAGCGCAGGTCGTGGCCTTCGTCGATTGCCTTGATCAGGTCCTGGATGTTCGACAGCGTGTAGCCGCGCGCGAGCAGATGGTTGATCAGCTTCAGGCGCGCGACGTGCGTGTCGTCGTAGATGCCGACGCGGCCGCGTTTTTCCGGCGGCGCGAGCAAGCCGCGATCCTGATACGCGCGGACGTTGCGCACGGTGGTATCGGACACGCGCGCGAGTTCGTCGACCGTGTACTCGTTGCCGGAATCCGGTGCAGCCTCGTCGGGCGTGGAATGAGTCTGTTTTGACATGCGGCCATTCTAGCGCGACGCGGCGGGCTCGGGCGAGGCAGGGAGCGCGTGTGCGCCGTCGCCGAGCGGCCGTTGCAGCAGCGCCGTGTCGATCCAGCGGCCGCGCTTGAAGCCGACCGCCTTCAGCACGCCGGCCGGTTCGAAGCCGAATGCGCGATGCAGCGCCGTCGAGCCGCCGGTGCCGCCATCGGCGATCACCGCGATCATCTGCCGCCACGGGCCGGCTTCGCAGCGCGCGATCAGTGCCGCGAGCAGTGCGCGGCCGATTCCGCGCCCGCGCTGCGCATCGTCGATGTAGATCGAATCCTCGATCGTGAAGCGGTATGCGCTGCGCGTGCGGTAAGGCGTCGCGTAGGCGTAACCGGCCACGCGGCCGTCGCAATCGGCGACGAGATACGGCAGCCCGTGGCCCAGTACCGCATCGCGGCGCGCGCGCAGTTCGGTGGCGTCGGGCGGCGTTTCCTCGAACGACGCGACGCTGTGGTGCACGTGGTGCGCATAGATCGCGTGGATCGCATCGAGGTCGGCGTCGGTCGCGTCGCGAACGACGCAGGCGGGAGCGGTGGACATGGCGGAGGGTCTGGCGAAATCAAATCGCTACTATGCCGGCCGCCGAAGCGCGTGGCAAAGCCGTTCGCCGTTTCGGTGACTCACAGCCGGCCGTCCGCCGCATGAACCGCATCGGCGATCGCATCCGCGACACGCTGCACGCGCGGCGAGCGGCGCACGTCCGGGTGCACGACGAGCCAGATCTCGCGCTCGATGTCGCAACGTGGCGCGGCCGTCAGTTCGACGAGTGGCGCACCGGCTTGCGCGGCCGGATCGTCGACGAGAAAGCGCGGCAGCAGCGCGACGCCGGCGCCCGCCGCGCACGCGCGATGCTGCGCGGCCAGGTCGTTGGCGATGAACGCGAAACGGCGCCCGGCCGCGAAACGTTCGAGCCACTGCTGCTGCGGCGTTTGCGCGAGCGCGTCGTCGTAGCCGACGAACGGCCAGGTGTCGGGCGGCGCGCTCGCCCATTCCGGCGACGCGCACAGCGCGAAGCGCATCGTGCCGAGCCGGCGCGCGGCGAGCCCCGGTTCGGTCGGCCGCGACAACCGCACCGCGAGATCGGCTTCGCGCGCGTACAGGTTCGCCGCATGCATCTCACCCATCAGGTCGATCCGCAGCGCCGGCCATGCCCGCTGCGCGCGGGCCAGGCGCGGCGCGAGGAAGTGGCTGGCGAATACCGGCGACGCCGATACGCGCACGACGCCGTCGAGCGCCGCCGCACCCTGGGCGGCGCGCGCGAACGCATGCGCGTCGGCTTCGAGGCGCGTGGCGTGCTCGGCAAGGTGCAGCCCTTCGTCGGTGGGCGGCCAGCCGCGCGGCAGCCGGTCGAACAGCCGGATGCCGAGCGCGGACTCCAGTGTGTCGATGCGGCGCGCAACGGTCGAATGCTGAACCTGCAGCGCCCGCGCGGCGGCCGACAGGCTGCCGCCGCGCATCACCGCGAGGAAGTAGCGGATGTCGTCCCAGCTCATCGGCGGCGCGGACGCGGGTGTGGGTGCTTGATCGGTCGAATTTTGCACAGTAGATGGGCAATCAACGGGAATTCCGATCGATTATGCACGATGGGATGATCGTGTCACTTCATTCGATTGTGAGGAACGTCATGACCCAAACCATTACCGCCATCCGGATCGGGATCGACCGCTACGGCGACGCTGGCGTGCTGCGCCGTGTCGATGCACCTGTTGCGCCGCCCGCTGCCGGCGAGGTGCGGATTCGCCAGACCGCGATCGGCGTGAATTTCGTCGACATCTATTTCAGGACGGGCGCGCATGCGTTGCCCGCGCTGCCGGATGCGCTCGGTGTCGAGGCGGCCGGGGTGATCGACGCGGTCGGGCCGGGCGTGACGGATCTCGTCCCTGGCCAGCGTGTCGCGTATGCGGGTATGCCGACCGGCAGCTATGCGAGCCTGCGCACGATGCCGGCCGAGCGCGTGGTGCCGATTCCCGACGGTTTGAGCGACGACGCAGCGGCCGCCGGGCTGCTGAAAGGGATCACGGTTTACATGTTGCTGCATCGCGTCCGGCAAGTCGGCGCCGGCGACACGGTGCTCGTGCATGCGGCGGCCGGCGGGGTAGGGCTGCTGGCGACGCAATGGGCGCGCGCGCTCGGCGCACGGGTGATCGGCACGGTCGGATCGGCGTCGAAGGCCGCGCTCGTGCGCACGCATGGCGCCGAGGCAGTCGTCGATTATCGCGAGGAGGATTTTGTCGCGGCGGCACGCGCGTTCGGGGGCGGCGCCGGGGTCGATTACGCGATCGACGGGATCGGCGGCGACGTGCTGACGCGCACGCTCGGTGCGATCCGGCCGTTCGGGATGGTCGCGAGCATCGGGCAGGTGGCCGCGATCGGCGCACGGCATACGTTCGATCTCGACGAACTGGGGCCGGCGCGGTCGATCGCGCTGGCGCGGCCGAGCGTGCTCGGTTTCATCGCACGCGACATTGGCGGGTATCGGGAGGCTGCGCGTGCGACGCTCGAACGGCTGGCGGGCGGGATGCATGTGGAGATCGGCGCGCGATTGCCGCTCGAACAGGCGGCCGATGCGCACCGGCTGCTGGAGTCGCGTGCGACGACGGGTGGGGTCGTGCTGGTGCCTTGAAGACGGGTGGAAGGGGATCGCGATGCAGCTCGACGCTCGCGTCGCGATCCACGGGAAACTCAGTTGTGCTTGCGCAGCGGCGCATCCTCGACGAACCACGCAAGCACGAACGCGATCGCGATCACCGTCGCGGCCGACAGATACACGACATGAAGCGAACCGGCGAACGCATGCAGGTATGTGTCGCGCACGGCATCCGGCAACTGGTGCACGGCGGCCGGGCCGAGCGCGGGCGGCAGCTCCGTGCCGGCCGGCAGCGCCTCCATCACCCGCGACTGCAGCCCGTGCGAGAACAGCGCACCAAACGCCGCGACGCCGAGCGAGCCGCCGATCGAGCGGAACAGCGTCGCACCGGACGTCGCGACGCCCATGTGCCGGAATTCGACCGTGTTCTGCACGGCGAGCGTGAGCACGGGCATCACCATGCCGAGTCCGATCCCGAGCAGCGCCATGTATGCATACATCGTATGCAGCGGCGTATCGAGCGTCAGCGTCGACAGCAGCGCCATCGCGATGCCGCCGGTCAGCGTGCCCAGGATCGGAAACATCCGGTACGAGCCGAGCCGCGAGATCAGCCGGCCGCTGACGACCGACGTCACGAGCATCCCGCCCATCATCGGCAGTAACTGCATGCCGGCCTGCGACGGCGTCGAGCCCTTCACGACCTGCAGGTAGAGCGGAATGAACGTGACCGAACCGAACAGCGCGATGCCGACGACGAAGCCGATCAGGCTGACCAGCACGAAGGTGCGATGACGGAACAGTTCGAGCGGCATGATCGGCTCGGCCGCAAGACGCTCCTCATATATGAAGCCGCCGATCGCGACGAGCCCGAGCACGAGCGTCATCCACAGTTGCGGCGACGTCCACGGCAGCAGCGAGCCGCCTTCGCTCGTGAACAGGATCACGCAGGTGAGGGCGGTCGCGAGGAACGTGGCGCCCATGTAGTCGATCCGGTGCTTCACGTGCGCGGTGTGCGGCCGGAACGCGACGCCGATCACCGCGAGCGCGAGAAAGCCGAGCGGCAGGTTGATCGTGAAGATCCAGCGCCACGAAAGGTGTTCGACGAGGAAGCCGCCGAGCAGCGGGCCAATGATCGTCGCGAGGCCGTACACGCCGCCGAACATCCCCTGGTAGCGCGCGCGGCGATCGGGCGGCACCAGGTCGCCGATCGCGGCCATCGTGACGACCATCAGGCCGCCGCCGCCGAGACCCTGCAGTGCACGCAGTACGATCAGCTGTGTCATGTCCTGCGCGACGCCGCACAGCGCCGAACCCGCGAGGAACAGCACGATCGCGGCCTGCAGCACGATCTTGCGGCCGTACAGATCGCCGAGCTTGCCGTACAGCGGCAGCACGACGGTGGACGACAGCAGGTACGCGGTGACGACCCATGACAGCTGGTCGAGCCCGCCGAGCTCGCCGACGATCGTCGGCAGCGCGGTCGACACGATCGTCTGGTCGAGTGCGGACAGCAGCATGACGAGCAGCAGCGCGGCGACGATCAGCCCGGTCGGCGCGTCGCGGCGGGCCGCTTCCGTGGCGGGCGGAGTGAGGAGGGTATCGGTAGTCATCGATATATCTGCCATGGCAGGAAATTGATTCGAACTATAGCGATGGATAGTTGACCAGTCAATTTCTGCTCAGCCTCGATATGTTGCAACCGTAACAGGAGATTGCCGGCATGGGAAATTGACCGGGATCAGGCAAGAAACGGGGACGGACTCAAGTTTTCTGCAGGCAAACCGTAATCCAGAGTGCTGCGGACCGATTGCCGCGGCATTTTTCACCGCTTACGTGCCGTCATGAACCTGAACGCCTTGTTTTCCCGTTTCTCGATCCGTACGCGGATCTTTTCCACGCTCGGTCTCGTCGCCGTGCTGCTCGTCGTGTCGGGGCTGATCGGCCTGGCCGGCATGCAGAGCTCGAACCGCGCGCTCGACGAGGCTTATACGCAGCAACTGGCTGCGAAGACCGCGCTGTCCGCGGCGAGCCTGAACCTGACGATCGTGCGCACGACGCTCGATCGCGCACTGTTGCATCCGGAAGCGCCGGAAGTGCCGGATCTCGTCAAGAAGGCCGAGAACTATCTCGCGAAGGCCGACACGGCCTGGCGCAACTACGCGGCGATGCCGCACGACGGCGACGAAGGCCCGCTCGCGAGCCGCCTCGAAGCCGCGCGCCAGGCGCTGATCGGGCAGGCGCTGAAGCCGATGATCGACGCGATCCGCGAAGGCCGGCGCGACGAGGCCGACCGGCTGCTGATGACGGTCGCGCCGCCGCTGTCGGTCGCGCTCACGCAGGCGACCGATGCGCTTGACGCGTACCAGGTCGCGCGTGGCAAGGACGTGTACGACACCGCGCAGACCTATTACGGCTGGATGCGTATGGGCGCGATCGCGGGCATCGCATTCGGCCTGGCCGCATGCCTTGGCTGCGCGATCGGTCTGCATTTCGCGATCACGCAGCCGGTGAACCGGCTGCTGTCGCATTTCCGCCGCCTGTCGGACGGCGACCTGACATCGGAAGTGCGCTGGTCGTCGCGCGACGAGATGGCCGAGCTGGTGAAGGGGGTGACGGGCATGCAGCGCAGCCTCGCGGATACGGTGCGCCAGGTCAGCCAGGGTTCCGAAGCGATCTCGACGGCGACGCACCAGATCGCGGCCGGCAACACCGACCTGTCGCAGCGCACCGAGGAGCAGGCATCGGCGCTGCAGGAGACGGCCGCGAGCATGGAGCAGCTGACGGCGACCGTGAAACAGAACGCCGACAACGCGCTCGAGGCGCAGGCCTGCGCGGACAGCGCAAGCGAGATCGCGACGCGTGGCGCGACGGTGGTCGGCGAGGTGATCGGCACGATGAACGAGATCGACCAGAGCTCGCAGAAGGTCGCCGACATCATCGGCACGATCGAGGGCATCGCGTTCCAGACCAACATTCTTGCGCTGAATGCGGCGGTCGAAGCCGCGCGTGCTGGCGAGCAGGGCCGCGGTTTTGCGGTGGTCGCCGGCGAGGTGCGTACGCTCGCGCAGCGCTCGGCGTCCGCGGCGAAGGAAATCCGCACGCTGATCGGCGAATCGGTCGAGCGTGTCGCGACCGGCTCCCGGCTCGTCGGCATGGCCGGCACGACGATGCAGGACATCCAGCAGGCGATCGGTCGCGTGACGGGCATCATGACCGAGATCGCGTCCGCATCGAGCGAGCAGCGCGACGGGATCGAGCAGGTGAACCGCGCGGTGTCGCAGATGGACCAGGTGTCGCAGCAGAACGCGGCGCTCGTCGAGCAGGCTGCGGCAGCGGCGGCGTCGCTCGAGGAGCAGGCGGACGGGTTGCGTCGTGCGGTGGGGGCGTTCCGGGTGGCTTGATCGACCGTGGGCGGCGACGGGACGGGCGCTTGCCCGTCTGTCGCCTACCGATTGCGTCAGCCCGCCGCGAGTTGCGCGGCCGCGCGCGACGACGCGACGATCAGCAGCTTCATCGTCGCGCGCGTCGCACCGACGAACAGCTTGCGCGCGGCACGCGCGTCGAGCGTGTCGAAGTCGACCTCGGTAAGGATCACGCACGGCGCCGACTGGCCCTTGAAGCGGTAGATCGAATCGAGCAGCACGTCGCCTTCGCGGTATTCGGGGTTGCCGAACAGGTCGTACTTGCCGGTAAAGCTCTTGATCCGGTGCGGGCCGAGCTGGTCGAGCGGCGCAAGCACCGAGCCCTCGCGGCCGCGATACGACAGTACCGCGATGTCCTGCTTGCGGAAGCCGAGCGACAGCGCCTGCGTGACCGCGCGCTTGGTTGCGTCGATACAGGCTTCCGACAATGCGTCGGCCGACGCGCCTTCTTCCCCGTATGCCGATACCGACGGATCCGACCCGTCGAACGGGCTGCCCGAGCGCAGTTCGGCCGCGAGCGGCTCGACGCGGCCGACGACGTCGCGCACGAATTCGAGCAGGTCTCGCGGGCTGCGGTAGTTCGTCAGCGCCTTCAGCGTGACCCAGCCGGGCAGTGCGACCGGTTCGCGCATGTACAGGTTCTGCAGCGGATCTTCCAGCCACCACCATGCGCCGTCCGGCGCCAGCAAGCGCTCGAGCGCGTCCGCCCACGGCGCATGGAAATCCTGCCCTTCGTCGACGACCAGCACGTCGAAGCGCCAGCGCTCGGGAATCGGCGCTTCCGCGAAACGCGCTTCGAGCCGCTCGAATTCGCCGGGCACCTGGAAGTCGGGTGTATAGCCACCGTCGCGTGCGACCCAGTCACACAACTGGTGGTAGTTCGCGATTTTCGCGCCGGGCGGCGCGATGCGCGCGATGTAGTCGGCGAGCGGCCGGTTGAAGCACACGTACAGCACACGCTTGCCGGCTGCGACGGCATCGCGCATCGCCTGTACCGCGAGCTGCGTCTTGCCCGAGCCGGCCGTGCCGGTGACGTGCAGCCGGAACGGCGCGAATTCGAGCTGGCGCGCCCACGCGGCCAGCCCGCCCGACAGCCGCGTGACGAGCGTGCCGGCCTGCCCGACGAGCGCGCTCGTGTCGGGCGTGAGCGCGAGTTCGTCCGCGAGGAAATGGTGGAGCTTCGACGCATTCGGCAGGTGTTCGTCGTCCTCGGGCAGGATTTGCAGGATCACTTGCGCGAGCTGCGCCTTGCGCGACGCATCGACGATGCGGTCGGCCGCGACACCCGCGATCGACGCGTCGCGAATCGAGTAGTCGGGGCAGTACAGCAACGCCTCGACGCCGTAGACGCCCGCGCCGAGCGCGGCCGTCAGGCGCCGGTGCAGCGTCTCCTGCGTGCGCGCGAGCTGGATCGGGACGTTGCGCTCTTTCTGCAGGTAGACCTTCACGAGCCCCTTCGGCGTTTCGCGCAGGAAGCCGGCTTTCTGCTCGATCAGCAGCACGCGGCCGGCCGGGCTCACGACGACGAACGCGGCTTCGCCGAATACCGAGAACGCCTGGTCGGCGCGCGTCCAGTGGACGCCGTGATACACGGTGTAGCTGTCGGGCAGCGCGTGTTCGAGCGCGGCGAGCGTTTCGCGCTCGCGTTCGGCTGCGCCGGTCGCGGCGAGGCTTTTCCAGTCGTCGGGGATGAGGCGGGCCATGGAGTCGAGCGGCGGATGCCGGCGTGGGCGTGAACAGGTGCGGCTATTGTACTGAGGAACCTGTTCGTGCCCGCGGCGCGGCGCGTGCGTTGGCCGCTCGAAGGGCGGCCGGCCCGGCGGACGTTATCCGCGTGCGAGCCGTTTCGCGAGATCGGCGCTGAGGATCGCCATGCGCGCGGGCTTTTCGTAGCAGACGACGTCGAACGCGCGGATCACTTCGCTGATGTCGGCTTCGCTCGCGCGGCCGGTGAGCAGGTCGCCCGTCAGCACGAAAATCGGTGCGCCCGGATTGTCGGACGTGCGCACGGCCTTGATCGCGGTGGCGGCCGTGCTGTCGTCGAACAGCCACTCGGTCAGCACGGCGTCGAAGGCCTGGCCCTGCAGCGCGTCGACGAACGGCGCGAGGCCGTCGAACGCGGCCGTCGCGAAACCCTGCCGTTCAAGGTAGCGGCACAGTTCGGTTGCGCTGACGCGATCGGGGTCGATCACCGCGACGACGAGTTTGTCGCTCTCCGCCCGGCGCGGATAGATTTCGATCTTGTGCACGTCGTACGCGTTTTGATACAGCACGCCGGTGTGGCGCAGTACGCGCCAACGGCCGTTCTGTTCGTAGGCGACGAACTCGGGGCGTGCGCCGGCTTCGAGCGGCGCGCCGATCCATGCGGTGCACGGAATCTCGGCGACGCCCGCATAAAGTACGGCCTCCTGCGAATAGGCGCCGACCATGCCGGGGTCGAGCGTTTGCGCGCCGAACAGCTGCGCGGCGGGTTCACCGTACGCTTCGGCGACTTTCTTGATCTGCGCGAGCGTCCAGGGGCTGCTGCCGCGCAGTTTGCGGTGGCCTTGCGAGAAACTCAGGTCGAGGATGCGACACAGCTCGGTAGTCTGCTGGCGCTTGCCGATGCCGTTGCGGGTCATCAGCTCGCGCACGCGCTCGGCGACCGCGAGGGAATCCGTGGTGATTGCTTCAATGGTCATGCTACGGGAACGGATCGTGACGTTCAGAACGACGCCTTGCGGCAGTCTCGACGGACAGTCTTCATGACGTCCAATGGCGAGCCGACCGGCCACGCGCGGAAAAGATAACTTTACCGCAAAATGGTCGTCATTCAGTGTCGCGTAAGGTGCGTTTGTGTGAAAGGTGTGTCATGACGTTACCGCCGCGCCCGCATCTCGCAGGAATTAACGACTGACAGGAAACAATGACGACAACCTATCCGCTGCACGATGCCCTGACCCGCGCCGAAACGGCGTTCCCGGCCGAAGCCGATGTCGTGATCGCCGGCGCCGGCATCATGGGCTGCGCAGCCGCGTACTACCTGAGCCTGCGCGGGTTGAAGGCCGTCGTGCTCGACAAGTCGCGCATCGCCGGGCAGCAGTCGACACGCGCCTGGGGCTTTGTGCGGCAGCAGGGCCGGGAGTCCGCCGAAGTGCCGCTGATGATGGCCGGCATGCGGATCTGGGAAGGGTTAGAGGAAACCCTCGGTTTCGATCTCGAATGGCGGCAGGGCGGCTGTCTTTATATTGCGGACAACGAAGCGGACTGGTCGTCGTTCAATGCGTGGCTTGCCGTCGCGCGCGAGCACGGGCTCGACACGCGCACGCTGACGCGCGCGCAGATCGACGCGCGCGTCAGCGGCCTTTCGCCGCAGGCGCGTACGCTCGGCGGGTTGTACACCGCGACCGACGGGCAGGCCGAGCCGCGTCGCGTGGCCGCCGCATTCGCCGCGCGCGCGACCGAGGGCGGGGCGCGTTTCTTCGAAGGCTGCGGCGTGACCGCGATCGAGACGGCAGGCGGCGCGGTGGTCGGCGTCGCGACCGAGCGCGGCACGATCCGCACGCAGCGCGTGATCTGCGCGGCCGGTGCGACCAGCTTCCGGTTGCTCGACGGGGTCGGCATCCGGCTGCCGCAGCAGGCCGTGCGCGGCACCTGCATGCGCACCAATGTGGTGCCGCCGGTGTCGGCGGCGACGGTGTGGGGGCATGGCCTCGGCATCCGACAGCGCACGAACGGTGCGATCAATCTCGCCGACGACATGCAGGTCGACGTCGACCTGACGCTCGGCCATCTGCGCGGGTTGAGTCTCTTCTGGCCGGAGTTCTGGTCGCAGCGCGACAAATTCCGGCTGCACGTGAGCGCGGCCGCGTGGCGCGATGTGCTGGCACGCATCAACGGCGCGGCCGGGCCGATCGAGCCGCGCGATCCGCAGCCGCAGCCGAATCGCGCGCATGCGCCGCGCGCGCTCGCGAAGCTCAAGGCGATCTTCCCTGCGTTGAAGGACGCGCAGATCGTCGAGGCGTGGGCCGGCCTGATCGACGTGCTGCCCGACGGCATTCCGGTGATCGATGCGCCGGGCACGCCGTCGGGGCTTGCGATCGCAACGGGGTTCTGCGGTCACGGATTCGCGATGGGGCCGATCGTCGGGCGGCTGCTCGCCGAATGGATCGACACGGGCGCGCCGTCGCTCGACCTGTCGGCGTTTCGCGCGCAGCGCTTCGTCGACGGAACGATGGTGCGGCCGCGCAGCATGCTGTGACGACCGGGTGCGCAGGTTCCCGTCGTAGAATCGAGCCCGCATTCATCAGGAGACTCCTCGTTGGCAACGCCCTCCGACCAGCGCCGCTCGTTGCGCTTACGCCTGCGTCGCGCCCGCAATCCATGGCAGGCGCCGCGCGCGCGCACGCTGTTCACGCGTCCCGCGACGTCGCCGCGGCGCACGCTGATGTTCCGCATCGGCGCGGTCGTGCTGCTGTGCACGCTCGCGTTCATCGTGCTGTATCTCGATCGCGACGGCCTGCGCGATTCGACCAAGAGCACGCCGATGACCGTCGCCGATCTCGTGTACTTCACGATGGTGACCGTCGCGACGGTCGGCTACGGCGACATCGTGCCCGTCACCGCGCGGGCACGCCTGCTCGATGCGTTCTTCATCGTGCCGATTCGTATCGTCATCTGGTTCATTTTCCTGGGCACGGCGTATCAGTTCGTGATCCAGCGCGTCATCGAGGAATTCCGCATGAAACGCCTGCAGAAACAATTGTCCGACCACATCGTCGTGTGCGGTTATGGCCTGTCGGGGTCGATCGCGGTGCGCGAGTTGCTGGAAAGCGGCGTCGATCCCGCGACGATCATCGTGATCGATTCGCAGCAGCAGGCGCTCGAAGCCGCGACGTCGCTCGGCGTGACCGGATTGCTTGGCGATCCTGCCCATGAGGATCTGCTGCAACAGGCGCAGGTGCGCGCGGCGAAGGCCGTGATCATTTCGGTGACCGACGATCCGACCGCGATCCTGCTGACGCTGTCGGTGCGCAGCATTGCACCCGACACGAAGATCGTCGTGCGGATCCAGGAGAACCTGTATCAGCGGCAACTGCGGCAGGCCGGCGCGGACGTGATCGTGTCGTCGACGAAGATCGGCGCGCTGCTGCTCGCGGATGCCGTGCACAGCCGCTACATCGTGCCGTTCGTGAACGACATGCTGTCGACGCGCGGGCGCGCGACGCTGCTGGAGCGCGAGGCGTTGCCGCACGAGATCGGCTGCATGACGAACGTCGTGCCGGGTGCGATCGTGGTCGGGCTCGATCGGTGCGGGAAGATCTTTTCGTTCTACGAGGACCCGCCGTGCAGGATCGAGGCGGGCGATACGCTGGTGGTGATTCAGTCGGCGCGGATTCCGGATCCGGATGTTTGAAGGAGAAGCGGATCGCGCAGGTATCGATGCATTGCTGGCGCCGGGAGGGCATGACTAGGACGCCATCTCCCGCGCAACGTCCGCAATCTGCTGCCGCAGCCACGCATGCGCCGGATCGTCGTGCGTGCGCTCGTGCCAGATCATCGACAGCGCGAAAGACGGCACGTCGACCGGCAACTTCACGAGCGTGACCGGCATCGACAACGCGACATGCCGCGCAAGCCGACGCGGCAATACCAGCGTCATGTCGCTCTTCGCGACGACCATCGGCGCCACCAGGAAATGCGGCAACCGCATTGCTATTCGTCGATGCAGGCCTTGCCTCGCGAGCGCCGCGTCGACCAGCTCACCACCGCGGCCACCGATTGTCACCAGCACGTGCGATAGCGCCGCGAAGCGTTTCGCCGTCAGCCGCGCCGACAGCGCCGGATGCCCGTTGCGTACTATGCACACCAGATCGTCGTCGTAGAGCTTTCGACGATAGATGCCGGCGGGCAACGTATCGTCGTCGAATACGCCAAGTGCGACACCAGCGGTGCCGTCCGTCACGAGTTCGACGTTGTTGCCGCGTGAGGGCGGAACGTTGAGATCCATGCCGGGCGCGCGCTGTTCCAGCCGCGCATTCACATCCGGGATCAACGTCAATGCCATGTGATCGAGGCTCGCGATCGAAAACTGTCCACGCGCGGTAGCCGGATCGAACACGGCGGGTGCGACGATGCCGGCCGCGTCCGTCAGCACACGCGATACGCGCAGCGCCAGCGATGCCGCGCGCGGCGTGAATTCCAGCCCCTTCGGCGTACGCACGACGACGCGATCGTCGAGCAGGGCGCGCAACCTGCCCAGTGCACGGCTCGCGGCAGGCTGGGTCAGGCCGAGCCGCATCCCGGCGCGCGTGACGCTGCGCTCCTGGAGCAACGCGTCGAGCAGCTTCAGCAGATTGAGGTCGACGGCGCGTAAATCCACTTGGTGCATGCTAGACATGATCGGTATGCATTTGAGTTATGTATGGCCAGCGTACATCATCGAAACCATCGCTCCAACAGGTGGAGCGGCTGTCGGGAGAGCACATGTACGTTGTCACGGGTGTTACCGGGCGCACGGGAGCCGTCGCGGCCCAGGCGCTGATCGATGCAGGGGTCCCGGTTCGCGTGGTCGTGCGCGATCGCGCGAAGGCGGCGCGCTGGGTGGAGCAGGGTGCAGAGGTGGCGGTCGCCGATCTGGCCGATTCCGCCGCGTTGACGCAAGCGTTCGCCGGCGCGCGCGGCGCGTATCTGGTCAAGCCGCCCAACTACGCGCTGGAGAATCTGTTCGAGCACGCGGACGTGACGGCGCGTGCCGTCGCAGCAGCGGTCCGCGCGTCGGGCGTGTCGAAACTCGTGCTGCTGTCGTCGGTCGGCGCGGACCGGCCGGACGGCACCGGCGTGATTGCGACGAACCGGGCGGCCGAACGGCAACTGGCCGAACTGGACATCCCGGTCGTGTTCCTGCGCGCCGCCTACTTCATGGAGAACTGGGCGCGCGTCGTCGATCCGGTTCGCTTGCAGGGCATTCTGCCAAGCCTGCTCGGGCCGGTCGACCGCGCGATTCCGATGGTCGCGACCGCGGACATCGGCCGTGTCGCGGCAGAGATTCTGCAGGAAGACTGGAGTGGCATCCGGAAGATCGGGCTGGAGGGGCCGATCGCCTATTCACCCGCCGACATTGCAGGCACCTTCGCGCGCGTGTTGAATCGGCCGGTGCGACCGGTGGCGCTCGAACCGTCCGCGTGGGCCGGCGTACTCGCGATGAATCCGTTCTCGACCGCGGCCATCGATGGATTCATCGAGCTGAATCACGGGCTGAACAACGGCCATATCGGCTTCGGAAGTGACGACACGATCGAGATTCGCAAAGGGCGCGTGCCGTTCGAGCGTGTCGCCGACGATATTCTGAGGGAGTGACATCTCGCGCATCCCGGCTCCATCGCGGAGCTGGTTCGCGGTGCGCCTCAACAAGCGCCGGGAGATATCGTCCGTGCTCGCGGGCGATGTCTTCCGGCGCGGGGCGCAGCCGTGTTTATCCGCGACCGACGAACGGCATCGCGGTTGCCATGATCGTCATGGTCAGGATGTTCGTGTCCAGCGGCAGGTTCGCCATCTGGACGATCGCGTTCGCGACATGCGTGACGTCCATGCGCGCCTCGGGCGCGAGGCTGCCGTCCGCTTGCGGGACGCCTTGCGTCATCCGTTCCGTGAGCGACGTCGCGGCGTTGCCGATGTCGATCTGGCCGCACGCGATGTTGTACCGGCGACCATCGAGCGCCAGCGATTTGGTGATGCCGGTGACCGCATGCTTGGTGGCCGTGTACGCGATCGTATCGGGGCGCGGCGCGTGCGCGGAGATCGAGCCGTTGTTGATGATGCGGCCACCCTGCGGCGTCTGCGCTTTCATCAGGCGCCACGCGGCCCGAGCACACAGAAAGACGCCGGTCAGGTTCGTCGCGACGACGCTGTTCCACACGTCGATGTCGTATTCGTCGAGGGACACGACAGGCGCATTGCGGCCGGCATTGTTGAACAGAACATCCAGCCGGCCGAACTGCTGCGCAATTTGCGCGAACGCGTGGTCGACCGAGGCTTCGTCGGTGACGTCGGCGGGAAACACCTGCGCGTCGCCGCCGGCGGTGCGGATCGCGTCCTGAGTTTCGCGCAACGATGCTTCCTTGCGTCCGAGCAGCGCGACGGTGAATCCCGCCTGGGCGAGCGCGAGGGCCGCTGCGCGACCGATGCCGGAGCCGGCGCCCGTGACGGCTGCGAATTTCTTCGAGACAGACATGGCTTGATTTCCTGCTGGTTGAATGAGGAACGAGGCGACCGAGGGGCGATGGCGTCACCCCTTCGGCAATGTAGTCGAAATGCGCGGCGCACGGATTCGAGCATTCGAGCGATGTCGTAAAGCGCATGCGACCGCGCGGTGACGGCGATCATTTCTTCCGGCCGGGCAAGGCCTTCCGCGCCCGCGCGCCCGTCTCCGCGAACAGGTCGACCACCACGTCGCGCAGCCACCGGTTCCCTTCGTCCTGATTGACGCGCGTATGCCAGAGCATGTGGATCGGCGCACCGGGCAGCGTGACGGGTAGCGCACGCCAGCCGAGCGAAAACGGCGCGGCGAGCTGCAGCGCGAGATGTTCGGGCACCGTTGCGATCAGGTCGGTGCGCTGCAGGATGTAGCCCACGCTCATGAAATGCGGCACCGTCAGCCGCACCTGGCGCTTCACGCGGCGCCGTTGCAGCCATTCGTCCACCTGCCCGTGACCGGTGCCGGCCGACACCACGACCAGATGTTCGGCGTCGCGCCAGGTTTCGAGCGTCAGCGGCGCTTCCTCGAGTGGATGGCCGCGCCTGAACAGGCACACGTAGCGCTGATCGAACAGCCGACGCTGATAGAACCCGCCCTTGAGCTGGGGCAGCAGGCCGATCGCGAGATCGACACGGCCGTCGGCCATCTCGTCGCCGAGGTTGACGCTCGTGTTGCGGACAGTATTGAGCGCGATGCCCGGCGCCGCATGCGACAGGTGTTCGAGCAGCGCGGGCAGGAACACGACTTCGCCGATATCGGTCATGCCGATGGTCAGCGTGCGTGTTGCGCGCAGCGGATCGAAACCGGTCTCGGGATTCAGCGCGGCGTGCAGCGTCGCGAGCGCATGTGCCACCGGTTCGGCCAGTTGCAGCGCAAATGGCGTCGGCACGACGCCGCCGGGCCCGCGCACGAACAGCGGATCGCCGAGCCGGCGGCGCAGTTTGGCGAGCGCGTTGCTGACGCCCGGCTGGCTCATGTTCATCTGCTCGGCGACGCTCGACACGCGCCGCTCTTGCATCAGCCGCTGGAAAAGCAGCAGCAGGTTGAGGTCGATCTCGCTCAGTTCCATGGGTTTTGCGTGGCCCGGCTCATTGCATTCCGTGATGAAGTAGATTCATTTCATTTTATTGCGGGATGAAAGTCCACTCCTGAAAATACCGATACGGCACATGCATTCGACATGACCGCTGCGCAAGTCGCGCGCCCCACATATGAAGATCGGAGACACCTTCATCATGCAGACGAACCTGAAGATTGCGATCGTCGGCGCCGGCATCGGCGGCCTGACTCTCGCGCTCGCATTGCGCGAGCACGGCATCGACGCACAACTCTACGAACAGACTCATGAATTGCGCGAAGTCGGCGCGGCCGTCGCGCTGTCGGCCAATGCGACGCGGTTCTACGAACGCATGGGCTTGCGCGTGGCCTTCGATGCGGTGTGCGCGGACATTCCGGGCCTCGTGTATCGCGACGGGCGCAGCGGCGCGGTGATCGGCCATCATCGCGGCGAACCCGACTATCGCCGGCAATTCGGCGGCGCGTACTGGGGCGTGCATCGCGCGGATCTGCAGGCCGTGCTGTCGAAGGCCGTCGGTCTCGAATGCATCCATCTCGGCCATCGTCTGGTCGATCTCGCGCAGCATCCCGATCGCGTCACGCTGTCGTTCGACAATGGCGCGCGCGTCGAGGCCGATCTCGTGATCGGCGCGGACGGCGCGCGTTCGATCACGCGGCGCTGGATGCTCGGCTACGACGACGTGCTGTATTCGGGCTGCTCGGGCTTTCGCGGCGTGGTGCCGGCCGCGCGCATGAACCTGCTGCCCGATCCCGACACGATCCAGTTTTGGGTCGGGCCGCATGGGCATCTGCTGCACTATCCGATCGGCGACAACGGCGACCAGAACTTCCTGCTGGTCGAGCGGCATCCGTCACCGTGGCCGTCGCGCGACTGGGTCATGCCGGCCGAGGAGGGCGAGCAACTGCGCGTGTTCAGGGACTGGCATCCGGCCGTGGTGCAGATGATCACCGCGGTGCCGGTCAGCCAGCGCTGGGGGCTGTTCCACCGTCCGCCGCTGGGCCGCTGGAGCCGCGGGCGCGTGACGCTGATCGGCGATGCCGCGCATGCCTTGGTGCCGCACCACGGGCAGGGCGCGAATCAGTCGATCGAGGACGCGGTGGTCCTGGCGGCGCAACTCGCGAAGGCCGGGCCGGGCAACTGGCGCGAAGCGCAGGAAGCCTACGAGCGGCTGCGTCGCGGCCGCACGCGCAAGGTGCAGTACGCGTCGATCTCGGCGGCCGACGTGCTGCACCTGCCCGACGGGCCGGCCGCGCAGGCGCGCAACGCGCGTCTGGCCGAACGCGACAGTGTGCTGCATCACCTGGACTGGATTCACGACTTCGACGCGCTTAACGAGGAACCGAGCGAGCGGCAGGGCGGCACGTGGCTTTGAGCCAGCCGATTCAGCCCAGCAGCGGCGGCAGCTCCGCCTTCAGAAAATCGACCAGCGCGCGCACGGCCGGCATCATGCCGCGCCGGGTCGGGAACAGCAGCACGAGCCGCCCCTCCCGCGAGCGCCACGCGGGCAGGACCACCTGCAGCGTGCCGGCCGCGATTTCGGTACGGCACGCATACAGCGGCAGGCTCGCGATGCCCAGGCCGGCCAGCGCGGCCTCTTTCAGCGTGGCGACATTGTCGCTCTGCACGCGAGGCCGGATCGTCCGCATGACGACGTCGGCGTTCGCGCCGATCAGCCGCAGCGACGCGACCGGGTCGCCGATCGGCGCATGGATCAGGACATCATCTTCCGGGAGCGCATCGGGCGCGTCGATCGGGCCGGCCGCCACCAGATAGGCCGGGCTGGCGACCAGCCCCCAGCGCGCCGTGCATAGCGGAACCTGGATCAGGCTCGACGATTCGACGTCGAAACCCACGCCGCGCACGGCCACATCGATGTGCTCGTCAACGAGATCGACTTGCCGATGGCTCGCTTGCAGCGCGAGCCGGACCTTCGGGTAACGCTGCATGAAACGCGGCAGCAGGCCGGCCAGCACGATATCGGTGATCGCGATCGGCATGCTGGCGCGCACCAGCCCCGACGGCTCGGCCGTGCGGCGCCGCACGGCCTCCTCGCCGGCCGTCGCCTCGTCGATCATCGCACGGCAATGCACGTAGAGCGCTTCGCCGGCGTCCGTCAGGCTGAGCCGGCGCGACGTGCGGTGCAGCAGCCGGGTGCCGAGACGGGCCTCCAGATCGGTGACGCGCCGGGAAATATGCGACTTGCTGACGCCGAGCGCGTCGCCGGCCGCGGTGAAGCCGCGATGCTCGACGACCTTGGCGAACAGGTAGAGGTCGTTCAGATCGGAGGAGGCCGGAGGCACGCTGGATTCACCACGGAGAAAACGTCGATTGATCGTTTCCATTTGGAAACGATAGGTTGATTGATAGTGTATTTATCGTTTGTCGTTGCGTAAATATCATTCTTTCCAACCGGCGCTGACATGCACCGGGCGATTCGGCGGGTGGTTCGGGCCGCCGATCTGTCATCTCAAGGTCAACGTGAGGAAAGACATCATGAAACGCTTCGCACTTCTGAAATCCGCGGTGCTCGCCATCGCGCTTGCCGGCTCGGCCGGTGCAACGGTACCGGCCGCCAACGCTGCGCCGGTATCTGCATCCGCGCCGGCCGCCGTCGCGCCGTCGGGTGCGCCGTATTCGCTGCTGTCGCGCGACAACACCGTGCTGTTGCTGGTCGATCACCAGGTCGGCCTGTTCACGGGCGTACGGGACATCGACGTCGGGCAGCTCCGCCACAACGTGGTCGCGCTGGCGAAGGCCGCGAAGACGCTTGGCATCCCGGTCATTGTCACCGCGACGATGCCCGACGGCATGTGGGGGCCGACGATTCCCGAACTGAAGGCGGCGCTGCCCGGCGTGCCGGTGATCAGCCGCACGTCGATCAACGCGTGGGACGACCCGAACGTGCGGGCCGCGATCGAGAAGACGGGCCGCAAGCAGGTGGTCATTGCCGGCGTGTCGCTGGAAGTCTGCGCGACGTTCCCGGCGCTGGCGCTGAAGGCGGCCGGTTACGACCCGCGTGTGGTGCTCGACGCGTCCGGCACGTTCAGCGACGCGAAGCGCACGGCCGGGCTGCAGCGTCTCGCCGGTGTCGGCATCCCCGTGACCGATTACGCGACGGTCGGCGTCGAGCTGCTGCACGGCAACGACGATCCGAAGGCGCAGCAGGTGTATGCGGACCTCGACATGCCGTTCGCGAACCTCGTGTGGCAGCTCAGGAACGCATCGGGCAAGTGACGATTCACGCAGTCTCGCGGCCGGGTGGGGGCGCGTAGCGTCCACGCTGGCGCGCGGCGGACCCATTGGATATCCAGCAAGGAGCACGACGATGAACGACTTTGTGCGGCTGTCGCGCGCGGTTGCCGGCCGCGACTTGACCATCGGCGAATCATTCCGCGCGAAGAATTTCGACGAAAGCATGCTTGGCGGGGCGATGGACCCGGTCGTCATGCTCGATCACTTCGAGATGACGGCCCCGACGTTCGAGCCGCACCCGCATGCGGGCATCTCGGCCGTGACGTACGTGTTCGAGGATGCAATGGGCGCGCACGTCAATTACGATTCGCTCGGCAATCACGGGCCCATCGAGCCGGGCGCGCTGCACTGGTTTGCCGCCGGCCGTGGCGCAGTGCATACGGAGCAGCCGGAAGGCATCGGGCATCGGGTTCATGCGCTGCAAATCTTCGTGAACCTGCCGGCCGCGAAAAAGTACGATGCACCGTATGCCGTTCACGTCGAGCCGCACGAGATTCCGGAATTCACGGCGCCCGGCGTGCGCGTGCGGGTCGTCTCCGGCAGCAGCAACGGCGTGAACGCATCGGTCACGCCGAAGCTTCCCGAGCCGTTCACGTTGCTGGACGCGTTCGTGTCGCGCACGGCGTCGTTCGGCCACGAGCTGCCGCGCGGCTGGAACGCGACGATTCACATCGTGTCAGGCGCGGTGCGCGTGGAGGCTGCCGGGATGACGAGCGGCGTGAAGCAGGGGGAGGCGGTCAGTGTGACGTTCGATCGCGAAGCGTCGGCCGACAGCGTGCGGATTCGCATCGTTGCCGACGAGGACGCACATTTCGTCGTGCTGTCCGGTGCCGCGTTGCAGCAGCCGATCGCCCGTCACGGCCCATTCGTGATGAATACGCACGCGCAGCTCGACGACCGGATCAGCGCATACCGGAGCGGGGCGTTCGGGCAACTGCGCGGGCCGGTCGGCGCGCCGTGAGCGGCGCATGGCCTGATGCCCGCGCGTTGCTTGCGCATCATGCGGCCGGTCGTGTTCCGGCAATGAAGGTCATCGCTCGCCGGCACGGGCGGAGCGTCACTTCACGCACTCGAGCGCGTACTTCAACCCCTGCCCGAGCAACCCGCGCCACACGTCCCACGTATGCCCGCCGTCGACGATGCGCAGCTCGGCCGGGTTCTGCGCGCGGCGCAGGTGCGTGTACAGCACGCTCGATTCCGCCTGGATCGTCAGGTCGTCGTCGCCGGCCGCGATGAACATCGGCACGCGCCAGGTGCGCGCGAAATAGCCGCGCAGCAGCGCCGGGTAGTTGAGCTCGTGCCACACGCGCGCGTCGAACTGCCGGTCGCCGAACACGCCGACATAACGCGCGGCGGAATTGAGCGGCGGCTCGTTCGCATAGATCGCGGGGCTCAGCAGCATCGCGCCGCAGAACAGCCCCGGTTCGAGCAGCGAGAAGCGCAGCGCGCCGAACCCGCCCATCGACACGCCGCCGATCGTGCGGCCCGCGCGCTGGTTCGACACCGCAAAGTGCGCTTCGACCTCGGGCAGCAGGTCGTTGAGGAACGCACTCTGCATCTTCTCCTTGCGATCGACGTACCAGTCGGTGCCGCCCTGCGGCATCACGATTACGACGGGCGGAATCTCGTGGCGCTCGATCAGCGTGTCGGCGGTGGCCTGCAGCCGGCCCTGCGTGACCCAGTCGTTCGCATTGCCGGCATTGCCGTGCAGCAGGTACATCACGGGGTAGCGCGCGCCTTCCGGGTTGTAGCCGGGCGGCAGGTAGACCGTGTACGACCATTCGCGCTTCAGCGACGCCGACCGGAACGTGCGCAGCACGACGCTGCTGCCCGGGTTGACCGGCGGCTCCTGGGCGGTCGACGGCGTCGTCGCGGTCTGGACGGCCGGTGGCGGCGGCACGGGCGAGACCGGCGGCGCGGCCGGCGTGGCGCGGGCGGTGGCGATGGAGCCGGCGATCAGGGCGATGGCGAACGGAAGGGCGAGTCGGCGCATGGCGAAGCGTTTCAGGAGAGGCGCCGGCTATCGTAGCAGCGGCGCATGACGGCGCGGCGCGTCATCGCCGCGAACGGAACGGCAGCCGCGCGACGAGCGGCCCGTAGAGTTTGGCCACGAGATACAGCAGGCCCATCGCGACGACGTCGGCGATCAGTCCGAGCTTCACGTCGAGATAGCCTTCGGTCGCCTGGTAAAGCAGCGAATCGACCGCGAGCGAGATGCCGGTGCCCGCGACGAAGCACAGCAGCCCTTGCCGGCCGATCGTGCCGATCCAGGGCATCGCGTGCGCGACCTTCTTCATCCAGCCGAGGTGCACGAGCTTGGCGGCGAGCCACGCGATCGCGAGGAAGTTCACGAGGCGCAGCGCGCCGAGGTTCTGCTTGATCGACGGATCGGTCGGGAAGGGCTCGATGCGCAGCCGGTAGTACGCGCCGGCCGCGACGATCGCGAGCGATACGGCCGTCAGCAGCCAGCCCTGCGGCTTGGGCGCGAGCGTCTGGTACACGGGCTGACAGCGCGCAATCACGCCGAGCACGAACAGGAACTGCCACGCGAACGGGTTGAAATCCCACGGCGCGCCTTCGACGGTCGGCAGGAAACGCGCGACGTGCGGCGCCGCGTACCAGAGCGACCCGCTGAACGCCAGCATCAGCCACGGCTGCGTGCGCGCGAGCGGCAGCGCGAGCGGGACGAGCAGCGCGAAGAACGCGTACATCGGCAGCACCGACGCGAGGTAAGGCTGGCGGCGGAACAGCAGGATGTCGCGCAGCGCGGCAAGCGGTTTGTGCAGCAGGCCGTCGAGGTCGTTGGTCGGCATGTTCGGGCCGTCGATCGCGAACGCGTTCAGCGCGGCGGTGATCAGCAGCATCAGCCCGGCCGTCACGAGGAACGCGCGATAGATCTCGAACGCGCGCCGGATGAAGCGCTGGCGCGCGGCGGCCTCGTCGTGCCGCTCGGCGAGCGAGTTGTACGCAATGGCGGTCGCGAAGCCGCCGAGGAACACGAACACCTCGGCCGCGTCGCACAGCGCGTACGCATGCAGCGTCACGCGCGACAGGATGCTGCCGCCGATATGGTCGACGACGATGACGAGCAGCACGAGGCCGCGGAAGAAATCGAGTTCGGCGTAGCGGCCGGCCCGGGCGGGCGCGGTCATCGGGCCGCCACCCGGCGCGGGCCGCGGGCGCGGCCGACGCATGCCGCGCGTGAATCGGGGTGAAGCATGACTTCGTGAAGAAATGGCGAACGGATGCGCATTGTGCCACCGATGCGACGCCTGCCGGGTTTACGCGGATGGCGGGCCTGCCTGCCGCTGCCGATAAGCCCGGTCAGGCTGTCCGCGCAACGGGGCAGTTGGACGAGCGCAACGCTTTGCGCGCGGTGACGAACCCCCGATGGACGGACGGTTTGCGACGTGACACCATTTTGTCCTCACGCGGCCGCACACCGCGTCGTCCGCCCTGCGGGCCAAACATACAACAGATCAAACATTCGCCGGGCGCTCGGCCTGCCCGGCCCTCGGCTCCGGAGATCCGTCATGAAGAAGCACGTCATTTTTGCCGCCGCGCTCGCTGCGTTCGCCGCGCCGGCCTTTGCCCAGAACAGCGTGACGCTGTACGGCCTGATCGACGAAGGCTTCAATTACACGAACAACGTCAACGTCAATGGGGTCGGAAAGACGAATTACCAGCTCGCGAGCGGCTACGCTCAGGGCAGCCGCTGGGGCCTGAAGGGCAGCGAGGATCTCGGCGGCGGGCTGAAGGCGATCTTCACGCTGGAAAACGGTTTTGACGTGAACAACGGCCGGCTCGGCCAGGGCGGCCGCATGTTCGGCCGCCAGGCGTTCGTCGGGCTGAGCCAGTCGCGCTTCGGCACGCTGACCTTCGGTCGCCAGTACGACTCCGTCGTCGACTATCTCGCGCCGCTGACCGCGAACGGCAACTGGGGCGGTACGCTGTTCTCGCACCCGTTCGACAACGACAACACGGACAATTCGTTCCGCGTCAACAACACGGTCAAGTACGCGAGCCCCGACTGGAACGGCCTGACATTCGGCGGCACGTACAGCTTCAGCAACAGCACGGGCTTCTCGAACAACCGCCAGTACAGCATCGGCGCGCAGTATTCGCTGGCCGGGCTGCAGGTCGCGGCCGCGTACCTGCAGGCGAACAACCCGGGCATCGGCAACGCGGGCGCGATCGCGGCCGACGACGCGAACTTCGTCGCCGACCGCCTGCGCATCTTCGGCGGCGGCGTGAACTACACGTTCGGCCCGGCCACCGTCGGCTTCGTCTACACGAAGACGGACGTGAAGAACCCGGTGTCGACCGTCTACCTGCCGGCCTCGACGTTCGCCGGCCTCGGGCTGACCGCGACCAAGTTCCAGAACTTCGAGATCAACGGCAAGTACCAGCTCACGCCCGATTTCTATCTCGGCGCGCAGTACGTGTACACGGACGGCAAGTTCGATGCGACTGCCGGCTCGTTCAAGCCGAAGTACCACACGGTCGGCCTGATGGCCGACTACAGCCTGTCGAAGCGCACCGACGTCTACCTGCAGGGCGCGTGGCAGAAGGTGGCCGGCGACAAGACCGGTACGGCGGCCGACGGCGGTTATGTCGTCGGGACGGACGGCCCGTCGGCGTCGTCGAACCAGTTCGCGGTACGCGCCGCGATCCGCCACAAGTTCTGATCGTTTCGACCGGCCGGCGACCGGCGGCCGGCGACCGGCGACCGACGGCTGGTGATCGGGGCCGGGCGCCCCGGCGCCGGCCCGCGTCAGCCCGCGCGGTGCATGCCGCCGAGCGTTTCCGCGAGCCAGTCCACGAAAATCCGCACACGCGGTGCCAGGTGCCGGCCGGTCGGAAACACCACCGATACCGGCAGCGCCCCGGCACTCCACTCCGGCAGCACTTCGACCAGCGACCCGTTGGCGAGTAGCGGCGCGAGCCCGTCGCGCGGTGCCTGGATCAGTCCGAGGCCCGCGACGCAGCACGCGAGATACGCCTGCGAGCTGTTGACCGACACGACGCTTTGCATCTTCACCGTGTGCACCTCGCCCGAATCCATGTCCGCATATTCCCAGTCCAGCTCGCGGCCCGTCCGGCTCGAGAAATAGCCGACCGCGATGTGGTCCGGCAGCTCGTCCGGCGAGCGCGGCGTGCCGTGGCGGGCCAGATACGCGGGCGACGCGCAGTTGATCTGCGCCATCTCGCCGACGCGCCGCGCGACGAGCGACGTGTCGGACAGCACGCCGACGCGTACCGCGCAGTCGATGCCGTCGGCGACGAGGTCGACGAAGCGGTCGGTCGTGCTGATCACGACGCGCAGGTCGGGGTAGCGCGCGTGGAAATCCGGCAGCGCCGGGATCACCTGGTTCAGCGCGAAACGTTCGGGCAGGTCGACGCGGATCACGCCGCGCGGCGACGTGCCGGCATCCTCGAACAGCGTTTCCACATCGTCGAGATCGGCGAGCAGTCGCGCGCAACGCTCGTAGTAGGTCGCGCCTTCGGCCGTCAGCGCGACGCGCCGCGTCGTGCGCTGCAGCAGGCGGATCTTCAGGTGCTTCTCCAGATACTGGACAGCATTGCTGACGGTCGGGCGCGGCAGTTGCAGCTGCTCGGCCGCTTTCGTGAAGCTGCCGAGGTGGGCGACGCGCGCGAAGATGCGCATTGCTTGCAGATGGTCCATGCGGGCGGAAGTCTCGGCGGGGATGGGAACAGGCTCCATTGTTAATCAGCGTCGAATGGTTTGGTGGAGCGTTTCGCGTTTATCGCGCATGGCGAAGCGTCCAGAATCCGGTCCATCCACTCACCACTTGAAGGAAACGGACATGGACACGCGTCAACTGGGCCGCACGGGCCCGCAGGTTTCGGCGATCGCGCTCGGCTGCATGGGGATGTCGGATTTCTACGGGCCGGCCGACCGCGACGAAAGCATCGCCACGCTGCACGCGGCGCTCGACAACGGCATCACGATGCTCGACACCGGCGATTTCTACGGGATGGGCGACAACGAGATGCTGATCCGCGACGCGCTGCGCGGCCGCACGCGCGACCAGGTGCTGATCAGCGTGAAATTCGGCGCGCTGCGCGATCCGGCCGGCGGGTTTGCCGGCTACGACGCACGGCCCGACGCGATCCGGAACTTCGTCGCGTATTCGCTGAAGCGGCTCGGCACCGACTACATCGACATCTACCGGCCGTCGCGCGTCGATCCGGCCGTGCCGATCGAGGACACGGTTGGCGCGATCGCCGATCTCGTGAAAGCCGGGTACGTGCGTCATATCGGGCTGTCCGAAGCCAGCGCCGACACGATCCGCCGCGCGGCGGCCGTCGCGCCGATCTCCGATTTGCAGATCGAATATTCGCTGCTGTCGCGCGGAATCGAAGCCGACATCCTGCCGACCTGCCGCGCGCTCGGCATTGGCGTGACGGCCTACGGCGTGCTGTCGCGCGGGCTGCTCGGCGGGCGTTGGAGTACGGCACGGCAGGGCGAGCGCGATTTCCGCGCAGCGAGCCCGCGCTTCCAGGGCGAAAACCTGGCGCACAACCTCGCGCTCGTCGACGCGCTGCGCGCGATCGCCGACGAGAAGGGCAGCAATCCGGCGCAGGTCGCGATCGCATGGGCGCTGTCGCGCGGCGCCGACATCGTGCCGCTGGTCGGCGCGCGCAAGCGCACGCAACTGCAGGACGGCTTGCTGGCGACTAAATTGCAACTAACGGTCAATGATCTCGCTCGTATCGAAGCGGCGGTGCCCGCCGGGGCGGCTGCCGGCGAGCGTTATCCGGCCGCACAGATGGCGCACCTCGACAGCGAGCAGGGTCGGGGGTGATCCGTGGGGCCGGATTGGCGGGCGTGACAGGCCCGTGCGGCGGGCCCTAGCCAGCCTCAGGCAAAACCAGATGGCGGGCAGCATGGCGGGGAGGCACCATCGGCGCCGTACTCAACCGGACGGAATGCCTTCCATGCAAATTCATACGCTGACGATCATCGTGCTGGTGTTCCTGCTCGCCGGCGCGGTCAAGGGCATGATCGGGCTCGGACTGCCGACGATCGCGATGGGGCTGCTGACGCTCGCGATGCCGCCGTCGGCCGCGGCCAGCCTGCTGCTCGTGCCGTCGTTCATCACCAACGTGTGGCAGTTGTGGCTCGGCCCGTCGTTCGGGCCGTTGCTGCGCCGGCTGTGGCCGCTGCTCGCCGGTCTGACGATCGGCACGCTGGCGGGCGGCCTGCCCGCGCTCGCGGCCGGCAGCACGTGGACGCACGCGGCGCTCGGCGTCGTGCTGATCCTCTACGGGCTGTGGGGGCTGGCCGCTGCACGCTTGCCCGCGCCGGGTCGCCACGAGAAATGGCTGTCGGCCGTGGTCGGCTACCTGACGGGCGTCGTGACGGCCGCGACCGGCGTGTTCGTCGTGCCGGCCGTGCCTTATCTGCAGGCGCTGCGCTTGTCGAAGGACGACCTGATCCAGGCGCTCGGGCTGTCGTTCACCGCGTCGACGATCGCGCTTGGCCTGCAGCTGCACGTGTCGGGCGCGTTGCAGACGGTCGACCTCGGTGTGTCGGCACTCGCGCTCGTGCCGGCGTTGGCGGGGATGGCGGGCGGGCAGTATGCGCGACGCGTGATGAGCGAGAAGGCGTTCAAGCGTTGCTTCTTCGTCGGGCTGATCGCGCTCGGCGCGTATATGGCAGCAGCCGGGTGGCTGTGAGCGGGTATCGCGGGTAAAGGGGGATGCCGGTGTTGTTTCGAAGCGCCCGAAGCCGGTTTCAGCGACCGGCTTCGGGCGGGTTCACATGGCGTGGATCACACGGTTCAGGCCGGATCGGCGTACTTCAGCGACCACCCGAACGTGCGCGTCGTGCCTGCGCCGAGTGCAAACGGCTTCGTCGTGCACGCGAAGTTCGAATGCAGCTGGCCGATCGGCGTCGTCGACAGCGGGTTCGTCGTGCCGTTCGCCGTGTCGAAGGCGGACAGCGCGCAGGTGTCGAACCCGGATGCCGCGTAACCGGTCGCGGCGCTGTTGGCGTAAGTCACCGACACACCGTCGCCGTTGGCCTGCGTCGACGCGAAATCAGCGAACGACGTGAAGTCCGTCTCGACCGCGAGGTTGCCCGTGAGCGTGCCCGAACTCAGCGTATCGCTGCGCGAGACGGTGCCGTGCGCGAACGTCAGCACCGTATGCACCTGCAGGTCGAGATCCGTCGTGTATGCCGCGTTCTTCGATGCGAGACGGAACTTCGTCGTATCGAACGACACGATCACCTGGCCGTTGCTTTGCTGCACGTTCAGGTTCTTGTAGTACGTGACGGGAATGTACGTCTTCGCGTTGTACGTCACCTGCGGCACCAGCAGCGCATAACCGAGATCGGTCGTGCCGTAGATCAGCTTGTCCGAGAACGGTACCGGGTAGTACGGCGTGAACGAGTTGTAGTCGGGCGCCTGGCTCAGGTTCAGGTTGATCACGCGCCGGCCGTCGCGCACGGTGAGCAGCGCGGCGCTGTACGGATGGGCCGCATCGGTCGGCTGGTTGTACCAGGTAAGCGTGTAGCGCGGCAGCGCGTCGAGCCATGCGCCGTAGTCCGCATCGGCCATCGGCGCCTTCCCGCCGAAGCCGAGCTTGTTCCACCACGCGTTCACATACAGGTACTGGTGCAGCAGGCTGAAGTTCTCGCCCATCACGCGCGGCTTGCCGCGATACGCGTCGGTGCCGCGGCCCTTGACCCACATGTTCACCGACGGCGTCGGCAGCGACGGGTCGTACCAGTACGTGTCGAAACGATGCGCGGCCTGGTAGATGAATGCATACGCGACCTGCTTCTCCTGGTCGGTCAGCACGCCGGCGTTGGCGGCGGCCGTCAGCACTTCCATGAATGCGGAATCGCCGTACGGGCCGATCGAGCGGCCGTAGTTGAAGCCCTGGCCGTTGGCGTTCAGCTGCGGCAGGATCAGGTCGACCGACTTGCGCAGATAGCCCTTCAGTTCGGGCGTGAGATTCGCCACGTTGTCCATCTCGAACGTGCGCTCGACCACTTCGCCGATCAGCAGCGTGCTGTAGCGGTCGAAGCGCGCCTGGTCGTAGTAGGTCGTGTGCGTGTTCGACGCTTCGTCGGAGAAGCCGCCCGACGAGTCGTTGCGGATGTGGTTCGTCAGCGTGTACAGCAGCGCGTCGCGCGCGCCCATCGTCGCGACGGACGGATCGGTCTTCGAGGCGAAGGTCGGGCTGCTCCAGCCGAGCTTCTGGCGCAGCCCGGCAATTCCGTAGGACACCGCATAGTAATTCTGCGCGGTGTTGAGCGACGCAATGTCGATCGGCGTGCCGGCGGCCGGGCACGTACTGGTCTTGCCGCTCGCATCAGGGCCGAACATGTCGCAGAAGGTGAGGCGCTGCTGCAGCGTCGCGAGCATCGCGTCGCTGAAGACTTCGTTGAGCATCCCGTGCGCCTTCAGGTTGTTCAGCGCGACGAGGTAGTAGTACTCGCCCCACGACGTGTTCGCATACGTGTAGTTGCCGCCCGACTGCGCCATCATCGCGGTCGTGATCGTCTGGTACGTCGCGAGGTAGCTCGCATACTGCGGGTCGTTCTTCGACTTCATGTCGATCAGGATGTACGACAGGCCGAGCGCGAGCTTGCCGGGCAGGAATTTGTCGCCGGTGTTCGTGTCGAGCACGTGGACGGGCGTACCGTCGCCGAGATCCATCACGACCTGCGTGAAGTCGGGCGATTTCCGGATCAGGTCGAACAGCGCGCGCATCTGGCCCATCATCGTGACCGGAATGTTCGTGCCGGCCGGCACGCTCGTGTCGGGCGCGCCGTAGACGAGCGCCTGCAGCGAGTTCGCCGCGAGCGTCGGTGTCGTGGACGGGGGCGGCGATGACGGCGGCGTGTCGGTCACGTCGTTGCCGCCGCACGCGCTGACGAACACGACGGAAAGGGCGCTGAGCGCGGCGCCGAGCGCGAATCTGCTGCGCGGATGCATTGTGTCTCCAGTTTTGAATAGTGATGAAGGACGGGCGGGTGTGGCCGCTGCCGCGCTCGATGCCCGTACCCGACCGTTGCCTTGAAACCCTGATCCCTGAAGGCGGACGGCCTGAATCACAACTCGAGCGGGCAAGCGTTCCCCCTGCACGGGCCGTGACCGGCGTCGCGCTGAAGCATTGGAAAACGTTTTCCAAATTTAGGCATCCAGCGACGCGATGTCAATGATCTTTCACGCAGGATGCGCCGGTGAAAACCCGAATAGTGGGAACGAAGAGGCGGGCGTTCTGATCAGAATTGCGCGTGAATCGCCCAAAATTCTCTCGATGAGTGAGCGCGTATCGTGCGGGTGGCGTGCGCTGAAGCGGCAGGAGGCAAGACTGAATGTCGACGTGCTTACGATGGATAATGAGAGAAAACGTTATCCATAAGGATCGAAGCACATCACGACGGATATCGGCGTGTCGGTCGCGACCGGCGAGCGGCCGCCGCGACGGGGCTAAAGCTGCGCCTCGATCGCCGCCTTGTCGATCACCGACCAGACCTGGCGGATCTTGCCGTCATGAAATTCGTAGAACACGTTCTCGGCGAAGGTGACCTTCCGGCCGTCGACAGCGAGCCCCATGAACGTCCCCTTCGGCGAACAGGCGAAGCGCAGCCGGCACGCGATGCGAGGTGGCTCGCACGCGAGCAACCGGATGTCGAAGCGGAGATCGGGAATGTCGCGGTAGTCCTGTTCGAGCATCGCGCGGTAGCCGGCGAGGCCGAGCGGCCGGTCGTTGTGGATCACGTCGTCGGAGACGTACTCGCCGAGCGCCGGCCAGTCCTGGCGGTTCAGGCAGTCGATATACGCGCGATAGCGGGTGGCGAGATCGGTTTCGGTCATGGTCATGCCTCCGTATAACGACGATGCGGCGCGCGTTACCGCGACGGTGTCGCGCCGGACAGGAACGCGACGAACTCCCGCGTGTATTTCGGCAGCGCGTCGAACGACCGCGCGCACAGTGTCAGATTCCGGTGGCTCCACGGATCGGACAGCTCGACGAGCCGCACGTCCATCGTCTGCACGCTCGGCCGCGTGCCGCGACACGATGCCGATGCCCACGCCGCTCGCGATCACGCAGCAGATCGCATCGAAGCTCTTCAACTGCACGCGGTAGCGGATCCGCTTGCCGAGCGCGCGCGCCTGGTCGGCGAGATGCACCTGCAGCGCGCTGCCGTCGGTGAGGCCGATGAAATCCTCGCCGGCGATGTCGTCGAACGCAACTTTCCGGTGCGACGCCAGCGGATGCGCGGCCGGCACGACGACGATCAGCCAGTCCTCGCGGAACGGCTTCTGTTCGAGCCCGCCCGAGCCCGACCGAATCGGCGACGATGCCGACCTCGGCCGTCTTGTTGCGGATCGCATGCACGATCTCCTGGCTCGAGCGCTCTTCGACGCTGATCGACAGCTTCGGATGGTGCGGCAGGTAATCGGCCAGCGCGTCGGGCAGGTATTCGCTCAGCGAAGCCGTGTTGCACAGCAGCCGGATATGGCCGCGCAGCCCCTGGCCGTATTGCTGCAGTTCGCCACGCATGTGGTCGATCTGCTGCAGCACGGTGCGCGCGTGGTGTTCGAGCGCGCGGCCCGCGTCGGTCGCTTGCGCACCCGACTTGGTCCGGTGCAGCAGCGGCACGCCGAGCTCGTCCTCCATGCCGCGGATGCGCTCGCTCGCGGCTTGCAGCGTGATGTGCGTGCGCTCGGCGCCGCTCGTGATCGTGCCGGCCTCGCAGATGTTCAGGAAGAGCCGCAGGTCGGTCAGGTCGAAGCGCATGATGGGCCGGGAGTGAAGGCGTTGAATGGCCGATAAGTTAGCAGGAACCGCCGCGCCGGTCTCAGGCTCAGCCTGAGACCCGATTCGCCAGGTCCGCATTTTCGGGGTGCGATCGATGGCCGATCATGAATGCACATCAACCGGGGAGCCTGTCATGCAGATCGATTCGTCGTGGGGCGTGTCGTTCAAGATCGCGTTGCATCTACTGTTCCTGTGCGTCGGCATCGCGTGGGCCTGTTCCGAATTCGTCCGATGGTTGCGTTGAGTGTCGATTCGCGCCTATTGAAACAAATCTGTCATAGTTTTTCGCGACGAAAATTCTTCCGCCTTCCTGCAAAAAGACCATCAAGTTTTTCTGAATCGGACCGTATTACCGGTAGCGTATGCCGGCCGGCATCCGGTTCGTGATCGTTTGTCATCATTGTTTGCATCCGGTTACACGTCGGCCGTTCCGTTTTTGAGATGCTTGAAAGATTGTCAAACCGGAGTCGGATCGTCCATGAAAACGCGCGAGATTTACCGCAACGCGGCGTGGCTGCCAGGCCTGGCAGCCGTGCTCGTCATGGCCGGTTGTGCAGGCACGCAGTCCGTCCCGCCGAGCGATACGCTGGCAGGCTCGTCGTCGGGCCAGCCGGCTGCCGCGCCGTCGGCTACCGCGTCCGCCACGCTGCCGCCGGCGCCGATTCTCGTCGCGCAGAAGTACGTCGTGAAGCGTGGCGACACGCTGTCGGGCATCGCGTCCGCGAACGACTGCAGCGTTGCCGACCTGCGCACCTGGAACAAGATGACCGCGAACGGCCGGCTGCGGATGGGGCAGGTGCTGCGCATCGTCAAACAGCAACCGCTGCCGCCGGCGGGCGCGGCCGGTACGCAAACGGCCGCGGGCAACGGGGCCGCGGATGGTCATGCAACTGCGCAAACCACTGCATCGAACGCGAACGATCGCCAGGTCGTCAAGGAAACGAAACGTCATGCGGGCGGCGTCGCGCTCAAGTGGCCCGCCAGCGGCAAGATCGTCGACGGGTTCCGGCCGGGGCAGAACCGCGGCATCCAGATCGCCGGCCGGCCGGGCGACCCCGTGCGCGCCGCGGCCGACGGCCGCGTGATGTATGCGGGCACCGGCCTGAACGATTACGGCAGCCTGATCATCGTCCAGCACAACGCGGATTTCCTGACCGCGTATGCACACAACCGCAAGCTGCTCGTGAAGACGGGCGACATCGTGCGCCAGGGCGACGAGATCGCCGAGATGGGCGACCTCGACAACTCGCGCGTCGCGCTGCTGTTCGAGGTGCGGCGCGACGGCAAGCCGGTGAATCCGATGCCGTACCTGCCTTCGTCGCAAGGGTGAAGCAGGGCCGTTTTGCTGGAACGTGGCGGCGGTCGCTGCTACGCTAGGGTCTGTTCATGCGAGTCCCGTGCATTGCGGGGCCGACGGGCGTCTTTCGGGGATGCGCGGCGAATGCCGTCGCGGGCCGGCCGTCGGCGTGAACGGGCGCGCTTCGCCGAGGCACGCCCGCGTCGCTTCGCGCCACTGTTTCCGACAGAACACACCTCATTCATGGAACACTCTCCGACACGCCGCTCGCTGTTGCTTGCCGCCGTCGCCGCGCCGTTCGTCGCCGCGTGCACGTCCGCGCCGGTGGCCGACCAGGGGCGCGCCCACACCGCACAAGCCGAACTGGCCGCGCTCGAAAAAGCATCGAACGGCCGGCTCGGCGTCGCCGCGCTCGATACGTCGAACGGCGTACGCATCGCCCACCACGCGCGCGAACGCTTCCCGCTGTGCGGCACGTATGCCGTCATGGCGGCCGCCGCGGTGCTCGCGCGCGGTTCGCTCGACGCGTCGCTGCTGCCGCGCCGCATCCTGTATCGCCGCTATGAAGTGGTGTCGGGCTCGCCGATTACCGAAAGCCACGTCGACACGGGCATGACGATCGCGCAGCTGTGCGAGGCGATGCTGCAGGCGGGCGACAAGGGTGCGGGCAACCTGCTGATGGGCGTGCTCGGCGGCCCGCAGGCCGTCACGTCGTTCGCGCGCGAGAGCGGCGACACGACGT
The DNA here is from genome assembly GCF_029962485.1 of Burkholderia cepacia. Classification (NCBI taxonomy): domain Bacteria; kingdom Pseudomonadati; phylum Pseudomonadota; class Betaproteobacteria; order Burkholderiales; family Burkholderiaceae; genus Burkholderia; species Burkholderia cepacia. Next base: position 347,075 of record NZ_CP073638.1, read on the forward strand.
TCCGCCTCGATCGCTGGGAGCCCGAACTGAACAAGGCCGCGCCCGCCGACGAACGCGACACGTCGACGCCGGTCGCGATGGTCGACACGCTGCAGCGGCTGCTGCTTGGCAACACGCTGCAGGAGCCGCAGCGCACGCAGCTGACCGAATGGATGGTCGGCGGCGCGCGCGGCGCGACCGGCATCGCGGCGGGCGTGCCGCCGGGCTGGCGCATCGCGGACAAGGCCGGGACCGGCGGTTACGGCACGACAACCGACATAGCGGTGCTGTGGCCGCCGTCGCGCGCGCCGATCGTGATGGCCGTATCGTTCACGCAGCAGCAGGCCGACGCGGCGGCCCGCGCGGACGTCGTCGCGTCGGCGGCACGCATCGCGGCGGGTGCGCTGACCGCGACGGCCTGAGCGTCCGGCGTCTCGCGCAAAGCGGGCGTTTGGCTTATCGTGTCGGTCTGCGCGCGCCGGTGTCGGCGCGCGGTCCTTCCGCGTCGTTTTTCCTTGTTCCGTTCGCCATGCGCCGACTTCCGCCCCTGCACGCGCTGCAGATCTTCTCGACCGTGGCTCGCCACCGCAGCTTCACGCGCGCGGCCGAGCAGCTGTGCATCACGCAGGGCGCGGTGAGCCGGCAGATCCAGACGCTGGAGGCGCATTACGGCTTTCCGCTGTTCAAGCGGCATGCGAAGGGCCTGACGCTGACGGCGGAGGGTGAACAACTGCTGCCGGTCGTCAACGAGAGCTTCGCGCGGATCGAGGACATCTCGATGAAGCTCACGCGGCAGCGTACCGATCTCGCGCTGATGGTGCCGACCTGCGTGATGCGCTGGATGCTGCCGCGCATCATGCGTTTCCAGGGCGAGCACCCCGATCTCCATGTGCAGATCACGACCGCCTGGCAGCACGTCGTCGATTTCTCGACCGAGCCGTTCGATGCGGCGATCGTCTACGGCACGTCGCCGGGCCCGGGCGTGATCGCGCTGCCGTTGTTCGACGAGCGGCTCACGCCCATTTGTTCGCCGGAATTGCGGCAGGCGTCGCCGCTCGATGCGGTCGGCGATCTCGCACGTCATACGCTGTTGCATCCGACGCGCGACCATCGCGACTGGCGCGCATGGCTCGATCATGCGGGCGAGCGCAGCGTCGATCCCGCGCGCGGGCCGACGTTCGACACGCTCGATCTCGCGACGAACGCCGCGATGCAGGGTTTCGGCGTCGCGATCGGCGATGTGATGCTCGTCGACGACGACGTCAGCGCACGCCGGCTCGAACGGCCATTCGACATCGTGCTCGAAACCGGCGCGCGCTACTTCTTCGTGTATCCCGAGGCCATCGGCAGCCAGCAGAAGATCCGCGCGTTCAGCGACTGGATCGCACGCCATCGCGACTGACGCACGGCGTCGGCGCGGGCGCGTCCGGCAGCGGGCTTTACTGGTACGTCACGACGGCGATCATCGGTGCATGATCGCGGCCCGGACGGTCAGGTAAAACGATTGCGCGCGAGGCCTGCGTAAAGGTCGTGGTCTTGATCGTGCGCAGGCTTGCCGCATCGACGAACGCGACTTGTCCGCTGGCGGGACGCGGACAGTCGGGGCGTACGTGTGCGTGAGCGACATCGGCCGTTTCGAGCGCGAACGAGCACGGTGGCTCGACGATCATGCCGGAGAAGTGAATGATGCCGGACGTGCCGCCGGCAAAGGACGAGGACGTGGCCAGAAGCGAGGCAGCCAGGACGAACGAGGCGGCGAACAGGCGATGCTTCATGACAGGCTCCAGAGAGGAAGCGCGTCGCAGCGGGGCCGCTCGGGTGGCAGTCCGTCAACGCTGCGATGCTGTATGCGTAAACGGCAAAACCATCGGACCTCTTGAATCAAAAAACGGAAATATAGGTAATAAGCACATGACCGCGTATTGCTTCAACCAATGTAGGCCGAATCTGCGCAACTGCAAGTCGGGGAAATGCCGGGCGGGATAGGATCGTGGGACGAACGGTCGCCGTGACCGTTGCGCGGGCAACGGCCTTGCGCTGCCCGGAAAGCAAAACGGCCGCTCGTTTTGAGCGGCCGTTTTGCATTGGCGCGATGCGTGCGGGGTTCAGCCCGCGCGCTTGCGAATCGCGCCGACAACGACGAGCAGCACGATCGCGCCGATGATCGATGCGATCCAGCCTGCGCCCTGGCCCGGCGCGTACCAGCCGGCTGCGCGGCCGACGTAGCCGGCGACCAGCGAGCCGACGATGCCGAGCACGGTGGTCATCACGATGCCCATCTTGTCGTCGTCGGGCTTGAGCGCGCGGGCGAGGAGGCCGACGATGAGCCCGACGACCAGGGTTTCGATGAATTGCAGCATGAACGCCTCCCTATTGCGGTTGAGCTGTTGACGAAAGGAAGTTGACCCGTGCGACGCACAAGGGTTCCATGCGGCGGCCTGGCCGGCGCGTGGCGTGCCGAGTATCGCATGCCGGTGCGTCGCTCGGATGTCAGGCGGCCGGCGCGCCGGCCACCGGGTCGAGACGGCGATAACCTTCGGTCGCATTCAGCAGCGTGCGCGTGTAGTCGCGTGCAACCTGCCCGGCGCGCACGTCCTCGATCCGGAGCTGCTCGACGATCTCGCCCTGCTGCATCACGGCGACGCGCTGGCACAGGAAGCCGATCACCGCGAGGTTGTGGCTCACGAGGATCATCGTCAGCTTGCGTTCGCGATGCAGGCGGCGCAGCAGGTTCAGGATCTCGGCCTGCACCGACACGTCGAGCGCGGACGTCGGTTCGTCGAGCAGCAGCACGCGCGGCTCGACGATCAAGGCACGCGCGATCGCGACGCGCTGCCGCTGGCCGCCCGACAACTGGTGCGGATAGCGGAAACGGAACGCGGGGCCGAGCCCGACTTCGGACAGCGCGCGGGCGATGCGTGCATCGGCGTCGCCGATCGCATGAATCGACAGCGGCTCGCGCAGTGTCTGGTCGACCGTGAAGCGCGGATGCAGCGACGCGTACGGATCCTGGAACACCATCTGCACGTGGCGGCGAAACGCGCGATCGGGCGTGCCGCCGACCGGCCGTCCGTCGATCGACAGGCTGCCGGACGCGAGCGGCACGAGGCCCGTCAGCGCGCGCAGCAGTGTCGACTTGCCGGAACCGGATTCGCCGACGAGCCCGAACACTTCGCCGTCGCGCACCGCGAAGCTCGCGTCGCGCACGGCGTCGACGTGACCCGTGCGGGTCGGGAAACGGATCGATGCGTGATCGACGTCGATCATCGTGCGGCCTCCTGTCGGTCGGCGGGCTCGAGCCACGCCGGATCGCGGCGCAGCACCGGCAGTTCGTCGGGCGGGTTCGCGAGTGGCGGGTTCGCCGCGAGCAGCCCGCGCGTATAGGGATGCGATGCGTTGCGCAGGTCGCGCGCGGCGCAGGTTTCGACCACGCGGCCTGCATACATCACCGCGACGCGGTCGCAGAACGACATCACGAGCGGCAGGTCGTGGCTGATGAACATCAGGCCCGTGTCGTGGCGCGCGATCATCGCGTCGAGCACCGCGAGCACCTGCATCGACACCGCGACGTCGAGCGCCGAAGTCGGTTCGTCGGCGATCAGCAGGCGCGGGCCGGTCGACACCATCATCGCGATCATCACACGCTGGCCCATGCCGCCCGACAGCTCGTGCGGATACGCATCGGCGACGCGTGCCGGGTCGCGGATCTGCACGGCCTCGAGTGCTTCGACGATCCGTTCGCGCAGCGCGCGGCCGCGCAGCCCGGGCTCGTGCAGCCGGAACGCTTCACCCATCTGCTTCGCGACCGTCATCACCGGGTTCAGCGAATATTTCGGGTCCTGCAGGATCATGCCCATCTGGCTGCCGCACAGCCGCCGGCGCTCGCGCGGCGACATCGCGAGCAGGTCGTGGCCTGCGAAGCGCATCGTGCGTGCCGACCAGCGCGCGGCGTCGGGCAGCAGGCCGAGCAGCGCGCGGCCCGTCAGCGATTTGCCGGAGCCCGATTCGCCGACGATGCCGAGCCGTTCGCCGGGCGCGAGCGTCAGCGACAGGTCGCGCACGGCGTCGGTGACGACGCCGTCGTGGCCGCGAAAGCCGATCTTCAGCCCGTCGATCTCGCAGAGCGGCGCGGGCGCGGTGGCGGAATGCATCGGCATGTCATGCTCCATGGCGGGGATCGAAGACGTCGCGCAGCCCGTCGCCGAGCAGGTTGAATGCCAGGCTCACGAGCAGAATCGCGATGCCGGGCAGCGTCGCGACCCACCAGGCGTCGAGCAGCACGTTGCGGCCCGACGCGACCATGAAGCCCCACTCGGGGCTCGGCGGCTGCGCGCCGAGGCCGAGAAAGCCGAGGCCCGCGACGGTCAGGATGATGCCGGCCATGTCGAGCGTCGCGCGCACGATCACCGACGACATGCACATCGGCATGATGTAGCGCAGCAGGATGCGCAGGCCCGACGCGCCCTGCAGCCGCGCGGCGTGGATGTAGTCGGCCTGTGCGATACGGATCGTCTCCGCGCGTGCGAGCCGCGCATACGCGGGCCACGCGGTGATCGAGATCGCGACGACCGCGTTGATCACGCCAGGCCCGAGCGCGGCAGCGAATGCGAGCGCGAGCACGATCTTCGGGAACGCGAGCGCGATGTCGGTGATGCGCATCAGCACGCTGTCGACGAAGCCGCCGCAATAGCCGGCCGTCGTGCCGATCAGCAGGCCGATCGGCACGACGATCACGACGACGAGCAGCGCGATGCCGAGCGTCAGGCGCGACCCGTCGATCAGCCGCGAAAGGATGTCGCGGCCGAGCTGGTCGGTGCCGAACCAGTGCGACGGCGAGCCGGGCGGCAGCAGCCGGTCGGACAGCACCTGGCGCAGCGGGTCGTGCGGCATGATCAGCGGGCCGACGATCGCGACGACGATCAGCGCGACGAGGATCGCGAGCCCGAACAGGTTGAGCGGATTCGTGGCGAACCGGCGCCAGCGTCGGTACGCGAGGCCGAGTGCGGCCTGCGAGCGCGACGCGGGCGCATCGGACAGCAGCCACGCGCGCAGCGTGAGGCGCTCGGCGTTCATGATTGGACGACCTTCGGCATGGACGATGAAAGAAGCAGGGAGGAAGCGGTCATGTCGGGGCGGCCCTCAGCGCGCACGCGGATCGAACACGCGGTACAGCGCGTCGGTCAGCAGGTTGACGGTGATGAACATCGCGCCGATCACGAGCGTCGCACCGAGCACCGCGTTCATGTCGGCGTTCAGCAGCGCGCCGGTCAGGTACGAGCCAAGCCCCGGCCACGCGAACACGATTTCGGTCAGCACCGAGCCTTCGAGCAGGTTGCTGTACGTGAGCGCGATCACGGTCAGGAGCGGCACGGCGATGTTGCCGAACGCATGCCGCCAGATCACGCGCCGCTCCGGCAAGCCTTTCGCGCGCGCGGTGACGATGTATTCCTGGCTCAGCTGGTCGAGCATGAACGAGCGCGTCATGCGGCTCAGGTAGGCCACCGAGTAGTAGCCGAGGATCGCGGCCGGCAGCGCGATGTGCGACACCGCGTTGCGGAACACGTCCCACTCGCCCGCGAGCGCCGCATCGATCAGCAGGCTGCCCGTGCGCGGGTCGACCATTCCGTCGTACACGGGGTCGAGCCGGCCCGGCCCGCCGACCCAGTGCAGCCGCGCGTAGAACAGCAGCAGCCCCATCAGCCCGAGCCAGAACACGGGCACCGAATTGCCGATCAGCCCGACGAAGCGCGCGATGTGGTCGATCGGCCGGTTGTGCTTCACGGCGGCCGCGACGCCGAGCGGCACGCCGATCGCGATGCCGATCAGCGTCGCGATCGTCGCGAGTTCGAGCGTGGCCGGGAACACGCGCTTGATGTCGTCGAGCACCGGGTTCGCCGTCAGCAGCGATACGCCGAGATTGCCGTGCAGCACGTCGCGTACATAGATCAGGAATTGCGTGACGAGCGGCTTGTCGAGCCCGAGCGCGATGCGTTCGGCCGCGTATGCCTCGGCCGACGCACGATCGCCGAGGATCGCGAGCACGGGATCGATCGGCACCTTGCGGCCGATCACGAACGTCAGCGCGAGCAGCCCCGCGAACGTGACGGCGAGCGTGAGCGCCCAGCGCAGCACGCGCAGTGCCCAGCGGACGGCCGGGCGCCGCGCGGGCAGCGTGCGCAGTGCTTCGAGGGAGGAGGCGGGAGTCGACATGCGGCGAATCTTATTGCTTCTTCAGGTTGCGGTACGACACGAGATCGTTGATCGGTCCGACTTCGAGCCCGCTCACGCCGGGCCGCGTCGCGACCTGCGCGACTTTCTCGAACATGATCACGAACGGCGAGCGCGCGAGCATTTCCTTCTGCATCGTCTGATACAGCTGCGCGCGTTTCGCGGCGGCCGGCTCGGCGAGTGCGGTGTCGGTTTCCTTGGTCAGTTGCGGGATGTCCCAGCTGTTGCGCCAGGCCAGCATTTTATAGCTCGACTTGTCGGAGTTGTCCGGATTCCACGCGAAACCCTGCGCGTTGCTGTGCGGATCGATGTAGTCGGCCGACCATTCGCCGATGTAGATGTCGTGCTGGCGCGCGCGGTATTTCGCGAGCGTCTGCTTGTTGTCGCCGGGGATCAGCTGCACCTTGATGCCCGCCTGCGCGAAGTTCGCCTGCACGGCCTGTGCGATCTCCGTGTACGGATAGTCGTTGCGCACGTCCATCGTCACCGAAAAGCCGTTCGGCACGCCGGCCTTCGCGAGCAGCGCCTTCGCCTTCGCGACGTCGAGCTTGTACGGGTTCGTGTTCAGCGTGCCGAGGAAGCCTTCGGGCAGGAAGGTCTGGTGCACCTTGTAGGTCGTCTTCACGACGTTGCCCTGGATACCCGCATAGTCGACGAGCCATTTCAGCGCTTCCTGCACGTCGGGCTTCGCGAGCGTCGGGTTCTTCGTGTTCAGGCCGAGATACAGGAGCGTTGCTTGCGGCGAAGCCGAAACCTTCGCCTTGCCCGATTTCACGACCGAGGCCAGATCGTCCGGGCTCAGGTCGCGCGCCGCGTCGACGTCGCCGTTTTCCAGCAGCAGGCGCTGGCTCGCGGCTTCGGGTACATGGCGCAGCACGATGCGTTTCATCGCGAGCGGCAGCCGGTAGCCGTCGAAGCGCTGCAGCACGATGCTGTCGCCGGCCGCCCACTTGACCAGCTTGTACGCGCCGGAACCGGCTTCGTTGGTCTTCAGCCACGCATTGCCGAAGTCGGCGCCTTGCTGGTGCGACAGTAGCAGCTTCTTGTCCAGCACCGACGCGGGCCACGAGCCGAGCACGTTCAGCACGAAGGTCGGCGCGTACTTGCGGTCGGTCGTGACCGCCACCGTCAGGTCGTCGAGCTTCCTCACGTTCGCCGCGACGTTTGCCTTCGTTAGGCCGATGCCGGTCAGCACGGCCGCGGGCCCCTTGTCGAGCAGCACCGCGCGCTGGATCGACCACGCGACGTCGTCGGCCGTCAGCGGATTGCCCGAGTGGAACTTGAGTCCGGGGCGCAGCTTGAACGTATAGGTCAACCCGTCGGTGCTCACTGTCCACGACTGCGCGACGTCGCCGTTGAATTTCGACGGATCGCGCAGGTCGACGCGCACGAGCCGGTCGTAGGTGTTCGCGACGTATTCCTCCGGCACCAGTTCGTAGATCTCGCCCGGGTCCAGCGTCGTGAATTCGTCGAGCAGCGTGGCCATCACGAACAGGTCCTTCGGCGTCTCCGCATGCGCGGCGGACAGCGGAACGGCGGCGAGAACGGATGCGGCGGCCAGCGCCGCGACGAGCCGGGATGTCAGGGGTTTCATCTGCGCTCCATGTGTCGTTGAAATCGTTGAACGTGAACGGTGAGGAGAATGCGTCGGGCCATCACATCAGGCGCCACGGGCCGCTCGCCGCGTTGTCGATCTGCGGCAACGCGTGCGAGCCGGGCAGTTCGTAGTGCCACCATTCGCTGTCGATATGCACGAAACCGGCCGCGTGCATCACGCCGAGCAGCAGCAGGCGGTTGCGTTGCACGGTTTCGGGCAGCCCCGCGTGGAAGTGGCCCGACGCGGCGACCATCTCGTCGAAGCCCGTGCCCATGTCGAGCGGTTCGCCGCTCGCGTCGACCAGCGTCAGGTCGAGCGCCGTGCCGCGGCTGTGATTCGAGCCGCGGCCGAGATCGGCGATGAAGTCCGGATCGGGCAGGAAATCCCACAGCACCTGCTGCGCTTGCGGCGGCCGGTATGCGTCGTAGATGCGCAGTGTGAAGCCGGCTTGCGCGGCAATGTCCACCGCGCGGCGCAGCGCGGCTTCGGCCGGCGCCAGCAGCAGGCAGTGCGCGTGGCGGTAGATCGGCTTGCCGGTCAGGTTGCGCCCGGTCGCGTAGACGAGATCGATGTCGACACGATGCGTAGCGGGCGTGATTTCGACGAGGCGGTGATCGTTCATCGGCAGGGCAGGCTCACTCAGGATTCGAATTGGTCGAACGTGTGCTGCAGTTCGCGGTTGCGTGCGACACGCCGGTCGATCGCGGGGCCGAGGCGATCGACCACGGCCGTGATCAGCAGGTTGAACAGGCAGGTGAGCGGCGCGAGCGAATCCCAGAACTGGCCGACGTCGGTCTTCACCTGCAGCAGGTCGGCCGGCCAGTCGCGCGCCCACGGGCACGACAGATCGGTGACGAGCGCGAATGGCTGTCCGCGCTCGGCGGCCGCCTGGCAATAGCGGCGCGCGCTGCGCGAATACGCGCGCGTATCGGTGACGATGCAGTACGGCCGCTCGAATTCGGAGTTCAGTGAATCGACGTACGAGCCCGACTGGCCGTCGGAATAGAACACGCGCGGGCGCAGGTATTCGAGGTAGCTGCTGAAGGCGTTGCTGATCCCGCGCGTCGACTGGATGCCGAGGATGAACACCGCGTCGGCCTGCGCGATCCGGTCGGCGACCTGCGCGAACACGGGGCCTTCGGCGAGCCGGTACACGTGCCGGATCGCATCGAGTTCGCGTTCGAGCGACGACGCGAGCGTGCCGTCGTTGCCGCTGCCGTTGCGTTCGGCCGGTGGCGTGCCGGCGACACGGCGGTATTCGTCGAGCCGGTCGGTGATCATCCACGGACGATCGCCGCCGCCGCGCAGTTCGCGTTTCAGGTCGTCGAGATTGCGGTAGCCGACGCTGCGCAGGAAGCGTCCGACCGAGATGCCGCTGGTGCCGGCCTGCTGCGCGATCTGGTCGGCCGTTTCAAGCCCGAGCCGGTCGAGGTTCGCGAGCATGTAGCTCGCGATGCGCTTGGCGGTCGGCGTCAGCTCGGCATAGCGGGATTCGACGGTACGGGCGAACGCGCAGGTCATCGGCTGTTAGATCATTGTCGTCTGATGATCGAATGTCATCCATCTAACAAAGCCAAAATCATTCGCGCCAGCGGAGAAAAACTATGGTGTGAGGATAGGTGATAGGGTCGAAAACGCGTTAGAGGGAGGGGCGGTACGTCAGGGCACGTTTATGTCTGTCAGGCATATTTCGCGTTTATGTCTGACAGGAATAATTTGCGTTTATGTCTGTCAGGCATATACTGCATTGATTGTCCTCGGGGATCCACGCCGTGAACTTCATCGTCAATACGCCCGCGCAACTGGGCGAAATCCTGTCTTCCGCGCGTCAGGCAAAGGGCCTGACGCAAGCGGAAGCGGCCGGGAGAATCGGCGTGGGCCAGTCGCGCCTGTCGTCGCTCGAAACCTCGCGTACCGAAAGCCTGTCGCTCAGCCAGTTGCTTGAGTTGACCGCGCTGTACGGTCTCGAACTCAGCATCCGCACGAAGGACGGGCGCGACGCAGCCGACGTCGAGTGGTAAGCGATGGGACGCAAAACGCACACGCGCGCGTTGTCGATCTGGACGAACGGCCAGCGGGTCGGCACGTGGCGGATTCCCGCACGCGGCGACATGGAACTGCTGTACGACGCCGGCTGGAAACAATCGGCCGTCGGCCGCCCGTTATCGCTGTCGCTGCCGTTCGGTGTCGGCGACGCACCGCTGCGCGGCGAACGCGTGAATCACTTCTTCGACAACCTCTTGCCGGACAGCGATGCCATTCGGCGCCGCCTGGCCACTCGGTTCGGCACGGCGACGACCGAGCCGTTCGATCTGCTCGCCGCGCTCGGCCGCGACTGCATCGGCGCGGTGCAATTGCTCGGCGAGGACGATGCGCCGGCCGGTCTGGATCGCATCGACGGTACGCCGCTGTCGGACGACGACGTGGCACGTGTGCTCGATCAGGCGAGCGGGGTCGCGACGGCAGGCGGGGACGACGACGATTTCCGGCTGTCGCTGGCCGGCGCGCAGGAAAAGACCGCACTGCTGTTTCATGACGGGCGCTGGATGCGCCCGCATGGCGCGACGCCGACGACGCATATTCTGAAATTGCCGCTCGGGCTGGTCGGTAACAAGCGGGCCGATCTGACGGCCTCCGTCGAGAACGAGTGGTTGTGCCTCGCGATCCTGCGTGCGTTCGGCCTGCCGGTCGCGCAGGCGGAAATCGAGCGTTTCGGCGCGTACAAGGTTCTGTCCGTCGCACGCTTCGATCGCGCGTTGCATCGCGATGGCGGGTGGCTGTTGCGCTTGCCGCAGGAGGACTTCTGCCAGGCGCTCGGCGTGCCGCCTCATCTGAAGTACGAGTCGCAGGGCGGCCCCGGCATACCCGATCTCGCCGGCCTCCTGCGCCGTTCCGAAACGGCGCGGGAGGATCTCGACACGTTGTTCGCCGCCCTGATCGTGTTCTGGATGCTCGCCGCACCGGACGGGCATGCGAAGAACTTCAGCCTGCGCCTGCTGCCCGGCGGCCGTTTCCGGCTGACGCCGCTTTACGACGTGATGTCGATCTGGCCGGTCGAAGGCGACGGCGCGAACCAGTGGTCGTGGCACAAGGCGAAGCTCGCGATGGCCGTGCACGGCAAGCGCAAGCACTATGCGATGCGCGATATCACGCGACGGCACTTCAGCGCGATGGCCGAGCACTGCCTGCTCGGCGATATCGCGACGCCGATCGTCGAACGGCTCGTCGCGATGACGCCGCATGTGATCGAATCGGTCGCCTCGGCGTTGCCGCCCGGTTTTCCGGCACGGGTCGCGGAACGGATTCTGGGCGGCTTGAGGTTCGCCGCGCAACGGCTCGACGCGATGCCGCTGGAGTGAACCGCTTCCGGTCGCGGCACGGTAACCGGTATCCGGCGTATCGGCATCCGTACGGGTCCGCTCGATACGATCAGTGATCCGAATCGACTGGGTCGTATCCCGATCCCGCGTTGTCGCAATGCGTGTCATCAAGACCGGGCACAAGCGTATCTCTCAATCACCGAAATCCGTCGCCACCAGCCACTCCGTTGCACCGCAATAATTACAAAATTAAAGCCGATCAGATTAAATCATTAATTCAGGTTAATAATTCATTTAAATTATTCGTCGAATTGTATTTAACTTGCGTGACGGGATGTTCGATTTTCGATAATCCGAAAAGCGGCAGGTATTCCGTAATGGGAATTCGCTTAATCGCAAGAATGAAGAGGAAATCATGACGAATCTTTCTCGACGCAAGATGCTGGCGGGTACGGCTGGCGCCATTGCCGCCGCGGGTATTGCCGTATCGGCCAAGGCGGCCTCGTTCGGTAATCCGGACAGACCGCCGGAAGGCGCGGTGAATGCACGCAATCGCCAGAGCCTGACCGACCCGGGCCCGAAAAATCCGGCAATCTCCAATCAGTTTCCGTCGTTTCAGGATCCGCCGGCCACCGATATCAACGGGATGCCATTATTCTGGGCATCTTTCAATAATGCCCATAAACGCATTCAAAATGGCGGGTGGGCGCGCGAAGTCACGCAGGACGATTTTGCGATTTCCGAAACCATTTCGGGCGTGAACATGCGCCTGACGCGCGGCGGCATTCGTGAGATGCACTGGCACCAGCAGGCCGAGTGGGCGATCATGCTCGACGGCCGCTGCCGGATCACGGTGCTCGACGAACTCGGGCGGCCGTCGGTGCAGGACGTCAAGACCGGCGATCTCTGGTATTTCCCGCCCGGCCTGCCGCATTCGCTGCAGGGCCTCGGCACCGATGGCGCCGAATTCCTGCTCGCGTTCGACAACGGCCGCGCATCGGAATTCAACACGCTGCTGCTGACCGACTGGGTCGCGCATACGCCGCCCGACGTGCTCGCGCTCAACTTCGGCGTGCCGGCCGATGCGTTCAGGAACGTGCCGCTCGACAACCTGTGGATCTTCCAGGGCGACGAGCCGGGCCCGCTCGCGGACGCGCAGCGCGCATCGGCTTCGTCGGCCGGGGCGCCGCCGCATCCGTTCATTTTCTCGCTCGGCGACATGAAGCCGGTCAGGAAAACGCGCGGCGGCGAAGTGCGGATCGCGGACAGCACCAACTTCAACGTGTCGACGACGGTCGCGGCAGCGCTCGTCACCGTGCATCCGGGCGGCATGCGCGAACTGCACTGGCACCCGAACGCGGACGAATGGCAGTACTACTTGCAGGGTGAGGCGCGGATGACCGTGTTCGATACAGGGCCGAAGGCGCAGACGGCCGACTTCCGCGCGGGCGACGTCGGCTATGTGAAGAAGAGCCTCGGGCACTACGTGCAGAACACCGGCAAGACCGACCTCGTGTTCCTGGAAATCTTCAAGACCGACCGCTATGCGGAGGTGTCGCTGTCGGACTGGCTCGCGCATACACCGCCGAAGCTCGTCGAAGCACACCTGAACGTCACGCCCGACGTGATCGCGCAGTTTCCGCGCAATCGTCCCGACGTCGTGCCGCTGTAACGCGATGGTCGCGCTGCCGCGACCGGCCGGCGGCATGCCGGCCGCGGCGCCCGCTCCCGAATCGGCCTTCCTCATTCGAACGGAAACTCCACCATGCTTCCTGTCCCGAGCAAACCTGCCGGTGGCTTCGCGCTGCCTGGCCTGTCCCCCGAGCGTACCGACGGCGCGGCGCGCGCCGCGCTGGAAGGGCGCCGCACCGGCATCGCCGCGCTGCTGCCGTTCGTCGGCCCGGCCGTGATCGCGTCGATCGGCTATATGGATCCCGGCAACTTCGCGACCAACATCCAGGCCGGCGCCGCGTACGGCTACCGGCTGCTGTGGGTCGTGCTGGCTGCGAACGCGATCGCGATGCTGTTTCAGGCGATGTCCGCGAAACTCGGCATCGTGACCGGCCGCAATCTCGCCGAGCTGTGCCGCGACCGTTTCCCCGCGCCGGTCGTGTCGGGCATGTGGATCGCGTCGGAGATCGCCGCGATGGCGACCGATCTGGCGGAATTCCTCGGCGGTGCGCTCGCCTTCGGGCTGTTGTGCCACCTGTCGCTGTTCGCGGGGATGATCGCGACGGCGTTGGCGACCTGCGCGATCCTCGCGCTCGAGAAGCGCGGCTTCCGGCCGCTGGAAGCCGCGATCGCGGCACTGGTCGGCGTGATCGGCGCGTGTTATCTCGGCGAACTGCTGATCGCGCCGCAGGACTGGCATGCAGCCGCGTTTCATCTGGTCGTCCCGCAGATTCCCGATCACGCGGCGCTGACGATCGCGGTGGGGATCATCGGCGCGACGATCATGCCGCACACGCTGTATCTGCATTCGGGCCTCACGCAGGATCGCACGGCGCCGCGCGACGACGCGGAGCGGCGGCGGCTCGTGCGGTTTTCGAACCGCGAGGTCGTCGTCGCGCTCGGGCTGGCCGGGTTCGTGAATCTCGCGATGGTGATGATGGCGTCGTCGGCGTTCCACCGGAGCGCGCCGGGCATGACCGACATCGGCGACGCGTATCACACGCTGATCCCGGTGCTCGGTCCGGCGGCCGGCGTACTGTTTCTGGTCGCGCTGCTGACGTCGGGCGTGTCGAGCTCGGTGGTCGGTACGATGGCCGGGCAGGTCGTGATGCAGGGCTTCATCCACCGCCGCATGTCGGTCTGGGTGCGGCGCGCGGTGACGATCGCACCCGCGTTCGCGGTGGTCGCACTCGGCTGCGACGTCACGCGCGCGATGGTCGCGAGCCAGGTCGTGCTGAGTTTCGTGTTGCCGATCCCGATGATCGCGCTGTTGATGCTGTCGGCGCGCGAGGACGTAATGGGCGCTTATGCGATGCGGATGCCGCTGCGGATCGTCGCCGGCGCGGCGACGGTCGTGATCGTCGGGTTGAATGCGTACCTGGTGTGGGCGGCAGTCGGTTGATCGGCAGCGGCCCGGCGCCTACTGCTGCATGTCCGGCGCCTCGCGCAGCCGCCAGATCGCGTTGCACTGCTGACCGCCGAGGCTCGTCGCGCGCAGCGTGATGACGGTGCCGGCCGCGACCTGGTACCAGAAATGCGCCATCAGCTCGGTGCCTTTGCGCTGCGCCTGCCCGTTGACCAGCACTTCGCACAGCAACGGCGACGGCGAACCGGACGGGTGCGTGACGTAGATGTTCAGCCGCGCGATGTCGCGGGTCGCGGTGAACACGATTTCGTGGTTCCCGCTGCCGACGAGCATCGTGCCGCCCGGTTCGTCGATCGCCTGCAGGTACGCGCCGGCGCTTGCCTCGATCGCTGCCGCGGAAACAGTCAGCCCGGCCGATTGCACATAGTCCGCCGCGGCAATATGCGTGGCGACCGTGTCGGATGGCACCGGCGTGCCGTCCGACAGCGCGAACGGCACGCCGTCGCGCAGCGCGGCGTCGGTGTGGTTCGCGTAGTAGCGCCACCGGTCGAAGAAGCGGATGTCGCCGGTCATGTGCAGCGCGCGGATCGGTTCGTCCTGGTAACGGAGCGTGGTCGTGCCGCTGCCCGCATCGAACGACTCGTGAATGCCGTACTTGCTGACGAAGTTCTGGACCGGATCGAGCAGCGCCGTTTCGCCTTGTGCGCTCCACAGATGCAGGAACGTCGTGTCGATCCCGAAGCATTCCTGGAAGTCGGTGCCGACGCGCGCGATGCAGTCGCGCAGGTGGTCCGCGTAGCGTGTCCAGGCGTCGGCGGTCCCGGCCACGAGCCCGGCCTGCAGCGCACCGCCGTGGCGTGCGGTGACGTCATCGACGACGAGACGCCAGTGATGGTCGCGCCGCTCGCCGATCAGCGGCGTGACGACGAACGTGCAGAACAGCGGGTCGGGGCACACGTGAATGCGGTTGTCGCCGATCTGCGAGAACAGGTCGAACCGCGGCGCGCAGAACCAGATGTCGGCGTCGTACAGCGCGAGCTTGCGGATCTGCGGGTCGCGCGCGCAATACTCGGCGGCCTCGATGAAGCGGCCCACTGGCAGCGCATACGCTTTCGACGCGTCGATCACGTCGACCGACTGGCTCGCGAGGATCTGCCGCTTGCGTTCGGACAGCCCGTAGCCGATCACCGCGATTCGCCCGTCGTAGCCGGTCTGCCGCAGCGACAGCAGGAACGGCACGAGCATTTCGTACCACGCGCGGTTGTTGTCGTTGATCGCTACGCAGACCGCGTGTTCGCTCGATTGCATGTTCTCCCCCCCGTTGCACGCGCCCGGCTCAGTAGCCGACATGGCGCTCGCAGACGACCGCGCCGCAACCGCGGCTGTCGTGATACGTAATATGAAACTGCTTGTTGTCCCACAGCCACTGGAACACGGCCTGGTATACGCCGGCCGTGGTCATGTCGTGCAGCACGATCTTCTTGCGCGCCAGCGGGCCGAACCGGTTCAGTTTGGCGAGCGTCTGTTCGTACGTATGCGTGGTATCGATGAACAGCAGGTCGGCGGCGAGCGGCTCCATCGCGAGATCGTCGGCGATCCTGAATTCGAAGTCGATCGACAGGTCCTTCGCCGCATGCTCCAGTTCGGGCCGGATGTGGAAATACTCGTCGGAGATGTCGACCGACACGAGGCGCTTCGGCTGCGCGAGCAGGAAGGCCGTCGTGGTCAGCCCGGTAAACACGCCGAGCTCCAGGATGGTGTCGCATCCGGCGGCCGTTTGCGTATAGAAGTCGAAGCGGGAAGGGCTGTCGCCAATCCAGCCGATCGGCTCGATCTTGTACTGCAGGAACTCCAATCGCAGTTGCTGTAGCGTACGCATCCTGTTTTCCATGGCGAAGCGGATTCGATGGTCTCGCGCGTCGCCGGTCGCGGCCGGCATCCGTGGCGTCGGGCATTGTAGATCGCCCGCGCCGCACGGCAAAGCATCGCCACGGCGGCCCGCGGCGATTACCCGCGCGCCGGCATGGCCGGGCGCGCGGGCCGGCGCCATTATTTCGCAAGCGTGCGGTATGACACGAGGTCGTTGATCGGCCCGATCTCCGGCCCGGTCGCGCCGGGGCGCGTCGCGACCTGCACGACCTTCTCGAACATGATGATGAACGGCGAGTTCGCGAGCACGGCCTTCTGCAGCGCTTCGTAACGCTGCGCGCGCTTCGCGGGCGACGGCTCGACGAGCGCCGCCTCGGTGTCCTTCGTCAGTTGCGGAATGTCCCAGCTGTTGCGCCACGCGAGCATCTTGGTCGGCGATTGGTCCGAGTTGTCCGGATTCCACGCGAAGCCGCGTGCGTTGCTGTTCGGGTCCATGTAGTCGGGCGACCATTCGCCGATAAAGATGTCGTGCTGGCGCGCGCGGTACTTGCCGATCGCCTGCTTCGCATCGCCGGGGATCAGCTTCACGCGGATGCCGCCCTGCGCGAAGTTCGCCTGCAGCGCCTGCGCGATCTCGAGGTACGGATAGTCGTTCGGCATGTCCATCGTCACGTCGAAGCCGTTCGGCAAACCGGCCTTCGCGAGCAGCGCCTTCGCCTTCGCGACGTCCTGCTTGTACGGCCGCGCGTTCGACGCGCCGAGGAAGCCTTCGGGCAGGAAGGTCTGATGCACCTTGTAGGTCGTGCTGACGATGTTGCGCTGGATGCCGTCGTAGTCGACCAGCCATTTCATTGCCTGCTGTACTTCAGGCTTCGCGAGGTTCGGGTTCTTCGTGTTCAGGCTCAGGTACAGCAGTGCCGATACCGGCCACGACGCAACCTTGATCTTGCCGGCCTTCGTCAGCGCGGCGAGGCTGTCGGGGCTCAGGTTGCGCGCGGCGTCGGCGTCACCGTTCTCCAACAGCAGCCGCTGCGCGGACGCTTCGGGCACGTGGCGCAGCACGACGCGCTTCATCGGGTAGGGTGCGCGGTATTTCTCGAAGCGCTGCAGCACGATCGTCTCGTTCGGCGTCCACTTGACGAGCTGGTACGGGCCCGAGCCCGCGTCGTTGGTCCGCAGCCAGCCGCTGCCGAAATCGTTGCCCTGCTGGTGCGACAGCAGCAGCTTCTTGTCGAACACCGATGCAGGGCACGCACTCAGCACGTTGAGCACGAAGCTCGGCGCGTACTTGCGGTCGGTTTCGAGCACGACAGTTTGTGGATCGACCACGCGTACCTTCTGCATCACGTTTGCCTTCGTGAGGCCGAGATCGGCGAGCACGCCGGCCGGCCCCTTGTCGAGCAGGATGGTGCGCTGCAGCGACCACGCGACGTCGTCGGCGGTCACGGGGTTGCCGGAATGGAACGTGAGGCCGGGGCGCAGCTTGAACGTGTAGGTCGTGCCGTCGGCGCCGACCGTCCACGATTGCGCGATCTGCCCGTCGAAGCGCGTCGGGTCCTTCAGGTCGACGCGCACCAGCCGTTCGTAGGTGTTCGCCACGTACTCGGACGGCACCAGCTCGTAGATCCCGCTCGGGTCGAGGGTCGTGAATTCGCCGAGTTGCGTGGCGACGACGAAGATGCCGGGCGGCGTGGCAGCCTGTGCCGGCAGCGCCGGAACAAGCGCGACGAGCGCGGCGCTGACGAACAGCCGGGACAGCAGGTGCTTCATGCGGGCTCCATCGGAAAGGAATCGTGGTGCGATTCTCTCATCGACGGCCACCCGGATGAAAATATTCGGCGTGCGCGCGGTGCGGCGCGCAGCGGTGGGCCGGGCGGGCGCCCGGCGCCGGCAGGGATCAAATCACGCAGCGCGCGATCGCGAAGCGCATCGCTTCTTCGGCCGGCTCGCTGCCCGAGCCGCGCACGACCTTGACGACCGAGCCGTTGCCTGACGGCGTCAGCGTGACGAAGTACGAATTCGAGCCGACGGAGATGTCGGTCACGCCGTTGTGCTGCGATTGTTCGGTGCCCGACAGGCGGCTGTCGAGGCAGTTCGCGATCGCGTAGGCCGGACGTTGCGACGACACGTAGATCATCGGTGCGGCGCCCGACGAGGCCGAGTCGGACGAGGGAGCGGAGCCGCAGGCGGCGAGCAGGGCGGCGGGAAGGAGCAGCAGGAATCGTTTCATGGTCGGTCGTCGGGTGTCTCGTATCGAGGCTGGGGCGCGGGGTAGGCGAAACGCGAAGCTTCGCGACGAAACCGCCCGGAATCGGGCCGTTTTTGACGGACGACGATGCGACAGGCGGCTGACGACGGAGTATACCCGCGGCATTTGGCGCCGTTGGCGCGTTGAAACGATTCGATACAACAAGCACCCGCTGCCGCATCGCGGCAGCGGGCGTTTCAGGTCGTGGCGAATGGGCGCTTGCCGGTGTTGTCGGTGTTATTGGCCGATCTTGTTGCTGACCGCATTTTCCTGCTGGTTCAGCACGTGCTTTTCGCTCTTCGTGATGTGGCTGTGATCCTGCGCAGCCATGTCCCGCTCTTCCTGGCGGATCTTGCGGTCGTCACGGTGCAGGCGCGCGGCCTGCGCGTGCGACATCTCGCCTTCCTTCACTTCGTGATGGATGCGGCGATTCTGGTTGGCGAGACGCTGGTTGACCTCTTCGCGGCGCGGATGCGCGTTTTGCCACGGCGTGTCGGCGAACGCGGTGCCGGTCAGTACCGACATCAGGGTGGCGGCAATCGCGATGTGGCGGGTAAGGGCTCGCATGGTGGTTTCTCCTGTCGTTGCGCGTCCGGATCGTGGGCGCTTGAGGAAAAAACGCGGGGCGGGCGCCGGCTGTTGACGTTTCCGCCTGTATCGATTGCAAGTCTTTATTACGTCTGCCGCGGCGCGGGGTGCGCGCCGCAGCGGGTCTGGATCAATGTGCGCCGGCCGCCGCCGCGTCGGCATCGCCGCCGCCCGAGCGAGCCGGCTTCGTGATCCAGATCAGCGGGATGATCGCGATGAAGATGATCGCCGACACGTAGAAGATGTCGTTCAACCCCATCACGGCCGCCTGCGAATCGACCGATGCGTTGAAGAGCGCGAGCGCCGAATCGGGGTTCAGGTGCAGCAATGAACGGGTCGCGTCGACCTGCTGCGTGAAGACCGGATTGGTGACGCTCGCCTGTTCGGTGAGCCGCATGTGATGCAGGATCGTGCGGTCGTTCCACGCATTGCTGATCAGCGACGTGCCCACCGCGCCGCAGAACGTTCGGCCGAAATTCGACAGGCCGGCCGCGGCCGGGATCTTTTCGGGCGGCAGGCCGGACAGGATGATCGACGTCAGCGGCACGAAGAACATCGCCATCGGAATGCCCTGCAGCAGCGTCGGCAGCACGAGGTCCCAGCGCGACACGTCGGTGTAGAACGTCGTGCGCATCATGAACACGACCGCGAAGCCGACGAACGCGAGCGTCGCGATGAAGCGCGGGTCGGTGCGCGGCAGCAGGCGCCCCATGACCGGCGTGAGCAGGACCGCGAACAGCCCGAGCGGCGCGGTCGCGAGCCCCGAATCGACCGCGCGGTAGCCGAGATAGCCTTGCATCCATTGCGGCAGCAGCACGAGCGTGCCGAAGAACATCCCGTACGCGACCGAGATCGCGATCGTGCCGCCCGCGAAGTTGCGCTGCGTGAAGAGCCGCAAGTCGACGATCGGGTTGGCCTCGTGCAGTTCCCACACGAGGAAGAACGCGAAGCCGATCAGCGCGACGATGCCGAGCGCGACGACGACGGGCGAGTTGAACCAGTCGAGATCCTTGCCCTTGTCCAGCATGATCTGCAGCGACGCGACCCACAGCACGAGCAACAGCAGGCCGACCGTGTCGATCGGCAGGCGGCGCGTGGCCGATTCGCGGTCGCGGAACACGATCCACGTGACGGCCGCCGCAAAGAAGCCCACCGGAATGTTGATGTAGAAGATCCACGACCAGTTGTAGTCGTACGTGATCCAGCCGCCGAGCGACGGCCCCGCGATGGGGCCGACGAGCGCCGTCATCGACCACAGCGCGAGCGCGCTCGACGATTTCTGCCGTGGCCACGCGCCGAGCAGCAGCGCCTGCGACAGCGGTGCGAGCGGCCCGGCGACCGCACCCTGCAGGATCCGCGCGGCGAGCAGCGTCGGCAGGTTCGGCGCGATCCCGCACAGCCACGACGCGAACACGAACAGCAGGATCGACGTGACGAACAGGCGCACCTGGCCGAAGCGCTGCGTGAGCCAGCCGGTCAGCGGAATCGATACCGCGTTCGCGGCCGCGAAGATCGTGATCACCCACGTGCCTTCGTCGACCGACACGCCGAGGTCGCCCGAGATCGTCGGGATCGCGACGTTTGCGATCGACGAGTCGAGCACGTTCATGAACATGGCGAGCGATACCGCGATCGTGCCGATCGCGAGCTTGCCGCCCGACAGCGGCGCCTGGGGTGACGGAGATGACATGGTGTTCCTGCGTGATGAAAGGGGGCCGGGCGGCGCACGCCGGCAGTCGCGCACGCGCGCGCGCGCGACGCCTGCGCGGGCGGACACGCACCACGCGCGGGCGGCCCGGCAAACGGGGGCCGCCCGCGCGTAGCGTGCGGTTCAGGTGGTCGATCGGTTCGGCGAAGCCGTGGCGGACTTCGGGGCGCGGGCAGGCCGGTCAGGAGGGCGCGACGCGCGTAACGCGTCGGCGGGCAGCGGGCACGTGGCTGCCGTAGCGTGCTTGGCGATTTTTCATGGGCACAGGCTAACGATGCAACGTACGTCGATCAACGCTTGCGCGGTCATTAATTCCTTTCGTGCGCCGCAATAATGCAGCCGGCGTGCATCGATGGCCGGTCGCGCGGTGCCGGTTACGGCGCGGTCCGCCACGCGGTGAAGACGTCCGTCAGGAATTCGACGAATGCGCGCACCTTGCTGTCGAGCGTCGCGCGCTTCGGGTAGAGCGCGTGCAGCTCGACGTCGTCGGTGCGGTGCCAGTCGGGCAGCACGATTTCGAGTTCGTTGTTCGCAAGCCGCCGCGTGGTGAAGTGCGTGGAGATCAGCGCGATGCCGCCGCCGCTCGCCGCCTGGCGCAGCACCGTGACCGATTCGTTCGAGATCAGCACGGGCCGCACCGGCACGTCGGCGACGTCGCCGGCCGCGTTCGTGAGGCGCAGCGTCAGGCCGGGCGTGTCGCGGCCGACGAACAGGATGTCGTGATCGGCGAGATCCTGCGGCGTCTGCGGCCGGCCGACGCGGTCGAGATAATGCGGGCTGGCCGCGAGCTTCGCGTGCGACCAGCCGAGCGAGCGCGCGACATAGCCGGAATCGGTCAGCACGCCCGTGCGCAGTGCGACGTCGAAGCCGTGCTCGACGAGATCGAGCGCGCTGTTGTCGTAGATCAGCACGAGCTGGACCAGCGGGTAGCGCCGGCGAAACTCCGCGAGCGCGGGCTCCAGTTCCAGCAGGCCGATCGCGTAGGGCACCAGCACGCGCAGCGTGCCTTCGGGCTCGGTGCGCAGCGCGCGCACCTGGCGGTCGGCGTCGAGCAGGATTTCCTCGGCGCGCAGGCAGCGCTCGTAATAGTCGCGCCCGGCTTCGGTGACGGACACGCGGCGTGTCGTGCGGTACAGCAGCTGGACGCCGAGGTCGTCCTCGAGCTGCCTGACCTTGCGGCTCACGCGACTGAGCGGCATGTCGAGTTGCGTGGCGGCGGCGGTGAAGCTGCCGCGTTCCACCACGCGCAAGAATATCCGGATGCTTTCGAGGTCCATACAGGGCGTTTCAGGGTTCGGCCTGCGCGCATCTTACCGTCGCGCGCCGGATCGTAGCGGGTCGCGCCGATTATCCTGCCCGGTGCAATAACGCATCCCGCCGCCGCCCCGTAGTGGCGGCCGGCGCGCGACCGTATGCTCGCCGGATGAAATTCGCCTTCCCCAGCGTGCCGCCGCTCGCGGCCGTCCGGGCCGCGCTGCGCGATGCGCGCCCGACGTTGCCGCCCGGCGCGCTCGCGTTCGCGCTGCGCAATACGGCCGCGTCGTTGCTCGCGCTCTATATTGCGTTCCGGATGAATCTCGACGATCCGAAATGGGCCGCGTCGACCGTGTGGATCGTCGCGCAAAGCAGCCGCGGGATGGGGCTGTCGAAGAGCCAGTACCGGATTCTCGGCACCGCGATCGGCGCGGCCGTCGCGCTCGCACTGACCGGCGCGTTCGCGCAAACGCCCGAGCTGTTCCTGCCGGCGCTCGCCGCGTGGATCGGGCTGTGCGCGGGCGTCGCGACGTTCCAGCGGAATTTCCGCGCGTATGCGGCGGTGCTTGCCGGCTATACGGCCGCGATCATTGCGATGGATGCGGTATCGGCGCCGCTGCACGCGTTCGACATCGCGGTCGCGCGGTTCCTGTACGTGGTGGTCGGCATTCTGTGCGGCGCGCTGTTCGAAACCGTCTTCTCGCCGGGCACGCCGCTGAGCGATGTCCGGACGCGGCTCGCGCGCTATCTCGACCGTGCGGTGGCGGTCGGCGCGGGCGCGCTGCGCCGCGAGCCGAACGGGACGGCCGTGCACCGCCTGTTTGCGGATGCGCTCGAACTCGACACGGCGGCCGAATATGCGGCGGCAGGCGCACCGCCGGTGCGCAACGCGATCGGCCATCTCCGTGCGGCGGCGCTGGGCGTGCTCACCGCGCAGGCCGCCGGGCAGGCGATCCGCGAGCATGCGGCGCGCGCCGGCGATGCGACGGATCCGCTGGTCGACGAGGTCGCGCGTGTGCTCGAGCATGTCGCCGTGTCGGGCGATGCGCGGCACGAGATCGCGGTGCTGCGTGCGCGTGTGGACGACGCGCTGCACGCGGAGGCAGCCGCGCAGCGCAGCCCGGACACGTCGCGCCTGCTCACGCTCGACCGGCTGGCGGCGCTGCTCGCCGGGTTCGACCGTGCGTTCGCGAGCCAGGCGCTGCTCGACCGGCCGGAGCCGCCGCCTTCGCGCGTGCGCTACGCGTTCCACCACGATCCGGTGCTCGCGTGGCACAACGGTATCCGCGCGTTCATCGCGGTGCTGGCCGCGTCGGCGATCTGGATCGTCACCGCGTGGCCGTCGGGCGCCGGCTTCGTCGCGATCACCGCCGTGGTCGGCGCGCTGTTCTCGACGCGGCCGAACTCGGTGCGCGCGGCCGTCGGCTTCCTGAAAGGCACGGCATGCGCGGCGGTCGCGGGCGTCGTCTGCAACTTCATCCTGCTGCCCGCGGTGTCGGGCTTCGAGATGCTCGCGTACATCCTCGGCGTGTTCCTGGTCGCCAACGGCATCGCGATGCGTCATCCGCGCACGGCCGCGATGGGCAGCGCCTTTGCGATCTTCTTCTGGAATTTCACGTCGCCGGACAATACCGCGCGCATCGGCGACGCCGCGTTCCTGAACAGCGCGCTCGCCACGATGCTCGGCATCGCGTTCGGCGCGCTGATCTTCGCGCTGGTGTTTCCCGGCGATCCCGGCACGAGCCGGCAGCGGTTGCATCGTGCGGTGCGCCGCGACCTGGCCGGCATCGCACGCGACCCGCGCGCGTGGTCGGAGAGCGTGTGGCTGAGCCGGACGGCCGACCGTCTCGCGCGCGAACTCGGCTTTGCAGGCAGCCTGCCGCAGACGCTGATCGAGCGCGACATGAGCGACCTGCTCGCGATCTGGGGAATCGGCGACAGCCTGCTGTTACTCGCCGGACTGGCATCGCGCGAGCCGGCCGCACGCCGTGCGGTAGCCGTGGTGCGCGGGCGAGTCGCGCGGGCGGAATTCGCGCAGCTCGAGCGGACCTGCGACGCGGCGGCGCGCGTGCTGCGGCGGCGCGCGGCCGTTCTCGACGGCGACGACGCGAACGCGTTGCTGCGCGGCGTCGTGCTGTTGCGGCGGATCGCCGACGCAGCCGCCGAACATGGCCGCTTCCTGCGCGGCCGCGGCGACTGAGCGGTTCAGGTGAGGCGGTACGCGCGGCCGGGTGTCACTTCGGCCGGCAGCGGCTCGCGGTTCAGTTCGAGCAGCGTGCGCTCGATCTGCCGCGTCATCGCATCGAGCGCGAGATGGTTCGGCCCGTCACCGAACGGCTCGGCGATCGCATGTGCGATAGCGTCGAGCGCGATCAGCGTATAGGCGACGAACACCGTGACGAACGGCGTCGCCGCGCCGATCGAGTCGACGAGGCCGAACGGCAGCAGCACGCAGTACGCATAGATGGTCCGGTGCAGCAGCACGTCGTATGAAAACGGGATCGGCGTCGATGCGATCCGTTCGCAGCCGCTGACCATCGACACGAGATCGTCGAGGCGCGCATCGAGCATCCACAGGCGTGTGTCCGCGAGGCGGCCCGCATCGGCGCGTGCGGCGAATGCTTCGCGCAGCGCGTGCACGATGACGACCGGGCGGAACTGCGAACCGGCGATGCGCGCATAAGTGGCCTCGTCGAGCAGCCCGCGCAGATCGACGGCCGGATCGGTGCCACGCAGTTGATGCTTGAGCGCATAGACGAATGCGACGACCGTGCGCACGAAGGCGCGCCGCGACGCATCGTCACGGTCGACCGCGCCGTAGCAGAGCGCCTGCGAGACCAGCGTGCGCGTGGCGGTCAGTACGCCGCCCCACAGTTGCCGGCCCTCGCGGTAGCGTTCGTAGCTCGCGTTGTTGCGAAACCCGGCGAAGATCGCCAGCGTGAGGCCGATCAGCGTGAACGGCGTCGGGTTCAGCGGCACCTTCTCGCCGAGCACGCGGCCGCCGCCCCACACCGCGACGAGGCTGATCGCGAGCGTCAGCACGAGCTGCGGCAGGATGGTCGGCAGCACCGAGCCGTTCCAGACGAGCAGCATCCGCAGCCAGTGCTCGCGCGGACGAACGATCATCGTCGCGCTCCGTCAGGCGGCGATCGACGCCGGCGCGGCCGCGCGATGCAGCAGCACGGGCACCGACTTCGACGTCGGCGTGTTGCACACGTCGCCGACGCTGTCGAGCGGCACGAGCGGGTTGGTTTCCGGGTAGTACGCACCGATGCAGCCGCGCGGGATGTCGTACTCGACGAGCAGGAAGCCGTCGGCGCGCCGCTCGATGCCGTCGTGCCACACGGTTTCCATGTCGACCCATTCGCCGGCCTTCAGGCCGAGCATCGCGAGATCGTCGCGGTTGGCGAACACCACGCGGCGCTGGCCGAACACGCCGCGATAGCGGTCGTCGAGCCCGTAGACGGTCGTGTTGTACTGGTCGTGCGAGCGCGTCGTCATCAGCGTCATCAGCCGTTCGCCGTGCAGCGCGCGGGCGCGCTGGATCGGCGTGTCGGTCGGCAATGCGTGCGCGATGAAGTTCGCCTTGCCCGTCGGCGTGAGCCATTCACGGTCGCGCGACGCGACGCGCAGGTGGAAGCCGCCCGGCCGCGCGATACGCGTGTTGTAGTCGTAGAAGCCGTCGAGCGTCGCCTCGATCGCGTCGCGGATCTTCGCGTAGTCGTCCTTGTACGCGAGCCAGTCGATCTTGCCGCTGCCGAACAGCGCATGGCCCATGTGCGCGACGATGGCAGGCTCCGACATCAGGTTCGGCGAAGCCGGCTTGTTCATCCCGTACGAAACGTGGACCATGCTCATCGAATCCTCGACCGTCACGCCTTGCGCGACGTTGTCCTGCAGGTCGATCTCGGTGCGGCCGAGCGTCGGCAGGATCAGCGCGTCGCGGCCGTGGATCAGGTGGCTGCGGTTCAGCTTGGTCGTGATGTGCACCGACAGATCGCAACGGCGCATGCCTTCCCACGTGCGCGGCGTGTCGGGCGTCGCCATCGCGAAGTTGCCGCCGAGGCCGATCAGCACCTTCACGTGGCCCTCGAGCATCCCTTCGATCGTCTCGACCACGTCGTAGCCGTGGTGGCGCGGCGGTTCGAAGTCGAACACGTGGCCGAGGCGGTCGAGGAACGCCTGCGACGGTTTTTCCTCGATGCCGACCGTGCGGTTGCCCTGCACGTTCGAGTGGCCGCGCACCGGGCACAGGCCCGCGCCGGGGCGGCCGATGTTGCCGCGCATCAGCATCAGGTTGGTCAGCATCTGCACGGTCGCGACCGAATGCTTGTGCTGCGTGATGCCCATGCCCCACGTCGCGATCACGCGTTCGCTGCGCGCATAGAGCTGCGCGAGGCTGTCGATCTGCTCGTACGGCACGCCGCTTTCGGCGGTCAGCGCGGACCAGCTTTCGGCGCGAAGATCGTCGGCGAACGCGTCGAAGCCGGCCGTGTGCTCGCCGATGAACGCGGTGTCGAGCACACGCGGCGCACCGGCGGCGCGCGCGGCATCGTCGAGTTCGAGCACGCGCTTCGCCATCCCCTTGATCAGCGCGAAATCGCCGCCGATCGTCGGCTGGATGAACGTCGACGCGATCTTCGTGCCCGACATCGTCAGCATCTCGATGGGGCTTTGCGGATCGGCGAAGCGTTCGAGGCCGCGCTCCTTCAGCGGGTTGATCGAGACGATCGTCGCGCCGCGCTTCGCGCATTCGCGCAACTCGCCCATCATCCGCGGGTGGTTGGTCGCGGGGTTCTGGCCGAAGATCAGCAGCGTGTCCGCGTGCTCGAAATCGTCGAGCGTGACGGTGCCCTTGCCGACGCCGACCGAGGCCGGCAGCCCGCGGCTCGTCGCCTCGTGGCACATGTTCGAGCAGTCGGGGAAGTTGTTCGTGCCGTACAGGCGCACCAGCAACTGGTACAGGAACGCCGCTTCGTTGCTCGCGCGGCCGGACGTGTAGAACGCGGCCTGGTTCGGGTCGGGCAACGCGCGCAGGTGGCGCGCGATCAGTTCGAACGCGTCGTCCCATGCGATCGGCACGTAGCGGTCGGTTTGCGCGTCGTACACCATCGGGTCGGTGAGGCGGCCGTGCTGTTCGAGTTCGAAATCCGACTGTTCGAGCAGCTCGGTGACCGTGTGCGCGGCGAAGAATTCGGGCGTCACGCGCTTGCTCGTCGCTTCGGCGGCCACCGCCTTCACGCCGTTTTCGCAGAATTCGAACGTCGATGCGTGCTGGCGGTCGGGCCACGCGCAGCCGGGGCAGTCGAAGCCGTCCGGCTGGTTCTGGCGCAGCAGCGTACGGTAGTTGCCGCCAGCGACCTTTTCCTTGATCAGGTTGATCGTGACGGCTTTCAGCGCGCCCCAGCCGGCGGCCGGGTGGGTGTACGGTTCGATGCGCGCGGTGGCGGATTTCTTTTTCATGATGCAGCGGGTGTCGGGGTCGATGGCTGCAGAGTACGCGCGGCACCCGTCCGGCTGTGTGTACACCTGTTCACTTCAAAAAAGAGTACAGTTGCGGCGATTCGGACAGTGCGGATCGCAACTGTGTTGTTGAATGGAAGTTGAAAGGGAGGCGCGTGAAGCGTTACGAACAACTGGCCGACGATCTCCAGGCGCAGATCGAGCGTGGCGTGTACCGGCCGGGCGAGCGGATTCCGTCGGTGCGGCAGGCGAGCCGGCAGCAGCAGCTCAGCGTCACGACCGTGTTGCGCGCGTATCTCGTGCTGGAAAGCCGCGGCCTGATCGAGAGCCGGCCGCAGTCGGGCTATTTCGTGCGTGCACGCGCGGCGGCGCCGGCCGAGGCCGAGCTGCATACGTCGGCACCGACGGCCGAGCCGTCGGCCGTGGATGTGAGCCGACTCGTGCTGTCGACGCTGCGCTCGATCGCGCGCGACGACGCCGTGCCGCTCGGCTCGCCGTATCCCGACGCATCGCAGTTTCCGGTGCAGCGCCTCGCGCGCTATGCGCAGGCGATCGGCCGCCGCCGCACGCGCTGGGGCGTGATCGACGACCTGCCGCCCGGCAACCAGGAGCTGATCCGCCAGATCGCGCGGCGCTACGCGGAACGCGGGATCGCGGTCGAGCCGGGCGAGATCGTGATGACGATCGGTGCGACCGAGGCGATCAACCTGTGCCTGCAGGCCGTCGCGAAGCCGGGCGACACGATCGCCGTCGAATCGCCGACGTTCTACGCGATGCTGCACGCGATCGAGCGGATGGGCATGCGCGCGCTGGAAGTCGCGACCCACCCGGGCGACGGCATCGACCTCGATGCGCTCGAACGGATCCTCGAGCGCGAGCGCATCGCCGCGTGCATGGTGATGCCGAACTTCCAGAATCCGCTCGGCTTCCAGATGTCCGACGCGCGCAAGCGCGCGCTCGTCGAGCTATTGGCGAAGCACGGCGTGCCGGCGATCGAGAGCGACGTCTATCACGAGCTGCATTTCGGCGACACGACGCCGAGCGCGCTGAAATCATTCGACCGCGACGGGCTCGTGCTGCATTGCGCATCGTTCACGAAGAGCCTGTCGCCGCGCTACCGGATCGGCTGGGCGATGCCGGGCCGCTATCGCGACCAGGTCGAGAAACTGAAATTCCTGAACACGCTCGCGACGCCCGCGATCGAGCAACTGGCGATCGCCGAGTACCTGAAGTACGACGGCTACGATTTCCACCTGCGGCGCATGCGCAAGCAGTACGCGCAGCAGGCCAGCCTGATGAGTGCGATGGTGCGGCGTTTCTTTCCGGAGGGCACGCGGCTGTCGCAGCCGCAGGGCGGCTACGTGCTGTGGGTCGAACTGCCGAAGCAGGTCGACGCGATGAGGCTGTACACGCTCGCGCTCGCGCAGCGGATCACGGTCGGGCCGGGCCACATGTTTTCGGCGGGCACCGATTACCGGCATTTCATCCGGCTCAACTACAGCTATCCGTGGTCGCGGCAGATCGAGGACGCATTGAAGGTGCTCGGACGGCTCGCGTCGGAGTGCGCGGCGCGGTAAATGCGGCCGCGTCCGACGGCAGGCGGCGGCCGGTGGGCGGCCGCCGTGTGGCGCTCGTCAACCGGCGCGCGGCGCCTGCAGCCCGGCTTGCGCGGCGCCGGCCATCTGCCGCATGTCGAAGCCCGACGGGTGCTGGTACACGCGCAGCCCGAACTCCGGCAGCACCGCGATCAGGTGATCGAACAGGTCGGACTGGATGGTTTCGTAGTCGACCCACGATGTCGTATCGGTGAAGCAGTACAGTTCGAGCGGAATGCCTTCGGCCGTGAGCGGCAACTGCCGCGCCATGCAGGTCATGTCGCGGCGGATGCGCGGATGACCCTTCAGGTAGTTCGCGACATACGCGCGGAACGTGCCGAGATTGGTCAGCTGGCGGCGGTTCGCCGGGCAGTCGCCGGCCGCGCCGAGCGTGCCGTTCCATTGCTCGATCGCGTCGACCTTGTCCTCGAGATAGTCCTTCAGCAGCGTCAGGCGTTCGAGTCGTTCGATTTCGTCGTTCGACAGAAAACGCACGCTCGTCGCATCGACGAACAGCGCGCGCTTGATGCGGCGCCCGCCCGCTTCGGTCATCCCGCGCCAGTTCTGGTAGCTCTCGGTGATCAGCTTCCACGTCGGCACCGTGATGATCGTGTGATCGAAGTTCGCGACCTTGACGGTGTTCAGCGTGATGTCGATGACGGTACCGTCCGCACCGGCCGACGGCATCGTGATCCAGTCGCCGATCCGCAGCATGTCGTTCGACGACAGCTGCACGCCGGCGACGAGGCCGAGCAGCGTGTCCTTGAAGATCAGCATCAGCACCGCGGACATCGCGCCGATGCCCGACAGCAGCAGGCCGATCTGCTTGCCGGTCGCATCGCCGATCACGACGAGTGCCGCCGTGATGAACATCACGAGCTTGACGAGCTGCATCGCGCCTTTCAGCGACAGGTGCGGCTGGTCGCGTTGATCACGCTGGTATGTGCGATGCGTGTGCTCGAGCGCGGACAGCGTTGCGCTGATCGTCATCGTCACGAGGAACACGATCAGCGCGAACAGCACCTTGTCGGCGGCCTGCGTCGCGCGCTCCGGAATGCCCGGCACCGCGCCGAGCCCGAGCTTGATCACGACGAACGGGACGATGCGGTTCAGCCATTTGAATGCGCCGAACTCGAACAGCGCGTCGTCGACGCGCGTGGCGGACAGCCGTGCGAGCCGCGCGACCACGCGAAACAGCAGGAAATGGACGGCGGCGGTGATCGCGCCGGCGGCGGCGAGCAGAATGAGGATGCCGACGAGCGGCGTCAACCAGGATTCGTTCAGGGTCATAGGGGCGGACAGGGGCCTTCTCGTGCGTTGAATCGGCGTCGCGATGCGGCGCGCGCCCGGTGAAGGGCGCATGAAAGGGACCGTGATTGTGCCATCGGGTTCCGGACGTGTGCGGTGAAGGCGTGTCGAACGGCTCCCGAATCGGCTCACCTTTGTAGAGGTGTCCTCTGCATCGTGGTGAGGACGGGAGGTGAGCGTGTGTCACCGCCACTCGGTGTGCGAGTCGGTTGCGCGGAGGCATTGCGCGCATGCCGATGATCGGCGCGAGCCCGTGACGGCGGGCCTTCGCGCGTCGAAGCGCGTGATCGGCGATCCATGCAATCATGCGAACGGCGCATGTGTTGTCGGGGTGTCGCTCGCGCAGGCGTGCGACCGATTCGCCAACGGTGAGCGACGCGTTCGCGCACTTGCCATGCAAGGCCCGCCCGGGGCACGATGCGCGAACGACTTCGCGAACCCCGTCACTTCGACCTCACGCATTTCACGCATGCAAGATTCCAACGAAAGCCGCCCGTCAGGTGTGCGGCTGCTGAAAGGCATTCTCCCGATCCGCCGGGCAGGCGCCACCCGCGACGTATTCGCGGGCATCTCGCTCGCCTCGATGGATATCCCGCAGGTGCTCGGCTACGCGCGCATCGCCGGGATGCCGGCCGTTACGGGTCTTTATACGGTGTTTCTGCCGCTCATTGCGTTCGCGTGCTTCGGCGCATCGCGCCATCTCGTCGTCGCCGCCGACTCCGCGACCGCGACGATCTTCGCGAGCCGGCTGTCGTCGATGGCGCCGGCCGGCAGCGCGGAATATGCGGCACTGGCCGGCATGGTCGCGCTGCTGACCGGCGCGATGCTGCTGCTCGCGCGCATCTTCAAGCTCGGCTTTCTCGCCGATTTCCTGTCGCGCACGGTGCTGGTCGGCTTTCTCGCCGGCGTCGGCGTACAGGTGTCGATCGCGATGCTCGGCGACATGCTCGGGCTGGCGGTGCCGTATCCGGCGTCGCGCAGCCTCGCGCAACTCGACTACGTCGTCACGCATCTCGTCCATGCGAACCGGCCGACGCTCGCGCTTGCGGCGCTCGTGGTCGTCGCGATTCTCGCGTGCAAGCGGTTCCTGCCGCGCGTGCCGATGCCGATGATCGTCGTCGCGGGAAGCATCGCGGCGAGCGAGATGTTCGGCTTCGCCGCACATGGCATCGCGGTGCTCGGGCCCGTCGCGGGCGGGTTGCCGCCGCTGCGCTGGCCGTCCGTCACGTGGCAGCAGTTCCTCGATCTCGTGCCGGTCGCCGCCTCGTGTTTCGTGATGATCATCGCGCAGAGCGCGGCCGCCGCGCGCGTGTTCGCGCAGCAGTACGGTGAAGACGTCGACACCAACGCCGACATCCTCGGCCTCGCGGCCGCGAACGCGGCGGCGGCGGTCGGCGGCGCGTTCGTCGTCAACGGCAGCCCGACGCAGACGGCGATGGCCGACGGCGCGGGCGTGCGCAGCCAGATCGGCCATCTCGCGTTCGCGGCCGTCGTGGCCGTCGTGCTGCTGTTCTTCAGCACCTATCTGCAGTATCTGCCGCATGCGGTGCTGGCCGGCATTGTCTTCACGATCGCGCTCGGGCTGATCAACGTGCGCAGCCTCGCGGCGATCCGCAAGGAAAGTCCCGGTGAATTTACGCTCGCGCTCGTGACGGCCACGGCCGTCGTGACCGTCGGCGTCGAACACGGCATCCTGCTGGCCGTTGCGCTGTCGCTGATGCGGCACGTGCGCCACAGCTACCAACCGCACACGATGGTGCTCGAACCCGTCGAAGGCAACGGGCGGTGGCAGCCGGTGCCCGCGCGGCGCGGCGCGATGACGGCGCCGGGGCTGATCGTCTACCGGTTCGGCTCCGACCTGTTCTTCGCGAACGACCATCTGTTTGCCGGCGAAATCACCGAGCTCGTCGACGCGGCGCCGGTGCCGCCGCGCTGGCTCGTCGTCGATGCGGGGGCGATCACCGATGTCGACTATTCGGCTGCGCGGACGCTGACCGACCTCGTCAAGTCGTTGCACGCGCGCGGGATCGGCGTGCTGTTCGGGCGCGTGAACCGCTACCTGCGCGCGGACATGGATCGTCACGGGATCACCGACGTCGTCGGTGCGTCGTGCATTTTCGCGACGCTGCATCAGGCGTTGGAGGCTGCCGGCACGACGCCCGTACCGCAGGAGCCGGGCACCGTGTAGCGGGAACGTGCCTTTCCGCCCACATTGCGGCGTCGTGCGTCGCTTGTCCCCTTGGGGGACGGGCGGAAAGGCACGTTCGCAAGCCCGTTATTCGCGTAAACAGGCCCTAGGCGGCCGCGCGCAGGCGTGCGAAGCCGTTGCGCAGGTAGCGGGCCAGTTCCGTCGCGGCCGGCGTGAGCTGGCCGCGCGGCACATGCAGGTTGATCGAGAAGTTCGGCAGCGCGGGCAGGCCGCTGCCGGCCGGCAGGATGTCGAGGTCGGCCGGCACGGTGGACGCGAGCCAGACGGTTACCGCGAGATCGGAACGCACGGTCGCGGCCGTTGCATCGAAGCTGCCGTTCTCGAACACGGTGCGCCAGGCGCGATCGCAGCCGCGCAGCGCGTCGAGCACGGTCGGGCGGAACGCGCAGGTCTGCGCGACCATCGACACCGGCAGCGGCGTGTTGCGGTGAGCGGTGCCGCCTTTCGCACCGACCCAGACCAGCCGGTCGACGGCGATGCACTCGCCGCGCGCCGATCCGACCGGCGCCTCGATCAGCGCGACATCGAGGTCGCCCTGCGTGAGCCCGCGCCGCAGTTCCGGCGATGCCGCGCACACGAGCGTGAGCGCGACTTGCGGATGCGCCTGTGCATAGTGCTTCAGGATCGGCGCGAGACAGGTGCCGACCAGATCCTGCGGCGCACCGAGACGAACGGCGCCTTCAACCGCACCGGCCGTCATGTCGGTGAGCAGCGCATCGTGTACGGCGAGCAGCCGGCGCGCCTGTTCGAGCAGCCGCTCGCCGGCCGCCGTGAGCAGCAGGTTGCGATGCTCGCGGACGAACAGCGGGCCGGACAGCATTTCGAGCCGTGCGACCTGCTGACTGATCGCGCCTTGCGTCAGGTGCAGCGCATGGCCGGCCGCCGTCATGCTGCGATGATCGGCGACCGAGACGAATGCGCGCAGCAGTGCGATGTCGAGATTGCGTGCCATGCCTCATATTATGAACACTAATGACAGGCATAAAAATCTTTCGCTGTTGTAATGGAAGAGGCGAGGGTAAAACGGGGCTTCGATGACGACAACCGGGAGCCGCCGTGCCGCTTCACGACTACCTGCCGCTGATGCTGTTCGTGATGGTATCCACCGTGACGCCGGGCGGCGCGACGACGCTCGCGACCGCGTCGGGTGCGCATTTCGGCTACCGGCGTTCGCTGCCGATGATGACGGGCATCGCGGCCGGTCTGGCGTCGATGGCAGCCGCGGCGGCGGCCGGGCTCGGCGGCGTGCTGCTCGCACTGCCGGCATTGCAGCTCGCGATGAAGGCAGCCGGCTCGTTGTACCTCGTATGGCTGGCCGTGCGCATCGGGCGCGGCGGCAAGCCGCGGCTCGATGCCGCCGTACACCGGCCGCAAGGGTTCATCAGCGGCGTGTGGATGCTGTGGCACAACCCGAAAGGCTGGGCGATGACGCTCGGCGCGGCCGCGTCGTTCGCCGCGCTTGCGTCCGGTCCGGCACGGCTCGGCGTGTTGCTCGGGGTCGCGTTCGGCGTGGCCGCGATGGCGTCGCTGTCATTGTGGTGTTTTGCCGGGCTCCTGTTCGCGCGCGTGTTGCGCAGCGAGCGGCAGTGGCGTTGCC
Organism: Burkholderia cepacia; assembly: GCF_029962485.1. NCBI lineage: Bacteria > Pseudomonadati > Pseudomonadota > Betaproteobacteria > Burkholderiales > Burkholderiaceae > Burkholderia > Burkholderia cepacia. Next base: position 381,075 of record NZ_CP073638.1, read on the forward strand.
TGAATGCGGGGCTCGGGCTGCTGCTCGTGATCTCGATCGTACCGATGTGGCTGCCATAGCGGGGCGACCGCGCGCGTCGCGCGGCGCGCCCCTTGTTCAGCGCGAACCGGCCCGCGCAGCGCCGGCCGGTCGGCCGCCGGCGCCGCTCGACCATAGCGGCAGCCACAGCGTCGTGACGAAGCTCGCCGCATGCAGTGCACACAGCAGGCCGAATGCCCACGCATACGCGACAGCCTGCGAGCCGCCGGCCGACACCGATTCGGCATGCAGCCGCCATGCGAGGAACAGCGTGCACATCGTCGTGAACGTCGGTCCGCCGAGGCGCTGCACGATATTGAGTGATGTCGTCGCCATCGGCAGGTTGCGGCGTTCCACTGACGCATACGCGGCGGTGATCGACGGCGCGCCGATCGCGCTCTGGCCCATGCCGCGCAGGAAAAGCGCCGGTACGAGCACAACCGGGTCGAAGCCGGTCAGCGCGAGGAACACGAACGGCAGCGTCGCGACGAGCGCGAGCAACGCGCCGGCCGCGGCCAGCCGACGCACGCCGAACCGGCTCGTCAGCGCGCCCATCGACGGATAGGTGACGAGCATGCCGAGCCCGAGCGGCGCGAGCAGCCAGCCCATCTCGCCCGGCGAACGCCCGCACGCCTGGATCAGGAACACGGGGATCAGCATCTGACCCGCATACATCGCGCCGTTCGACAGGAACTGCGTGCCGGCCGCCGCGCCGAACACGCGCGAGCGAAACAGCGCGAGATCGATCAGCGCATGTTCGCCCTTGCGTCGCTCGAAGCGCAGGAACGCGGCGAGCAGCAACGCCGAGCATGCGACCGCGGCGATGCCGAATGCCGAGCCGATTCGTTCGGCGCCGTACAGGAACAGCACGAGGGCGGGCGACAGCAGCGCGAGGCCGACCCAGTCGAGTTCACGGCGTTGCGCGTCGTCGCGGTCGCCGGGCAGGAAGCGCGCGGCCAGCGCGAGGGCGAGCGCGCCGACGGGCAGGTTCACGAGAAACAGCCAGCGCCACGACGCATGCTGCAGGATCGCGCCGGCGACCACCGGGCCGAGGATCGGCGCGAGCAGCACGGGCACCGCCGCGTAGCCGATCACGCGCGCCATCTGCTGGCCGGCGACACGCGCGATCATCATCTGCGCCATTGGCGCGAGCAGCCCGCCGCTCACGCCTTGCAGCACGCGGAACGCGATCAGCGACGGCGCGGACCACGCGAGCCCGCACAGTGCCGACGTGAGCGTGAACGCCGAGAAACACCACAGATACAGTGCTTTCGCGCCGATGCGGTCAACCAGCCAGCCATTCAGGGGCAGCACCAGCGTGAGCGCGAGCAGGTAGCCGCTCGTCACCCACTGGATCGTCGACAGGCTGGTGTGCAGGTCGGACGCGAGGCTCGACAGCGATACGTTGACGATCGTCGCGTCGAGTTGCGACAGCAGCGAGCCGAGCGTCGCGACCGCGCTGACCTTCCAGATCGACGGATCGAGACGGCCGGTTGCCGGACCCGGCGTCGGCTGCGTGTGTTTTTCGCTCACGCGCCGCGCTGGTCGAGCAGCGCGACGATGTCCTGCGTCGTGCCGGTCTCGCCGAGGCGCGGGAACAGGCGCTCGATGCTGTTCGCGTGCGCGTCCGCGTTGAGGTCGGTCATCGCGTCGACGGCGAGCGTCACGTTGTAGCCGAGTTCATGGGCCTGCCGTGCGGTCGATTCGACGCCGATGCTCGTCGAGACGCCGGTCAGCACGATCTGCGTGACGCCGGCCGCCTTCAGGTGCGCGTCGAGATCGGTGCCGGTAAATGCGCCCCAGGTCTTTTTCGTCACGACATGGTCATTCGGTTGGCGGTCCAGTTCGGGCACGAGTTCGGCCCAGTCGGCCGGCAGCGCGTCCAGGCGTACTTGTTGCTGCGTGCGGCCCGGCGCACCACCGGCGACGTTGACGAGCACGACCGGCAGGCCGCGGCTGCGGAATGCGTCGAGCAGCGTGCGGGCGTGCGCGATCACCGGCGCGACCGGGTGCGCGGTGGGGAGGGCGACGATGCCTTTCTGCAGGTCGATGACGACGAGTGCCGTGTTCGTGTCGAGACGGGTTGCGCTCATGATGGGGCTCCGTGAAAAGGGCAGGGAAAGCCGGGCGCGCGGATGCCGCGTGGCGCGCCGGCCGGATTCATTGGTCGCCGATGCGGCGGATCAGCGGGATCGCCGCGGCGAGCGTGCGGATTTCTTCGGGATCGAGCTTTTCGATCGCGGCACCGAGCCACTGGTGCTTCGCGATATGGCGCTTGCGACGCGCGTCGAGGCCGACCGCGGTCAGCTGGAACAGGATCTGGCGGCCGTCGGTCGGATGCGGTTCGCGCTCGACGAGCCCGTCTTCCTCGAGGCTCGCGAGAATCGCCTTCATCGACTGCGGCTTCATCGCTTCGGCGCGTGCGAGGTCGGCGGTCGTCATCGGCCCTTGCTGCTCGAGCCGCGCAAGCGCGCTGGTCTGCGACATGCCGAGCCCTTCGGATTCGATCTCGGAGCGCAGCCGGCGGATCAACTGGCCGACTGCGAGGGTCAGGTCGGCGGCGACGGTGTCGGCGGAAACGCCGGTTTTGCGTGGCGGGTTCATGCGGCGGATCATAGGATACGACAGTTTAACTTGCAAGTTTAACTGTGTAATTTTCCGCCGGATCGTAGTGTGGCCCGGCCTGCGATTACGCGCAGCGCGGGGCGACCGGGACGACTTCGCTGTTTTTCGGGGTCGCGTTCTCGTGCAGCAGGTCGCCGAGGTATTGCGCGAGTTCGTCCGCGGCGAGCGCGGACGGAATCTGCAGGTTGGCCGGGCGCCGCTTGCCTTCGACACCGAGATCGAACACGGCCCAGCGGCCGTTCGCGCGTACGACGGCGAGCAGCCTTCCGAAGGCGTTGAAGCGGTATTCGTCCTGCATGGCATCGCTCCTGTCGGGGGAAGTGCCGTCTGCCTGCGCGTGCTTACTGGATCGAGCAGGACAGCCAGCGGTGGATCTTGAGCGCGTCGCTCGATACGCCCGCACGCGTCGGCGCGCCGAGCAGCACGACCGTTTCGCGGCGGCCCTTCACGCGCATGCGCATCACGACGCCATGCCCCGATTCGTTGATGAAGCCGGTTTTCTGCAACCGGATCGGCAGGCGGCGATAGCGCGCGAGCGGGTCGGAATTCACGTACACGAGTTCGCCGTCGCCCGGGCGCACGGTGGTCGACGTGTCCGTCGAGAAATAGCGGATCAGCGGATCTTGCGCCGCCGCGTCGACGAGCTTCGCGAGGTCCTCGGCCGTCGACACGTTGTGCGGCGACAGGCCGGTCGGCTCGCGGAAGTGCGTTTGGCGCATGCCGAGCCGACGCGCTTCGCGGTTCATCGCCTTGACGAACGCGGCGCGCCCGCCTGGATAGTCGCGGCTCAGCGCGGCGGCCGCGCGGTTCTCCGACGACATCAGCGCGATATGGAACATCTCGCGGCGCGACAGCTCCGAGCCGACCTGCAGGCGCGAACCGGTGAACTTGATCGTGTCGCGGTCGTGCGCGGTGACGCGCAGCACGCCGTTCAGCGGACGGTCGGCATCACGCGCGACGACGGCCGTCATCAGCTTCGAGATCGACGCGATCGGCCGGACCGTGCGTGCATTGCGAGCCAGCAGCGGCGTGCCGGAATCGACGTCGAGCACGTAGGCCGCGCGTGAATGCAGGGAATTGACTGCACGCGGCGTGTAGCCGCAACTGGCGAGCAGCTTCGGTTTCGCGGCCGGGCGCGGGCGCACGGCGGTCGTGCGCTTCGCGCGCCGCTGCTGCGGCGCGGGTACGGCGTGACGTTTGACGGGCGGATGCTTCACGCGCGGGCGGCGATGCTTGACGGCCTTTTTCTTGCGATGGGGCTTTTTCTTGACGGCTTTCGTGTGTGCGTGCGGCTGGGCCTGCACGGTGCGATGCGGCTGCACGCGTTGCGCGGAAGCATTCGCGGCAAACGCAAGCAGCAGGAACGAGAGGGCGAGGATCAGGGTGGTCCGGGCGCGAGGCACGCGCGCGATGAGGCCGGTCAAGCGAAAGTCTCCTTTTCACGCGCAATGCGACTGCGCGGAATACATGGGCGGTCAGCGGGTGCGGGAAATTATACGGTCGATCGCGTGGCGATGACGATGGGATGAGTCGCAATGACGCGTGATGCGCGCGGATTCGGCGCGTTTTCGCACTGCCTGTCGGCGGTGCGCGTGTGCTGAAGTCCGGGCCGGCGTGCCGTTCAGCGCGGCCAGTTCCGCCGTGACACGACCGCGAAACTGATCGCGATCGAACCTGTCACGGCGCGCGGCGGCGGAGCTTCGATCGCATCGCCGAAGCGGAAACGGCGGCTGCGTCCGTCGGCGCGTTCGGCACGACGTTTCGGTGTACGCACATCGGGTGTGGCTGCGTGCTGGGTTGCGTCCGCGTTATCGCATGACGGCTCGACCACATGATCAACGGTTTGATCGAAAGACATGACAGTGAATTCCGGGAAGGGCATGTCCGTATTGAACGCCACCCCATTCGATCAGTAAAATGAATATTTCGATCGATACGATTCCTTCCAAGAATGGAACTGAAACTGCTTCGCACGTTCCTGACGGTCACCGAGCTGTGCCATTTCAGCCGCGCGGCCGATGCGCTGCACATGAGCCAGCCGGCGCTGAGCAAGCAGATCGGCGCGCTCGAGGCGAGCCTCGGCGGCAAGCTGTTCGAGCGCGGCCGGCACGGCGCGGAACTCACACCGTTCGGCGAACGCTTCCTGCCCGATGCGCAGGCGCTCGTGCGCGACGCCGACGAGATCCTCACGCGTGCACGGGAAGCGACCAGCGGGCAGCGCGGGCATTTGCGGCTCGGTATCTGCCTGTCCGTGCTGACGCTCGTACCGAAACTCATCGCCGAGTTCCGGCGCCGCAATCCGGGGATTGCGGTCACGCTGAGCGACCTGTCGTCGTCCGAGCAGACGCGCCGGTTGCGCGCGGGCAAGCTCGACGCGGGTTTCCTGCGTCTGCCTTCCGATGAAGGATTGTCGTCGTTCAAGGTGATCGACGAAGCGCTCGCGCTCGCGGTGCCGCCGCATCTCGGCTTCAAGCGCGTGCCGGCCGACCTCGACGTGCTCAACGAAATCGGCTTCATCGCGCTGCAGCGCGCGCGCGGCGCGGGGCTCGCCGCGCAGATCGACCGGTGGTGCATCGAGCGGCGCTTCGTGCCGCACGTGACGCAGCAGGCGGAGGATGTGCAATCGGTGCTGACCTCCGTCGCGGCTGGCGTCGGCGTCGCGTTCATCCCGTCGAGCGCGCGGTTTCTGCTGCGCGATGCGACGGTGCTGCCGCTCGACGGTCGCGACGCAAAGTGGCGCGTGGGGCTCGCGTGGCTGTCCGATCGCGACGATCCCGTCACGAAGCATTTCGTGTCGTTCATGCGCACCGCGCTCAAGGGCGCGTGACGCGGCGTATAGTGTCCGCGATTGCCTTTCCTGAATGAATGCCGGCCCGGCGCCGGCCGACGAACCCGAACCGATGACTTCAGAATCCGACGACTCCCCGCTCGATCCCGCACTCGTTGCGACGCTCGCGACCCTGAACGAGGCCGCGAACGATCCGGCCGGCAAGACGTGGTCGCTACCGAAGATCGCGAAGCGCACGCAACTGCCGATGAGTACGCTACGCCGCGTCTTGACGCAGCTCGACGCCGCGGGCCTGAGCGTGACGACGCTGAACGAAGACGGTACCGGCAGCGCAGCGCTGACCGACGAAGGGCGCGCCGTGTGCGCACAATTGTTCGGCGCGAACGATGCTTGATGAATGAAAGCGGGCCGCTGATGCGGCCCGTCGTGTCGTGGCTCGGTGCATGCATCGCGCCGTGTCGTTGCTGACGAGTGGATGGGCGGCACACGCTTCGAAGGGTGCGAGGAGCGTGCTCGCGGCGGCGAGCGGAAGGATTCTCTGCATCACGTTATCCGTAGCGTGTCGAGAGCGCGCCGGCCCGCACTATGGCGCGGGCCGGCCCGTCGTCCTCCGGACGGAATCAGTACGGATTCAGGACGGGTTCAGAACCACTGCTTGTAGCGGCACACGTAAATCGTCTTGACGATCTGCGCGAGCACGATGTAGCCGACCATCGTCGCAGCGAGCCACAGCCAGTAGGTGCCCGGCAGGTGCATGAAGCCGATCGCTTCCGCGAACGGCGAGAACGGCAGCCAGCAGCCGATCGCGATCGCGGTGAAGGTCGACAGCAGCACCGGCAGCGACGCCGTGCTCTGCAGGAACGGGATCTTCTGCGTGCGCAGCAGATGCACGACGAGCGTTTGCGACACGAGACTCTCGATGAACCAGCCCGAGTTCATCACGATCTGGCCGCCGGTGCCGCCGTTCAGGTGATACAACGCGCCCGCGCCGAACACGGTCCACATCAGGATGTAGGTCGTGATGTCGAATACCGACGACGTTGGCCCGACCCACAGCATGAAGCGACTGATGTTGCCGGCTTCCCACTTGCGCGGCTTCTTCAGGAACTCGGGGTCCATCTTGTCCCACGGCAGCAGCATCTGCGACGTGTCGTAGATCAGGTTCAGCACGAGCAGCTGCGTCGCGAGCATCGGCTCCCACGGCAGGAACGCGCTGGCGACGAGCACCGAGAACACGTTGCCGAAGTTGGAGCTGGCGGTCATGTTCAGGTACTTCAGAATGTTGCCGAACGTTTCGCGGCCCTTGATCACGCCTTCCTCGAGCACCATCAGGCTCTTTTCGAGCAGGATGATGTCGGCGGTTTCCTTCGCGATATCGGCGCCGCTGTCGACCGAGATGCCGACGTCGGCGTCGCGCAGCGCGGGCGCATCGTTGATGCCGTCGCCGAGGAAGCCGACCGTATGGCCGTTCGCCTGCAGCGCCTTGACGATGCGCGCCTTCTGCAGCGGCGTGAGCTTCGCGAACACGGTCGTGCGTTCGACGACCAGCGCGAGCGTTTCGTCGTCGAGCGCCTCGATTTCCGCGCCGAGGATCGGCTTGCCGGGTTCGAGGCCAACCTGGCGGCAGACCTTCATCGTGACGGTCGGGTTGTCGCCCGTCAGCACCTTCACCGCTACGCCGTTTTCGCGCAGCGCGGCGAGCGCCGGTGCGGCCGATTCCTTCGGCGGATCGAGGAAGGTCAGGAAGCCGCGCACGACGAGATCGTGTTCGTCGGCGGTGCGGTACTGTGCGCGCTCGTCGCCGCGTGCAATCGTGCGCGTCGCGAGCACGAGCACGCGGAAGCCGTCCTCGTTGTAGGCGGTGGCCTGTTCGAGCAGCCGTTTGCGCGCGACGAAGTCGAGCGGGCGTACGCCGTCCTCATCCTGCACGTGGGTCGATACCGCGAGCATTTCCTCGACCGCGCCCTTGCAGATCAGCAGGTGCGTGCCGTGCCGGTCCTCGACGACGACCGACAGGCGGCGTCGCACGAAGTCGAACGGCAGCTCGTCGATCTTCTTGTAGCCTTGCGGCTTGACGCGTTCGCCGATCTCGTCGGCGCGCGCGACGACCGCGATGTCGATCAGGTTCTTCTGGCCGCTCTGGTGGAAGCTGTTCAGCCAGCCGAGCCGCAGGACTTCCTCGTTCTTGTGACCGGACAGGTCGAGGTGGTGTTCGAGGATGATCTTGTCCTGCGTGAGCGTGCCGGTCTTGTCGGTACACAGCACGTCCATCGCGCCGAAGTTCTGCACCGAGTTCAGGCGTTTCACGACGACCTTGCGGCGCGCCATCGCGACCGCGCCGCGCGCGAGGTTCGCGCTGACGATCATCGGCAGCATCTCGGGCGTGAGCCCCACGGCCACCGCGAGCGCGAATGTGAGCGCGCTCAGCCAGTCGCCCTTGGTCAGTCCGTTGATCATGAACACGATCGGCACCATCACGAACATGAACTTGATCAGCAGCCAGCTCACGCTCGCGACGCCGCGGTCGAAGCTCGTCTCGATACGCTTGTGGCTCACGACGTTGCGCGCGAGCGAACCGAAGTACGTGTCCTCACCGGTCGCGACGACGACGGCCGTCGCCGTGCCGCTGACGACGTTGGTGCCCATGAAGCAGACGTTCTCGAGGTCGAGCAGCGACGCCGATGCATCGTTCGCCGCGCTGGCCGCGCGCGTGCTCGCGGATTTGCCGGCCACCGCGCCGAGCGTGTCGTATTTCTCGACGGGCAGTGCCTCGCCGGTCAGCACGGCCTGGCTGATGAACAGGTCGCGCGATGCGAGCAGGCGCACGTCCGCCGGGATCATGTCGCCGGCCGACAGGTGCACGATGTCGCCGGCCACGACTTCGCGCATCGGCACCTCGCGGCGCGAGGGCTCGGCCGTGTCGGTCACCGCGCGCTGCACGGTTGCCGTCGTGCGGACCATCGCCTTGAGCTTCTCGGCCGCGCGCAGCGAACGGAACTCCTGCACGAAGCGCAGCAGCGCGCTGATCGTGACCATCGTCAGCAGGATCGTCATGCCGACATAGTCGCGGTCGTCGGGCGCCGCGAACCAGACGTCGGTGCAGAAGCTGATGGCGGCCAGCACCAGCAGCACGTAGACGAACGGGTTGTGGAACGAGAGCAGCAACTGGCGGGTCCAGTGCGGCGGCTTGTCGTGCGCGATTTCGTTCGGGCCGTAGTGCTGCAGGCGGTCGGCGGCCTGGTCGTAGGTGAGGCCGCGCGTGCTGGTGTGCAGCGCCTTCAGCGTGTCTTCGAGCGGTCGGGCCGCTTCCTGCGCGGCGCGCATGATGCGCGGCTCGTTCTGCTGGCCGGCGCCGGTCTTGATGAAGCCGCGCTGTTTCTTCTGCGAGGTGTTGTGTCGTGTTGTCATGTGTCGCTCCTTGCGCACGAGGCGGCGGGCGGGGAGCGACCGTGACGTTATCGACGCACGAGCGCTCCCCGCCGCGTCGCGTCAGGCGCGATCGGCTGTGGATCGGTAAAGGCGGGAACGCTCGCCGGCGCGCGTGATGCGGTCGGCGTGTCGATGCGCAGCGTCGCACCGGCGAGCGGTAATCGACTACTGTCGTCTGAGTTCATCTGCACTCCTGTCGGTTGCGGATAGTCGGCACGGGCGATCGGCAGCCGCGCACGCACGAGGGCGCGCGGCCGGACGGCACGCGAACGGAGGGCGCACGCGGCTGGCGCCGCGCGCAACGCGAACGCACACGCGCGACGGCGCGTCGCGTGCATTCGACAACATCGAAAAATTCGGCGGGAGATCTGGCCCGTAGTCAGGCCGGAAGGACGCCGCATCCTGCTTCCCGGGATGCGGCAGAAGACGAGGCTCTGCGCGTTTTCCTCAGGCAGCAGTCAAGTTGGTCAAGCACCAACTACAACTCGCATCGGTGTTCACAGAACACTCCATGTAATTAGACGGGAGCGATGGTAATGGCTCGCTGTGCGAAGCGTCAACCCTTTTGTCAGGTGTTATTTCGTGATGCGTAATCGGGTCGATGCGGGCGCGCGGAATCGCCGGAGGGCCGGTAACGAAACGGCCGCGCGCACGCCGTGGTGGCGTGCGCGCGGCCGCGTCGAACCGGGTGCCGGTTACAGGTTTGCCGACGCGACAGCGGCCCCTGCGTCGAGGATGCCCGAGCCTGCCGGCATCGCGGTGCACGACGTGCCGGCTGCCAGCTTCGCCGCGCGCGTACCGCCTTGCAGCTTCTGCTGGATCTGCGCGGGCGTCAGGTTGCCGTTCACCGACAGCATCAGCGCGGCGACACCCGTCACTTGCGGCGTCGCGAGGCTGGTGCCGTTCGCGGGGCCGTAGGTGTCCGAGCCCGGTGTCGTGGTGCCGGTGTTCGACGTCGACAGGATGTTGACGCCCGGCGCGCTCAGCGCGACATCGGCGCCGAAGTTGCTGAACGATGCGCGGCGGCCCGTCGCGTCGGTCGCGCCGACGCTGATCACGCCGCGGCAGTTCGCGGGCTGGTCGAGCCCGGTCGACAGGCCGTCGTTGCCGGCTGCGACGATGACCGTCACGCCCTTCGCCGTCACGTCGTCGATCGCCTGCTGGAACGTCGTGCTGCATGCGCCGACGCCGCCGAGGCTCAGGTTGATGACCTTCGCGGGCCGCGGGTTCGTCGGGACGCCGTTGACGGCGATGCCGGCTGCCCAGCGCATCCCGTCCGCGATGTCGCTCGTCACGCCGCCGCACTTGCCGAGTACGCGTACCGGCAGGATCTGGCCGAGCCACGACACGCCGGCGATACCGGTGCCGTTGTTGGCGGTCGCGCCGATCACGCCCATCACGCGCGTGCCGTGCCAGCTGCTGTCGCTTGGCTGGCTCGCGCAGTGATAGTACGGGCCGTTTGCGTTGTCGAGTTCCTGCTGCGTGACCCAGTCGCCCGGATCGGTCGCGTCAGGGCTGCGCGTCAGTCCGTTGTTGCTGGTGTTGACGTTGCTGATGAAGCTGTAGCCGGACAGCAGGTTGCCGACGAGGTCGGCGTGCGGCCGGTAGCCCGTGTCGAGCACGGCCGTGACGACGGTCGGCGAACCCTTGGTCACGCTCCACGCGGGCGGCAGGTCGATCCCGGCCGTCGGATCGGACAGGTACCACTGCTGGCTGTAGAGCGGGTCGCTCGGCGTGTCGCGAACCTGCATCGGGTGATCCGGTTCCGCGTAGTCGACATCGCTGTCGGCCGCGAATGCCTGCGCGAGCGCGGCTGCGTCGGTCGCCGCCATGCGCTGGCCGAGCGACAGCACGGCTGCGCCGTTCGAGATCGTCCGCTCGACCTGCACGTTCACCGGCGCTTGCGCGACCGTGCTCGCATAGGCACGCGCGCTGCCGGTCACCGGTGCCGTCCAGCGCGTCATCGAGCGCTGGATGACCGCGTCGAGCCGCGTCCCGTTGTCGATGGCAGCCATCGCACGCGTGGCCGTCAGCGTCTTCAGCTTGACGATCAGGTGATCGACGGGCGGCTCGACCGGCGCCGTCTGCGCGGCCATCTGCACGGCGGCCTGCTGCGTGGCGCACGCGTTGCTGCCGGTGGAGGCGGGCGGGGTCGTGGGGGTGGTGGGCGTGGGGGACGGCGTCGGAGCCGGTGCGGCGTTGGAGGAGGAAGGGTTGCTGCCGTCGCCGCCGCCTCCGCCGCCGCAACCGGCGAGGGGCAGGAGGGCGGCGGCGGACAGCATGCCGGCGAGCATGCGCGCGTGTGCGGAGCGCGCCAGCGCAAAATTGAAACGTTTGGCTCTCATGTTGAAACTCGATCCTCGTAGATAACCGTCGTGCCGGCGGTGGCGCTGGTCCGGCTGACCCGGACCTTGTCTTTTTTTGTCTGACGGTTGCAGCAAGGTTGCTGCGACGCGCCATGCACTGGGTAACGGCCAGCGCGGCGGCTTCTTGAGTGCGTTTCACGAGAAAAACAGAGGGGGCCGCAAACGATTACGTTGCTGCGTTGCGGCATGAACGCGCGTTTGGAACGAGTGACACAGAGCATGGGGCGAGTCCGCGCGCGGCCGCTCAGCCAGACGTGCGGCGCGGACGCGATTGGCGCGGCACGGAAAACGTCTTTCACGGCGCGGCCGGGGTGGAAGGTTGTTTACGCTTTCCCTGATGCGACGCGAATATTGTCGGGCGTAGGATCGCGATTCGATCAACGTTTCATCAGGAGAAAAGCATGGATCGCCGCTTCCGTTTGCTGGCTGTCGCGCTGTCCTGTGCGCTGGCGGGCGCCGCGCACGCGCAGGCCCTCACCGGTACGCTGAAGAAGATCAAGGACACGGGTGTCGTGTCGCTGGGCATTCGCGAATCGTCGGTGCCGTTCTCGTATTCGGACAACCAGCAGAAGAACATCGGCTACTCGCGGGACATCGCGTCGCGCATCATCGACCAGTTGAAGACGGAACTGAACGCGCCGAACCTCACGGTAAAGGAAATCCCGATCACGTCGCAGAACCGGATTCCGCTGCTGCAGAACGGGACGATCGATTTCGAATGCGGCTCGACGACGAACACGCTCGAACGGCAGAAGCAGGCCTCATTTTCGAACAGCATCTTTTTGTATGGCATCCGCTTCAGCACGCGCAAGGATTCGGGCGTGAAGGACTTCACGGACCTGGCCGGCAAGACGGTCGCGACGACGGCCGGTACGTCGGACGAGCGCCTGTTGCGCAAGCTCAACGAAGAGAAGGCGATGAACATGACGATCATCAGCGCGAAGGATCACGCCGAAGCGTTCATGAACGTCACGACCGGGCGTGCGGTGGCGTTCGTGATGGACGAGCCGCTGCTGTACGGCGAGATCGCGAAGGATCGCAATCCGGGCGCGTATACGGTGACGGGCACGCCGCTCGTCCACGAGAACTACGCGTGCATGATGCGCAAGGACGATCCGGCGTTCAAGCATGCCGTCGACGGCGTGATCGCGAAGATGCAGACATCGGGCGCGGCCGAGAAGCTCTACAACCAGTGGTTCACGCAACCGATTCCGCCGAAGGGCGTGAGCCTCGACTATCCGTTGTCGGCGGAGATGAAGCAGCTGTTCAGGAATCCGACGGACCAGGCGCAGTATTGATCCGGTCATCGCGATGAAAAGCCGCCGGCGGGTGCCGGCGGTTCGGGAGCGGGGCGAAACGCGTCAGCGGTCGAGTGGATGACCGGCTCGCGTGGCGGGCGGGCCGGCACAATGACGGAACCGCCCCGGAGCGCGTATTTCAGGATGTGCGGCAATCGGCATTCAACCGCGCCTGCGCCATGGGAATCCTGTCGCCCGATGCAACAACAGGCACAATACGGGATTCGCCACGACCGCACGCATGTTCGCAATTCGAACATTGACGGCGCGTCACTGCTGCCCGAGATCCTTCCCAGTCGTCATGAACGCCACCCTCAACTCCGCGCGCGAGTCGAATTCGCCGCGCTTCCTGCTGTTCCTGATCTGCCTGTTTTCGTCCGCCGGTCAACTCGCCATCGATATTTACGTGCCCGCGCTGCCCGATATGGCACGGTCGTTCGCTACCACGCCGCAGGCGATCCAGTCGAGCGTGTCCGTTTACATGGCGGCCTATGCGCTCGGCCAGCTGATCTTCGGCCCGATCGCCGACGCGTACGGGCGCAAGCGCGTGCTCGCGTTCGGGCTCGTGATCTACACGATCGGCTGCCTGCTGTCGCTCGGCGCGCCGAATCTCGAGACGTTCATCCTGGCGCGCTGCCTGCAAGGATTCGGGATCGCGACCACCAATCTGCTCGCGAAGGCGATCATCACCGATTCGTTCTCGGGCCAGGCGCTGATGCACGCGTTCACGTACATGTCGATCGCGTGGGGGCTCGCACCGATCATCGCGCCGGTGATCGGCGCGCACCTGCAGGAATGGTTCGGCTGGCGCGCGTGTCTCGTGTTCCTGCTGGTGTACTCGCTGGCGATGTGGGCGCTGCTGTGGCATTACCGTGAAACCTTGCCGAAGCCGGTGCACCTCGAGCCACGCACGCTGATGACGAATGCGGGCAAGGTCCTGGCGAGCCCGGTGTTCCAGAGCTGCTTCCTTGCGCAGGGCCTGTGCTACAGCATCCTGCTCGTGTTCAACATCGTCGGGCCGTTCATGGTGCAGACCACGCTGCACAAGCCGCCGACCTTCTTCGGCTACCTCGCGCTCGGGATCGGGCTGATGTATTTCCTCGGCGGCCTGTCGAACCGGATTCACGGCCGCGGGCTGCCGAGCGCCGAGCAACGGCTGCGCATCGGCGCGCGCGTGATGGCCGGCGCATCGGTCGCGATGCTGGTGCTCGCGTTGACCGTCGGCCTGCGCGTGTGGACGCTCGCGACGCCGGTGCTCGTGATGGGCTTCTGCGCGGGTGCGATGTATCCGACGCTGATGGCCAAGGGCAATTCGCTGTTTCCGCACATCGCCGGGCTGACGAGCGCGATCCTCGGCTGCGCGCTGCTGCTCGTGTCGTCCGCGATGATGGGGCTGGCCGGTTTCGTGTCGATCCATGTGCTGACGCCGCTTGCCGTGTTCTTCGTCGCGCTGTCGTTCATCGTCGTGTGGATGGTGACGAAGCTGCTGCGCTACCTGTCGCAGCAACAGGCCGCGCCCGTCGTGTGCGGGAGCGGGGAGGCCGCGTAAGCGCTGCCTGCCGACCACCATGAACCGGATCCTGCTGAACCGCGTCGCCCGATCCGACGCCGCCGACCTGATCGCCGCCAACCGCGCGAGCCGGCGTCACCATCTGCCGTGGGTCGACTCGTTCATCGACCAGGCAGGATTCGACCAATGGTTCACCTGCTGCCTGACGGGGCCGAACGTCGGCCTCGTCGCGCGCGAGCAGGCTTGCGGCGCGGTGGTCGGTGTCGTGAATCTCAACGAGATCGTCGGTGGCGTGTTTCAGAGCGCGTACCTCGGGTACTACGGGATGGCGGATTTCAGTCGCAAGGGGCTGATGACGGATGCGCTGCGCGCGGCGATCGCCATCGCATTCGGCGAGCTGGGTCTGCATCGGCTCGAAGCGAACATCCAGCCGGGCAACCACGCGTCGATCGCGCTGGTGCGGCGGCTCGGCTTCACGAAAGAGGGTTTTTCGCCGCGCTATCTGCGCATCGGCGGCGAGTGGCGCGACCACGAACGTTGGGCGTTGCTGGCGGACGGCGAGGGCGAAGCGGGCGCGTGACGTCCCGTTCTTCTTCGGTGCCAGACTGCCTACAGCGGATGTGCGGCGCCGGCCTGCGCCAATAACGAAACGGCGGCCGGATCGGGCTGTCCGTTCGAATCGATCGCGCCGGCCTTGGCGAGCGCAACGAGGTCGCTGTCGACACCCGGTTGCCCGACCACGAACGATGTGGTCAGGAACGCAGGCGCCGCGAGCGTGACCGCGTAACGCTGCTGCAGGTTCGACACCACGGCCGATTGCGCGGCCTGGACCGCGTTCGGGTCGTTCATCACCTGCTGATCGTGCAGGCTGCCCTGGAAATTACCGATCAGCCCGGCCGTGTTCGTGCCGAGCTGGGCCGCGAGATACACGAGCATCAGCTCGGTCTCGGGCGTCGTATTGAAGGTGCCGCCCGCATACGCCAGCGAATGCAGGCTCGTGCCGCCCGACGTCACGGTGATGACGCACGGCAGCGTGGCGTTGACCGTCACGCGGTAGTTGCCGCCGCCGTCCGTCAGCGTCGTCGCCGAGCCCGCCGCGCAACTGACCGTCACCTGCGCGCTCGCGAGCGCGTCGCCCGTTGCGGCCGTGCCGGACAGCGCGACGGTCTGCGTATTGTTGTTGAAGCAGACATCGACGCCGAAGCAGGCATCGCCGTTGCACGCCTGGAGGGCTGCGAGCGTTG
Source organism: Burkholderia cepacia (assembly GCF_029962485.1). Classification (NCBI taxonomy): domain Bacteria; kingdom Pseudomonadati; phylum Pseudomonadota; class Betaproteobacteria; order Burkholderiales; family Burkholderiaceae; genus Burkholderia; species Burkholderia cepacia. The sequence continues at coordinate 396,353 of NZ_CP073638.1, forward strand.
CAACGCACAAAGCGCCCAGCGCGGGGCGGGTGAAGCGTTCGTGGCGAATGTTCATGGTCGCGGGCAATCGGGAGAATGGGGCAACCGGCGAGCGTCGGGAATGCGGCGCTGTTCTCATTCTAGGTCCCGGATCGGCGTGCTGCTTGCCCGTTTGACCCGGTCGCGACGACATCGACGCAAATGCGTCCGCGTCGGGGCTGGCCGCCTCACCCGTTCAGGGCTTGCGCGCGGCCGTCTTCGTGAACGCGCCGCGCACCTCGAAGGTGATCGCATCCGCGACGTTGCCGCGTGCGTCGACGAGTTCGAGCCGGTGCCGTCCCGGCCACGGCAGCCACGCGACACGATCGGCATGCCCGATCACCTTGTCGTCAAGCCGCCACGCGAACTTCGTCGCGTGCCCGGCCGAGCGCTCGAACCAGATGCGCTGGTTCTTCGGCGGAATGTCGGGGTCGATCGCGAAGATCGTGCCGTCGGTCGGCGCGCCGATCGTCAGCGGCGCACGCGCGCCGTCCTTGCCCGGCGTGACGGGCGCGGCGAGCCGGATCGTGTCGACCGCCGTCCCGGACAGGAACCACTCGTTGCGTGCCGGCTCGATATCGCGTTCGAACGCGATGCGGCGCGTCTCGACGCCCGCCGGCGCGCGCGGCGCACGGCTCGGCAGGTCGCGGTGCAGGTAGCCGACGACGGCCGACCACACGGGCGACGCGCCCGTGACGCCCGACACGTCCCACATCGGCGAGCCGTCCGCATTGCCGACCCACACGCCGACCGTATAGCGCGACGTGTAGCCGACGGTCCAGTTGTCGCGCATGTCCTTGCTGGTGCCGGTTTTGACGGCCGAGAAGAAGCGCGTCGCGAGCGGGTTGTCGAAGCCGAACGTGCGGACGCGCGCGTTGTTGTCGGACAGGATGTCGGTGATGACGAAACTGGCCGCCTCGCTGAACACGCGCGTGCCGCTGTCCGTACGCGCAGCCGCTGCCGTGCCGGACGCCGGTGCCGGAACGCCGGCCGGCAGGTCGACGACCTTGCGCGCGACGCCGCCGTTCGCGAGCGCGCGATACGCGTTGGTCAGCGACAGCAGCGTGACGTCCGCACTGCCGAGCGCGAGGCTGAAGCCGTAGTAATCGCCTTCCTGCGCGAGCGGCAGGCCGAGCGCGGTCAGCGTGCGCGCGAAGCGGTGCGGCGTGACGAGCACGAGCGTGCGCACGGCCGGCACGTTCAGCGAGCCGCCGAGTGCGCTGCGCACGCTCACCCAGCCCTTGAAATCCTTGTCGTAGTTCTGCGGAATGTACAGGCCGCCGCCGGCGGCGAGGTTGATCGGCGCGTCGTCGAGCAGCGACGCGGCCGTCAGCCGCTTTTCGTCGAGCGCCTGCGCGTAGAGGAACGGCTTGAGCGTCGAGCCGGCCTGGCGCGGCGCGAGCACGGCATCGACGTCGCGCGCGCTCGACAGCGCACCCGACGATCCGACCCATGCGCGAATCTCGCCGGTCGCGTTGTCGATCACGACGACCGCGCCGTCCTGCACGTTGCGCCGGTGCGCGGGCGCGTTGAGTTCGGTCAGCGCGCGCACCAGCGTGTCGCGCGCGAAGCGCTGCAGCGGCGCATCGAGCGTCGTGCGCACCTGCGCGCCGGCCGCCGGTTTGACCTCGGCCGCGATGCGCCGCGCGAAGTGCGGGGCGAGGGCGGCGCCGTCGTCGCGCACCGCGTTGGCCGGGCGCGCAACCACGAGCTGCACGTAACCGTCGAGCGATGCGCACGCCTGCTCGGCATGCATGTCGCGCAGGATCCGGCATGCACGCTCGGCGATCTTCGCGGGCGCCGCGTTCGGCGCGCGCACGAGCGCGGCCGCGATCGCGGCTTCGCGCGCGTCGAGGCCCGACGGCGCCTTGCCGAACAGCACCTGCGACAGCGCGCCGAGCCCGACCGTCTCGCCGCGGAACGGCACCAGGTTCAGGTAGGCCTCGAGCACCTGGTCCTTGCGCCAGCCGCGTTCGAGCAGCAGCGCGTTGACAGCCTGCGAGGCCTTCTGCGGCAGCGAGCGCTGGCCAGACCGGCGCGGCGAATCGCTGAGCAGCCCGGCAAGCTGCATCGTGACGGTCGACGCGCCGCGCGTGCGCTCGTTCCACAGGTTGCCCCATGCGGCACCGGCGATCCCGCGCCAGTCGACGCCACTGTGTTCGTAGAAGCGCTTGTCCTCGGACACGACGATCGCTTCGCGAAACGCCGGTGACACATCCGCAAGCGACACCCAGTCGCCGCGCCGTTCGGTGAGGTCGACGCGCGTGCGCTGCAGCGGCGTGCCGTCGCGCGCGAGCAGCACCCAGTCGGAGCTGCGCCAGTTGCGGCGCACTTCGTCGTAGCTCGGCAGCGCATGCGCGACGAGCGGCACGGCCAGCACGACGGCGACGAATACGCGGCCGGCGAAACGCGCCGGCCGCGGCATTACCTGATCGATCATCGCTTGCTCGTTACTTGCCCGCGTCGGCCGGTTTCACGGTCATCGGCGGGTTCGGCCACAGGCCGTACACGGACGGTGCGTACAGCGCCTCGACGCGCGTCGGCGGCAGCCCGAAGGTGCCGACGTTGTTCAGGCGCACGGTGTATTCGACCGAGAATTTGCCCTTCGGCAGATAGTCGTAGTACGCGCGGTAGCCGTCGAAGTCACGCTCGATGAACGTCGGCCACGCGCCGTCGGGCGTCTTCTCGCCCTGCGTCGCCGCCTCGGAATCGCGGCCGAGGCCCGAGCCGAGGATCGTCGCGCCGGCCGGAATCGGGTCGTTGACCGCAACCCACGTCATGTCGCTCTGCGCATCGATGTCGAGATGCACGCGCACGACGTCGCCGCGCGTCAGCACGCCCTTGACGGCCGGCGAGACCGGCGTGACGGTCTTCGTGATCCGGTAGCCGGCCGCGAACGGCGAGCGCAGCGGCACGGCCGCGAGGCTTTCGACCGTCGCCCACGGGCGGCCCGTGCCGTCTTGCGTGACGGACAGCGTGGCCGGCCCCTGCGACGCGCGCGGCCACGGCAGCATCACGCTGCGGGCAGCGGCGGCGCGGGTGGCCGGGGTGGCCGACGCAGCCGTGTCGGCGGGCGCGGCCGCCGGCGCCTGCGACCACGCGATCGAGCGCTCGTCGCCGCCCAGCGCGACCTTCGTCGCGCCGGCAACCGGCGTGCTCTCGTAGGTGCGCGAGAAGCGCTCGACCGCGAGCAGGCCGAGCGCATTCGATGTCGTCGTCTGCCATGCGCCCTGGCGCTGCAGGGCGAGCAGGCCGGCCGTCACGCGCGGCATCTCGTCCTTCCACGCCGGGTCGCCCGCGAATTCCAGCGCGAGACGCGCAGCGTTGGTCTCGTTGCTGGTCATCAGCCACCACAGGTCGTCGTCGCGCGCGGTCGAGAACACGAGCTGCGTGCCCTGGTACGTCAGGCGCGCACGCAGGATCTGTTCGACCTGCGCGCGTTTCTCGTCGCGTTGCGGGATGTCCTTCACGCGCGTCAGGATCGCGTGATAGTCGATCACGGCCGACGTCGGCCACTGGTTCGGCGCGATCTCGATCGAGCCGAGCATGCGGCCTTGTGCAGCGCCGAAGCGCGACAGCGCCTCGATCGCGGCGAGCTTGCGCAGGTCGCGGTCCTGGCGCGGCGCCCACGCGTTGCGCTCGATGCGGCCGTCGACGAAGCGCGCGAGCCCGGCCTCGAGCTGCGTGCGCAGGTCTTCCGGCAGCGCGAAGCGCGGGTCGAGGCGGCTGGCTTCGTCCGACACCACGAGCAGGTATGACGACAGCGTCGGGCTGCCGTGGTGCGAATCGTCGGACGACGGCGGGAAGTAGCTCGCGAGCCCGTCACCGTCGAGGTAGACGGGCATGCGGGCGACCAGCGCCTGCCATTGCGCCGGGTCGCGCAGGCCGATCGCGCGCGACGTCTGCTGTTCGAGGCAGCGGTACGGATAGCGCTCGAACCAGCGCTTCACGCCGGGCAGCCCGTCGGCGAGCTTCGACTGCAACGACACGGCGATGCCGCCGCGCGGCAAGCCTTGCGCGTTGTTCGCGGCGCCGGCCGGGGAGGCCACCGGCACCGTCAGCGTGCCGTCCACTTGCGCGAGCGTCGCTTGCTGCACCGTGACCGGCAGCGCGGGCACCACCTTCTGCGCGACCGCCAGCGCGTCGGACGCGCGCTTGCCGCCTTGCTCGGCCGCTTCGATGCGCCAGTTCAGCGCACCGGCCGCGTCGAGCGCCTGCTCGGGCACGGTGATCGTCCACGCGACCTCGGTCGCCGTATTGGCCGCGAGCGACACGGTTTGCGGCGCGACCTCGAGGCCCGTCACGCGCGGCGTCACGACAACCTGCATCGCGCGGTCGGTCGTGTTGCGCAGCGTGACCTGCGCACGGAACGCATCGCCTTCGCGCACGAGCGGCGGCAGGCCGGAGATCAGTTGAAGATCCTGCGTGCTGCGGATCGACGTGCTGCCCGTGCCGAAGCGGTCCGGGCCGACCGCCGCGATCGCGACGATCCGGAAGCGCGTGAGCGCGTCGTTCAGCGGCACCTCGACCGTCGCACTGCCGTTTGCATCCAGCGTCACGCGCGGATTCCACAGCAGCAGCGTGTCGAACAGCTCGCGCGTCGGCGCGCTGCCGCCCCCGCCGCCGGCCGGCACGGCCTTGCGGCCGAAGTGGCGGCGACCGACGATCTCCATCTGCGCGGTGGCCGTTTCGACACCGTACGCACGCCGGCGCAGCATCGCGTCGAGCAGGTCCCAGCTGTTGTTCGGCATCAGTTCGAGCAGCGCCTCGTCGACGGCCGCGACCGCGATCTGCGTGCCGGCCGGCGCGGGCTGGCCGTTCGGCAGCGTGACCTTCACATGCGCCTGCGCCTTGCTGCGCACCGTGTAGCGCGTCGCATCGGTCGTCACCGTCACGCCGAGGCGGTGGACGCCCGTGCCGACCTTGATCTCGCCGAGGCCATAGCGGAACGCGGGCTTCGACAGGTCGACGAACGCGGTCGGCGCCTCATAGTGGCGACCTTCGCGCCAGAACGCGCGCGCCCATTCGACGGGCGCTTTCCAGCCCCACGTGAAGAACGAGTACCACGGCACCTCGCGAATGCGGCCGCGCAGCGCAAGCACCGACACGTATACGTTCGGCCCCCACGATTCGTCGACCTTCAGGTCGACGGTCGGGTTCTTGCCGTTCAGCTCGACGATGTGCGTTTCCATCACGCCGCCGCGTTCGACCGCGACGAGTGCCGTTGCATAGCGGAACGGCATCCGTACCTGGAAGCGGGCCGTTTCGCCCGGTTCGTACGACGTTTTCTCCGGGATCACGTCGATCCGGTCGGTGTTGTCGCCGCCGAACCAGAGTTCGTCCTCGCGCGTGACCCACACCGACGTCGATGCATTCGACGTACGGCCGTCGCCGTCCTTCGCGACCGCGATCAGCTGCACGTTGCCGGCTTGTTCGAGCGTCGCGTCGCAGGCCATGCGGCCCTTGTCGTCGGTCTTGCCCGAGCACAGCACGCCGAGGTCGCGCGTGTCGCTCTTGTTGTCGTACGCATAGAAGCCGCCGACCATCCGCTTGCGCGACGACGTCGTGATGTGCGCGACACCCTTGATCTCGATCGGCACCGAGGCACGCGGCTTGCCCTGCAAATCGACCGCCAGTGCCTGAACCGGCACGCGCTGGCCGACCGACACCCAGCGGCCTGCCTTGACGCCGGCCACCACCGCGGCCGGCCACAGGATCGTGTCGCCACGGATCGTCTGTACTTCGCCGTTCGGGTCGGCGAAGGTTGCTTCGAGTGCGATGCGCTTCGGCGCGTCGACGTCGGGCAGGCCCTTGAGCGTGACCGAGCCCGAGCCGTTGCGGTCGAGCGTCAGCGGCAGCTTGTCGGCGATCAGCTTCGTCGCGTCGGGATCGTTGTTCGACGCCGATGCGTTGTCGCCGTCCTGCGAATCGTCGTCGGCATTGCCGTCGCCCTTGTCGGGGCGATACGGCGTGAAGCTGAAGTCCTCGAAGCGATCCGCGAACGGCGGCGATGCCCACTTCATCAGCGCCGACACCTGCACGGGCAGGTTCGATGCGCCACCGCCCGACACGTAGTCGATTTGCACCGCGAGCGGCGCTTCCTTCACGGCGACGAGCGGGCTCTTCTGCGCGTCGCGCGCGCCGATCGAGCCTTTCAGCACCGGCAGGCGGAATGCCTCGACGCGAAAGCTGCCGCTGTAGTAGGTGGCCGTCGGCGCGTCTTCCGGGCCGCCTTCCAGCTCGACGCTGTATTCGCCGAGCTTCGCGGCGGCCGGCAGCGTGAACTGTGTGTCCGCGCTATGGTCGGCCGCCCACGTGAGCGGCAGCTTGTAGGTCTGGCCCGTGCCGAGATGGCGGATCGTCACGCGCGTCGGGTATTGCGACGGGAACGCGAGGCTCTGCAGCGTCTCGGTACGGATGAAATGCTTCATCGACACGGTTTCGCCGGCGCGCAGCAGCGTGCGGTCGAATACCGTATGCGCACGCACGGTCGGTGCGCTGTCGGTGTCGGTCGGCACGTTGAAGCGCCACGATTCGATTCCGCGGTTCCAGCCCGAGCTGACGAACGCCATGTCGGGGCCCGTCTTCGGATCGTTGACGCGAGCCGACACGAAGTAGTCGTCGAAGCGCTGCTCCGACGAGCTGCATGCGTGCTTCGGCTCGAACGGCCCGTCGATCTTCAGCAGGCCTTGCGCGTCGGTCGTGCCGGCCGCGATTTCATCGCCGTTGCAGTCCGACACGCGGATCTGCGCGTTCGGCACCGGCTTGCCCTTGTCGAGCGTCGTGACCCACACGAGGTTGTTCTCGCGGCCCTGTTTCAGGTGCACGCCGAGGTTCGTGACGAGCACGGTGGTGCGCACGTACATGCTCGACGGCTTCGCGAGCAGCGAGCGACCGAGTGCGGGCGACGCGAGTTCGAGCACGTAGAAGCCGGGCTTGTCGATCGGCACACCGACCACTTCGAACGGGCGCAGCGTCTTCGGGTCGGCGGGCGGCAGCGTCAGCGTCTGCGCGCCGGGCTCGCCCTTGAGCAGCGACAGCGAGCGCACGTCGATCCGACGATTCTTCGGTGCGGGCTGTTTTTCGCCGGCTTCGAGCGGCACGTAGACGGGATGCTGGCCCTTGCGGTCGAGCAGGCCGGGAATCTGATTGTCGATCGAGCCGGCCGTCATCGACCAGTTGTCGAAGCGGTCGACGGTGCGCATCCATTGGCGGATCGCCGTATCGTTCTCGACCTTCAGGTTCGCGAATTGCGCGCCGCCCGCGTTGAGGCCCGCGATATGCAGGTCGGCCTCGACGTTGCGCAGCGTGACGGGCACGAGCGCGGGCGTATCGGGTTCGGCGAAGCGCTCGACGATCCCGAACGTGCCCGACGAGAATTTCGCGAGCGGTGGCATCGGCGCGGTGCGCGTCGCCAGCGGAAACAGGTCGGCATTCGACAGCGGCCGATCGGTCACGTCGCGCAGGCCCGACGGCAGTTCGATCGTCAGGCCGGCCTGCGCGGGCAGCGGCGGGTTGAACGTGACGGTGGTGACTTCCTCGCTCTTGTCGTCGGCTGCGAAGGTCGGGTTCAGCGAGCCATCGGGGCCGCGCAGCTTGATCGCTTCGGCGTTCTTGCGCGAGATCGGCGCATTGAACGACAGCGTGAGCGGGCGCAGCGGCGTGCAGGGCGCCTTTGCGTTCTCGCGTTCGCACGAGAAGCTCGCGGCGAATGGCGCGCGTACGGTGAAGTCGAAGCGTCGTTCGGTTTCATTCGCGATGCCGCTCGGGCTCGCGACACCCTTGCCGTACACGAGCTGCATCTTCGCGCTCGCCGGCAGCGCCTGCGAGCATGACAGCGTCAGCACGCGCGCGGCGTCCTTCTTCAGACCAAAATGATCGAGCAGTGCGTTGCGCGCATCGTCGTCGGCAGCCGTGACCGGGATGCGGTTGCCGATGCCGGCCGCCTCGCACCAGATGTTCGCGAGCGCCGAACGCGGCTCTGCCGGGCCGTTCAGCTTCATCACGAAGATCTGCCGCTCCTCGATCTCGCGCGAGCCGGGGCGTACCGACACCGGGAACGGGCCACCCGTCTGAAACGTGAAGCGGCGCGGGCCGCTCGCCGCATTGCCGGCGACCGAGCGCAGCGTGTCGTTGAGCGCGACCGAGCAGCGCACGCCGGGCGGCAGGTCGTTTTCGAAATCGTAAACCCAGGTCTTGTCGTCGAGCCAGTGACCCTGGCCACGCGCGGCGGTCGAATCGTTGCAGGTGACGCGCGCGGGATTCGGCGCGGAGGCCGAGCCGAACGCGACCATCGGTTCGTCGAACTTGACGACGCTCTGCCGGACTTCGGTGACGGTGCCTTGCGGCGACACGCTCACCGTGCGCGCCGCGCCCGCGTGCAGCGAGAGCGCCGCCGCGCCGCCGAGCACCGCGACGGCGCCGATGCGCCAGAGCAGCCGGGTGGTGTGGTTGGTTCGATTCGCGTTGTTGTGTTTGTCGTGCTGCTTCATCGCTCGATTGCCCTCGGAGGGAAGCTTTCTGTTTGATTGCACGCGATTCTAACCGACCGTCATGCCCGCGCATCGCGGTGCGCGGTGTGTCGTCGGCATGCGACACTGGCGTCGGCGCCGCAGATTTGTCGCGTCAACGACACAAAAATGCAGCGAAATGTCGATTGTCTCGGATTGCGGAACATTTAATGGACTATAAAAAGATTGTTCGATCCGATTTGTGCGCGTACATTTCAGATCCGCGCCAATGTTTGAGAAATATCAAGCGTGGTTTTCCCGAATCCGGTGTTCGAGAGAAGGAAACATGCACAACGACAACACTCCCCACTCGCGTCGTGAAAGCGACGCAACCGCAAGCGGTATCACGCGGCGTCAATGGCTGCAGGGCGCACTGGCGCTGACGGCGGCGGGCCTCACGGGCTCGCTGGCGTTGCGGGCCCTGGCCGACGATCCCGGCACTGCGCCGCTCGATACGTTCATGACGCTCTCCGAAGCATTGACCGGCAAGAAGGGGCTGAGCCGCGTGCTCGGCGAACGCTTCCTGCAGGCCTTGCAGAAGGGCTCGTTCAAGACGGCCGACAGCCTGCCGCAACTCGCCGGCGCACTCGCGTCCGGTTCGCTGAATCCCGATCAGGAAGCGCTCGCGCTGAAGATTCTCGAAGCGTGGTATCTCGGCATCGTCGACAACGTCGTGATTACCTACGAAGAAGCATTAATGTTCAGCGTCGTATCCGACACGCTCGTGATTCCCTCGTATTGCCCCAACAAACCCGGCTTCTGGGCCGAAAAACCGATCGAGAGGCAAGCCTGATGGCCGATACCGATACGCAAAAGGCCGACGTCGTCGTCGTCGGATCGGGTGTCGCAGGCGCGATCGTTGCCCATCAGCTCGCGATGGCCGGGAAGTCCGTGATCCTGCTGGAAGCCGGCCCGCGCATGCCGCGCTGGGAAATCGTCGAGCGCTTTCGCAATCAGGTCGACAAGACCGATTTCATGGCGCCGTATCCGTCGAGCGCATGGGCGCCGCATCCGGAATACGGCCCGCCGAACGACTACCTGATCCTGAAGGGCGAGCACAAGTTCAACTCGCAGTACATCCGCGCGGTGGGCGGCACGACGTGGCACTGGGCCGCGTCGGCGTGGCGTTTCATCCCGAACGACTTCAAGATGAAGACGGTGTACGGCGTCGGCCGCGACTGGCCGATCCAGTACGACGACATCGAGCATTACTACCAGCGCGCCGAAGAAGAACTCGGCGTGTGGGGCCCGGGCCCCGAGGAAGACCTGTACTCGCCGCGCAAGGAGCCGTACCCGATGCCGCCGCTGCCGTTGTCGTTCAACGAGCAGACGATCAAGAGCGCGCTCAACGGCTATGACCCGAAGTTTCACGTGGTGACCGAGCCGGTCGCGCGCAACAGCCGCCCGTACGACGGCCGGCCGACTTGTTGCGGGAACAACAACTGCATGCCGATCTGCCCGATCGGCGCGATGTACAACGGCATCGTGCACGTCGAGAAGGCCGAGCAGGCCGGCGCGAAGCTGATCGACAGCGCGGTCGTCTACAAGCTCGAGACCGGGCCGGACAAGCGCATCGTCGCCGCGATCTACAAGGACAAGACCGGCGCCGACCATCGCGTCGAGGGCAAGTACTTCGTGATCGCCGCGAACGGTATCGAGACGCCGAAGATCCTGCTGATGTCCGCGAACCGCGATTTCCCGAACGGCGTCGCGAACAGCTCCGACATGGTCGGCCGCAACCTGATGGACCACCCGGGCACCGGCGTGTCGTTCTACGCGAACGAGAAGCTCTGGCCGGGCCGCGGCCCGCAGGAGATGACGTCGCTGATCGGTTTCCGCGACGGCCCGTTCCGCGCGACCGAAGCCGCGAAGAAGATCCACCTGTCGAACATGTCGCGCATCAACCAGGAGACGCAGAAGATCTTCAAGAGCGGCAAGCTGATGAAGCCCGCGGAACTCGACGCGCAGATCCGCGACCGTTCCGCGCGCTTCGTGCAGTTCGACTGCTTCCACGAAATCCTGCCGCAGCCCGAGAACCGCATCGTGCCCAGCAAGACGGCCACGGACGCGGTCGGCATTCCGCGCCCCGAGATCACGTATGCGATCGACGACTACGTGAAGCGCGGCGCCGTGCATACGCGCGAGGTCTACGCGACGGCCGCGAAGGTGCTCGGCGGCACCGAAGTCGTCTTCAACGACGAGTTCGCGCCGAACAACCACATCACGGGCGCGACGATCATGGGCGCGGATGCACGCGACTCGGTCGTCGACAAGGACTGCCGAACGTTCGACCATCCGAACCTGTTCATCTCGAGCAGCTCGACGATGCCGACCGTCGGTACGGTGAACGTGACGCTGACGATCGCGGCGCTCGCGCTGCGGATGTCGGACACGCTGAAGAAGGAAGTCTGACCGTGCGGAAATCTACTCTCACCTTCCTCCTCGCCGGCTGCCTCGCGCTGCCGGGGCTCGTACGCGCGGCCGATGCGGCCGATCCGGCGCTGGTCAAGCGCGGCGAATACCTCGCGGTCGCGGGCGACTGCATGGCATGCCATACCGCGAAGGGCGGCAAGCCGTTCGCGGGCGGTCTCGGCATGCCGATCCCGATGCTCGGCAAGATCTACACGAGCAACATCACGCCCGATCCCGATACGGGCATCGGCAACTGGACGGCCGAGGACTTCGAGCGCGCGGTGCGTCACGGGGTGTCGAAGAACGGCGACAACCTGTATCCGGCGATGCCGTACGTGTCTTACGCGAAGATCAACGACGACGACATGCAGGCGCTGTACGCGTACTTCATGCACGGCGTCGAGCCGGTCAAGCAGGCGCCGCCGAAGAACGAGATCCCCGCGCTGCTGAGCATGCGCTGGCCGCTGAAGATCTGGAACTGGCTGTTCCTGAAGGACGGCGCGTACGAGCCGAAGCCGGCGCAGAGCGCCGAGTGGAACCGCGGCGCGTATCTCGTCCAGGGTCTTGCTCACTGCAGCACGTGCCACACGCCGCGCGGCATCGCGATGCAGGAGAAGTCGCTCGACGAAAGCGGCGGCAGCTTCCTGTCGGGTTCGGTGCTCGCGGGTTGGGACGGCTACAACATCACGTCCGACGCCAACGCGGGGATCGGCGGATGGACGCAGCAGCAGCTCGTCCAGTACCTGCGCACTGGTAGCGTGCCGGGCCTCGCGCAGGCGGCCGGCCCGATGGCCGAGGCGATCGAGCACAGCTTCTCGAAGATGACCGAAGCCGATATCGGTGCGATCTCGACGTACATCCGCACGGTGCCGGCGGTGGCCAGCGGCGACGCGAAGCAGTCGCGCTCGTCGTGGGGCAAGCCGGCCGAGGACGGCCTGAAGCTACGCGGCGTCGCGCTCGCGTCGTCGGGCATCGATCCGGCGCGGCTGTACCTCGGCAACTGCGCGACCTGCCACCAGATGCAGGGCAAGGGCACGCCGGACGGCTATTACCCGCCGCTGTTCCACAACTCGACGGTCGGCGCACCGAATCCGACCAACCTCGTGCAGGTGATCCTGAACGGCGTGCAGCGCAAGGCCGGTAGCGAGGACGTCGGAATGCCGGCGTTCCGCCACGAGCTGTCGGATGCGCAGATCGCCGCGCTGACGAACTACGTGACCGGGCAGTTCGGCAATCCGGCCGCGAAGGTGACCGAGCAGGACGTCGCGAAGCTGCGCTGATGCGGCGCGCAACGAAGCAGGGCGACAACGGACAAGAGGAGGCGCACAGCACATCGGGCGGGCCCGATGCCGGTTGTTGCAGGGCGGGGCGGGCGGCGCAGGCGGCCGCCCGTCCTGGTTCGTTGGCAATCCGGTGCGCGTAGGCCGCGCATCGTTTTCGTTGGTCGAGACCATGACACCGAATCAACCGTTTCTCGCGTCCCAGCGCGATGTGCTGCTGCTGCTGTCCCGGATCCTGCTCGTGATCCTGTTCGTGATGTTCGGCTGGAAGAAGATCGTCGACTTCCCCGGTACCATCGCGTTCATGGGCTCCGAAGGCGCGCCCGCGCCGATCATTTCCGCGGCGATCTCGGTCGTGATGGAGCTGTTCGCCGGGATCGCGATCCTCGTCGGCTTCCAGACGCGCCCGCTTGCGCTGCTGCTGGCGCTCTATACGATCGGCACCGGCATCATCGGCCACCACTACTGGACGATGACGGGCGGCGAGCAGATCAACAACATGATTCATTTCTACAAGAACATCGCGATCGCGGGTGGCCTGCTTGCACTGTGCGCGGCGGGCCCCGGTCGATATTCGATCGATCGCGGATAAACAGATCCTGGGCGCGCGCATGGGGCGCGCGCGGGAAGGTCGAGACTCCGAGGGGGCATCATTTTGCGACTTAAACATTTCGCATGGCTGATTGCCGCCGCCACACCGGCGGCTGCCTTTGCACAGACGAGCGTGATGCTGTACGGCCGGATCGACGGCGGCATCGAATACCTGAACCACATCGCGACGCCGAACGGCAGCAAGTCGCGCTGGAGCGCGGAAGGCGGCGACTGGGGCACCAGCATGTTCGGCCTGAAGGGCTTCGAGGATCTCGGCGGCGGGCTGTCGACGGTCTTCAACCTGGAGACCGCATTCCAGGTGATGAACGGCACGACGGGCGGCGGGCGCATGTGGTCGCGGCGCGCATATGTCGGGCTGAAGAGCGACACGTGGGGCCAGCTGCAGGCCGGCCGCAACCTGTTCATCGACAGCGACGGCGTGTGGGAATTCGATCCGTTCGTCCAACAGGCGTTTTCGTCCGCGTCGCTCGTGCGTGGCCGCAACTGGCAGCAGAGCAGCAACAACATCGAATATCACAGCCCGGTGATCGGCGGCTTCGACGTGCAGGCGCAATATGCGTTCGGCAATCAGTCGCGCGGCTTCAACTACGGTGCGGCCGACGATTTCGGCCGCTCGGACGGGATCATGATCTCGTACCACTCGCCGGTGTTCGACGTGCGCGGCATGTACGACGAGCTGCGCGACAACAACGGCAAGTTCAGCAACATCTTCACGGCGTCACGCGAGTACTTCGTCGGTGCAAACGTGAAGGTGTCGAAGTTCAAGATCCAGGGTGCGTATACGCACTACCAGGCGCCTGACAGCCCGGCCGGCGTCGCCGATCGCGCCGATCACTACTGGCTCGGCGCGACCTATGCGGCGAATCCGCAATGGGCCGTGACGGCCGGCGGCTATTACGTGAAGGTGGGCGACGGCGGCAGCGACGCATCGCACGATCCGTCAGGCCACGCGATGATGTACGTGCTCGGCACCACGTACAACCTGTCGAAGCGCACGTTCCTGTACGGCACGGTCGCGTATGTGCGCAACGGCGGCAACTCGAACTTCTCGCTGCTGGCGACGCCGCGCGACGCGACGTCGGGCACGAGCCCGCTTGCGGGCGAGTCGCAGACGGGGGCGTATGTGGGGATGATGCATACGTTCTGAGCGGGGCAACGCCAGATACGCAAAAGGCACGGGTCGTCGAACCCGTGCCTTTTTCATTTGCGGCATGCGGCAGCTTCAGCCGCATCGGCCGCCGCTTAGTCGAGCGACTTCCCCGCCTTCTCGTCCATGCAGCGAATCGCGAGCAGCGTGAATACGCCGCAACCGATCGCATACCACGCGGGCGCATTCGCGTTGCCGGTCGCCGCGATCAGCCACGTGACGAAGAACTGCGCGAAGCCGCCGAAGATCGCGACGCCGACGCTGTACACGAGCGCGCCGCCGGTTGCGCGCACCGCACGCGGGAACAGTTCGCCGAGCATCGCGCCCGTCGCACCGATGTTGATCGCGTGCACGATCGACAGCGCGGCGATGATCGACAGCAGCGACGCCGCGCCCGGCCAGCGGTTCAGCGCGACGAACGCCGGGTAGATCGCGACCATCAGCACGATGCGCGTCCACCAGACGATCCGGTTGCGCCCGTACACGTCGGACAGGTGGCCGCCGATCGGCGTCACGAGCATCAGGATCGCGCCGGCGACGCAGCCGGCCGTCATCGACAACCAGGTCGGCAGGTGCAGCACCTGCACGCCGTAGATCGCCATGTAGAACACGATGATGTAGTGGATCGACGTGCCGCCGATCGTCACGCCAAGGCCCGCGAACACGGCCTTGCCGTGATGGCGCAGCACGTCGGCGAGCGGCAGCGACGCGACCGGTTCGTCGTGCGCGGCGGCGGGCGTGGCAGCCGGCACTTCCTCGACGGTACGGCGCAGCCAGTAGCCGAGCGGAACGAACAGCGTGCCGATGATGAACGGTACGCGCCAGCCCCAGCTTTCGAGCTGCGCGGTATTCAGCGTCGACGTCAGCGCGACACCGGTGAGCGCGCCCGCGAGCGCGGCGAGCCCCTGGCTCGAGAACTGGAACGATGCGTAGAAGCCGCGACGATGCTGCGGCGCCTGCTCGAGCAGCAGCGTCGTCGACGCGCCGACTTCGCCGCCCGACGCGAACCCCTGCAGCAGGCGCGCGAGCACGAGCAGCACCGGTGCGGCGATGCCGATCTGCGCGAAGGTCGGTGCGACCGCGATCGTCGCGGTGCCGAGCGCCATCAGCAGCAGCGTGAGTATCATCGCCTTCTTGCGGCCGGCACGGTCGGCATACATGCCGATCACGAGCCCGCCGAGCGGCCGCGTGACGAAGCCGACGCCGAAGCTCGCGACCGCGAGCATCAGCTGCCCGAACGGCGAATGCACCGGGAAGAACAGCTTGCCGATCAGGATCGCGAAGAAGCTGTAGACCGTGAAGTCGTAGAACTCGAGCGCGTTGCCGACGGCGGCGGCAGCGATCAGCCGGCGTTTCTTTGCGGCGGCGCGGGCATCGACCGGCGTGCCGGCGAAAGGAAGGGCGGACGTTTCCATGGGGTTCCCCCGGTAAGCGCGAAACTGCGTGGTGAAGGGCTGTCAGGCCGCGAGCCAGGCTTCGGCGACGCGAACCCAGTAGCTCGCGCCGATCGCGAGAATGTCGTCGTTGAAGTCGTAGCCGGGGTTGTGCACCATGCAGCCGCCCTTGCTGCCGATCCCGTTGCCGATGAATGCGTAGCAGCCGGGGCGCGCCTCGAGCATGAACGCGAAATCCTCGCTGCCCATCAGCGGTGCGGAGTCGGTTTCGACACGGTCGGCGCCGAGCATCTGGCGCGCGATATCGGCCGCGAACGCGGTCGGTTCCGCGTGATTCACGAGCACCGGGTAGCCGTAGTCGTAGTCGACTTCCGCCGTGACGCCGAAGCTTTCCGCCTGGCCTTTCGCGAGCGCTTCGATGCGGCGCGCGAGCAGCGCGCGCACGTCGGCGTTCAGCGCGCGCACCGACAGCTTCATCACGACGGTTTCGGGAATGATGTTGAACGTCTCGCCGGCCTGCACGCTGCCGACCGTGATCACGGCCGCATGCTGCGCATCGACCTCGCGCGCGACGATCGTCTGCAGCGCGACCATGATGCTGCCCGCCGCCGACATCGGATCGCGCGCGAAATGCGGCATCGCGCCGTGGCCGCCGACGCCGCGCAGCGTGATCGTCACGCGGTCGGCCGACGCCATCGCGGCGCCGGTGCGGAACGCCATGTCGCCGGCCGCGCGGCCCGGCATGTTGTGGATCGCGAAGATCGCGTCGCACGGGAAGCGGTCGAACAGGCCGTCGTCCATCATCGCCTTCGCGCCGCCGAAGTTTTCCTCGGCCGGCTGGAAGATCAGGTTCAGCGTGCCGGAGAACTGGCGCGTTGCCGCGAGGTGGCGCGCCGCGCACAGCAGCATCGCCGTGTGGCCGTCATGGCCGCACGCATGCATCTTGTTCGCATGGCGGCTCGCATACGGCAGGCCCGTGGCTTCCGCGAGCGGCAGCGCGTCCATGTCGGCGCGCAGCCCGACCGTGCGCGTGCCTTGCCCTTCACGCAGCACGCCGACGACGCCTGTCTTGCCGATGCCGCGATGTACTTCATAGCCCCAGCCGGTGAGCAGCTCGGCGACGAGATCGCTCGTGAGCGTCTCTTCGAATGCCAGTTCGGGATGAGCATGGATGCGGCGGCGCACCTCGACCAGTTCGGGCGCGATCGCGGCGATGCCGGGGATGACGGGGTTCACGGCTTGCAGCATGGTGTCTCCAGTGGGGCCGAAGGGGCGTTTGACGCGTATATGACGAGCAAGCATATAAATTTCTTTTGCTTACCAGAAGCTGATAAATTGCTTTGGTGCACACCACCGGTTGCCGCTCGGGAATACCCTGAACAGGCGCGCACGGCCGAGTACAGGGTTTCCACGGATCACGCATCGCCGCCATGAAATACCATCAGCTGAAAGCGTTCGTCACCGTCGCCGAAGAAGGCAGCATTCGCGCGGCCGCGCGGCGTCTGAACGTGTCGCCGGCGGCGCTGACGAAGGCAGTCAAGGAACTTGAGATCGCGCTTGGCGTGTCGCTCGTCGTGCGTACCGCGCGCGGCGTGCAACTCACTGCGTTCGGCCAGCAACTGCAGGTGCGCGCGCGGCTGATCGTCGCCGAAATGCAGCGCGCCCGTGACGACATCGAGCAGGCGCAGGGCGCGATGACGGGTTCCGTCGCGGCGGCGATCACGCCGGCGGCCGCGGTGACGATCCTGCCCGACGCGTTTCGTGCATTCCGGCGCCGCTTTCCGGTAGCGCGCGTCAACCTGATCGAAGGGTTTCCGGGTGTCGCGCTGCCGCGCCTGCACGACGGTTCGCTCGATTTCGCGATCGCCGTCGTCGTGCCCGAGCTGCTGGCGGCCGAGTTCGATCATGCGGAGCTTTACGCGAGCCGCTCGCTGATCGTCGCGCGCAAGGGGCATCCGCTCGCGTCGGCCACGTCGCTCGCCGATCTCGTCGAGGCCGACTGGCTGATGAACCCGTCGCCGGAAAGCTCCACACAGGTATTGTTCAATTCGTTTGTCGCATACGGGCTGCCGGTGCCGGCGCGCGTCGTCGAATGCCCGAGCTTCGGGCTCGCACACAGCCTGATGACCGGTTGCGACCTGATCGCATCGATGCCCGAGCAATTGTTGCAGGGTGAGTGGGCGCGCGACCAGCTCGCGGTGCTGCCGATCCGCGAGCGCCTGCCGGGCGTTTCGGTGCAGGTCGTCACGCGCCGCGACAGCCCGCTGACGCCGGCTGCTGCGATGCTGCTCGACTGCCTGCGCGATTCCGCGCGGCGCAAGGGGTTGCGGTGAACCGGCACGCCACGATCGTCATGTAGTCATCCTGACGATATCCGGCCCGACAGGCGGCCGGCTGCACGTCGTTCCGGCGCATGCCGCGCGAGCCGGTATGATATCGGCCGGCCCGCCGCTCCGGCCGGCCTCCAACCACATCGCCATCCGGCATCCAGCAATCAGAGGCATCACATGACCAGTGCAACCCAATTCGACAACGTATCGGTCGTCAAGCGCGCGAACGTCTATTTCGACGGCAAGTGCGTGTCGCATACCGTGCTCTTCCCGGACGGCACGCGCAAGACGCTCGGCGTGATCCTGCCGTGCGCGCTCAACTTCGGCACGGACGCTCCCGAATTGATGGAAGTGCAGGCCGGCAAGTGCCGCGTGAAGCTCGACGGCAGCAGCGAATGGCAGACCTACGGCGCAGGCGAGTCGTTCTCGGTGCCGGGCAAGAGCCGCTTCGACATCGAAGTGCTCGAGACGCTCGATTACGTCTGCAGCTACCTGTAAGCGCGGGCGGCAGCAAAAGAAAAAGCCCCGCAGAAGCGGGGCTTGTCGCAAGCGGATGGCGCAAGGCCATCCGGAGCGCCTGTTCGATTTACAGGCAGGCGTTGATGTCGCCGGCCGACGATGCATCGCCGCCGCGGAAACCGACCCAGGTTTTCGCATTTGCGGCATTGGCCGGGCGCACCACGGCGGCGGCGCCGTTCGGCGGCTGCTGGCCCGGCGCATAGACGGCCATTGCGAGGCCGTTCGCCAGTTCGTACTGCGACGTCACTTGTTGTTGCGACTTGTCGGCCCACGTCTTGGCGATGCACTGCGCCACCTGGTCGGCGGGTTTTTGGCTTTGTCCCACGTTCTGCAGGGCAGAGTCGGCAGCATGAGCAGAAAATGCCACGGTCAATGCGATGAGCGGTAAGTATTTTGCGTTCACGTTATCTCCCTCGAGTCGTGATTGATTGAGTGGGATGCGCAGCAGTACTGCGTGCTAATGAGATCGCATCGGGAAAGCACGGTTCCGGTGATTCCGAAACAAGTTGTTAACGCGCTTGCCAAATGGCGGCTCCGGTGCTGTGCGGCGTTGCTGCGATGCGGCATGCGTCGTGTGTAACTCGACGTCATGCGTTGCTCGGTCGGCGCGCTGTCCGGTCGTGTGGTGTCGTGATGGCCACGGCAATCGGCATGTGCGTGCATGCCGTGCCGCGACTCTTTATCTGATGGCGAAGTGGAATGGCTGATTGATGGCCCCGTCGCATGGTCACCATGATGACAAACTTTCGTCAGTCGAATTGTTAACCAACTTTAAACGTGGAACGCGGGGGCATGCGATGCGGCGCGCGAAGGGCGCGCGGCATCGTGCAGCGACGTGAAGCGGGAGGAGGAGGCGGTGCGCGGCCGGGATGCCGCGCACGCGGGTGGCGTCAGCCGGCCTTGCGGGTGCCGGCGTCGCGCAGGTTGACCGGGACGATCGGGCGGAAGCGTTCGCGCTTCTGTTCGTCGTCGAAGTGCTGGAGCGCGGGCTTGATCAGGTCGCTGCGCGACACGATGCCGGTGATGCGCAGCGATTGCGCATCGTCGACGACCGGCAGGCGTTCGAGGCCCAGCATCGCGAGGCGCGATGCGACGACGCGGCACGTTTCGTGCGCGAGCGCGACGGACGGCGCGCGGTGCGCGAATGCGCCGGAGATCGGCGTATCGGCGCCGGCCTGTGCGCGCTGCGCGTCGAGCGTCGCGCGATCGACCAGACCGAGCAGGCGGCCGTTCTGCACGACCGGGTACGCGCGATGCGCCTGCTTCGCGCCGAAGTACTGCGACTCGACGGTATCGAGCGTCGCTGCGCCGTCGATCGCGACGAGCCGGTCGGCCGACGTCATCACTTCGGCGATGTCATGTCGCTCGAGCGGATCGACGCCGTATTCGCGATAGATGTGATAGCCGCGACGCGCGATCTTTTCCGTCATGATCGAGCGCTTCATCACGATGGTGGAGAAACCGTGCGCGACGAGCGTCGCCGCGAGCAGCGGCAGCAGCGCGTTCGCGTCGTGCGTGAGGCCGAACGCGAACACGATCGCGGTCAGCGGGGCGCCGAGCGTCGCGCCGAGCGTCGCGGCCATGCACACGAGCGGCCACAGCGCCGGATCGCCGCCCGGCAGCAGCGGCGACAGCACCGTGCCGAGGCCGGCGCCGAGCATCAGCAGCGGGGCGAGCACGCCGCCCGACGTGCCCGAGCCGAGCGCGATCACCCACATCACGGCCTTCACGATCAGCAGCGCGAGCGCGATCTTCAGTGCGATGTGCTGATGAAGCAGGTCGCCGATCACGTCGTAGCCGACGCCGAGCGCCCGCGGTTCGAGCCAGCCGCCGATGCCGATCACGATCGCGCCGAGCGCGGGCCACCACATCCAGTGCACGGGCAGCTTCGCGAAGGTATCCTCGACGCGGTAGAGCGCCGCCGACAGGCCGCATGCGAGCATGCCCGACAGCAGGCCCGCGACGACGCACGACAGCAGCGCGACAGGTGTGGGCGCGGCCGTGGTCAGCGGAAACAGCGGATCGACGCCGAAGAACACCGCGCGTGCGAACCCGGCCACCGCGCATGCAAGCGCGACCGGCAGGAAACTGCGCGGACGCCATTCGAACAGCAGCAGTTCGACCGCGAGCAGCACGGCGGCGACCGGCGTGCCGAACACGGCCGTCATGCCGGCGGCCGCACCGGCGACGAGCAGCGTCTTGCGCTCGGCGGCGGTCACGTGCACGCATTGCGCGATCAGGGAGCCGAGAGCGCCGCCCGTCATGATGATCGGGCCTTCGGCGCCGAACGGGCCGCCGCTGCCGATCACGACGCCGGACGACAGCGGCTTGAGGATCGCGACCTTCGGCGACATGCGGCTCTTGCCGAACAGGATCGCCTCGATCGCTTCGGGAATGCCGTGGCCGCGGATCTTCTCCGAACCGAAGCGCGCCATCATCCCGACGATCAGCCCGCCGATCACCGGGATCACGATTACCCATGCGCCGAGCGTGTTGTTCGCCGGCGAGCGGTCGGCGAACGAAAGCTGCTGGAAGAAGAACAGGTTCGTGAACAGGTGGATCAGGCTCAACAGCACGAACGCGGCAAGCGTGCTGAGCAGGCCGATCCCGGCGGCAAGCAACGCGATCCTGGGCAGGCGTTCGTTGGTCGAGAAATCGCGTTTGTGTGGTGCGTTCATCGGAGTGTCAAGGGCAGGGGTCAGTAATCGATCTGGGGAACCTGGAACGCGTCCTTGAGCGACTTCAGCTCGGCGCGATGCATGGCCGCGAGGCGGGCGAGCAGCGTCTCGCCGGCGGGTTCGAGGTGGACTTCGACCTGCCGGCGATCGGCTTCGCTCGTCTTGCGCTTCACGAGCCCGAGCGCTTCACAGCGTGTCACCAGCGCGACGACGCCGTGATGCTGCGCCTGCAGGCGTTCCGCGAGCTCGCCGATGGTTGCCCATTCGCGATGCGGATAGCCCTTGATGTGCAGCAGCAGCAGGTATTGCAGCGGCGTCACGCCTTCGCTTTGCGCGGCGCGTTCGGAGAAGCGCTCGAAGCGGCGCATCTGGTAGCGGAACTCGGACAGTTGCTGGAAATCGCTTTTCGCCAGCGCGCGTCGGGTATCGTTCATCGAGGTCGGTCGTGCAGTCAGTTTGGGTGGCGTCAAATATATCACAACATGATATAAATGGCCGAGCTTCGGCGAAATGGATGTATTTCACGATGTGTCAGCCGTTATGTGGCATGACGTGCGTTACGCGGCCTCGAGCATTTGGGTCTGCCGATAAAGGCCCGTCACGAGATCCGTCTGCGTAATGATCCCGACGAGCCGGCGCGACGCATCGACGACGGGAATGTGGTGGTGGCCCGAATGCGTGAACAGCGGCACGAGCGCGGTGATCGGCATCGTTTCCGGCACGCACGCGACGTCGCGCGTCATCACGGTGGCGACGCTCGCAGGCTGGCCGCCGAGCGATTGCGGCAGCCGCGCGGACAGGCGTTGCCACAGCGGGGTCGGGCGGCGCAGCTGGCGCGTGAGGTCGGCGCGCGTGACGATGCCGGTCAGGCGGCCTTCGCCGTCGACCACCGGCAGCGCCTTCACGCGGTGGCGGTCGAGCAGCGTCAGCGCGGCCGTCACCGACGTCGACGGCGCGGCCTCGATCGCATTCTTCGTCATCAGGTCGGCGCACGTGAGTTGGCCGAACGTGCGCGCATAGGCCTGCATTTCGGTTTCGCGCAGCAGCGTTTCGAGATCGTCCGGATCGACGTCGAGCCATTCGCCGCGGCGCTTCAGCACCGCGTCGAGATCGCTGCGCGTGAAGCCGCCGCGTGCAGGTGCGGCGCCGCCCGCCTGCGGTTTCGCTTCGGGACGCACGCCGCCGTGCGGGTAGCGGTGCCCGGTCAGCGCGTGATACGCGAGCGCGGCCGACAGCAGGATCGCCGATTGCAGCGCGATCGGCTCCAGCACGAAACTGAAGCCCAGCGAGTGGATCGCCGGGCCGCCGACCACGGCCGTGAGTGCGACGGCGCCCGACGGCGGGTGCACGCAGCGCAGCGCGAACATGCCGCCGATCGCGCACGCGATCGCGACCGCGGCGGCCGTGATCGGATCGGCGATCCATTGCGCGCAGGCAACGCCGACCGTCGCCGCGACGAGATTGCCGCCGATGATCGACCACGGCTGCGCGAGCGGGCTTGCCGGCACCGCGAACAGCAGCACGGCCGATGCCCCCATCGGCGCGACGAGCAGCGGCACGAGGCCAGGCACGCCAGGCAGCAGCCGCATCGTGACGCCGACCGTCGCGATCCCGACGAGCGCACCCGTGCACGAACGCAGGCGTTCGCGCCAGCCAAGCGACATCGGATGGGGAAGGAAGCTGTGCAGCCATTGCCGCAACGTGCGGCGCGACGGAGAGGAGCCTGACGACATGGACGGGGTAAGCGGTAAAAATGACAGCGCGGGGCGCGCGCGGCGACAAGGGCGCGATTATATCGCGTTGTGATACAAATTGTCGCGCTGCATCAAGCCGTTGCATGCGCACGACGCTCGAGCCTTGCGAAAACCTTTCATGTGATGAAAGCTTCGGGGCCGGGCAATCGCGCAAATTTGTCTGCAGCGGCGTACAATTCGGGCCACTGAATCCCCCGTCATGCCAGAACCACGTACGCGATGCCCGCTCTCCCGCCTTTTCTCCGGCTCGGCGATCGAATCGACGTGGTTCGCGGCCGCGTTCCGTTTCCCACCTGACGCGAGCGCCGCCGACGCCTCCCCACTGACTCTCCCCAAGCCAATCCAATGGACATGCTCGAAAACATGCGCCTGTTCGTGCGCGTTGTCGAAGCCGGCAGTTTTACTGCGGTCGCGAAGGAAATCGACGCGACCACCGCGCAGGTGTCGCGCGCGGTCTCGAACCTCGAAGCGCACGTACAGACGCGCCTGCTGCATCGCACGACGCGCCACCTCGGCCTGACCGAAAGCGGCGAACGTTATTTCGAGCGCGCGAAATCGATCCTCGCGGAAATCGACTACGCGAACGCGGAGGCGCGCAACGCGCTGCTGCGGCCGAGCGGCAAGATGCGCATCCATGCGATGACGGGGCTCGGGCAGAGTCATGTCGTGTCGTCGATCGTCCGCTACCAGGAGGACAACCCTGACGTGTCGGTCGAACTGACGCTCGCGCAGCGGATGCCGAATCTCGTCGAGGAGGGCTACGACGTGTCGATCGTGACGGCGTCGCAGCTGCCCGATTCGGGCTATGTCGCACAGACCTGCGGCACGAGCTGCAGCGTGCTCGTCGCATCGCGCGAATACCTGGCGCGGCACGGCACGCCGCAGACGCCCGACGAATTGCCGAACCACGTGTGCCTGCGTCTCGACACGCCCGCATCGCCGGCCAGCGAATGGCGGCTCGAGCGCAACGACGGCGAGGAAGCCGTCTACGAACTGCAGCCGGCGCCGTTCCAGGTCAACGTGCCGGATGCGCTGTGCGTCGCGGTGCGCGCCGGGCGCGGGATCGCGTGCGTCGCGCTGTATACGGTGCTCGACGATATCCGCGAAGGGCGGCTGATTCGCGTGCTGCCTGAGTACCGGCTGCAAACGGTGAGCGTGTATGCCGTCTATGCGACGCGTCGTTATCTCGACGCGAAGATCCGCACGTTCCTCGACCACCTGCGCACGACGCTCACGCCCGCGCTGGAGAACGACCTGCGCGAACTCGAGCGGCTGACGACCGAGCAGACGCCGGGCGGCCGCAAGCGCGCGTGACCGCGCGCATGCGTGCCGCTGCGATGTTCACGCGGACGGCGTGATGCGGATCCGCTCGAAGCGTCCCGCGAGCCACGCGTACGTGGCGATGCCGATCAGCCCGTGCGCGGCGACGAACCACAACGCGCCGGCGAACGAGCCCGTGCTGGCGACGAAGTAGCCGATCACGAGCGGCGTGACGATGCCGGCGATGTTGCCGAGGCCGTTGAACACGCCGCCGCTCAGCCCGACCATTCCTTCCGGCGCCGTATCGGCGAGCACGGCCCAGCCAACCGCTGCAAGCCCCTTGCCGAAGAACGCGATCGTCATCAGCGCGATCACGACCGCGTTCGACGACGCGCCATTCGCGAGCACGAGCAGCGTCGCCATCGCCATTCCCGCGACGAACGGCGTTTTGCGTGCTTTCGACGGATGCATGCCGCGCCGGATCAACCAGTCCGACAGCACGCCGCCGAGCACGCCGCCCGTGAACCCGCAGATTGCCGGCAGCGCGGCAACCCAGCCGGCTTCCATGATCGTCATCCCGCGCCCCTTGATCAGGTAGATCGGAAACCACGTGATGAAGAAGTAGGTGAGCGCCGTGATGCAGTACTGGCCGATATAGATCGCCCACAGGTTCCGGTGGCGGAACAGTTGCGACACGTCATGCCACGACACGCGCGGCCGGTGGCGCACACGGTTCGCCTCGAGATCGACGAGCGCGCCGTGCGCGCGCAGGTAGTCGCGCTCCGCGTCGGTCACGCGCGGATGGCCGTGAGGCTCGCGATACCACGCGAACCACAGCGCGGCGAGCGCGATGCCGAGCATCCCCATCCACAGGAACACATGCTCCCAGCCGAGCGCATGCGTGAGCCAGGCCATCGCCGGCGTAAACAGCACGACGGCCATGTATTGTGCGGAATTGAACAGGGCCGACGCGGTGCCGCGTTCGGCGGTCGGGAACCAGCAGGCGACGATCCGCGAATTGGCCGGGAAGGCCGGCGATTCGACGAGGCCGAGCATGAAGCGCATGACGAACAGCGCGAGCGTCGCGGCCGCACCCTGCACGGCGAGCCAGCCGACCGTACCCTGCAGCATCGTGAATGCCGACCACAGCAGCAGGCTCAGGCCGTACACGCGCCGCGCGCCGAAGCGGTCGAGCAGCCAGCCGCCCGGGATCTGGCCGATCGCATAGGCCCACGCGAATGCTGAAAAGACGATGCCGAGCTGCACGGGCGTCAGGCCGAGATCGTGCGCGACGCCGGTGCCGGCGATCGACATCGTCGCGCGGTCTGCGTAGTTGATGACGGTGACTGCGAAGATCAGTGCGAGGACCGCGTAGCGGACGCGGCCGATCGTGCGCGAAGCGGCGGGCGATGCGGCGAGGGCGGCGCCGCTGGATCGATTGGGCATGCGTGTCTCCTGGCCTCCGTCGGGCGGAGGCGTCTGGTGTCGTAACGGGGGCCGCCGTGCGGCGTGCGGAGGTCAGCTCGTGACGCTGGTCGGCGGGCGTTGGCCCGCGAAGCACGCGGCGAGGTTGGCGAGCACGATCCGGCCCATCGCTTCGCGCGTTTCGTGCGTGGCGCTCGCGCGGTGCGGCTGCACGACGACGCGGTCGAGTTCGAGCAGCGCGGCCGGCACGTGCGGCTCGTTTGCGAACACGTCGAGGCCGGCGCCGGCGATCGTGCCGTCGGCGAGCGCGCGTATGAGTGCGGTTTCGTCGACCAGCTTGCCGCGTGCGACATTGATCAGGAATCCTTTGGGGCCAAGCGCGGCGAGCACGTCGGCCGTCACGAGCACGTTGCCGTGATCGGCCGATGCCGCGATCACGAGCACGTCGCTGTCGCGCGCGAGGGCAGCGAGGTCGGGTACGAAGCGGTAGCCGCTGTCGCGATGCTCGCGCGGGCCGAAGTAGCTGACGGGCATCCGGAACGCCTGCGCGCGTTGCGCGATCGCGCGGCCGACACGGCCTAGCCCGACGATGCCGAGCCGCTTGCCGGTGACCTGCGTGGCGAGCAGCTGGGCCGTCTTCCCCCAGCGGCCGGCGCGCACGATCCGCTCGCCGGCGCCGAGGTCGCGCAGCGTCATCAGGATCAGCCCCAGCGCCATGTCGGCGACGTCGTCGGTCAGCACGTCGGGCGTCGTCGTCACGTGGATGCCGCGTGCGCGAGCGCGGTCGAGATCGACCGCATCGGTGCCGATGCCGCTGATCGCGACGATTTCGAGCGCGCTCAGCCGGTCCATCAGCGCGGCGGACAGGCCGTTCGCACCGCCGGTCACGACACCGCGAATGCGCGATGCCACGCGATCGAGCAGCGCGTCCGGTTGCGCGTCCGCATACAGCCGGTGCACCGCGTAACGGGCGGACAGTTCGGCGTCAATCGTGTCGGGGAGCGGCTGGGTCAGCAGGATGTCGATGGTCATGAAGGTCTCGGTCGTCGTGCGCGGCGCAGGCCGTGCATCAGGTGGAACCGAGTATAGAAATCGCATCGATATCGGTCTAACATCAAAAGACTATCGATTGATTCAAGAATTGGATGATTGAACTGCACCAGCTTCGCTGCTTCGTCGCGGTGGCCGAGGAACTGCATTTCGGCCGCGCGGCCAGACGGCTCTTCATGACCCAGCCGCCGCTGAGCCGGCAGATCCAGCTGCTCGAGCACGCGCTCGGCATCGCGCTGCTCGAGCGCAGCAGCCGGCAGGTCAGCCTGACCGCGGCCGGCGAGCGCTTCCTGCGCGACGCGCGGCACATCCTCGAATTCTCCGCACGGGCCGAGCAGGCCGCGCAGCGCGTCGCGCACGGCGGGGCCGGCCGCATCACGCTCGGCTTCACGGCCGTCAGCGCATACCGGATGATTCCGGTGCTGCTCGCGCACGCGGCGCATGCGCTGCCGGACGTCGACGTGGAATTGCGCGAGATGGTGTCGACCGTGCAGATCGACGCGCTCGCGTCGCGGATGCTCGACGCGGGTTTCGTACGCCAGCGCGCCGCGCGCCAGCCGCTCGAATACCGGCTCGTGCAGCGCGAGCCGATGCTCGTCGCGGTTGCACAAGGCGCGCCGCTTGCCGGCTACGAGCAGATCGGCCCCGACGAACTCGACCGGCAGCCGTTCATCGCGTATTCGCCGAACGAGGGGAAGTACTTCCACGACATGATTTCGGGGATGTTCGCGGGTGCCGGGCGGCTGCCGAACTACCTGCACTACGTCGGGCAGACGCATACGATTCTCGGCCTCGTGCGCGCGGGGCTCGGCGCGGCGCTGGTGCCAGCCTCGGCGCGCGAGCTTCATGTCGATGGCGTGGTGTTCCGGCCGCTGGCGGGCGTGAACGTGGCAGCCGAGCTGTATCTCGCATGGCGAGCGGACAACGACAATCCGGCGCTGCCGGTGTTCAACGCGATGGTCGAACGGTTTCTCGCGCAGGAGCAGGACGGCGCGGTGACGTGATGCGCCGGGAATCCGCGCGAGCGATGTGACAAGCTTTCAGTCGGCAAGCGTGCGCACGCGATGACAAGCAATCCTGACCGAGCACGACAGGTCTCGGTCCTGCGAATCCTTACCGTATTGAAAGCCGTTTCGGCACCGGCGTTCCAACGAAGGAACGCAGCGGTTCGCTGCACTGCGACAATCGCTTGACGCTGCATGCCGGTCGGCGCACGATACGTCCGTGCATTTGGAGCGGGACGCGCCGGCCGCGCGGTTCCTGCACCCGCGACACGCAAAAGAACAACGATGAGCCTTTACGCCCTCGTACCGGAATACCGGCGCCGCATCCGTCCGCACGCCGGCACAACGCTTCACCCGACGCCCGCCGCGTCACGTATCCGTCATCCCGTTTCGTACCGCGCGTCGGTACACTTTCTCGTTCGCGCGACGGCCGCGACGATGAACGGCGCCGGTCCGGCCCGCCGCATCGCTCCACCGCACGCTGCCCCCGCTCACCGCATCCCGAACGGCGCCTACACCGGCGTCTCGTGACGTTCGCACGCGCCCGTCCTTGTATTGCGCCGCCGGCTTTCCTGATTGCCGGGCGGCACCGGAGTCCGAAGCATTTCGATTGCGCTTGAAAAAGCAAACGTACGCAGTTCGGTTCGAGGTTCAAGGAGAAAAACTCATGTCGCAGCTTTCAAATGAAGAAGCAAACGGCAGTTCGGGGAGTGGCAAGGTCAAGCTGATCAAGTGGGCGATCATCGTCGCCGGCGTCGCGATCGCGGCACCGGCCGCGCTGTTCATCCTGAAGGGGATGATCGCGCTGGTCGCGGCCGGCGTGATCGGTCTCGGCGCGATTTATCTGGCGCCGGTCCTCGCGATGAAGCTCGCGAACCAGAAGGTGAAGATGATCGTCGCGGAGGCGCAGTCGAATCCGATCGAGACGCTGATCAACCAGCTCGCGGAAAAGCGCCAGGATGCGCAGAAGTTCGCGGACAGCATCACCGCGTTCCGTACCGAGGTGAAGAACTTCGAGAACAAGACGGAGCTGTTCGAGAAGCAGTACCCGGACGACGCGCCACGCTTCCGGGCGCAGCTCGACACGATGAAGCAGCTGCTTGCGTTTCGCGAGGGCCGCTACAAGCAGGTGCAGGTCGAACTGAAGAATTTCGCGTCGGCGATCGACCGCGCGAAGGCAATGTGGGACATGTCGCAGGCGGCGCAGCAGATGAACAAGCTCGCGGGCCGGCAGGCGTCCGATACGTTCGAGCAGATCAAGACCGACGTGGCCGTCGATTCGGTGATGCGCTCGGTCAACAAGGCGTTCTCCGAGATGGAGACGTCGCTGCTGGATAACCCCGAGGTCAAGCAGGCGCAGCAGCAGGCGGTGTTGAACGGCGGCCGCGCGCCCGGGCTCGATGCGGCGAACCCCGCGCAGTTGCCGTCGAAACAACAATAACTTCCTGCAGGCCCTCAACCATGAAAAAACTTCTTGGCGCAATCGCGTTTCTGGTCGTGCTCGTCGGCGTATGGATCGTGCATCAGGGCGGCCTGTCGACGCTGATTCCCGCGCATGACGCGGCTCCGTCGTCGACATCCGCACAAAATGTCGACACCGGCCAGCCCGCGCAGACGCCGCCGTCGGCCAATGTCCTGCCGGCCGGCTTCACGCCGCAGGCCAGTTCGCTGAAATCGATTGCGGAAAATGGCATCGTGCGGATCTCGGTGCAGAACCCGAGCGAACCGTTCTTCGGCGAGGACAAGGGCGCGCCGCACGGCTTCAACGTCGAATTCGCGCGGTTGCTGTTCGCGGATCCGTCGTTCTCGCACGGTGGCAAGCCGGTCGTCGTCGATACGCGTCACGAGGTCGACACTTACCCGGGCGTGCCGAAGCAACTGCTCGATACGGATGCGAAGGGGAACCACGTGGTCGACGTCGCGATGGACGGGCTGACGTTCCCGGACAACTCGCCGGCCGGCGTCGTCTATTCGGTGCCGTACGTCGACGATTTCGGCTATTCGCTGATCGTGCGGCAGGGCTCGGCGATCCGCTCGACCGACGATCTCGCCGGCAAGACGGTCGGGATCCTGAAGGGCGACCCGGACGTGCGCGCGTTCGTCACGCGCCAGTATCCGAACGTGCACTTCGTCGAGGTCGACGATTCCGATCCGGCGTTCATCGCGAAGAGCATCGACGGCCGCACGGTCGACGCGTTCATCTACGACTATCCGTTCGCGGTCAGCTCGATCAAGAACACCGACCTGAAATTCGCGGTGACCAAGCTCGACGGCTCGAACATCGCGTACAAGATCGGCGTGCGCGCGGACGACCAGGACCTGCTGATCTACCTGAACGCCGCGATCGCGAAGCTCAGGCAGTCGCCGCAGTATCTCGACCTGCTGCGCAAGTACTTCGTCAGCGACCAGGCGGTGACGACCGCGGCCGCATCGGGCGAACATACATACGTGGTGAAGGCGGGCGACACGCTGAACCTGATCGCGGCGAGCAAGCTCGGCAGCGGCCAGCGTTATCGCGAGATCCAGCGCCGCAACAACCTCGCGAACCCGAACCTGATCCTGGCAGGCCAGCATCTCGTGATTCCGGTCCGGTGACGGCGGCGTGGTGTGAATGAAGGAAGGTGAAGGGACGTGAAGGACGGCGCGCGGCCCGGCGGAGAGAAACCGCCGGGCCGCGTGCTTTTGGACGTCAGTGGGTGATCGACAGGAACAGGTACGCGGCGAACAGCGACAGGTGCACGACGCCGTGCAGCACCGTCGTGCGGCCCTGGCTGAGCGTCAGCGTGCTGACCAGCAAGGTGAGCGCCAGCAGCACGGTTTCCATTGGCCCGATGCCGAGCGTGAGCGGCTGGCCGACCCAGATGAACACGGCCGCGACGGTCGGGATCGTGAGCCCGATGCTCGCGAGCGCGGAACCGAGCGCGAGGTTCATGCTGGTCTGCAGGCGGTTCGCACGCGCGGCGGTGACGGCCGCGAGCCCTTCCGGCAGCAGCACGAGCGCGGCGATCACGATACCGACCGCGGCCTCGGGCGCACCAAGCTTCAGCACGGCGTGCTCGACGGCCGGCGACAGCAGCTTCGCGAGCAGCACGACCGCGACGAGGCTCACGAACAGCAGGACCATGCTGATGATGGCGGTACGCGTGCTCGGCGCCGCTGCGTGCACCGACTCGTTTGCGCTGTCGTGCGCGGCGAGGAAGTAGTCGCGGTGGCGCACGGTCTGCACGAACACGAACGCGCCGTACAGCACGAGCGACGATACGCCGGCAAACGCGAGCTGCGATTTCGAAAAGAACGGGCCCGGCGCGGCGCTCAGATAGTTCGGCATCACGAGCGACAGAACCGACAGCGACGCGAGTACCGCGAGCGCCTTGCTCGCACCGCGCCCCTGGAAGTCCTGTTCGCCGTGCTTCCACGCACCGACCAGCAGGCAGATGCCGACGATGCCGTTGCAGATGATCATCACGGCGGCGAACACGGTGTCGCGTGCGAGGCCCGATTTCTCGGGGCCCGCGCCGAGCATCACCGACACGATCAGCGCGACTTCGATGACGGTGACGGCGACCGCGAGCACGAGCGTGCCGAACGGCTCGCCGACGCGGTGCGCGACGACTTCCGCATGATGGACGGCGGCGAACACGGCGCCGGCGAGCGCGGCGGCGAACACCGCGATGACGAGGCCTTCGGCCGGCACGACGCGCGACAGCGCGAGTACCAGCCATGCGGCAAGCGGGGCCCAGAGGGTCCAGCGCGGGAGCTGGTTGGACGAGAGCGGCATGGAGGGTTTCCTGATGCGAGTGGCGGCGCGCGACGCACCGTCACGGGTTGACGAAGCCCGGCCGTACTATCCGCCGAACGAGGATGATGAAACCGAAAGGTGGCAGTGTGCAACGGTGCTGCCTCAAGTTCGCCGCGATGAGGCGGCGAGGGGCGCGGGCGGGCCGAAGCCCGTCGCTGGATGAAACGGTTCGATGTGGCTGGCCGCGGACGGCGAGGCGAGTACACGTGACGACGCGCGGGCCGGAGCTCGGTTCCGACCCCGACAGGGCGGCCAGCGATGGACGGCGGTGGCGACGTGACACGCGGTTTCCCCCTGAAATCCGGCGGTTTGTCGAATTTTATCAGGCGTTCGGGGGTCACTATCTCATATTCGAACACTTACGTTGACCTTTCGGTTTACAAAAAGTGCCCTGATCTTTCAATTTCTTTACTTTTGCAGTCTCCGTAACGGTCTCTTGCACGACAAATTCGGGCAGGCCCTGACATAAATCTACCGACCGGTCGGTTTATAATCGCTCGCACCTCCACTTCATGACGGATCGCAAGCGATGGCTGTTTCCTCTGCACAATCGGTGAACTCGGGCGCGCTGGCGCCGTCGGCCGTCGTCGGCGTGATCGGCGCCGGCGCGATGGGCGCGGGCATTGCGCAGGTCGCAGCCGCGGCCGGCCACACGGTGCTGCTGTACGACCTGAGCGAAGCGGCCTGCGACAAGGCACTGGCCGGCATCCGCGCCCAGTTCGCGCGACTTGCGGAGAAAGGCCGGCTCGAACCGGCTCAGGCCGACGCGGCCGGCAACCGGATCCGCGCGGTGCGTGCGCTGGCCGACTTCGCGGGCGCCGCGCTGGTTGTCGAGGCGGCGGCCGAGCGGCTCGACGTGAAGCGCGAGATCTTCGCGACGCTCGAATGCCATGTTGACGACGCGTGCCTGCTGGCGACCAACACGTCGTCCATCTCGATCACGTCGATCGCGGCCGGGCTGCGTGTGCCGCAGCGCGTCGCCGGCCTGCATTTCTTCAACCCGGCGCCGCTGATGGCGCTCGTCGAGGTGGTCAGCGGGCTCGCGACCGCGCCGGACGTCGCGCAAGTGCTTTATGCAACCGCCGCCGCGTGGGGCAAGAAACCCGTGATGGCGAAATCGACGCCGGGCTTCATCGTGAACCGCGTCGCGCGGCCGTACTACGCGGAGGCGCTGCGCGTGCTGAACGAGCAGGGCGGCGCGCCGGCCTCGATCGACGCGGTGATGCGCGAAGCCGGCGGCTTCCGGATGGGGCCGTTCGAGCTGATGGACCTGATCGGCCACGACGTGAACTTCGCGGTCACTGAATCGGTGTTCCGCGCGTATTTCAACGATCCGCGCTACACGCCGTCGCTGATCCAGCAGGAACTCGTGAACGCGGGCTTCCTCGGGCGCAAGTCGGGGCGCGGTTTCTACTCGTATGCGGATGGCGCGACGCCGCCCGCGCCCGATCTCGAAGCTTCGCGCGACGCGCCGGCCGACGTTGCACTGTTTGCGCAGGACGGCCCGGCCGCCGCGCTGCATGCACGCTTCACCGAACGCATCGCGGGCGCCCGGCAGGCCGGCGCCCATGCCGATGACCTGCTCGCGACGGCGGGCCGCGCGTCGATTGCGCTGACCGATGGCCGCACTGCCACCGCACGCGCCGCGCAGACGGGCGTGGCCGATCTCGTGCTCGTCGATCTCGCCCGCGATTACGCGCAGGCCGGGCTCGTTGCGCTGACACGTGCGCTCCAGTGCAGCGACGCAGCCTATGCGGACGCGGTCGGCCTGTTCCAGCAGGCGGGTTTCCGTGTCGTCGGCGTCGCCGACGTGCCGGGGATGGTCGCGATGCGCACCGTCGCGATGCTCGCGAACGAGGCGGCCGACACGGTGAACCAGGGCGTGTGCTCGCCCGCCGATCTCGATCTCGCGATGGAGAAGGGCGTGAACTACCCGTGCGGCCCGCTCGCGTGGGCCGATGCGATCGGCATCGGCCGCGTGCATCGCGTGCTGTCGAACCTGGCGGCGAGCTACGGCGAGGACCGCTATCGCGTGTCGCCGCGCATCGCCGCGCTGCATGCGGCCGGGCGCACGTTCCGGTCGTAACCGCCCGGTCGCACCGAATACGAACACGAAAACGACATCACTCCATTGGAGGAGCACCCCGATGACTCACCCGACGCATCCCGCCGCCGCCCTCGAGCCGATCGAGACCGCCAGCCGCGACGAACTGCAGGCGCTGCAGCTCGAGCGCATGAAGTGGTCGCTGCGCCACGCGTACGACAACGTCCCGCACTATCGCCGCACGTTCGATGCGGCAGGCGTGCATCCGGACGACCTGAAGTCGCTCGCCGATCTCGCGAAATTCCCGTTCTCGACCAAGAACGACTTGCGCGACAACTATCCGTTCGGGCTGTTTGCCGTGCCGCGCGAGCAGGTCGTGCGCGTGCATGCGTCGAGCGGCACGACCGGCAAGCCGACCGTGGTCGGCTACACCGCGCGCGACATCGATACCTGGGCGAACGTGACCGCGCGCTCGATCCGCGCGGCCGGCGGCCGCCCGGGCGACACGCTGCACAACGCGTTCGGCTATGGCCTGTTCACGGGCGGCCTCGGGATTCACTACGGCGCGGAGCGGCTCGGTTGCATGGTCGTGCCGATGTCGGGCGGCCAGACCGAGAAGCAGGTGCAGTTGATCCGCGATTTCGAGCCGAAGATCATCCTCGTCACGCCGTCGTACATGCTGAACCTGATCGACGAAATGGTGCGGCAGGGGATGGATCCGGCCGAGTCGTCGCTGAAGATCGGCATCTTCGGCGCCGAGCCGTGGACGCAGGCGCTGCGCGAGGAAGTCGAAACGCGCGTGGGCATCGACGCGCTCGACATCTACGGGCTGTCGGAAGTGATGGGCCCGGGCGTCGCGTGCGAATGCGTCGAGACGAAGGACGGCCCGGTGATCTGGGAGGACCATTTCTACCCGGAGATCATCGATCCCGTCACGGGAGAAGTGCTGCCCGACGGCAGCCAGGGCGAGCTCGTGTTCACGTCGTTGACGAAGGAAGCGATGCCGGTGATCCGCTACCGCACGCGCGACCTCACCGCGCTGCTGCCGCCGACCGCGCGCGCGATGCGCCGCCTCGCGAAGATCACCGGCCGCTCCGACGACATGCTGATCGTGCGTGGCGTGAACGTGTTTCCGAGCCAGATCGAGGAGATCGTGGTCGCGCTGCCGCAACTGTCGGGCCAGTTCCAGATCACGCTGTCGCGCGACGGTCACATGGACAAGCTCGACCTCGCGGTCGAGCTGCGCTCCGAGGTTGCCGCGTCCGTCACCGATGGCGATCGCGCGGCGCTTGCGCGCGAGCTGCAGCACCGGATCAAGACGATGGTCGGCGTGTCGTCCGGCGTGACGGTGCTCACGGCCGGCGGCATTCCCGCGACCGCGACCGGCAAGGCGCGGCGCGTGATCGACCGCCGCCAGGCTGCCTGATGCCGATTTTTGCCGTTCTACCCGAGGAAACCTGTTCGATGGATGGATTGAAGACCCTGGCCGTCGCGGTCGATGCGCGCGGCATCGCGACCGTCGCGCTGCAGCGCGGCGATGTGCTCAACGCGTTCGACGAGACGATGATTGCCGAGCTGACCGACGCGTTCACGGCGCTCGGCCGGCGCGACGACGTCCGAGCGATCGTGCTGCGCTCGGACGGTCGCGCGTTTTGCGCGGGCGCCGACCTGCAGTGGATGCAGCGCGCGAGCGCGAACGACGCGGCCGCGAACCTGCGCGACGCCGAGCGTTTTGCCGCGATGATGCGCGCGATCCGGCAGTGCCCGAAACCGACGGTCGCCCGCGTGCAGGGCCACGCGTTCGGTGGCGGCGTCGGCCTGTGCGCGGCCTGCGACATCGTGATCGCGAGCGACCACGCGCGCTTTTCGGTCAGCGAAGCGCGCTTCGGGATTCTGCCGGCCGTGATCGGCCCGTATCTGGTCGAGGCGGTCGGCCAGCGCCAGGCGCGCCGGCTTGCGCTGACCGCGACGCAGCTTGCCGCCGCCGAGGCCGTCGCGATCGGCCTGATTCACCAGGCCGTGCCGCTCGATGCGCTCGACGCAACGCTCGAGCGGACGCTTGCCGAGCTGGGGCGCAACGGCCCGGGCGCGCTGATGGAGATCAAGCGCTTCTTCGACGCGATCGGCGAGTATCCGCCGTCGGACGAGCGCGCGGCATTCACCGCGCAGACGATCTCCCGCGTGCGGGCGACGCCGGAAGCGAAGGAAGGCTTCGCCGCGTTCTTCGCGAAGCGGCCACCGGCCTGGGAGGCGGGCGCCGAGTAAGCGCCCGCGACGACGATCGGCGCCGCCGCGGGCGCGCCCGCATTTTGTGTCACGGGCGCTTGCTCTACAATGCGTGACCCCCGGCGCGCTGCCGGCCCAGCCCCGACCGATGCTTCGCCCCGATGATCGTCAACCGCCTTATCTCCGAGATCCTGTTCGGCTTCACCGGCCTGATCGGCATCATCAATCCGATCGGCATCGCGTTCCTGTTTCTCGAACGGACCGAGGCGCTCACCGAGCATGAGCGGGACCTGCTCGCGCGGAAGGTCGCGTTCAACTCGTTCGTCGTGCTGCTGGTCGCGTTCTTCGCCGGCACGCCGGTGCTGCATTTCTTCGGGATCTCGATGGAGGCGCTGCGGATCGGCGGCGGCTTCGCGGTCGCCGTGGCCGGCTGGCAGATGCTGAACGAGCCCGACGGCCCCGGCGGCGGCGACACGCCGGTCAAGCCGATCGACGCGAACGCGATCATGACGCGCGCGTTCTTCCCGCTGACCGTGCCGCTCACGGTCGGCCCCGGCTCGATTGCCACGGCGATCGCGCTGAACGCGAACCGCACGCACAAGCTGTCGGAGTTCATGCTGTCGAGCATCGTGTCGATCGCCGTCTCCGTGCTCGTCGCGGTCGTGATCTGGCAGGTCTACAGCCGCTCCGCGCTGCTCGCGCGCTACCTCGGCAGCGAAGGGACCAAGGTCGCGAAGCGCGTGTCGGCGTTCCTGCTGCTGTGCATCGGCGTGCAGATCATGCTGACCGGCTTCTCCGCGTTCCTGCAGCCGATCGCCGACCAGGTCAAGTAATCGGATCGTCCCGGTTCATCCTTTCACACAGCCTGCATGCGTGCGCGTGCCGTACGCGTTCGTGCGGTGCGGGATACCATGCGACGTCCGGCGGATGCGCGACGCGCATGTGGCCGCAATCCCAACTTGAGTGGCGAGGCGTGCAATGGAATACGTGAAATTCGGGTCGACCGGGCTGGACGTGTCGAAGCTGGTGCTGGGTTGCATGACGTTCGGCGAGCCGTTGCGCGGCACGCATCCGTGGACGCTGCCGGAAGCTGAAAGCCGCCCGATCATCCAGCGGGCGGTCGAAGCCGGCATCAACTTCTTCGATACCGCGAACATGTATTCGGATGGCACGTCGGAGGAGATCGTCGGCCGTGCGCTGCGCGATTTCACGAAGCGCGACGACGTCGTGATCGCGACCAAGGTGTTCTACCGGATGCGACCAGGCCCGAACGGCGCTGGCCTGTCGCGCAAGGCGATCATGACCGACATCGACCAGAGCCTGAAGCGGCTCGGTACCGACTATGTCGACCTCTACCAGATCCACCGCTGGGACTACGGCACGCCGATCGAGGAGACGCTCGAGGCGCTGCACGACGTCGTGAAGGCCGGCAAGGCGCGCTATATCGGCGCGTCGTCCATGTTCGCGTGGCAGTTTGCGAAGGCGCTGCACCTGTCGAAACAGAACGGCTGGACCCGCTTCGTCAGCATGCAGAACCACCTGAACCTGCTGTATCGGGAAGAAGAGCGCGAAATGCTGCCGCTTTGCGAAGACGAAGGGATCGCGGTGATTCCGTGGAGCCCGCTCGCCCGCGGCCGCCTGACGCGCAGCTGGGACGAGTCGTCGGAACGGCAGCAGAAAGACGACGTCGGCCAGCGGCTGTACGACGCAACGGTCGATGCGGACAAGGCGGTCGTCGAGGCCGTTGCGGCGATCGCCGCCGCGCGCAACGTGCCACGGGCACAGGTCGCGCTGGCGTGGGTGGCCCAGAAGCACGGTGTGACCGCACCGATCGTCGGCATCTCGAAGCCGCGGCAACTGGACGATGCGCTCGGCGCGCTCGCGCTGAAGCTGACCGACGACGAAATCGCGACGCTCGAACGCCCGTACGTGCCGCACGCGATTGCCGGGTTCAACTGAGCGGCATCGCAGGCGCCGCCGCGCACCGCGTTCAGCGTGCGGCGGCGAGCATCGGGTAGGTGAACAGGCCGAAGTGGACGACGTTCAGCCCGGCATGCGCGAGCGCGGAGGCGAGCAATCCGCCGCGCCGCCACGCGAGCCCGTAGCCGGCGCCGGCCACCGTGCCCAGCACGATCCATTGCCAGCCGCCGGCCGCGTGCGCGGCGCCGAACAGCACCGCGCCAGTCGCGAGCGCGACCCACGGGCCCCATGAGAACGCGCGGAGCGCGCGCGTCAGCCCGCCCTGGACGTAGCCACGGAACAGTGCTTCCTCGGCAAGCGTCACGAGCAACAGGTTGTTCACAAGCCACAGCCAGCCCGACGCCGGCCACTTGGGCGCCCAGCCGACCATCCCGAACGCGAGCGCGCCGGCCAGGCACGCGGCGGCCGTCGCGACGGCCGCCACCGCACCGGTGCGCAGCGCGCGCGACAGCGCGACGTCGGGGGCGATCCACGGCAATGCCCACAGCAGCCACAGGCCGATCAGCGGCTTGTCGAGATTCAGGTACATCGTGAACGGCACGGCGTCCGGCGTGAAGCGCGTCGGGCCGATCACGAGCGGATTGTGGAATCCGGGGAGCAGGTGCAGGCTCAGCGCGACCGCAAGCGCGGCAAACACGGCATGCGCGGCGATCCGCACCGCGAGCGGGCGCGTGGGCAACACCCCCCACGCCGCCGCGGCCAGCAGCGCGAGCGGCGCCAGCGCGACTGCCCCGAGCTTGCCGAACGCCAGCGCGACGGCATAGCCGAACACGGCCAGGATGACGCTCAGGCCATGCAGCGGGCGATGCCACGCGAATGCGGCGGCCGCGAACAGGGCGAGCCAGATCGTGGCACACGGAAGGAGCGAAAGGGACATGACGGGCAAGGCTTGGGTCGGACGAGACGCCGCGCATCATACAGCAGCCACCGTGACTGCCGCCGGGTCGTCGATGGAGGGGTGGTCGGGCGGGCGGCCGGCCGGGCGTCAGCGGCCGGCGGTTTCGGTGACGCCGTTGCGGCCCGGGATGTCGACGCTATTGCGCACGCGCATCCGCCGCCGGTACCAGAAGGTCCACGCCAGCAGACAGCCGAACACGGTGTAGCCGACGATCGGCGACACGACGAGCACGCGTTCGACCGGCCAGGTCATCACCATCCAGCAGCGCAGCAGCATTTCCAGCGTCATGAAGCCGCCCCACACGAACGTCATCCGCCGCAGCATCTGCCGCAACCCCGGCTGTGCGGCCCAGACCGCTTCGAAGTGCGCGGCGCCGCCGTCCATCTCTCGGGCCACGGTCGCGCGAGCGAGATAGAAGATCAACGGGCGTTCGCGGAACAGCGACAGCAGGAACACGACGCCGATCGTGCCGGATGCGAGCGATTCGCGCATCAGCAGCGTGCGCGGGCTGCCGCCGAGCGCCATCCCGATGATCGACAGCGCGATGCCGAGCAGCACGATGGCCGCCACCGCGTCGACGCGGCGCGAGCGGACGAATTCGACGATCGACCAGATGATCGGCGGCACCGCCGACGCGTACAGCGCGCCGGTTTCGCCGAAATGCGGTTGCGCGACCCGGTAGGCCACCCACGGCAGCACGAGGTTGACGAAGAGTTCGAGGATCAGTCCGGCTCGCGGTTTCACGGTGCGCAATTCCACGCAGGCTGGGGCGAACGCTCGAAGGACGTGGTGGCCCCCGGCTGCCCCCAAAAGGGTTCGGTCCAGTATATCGAAGAATCGCGCGCGGCTGCGGCGTCGCGATCGGCGTTTGCCGCGACCGGTTTCGTCACGCGTTGGCGGCCGCCGGCAGCGTGATCGTGACCGTGGTGCCTTGCAACACGGCGCTCCGCACCTCGATCTTCCCGCCGTGCCGCTCGACGACCGCCTTGACGAACGCCATGCCGAGCCCGACGCCGCTGGTTTCCGGTTGTCCGGCGGTACGGAAGCGCCGGTAGCGCTCGAACAGCCGCGTCTGGTCCGCGCTGCTGATCCCGCATCCGCTGTCGCGAATCGTGCAGCGTATTGCGTTGCCGTCGGCGCTCGGCTCGACCCGGCATTCGACGCTCGTCAGCGACGCGCTGTACTTGATCGCGTTGTCCAGCAGGTTGATCAGCGCGCGCGACAGCAGGGCCGGGTCGCCCAGCACGATCGTGTCGTCGCGTCGCGGCACGTCGTCGATCGACATGTGCTTCCGGTGCGCGAGCGGCCACACCGCGTCGCGGGCTTCGTTCATCAGGTCGGCGAGATTGACGGGCACGTGCTCGTATTCGCTGGCCTCGGCACGCGACAGCTGCGCGAAACCGTCGGCCATCGCCAGCGTATGCCGCGCGAGCCTCGCGATTCTCGCGAACGGCCGCTGCGTCCGTGCATCGGTCGCGTGGTGCTCCTGCGCGTCGATCAGGATGATCAGCGACGTCAGCGGTGCGCGCATGTCGTGCGAGAACAGCGTCAGCATGTCGTTGCGCTGGCGCTCGAGCATGTCGCGGCGGACATGCGCGTTGCGCAACGTCTCCAGCGCTTCATGGATGCGGGCGATCTCGGGCCCGATGCCGCGCGGCATCGCGACGTGCGCCGTATCGCCGTCACTGAGCGCAATGATCCGGCGGCCGAGTACGTCAAGCGGCTTCGACAGCAGCCGCTGCGTGCCGCGTGCGAGCGAGATCAGGATCGCGACGCTGAGCGCGGTCGCGAACGCCGATATCGCGACCTTGACCCGGGCCGTGTTGCGGTCCGAAATGGCGTGACGCCGGGCGACGTCGATGACGCGGTCGCGCAGCAGTTCGCACGGCCGGAAATACGGGACGATCGTCCTCGAAAAATCGGCGGCACTCATCGCATAGGTGCCGGTCTGGCCGTTTGCGACGATCGTGTCGACGAGCGGGAGCAGGTGCGTGTCGAATGCCGTGTTGAGCTGCGCGTACTCGCGGGCCACGTCGGCGTCGTCGAGCTGCGGGCCGATTGCACCGTCGATCAGGGCGCGCAATTGCTCGATGCGTCCGCGCATCAGCATGATGTCCGCGAACTGCGCGCGGTCGAGCGCCCTTTGCTTGAACATCGGCGCAATGAGCAGCGAGCCCGTGCGGCCCGCGTATTCCCGGAGATCGCTCAGGAGCCGCGCCAGCAGGATCGCACCCGATGTGTGCGGGTCGCGCATGGCCGTATCGGTCATCGCGCCGTCGATCAGCAGCGACACGGTGTCGACGACGCGGAACAGGCGCGACTGCGCGTGCTGGATGGCGTGAACGGTGCGTGACGCGAGCGGCTGGGCGTCGAGTGCATCGACTTCCGCGCGCGCATCGGCAAGCGTGATCCGGATGGCATCGAGCGCGTGCAGCAGGTTGTTGCGCTCGCGGTTGTCGAGCGCGGTTGCCTGCCCGATGCCGGCACGAAAGCGCGCGAGCGCCTGGTCCGAACGGTCGCGGGCGGCGCGCAGGTTGCGTACTTCGGTCGCGTCGTCATTCCGCAGGCGCACCAGCAGGTCGTTCGTCGGGCCGCGCTCGGCCGAGAGCATGTTGGCGGCGATCATCGCGCCGTGGATGAATTCGAAGCTTTGCAGGTCGGCGTTTTCCTGCCGGTATTGCCGGAAACTTCCCCAGATGATCGTGCCGCACAGCACGGCCAGCAGCGTCGTGACGAGCGCGAAGCCGATATGGGTCTTCTGCTGGATCGTCAGCGTTCGAACGTTGTTTGCGTGATCCCGATGGAACGAGAGGGTCATGACACACCATGTTTGCAAGCTATCCCGGTAGGCCCGTATTTTCGGCCTGTCGGCGCTGTCGCGCCGTGAGGTTCAACAGGTGTCCCGCCGTCACGCGGCGGCACCGATCGCGGCCGGGAAGCCGGATCGCGCGTTGCACAGGATCGCCTTGTGTCACGGTCCTGTCGACATCGGACGAAACGTGCTTGATCGGGAGAAACCCTGATCGCGTGCCAGGCGGGTAATGTGTCCTGCCTGATTGTTGGGATTGCGAAAGTTCTTTAACGGCTTGTCAGGGGGAGGCGGGATGAGGTTCGGGTGACGGCGGGGAGGAGGCAGGAGGCGGCAATCGGTTACGTCGCCCGGTAATCGGGCGACGCTCAGCAGCGAAATGGCGATACGCGCGCTATCGGGAAACGGCAGGCTGAACGATGATCTTCACGTTCCGGTCCTTGTGGTTGACCAGTTCCTCGAACCCGTGCGCGACGATGTCGCCGAGCGCGATGCGTCCCGTGATGAGCGGCTGCACGTCGATGCGGCCGTCCGCGATGAAGCGGATCACGTCCGCGAATTCGCCGTTGTAGGCGAGCGAGCCGATCACTTCCTTCTCGGTCGACACGATGTCGAAGAAGTTGAACGGCGTCGGCTCCTCGAAGATGCCGACCATCACCGACTTGCCAGCCTTGCGGATCACGTCGATCGCGAGCTTCGCGGTGGCCGTGTGCCCGATGCACTCGAACGACACGTCGGCGCCATAACCGCCCGTCAACGCCTTGACTTCCGCGATCGCGTCGGCCGTCTTCGGATCGATGACGACGCTCGCGCCGACTTCCAGCGCCTTCTGCTTGCGCGCCGCCGACATCTCCAGCGCGATCACGCGCCCGGCACCGGCCGCCTTTGCACACATGATCGTGCACAGGCCGATCGTGCCCGCGCCGACCACGACGACGGTCTGCCCGACGATGTTGCCGGCCTTCTTCACCGCGTGCAGCCCGACCGCGAGCGGCTCGATCAGCGCGCCGGCCTCGGTCGGGAAGTTGTCGGGCAGCTTGTACAGCAACTCGGCCGGCACATTGACGAATTCGGCGAACGCGCCGTTGTTCATCAGCCCGGTGAACGCGAGGTTCTCGCAGATGTTGTACAGCCCGTGCCTGCAATACCAGCAGGTTCCGCAATGCTGGCACGCGTCGGCCGTCACGCGGTCGCCGACCGCGAAGCCAGATACGCCCGCGCCGAGTTCGGCGATCTCGCCGCTGAATTCGTGCCCGAGGATGCACTGGCCCTTCAGGCCCGTCAGCGGATGCGGCGCATCGACCGGGATGAACACGGGCCCCGCGACGTATTCGTGCAGATCGGAGCCGCAGATGCCGCACCAGTGCACGCGAATCGTGACCCAGCCTGCCGGCGGGCGCTCCGGAACGGGAACCTCTTCGACGCGGATGTCGTGGCGGCCGCGCCAGACGGCGGCTTTCATGCTGCGGGCGGTGATCGGTGCCGGTGTACTCACGTTGCTGTCTCCGTCAGGTTGTCGTCGGGCGTATGGCAGGGCTGCCGGGGCGCCCGTCGCGCGATTGCGCGCTCGACCGGTATGCAGGAACGGGGCCAGCGTGAATCGGTGCTGGTTACGTTGATCGGGTGGAGGGTGAAGTGTGCGGCGCAGCATGCTTCTTTGTGTTGGCTGGGCGCCATTTGACGGGCAACGCGCGCGGAATTTGCTGCATTGGCGAAGCGTCGGTTCAACAGCGGTTCGAGTGAGACGCCGGGACATTCGTCTCAAAGCAATGAGACGAATCGCGAGACGAATGGCAGCGCGTGGCGTGGTTCGATGCGTGCTCAGGCGACGACTTCGTCCACCGTGACCGGCGCGAGCGGCGTGAAGCCGGCGGCACGGTACAGCGGCTGACCGGCCTCGGTCGACACGAGCCACACGCGCTGCGCGCCACGTTGTCGCGCGTGCGCGACGATGGCGGCCAGCAGTTGCGTCGCGAGGCCGCGGCGCCGGTATGCGTCTGCCGTGCCGACGCGGTCGACGACGATATCGCGCGGCGACGCGAAGCCGTAGCGCGCGGTGGCGGCGATCCGCCCGTCGAGGCGGTGCGCGAACAGGAACGCGGCTGGATTCGGCTGGAACGGCGGGAAGGCGTCGCTGGCGTTGAACGCGTCGATGTCGTTCGGCGTGTGGCAGGCAAGCGCGTGCGCGAGCACATCATCGCCGGACAACACGTCGATATCGGCGGCCATGAAGGTTTCGTCCGACAGCCGGCGCGTCCTGCCGTGCAGCGCGGGCGGTAGCGGCACGGCGCCGTAGCGGGTGATCCACGCGCCGATCGCAAACGGGCCGTCGCCGGACACGGGCGCGCCCTCGATCACGAAATGCTCGAAAGGCCGGCCCATGCCGCCGTCGAACTGCACGACCTGGCCGTCCGTGCTGTCGTGCAGCGGTGCATCGCGACGGTCGCGCGCCGCGCAGTACCCGGCAATGAATACGTGCACGGCAGCCTTGCGGCGCGGGAACGCCGACCAGGTTTCGTCGAGCGGGAACAGGGCGGCAGGAGCGGGGGAAGCGGTCGGCATGCGTCGGTGCACCACGTCGTCGGCGCGAAGCCGACAGCTTAGATCAGCGCGCCGCGGCTGTCGTGCGGACCGATTGCCGCGATCTCCGAAACGCATCGTTGCGCACATTACCCCTTTACTTGAAGTTAACTTCAATTTGTATCATGTGCGCGAGTCCGATTGCGGGCGCGTGAGACATCCCGTTGCACGCGGCCGCTTCAACGGAGGTGCGGATGACCGAATCGCCTGTCGCGGCCGATGCCGCCACGCTGCCGTCGCGCAGTTACCGGGCCGCTGTCGCGAACGTCGTGCTGGCGAGCATCGTATCGGCGTTGCACGTCGGCAAGGCGACGATCGCGTTGCCGTCGCTGCAGCACGAGTTCGGCGGCTCGCTCGCGTCGTTGAGCGGGATCATGTCGGTGTTTCCGTTCGTCGGCGTGTTCGGCGGGATCGCCGCCGGCCTGCTGGTGCGGCGCTGGGGCGACCGGCTGTTGCTGATGACGGGCCTCGTCATCCTCGGGCTGTCGAGCGTCGCCGGCGCGTGGGCGGGCAGCTTCGCGCTGCTGTTGGCCACGCGTTTTGCCGAAGGGCTGGGTTTCGTGATCGTGGTCGTTGCCGCGCCGGCCGTGTTGAATCGCGTGACGCCGCCCGAGCGGCGCAATTTCGCGTTCGGCCTGTGGAGCACGTTCATGC
This sequence comes from Burkholderia cepacia, assembly GCF_029962485.1. Lineage (NCBI taxonomy): Bacteria > Pseudomonadati > Pseudomonadota > Betaproteobacteria > Burkholderiales > Burkholderiaceae > Burkholderia > Burkholderia cepacia. The sequence continues at coordinate 440,736 of NZ_CP073638.1, forward strand.
CGGCCGGCATGGCGCTGTCGATGCTCGTCGGGCCGCTGCTCGGCGGCTGGCGCAACGGCTGGCTCGCCGCCGCGGCATTGACGCTCGTCGCGGCGGTCGCGGTGCCCGTGACGACGTCGGCCGACGTCCCGTCGCGGCACGCGGCGGCGACACGCATCGGGCCGGCGCTGCGCGACGTGCTCGCGTCGCGTTCGACCACGCTGCTCGCGCTGGGCTTCGCGACCTACAACGTGCAGTTCTTTGCGGTGATGACGTTCCTGCCGGTGTTCCTGATGCAGCGCCTCGGTGTCGCGGTCGGCGCAGCGGGGCTGATCAGCGCGGCGATCGTCGCCGCGTGCGTGATCGGCAACCTGACGGCCGGCTGGCTGCTGTCGCGCGGCGCGCGGCCGGGCGTCGTGATGGCCGCGACGTCGGTTGCGATCGGCGCGGCCGGCGCAGGGCTGTTCAGCGCGGCGACGCCCGCGCCGCTCGCGGTCGCGCTGGGGTTTGCGTTCTCTGCGATGGCAGGAATGCTGCCCGCGACGATCCTCGCGTGCGCGCCGGGCTCCGCGCCTTCGCCGTCGCTGGCGCCACTCAGCATCGGCTGGGTCGTGCAGGGCAACTATCTCGGCCAGGTGATCGGGCCGCTGACGATCGGCGCGATCGTCGGCGCGTTCGGCTGGTCGGGCGGCATCGGGCTGATGCTCACGGCTGCCATGGCCGGTGCGGCGATCGGCCTGTCGCTGCTGCGCGAACCGATGGGCCGGCGCTGAGTGCGCCGATGCCTTTCAATCTGCACGGAAATTCGTCAAGCATGCTCAACACCATGGAAAGCCCGATCTGCGAAGAAGACGTGTCGTGCGATGCGCCTGCCTATGGCGAGCACGAAGAGCAGCCGTCGCGCAATGGCGTTGTCGCGCATCCGCTCGTGACGATCGGCCGTGCGCCGGTTCCGGAGCACGCGGCGGCGGCGGTTTCGCCGTTGCGTCCGCAACTGTTCGTCACGGTGCTGGAGGCCGGAGACGACGGGCTGCTGATTCGATGGGTCGAGAGCGGCCGGTGCCATTACGGCGAGCAACGCTGGCGCTTGCGCGTCGCGCTGCAGCCGGGCCGCTGTGCGCTGTCGGGGCAGCCGATCGAGCCGGGCGAGCCGGTGTTCCGGCCGGTGCGGCGGCCCGTGCCGGCCAATGGCGACGAGATGATCTGCCCGGCGGCGGTGCCGGGTGCGGCCGACGCGATGCGGGACGTGGCGCCGGAGCACGACGACGCGCACGATCCGGCCGACGTGCTCGACTGAACGGAACGCCGGCCGGCCGCGGATCGGCTTACTTCTTCAGATCGTGCCGGTACTGGATGAACCCCGCATTGTTCGCAAGCTTGTCGTACAGCGCGCGTGCGGTCGTGTTGGTCTCGTGCGTGAGCCAGTACACGCGGCTCGCGCCGGCTTCGCGTGCGCGTTCGTACACGGCTTCGATCAGCGCGCCGCCCGCGCCTTGCCCGCGAGCGTTGGGCGCCGTGTACAGGTCCTGCAGGTAGCAGTACGGCCCGTCGGTCCAGCACGAGCGGTGGTAGATCGAGTGCACGATCCCGACCAGCGCGCCCGACGCGTCGAATGCGCCCAGCACGAACATCGGTTCGGCCGGATCCATCAGGCGCGCCCACGTCGTCGCGAACACCGCGTCGCTCAGTGAGGTGTCGTAGAACTTCTGATAGCCCTGCCACAGCGGGCGCCATGCGGCTTCGTCGGCGGCGACGAGCGGGCGCACGGTGACGCGCGTGGCGTCGTTCGCGCGGGCCGCCGCATCGCGCGCGCCGGCCTGCGCGTGGCGGATCGCGGTGAGCGATTGGCGCTGGTTGCCCTCGGCGTCGAAGTTCTCCGATGCGAGCCACGCTTCGAACGCGGCGCGGACGTCCGGCCATTCGCCGTCGATGATCGAGAACCACGCGGTGTCGCGATTGCGGCCGCGGTAGATGATCGCCTGCCGGAACGTACCTTCGTAACGGAAACCCAGCCGTGCGGCCGCCTTGCGCGACGGTTCGTTGAGGTCGTCGCACTTCCATTCGTAGCGCCGGTAGCCGAGCGTGTCGAACGCGTACTTCATCAGCAGGAACTGCGCTTCGGTCGAGACCGGCGTGCGCTTGAGCAGCGGCGAGAACGTGACGGAGCCGACTTCGATCACGCCGTTGGCCGGATCGATGCGCATCAGCGCGAGCGTGCCGACCGCGCGACCGGTGGCGCGGTCGATCACCGTGTAGTGCAGCGGGTCAGGGCTCGCCTGCGCGGTGCGGGCGTAGTCGCGGTAGCTCGACTCGTCGGCGTACGGGCCGTGCGCGAGATAGGTCCAGTCGCTGCCGTCGGGTGCTTGCGAGTAGGCCGCGAACAGGTCGGCCGCATGGCGCTCGGCGTCGAGCGGTTCGAGCCGGCAGTAGCGGCCTTCGAGCGCGATGCGCTCCGGGCGCGGGCGCGCGGACCAGTCGGGAACGGGGTGACCGATGGATTGCTGGAAGGCGTTGGTGAGCGTGGACAAGGTCGATCTCGCTTCGGTTGGCGGCCGGCGACATGCCGGCATGCAGACGATCGTAGTCCTGGCGAGGTACCATGAGAAGCGCCAGGGATCGGTAAATTTATGGTGCCACGATCGGGTGCCATCTTGGGTGCCATCACCTGGATGCCACGCTCCGACACTTTCACGCTGCGACGTTCCGATGACGACTGCCTTTCCTTGCGGCGACGCGCCGTTGCTGCCGCTCGACGCGCCGCTGGCGCGCACGCCGGGCGCGCCTTCGCTGCAGCGCCAGTTGCTGCGCCGCGTGCGCGATGCGATTCTCGGCGGTGCGATGCCGGCCGGCACGCGGCTGCCCGGCACGCGCGCGCTGGCCGAGACGCTCGGCGTGTCGCGCAACACGACGGCCGCCGTCTACGAGCAGCTCGTCGCCGAAGGCTTCCTGCAGTCCGACCGTCGCGGTACGCGTGTGGTCGGGCTGTCGCGGCCGGCGCCGCCGCGCCGGCGAGCGGCGCCGCCGGCCGTCGCGCAGCGGCTCGGCCGGATTCGCCCGAGCCTCGTCGGCACCGGCGAGTCGGAGGGCTTCCGGCCGGGTGTGCCCGCGCTGTCGCATTTCCCGGTGGACGCATGGCGACACGCGATCGACCGTGCGCTGCGCCGCGCCGGCCGCGATCTGCTGGCGTACGGCGATCCGCTCGGCGAGCGAGCGCTGCGCGAATCGATCGCGCGCCACCTGGCCGTGACGCGCGGCGTACGCTGCGATCCCGAACAGATCATCATCACGGAAGGCGCGCAGGGCGCCATTGCACTGTGCGCGCAACTGCTGACGAACCCGGGCGATACGGTGTGGGTCGAGGAGCCCGGCTATCGCGGCGCGCGTACGGCGATGCAGGCGGCCGATCTCGACGTCGTGCCGATGCCGGTCGATGCGGAGGGGCTGCGCGCGGAAGAGGACGACTGGCGTGATCGGACGCCGCGCCTCGTATACACGACGCCGTCGAACCAGTTCCCGACCGGCGCCGTGCTGTCGATTTCGCGCCGGCTTGCGCTGATCGACGCGGCGCGCCGGCATCGTGCGTGGATCATCGAGGACGACTACGACAGCGAGTTCCGTCACACCGGCGAGCCGATCGGCGCGATGCACGGGCTTGCGCCCGATTCGCCGGTCGTCTATCTCGGTTCGTTCAGCAAGACGATGTTTCCGGCGTTGCGGATCGGTTTTCTCGTGCTGCCCGAGGCGCTGCTGGCCGCCGTGCGGCCGGTGCTGCCGGAGATGCTGCGCGGCGGGACGCGTCACGTGCAGCTCGCGCTGGCCGATTTCATCGAGACGGGCGAGTATGGCCGGCATCTCGGGCGGATGCGCCGGCTGTATCGCGACCGGCGGCGTTTGCTGCTCGCCGCGCTCGACAGCAGCCTGGGCGTGCCGCATCAGGTCGAGGGCGGGCCGTGCGGGCTGCATCTCGCGTTGCGGATGCCGGCGCGCTATCGCGATCGTGCGATCGTCGAAGCGGCGCGCGCGCACGGCATCGGACCGTTTGCGCTGTCGGGATTTTCGATCGATGCGGCAGGAGCGGGCAACGGGCTCGTGCTCGGTTTCGGCAATACGTCGGCCGATGCGTTCGAGCCTATGTTGCGGATGTTGTCGTCGATTGCGGAGCGGGTGGGCCGCAGGTGACGCGGATGGTATGGCTCCATCATTCAAGCAACCGGCAGCACGGTGTTTACGGGATGGTGCCGGTGACGATCAGCAAGGAATTTGCGTCGCGTTACCCGTGTGTCAAGTCACGGACGCAAGCCGGTGAAATGCAGCTCTGGTGGTCGTAGCCGGAAAAGCGACGGGCGGGTAGACATCCGGTCCCGTGGTCCGAACGTCGAGTGAGCGCAATGACGGCTTGCCGGCGCCCTGAATGGGCAGCGAAATATTGCATCAATAATTTAAATATTAAATATCTTGAAAATCAGGTTGATCACCGTCGATTCCTGGTTTCGCTCCTTGAGCGTATCAGCACTGCTGTTTCGATCGTCAAGAATGGTCAACGGTGCTTGCAAGTGCCAATGGGATAAGCGACGATGAATTCGCTGTAACAAACGGTTACTTCTCCACGCGTCGTGTGCGGTTTTACGTACTGGTCCGTGTTCATTGCATATACCGTTTGCGGAACCACATAGCGTCCCATGAACTCCGATTCGAATCGATATTGCTTCCCGAACCTGCTGGAAGCGTTCTTCATCGTCGTCGTGCTGAACATGGTCGAGTATCTGATGAACTCGATCATCTGGTCGATCGGCCGAAGCGCCGGGCTCCAAATGATGGCGATCGCCAGTATTGGGCGCGTTCTCGCGAACGGGCTCGTATTCACCGTGCTGCTTTATCACGGCAAATCGACCTACCGGAATCTGCTGCACGACAGTACCGATTCCTGGCGAACGACAATCGGGCAATTTATTGTTCCCGTCTTGCTGATCACACCGGGATTGCTGGTGGTGATGAGCGTGCTTGAAGTCGGAGTCGGGCAGTTTTTTCCGTTGAGCGGGAGCCGGGATGAGGCCCGCGAGGTTTATGTGAATGGCGGGCTCGGACTGATCGTGTTGACTTGCGTAATTGCGCCGCTGCTTGAGGAGATGCTGTTTCGCGGCGTGATGCTTCGCAGTTTTTTGCGACAGTATCCGGCTGGAACGGCGATCGCGCATTCGGCCGCCGTATTCGGGCTTGCACATTTGAATGTCCATCAGTTCGTTCTTGCGTTCGGACTCGGCTTGTTGATTGGAAAACTGTACGCGGCCACACGTTCGCTGCTGCCCGGCATTTTGATTCATGCGTGCTACAACACAGCCGTGGTGATCGTCGCACTGAAATCGCCATTCGTGTTTTCCAGAGAGAGTCTTCTGGATATCTGGCCCACGGCGTGGTGGTTCGGTGCGCTGGTGTCGGGCGGCGTTGGTGCGTGGTTGCTGGTCAAGTCGATCGATGCGCTGCGAATCGGGCCGGCGGGTGCGACGAATCACGACAGCGTGAACTGAGAGCACGCCATTATTTTTACAACGAGAAAATGAGGTGAAACATGCGGGGCAAGCAAGTCTGGTTGGCGAGTCTGACGAGTACGGTATTGATGCTGACAGGGTGCGGTGGTGGCGACGACGGAGGCGCTGCCAATACGGGTAGCAACGCGTCGAATAACAATACGGCGGGAACAACGCCGACCACAACGCCGACGACCCCGACGCCGGGTACTTCTACCCAGCCCTCCATACAAACGGCATGCAGACCGAACGGCAGCTTCAGCTACTCGGGTTCTGCGTCGCCGGTCGCGGCGAACAACGATCAACTGGCGGTGCTCGTGGTGCCGAATTTGCCGAGCGAATATGCGAAGAATCGCAACTTCACGGCGGCCAACGTGCCTGCGACGAGCCTGGTTCAGCAGGGAAGCGGTGCGTTTACGACGCTTGCATCGTCTGCGGCGGCGACCGACTGCCTTGGGCTCGACCATGGAACCGTCACCGACATCCAGGGTGTCGGCACCGACGTTGCGATCGGTCGCTGGATTCGCGCGATGGATACCGACGGCAATACCTATACCGATACGCAAGGCGTTCACTACGCGGTCGGTACGCCGCTGTCGTTGCCCTCGACGGGCGGCCCGCTCGCGTGTACGCAGGTGATCGCCGACACGGTGGCGAGCAACGACGGCAGCACGTCCGGTACGCTCGTTTCGGGTTCGGCCACGCTGGATCCCAGTACGCGCGTGCTCGCCACGCTGAACCTGACGATCAAGCTCGCGAGTGCGCAATATGGGCTGACGTACACGCAAGTGCCGTTGAACGGTGTGTTGAAGACTACTGGGCCCGCCACGATTCAGTCGATCGTCGTCGGACACGACGCGACACAGCCGCTGGTGGCTGTCGGTTACTCGGCCGCATTGCCGAACACGCAAGGGGTGGGCGGCGTGGTGGTGTTGTCGTGCCACTGACCGGGTCCGGGGCAGGCTTGTCGACGGGCGAAGGCCGATAACGAACAGGCCGCGGTCTGCGTGCCGTCTGTCCGTGAGGCGTGACAGGCGGACAATCCATAGCAGACCGCAACGTTCGCATTCGCCACTACCGGCAACGATTCTCAGCTCGCGCTCGCGTCGATGCGTGGTGGATGTGCGGATTGACGAAAGACGCACCTTGTTCGGAACGAACGCCATCGCGGCTCTGCCGCTCCCGTACCCCCCGGCATACGGGTTTCGATTCGTATGTTCGAACAGGCCGCTTGGACTATAAATGGATGCGTGTACCGGTGCTTGTCGGGCGCCTGCGCGTCTCGCGCAGGTCGTCGCCGCGACTGCCGGGGGAGGTGCACCGTGGTTCGCCAGACGCTTGCTCGCGCCGTGCTTCGCACCGCGTTGATCGGGGGCGTGTTTGCCGCTTTGTTGCCGCCGCCGGATGCCATTGCCGCCACCGTCGCGCCGCCCGCCACGCCACGCACCCTGAAGCAGAGGGCGCCCGCCGTGCCTAATGCGATGCCGGTCGATTTTCCGGCGATCGTCGACCGCTACGGTCCGGCGGTCGTGACCATCATGGCCACCGCGCCCGACCCGCAAACGGGCGGCCCGTCCTTCGCGATCCTCGATCCCGACGATCCGCTCGCCGCATTCTTCCGGCACGACGCGCCACCGCCAGCGCAGGGGCCTGCGCCGGGGCCACAGGCGCCACCGGCACCGCAGGTGCCGGCGCCCGACACGGCGCCGCGCGCGGTATCGGGTAGCGGCTCGGGCTTCATCATCAGCGCCGACGGCCTGATTCTAACGTCGGCCCATGTGGTCGACGAAGCGACCGACGTGACCGTGCGGCTGACCGACCGCCGCGAATTCAAGGCGACCGTGCTGGCCGTCGATCCGCAAAGCGACGTCGCCGTGCTGCGCATCAACGCGACGAAACTGCCGTTTGTGCGTGTCGGCGATTCGTCGAAGGTCCGCGCTGGCGAACCGGTGATGACGATCGGCGCGCCGGACGGATCGGGTAACACGGTCACGGCCGGCATCGTTAGTGCGACGTCGCACCGGTTGCCGGACGGCAGCGCATTCCCTTTCTTCGAAACGGACATCGCGCCGAATCCCGACAACTCGGGCGGCCCCGTGTTCAATCGCGCGGGCGACGTGATCGGCATCGCGGTGCAGGTCTACACGGGCAACGATCGCTACGCGAGCATGACGTTCGCGATTCCGATCGCATTCGCGGCAAAGGTGCGCGCGCAGTTGCAGGCGCAACAGCAGGCACAGATGCAGGCGCAACAGGCTCAGGCGCCAGCGTCCGGTGCGCCGTCCGGCAACGCGTTCGGCGTCGACGTGCAGGACGTCGGCGTCGGGCTGGCCGCGGCATTCGGGCTGCCGCGGCCGGCGGGCGCGCTCGTCAACGGCGTCGCGCCGGGCTCGCCGGCCGCCGCGGCCGGCCTGAAGCCCGGCGACGTGATCGTGAAACTCGGCGACAAGGCGATCGGCCACTCGGCAGAACTGAACGACCTGGCCGCCGCGCTGCCGCCCGGCGAGAAGGCGCCGCTGCGCGTGATCCGCAACCGCGCGCCGGTGATGCTGACGATCACGGGCGCCGACGAAGCGGTCGGGAACGCAGGCTCTGCCGCCGGGACGGCCGCGCCGAAGCTTGCCGCGCGACCGGGGCCGGGTCCGGGGCCGGGCCCGGGCCCGGGGGCGGGCGACCGCGGCGACCGCCTCGGACTGACGATGCACGCGCTGAGCGACGACGAGCGTCGTTCGACGGGGCTCGCGGTCGGAATGATGGTGGACGCGGTGCACGGCCCGGCCGCGACCGCGGGCATCCAGCCGGGCGATGTCGTCCTGGAGCTCAACGACACGCTGCTCGAGACGCCGGACGACGTGCCTTCGCTCGAAGCGAGCGGCGGCAACGTGATCGCCGTGCTGATCCAGCGCAACAATGCGCGGAAGTTCGTGTCGGTGCGCGCGCGTTAGGGCGTTGACGCGGCGGGTGTCGCCCGCCTAACATCGGTCGATATCGCGGGCAGTCAGCCCGGCATTCAGGAGCCATTCGGCGTGAAAACGGCTTGCTTCATCGTAGTAGTCCACAGGCGCAGGGTCCGGTAGCGGCACCGCGCCGGCACCCATGCGCCCCCGACTTGTTCGGGGGCTTTTTTTTGTATTGCGCACGGCCGTTCGGTTGGTGCGCGGAGGTATCCGCTTGCAATCGAACCTGCCGATCGATTCCGCCGCGACGTCGCCGCGACACGCGACGCTGATCCTGCTGTGTGCGCTCTCGGTGCTGCCGCTGAGCCTGTTCCTGCCGTCGTTGCCGGCGATCGCACGCGACCTGCACGCCGACTACGCGCTCGTCGCGCTGTCGCTCGGCGGTTACGCGGCGGTGGCCGCGTCGCTCGAGTTCGTGATGGGGCCGCTGTCGGACCGGTTCGGGCGGCGGCCGATCGTGCTGACGAGCGTCGGCGTGTTCGCGCTCGGTTCGCTTGGCTGCGCGATGGCGACCGATATCCGCGTGTTTCTCGCGTGCCGGCTGATGCAGGCGGCGATCACGTCGGTCTATCCGGTGTCGATGGCGACGATCCGCGATACCGGTGGGGGCGCGCGCGTGGCGAGCCGAATCGGCTATGCGGCGATGGCCGCCGCGTTCGCGCCGATGCTCGGCCCGACGCTCGGCGGCGCAATCGACCAGACGGTCGGCTGGCGGGCGAGCTTCTGGCTGCTCGGTGCGGTCGGCATCGCACTGTTCTGCTGGTGCGCATCCGATCTCGTCGAAACCCATACGAACCGGTCGTCGAGCTTCCGGCAGCAGCTTCGCGCGTATCCGGCGCTGCTCCGCGCGCGTCGTTTCTGGGCCTATGCGCTTTGCATGGCGTTTTCGACGGGCTCGTTCTACGCGTTCCTCGCCGGCGCGCCGCTCGCCGCGAAAACGCTGTTCGGCATTGCGCCGGCGGAGATCGGTTTTTACATGGGGACGATCACGGCCGGTTTCGTCGGCGGCAGCTTTCTGGCCGCGCGTATCGCGGGCCGCCACGCATTGGCCACGACGATTCTGTACGGGCGCATCGTCGCATGTGCGGGGCCATTGATCGCGCTCGGGCTGGTGTTCGGCGGCGCGACGCATGCGCTCGCATGGTTCGGGCCGTGCGTGCTGGTCGGCGTCGGCAACGGGCTGACCAATCCCGGCGCGCATGCCGGTGCGGTGTCGGTGCGCCCGGAGCTGGCGGGCAGCGCGTCGGGGCTGACCGGTGCGATGACGATCGCCGGTGGCGCCGCGCTGTCGTCGCTGACGGGCGCAGTGCTGACCGCCGGCAACGCGGGTTATGCACCGCTCGCGATGATGCTGATGTCGGCATCGATCGCGCTGGCGGCCGCCGTCTGCGTACGGGTGTTCGATGCGCGGGATGCCGCGCGATGACCGCGGGTGCGGCCCGGTACCGTGGTACGGCCGATTGGCGGACAATCCGTTGCATACCGGGAGACGACGCGCCCGCCGCGAGCCGTCTTCCCCGACGCGCGCGACGGGGGACTGGACGAGGATGCGATGAGCGATTTTTCAGATTTCCAGCGGGACATCGCCGATGCCGCGAGGGCAACCTTCAAGGCACTGCGGGCGTTGCACCCGGACGAGCATTTCTACGCGTTCGCGCTCTATACGGACAGCGGCGCAATGACGGTGGTGCCGGCCGCCAATTCGATCGAAGGGCTGCGCCGTATCCGCGCGCAACGGGCGATCGCGGACGACGATCCGGCGCCGTGGTACACATGGGGTTCTGCCGAATGGGCGTACGAGGCGGCGGAGGCTTCGCCGTTCAACGCGATCTGCGGCAGGCTGGCGGACGAAGTGCTGAGTCCGCAGTTCGTCCCGTCGCGATTCGCGGAATTCTCGCGGCAACTGCAGGCCGACATGATCGAGGCATTGCGGCTGCTCGACCGCGAGGGCCTGTTCGGCGCGGGCGACGAACGGGCGGCCATCACGCTGTTCGTGTCGATCAGCGACGACGATGCAGCCAGGGCGCTGGAAAACGCATCGGCGAAAACACTGAATCCACCGGCCGTCGCCGACGCATTCCTGCGCCGTTTCGGCTGACCGGCATCGGGATACCGCACGGCGGCCTGGGCGGGCGGCCGCCGTGCGTGCTGCATTACGGCTTCGCGCCCACCACGAATTCGAATGTCGAGACGCCGTCGACGCCGCCCGTCACGCGGTCGCCCGGCTGCAGCGCGCCGACGCCGGCCGGCGTGCCGGTGAAGATCAGGTCGCCGGCCTTCAGCTCGACCGAGCGCGACACGTATGCGATGACGTCGGGCACGGCCCAGATCATGTCGGCCAGGTCGCCTTGCTGGCGCGTGTCGCCGTTCACCGCGAGCCAGATGCGGCCCGTTGCCGGGTGCCCGGTGGCCGACGCCGCGCGCAGTGCGGTCACGGGGCCCGACGCGTCGAAACCCTTCGCCCAGTCCCACGGACGGCTCAGTTTCTTCGCTTCGGCCTGCAGGTCGCGGCGCGTGAGGTCGACGCCGACGCCATAGCCCCATACGTGCGACAGCGCGTCGGCCGGGTCGATCGACCGGCCGTCCTTGCCGATGGCGACCACCAGCTCGATTTCATGATGGAGATCGTTCGTCAGCGGCGGGTAGGCGACGGTGCCGCTGGCCGGAACGATCGCGTCGGCCGGCTTCGTGAAGAAGAACGGCGGTTCGCGGTCGGGATCGGCGCCCATTTCGCGGGCGTGGTCGGCGTAGTTGCGGCCGACGCAGAATACGCGGCGCACGGGAAAGCGCGCGGACGACTGTTCGACTTCGACGGAAGGACGCTCGGCAGCGTCGATGACATAAGCGGACATCGGATGGCCTCGTTCGGTGGGAAGACGGATGCCGGCGCCCGTGCGGCGCACGGGCCGGCATGCGTGCAACGATACCCGACGCGTGTACGGCCGGATGCGACGCAACTGCGTTTTACCGGGACAAAACTACGCGTCGGCGGCCGGCGGTGCGTCGTCGCTGTCCGGCAGCGCGGCGTTCGCGTCGCGGTACGCCTTCGGCGACACGCCGACGCGCGCACGGAAGCGCCGCGCGAAATACCCTTCGTCGCGGAAGCCGACCGAGCGCGCGATGTCCGCGATGCGGCGGCTCGTGTGGGCCAGCAGCGATTGCGCGAGCGCGATCCGGCGCTCGGTCACGAGATCGGTAAACGTGCTGCCGGTTTCCTTGCGGACCAGGTGTGCAAGGTAGTTCGGCGACAGGAACGCGGCCTCGGCGGTCGCGGCGAGCGTCAGGTCCTCGCGGGTCAGGTTCGCGCGGACGTGCCGCAGCACGCGCGCGAGCGCATCGCGCCGGCCCGCACGCTGGGCGCCGCGCTGCGCGAGCTTGTCGAGCGCGCCCGCGTACTGCGTGCAGACGAGCCCGATCAGCTGCAGCAGGTAGCCGCGCAGCAACGTGGTCGAGCCGAAGGTACGCACGCGATCGGTGTCGAGCATGCACAGCGCGAGGCGGCGTGCTTCCTCGTACGTGTCGCCGGTCAGGATGAAGTCGAGATGTTCCTGGAAGCGGAACGGTGTCAGCTCGGGGAAGCGGTGCGCGGGGACGTCCTCGAGATCGAGTGGATCGACGTCGAGATCGGCGCGCAGGAACGCCTGGCTGAAGTTGATCACGATGAAATGCGCGCCTTCCGGATGCGGGATCAGGTGTTCGCGGTGCGGCAGCACGAACGCGAGCGCGCCGCGCGGAAACGGCCGCGTGACACCGCCGATCCGCTGCTCGGTGTCGCCGCCGAGGTTGAACTGGATCTGGAAATACGCGTGCCGGTGCGGCTCGGTGATCGCCTGGCGCGACGCCTGGTCGCGGATGTAGAAGTCGAGCCGGTCGCTGCGTTCGGGCATCCCGTACAGGCGCGGCGGGGCGGTGGAGGGCATGAAGGATTCTGCTGTTGGTGACGCGGTTGAGCCGCGATGGTACAGCGAACCGGGCGCGGCCGGAACGTGCGGGCACGCCGCGGCGTGGCGGCGTGGCGATCAGGCGTCCGGATGGAAGCCGAGATAGCGTGCGTGCGGGCCCGCGCCGGCGCCGGCAAGCGCGCTCGATGCCCCGACCGACACGAGCGTTTCTACCGTGGGCGCGCGGTTCGACACCAGCTTCCATTCGGTCGCATCGCCGCCGGCCGCGGGTGACGGGGCGCGCAGGTCCGTCAATGCGGCGAGCAAGGTGGCGGCGGGCGGCGCATGGACCACGAATCCTTCATTGGCGACGGCCGCCGTGTCGATGCCCAGCGCCGCGCACAGCCGCGCGCGCAACGGCGTCTCGGCCTCGCTCGCGGTGCGCGAGCGTGCGATGTTCTCGCGCGTCGCCGCGTCGACGAGCATGCCGCCACGGATGAGCGGTGCGTGCTGCCAGGCGTCGGGCGGGCATTGCTTGCCGCCGGGCATCAGCGGCACGAACGGATTGATTTCGGCCGGATAGATCCGGCACACGAGCGGGCGCTCGTCGTAGATCCCGCAGCGCAGGTCGTCGCGCAGGTTCGGGCACGGGCCGGCATGGGACGCGGTGAGCACGGCCGTGATGCGCACGGGCAGCGAACCGCTCATCGCGGGTGTCGAACGCGCGCGCTTGTACGCAGCGAACGCGTCGCCAGGCTCGGGTTCGACGGGCCACGGCATGGCGTCGCACAGCAATTCCACGTGGCCGCCGCGCTGCAGCCACGCGATCGCTTCGTCGAGCGTTAGAGGAATGCGCAGGTCGCGGCAGCATGCGCCGCATCCGGTGCAGGCAAAGTCGATGTCGAGGTCGGTCGAGGTGGTATTCATGAAGGTGATGCGGAAACATCGGGCGGGACACGAAGCATCGCGATGCCGCCGGTGATTGCGTTCATCGGTCGAGCAGCGGGGCCACCCGGCGGCGGAGTTCGGGCACGACGTCGGCGTCGAACCACGGATGGTGCTTGAACCACGCCTGATTGCGCGGCGACGGGTGCGGCAGCGGCAGCACGCCCGGGCCGTAGTCGCGCCACGCGTGCACGGTGTCGGTAAGCGTCGCCTTGCGCGTGTCGCGCAGGAAATGCCGCTGCGCGTACTGGCCGATCAGCAGCGTCAGGCGGATCGACGGCAGTTCGGCCAGCAGCCGGTCGATCCACAGGGGCGCGCATTCGGGGCGCGGCGGGTTGTCGCCGCTCGCGCCGCGGCCCGGGTAGCAGAACCCCATCGGCACGATCGCGAAGCGCGTTTCGTCGTAGAAGGTGTCGGCGTCGACATCGAGCCAGCCGCGCAGCCGCTTGCCGCTCGCGTCGTCCCACGGGATGCCGCTCGCATGGACGCGTGCGCCGGGCGCTTGCCCGACGATCAGGATGCGTGCATCACGATGGGCGCGCACGACGGGGCGCGGGCCGAGCGGCAGGTCGGCTTCGCAGGCGCGGCACGCACGGATTTCGGTGAGCAGCACGTCGAGCGGCGCGCGCGTTCGTTTCGGCATCGATTCGGATCGGGGACGGAGTGGTCATGCAGTGTCGCCCGGGCGGTGCGCGCGGATGCCGCCGGGTGGGCCCGGATCGGCGTGGCGCGGCCCTGGAGCGCGCGCCCGCGGCTTCATGCGGCACGCATTACGCGTGCGACGGGCCCGATGCGCCGCCTTCGGCGACCGCAGCATCATACAACGCGGTCTGCGCGATTGCCGCGGCGATGGCCGCATCGTCGTGCGGGCCGTCGAGCATCCCCCAGCGCCGGTATTGGGACAGGAACCAGCGCCCTTCGTGTGGATCGGGCCGGTTTACGGCGCCGCCGTCGTGGAAGCGGATCGGCAGCGGCGGTGCGGCGAACGGCCCCGCGCCGTAGTCGCCGAGCAGGCGCGGCGCGATCAGCCGGGCCGGCACGCCGAGCGCGTCGGGCGACGCGAGCCAGTCGGCCGCCTCGCGGCGGTGCGCGGCGCTGTCGAGCCACGCGCACGCATCGACGAGCGTACGGATCAGTGCGCGCGCGGTGGCAGGATACAGCGCGACGAAGTCGCGCCGGGCGGCCAGCACCTTCTCCGGATGATCGGGCCAGATCTCGCTCGTGACCGCGACGGTCCGGCCCGCGCCGCACGCGTCGGCCACCGCGTGCCACGGCTCGCCGGAACAGAAGCCGTCGAGTTCGCCGCTGGCGAGCGCGGCGACCATCTCGGGCGGCGGGATCACGACGCTGCGCACGTCGCGCAGCGGATCGACGCCGTGCGACGCGAGCCAGTGGTTCAGCCACATTGCGTGCGTGCCGGTCGGGAACGTCTGTGCGAGCAGCGGCTTGCGGCCGAGCGTCGCGAACACGTCGCGCACGCTGCCGCTTTCGCGATAGGCGTCGGCCAGGCCGCGCGACAACGTGATCGCCTGGCCGTTGCGGTTCAGCACCATCAGCGCGGCCATGTCGGCCTGCGGGCCGCCGATGCCGAGCTGCAGCCCGCTGACGAGGCCGTACAGCGCATGCGCGGCGTCGAGCTCGCCGCTCAGCAGCTTGTCGCGCACGGCAGCCCAGGACGGCTGGCGGCTCGGTTCGAGCGTGAGGCCGTGCCGCGCGCCGAGGTTCAGGCGCTGCGCGACGATCAGCGGGGCCGCATCGCTCAGCGCGACGAAGCCGAGGCGAAGATGCGCGCGTTCCGGCGCGGCGGGAGGGGAAGTATCCATGGCAGTCATGACTGGGGTGATGCGTCGAGCAATTGCCGCGCGACGTCGACGATGCGCAGGCCCTGGTCCATCGCGCGCTTGCGCAGCGCCGCATAGGCATCGTGCTCGGACAGCTTGCGCTGGTCCATCAGCGCGCGTTTCGCGCGGTCGATCAGCTTGCGTTCCGCGAGTTCGCGCTCGACGTCGGCCAGCCGGCGGCGCAACGCATCGTCGTGCGAGAAGCGCGCGAGCGCGACTTCGAGAATCGGGGCGAGACGCTCGGCCGACAGGCCTTCGACGAGATACGCGCTGACGCCCGCGCCGACCGCCGCACGGATCAGTTCCTGGTCGGCGTCGTGACTGAACATCAGCACGGGGCGCGGCGCGGTCACGTGCATCACTGCGAGCTGTTCGAGCGTGTCGCGCGACGGCGAGTCGGTATCGATGATCACGACGTCGGGACGCTGCTCCTCGACGGCTGCCGGCAGGCGCGCGGGTGTCGCGACGTCGTTCAGCATCTCGTAGCCGAGGCGTGCGAGTGCGTCGCCGAGCTCGCCGATCGGCTTGTCGGTGTCGGTGACGAGCAGCACGCGCAGACGGGTGGGAGAAGCAGGCGTACTCATGATGCGAACGGCGGCGGCGAAACCGTGGCGCGATGTGCGGATCGGGGGCGGCGGCCCCGTGCGTGCGTGGTGCGGGTGCTGTCCGCGGCGACCCGGCGGCCGATGCGCACGGTGCCGCTGTCTTCATGATAGGTGGGCGGCCGGTGCCGCGTGGTGTCGCGCATGCTATGCGGCCCGGGACAAAGCCGTTTCGGTCGCGGCCAGCGCTGCGCTCGCGCCCGCCACATCCTGCACGGCGGCTTCGCCGATCGCCCCGCCGACGAGGATCACGGCCGGGCTGCCGAGCCGCGCGGCCTCGATACCGTGCGCGAGCGTGCCGAGCGTGCCGGTCCAGCGGCGTTCGTCTGGCGTGCCGGCCCATTGCACGGCGGCTGCCGGCGTCGATGAAGGCAGCGCGGCGAGCAGGCCGGCCGCGATGCTGTCGACGCGGCTCATGCCCATGTAGATCGCGAGCGTGGTGCCGGTCGCCGCGAGCCGCGCCCAGTCGGGTTCGCCATGATCCTGGCGGTGGGCGGTGACGAACGTGACGCCCTGGCAGTGCTCGCGGTGCGTGAGCGAGATGCCGAGGCTCGCGGCGGCCGCGAATCCCGACGAGATGCCGTTGACGATCTCGACCGGAATCGCGGCGGCGCGCAGCGTCGCGAGTTCCTCGCCCGCGCGGCCGAACAGCAGCGCATCGCCGCCTTTCACGCGCACCACGTGCGCGCCGCGCAGCGCGTAGCGGCGCATCAGTTTTTCGATGAATGCCTGCGGCGTGGAGCGGCAGCCGCCGCGCTTGCCGACACGGATCACACGCGCCTGCGGCGCGAGTTCGACGATGCCGGGCGCGACGAGATCGTCGAGCAGCAGCACGTCGGCGGCGGCCAGTGCCTTCACAGCCCTCAGCGTGAGGAGATCGGGGTCGCCGGGGCCGGCGCCCAGCAGCGTGACTTTGCCAGTCGTCATGTCGTGTTCCATTGCCGCATGCGTGTGTGCGGCGTCGATAACGGGTGGTCTGCGCGGCGGCGGCGGGCGGTCGAAACGCACCGGCATCCGGCCGTGCCGCGCACGGAGGGACGCCGTTGTCCTGACGGGCCCGCCGTGAAGGGCGGGCAAGGTTTGCGGGGACTGCCCACCGGCGCCGTTGCCGGTGTGATGCACGAGATCGAGCAATATCCGGGCCAACCGGCGCACGGCCCGGCACGCGCAGCGCGCGATGCACCGTGTGACGGGCGCACCGACGGGCGCCCACGTGCAGGCGGCCGCCGCGCGCGGGCAGCCGCAACGCCGCATCGGCGTGCATCGTGCCCTGCCAGTGCGCACCGCGATGTCGCACGGCGACAGTGCTGCAGCGCACCACATCTGTGCCTTGCTGCCTCATCGCGCATCGCGCGGCAGGTGTCGTCGTGCGCGGCACACCGGCCGGCGAGCCTTGTGCGACGGGGCCGAAGGCCCGATCGGCGGCGACATGGCACGGCGTTTGCGTAAGCTGACTCGGGCGGATCAATGGCGATTCGTCCGCAGTACCGATTACTAGACGCGCCCGGCAACGGGCTTCATGGGCAACGGCGTCCTACGCATCGGGTCTCGACGAGACCGGGTGCGCAGGACGCCGTTTTTCGTTTGGCGGATGACATGACCGACAAAGCTACCCGTATCGATCTCTTCAGTTTCCGCACCGCGCCGATGCGCGCATTCCACATGACGTGGATGGCGTTCTTCGTGTGCTTCTTCGCGTGGTTTGCGTGCGCGCCGCTGATGCCGCTCATCGCGCGTGAATTTCACCTGACGGCGGCCCAGGTCGCCAACATCAACATCGCCGCGGTGGCCGCGACGATTGCCGTGCGGCTGCTCGTCGGCCCGCTGTGCGACCGCTTCGGCCCGCGCCGCGTGTATGTCGGCCTGCTGCTGCTCGGCGCGATTCCCGTGTTCGCCGTGTCGTTCACGCACGACTACCTGTCGTTCCTGATCTGCCGGCTCGGCATCGGCGCGATCGGCGCGGGCTTCGTGATCACGCAGTACCACACGTCGGTGATGTTCGCGCCGAACGTCGTCGGCACCGCAAACGCGACGACGGCCGGCTGGGGCAACGCAGGGGCCGGCGCGACGCAGGCGCTGATGCCGCTGCTCGTCGCCGCCGGCCTGATGCTCGGCTTCGGCGAGGACTCGTCGTGGCGCATCGCGCTGGTCGTGCCGGGCGTCGCGATGCTCGCGATGGCCTGGGCGTACTGGCGTTTCACGCAGGACTGCCCGCAAGGCGACATCCTCGCGCTGCGCAAGGAAGGCGTGACGGCCGACAGCGGCAAGAAGGGCGGCTGGGCGAGCTTCTTCGCCGCATGCGCCAACTATCGCGTGTGGATGCTGTTCGTCACGTACGGCGCGTGCTTCGGCGTCGAAGTGTTCATCCACAACATCGCCGCGCTGTACTACGTCGATCACTTCAGCCTGTCGCTGAAGGATGCCGGTTTCGCGGTCGGCCTGTTCGGGCTGCTCGCGCTGTTCGCCCGTGCGCTCGGCGGCTGGCTGTCCGACAAGATCGCCGCGCGCCGCAGCCTCGACGTGCGCGCGGCGCTGCTGTGCGCGCTGATCGTCGGCGAAGGGCTCGGGCTGATCTGGTTTTCGCACGCGCAAAGCATCGGCATCGCGCTCGTCGCGATGCTGACCTTCGGCCTGTTCACGCACATGGCGTGCGGCGCGACCTACGCGCTGGTGCCGTTCATCGACCGCAAGGCGCTCGGCGGTGTCGCGGGGATCGTCGGTGCGGGCGGCAACGTCGGAGCTGTCGCCGCGGCCTTCCTGTTGAAGGGCGTGGGCGACGTGCAGCAGACGCTGAGCCTGCTCGGCCTCGCCGTCACCGCAACCGCGCTGTGCGCGATGGCCGTGCGCTTCAGCGAAGAGCACAAGGCACGCGAAGCCGAACTGCGCGACCGCGCGCTGGCCGCCGCCACGGCCGCGAACTGATCGACCGAAGGAACCGTCACCATGAAACTCATCGTCATCGGCCACGGCATGGTCGGCCACAAGCTCCTCGAATGCGTCGCGGCGGAAGCCGGCACGGCGGGTGCGCTGCAGGTCACCGTGCTCGGCGAGGAGCCGCGCCCGGCCTACGATCGCGTGCACCTGTCCGAGTTCTTCGCGGGCAAGTCTGCGGACGACCTGTCGCTCGTCGAACCGGGCTTCTTCGAGCGTCATCCGCAGTTCGATCTGCGCCTGAACGCGCAGGTCGCGTCGATCGACCGCGCCGCGCATACGGTCAAGCTCGCATCGGGCGAAACGCTTGCGTACGACAAGCTGGTGCTCGCCACGGGCTCGCGCCCGTTCGTGCCGCCGGTGCCGGGGCGCGATCGTGCAGGCTGCTTCGTGTACCGGACGATCGAGGACCTCGAAGCGATGCAGGCGTGCGGCGCGCACGCGAAGCGCGGCGTCGTGATCGGCGGCGGGCTGCTGGGCCTTGAATGCGCGAAGGCGCTGCGCGACATGGGGCTCGACACGCACGTCGTCGAATTCGCACCGCGGCTGATGGCCGTGCAGGTCGACGACGGCGGCGGGCGGATGCTGCGCGCGAAGATCGAGGCGCTCGGCGTGACCGTGCATACGGGCAAGAACACGCTGGAAATCGTCGATGGCGAGGAAGGCGCGCACCGGATGGCGTTCGCCGACGGTACGCATCTGGACGCCGACATGATCGTGTTCTCGGCCGGCATCCGCGCCCGCGACGAGCTGGCGCGTGCATGCGGGCTCGACACCGGCGCGCGCGGTGGCGTCGCGATCGACGACGCATGCCGCACGAGCGATGCCGATATCTACGCGATCGGCGAATGCGCAGCGTGGAACGGCATGGTGTACGGCCTCGTCGCGCCCGGCTACGACATGGCGCGCGTGGTGGCGAAGCAGCTTGCAGGCAGCGCTGATGGCACGGGCGCGGCTGCATTCGCGGGCGCCGACATGAGCACGAAGCTGAAGCTGATGGGCGTCGACGTCGCGAGCATCGGCGACGCGCACGGCACGACGGCCGGCAGCCGCACCTACCAGTACGCGGACGAGCGCCGCCAGGTCTACAAGAAGCTCGTGGTGTCCGACTGCGGCAAGTTCCTGCACGGCGCGGTGATGGTCGGCGACGCGGCCGAATACGGCACGCTGCTGCAGATGATGCTGAACCGCATCGAGCTGCCCGAGTCGCCCGAATTCCTGATCCTGCCGTCGTCGGACGGCGTCGCGAAACCGGCGCTCGGCGTCGACGCGCTGCCTGACGGCGCCCAGATCTGCTCGTGCAACAACGTGTCGAAATCGCAGATCTGCACGGCCGTCGCCGACGGCGCGACGAGTCTCGGCGCGCTGAAGACGTGCACGGGCGCCGGCACGTCGTGCGGCGGCTGCGTGCCGCTCGTCACGCAGATCATGAAGGCCGAGATGAAGAAGCAGGGTCTCGCGGTCAACAACCACCTGTGCGAACACTTCCCGCATTCGCGCCAGGAGCTGTTCCACCTGATTCGCGTCGAGCGCATCACGACCTTCGACGAACTGCTCGCGAAGCACGGCCACGGGCTCGGCTGCGACGTGTGCAAGCCGGCGGTGGCGGGCATCCTCGCGTCGTGCTTCAACGAGTTCGTGCTGAAGAAGGAACACGCGAGCCTGCAGGATTCGAACGACTACTACCTCGCGAACATCCAGCGCGACGGCACGTACTCGGTCGTGCCGCGCATGCCAGGCGGCGAAGTCACGCCGGAAGGGCTGATCGCGGTCGGCCAGGTCGCGCAGAAGTACGGGCTCTACACGAAGATCACGGGCGGCCAGCGTGTCGACCTGTTCGGCGCGCGCGTCGAGCAGCTGCCGTCGATCTGGGAAGAACTGATCGCGGCCGGCTTCGAATCGGGTCACGCCTACGGCAAGGCGCTGCGCACCGTGAAGTCGTGCGTCGGTTCGACGTGGTGCCGCTACGGCGTCGACGATTCGGTCGGCCTCGCGATCGACTTCGAGAATCGCTACAAGGGGCTGCGCGCGCCGCACAAGATCAAGTTCGGCGTGTCCGGCTGCACGCGCGAGTGCGCGGAAGCGCAGGGCAAGGACGTCGGGATCATCGCGACCGAAAAAGGCTGGAACCTGTACGTGTGTGGCAACGGCGGGATGAAGCCGCGCCACGCCGAACTGCTCGCGTCCGATCTCGACCGCGCGACGCTGATGCGCTACATCGATCGTTTCCTGATGTTCTACGTGCGTACGGCCGACCGGCTGCAGCGCACGAGCGTGTGGCGCGACAACCTCGAAGGCGGCCTCGACTACCTGATCGACGTCGTCGTGCACGACCGGCTCGGGATCGGCGCCGAGCTCGAAGCCGACATGCAGCACGTGGTCGACACCTACGAATGCGAATGGAAGAAGGCCGTGACCGATCCCGACACGCGCAAGCGCTTCCGCCACTTCGTGAACAGCGACGCGCCGGATACGACCATCGAATTCGTCGAGACGCGCGGCCAGATCCGCCCCGCGACGCCCGGCGAGCGCGCGGGTGGTAAGCCCGTGTCGATTCCCGTCGTCGCCGAAAGCGCGGCGCAAGCCGTGACCGAACCCGCAACCGTTTGACCCTGACCGATACCCGCATTTTTTTGCGAAGGAGCCCATCATGAACGATCGTCTTCCGCTGTCCTGGACCCGCGTGTGCCCGCTCGACGACATCGTGCCGAACACCGGCGTGTGCGCGCTCGTCAACGGCGAGCAGGTCGCGGTGTTTCACGTCGCGCATGCCGAAGAAGGCGGCGTGTTCGCGATCGACAACGTCGATCCGGTATCGCAGGCGGCCGTGATGTCGCGCGGGCTGATCGGCAGCCTCGGCGAGCGCGTCGTCGTCGCGTCGCCGCTGTACAAGCAGCACTTCGACCTGCGCACCGGCGAATGCCTGGAAGCGCCCGAGCAGTCGGTGAGCGCGTATCCGTCGCGGGTCGAGGACGGCTTCGTGTGGATCGCGGCCTGACCGTCCCGGAGCGCGCATGACCGCCACCCCCGTCAAGAGCGTGTGCCCGTACTGCGGCGTCGGCTGCGGCATGGTGCTGCACGTCGAGGATGGCGAAGTCGTCAAGGTGTCCGGCGACTCCGACCATCCGACCAACTTCGGGCGGCTGTGCACGAAGGGTTCGTCGGCGCACGTCGCGCTGCGCCGCTCGGGGCGGCTCGACCGTGCGTTCGTGCGCCGCGCGCGCGAGGACGACCTCGTGCCGCTGCCGGCGCGCGACGCGATCGCCGAAACCGCGCGTCGCCTGCGCGCGGTGCTCGATACGCACGGGCCGGACGCGTTGTCGTTCTACGTGTCGGGGCAGATGTCGATCGAGGCGCAATACCTCGTCAACAAGCTCGCGAAGGGCTTCGTCGGCACCAACAACATCGAGTCGAACTCGCGTCTCTGCATGGCGAGCGCGAGCACCGGCTACAAGCAGTCGCTCGGCGCGGACGGCCCGCCCGGGTCGTACCAGGACTTCGATCGCGCGAACCTGTTCTTCGTGATCGGCGCGAACATGGCCGACTGCCATCCGATCCTGTTCCTGCGGATGATGGATCGCGTAAAGGCCGGCGCGAAGCTGATCGTCGTCGATCCGCGGCGCACCGGCACCGCCGACAAGGCCGACCTGTTCCTGCAGATCCGGCCGGGCACCGATCTCGCGCTGACCAACGGGCTGCTGCACCTGCTGCATGCGAACGGTCGCACCGATGCCGCGTTCATCGACGCATACACGGAAGGCTGGGACGCGATGCCGGCATTCCTCGCCGACTACACGCCCGAGCGCGTCGCGGCGATCACGGGGCTCGCGGAAGCCGATCTCCGCACGGCCGCGCAATGGATTGGCGACGCGCAGGAGTGGATGAGCTGCTGGACGATGGGGCTCAACCAGAGCACGCACGGTGTGTGGAACACCAACGCGATCTGCAACCTGCATCTCGCGACGGGCAGGATTTGCCGCGCCGGCAGCGGGCCGTTTTCGCTGACCGGCCAGCCGAACGCGATGGGCGGGCGCGAGATGGGCTACATGGGCCCGGGTTTGCCGGGCCAGCGCTCGGTGGCTTCCGACGACGATCGCCGTTTCGTCGAGAACCTGTGGTGCGTGCCGGCCGGTACGTTGCGCAAGGAAGTCGGAAAGGGCACGGTCGACCTGTTCGAACGGATGGCGGCCGGTGACATCAAGGCGTGCTGGATTATTTGCACGAACCCGGTTGCCACGGTGCCGAACCGGCAGAACGTGATCGCCGGACTGCAGGCCGCGGAACTCGTGATCGCGCAGGACGCATTTCTCGATACCGAGACCAACCGCTACGCGGACATCCTGCTTCCCGGTGCGCTGTGGGCCGAAGGCGACGGCGTGATGGTCAACTCCGAGCGCAACATGACGCTGATGCGCGCCGCAGTTGCGCCGCCGGGCGACGCGCTGCCCGACTGGCGCATCGTCGCGGAGGTCGCGCGTGCGATGGGCTTCGGCGATGCGTTCGACTACGCGTCGGCGGCCGACGTGTTCGACGAGATCGTGCGTTTCTCGAATCCGGCGACCGGCTACGACCTGCGCGGCGCGAGCCACGCGGCGCTGCGCGACGGCCCGGTGCAATGGCCGGTTGCGCCGGGCACCGCGCGCGAGCGGCACCCGATCCGCTACCTGAACGACGGCGTGAGCCAGACGCCGCTCGCGGCCGCCGACGGCAACGGCGCACCGCGCATCGCGTTCCCGACGCCGTCGGGCAAGGCGCGCTTCTTCGCACGGCCGCACGTCGATCCGGCCGAGCTGCCCGACGACACGTTCCCGATCGTGCTGAACACCGGGCGACTGCAGCATCAATGGCACACGATGACGAAGACGGGCAAGGTCGCGATGCTGAACAAGCTCAACCCGCGCCCGTTCGTCGAGCTGCACCCGGACGATGCAAGCGCGCTCGGCATCGCCGCGAAGGACAGCGTCGAAATCCGTTCGGCGCGTGGCCGCGCGGTGTTGCCGGCCGTCGTGACCGAGCGCGTGCAGCGCGGCAACTGCTTCGCGCCGATGCACTGGAACGACGTGTACGGCGACGACCTGTGCATCAACGCGGTGACGAACGACGCGATCGATCCGGAATCGCAGCAACCCGAACTGAAATATTGCGCGGTCGCGCTGCAACGCGTCGACACGGATGCGTTCGCGTCCGCCGACGACGAGACGGCGCAACCCGATGCCCGCGCCGCCGACGCGCGGCCCGCGCCGGCGATGGTGCAGGCCACTGCTTCACAGGAATCCGACATGGCAGACATCGACACTTTCGCGGCCGCGCTCGGCGTCGCCGATCTCGCGCCGCCGCCGTTGACCGACACCGAACGGCTGTATGTGGCTGGCCTCGTCAGCGGCCTGAAGGCTAGCGCCGGCCGGCGCGAGGGCAGCGTGCCCGTGCTGCCGGCTGCTGCGCCGTTGACGCCGCCGGTGCGGTTCTGGCTCGACGGCATGCTCGCGGGCCTGTTCAGCCGTTCGCTGCCTGCGCATTCGCCGGCGGCCGCGACGGCCGCGCTGCCGGCAGATGCCGCCGCGTCCGGCGGCGTGCGGATCGTGCGTACACGCCCGAAGGTCGTGCTGCTGTGGGCGTCGCAGACCGGCAACATCGAATCGTTGACCGAGGATTACGCGACGCAATTGATGAACGCGGGCTTCGAGATTCGCACCGCGTGCATGTCCGACTATCCGGTCGCATCGCTCGCCGGTGCGCAATACGTGCTGCTGATGACGAGCACGTTCGGCGACGGCGATGCGCCCGACAACGGCACCGAGTTCTGGGACGCGCTGCAGGCCGGCAGCGCCGCGCGCCTCGACGGCGTGCATTTCGCGGTGCTCGCGTTCGGCGACCGCAACTACGACCAGTTTTGCGGTCACGGCCGACGCCTCGACGCGCGGCTTGCGGAACTCGGCGCGGCGCGCCTGTGTGCGCGCGTCGATTGCGACGTCGAATTCCAGCACGATGCCGACCAGTGGCTCGAACGCGTCGTCGCGCGGATCAAGGAAGCCGATGCCGCGCTGCACGCGGTGCCGTCCGGCGGGATGAGCCCTTCGGGGCTGCTGCCGACGAAGGCGCATCCGGCGCCGTCGAAGCTCGTTGCGAACCTGCGGCTGAACCGTCCGGGCGCCGCGAAAGATACGCGCTACGTGTCGCTGTCGACCGAAGGCGCGAACCTCGAATACGAAACCGGCGACGCGCTCGGCGTATGGCCGACCAATTGCCCGGAGCTGGTCGACGAGCTGCTGTCGGTCACCGCGCTGAAAGCCGACGCACCGGTGTCGATCGCGGGCGTCGGCGACGTGCGCCTCGGCGATGCGCTCGCGCGTCATTTCGACATCACGCGGCCGCATCCGGACGCGCTCGCGTTCATCGCGTCACGCAGCGCGAACGGCGCGCTGAAGTCGCTGCTCGGCGACGAGCGCAAGGGCGACCTGAAGCAATGGCTGTGGGGGCAGCAGCTCGCGGACGTGCTGCACGAGTTTCCGGTCGAGCTGTCGGGCACGGAGCTGGTCGGCATGCTCAAGCGCATGCAGCCGCGCCTCTATTCGATCGCGTCGAGCCCGAGCGCGCACGAGGGCGAGATCCACCTGACCGTGTCGGCCGTGCGTTATCACAACGGCCGGCGCGCACGCAAAGGCGTCGCGTCGACGTTCCTCGCCGATCGCGCGGACGACGGCCGCGTGCCCGTGTTCGTGCAGAAGTCCGCGCATTTCCGGCCGCCGGTGAACGGCGACGTGCCGATCGTGATGGTCGGCCCCGGCACCGGCGTGGCGCCGTTCCGCGGCTTCCTGCACGAGCGGCAGGCGCGCGGCGCACGCGGGCGCAACTGGCTGTTCTTCGGCGAACAGCACGCGCAGACCGACTTCTATTACGGCGACGAGTTGGGCGCGATGCACGACAGTGGCTTCCTCACACGGCTCGATCTCGCGTTCTCGCGCGACCAGGCCGACAAGATCTACGTGCAGGACCGGATGCGCGCGCAGGGCGCCGAGCTGTTCGCGTGGCTTGAGGAGGGCGCGCACTTCTACGTGTGCGGCGACGCCGCGCGGATGGCCAAGGACGTCGATACCGCGCTGAAGGCGGTTGTCGCCGAGCACGGCGGGATGTCGGACGAAGCCGCGAACGACTACGTCGCGCGGCTATCGAAGGCGCGGCGCTACATGCGCGACGTGTACTGAGCGCGGGCGGCGCGACTTGACGCGGCCCGCCGGCATGCGGGCCCGGCTTCGGCGACGGGTTGGCCTGCGGTGGTTCGAGCCGTCGGGACGGCTGGCGACGGCGAACGCGACACGCCGGGCGGCGGGCGTCGCGTTCCTGCGTGAACCACCGGCCGCCGCCGGTTTACATCACTGCTGACGGTCCCATGCGCGCGCCTGTTCGGCGCGGACGAAGGTTTCCGACGACTGCGGCAGCAGGTTGCGGAATGCGCCGCCGTCGCTTTCGATCACGTCGACCATCTTCGCGATCATCTCTTCCGGATCGTGCTGTTCGAGCGGGAACGTCAGCCGCTCGGGCGTCACGGTATGGACGGCCGGATCGTGCCAGCGCCGCGTCGTCTCCATCATCCGGTCGTTGAAGCCGGTGCTGTACGGGCCGGGGTTCACGGTCGCGACACGGATCCCGTGCGGCGCCAGTTCCGCGTGCATCGCCTCGGCCACCGATTCGACCGCATGCTTCGACGCGCAATAGGCGCCCGTGAACGGCCCGGTGATCAGGCCCGCGATCGACGACACGAACACGATCTTGCCGTGCCGGCGCGCCAGCATGCCGCGCGCGATTTGCTGCGTGAGTTCGAGCGGGCCGAACACGTTGACGTCGAACAGCTCGCGGACGATCTCGACCGGCAGGTCGACGAGCGCACCGGCTTCGCCGACGCCCGCGTTGTTCACGAGCACGTCGAAGTCGAGCTCGGCCGCACGGGCGCGATCGTGCGCCGACGTGACGTCGAGCTTGATCGCGCGCAGTGCGGTGCCGCGTTGCGCGGCGGCGTCCGTCAGCGCATCGATCTCGACGGTGACGCGTACGCCGGCCGTCACGTCGTGACCGCGCTCGGCGAGCCGTAAAGCGACTTCGCGGCCAAAGCCGGTGCCTGCGCCGGTGATGAGGATGCGTTTCTGTGTCATGTGCTTACCCTGTGGTTTGGAGGTGGAGCGTTGCCGGAAAGCGGTCGCGGCCGTGTTGCGCGATCGCGGTGTCTTCGTCGACGCTGCCGCCCGAGACACCGATCGCGCCCACGCAGCGCCCGTTGCCGTCGAAGAGCGGTTCGCCGCCGCCGAACGTGACGAGCCCGCCGTGGCTGTGCTCGATGCCGCGCAGCGGACCGTCGCCCGACATCGCGCCGAGTGCGCCGGTCGAGGCGCGGAAGCGGACTGCCGTCAGCGCCTTGCGCTGCGCGAGATCGATCGCACCGAGGAAGCAATCGTCGGTGCGTACGAAGGCGAGCAGGTTTGCACCGGCATCGACGATTGCAATGGCGATGCCGACGACTTGCAGCGACGCGGCATGCGCGAGGGCGGCATCGATCGTGCGACGGGCGGCCGCGAGCGGCAGTGCGGCGGTGAGCGGGTCCATGCAAGGCTCCGATGGGACGACAGCGCCAGTGTAGGCAGTAGCGGTATATGGGAGAATCCACATTCCACTCGAAAGAGTTTCAAGTTTTTCTAAAGATGAGCCGACGCGATCCGATGGCCGGGCTGCACGTGTTCATGACCGTTGCGACCGCCGGCAACTTTACGCGCGCGGCCGCCGCGCTCGGCCTGACGCCGGCTGCCGTCAGCCTCGCGATCGGGCAGCTCGAGGGCGAGCTGAACGTGAAGCTGTTCAACCGCAGCACGCGCGGCGTGAGCCTGACGGAAGCCGGACAGCGCTATTGGCGGCAGACGGAGCCCGCGTACCGGCAGGTCATGCAGGCGCGCGACGAGCTGAAGGATGCGCGCAGCGAGCCGAGCGGCGTGTTGCGCGTGACCGCGCTGCCGCTCGCGCGCGCGCTCGTGATCGCGCCGGTGCTCGCCACGTTTCGCGAGCGTTTTCCGAAAGTGCGGCTCGAGATCCGCTACGAGAACGAGCTGGTCGATATCGCGAAGGACGGGTTCGATGCGGGGATTCGCCTCGCCGACCGGCTGCAGCCAGGGACGATCGGCGTGCGCATCGCGCCGGCGCTTTCGTGCGCGCTGGTCGCATCACCCGGTTACCTCGCGCGGTACGGCACGCCCGCGTCGATCGCCGAGCTCGAGCTTCATGCCTGCGTCCGCTTCCGGTTCTCGGAGAGCGGGCGGTTGCACAAATGGCTGCTGCATGACGGGCGCCGTGATGTCGATCTCGATCCGGAAGGCGTATTTGTGACGAACGATGCCGATGCGGTGATCGACGCGGCGCGCGCCGGTGTCGGAATCGCGTTTGCGTTCATGCGCGAACGGATCGAGCAGGACCTGCGCGACGGCACGCTCGTCGAGGTGCTGCCGGGCGCGTGCCGGACGCTGCCACCGATGTGGCTGTATTACGTGAATCGCAAGCACGTGCCGGCGAAGCTGCGCGCGTTCATCGACGTGCTGCGGGAGCGCGACGGCGCGGATGCGACGTAATCGCATCGGCCGGATGACTGCAGCAATCGCTGTGGCGGCGCATGATGGCGGCTCGAGCCACCAAGCCTTGGAGTCGCGTCATGACGGCATCCCCGTATTTCCCGATTCGAACCCTCGTGATCGCCGCCGCGCTGGCGGCCGCCGCGATCTGGTGCGCTCCAGCCATCGGCCAGACGTCGAGCGTGCCGGCCGGCTCGGCCAATGCGACGCCTGACAACGCGATATTGCTGACGGTTTTCCTGAAACACGACCAGTCGCGGCCGCTTGCCGAGCTGAATGCGCAACTCGCGAAGCAGGGGTTCTACAAGGCGTTTCCGCCGCCGGGCGTCGAAGTGGTGAGCTGGACCGTGACGATGGGGATCGGGCAGATCGACGTGCTGCGGCTGCCGGCGTCGCGGCTGCGTGAAATCAATCGGGTGCTCGAGGATACGGCGTGGGGTGCTTATCGGACGGAGTTCTATCCGACTTACGACTACAAGGCGATCGCGTTGGGGGAGCGTGAGCGGGGGAAGTGAGTTTGCGCGTGCGTGCTGCGTCGTCCCGTAAGCATGCAAATCGAGGCCGAATCTCCTGATGCGGCGAATTGTCTGAAACATATTTTAACTGTTTCCCGATTATCGCCACGCAACGTGATATCTGGTGGATTCTTAACTGTGGCGAAGAGAATCGAGAGTCAATACTGGCGAATTCTGATTAATTTCAGTCAAAACAAGATGAATTAATTTGAGATAGAAGGGGGCAGAATTATCCCAAAAATACATTGCGTCACGTCCTTACAATGCTTGGTAATTGCTGACAGTCATCCTATGGTTTTATGACGACTGCTTTGCTAACGTTCATCGATCTGAAAGAAGTCCAATAAAGAACGATGAATCAGAAGACCTACCGTCTGGTGTATTCCAGACTCCGGGGAATGGTGGTGGCTGTTGAAGAGACGGCTGCTGCTTCGGGGAAAACAGCGTCCGGCGAGCGCCGTGCCGGCCGCCGTGCGCTTGGCGGTTCGGGCTGGCTGATCGCGGCCGCATCGCTGGCCGGCGCGCCTTCGCTCGCGCCGGCGCAGATCGTGCCGACGCCGGGCGCGCCCACCCACGTGATCCAGACGCAGAACGGTTTGCCGCAGGTGAATATCGCCAGGCCCTCCGGCGCCGGTGTATCGGTCAATACCTATAACCAGTTCGACGTTCAGAAGAACGGCGCGATCCTGAATAACTCGCCGACGCTCGTCAATACGCAGCAGGCCGGTTATATCAACGGGAATCCGAATTTCGGGCCCGGCCAGTCGGCCCGGATCATCGTCAACCAGGTGAACAGCGCGAACCCGTCGCAGCTTCGCGGTTATGTCGAAGTCGCCGGAAATCGCGCGGAAGTGGTGCTGGCCAACCCGGCCGGTATCGTCGTCGACGGCGGCGGCTTCATCAATACATCGCGTGCCACGCTGACGACCGGGCAGCCATACTACGGCGCGGACGGTTCGCTTGCCGGCTACAACGTCAACCGTGGCCTCGTTACCGTGCAGGGCGCGGGGCTCAATGCGGCGAACGTCGATCAGGTCGACATCATTGCCCGCGCCGTGCAGGCGAATGCGGCGATCTACGCGAAGAACCTGAACGTCGTCGCTGGAGCTAACCAGGTCAATCACGACACGCTGGCAGCGACGCCGATCCAGGGCGACGGCGCCGCGCCAGGCGTCGCGATCGACGTCAGCCAGCTCGGCGGGATGTACAGCGAGCGGATTTATCTGGTCGGCACCGAAGGTGGCGTCGGCGTGCGTAACGCCGGCACGATCGCGGCCCAGGCCGGTGACATGACGCTGCAGTCGAACGGCCGGCTCGTGCTGACCGGCATGACCACGGCGACCGGCGATCTCGCGATGTCGGCGGCGGGCGGTATCGACAACAGTGGCACGGTCTATGCGCAGCAATCGGTATCGGCGAACACGGCGGCCGATCTCGTAAACAGCGGCACGTTCGCCGCGCAACAGAGCGCGACGATTGCGGCGGGCTCGGTGAACTCGACTGGCACGCTCGGCGCGGGCGTGAACAACGACGGCGCGGTCGGGCACAGCGGCGACCTGAACGTCACGACGTCGGGGCAACTGACGGCGACCGGCCGGAACCTGGTCGGCGGAGATGCGTCGCTTACCGGTGGTAGCGTGAATCTTGCCGGCAGCCAGACGGCTGCGAACGGCGCGCTCGCGTTGAGTGCGACGGCGGGCGACCTCAATCTGCCAGACGCGAAGACGAGTGCGCAGGGTGCCATTACGGCGAATGCGACCGGTACGCTTGTCAACGATCGCGGCAGCGTGTCGAGCGACAGCGGCATTACGCTCAGGGGCGGCAATGTATCGAACCAGGGCGGCAAGGTGTCGGCGCAAGGGCCGCTGCTGGTGCAGGCGGCCGGGCAGCTCGCCAACCAGTCGGGCACACTCGTGTCGCAAGCTGCCGCGGAGGTGCGCGGCGACTCGATCCTGAACAACCAGGGAACGATCCAGAGCGCCGCAGGGATGACGGTGGCCGGTGGGGCGCTGGACAACTCCGGCGGGCGCGTCACGTCGCTGAATGGCGACGGGTTATCGGTGACGACGACGGGGCTGCTGACGAATGCAGGCGGTACGACAGCGGGTGGTGTGCAGGGTGGCGTAATTGGCGGTAACGGCGACGTCACGCTCCAGGCTGGTCAGATGGTCAATCACGGTACGGTGACCGCCCGGCAGGACCTTCGTGCGACGAGCCGGGCGCTCGATAATGGCGGCGGCACGCTGTTAGCCGGGCGGAATGCGAACCTCGATGCCGGCGCAGCACTGACGAACGCCGCCGGCAGTATCGCAGCGGGTCAGGCGGCGGCCATCAAAGCGACGTCGCTCGACAACGGCGACGGTTCCATCAACGCAGCGCAACTGGCACTGACTGCCAGCGATCTTGCGAACCGCGGCGGGTCGATCACGCAAACCGGCACGGGCGCCATGCTCGCGGCCGTCTCCGGGATGTTTGACAACACCCGCGGCACGCTGCAAACCAACAGCACCGACCTGATCCTTTCGCCCACCGCACTGGTCAACGACCAGGGCAAGATCGCGCACGCCGGCAGCGGCACGTTGTCGATCGCGACCGGCACGCTGTCGAACAACGGCGGGCAGATCGCAACGAACGGTGCACTCGCGCTGCAAGCGGCCGCGCTCTCGAACCAGGCCGGCACCTTGAGTGCGCAGCGGCAGGCGTTCGTTGCCGTCCAGTCGCTGGACAATCGTGCGGGAGGTTACGTCGGAGCCGACAGCGTCAGGCTGAATTCACAAGGCCGGATCGATAACGGTGGCGGCACGATCGAGGCGAACAACGGGCTGACGGTGGCGGCCGACAGTCTCGCGAACGACACGGGTTCGATCAAGAACATCGGTGTGAGCAGTCTGAGCGTGACGTCGACGAACGCGTTGTCGAACACGGCCGGCGGCACGATCGGCGGCAATGGCGATGTAGCGGTCCTGGCGGGCAGCGTCGACAACTCGACCGGCTCGCTGTTGTCGGCGCAGGCGCTTACGCTGTCGTCGAACGGCGCGTTGACGAACACCGCAGGCCTGATTCAGGCCAACGGCAACCTGGGCGTTCACGCCCAGGGGATGATCCGCAATACCGGCGGCCAGATCGAGGCGAACGATGCGACATCAACGCTGGCGCTTTCCGGCAGCAGCATCGACAACAGTGATGGCCGGGTCGTCAACGTCGGGACAGGTGCGACGACGATCGATGGCGGCGCGTCGATCACGAACGGCAATGCGGCAGGCAAGCCCGGCGCGGGCGTGATAGGCGGCAACGGCGATGTGACGGTCACTGCACAATCGCTGGCGAATACCCAGGGGGCCCAGGTGCTGGCGGGACGCGATCTGATGCTCGCCGTTGCAAACCGGCTCGACAATTCGAACGGCGTGCTGTCCGCTGCGGACAATGCAACGCTGAACGGCTCGAACACGGTGCTCGTCAACCAGGCGGGGTCCATTCGCGCGAACGGCGCGCTAGGGCTGACCACCGCCTCGATCGACAACACGAACGGCAAGATCGGCAACGACGCAGGTAGCGGCGGCAGTGTGGCGTTGAATACCGGTGCGCTGGTCAACCAGGGCGGCGCGATCGGCAGCGACCGGGACCTGACGCTGACAGCCGACTCGCTGAGCGGCGCCGGGTCGGTCGTCGCGGGTCGCAACGGTAGCGTGTCGCTCGCAAGCGATTACACCCATATCGCCGCGAACAAACTGCACGCGAACGGCGATCTGACGTTCTCCACGTCGGGCAAGCTGACGAACCAGGGCACGCTCGACGCCAACGGCGCGCTAACCGTCAACGCAGCTAATGTCGACAACCAGGTGGGCGCCGATCTGAACTCGGCAAACACGACAGTCAATGCGAACGGCGGAACGATCGATAACGCGGGCCGAATCGAGGGCGATACGGTCGCGACGAACAGCGCGACGCTGAACAATACGGCGACGATCATCGGCCGCGACGTCACGGTGAATGCTGGCGTCATCTCGAATGCCGGGGCGGCGGCCGTGATCGCTGCAGCCAATCGGGCGAACCTGTATGCGTCGAACCGGTTGTCGAACACCGGCGGGGCGAGCATCTTCAGCGTCGGCGACATCAACATCGCGGCGAATGGCCAGCGAGACGCCGACGGGTTCCTCGCCAATCGCGCGCCGACAGTGCTGAACGACCAGTCGTCGATCGAGGCGCTGGGCAGCGTCGAACTGGCGGCCGATACGTTCACGAATACGCGCTCGGCTCCCGTGATCGACACCGAGACGACCAGCGTCGAAAAAAAGCGCGAGACGAAGCGCAGCAAGTACATCGGTTGCCCGACCGGCAACGCGGCGCCGAATCACGGTGTTTGCTCCGATGCGACGTGGCGCGGGCCGTACAAGACGCCGCAGACCGCGACGTATTCGAGCAGCCAGATCGTCTCCAGCACAAACGGCGACAATGCGGTCGATCGCGTGCTCGTCGTCGACGTCAACGGCCAGCCGCAGACGATCTACTACAACACGCTGACCGACAACGGCAACGGCACGCTCACGGCCGTCTATTGGGACGGCTACGACCCGCATGTCAACTACGATCCCGCCAGCGAATACGCGACCCGCAGCGACGGCCACAATGGCTACCAGCGCGTCGAGATCGCGCGCGACACCACGACGACGATCCGGCAGGACAAGGTAACGAGCCAGGCGCAGCAGGCGCAACTCGTCGCCGGCGGCAATATCGTGATGAAGAATGTCGGCACGATCAACAACGAATACAGTGTGATTTCGGCAGGCAGGTCGATCAAGATCGGCGATGCGGACGTTGCTGGAAGCGCAGGCTCGGGCGGCTACGGCGGCACGACGGTCAATAACGTCGGGCAGACACTGTATCAGTACCAGCGGGACGACATCGTCTCCACTTATGCGTGGAACGAGAACACCAGCTCGGACGTCGGCAAGATCGTGCAGCCGTCGCGGGTGTACACGCCGGTCGCGATCGGCAATACCGGCGGCACGATCGTTGCGAACCAGTCGATCAACATCGATGCGAAGGACGTGAACAACCGCAACGTCGCAGCGGAAAACTCGGCGACGGGTGCGACTGGCGGCACGCTCGGCGCGAACCAGGCCAATGGCGGCGTGACCGGCACCGGGCAGTCGAAGGTCGGCCCCGCGACAGATCAGAAGCCGGTCGACGCAGTGCAGTCGGTGGTGAGCCCGACCGGCGTGCTGCCCGACCTGAAGCTGCCGACGAGCGGCCTCTACTCGATCAATCCGGCACCCGGGCAGCCGTATCTGATCGTCACCGACCCGCGCCTCACGAGCTACACGAACTTCATCTCGAGCGATTACATGCTCGGCCAGCTCAACCTGAATCCGGCGAGCATCGAGAAGCGTCTCGGCGACGGCATGTATGAGCAGCAGATGGTGCGCAACCAGATCACGCAATTGACTGGGCGCACGTTCCTGCCGGGCTATGCGAGCGCCGAGGACGAGTATCGCGCGCTGATGACGAGCGGCGCGAATTACGCGAAGCAGTTCGGCATGGTGCCGGGGATGACGCTGTCCGCCGCGCAGATGGATGCGCTGACGAGCGACATCGTGTGGCTCGTGAACCAGGTCGTAACGTTGCCGGACGGCAGTACGACGCAGGTGCTGGCGCCGGTCGTATATCTGGCGAAGACGCATGCGAACGATCTTCAACCGACCGGCGCGCTGATCGCGGCCGACGACGTCGAGATCCGCGCAGCCGGCAGCACGACGAACAGTGGCGTGATCAAGGGCGGCACTAAGACGGTCGTGACTGCGACGGACATCCTGAATCGCGGCGGCACGATCGCAAGCGACGGGACGAACGGCACGACGGTGGTGTCGGCGAGCAACGACGTCGTGAACGCGTCGGGGCAGATGACCGGCAACCGGGTGGCGGTGCTGGCCGGGCGGGATGTGGTCAATACGACGCTGGTGGATGCGGTCGGCGTTAGCGGGGCTGACGGCGCGAGCAAGGTGAGCCAGAGCCTGATCGGCCAGCAAGGGACGATCGCGTCGACGGGAGATCTCGCCGTGCAAGCCGGGCGGGATCTGTCGATTCATGGCGCGAATCTTTCGGCGGGCGGTGATGCGCTCGTGACGACCGGGCGCGACATCAATGTCGATACGGTTCAGTCGAAGACGGATCAGTCGTTGTATCTGAACGACCAGCATCATTGGGAAGAGTCGACGACGACGCATGTGACGAGCGGTGTTGGCGTTGGCGGCAACCTGACGATGCAAAGCGGCAACGACGCGTCGTTCAAGGGAGCGACCGTGACGGCCGGGAAGGATCTGTCGGTCGTGGCGGGCGGGAATCTGACGGCGACGGCGGTAACCGACGAGCATCAACTGAACAACGTCGCGGTCGACGGCCGTGCGCGCAAGGAGGTCGATCGCACATACGATCAGCAGGCTGTCGGGACGACCTTCAGTGCTGGCCAGAATGCCACCCTCGGGGCAGTCAACAGGACTGACGCGACCAAGGGCAACGTGACGTTGACCGGTTCGTCGGTGACAGCCGGTACGAACGCAGAGACGGCTGGCGGCGTGACGATCGCGGCGTCCAAGGACGTGACAATCACAGAAGCCCGCGAAGAGCACGACAGCTACCAGAACGTGCAGGTCAAGCGCGGCAGTTTCGTGTCGGGTACGGCGACGAAGGAATCGCACGATACGCGCGCGAATATCGGCGTGGCGAGCACGGTGTCCGGCGATACGGTGCAGATCCAGGCGGGCAGGGATCTCACGGTTCAGGGCAGCAACATCGTCGGCACGAACGATGTAAAGCTTGGTGCAGCGAACAACGTCGCGATCAGGACTTCTCAGGATACCGTCCAGTCGGCGAACAGCTACGAGAAGAAAGAATCCGGGTTCATGTCGAACGGCGGGTTGTCCGTATCGGTCGGCACGCGTTCAATGTCGGATCAGCAGCATTCGACAGACGTTAGTAACACGGGCAGCATGGTCGGTTCGCTGAACGGGAATCTGACGGTCGCGACGGGCAACGACCTGCACGTAACTGGTAGCACGCTGCACGCTGGCAATGATGTGAACCTCGCCGGTAAGACCGTCAAGATCGATGCTGCGACCGATACGACGAATTTTGCGGAGCAACAGCAGTTCCGCCAATCCGGATTGACGGTGGGCGTGACGAACCCGGTTGTCGCGGCGGTACAGACGGGCCGGCAATTGGCGAACGCGGCGCAGAGCGTGGGCAGCGATCCGCGCCTGCTTGCGCTTGCGGCGGCCACATCGGGGCTTGCGGCGAAGAATACCTATGACGCGGTGAAATCGGTCGGTGGCAATCCGGTGACGGCGGTGGCCAGTGTCGGTATCAACGTATCGGTTGGGGCGAGCAAGAGCGACAGCCAGATGCAGGCACAGTCGAGCACGGCGGTGGGGAGCACGGTGTCGGCGGGTCGGAATGTGACGATTGCGGCCGCTGGTGCCGGCGAGGACAGCAATATCGACGTGATCGGAAGCACGATCTCCGCAGGCAAGAACGCGATGCTTGCCGCCGAAGGCGATGTGAATCTTCAAGCGGCTCGGAATACGAGCAGTCAGCACAGTACGAATAGTGGGTCGAGCGCTTCGGTAGGTGTTTCGTTCACCGTTGGCGCAAAGACTGGGGTTGCCCTCACGGCAGGAGTGGCAGGGAATCGTGGTAACGCTGACGGTGATTCGTCGACATCGACGAATACGCACGTAACCGCAGGCAACCAACTCACCATTCAGTCAGGTGGAGATACGAATCTGAAGGGCGCGGTCGCATCTGGCAAGCAGGTGGTTGCGGACGTTGGCAGCAACCTGAATATTGAAAGCCTGCAGGACAAGGATCGCTACGATTCGAAGCAGCAGAACGCAGGCGTATCGGTGAGCGTGTGTCCCCCGCCGTGCGTATCGAGCGTGGTGGGCAATGTCGGCCAGACGAAGATGAGCAGCGACTACGCCAGCGTGAACGAGCAATCGGGGATCAAGGCGGGCGATGGCGGTTTCCAGGTCGATGTGAAGGGCAACACCGATCTCAAGGGCGGCGTAATCGCGAGCAGCGACAAGGCCGTGCTGGACGGTGTGAACAGTCTGACTACGGCGACGCTGACGCATAGCGATATCGAAAACCATGCGTCATACGATGCCTCGCAAGTCGCGCTGAGCGGTGGCTACAGCTTCGGTGGGGATAGCGGTTCGGATGGCAACAAGAGCGGTATTGGTAAGGACCAGAAGGGTACGGCCGACAATGTGAATCCGGTTCCCGGGACCGAGTTGCCGAAGGGTGATGGTGGATTCTCGGCAGCGACCCCAGTTGCGCTGGGCGCATCGGGCGACGCGAATTCGACCACGCGAAGCGGGATCAGCGGCGGCGCGTTGACGATTCGTGACGATTCAGCGCAACAGCAACTCACCCGTCAGTCCGCCGCTGAGACTGTCGCGAGCATCAATCGGGATACATCGGATACCGGCGGCGCACTTGCGCCGATCTTCGACAAGGGGAAAATTCAGGCCGGGTTCGACATCACGAGTCAGTTCATCAATCAGGTCGGAACCTTTGTTACGAATCGTGCGACCGAAGTCGATGCAGCGAAGAAGGCTGCGGGCGACGCGAGTCTGACGCCGGAACAGCGTGCGGCGGCGCAGCAGCGCGCGGATCAGTTGTCGGCGGAATGGGGACCGGGCGGGACCTATCGTCAGGTGTTGACGGCGCTTGCGGTAGCGGCGGGCGGTAACGTGACTGGAGGCGCGGGCCAGTTCGCGCAAAACGCGACAGTGGCGTATCTGCAGGAACTTGGGGCGAATGGGGTTAAGCAGATTGCGGATTACCTCAGCAAAGACAGTTCGGCGGGTGGCGAGACGGCCCGTGCTGCGATGCACGTCATTGTAGGTTGCGCGGGGGCGGTAGCGAGCAGTCAGAGGTGTGGTGCTGGCGCGATGGGCGCTGCTGCAAGTTCGGTGTTGGGTAGTTTGCTGAAACCGGCGGACGGTTTGTCCGCCTCGGACCTCGAAGCCCGCGTGACCTTGGTGAGCAACTTGGTCGCAGGCATCGCGACGGCAGGCGGACTCGATGGCGCAACCGCAAGCAGCGCTGCGAGAATCGAGGCAGAGAATAACCAAGTGGCGCCGATGGCGCCCGTTCCGGGCTGGCTTGCAGGATTCAACTTGCCAGGTTATGTCGGGCAAAGCCGTAGCAAGGATGATAGCGTGATTGTTGACCCTGCTACGGAGCTTGATCCATCGATGAAAGGCGGTGCTCTTGGAACACCGAATCCGGGGCCCGGAGTGATTGATGCGTTGGTGACGGCGGTTGTGCCGAGGTGGATTCAGAGTCTCTTGAGCGGTGTGATCACGGCGGATAGCAAGCCAGTCATAGACTCGAAGATTAGTGATCAGCTTGTAGATCGGGGGTGGACCGAGAGCGAAATTCAGGCGGTCGTCAAGAATGGCGCTACCGGCACTAGTATTGATAAGCGATCCGCAAAAAAATCGCCCGACGGTGTGGCGAGAGATGATCCGGCAACGGTATATGGGGCACCAAATGGTTATATTGTTGTGAATGATAGAACTGGAGAGGTGGTTCAAGTCAGTGATAAGAATGATCCGAGTTGGACTGTTGATGGTCGAGTTAAATGGAGTAGTTCAAAATGAATGCAGGTCGAGCCAGAAATACGCTCGTTGATCGATCGAAGCGTTACACCAATCCCGAGGAGTTTTTCTCACTTCACGGAAGTGTGGTCATGAAGCTCTCTCCCGAGGCGGCGATTGCTGTATGTGAGCAGGCGGCGCATAGGGGCTTACTCGTTGCCCGCGTCGAAGGTGGAATTTGGCATAACTCAAAATTTGAAGCGCGCATTGACTGTATATGGGATGGTGCGGATCCGCCGTTAGATGCAGAGGCTGCACACGTAAACAATCTGTCTGCTGTCGAATTCATCCGATCCGAATTTCCTGAGCATAGTGCTTTCATTATTACAGCTCCGCCAATAACTGGATGGGAGCGGTAGTTTGAATTGGCTGCGTGGGGGGACTTGTGCGTGTGTCGCGTCTCCGACGCAGGATAAAACAGTGTGGCCGACGGTGAATTGAGAAATCGGCGCCGACACTGAGCGAATTTAGATAAATGCGAGAGACCGGAAAACTACCGCTTGTCGTCGACCTCGACGGCACGCTGACCCCATCGGACACCCTGATGGAATCAGTGATCCACCTGGTAAGACGCAAGCCTTCAAACCTGCTGCGATTGCCTTTCTGGCTTGCCGGCGGGCGCGCCGCGTTCAAGGCCAAAGTTGCAGAACACGCCGATTTTCGAGCTGAGACACTCCCGTATCGCGAACCGCTTGTCGACTATCTCGAGAGCGAACGCGAAAGTGGCCGCAAGATCGTGCTCGCAACTGCCGCGCATCGTTCGATCGCCGAGCAGGTGAACGCGCATCTCGGTCTGTTTGATTGCGTCATCGCAACTACCGGCAACACGAATCTCAAGGGCGAGACCAAACTGGCCGGCATTCGCCGGCAGGTCGGCGACGACTTCGTGTATGCGGGTGACAGCAAAGCCGATCTGCCGATCTGGGCAGGTGCGAAAGGTGCAGTCCTTGCCGGCGTTACGCATGGTGTTGCGGCGAATGTCCGTAGTCGTATTCCGGTTGAGCGAGAGTTTTCGAACGTGCGCGCGGGCTTCGCCACATGGTGCAAAGCGCTGCGTGTTCACCAGTGGCTGAAAAACCTGTTGCTGTTCGTTCCGCTGCTGACTGCGTTTGCGTTCCTCGACACCGACAAGGTTGCCACACTCGCACTCGCCTTCCTGTCGATGTCGCTTGGCGCGTCGGCCACCTACATCGGCAACGATCTCTGGGATCTGGACGACGATCGCCGACACCCTCGTAAGCGCAACCGCGCATTCGCAAGTGGCACGCTGTCGATTGTGCAGGGGCTCGGTTGCGCGGCACTGCTGCTGACTCTGGCGTTTGCGCTGGCATTCGTGGTGTCGCCCGAATTTGCCGGCATGTTTGCGCTCTATCTGCTGCTCACAACCGCATATAGTTGGCGCCTGAAATCGATCGTGCTGCTCGATGTCGTCGTGTTGTCGTTGCTGTACACATATCGAATCATCGCCGGAGCCGTCGCTGCGGAAATCACGGTCAGCCGCTGGTTACTCGCGTTTTCCGTATTCGCGTTCCTGAGCCTCGCGCTCGTAAAGCGCTGCTCCGAGCTGGTGCTTTTGCGTCAGCACAACAAACGCGCTTCGGCAGGCCGCGACTACCGCGTGAGCGATCTCGAAGTGCTCTGGCCGTTCGGTATCGGTGCATCGCTTGCCGCAGTGGTCGTCTTCGGCCTCTTCATCAACGCCCCTGAAACCGCAGCACGCTACGCGATTCCGCACTTGCTCTGGTTCGTGCAGATCGGCCTGATCTACTTGTTCGGCCGACTCTGGATCACCACGGTTCGCGGCGCGATGCACGACGATCCGATCGTTCATATCCTCGAAAATCGCGGCAGCTTCGCCATGCTTTGCGTCATGGTGACGATCGTGTTGGCCGCTCACTTCCTGCCGGCACCGTAAGCGGCGACAACCCTATGACGGAAAAGAACCAACACCGGGTGCGAGCCTTCTGCCGTTTCGCCATCGTCTACGTGCTGCTGTTCATCTGCGCCGGAAACATCACGAACAGCATGCTGCTGAAATGGGGTTTCCGCGACGATCAGAAGGGTGACTTTGCAACGAGCTACAGCCTAGTCGGCATGATGAACGGCGACGCACCGAGGCCTTATGTCTACCGGTCGTCGTTTCCGACTGCCGCCAAGTGGATTGCCGAGCAGCTTGACCAAACCAGGCAGGACAAGCTGTTCAAATCGATCAAGCGACATGACTCACTGCGCAACGCCTATTTCACGAGCGTTCCGGAGGAATACTGGACGCCTGTCACGGCGCTCGTCTATCACGTGACGTATATCGCGATCGTACTGTCGACCCTCTTTGCGCTTCTGCTGATCTACAAGCTGGCCAGGATGCACGGACTTGGCTTCGGGCATTCCGTCGGCTTTCTGGCTGCGTTCAGTTTCGTCTATCCGTTGACGTTTCAGCAGGGTGGCTACTACTACGATTTCTTTGAACTGCTCGGCGTGCTGGGTGCGTGCTACTTCCTGATCAAGAGGCGAATGCTCGCATGCACGCTGATGATTGCCGTCTTCTCCCTGAACAAGGAAACGTTCTTTCTCGTACCGCTCGCGTTGTTCCTGTTGCACGAGCGGGACGTCGCAATGTCGAAGCGCGTTGCGTGGCTCGTACTGCAGCTCGGGATCTGCATCGCGACCCGGCAGTTCATCATGAGCGGATATAGTGAAAA
Organism: Burkholderia cepacia; assembly: GCF_029962485.1. NCBI lineage: Bacteria > Pseudomonadati > Pseudomonadota > Betaproteobacteria > Burkholderiales > Burkholderiaceae > Burkholderia > Burkholderia cepacia. The sequence continues at coordinate 481,878 of NZ_CP073638.1, forward strand.
CGCTGGCGGATTCGTCGAATATCACGTGTGGGACAACCTGAAGTTCTGGGTGAATCCCAAGTCCTATTTGTCCTTCTACAACCTCATCGGCAAAGGCATCTTCACGCCGAGCCTGGAAAATCCGCTGATGCTCGTGCCACTTGCCGTGTTCTTCCGGGCAGCCTGGCGAGCGACGCCAACGCGCTACCGAAGCTACTTCTTTGCGGCATTCCTGCCCGTACTGGTGCTGTTCATCTTTTTCGGTTATCGGGACGAGGCGCGCAATTTCTCGGTCGTGTTTCCCGCGGTCGTGTTGATTGCGCTGCACGGCGCGAACCGGTTCAACGCAATTTTCAGCAGCAGTACAGATTCATCGGGTGGCAGTCGTGTCTCGCCCAATCGTCGGGCGGATATCGCGGTGGCGACGGAGGCGGCGCGATGAACTGGCTGATCGTTGTCGCGAGTGGCGTGTTCGGCGGGCTCGCCAGCGTATTGCTCAGGGTTGCTGCGCTCAAGGAAATCTCACTTGGCGAGTCGAACGTACTGCCATGGATTGCGCGCGGTGCCGCCGTTGCCGCTTACGGCGTCGGGTTCGTGCTTTACGCGGCCGCATTGCGCAAGACAACCCTCGGCATTGCCTATCCCACCATGGTGGCGATCTCCATGCTCGTCGTGCTGTCGTTCACAGCAATGCATGAGCAACTATTGCGGCCGATGCAGGCGGCCGGCGCATTCGTCATCCTGATCGGCGTTTGGATGATCACGCGGTACGCGTAATCCAGAGAAACCAGCATATGAAGAAAAAAATCCGGGGAGCCAACCTCGTCGCGGCTTCGGTACTGCTCGCATCGGCCGGAGTCGCGGCGCAATCCGCTTCGCCAGGCACGCTACCGGCAAGCAATGATCAGCGCGCTCGCGAGCAGGAAGAAGCGCGTGAACGCGAAAGAACCGTTTCTGCTCCTGCGGTTCGTTCATCGATGACCGAGCGTGTCGCGTTCCCGTCATTGCCGACCGAATCGCCATGTTTCCGCATCGACCGTTTTGCACTCGACGTACCCGATTCGCTGCCCAACACGGTGAAAGCCCAGGGCGCGTCCACGTTGCCGATGGATCGCTTCGCCTTCGCGCGCGAGTGGCTCGGTCACTATGAAGGGCAGTGCGTTGGCAAGCAGGGCCTCGATGTGCTCGTGAAAGGGCTGTCCCAGGCTATCCTTGCGCGCGGCTACATCACGACGCGCGTGCTTCTGCCCGAGCAGAGTCTGTCCGCAGGGACGCTCAAGCTGGCGTTGATCCCCGGCGTCGTCCGCCACGTGCGCTTCTCCGACGAGAAACTCCGCGGCACCTGGAAGACCGCCTTCCCCACCCGCGACGGCGACCTCCTGAACCTGCGCGACCTCGAGCAAGGCCTCGAGCAAATGAGGCGCGTCTCGAGCCAGGACGTCTCGATGCAGATCGTCCCCGCCGACACGCCGGGCGAAAGTGACGTCGTGCTCGACATCAAGCGCGGCAAACCCTGGACCGTCGTCGCCTCGATTGACAACTCCGGCACTCGCGCCACCGGCCGCCTGCAAGGCAACCTGTCGGTCGGCATCGACAACCCGCTCGGCCTGAACGATATCTTCAACATCGGGGTGAGTCAGGATCTCGAACTCGGCGACAAGCGTCTCGGCTCGCACGGCTGGAACGGCTTTTATTCGATTCCGTGGGGCTACTGGACCGCGACGCTGTCGGCCTACACGAACACGTACTACCAGCAGATTGCCGGTGTGAACCAGACCTTCGTCGTGAGCGGCAACTCGAAGACCATCGACTTCAAGCTGAACCGCGTGCTGTCGCGCAGCCAGAACGACGTGCTCGGCGCGCAATTCCGGCTGTCGCGCCGCTTCGGCCAGAGCTTCATCGAAGACACGGAAATCCCGCAGCAGCGCCGCAACAACACGTTCGTCGAGATCGGCCTGACCGATCGTCACTACTTTGGCGGCGCGCAGTTCGACGGGATGCTCGCGTACCGGCAGGGCATCGGTGCATTCGGCGCGCAGGAGGACATCCAGGTGGCCGAAGGCGGTCCAACCTACCGCTACCGGATAGCCGTGCTCGACGCGAACCTGCAGGTGCCGTTCGTCGTAGCGAAACAGCCGTTCCGCTATGTCGGCACCGTCCACGGCCAATACACGGGCAATTCGCTGTACTACATCGACGACCTGACGATCGGCAGCCGCTACACGGTGCGCGGTTTCGATGGCGAGACGATGCTGGCAGCCGCACGCGGCTTCTATTGGCGCAACGAGTTGCAGATGCCGATCGGGCAGACGGGGCAGGCCGTCTACGCAGGGCTCGATTACGGTCGCGTGTGGGGGCCGCAGCCTGTCGCGCTGGTCGGCACGCAACTGGTCGGTGCGGTGATCGGCGTGAAGGGAAGTGTCGGTACGCGATTCGGCGCTTATGCGTACGACCTGTTCGCGGGTACGCCGGTCTACAAGCCATCGGGTTTCCCGACCGCGCGCGTGACGTTCGGCTTCCAACTGACGGCGCAGTTTTGACGGCGACGGCCATGTGACGGAAGGCGGGTTCAGGCCGCCAGAGGGGATGACCCTGAACTTCACGTCGAACCTCATCCCCGATCCGTTCCCGCCGGTTGTTGAACTGGCAGACGTATCCGGCGGAACTGTCACGTACAAGCCAGCAATCCAGGGCAACCTCATTTCGACTCCGCCGAATTTCAGCCTGAGCGTCCATCCGAACGCTCCCGGTTTGTATGTGGTTCGCCTGAAACGGTAGGCACTGCGCCTGGCCGTGGCGAGCGTCCGGTTTCGTCTGTCCGACGACTTGGTGCGTCGAGCCGCGGCCATCATGGCGTCACTATTCAGTTGATATCGGATCGTCCCGGCATCCCGGCACGCTTGGGCAGTGAAGGGCCGGCAAAACAGGATCAGCTTGCCCGAAAACATCCGACCCTATCAATGAAGCCCGGTCGGACTTGCGATTCGTGCTCGTCGCGGCGCATCGTTCGGGCAATTTTCTCCCAAATGCATCACAAGTCATTCATCCAATGAAAAAACCACGTCAGTTCCCGGTATGATGCGCACCTCGCGCGTGATCGGCCGTCGAACTTTGATGCGACATTGATACACGCAGCGCTACAAATCCGCACAACGAGCGCGTGAAAGATTTTGTAATATAAGACCCGTATACTTGTAAGTTCTGATCCAGGCGCCACCTGCCTCCGTCTTCGGCTGACCGCCCACGCAGAACAACCAGATTCGTCGCCGCCTGGCCTTCTTGCGCCGCGACACGCTATGCACCACCACTGAACAACTTATGTCTTCCCGCCACTCAGGTTCGCCCGGCCGTGCCGCGGCGGTGATCGCCCGTGTCCGGGCGCTGATCCGCAACGAGCGCGTGCTGTCGCCGCTGCTCGCGCTCGGCATCGGCCTGCTGCTGATCGTGGTTTTCCAGCATCTGTCGGAATCCGTCGACTACCGGTCGGTGATCCGCCAGTTGCGTCACATGTCCGTCAGCGAGTGGGGCGCGTCGCTGGCCGCGACGGCCCTCAGCTATCTCGCGCTCGTTGCCCGTGACGCGGTCGGCCTGCGCTATGTCGCCGCGAAGGTGCCGCGCGTCGCGTTGTGGATCGGCGCGATCGCCGGTTCCGCACTCGGCAACGCAACCGGCTTCGGCGCGCTGACGGGCGGCGCGGTCCGCGCCCGCGTGTACGGCGTGTCGGGTGTCACGCCCGCGCAGATCGGCCGGATGACGGTGTTCACGAGCGGCACGCTGGCGCTCGCGATGGTGTTGATGACGGCAGTCGGCATGGTCTGCGTGCCGGAGGCGCTTGCCGCGATGCTGCACGTCGCGCCCGGCGTGCTGACGTGGGGCGGCGCCGCGCTGCTCGTGATACTGGCCGCGATGGTCGCGATGTGCGGCAGCACGGCGCGACCGGTCGTCACGCGCTTCAAGTGGCTGTCGTTCGACGTGCCCGCGCGGCGCGATCTCGTCGCGCAGGTCGTCTACGCGGTGCTCGACGTCGTCGCCGCGGGCCTGACGCTGTGGGTGCTGCTGCCGGCGGCACCGGTCGGATTCCCGACTTTCATCACCGTCTACGCAGCCGCGCTGCTGCTCGGGATGATCGGCCATACGCCGGGCGGGATCGGCGTGTTCGAAGCCGCGATGGTGTTCACGCTCGGCCGCGAAGTGCCCGCGCACGCGATGGTCGCCGCGCTGATCGCGTATCGCGCAATCTACTTCGGCGTGCCGCTCGTGCTGTCGGCCGGCCTGCTGGCCGGTTTCGAGGGCCGCGCGCTGCGACGTCGCCTCGTCACGCGGCAGGCCGTGCGCGTGTCGCAGCTCGCACCGGTGTTCCTGAGCCTCGTGACGTTCGCGGTCGGCGGGATGCTGGTGATCTCGAGCGCGACGCCCGCGTTCTGGCACCGGATCGCGATCCTGCGCCATATCGTGCCGTTGTGGGTGCTCGAAGGCTCGCAGGTGATCTGCAGCGTGCTCGGCGTCGCGCTGCTGTTCGTCGCGCGTGGGCTGCTGCGGCGGCTCGACGGCGCGTGGTGGATGACCTTCGCGCTGACGCTCGCGAGCCTTGCGCTGTCGCTGGCGAAGGGCCTCGCGTTCGTCGAGGCCGGCGTGCTCGGCACGCTGCTCGTGCTGCTGCTCGTCAGCCGCCGCCGTTTCAACCGCCATTCGTCGCTGCTCGCCGAGCGCTTCACGGTGAGCTGGTTCGTGTCGGTGACGATGGTGCTGATGCTGGCCGTATGGGTGCTGTTCTTCGCGTTCCGCGACGTGCCGTACACGCGCGAGCTGTGGTCGCATTTCTCGTTCGACGCGCGCGCGCCGCGTGCGCTGCGTGCGACGCTTGCGTCCGGCGTGTTCGTTGCGCTGTTCGCGCTGTGGCAATTGCTGCGCCCGGCGCCCGGCCGGTTCGTGAAGCCCGTGCCGCAGGACCTGTTCGACGCCGAACGGATCATTCGCGCGCAGGAGTGCAGCGATGCGGGCCTCGCGCTGATGGGCGACAAGTCGTTCCTGTTTTCGGAATCGCGCCAGGCCTTCCTGATGTATGCCAAGAACGGCCGCACGTGGGCCGCGCTGCACGACCCGGTCGGGCCGCGCGAGGAATGGCCGGCGCTGATCAGCAAGTTCATCGCGCTCGCACACGCGCACAGCGGTCGCGCGGCGTTCTACCAGGTGCGCGCGAACGCGCTGCCGCTGTATCTCGACGCAGGCCTCACGCTGATGAAGCTCGGCGAGGAAGCGCATATCGCACTCGACCGATTCGACCTGAAGGGCTCGAACCGGTCGCACCTGCGCTACGCGCTGCGCCGCGGCGACAAGGACGCGCTGGCGGTCGAGGTGATCGCGCCGGGCGACGTGCCGGCCGCGCTGCCGGCGCTGCGCGATATCTCCGACGGCTGGCTCGACAGCCGCGATGCGCGCGAGAAGAGTTTCTCGGTGGCCGCGTTCCATGACGGCTATCTCGCGACGCAGTCGGTGATGCTGGTGCGGCAGGCCGACAAGCCGATCGCGTTCGTCACGTTCATGACGACCGACCTCAACACCGAGGCGACGGTCGGCGTGATGCGCCATCTGCCGGACGCGTCGCCGTACGCGATGGAATATCTGTTTACGCAGCTCGCGCTGCATCTGAAGGAAGCGGGTTTCCGCAAGCTGAGCCTGGGCATCGCGCCGTTCTCGGGGATGGGGGCGGCGAAGATGCCGTCGCCGTGGCACCGGCTCGGCCTGATGGTCTGGCGCTTCGGCGGCCGCTTCTACAACTTCCGCGGCTTGCGCGCTTTCAAGAGCAAGTTCGAACCGCACTGGGAGCCGCGTTATCTCGCGGCCTCGGGCTCGGTCGGCGTGTTCGTCACGCTTGCGGATCTGTCATTGCTGGCTGGAGGTCGGCGTTCATGAGTTTGAAGAAGGGAATCGCGCGGGCGGCAGCCGCCTGCGCGGGAATGATGCTGGCCGGCGCCGCGTGCGCCACGCAGCCAGCCGCCGTGAAAGCCGAAACCGTGTCGGGCGGTCGTTATGGGCCCGTCACCGTGACCAAGCCGAGCGGGCCGCTGCGCGGATTCGTCGTGCTGTTCTCGCGTGAGGCCGGCTGGAATGCGGCCGATCAGCAGGCGGCCGACGCGCTCGCGAAAGCCGGTGCGATGACGGTCGGCGTCGATTCAGAGCGTTACGCGATGAATCTCGCCGCGAAGCAGGAGACCTGCCACCACCTCGACGGCGACGCCGAGGCGGTCAGCCACCAGCTCGAACGTCTCGCGCAGTCGTCGCGTTATTTCACGCCGATCGTCGCGGGTGTGGGCCAGGGCGGCGCGATCGCGAAGCAGATTCTGTCGATGGCGCCGGAGAACACGATTGCCGGCGTCGTATCGGTCGACCCGGCCGCGAAGCTCGATCCGCGCTTCAAGCCGTGCCCGCCCGATCCGACGATCGTGCGCCGCGCAATGCCGGGCTTCGTCGAAACGGCGGCCGCGGGCGACAACACGAAGCTCGTGTCGCTCGTCACGGCGCACCTGCGCGACACCAGCAGCGGCGACGAACTCGACGTGTCGGATCTGCCGCTCGTCGAGCTGCCGGCCAAGGGCGGCAGCGACCGGCTCGCGATCGTGATCTCGGGCGACGGCGGCTGGCGCGATCTCGACAAGACGATCGCGGAGGCGCTGCAGCGCGACGGCGTGTCGGTGGTCGGCATCGATAGCCTGCGCTATTTCTGGAGCGAGAAGCCGCCGGCGCAAGTGAGCCGCGATCTCGCACGCGTGATGCGCACGTACATGGCGCGCTGGCATGCGAGCCGCGTGGCGCTGGTCGGCTACTCGTTCGGCGCCGACGTGATGCCGTTCGCGTACAACCGGCTGCCGGCCGACTTGCGCGACAAGGTCGCGGTGATGTCGCTGCTCGGCTTCGCGCCGTCCGCCGATTTCCAGATCCGCGTGACGGGCTGGCTCGGCATGCCCGCGAGCGACAAGGCGCTGAAGGTCGCGCCGGAAATCGCGAAGGTGCCGCCGCAGCTCGTGCAGTGCTTCTACGGCGCGGAAGAGAAGGACACGATGTGCCCGGCGCTGGTGAACACGGGCGCCGACGTGATCAAGACGCAGGGCGATCACCACTTCGGCCGCGACTACCTCGCGCTCGAGAGGAAGATTCTCGGCGCGTTCGGCAAGCCGGTGGCGGCGCGCTGAACGCCGGCGCCCGCGTCACGGCGGGTACCGGCCGGATTGCTTCCGGTTCTTCGTACGGGCGGCCAGTGTGCCGCCCGTTTCATTTTCCGGCCGGCCCTGCCGCACCCTGCGGCGGCATCGCCGCTCTCGCATCGCGCTGATAGAAGCCCGGAAACCGGTCGAGTTGACGCCGTGCGGCCGCGATATCGGTGTCGTCGCCGAGCACGGCGCTCGAAAACCCCGTGCGTTCCATCAGCAGCAACTGGTCGACCAGCACTTCGCCGGTCGCGCGCAGGTCGCCCGTGAAGGCGTAGCGCTTGCGCAGCAGATAAGCCTGGCTGTACGCGCGGCCGTCGGTGAACGACGGAAACTGCAGGTCGATGCGCGTGGCTAGTGCGATTTGCGCGGCGAGCGGCGGCAATTCCTCGTCGTTGCCGATCGTCAGCGTCGCGTGGTCGTGTGGCCGCGTGTCGCCGGCGTGTTCCGCCGGCGTCAGCAGGCGGATGCGCGCGTGTGTGTTCGACGTTTCCTGGTTCATGCGTGCTCTGCCTGATGGCGCGCGTCGTTCGCGGCGGCCTTGAAGGGTTCCGCGCCGATGCGGCGCACGGTGTCGATGAATCGTTCGCTGCGGCCGTTCGCATCGATTCGCGCGTCGAGGTAAGCGTTGACGATTGCATCGACGACATCGACGATCTCGTCCGCCGAGAACGACGGGCCGATCACCTTGCCCGGCCGTGCGGGGCCGCTCGCGGCCGAGCCGTCCGACCCGCCGAGCGTCACCTGGTACCACTCCGCGCCGTCCTTGTCGACGCCGAGGATGCCGAGGTGGCCGCTGTGATGATGGCCGCACGAATTGATGCAGCCGCTGATGTGCAGGTCGATGTCGCCGATGTCGTGCAGCAGGTCGAGATCCTGGAAACGCTCGGTGATCGCGTCGGCGATCGGAATCGAGCGCGCGTTCGCGAGCGCGCAGAAATCGCCGCCTGGGCACGCGATCATGTCGGTCAGCAGCCCGACGTTCGCACTCGCGAGCCCGATCGCACGCGCGTTCTCCCACAGCAGGAACAGGTCGTCGACGTGCACCCACGGCAGCACGACGTTCTGTGTGTGCGTGACGCGCGCCTCGCCGGCCGAGAAGCGGTCGGCGAGATCGGCGAGGGCGTCGAGCTGATCGGGCGATGCGTCGCCAGGCGCCTGCAGGCGGCGCTTGAACGACAGCGTGACGATGCGCAGCGCCGGATCGCGATGCTCGGCGACGTTGCGGGCGAGCCAGCGAGCGAATGCCGGATGACGGGCCGCCTGCGCGGATACGCGCGCATTCGCATCGGACAGATCGAGCGTGCGCGGCTTGAGCCGCGGCGGGACGAACGACGCGGCGACGCGATCGAACTCGGCCTGCGGGATCGTGTGCGGGCCGCCGTCGAGGACGACGATCTGGCGGAACTCCTCCTCGACGTCGTCGATGTAGCGCTGCCCCTCGGTCTTCACGAGGATCTTGATGCGCGCCTTGTACTTGTTGTCGCGGCGCCCGTAGCGGTTGTACACGCGGACGATCGCCTCGATGTAGTTCATCACGTGCTGCCACGGCAGGAACGCGCGCAGCAGCGTCGCGATCATCGGCGTGCGGCCCATTCCGCCGCCGACGCTCACGCGAAAACCGAGCGCACCCGTGTCGTCGCGCACGAGCTGCAGCCCGACGTCGTGCCAGTCGGTCGCCGCGCGGTCTTCCGTGGCGCCGGTGATCGCGATCTTGAACTTGCGCGGCAGGAACGCGAATTCGGGGTGCAGTGTGGTCCACTGGCGCATCACTTCGGCGAACGGGCGCGGATCGGCGATTTCGTCCGGCGCGACGCCGGCGCGCTCGTCGCACGAGATATTGCGGATGCAGTTGCCGCTCGTCTGGATGCCGTGCATGTCGACGGTTGCGAGCAGGTCCATCACGTCGGCCGCTTTCGCGAGCGGAATCCAGTTGAACTGCACGTTGGTGCGTGTCGTGAAGTGCGCGCTGCGGGTCGGCAGGCGCAACGTGCCGAGCAGCGCCTGTGCGTCGCGCGCGGCGCGGTAGGTGGCGTCGTCGGGCACGTCGTAGTCGCGCGCGATGCGCGCCAGCACGCGAAGCTGCGCGCTCGACAGCTCGCCGTACGGCACGGCGACGCGCAGCATCGGCGCGTGGCGTTGCACATACCAGCCGTTCTGCAGCCGCAGCGGCCGGAACGCGTCTTCGCTCAGCGTGCCGTGCTGCCAGCGTTCGAGCTGGTCGCGGAACTGGGCGGCGCGGCTGTGCACGAGCGCCCGGTCGAAATCGGTATATCGATACATGACGTGATACGCGAGAAGCGCCGCGACGCGGAGTGCGCGCGGCTCGGACTGACGTTGCGACGGGTGTCAGGCAACGGAAGACAGCGTAGGGAACGCGAGGCGGCGGGACAAGCAGCAGATCGGGACGAAAAAGGCGCAGCAGATGGCCGACGGCATGCCGGCGTCGGCGGGGGAGACCGGGCATGCGACCATGCCCGTGGCGCGGTCAGACGCTGGCGTCGACGACGAGCGCGGGATCGAGCGCGCGGATGCGCTGATCGATGAAGTAGCCGCCGCCTTCCTGGTAGCGCAGGAACAAACGACCGCACGAGCGGCAGCGGCTGACGGTGCAGCGGTTGTACGGGAAATGGCGCAGGGCGATCGGTGCGTCGTCCGACGCGTAGCGCGTGCCGGCCGGATGATGTTCCGCATAGGTCGGCTCGGCGTCGTCGGGCGGCGCGAGCGTGGCGACTTCGATCAGTTGCGCATCCTGCAGCGACAGCGGCAGGGTCGTCCATCCGGCGAGCGAAGTCTTCGTGCACGTGCACGACTGCGTGACATGCGCCGCTTCGGTCGCCAGTTTCAACAGTGCGTCGTGATCGAGGTAAGGCAGTTGGCTCATGGAAAATCGTGAAGGAGCGGCGGGATCAGCAATGTAACCCGCGCGCGGATTGCCTGCATGGCCGCGACGCGGGCGGCGCGCACCGCACCTGCCGTGAACGGTCAACCTGCCTTGCGGACCGAAGGCTGCGCGACCAGTTCGCCGAGCACGCGTATCGCCTGCTCGATGTCGCGGCTCCACGGATGGCCGAAGTTCACGCGCACGCAGCGCTCGAAGCCGTGCGCGGCCGAAAACAGCGGCCCCGGCGCGAAGCTGATCCCGCGTGCGATCGCCTGGCGATGCAGCTCCATCGCGTCGATCGCGTCGGGAAACGCGAGCCACAGGAAGTACCCGCCATCGGGCCGCACCCATTCGACGCCGGGCGGCAGCCAGCGCCGCAGCGCGTCGTCCATCCGGTCGAGCTGCGCGTGCAGCGCGCCGCGCAGCTTGCGCAGATGGCGGTCGTAGCCGCCATGCTCGAGATAGTTCGCGATGCCGGCCTGCGCGGGAATGCTCGCCGACAGCGTCGTCATCAGCTTGAGCCGCTGCACCTTCTCGGCGAAGCGGCCGGCGGCGGCCCAGCCGATCCGGTAGCCGGGCGCAAGCGTCTTCGAGAACGAACTGCAGTGCATCACGAGGCCGTGTCGATCGAACGCGCGTGCCGGCAGCGGATAGTCGGGGCCGAAATGCAGCTCGCCGTACACGTCGTCCTCGATCAGCGGCACCTCGCGCGCCGCGAGCATGTCGACGAGCGCGCGTTTCTTGTCGGCGGACAGCGTGACGCCGGTCGGATTCTGGAAATTGGTCATGAACCAGCACGCACGGATGTCGTGCCGGTCGAGTGCGTTTGCAAGCGCATCGAGATCGAGGCCCGTACGCGGATCGACGGGAATCTCGACGGCGCGCAGGTCGAGCCGTTCGATCGCCTGCAGTGCCGCATAGAAGCCGGGCGCTTCGACCGCGACGACGTCACCGGGTCGCGTGACGGCCATCAGGCACAGGTTCAGCGCTTCGAGCGCGCCGTTCGTGACGACGATCTCGTCGATCGGCTGCGAGATGCCGGTGGCGAGATAACGTCGCGCGATCTGCTGGCGCAGCGCCTCGTTGCCGGGCGGCAGGTCGACGACCGTGCTCCACGGGCTCACGAGCCGCGTGGCCTGCGCAAGCGATTTCGCCAGACGCGGCAGCGGAAACAATTGCGGCGCGGGGAATGCGGAACCGAGCGGCACGATGCCGGGTTGAGTGGCCGCATCGAGAACGGAGAACACGAGGCTGCTGATGTCGACCTTGCGCGTGGCGCCGGCGCGGCTCGAGCGGCGCTTCGCGGCGGGGCCCGGCTCCGGCTTGGCGCCCGGCGCAACGTAGTAGCCCGAGCGTTCGCGGGCACGAATCAATCCCCACTGTTCGAGCAGGTAATACGCGCGAAACACCGTCGACTGGCTCACGCCATGCTGCGCGATGATCTGCCGCAGCGACGGCAGGCGCGTGCCGACGGCAAGGTTGCCGTTGCGGATGTCGTCGGCGATCGTATGGGCGAGGGTTTCGTAGCGTTTCATCGGCTGGGCGGAGCGCGCCGTCGCCGCGCACGGGCCGAAGTGGCGCCGCGCCGGCAGGCGCGGGTCATTGTCCGACGGGCGGGAAGAAAAGGAAAGCGCGCGGTGCCGGCCGCGCTTTCCCTAAGCATCAGGCCGCGCTCGGCTCCGCATTCCGCCTGTTTGCGCCGCCACGCAGCGGCGGCAGCGGCTCGACCTTGCCGACGATGAACAGGTACGACAGCGCGCCGACGACGCACAGCGCGCCGGCCACCGCGAGCGGTACGACGAACGAGCCTTTCGTGATCGACAGCATCACGCCCGTGAACGTCGTGATGAAGATCCCCGCGAGATTGCCCGCGAAGTTCTGGATGCCGCCGAGCGACGCGACATGGGCGGGTGTCGGCGCGACTTCGCCGACGAGCGTCCACACGTTGGCGCCGGCGAACGACAGGCTGGCATACGCGAGTGCGAACAGCCCGAGGCACGCCCACACATTTTCGACGAACGCCGACAGCGCGATCGACGACGACAGCAGCATCCCGAGCACGAGGCAGGTCTTGCGCGCGGCGGTCGCGCTCCAGCCGCGGCGGAACAGGCTGTCCGACACGTAGCCGCCGAGCCAGCCGCCCGGAATCGCGAGCAGCGCGGGCAGCATGCCCCACGTGCCGAGCGACGCGAGCGAGAAGCCGCGCGACTGCAGCAGGTAGCTCGGGAACCACGTGATGAAGAAGTAGATCGCGAAGTTCAGGCAGAACAGGCCGATCATCATCCCCCACACGGTGCGGTAGCGGAACAGGTCGAGCCACGACACCTTCGGGCCGTCGGTTGCGTCCGCAACGGCTGGTGCGGCGCGTTGCGCGAGCAGCGCATCGACGGCATCGGGCGCGATCGCGCGGTAGCGTTCCGGGTCGCGATAGACGAACCACCACGCCAGTGCCCACACGATGCCGATGCCGCCCGTGATCACGAACGACCCACGCCAGCCGACGATCGAGATCAGCCACGCGACGAGCGGCAGCGACAGCGCGGAGCCGACGCGCGAGCCGCTGTCGAAGATGCTGCTTGCGAGCCCGCGTTCGCTGCGCGGGAACCAGTTGAACGCGACCTTCGCGAACGACGGGATCGCGGCCGCTTCGCCGACGCCGAGCATCAGCCGCACGCCGACGAGTTGCGCGAGGCCGCGCGCGGCGCCCGTCGCGACGGTGAACACCGACCACCAGCCGACGGCCAGCGCGAGGCTCACGCGCACGCCGACCTTATCGATGAACCAGCCGGCCGGCAGTTGCAGGAACGCGTAGGTCCAGAAGAACGCGCTCAGCACGAGCCCCATGCCGACCGCGTCGAGGCCGAGGTCGGCGCGAATGCTGGGCGCCGCGATCGCGAGGTTCGCGCGGTCGATGAAGTTGATGACGTTGGCCAGGAAGCACATCAGGATCATGGCCCATCGGATGCGTGGCATGCGGTGTCTCCGTGCGGAATGTCGTGACGGGCGACCGGCGATCCGCTGCGCCGGCCGCCTCGATGGGCGGATTACCGTGCCGCGTGCGGTGCGGTGTCGAACTTCGCGAGCGCTTCCCACAGGCCGTTCAGGTACACCGCGCCGAGCGCGCGGTCGTACAGGCCATAGCCGGGCTTGCCCGTTTCGCCCCAGATCATGCGGCCGTGGTCGGGGCGCACGTAGCCGGTGAAGCCGGTGTCGTGGTATGCCTTTACGATCGCGGCGATGTCGAGCGAGCCGCAGTTCGACAGGTGCGCGGTTTCCTCGAAATTGCCGTTCGCGTCGACCTTCACGTTGCGGATGTGCGCGAAGTGGATGCGGCCCATCGCGCCGAATTCGCGCACCAGCGCTTCGACGTCGTTTTGCGGGCCTGCGCCGAGCGAACCCGAGCACAGCGTCAGCCCGTTCGCGGGCGTGTCGACGATGCGCAGGATCCGTGCGAGATCGTCGCGGTTCTTCACGATGCGCGGCAGCCCGAAGATCGGGCGCGGCGGGTCGTCCGGGTGGATCGCCATCTTCACGCCGGCTTCCTCGGCCACCGGGATGATCGCTTTCAGGAAGTACTCGAGGTTGGCCCACAGAGCGGCTTCGTCGACGTCGCGATAGTCGGCGAGCAGCGCCTGCAGCTGTTCGGGCCGGTAGCTCGAATCCCAGCCGGGCAGCGCGATGCCGTCGTTCGGATCGATCCGGTCGACCGCGTCGGTGCTGAACGCGAGGCAGGTCGAGCCGTCGTCGAGCGTCTTCGACAGCTCGGTGCGGGTCCAGTCGAACACGGGCATGAAGTTGTAGCAGATGACGCGGATGCCGGCCGCGCCGAGGTGGCGGATCGTCTGCCGGTAGTGGTCGATCAGGCGGTCGCGGCCCGGCTTGCCGAGCTTGATGTCCTCGTGGACGGGCACCGATTCGACGACTTCGAACTGCAGGCCGGCGCGCTCGATCGTCGCCTTCAGCGCATCGATCTTGTGCGCGGGCCAGACTTCACCCACCGGTTCGTCGTAAATCGCGGACACGATATGCGTGACGCCCGGGATCTGGCGGATGTATTGCAGCGAGACCGGATCGGACTCGCCGTACCAACGGAAAGACATCTTCACTGGAGCGGCTCCTGGCTGGCGGTTCATGCACGGACGACCGGGCGGCATCGTGCCGGCCCGTCGTCGGTGTGCGGATTATGATTGGTATGCCAGTTGTGGTGGATAGTGGTTTACCAGTTATCCACGCAAGCGCTGGCCAACGTAATGTTTCCGGGGATGGACTGTAACCTTGGTCGAACGGCCAATCCGGATGCCGGCCGAAATTGGTGTACCATTTTGGTGATCCGGTGCCGCGACGGCGCCAGCCAGCCCGTTGCGAGCCTTTCGATGACCGATCTTTCCAGCCTGCCCGCCAGCCGTGACACCGACGCCGCGGACCGCTCCTATATCGGCCTTGCGCGGCAGATCCACGCAATGGTGGCCGCCGGCGCGTTCGAAGCCGGCGCGCGGCTGCCGTCGGAGCGCAGCCTGGCCGACCAGTTCGGCGTGAGCCGCACGCAGGTGCGCGAGGCGATCATCGCGCTCGAGGTGCAGGGGATCGTCGAAGTGCGGATCGGCTCGGGCATCTATGTATCGGCAGCCGATGCCGCGCGGCCGGTGACGTTCGAGGTGCCGCGCGGCCCGGGGCCGATCGAGACGCTGCGCGCGCGCGGGCTGATCGAGGCGGAAGTCGCGGCGCTCGCGGCGACCGAACGCAAGGACGCCGATCTCGACCGCCTGTTTTTCTCGCTGACGACGATGCGCGAGCAGATGGACGACAAGGCCGCGTACGACGCAGCCGATCGCCAGTTTCATCTGCGGATTGCCGAATCGACCGGCAACACGGTGCTGCTGCACATGGTTACTGCGATGTGGGACTGCGCGCGCAGCGATCCGCTGTGGGACAAGATCGAGGAGCATTTCCACTCGACCGCGCTGCGCGAGGCGTCACAGGAGGATCACCAGCGGATCTTCGCAGCGATCATGGCGCGTGACGCAACCGGCGCACGTGAAGCGATGCGTGCGCACCTGTCGCGCGTGATCGCCGAGTTCACGCAAGCGTGGCGTTGACGTTCGTTTTCACGGCCCGAAGCGGGCCGGAGTAACTGCGTCGCATTCCGACGCCGACGCCGGTGAACGTGCATGCCGCGTACGGCTTCTTCCAATTGCGCGACCGTACGATTTATGGTCTCGTTGCGTGATATCGCATCGGCTCGAAAAAGGACAGTCGAATGCAGCCGGGGGATTCACACGGGGTCCGATTGATCAGGGGAATCGGTGCGCGCATGCGTGCATGCGGTGCCGTGCTCGGGCTGCTCATCGTATTGACAATGGGCTTGCTTGCGCCCGTTCCGCCGGCTTTCGCCACCTCTCCCGAAACCGTCAACGACAACGTGCTGCGCGTGCTCGCGTGGCCCGGCTATGCGGACAGCGACGTCGTCAGCGCGTTCGAGGCCCAGTTCCACGCGCGCGTCGAAGTGACGTTCGTCGATTCCGACGAAGCGCTGTGGTCGCGGATGCACAGCGCGTCGCCGCCGCCGTACGACGTGCTGGCCGCGAATACGGCCGAGATCCAGCGCTATGCACACGAACGGCTGCTCGCGCCGATCGACCTGGCGCGCATCCCGAACCGGCGGCGGCAGTTGCCGAACTTCCAGCAGCTCGCGACGATCGGCGGGCTCGTGCAGGACAGCGAGACCTACGCGATCCCGTTCACGTATTCGTCGATGGGGCTGATCTACGACCGCAAGCAGGTACCGGCCGCGCCGCGCTCGATGCGCGAGCTGTGGAATCCGCGCTACCGCGGCAAGGTGCTCGACTTCAACAGCGCGCAGCACAATTTCTCGTTCACCGCGCTCGCGCTCGGCTATTCCGATCCGTTTCGGCTGTCGTCCACGCAGACGCTTGCGGTCGCGCGCAAGCTGATCGACCTGCGCCGCAACCTGCTGACGTATTACACGCTTCCGGAAGAGGCGACCGCGCTGTTCGTCCAACATCGCGCGGCGCTGATGTTCGGCAACTACGGCACGCAGCAGGTCGAGCTGCTGCGGCGCGCGGGCGCGGACGTCGGCTACGTGATCCCGGAAGAAGGCGCGCTCGCGTGGCTCGACTGCTGGGCCGTCACGCGCGGCGCGCAACGCCCCGAGCTCGCGTTCGCGTGGATCAACTACATGCTCGAACCGGCGATCGGCACGCTATTGACCGAGCGCCAGGGGCTCGCGAATACGCTCGAGCCGCCGCCGGGCCTCGACACCGGGCACCAGCATCTCGTGTGGCTGCAGCCCGTCGAGAACATCGCGCGCCGCGAATCGTTGTGGAGCCGCATCGTGTCGGGCGACCGGCCGGAGCGGTTCGGAAAATGATCCGCCTCGGCCTCACGTCGAAACTGTCGGTGCTGTTCGCCTGCATCGGCGTGATCGCGTCCGGCACGACCGGCTACTACGCGTATCGCGCCAACCGCGCGATGCTCGTGCAGGAGGCGCAGCACAACCTGCTGATGTCGACGCAACTGCTCGGGCAACGCTTCACGACCGCGCTGGCGGACGTTGCCGACGATGCGCTCGTGCTCGCCCAGTTGCCGTCGTCCGCGTTCGTTGCCGGTGGCGACGATCCGGACATCGCACGACGCACGCGACTCGAGCAGGTGTATTACAGCTTCATGCGAAACCATCCGGAATACCTGCAGATCCGCCTGATCGCGAGCGGGCATTTCGGGATCGAACGCATCCGTGTCGATCGCGATGCGCGCGGCATCGTCGTGCTGCCCGAAAACGCATTCCAGGAGAAAGGGCAGTTTTCCTATGTATTCGATACGCTCGCGACGGCGCCCGGCCACATCTACCTGTCGCCGATCGTGATCAACCACGAGACGGGGTCGCACGCCGCCGAAGGACTGCCGATCCTGCGGGTGGGCACGCCGGTCGTCGACACGTCGGGGCGGACGGTTGGCGCGCTCGTCGTCGACGTCGAGCTTTCGCGCGTGTTCGACCGGCTCGAGCGCGACTTGCCGGAAGACTATGCGGTCTATCTCGCGAACGAGTGGGGCGATTTTCTCGTGCATCCCGATCCGGCGCAGACGTTCGGTTTCGATCGCGGCAGGCGCGTGCTGATGCAGGACCGCTTTACCGCCACGCGCGCGTTGTTCGACAACGTGCAAGCGAACGTGACGCTCAACGGCCTCGCTCAGCCCGACGTGGCGCCGGGCCAGATGTACGCGTTCACGCACACGCCGTTCGGGCACGACGAGGGCAACCGCTTCGTCGTGCTCGGCATGGCGCGTCCGCTCGCGGACGTGCTGGCGCCGGCCGGCGTGCTCGGCGAGCGGATCGTCCGGATGGTGCTCGTGTCGAGCCTGCTGGCGGTGATCCTCGCGATCCTGTTCGCGCGTGCGATCACGCGGCCGCTGCAGACGCTGGCGCGTGCCGCGACGCACGTATTCGACGATTCGGCCGCCGAGCAGCTGCCGATCGCGCGCGCCGATGAGATCGGCGTGCTCGCGCGCTGTTTCGACAGCATGCGTGTCGAGATCCGCACGCAGGTCGCGATGCTGCGTGCGAAGCAGCAGGAGCTTGCACACCTCGCCGGCCACGACCCGCTCACGGCGCTACCGAACCGCCTGTTGTTCATGGAGCATCTCGATGCCGCAATCCGGCATGCGGCGGCCGTGCGCGAAGGGCTGGCCGTGATGTTCGTCGACCTCGACCGCTTCAAGCAGATCAATGACCAGCACGGCCACTCGGCCGGCGATCGCACGCTCGTCGCGGTCGCGAAGCGGCTGAGCCTCGTGCTGCGCAACGGCGACATGGTCGCGCGACTCGGCGGCGACGAATTCATCGTGTTGATCGCGGACGTGCGTTCGCCGGCGGTGATCGGCGATGTTGCGTCGCGCATCCAGATCGTGTTGGCCGAGGAACTGGAGTTCGGCGATCGGCGTGTGGCGGTCGGCGCAAGCATCGGCGTCAGCGAGTTTCCGGCCGACGGCGCGTCGGCCGAGGAACTGCTCGTCAAGGCCGACGCGGCGATGTACGCGGCGAAGGCGTCCGCGCAGTGCGCATGCGTGCGTTATCAGGATTTGGTGCGGGGCGGTATCGCGAGGGATGAAGGCGACCGGGTCGCATCGGGCGGCAGCCGTTGATCATCGGTCGGCAAAACATGCGCTGCAAACGCAACGAGCCCGTCATGGACGGGCTCGTTGCATGGCCGGACTGCGCGCGATGCGCGCAGCGGCTGACTTAGTGGCCGAAGTAGACCGAGTCGTGCGCGGGTTGCGGCTTGACGGCCGGTGCGCCACCCTGGACGGTTGCGGCCGGTTGTGCACCGTAGCCGCTGTTGTCGGCGCCGCGTACGCGGGCTTGGGCGGCCTGGATGTCGGCCGGGTAGTACGGGCTCGACAGGCCCGGCTTGTAGCCGGCGTTTTCGAGCTGGACCAGTTCGTTGCGCACCTGGGCGCGGGTCACGGTGCTTTGGGCGAATGCGCCGAACGAAGCGGACAGGGCAACAGCTGCAACGACTGCGGAAACGAGCGATTTCATGATGACCTCCGATGTTTTTGGCTTTCCGCGTTCGACACCATGTCGTAAGCGGTTGATTACATCGTAGGCTTCGGCGGACCTAGGGTAAACGTGAGTTTTAGTGAAAGATCGTTGCCGGTGGAGTAATAATTCCGCGATAAATCTCTTCGGTCCCCATTGGGTATTGCCGGATTTGCAATGGAACGGCGGTGGGGGCGCGGCGCGGACGGCGCGCACGGGCGGGCGCCCGGCGATAGCGGAAAGCGGGGATGGATGCGGGCGGGTGGCGGGGAGGCCGGCTCAGACGTCGTCGTCGATTTCCTTGCGCTCCCGGCGTTCCTCGTTGCCGCGGCGCGCGCGCAGGCGCTGCCGCGACAGGACGGCGATCACCTGCTGGGTCGGCGCGCCGGACGGCAGTTCGTTGCGGATGCGATCGGGCACCATCGGCAGGCCCGCACGCTGCCGGCGCAGCGCCTTGGCGATTGCCCGGCGGCATTCGTCCCCGTGGCAATCCCATTCATCGCGGATTCTCTGGCAATAACGGCATTGTTCCATCCGGACAGTCTAACCGGTCTTCGGGAACGGGGCAGAGCGCCGGGCGGCACGCCTCAGGCGCCGGGCACGGCGAGCGCCTTCGCGTGGGACTGGAAGCGGCGGTGTTCTTCCGGCGGAACGAGCGAGCCGCCGGTTGCCCAGATGACGTGCGTGGACGCGCGCATGTCGATCGCGTGGCGGCGCAGGTAGTCCCTGCCGGCCGGTGATTGGGCCAACCAGCCTGGCCCGCCGACGGCGGCTGCGGCCGACGGCTCCAGTTCCACTCCCGTGGAGCGTTGAACCGCGAGCAATTGCGTGTAGAGCTGCGCGTCGCTGACCGTGAAGACGCCCGACAACTGCGACGCCATCAGCGGGCTGACCAGATGCGAGGCCTGCGCGACCGCCAGGCCATCGGCTTCGGTCCGGTTGTCGAGGCCGATGTCGTAGACGGACACCGGCGTGCCTGCGCCGGCGGCGAGCTGGACGAGCATGCATGGCGCCGCGACAGGCTCGGCGAAAAAGCAATGCACGTGCTCGCCGAACAGCGCCTTGAGGCCATACGTGATGCCGCCCGGCGCGCCGCCGACTCCGCACGGGAGATGGACGAAGAGCGGATGCGCGGCGTCCACGCGGCGGCCCGATTCGGCAAGCTGCGCGGCGAGATGGCGGGCGCTCGCCGCGTAGCCGAGGAACAGCATCAGCGAGCCTTCGTCGTCGACGAAATGGCCGCGTGGTTGATCGCGCGCCTGCGATCGACCGGCGGCGACCGCTTGCGCGTAATCGCCGTCGTGCTCGACGACGCGGACACCACGGTTGCGCAGGCGTGCCTTTTTCCACGGCTTCGCATCGGTCGACATGTGGACGACCGATTCGAACCCCAGCGCGGCGGCCATCACGCCGATGCTCAAGCCGAGATTGCCGGTGCTGCCCACGACGACGGTATGCGTGGCGAACAACGCGCGCGCGGCGGCCGACGCGAGAATCCGCCGGTCGCCCTCGGGGGCGATCAGCCCGTGTTCGATCGCAATCGACTCGGCGAGCGCGAGCACTTCATGAAAGCCGCCGCGCGCCTTGATCGAACCGGCCACCGGCAATGCGTCGTCGCGCTTGATGAACCAGGCACCGTGCGCGTCGTCCGCGTGCGACAACGCGCGCTGCAAGTCGTCCGCCGGCATCAGCGGCGATTCGATTTTTCCGGCGGTGGCCGCGAGTTCCGGAAACAACTCGGCCATCAGCGGCTCGCAGCGCGCCAGTCTCGCTTCGGCCGCCGCGATCGCGTCGAACGAAGGGGCGCCCTGCGGCAACGGGCGGCCGGCTTCCGGGTTCAGCCACAGCAGCGGTTGACGGGATTGCAGTCTGGCTAATAGATCGGCGGGTTGAAGCGTAGCGGTCACGGAGCGGCCTTGTGTTCGTTGAGCGGGATACAAGGCTGAAATGCTACGATTCAAGGCGACTGCGCAAAAGCGCCGATTTCTAATCCATGCATTAGCCTGACTTATATCGATGAGACTGGACGGTTCGATCCTCGGTGCGTTGCTCTGCTTTGAAACGGCCGGCCGGCTGTTGAGCTTCACGAAGACGGCGCAGGCGTTCAACCTGACGCAAAGCGCCGTGAGCCAGCAGATCCGGAATCTGGAGGACCGGCTGGGCTATCCGCTGTTCGTGCGCCAGGCGCGCGGGTTGAGGCTGACGGAGAAGGGCGCGATCCTGCTCGGGACGATGTCGGGCGCATTCGGCGATATTCATCGCACGCTTCAGGCGCTCGGCATGTCGGATGCGCCGCTGCAGGTCAGTTGTCTGCCGTCGCTTGCATTGCAATGGCTGATGCCGCGCCTGACCGGATTTCACCGGCAGCAGCCGGCCGTGTCGGTGCGTGTGCAGGCCGAATTCCAGGTGCTGGACCGCGAGGCGATGGAGACCGGCGACATCGACGTGGCCGTGCGCTATGACCCGGTGCAATACGGTCGACTGCATGCCGAGGTCATTCTCGACGAGATTCTGTTCCCGGTCGCCACGCCGGCGTATCTGGCGCAGCATCCGGCGTTCGCCAGCGGGGCGTCGCCGGACGGCGTCGTGTTGCTGCACGATGCCGCGCCGTGGGTCGGCGCGCCCGAGTTCGTCGAGTGGCGTACGTGGCTGGAGGCCGTCCGGCCGGCGTGGATCGCGCATCTGGACGGGCCTCAGTTCAATTTTTCCAGCCTGGCGATCACGGCCGCGTTGAACCATCAGGGTGTCGCGATGGCGCGCGCCGCGCTCGTGCATGACGAGATTCAGAGCGGACGGCTCGTCGATGTGTTCGGCGCACACGTGCGTGCGCCGGCGCGCTACGTGCTGCTGTCACGCAACCCGGACGACCCGCGAACCGCCGCCTTTTCGGACTGGCTCAAGGCCGAGTGCGTGCGCTTCCGTGAAGCCCGGTCGCGCGTGCCGTCGAAGGCGGAGCGGCACGCATGATCGATGCCGCCGGATGGCTGGATCGGAGTGCGAAGCAATGTGGTTGAAGACGTGGCGGCAAACTACAGTTTCCCGTCCCTCGCCATACGGATTGCTTGCGCATGGACGGGGCCGGTCGCCTTATCTGAGGGACCAGATGCCCCAGATCGCGATCAACAGGCCAAGGCCGAACCCGCAGCCCAGCAACACATAGGTTTCCATTTCGTGTCTCTGAAAACGTGGCAGCGCCGATGTCGGCATCAGCGTGCGAACAGCACAGTCGGCAGCGTATCGTCGGCGTTGCCGGCCGGAGCGATACGCCGGGTCCGCGAATACTACGCGTTGCAGCTTTCAGAACGCATGCGCGACCGGTAATGGCGCCGCTTGCTAGTTCCGGACCGCGTGCGCACTGTCGCCCTGCGCGACGTGCGGGCTGCCGTGCCGCAACACGCCCGATTTCCAGATCATTTGCGACGCCGCGACGAGCACGAACAGCAGGACCACCATCCGGAAGATTTTCGGCGACATCTTGTCCCGCAGCGGGCGAACCAGCCACATGCCGGCGATGGCCGGCAGGCTGGCCGCCGCCGAGATTGCCAGATCGGCGGCGCTTGCATGCGCGGCGCCGCTGAACGTCGTGATCAGCGTGACGATCGACACCACGAGGATGATCGCGATCTGCTTCGTGAACACGCGCCCGGTCGCGCCGGACGAAATCAGGTAGGTCGCGAGCAGCGGCCCGGGAACCGACGCGATGCTTTCCATCAGCGCCGCGCCGAAGCCGAGCGCGAACCCGACCGGCTTCTGCCACGCTTCCGGCAGGTTGAGTTTCGGCGCGGCGAGCATCAGCGCCGCGGCCACGATCAGGAGCGCACCGGAGGCCGCCTGCGCGTGCCCCGGATTGAGCGACAGCAGGATCGCGACGCCGACGATATTGCCGATCACCGTTCCTGCGATCGGTGCGGCGATTTTCCGGGCCGTGGCCAGCACCTGGCCGCCTTCCAGCGCCTGCGGAATGTTGCCGAGGATGATCGGCATCGACAGCAGCAGCACCGCATGCCGGATCGGCAGGAACTGGCTGAGGATCGGCATCGCGATCAGCGGCACGCCGATCCCGGTGATGCCCTTGGCCATGCCGCCCAGCAGCAGCGCAACGGCGATGCCGGTCAGGTCGAGCACGGTGAGCGCCTGCAGGCTGGAAACCAGCACACCTTCAGTCAGATTGAAATGAATCATGGAATGGCATGTCGCGGAATAGCCGGCAGCGAGCGCTGTCGACGGAGCCCGTTGCGGTCGCGTGCGTTTCGCACGCGTTCGTTCTCGTCTGGCTTGAACCGGTCATGCGATCGCATGGCGCCGCCTCGTGTGCGGCCGGCGGGCGCGTGGCTCGGTCCAGGCCGGCAGGTCGTGCCGGCAAGCATGGGCAACGCGGTGGCGTGGTTCAACCTGGCTAATCGACCGCCGGCCGGTGCGCATGCAAGGGCGCGGCGGATCGAGCGTGCATCTTACCTGAGCGCTGCCGACGATGTCCGGCTCGACCCCGGCGTGGTGCGGGCGCGGCGTTCCGTGCGATGGCGCCGATTCAATATAATTCATGATGGTTTGCCGCATCATGCGGCGAATACATGCCATCGAAACAAGGAAATCCGATGACGCTTGCCCAGTTGCAGGCCCTGGCGGCCGTGGTCGAACTCGGTTCGCTCACGGCCGCTGCCGACCGGCTCAGTCGCAGCCAATCCGCGATCAGCCATGCGCTGACCGAGCTGGAGGACCTCACGCAGGTCAAGCTGCTCTGGCGCGATCGGCAGCCGGTCGTCCTGACGGCCGCTGGCGAACGCCTGTGGCCGTACGTCCAGAGCGTCGTCCGTGAAGCGCAGATGCTGCGCCAGCAGTTCAGCCTGTCGCGCGGCAAGCTCGAAGGGCGGCTGGTGGTCGCGTCGTTGCCGAGCGTGTCGCTGGCGTTCGTCGCCCCCGCGCTCGAGGCGTTGAAGGAGCAGCACGAGGGCGTATCGGCGGTGCTGCTCGAAGGCACGGACAGTGAAGTCGAAGGATGGATCGACGACGGGACGGCCGATGTCGGCGTGGTGGCCGGCACGAAGATTTTCGCGCACAACCTGCCGCTGCTCGACGAGGATTTCGTCGCGGTGGCGGCCGACGGCATGTTCGCCGGTCGCAAGAGCGTGTCGGCCAGGCAGTTGTCCGCGGCGCCGTTCATTTTTTCGAAGGCCGGGTGCGGGCCGGTGATCGCCGAGTATTTCGCGCGCGGCGGCGCGCCGCTGCAGGCTGCGTTCAACGTGGTGGAGATGCGTACCATCCTGTCGATGGCGGAGGCCGGGATGGGCGTGTCGATCGTGCCGCGCATCACGCTCACGTACACGCCGTTCGGCGGCCGCGTGCTGGACCTGTCGCCGCGGCTGCATCGTTCCGTGCGGTTGGCGTGGAACACAGCTGGCAACGCGGTGACCGATGAATTCGTGAGGCTCGTCGACGCGCAACGTGCGAAGGCGGGGAAGGCGATCCACGCACGCGCGAAAAAGAGCGGGTAGCGGGAGGACGGCGCGATGAACGGGGTTCATGGGCGGCTTGCAGATTATTCATGCTGACCACCGTCAGCATGCAATACATTGATTGGACCTCGTCCCCGTTGCCCTGAAGGAGATTGCCGTGCCGGCCTTGCCCACCCTGTTTGCGTTCGGACTCGTGTCGCTCGGCATGGTGCTGACGCCCGGACCGAACATGATCTACCTGGTGTCGCGCGCGATCTGCCAGGGCCGCCGTGCCGGGCTCGTGTCGCTCGGCGGCGTCGCGCTTGGGTTCGTGTTCTACATGGTGTGTGCCGCGCTCGGCATTACCGCGCTGGTGATGACCGTGCCGTATGCGTACGACGCGCTGCGCTTGGCCGGCGCGCTGTATCTGGCCTACCTGGCGTGGCAGGCGCTGAAACCCGGCGGCCGCTCGGCGTTCCAGGTCCGGCAATTGCCGCACGACAGTCGTGCCAGGCTGTTCACGATGGGTTTCGTCACGAACCTCGCTAATCCGAAGATCGCGGTGATGTATCTGTCGCTGTTGCCGCAATTCATTTCGCCGGGCCACGGCAGCGTGCTCACGCAATCGCTGGTGTTGGGCTGCGTGCAAATCGCGGTGAGCGTCAGCGTGAATGCGCTGATCGCGTGCACGGCCGGTTCGATCGCGGGCTTTCTCGCGGGTCGGCCGCTCTGGGCGTCGGCCCAGCGCTGGTTGATGGGCACCGTGTTGGCCGGACTGGCCGTGCGGATCGCGCTGGAGTCGCGAAGCTAGGGCGCGGTGGCTGGCGCTTGGAGGCACGGCCGGCTGCAAGCTGACCTTGCGCCGAAAATGCCGGGCAGCGTCATCCGTGGCAATCGCCTTCGGCCACTTTGCCGACGCGAACGGGCGCGGCCTTGTCCTTGCGTCGGCTGCGCGTCGAGAGCCAGCACAGGATCGACCCGCCGCACACCATCAATGCGCCTTGCCAGAATTCGACCGACAGCGGCGCATGCAGCAGCGTCGCGGCGAACGCGGCGGCGAGCACCGGCGTGAAGTACGACGCGCCGACGATGACCGTCACGTTGCCGTGCATGATGCCGGTATTCCAGGCCGCATAGCCGAATCCGAGCGCGGACGCCGCCAGCACGAGGTACAGGACCGCGTGAAAGCTGAACGTCATGCCGCCGCCGCCTTCCACCGCGAACTTGATCCAGAGCACCGCGGCAACCAGCATGAAGAACGGCGTGACGCCGTTCTTGCCGTCGGCGAGGCGTGCCGTCACCGTGCAATAGCCGGCCCAGATCAGCGCGCCGATGAATGCGAGGCCATAGCTCAGAGGATTGTCCGCGACGTTGCGCAGCATGCCGGCCGGATCGAGGCCGCGGTCGCCGCCGAGCACCCAGCAGATGCCGAGCATCGACAGCAGGACACCCGGCACGACCAGCAGGTTCGCACGCTGCTTGTTGAATACGATGGCCGCGACCAGCGTGAGGCTCGGCCACAGATAGTTGACCATCGCGACTTCGATCGCCTGCTGCCCGTTGCTCGCATAGCCGATCGACAGCGCGAGGCACAGCTCGTACGAGACGAACAGCAGCCCGCCCCAGAGCAGATAGCTTTTCGGGAACTTGCTCAGGTCGGGGAAGCCGACCGAAAACAGCAGAAGCACGGACGCCACCGTATAGATCATCGCGGCGCCGCCGGTCGCGCCGAGACTTTCACTGACGCCGCGAACAAGCGCGACCACCGAGGCCCACAACACCACCGCGCCGAGCCCGGCGAGCGTTGCCTTGTTCTTGCGTTTCATGCTTCCTGCTTGTTTCAACATGCCAATTCGATTTCGGATGATACGGGGCCGTTCGCGCGTGCTGTCGTCGCGAGCGGCAATGCAATGGGGGGATTTCGCCGGAAACGCGCATTCTAACGGGGCGAAGCCGTTGCGACGATGCAGACAGACGGAAGCGTACGGCAGATTCAGACGCGTGAGCCGATCACGCGTCGTCGATACGCCACGCCGCGCCGATTGCCGACAACGCGTGCCCGATCGAGTCGAGCATGGCGTTCCGCGTCGGCCCGAGCGTCGTCACGAGGAAGAATCCGTCTTCATCGGTCGTCAGGCCGATCAGCGGCCAGCCGCCGGTGTCATCGCGGACCTCGAGCTGTCGTCGGCCGCGATCGATGTCGATGCCGCCATGCGCTTGCCGCAGTGCATTCGCGATGGCATCGAATGCGTCGGCCGACGGGCGCGTGTGGATGCGGTATTCGAAACTCATCGTCGTGGGTAGGTGTGCGAGCCGGGCAGTCTAACGCGTGCCACGACATCCTGCCCCGCGATGGCAGTGCAATCGGCGCCCGCCGTGGCGGGCGCCCGCACGATCACCGCTCGTGCCGCTTCTTGCTCAGCTCGATCGTCTCGAACAGCTCGTACTGGGCGGTCGGGTGCTGGTCGGCGCCCGGCGCGTGGTAGTAGCGCATCGTGATCGTCGTGTGACCGCCCGGCTTGCCCGGGTCGTGGTCGAACACCGCAATCCCGTAGCCGGTGCCGGTGTCGCGGCGCGCGGACCAGATCGCATCCTCGAGCGCATCGGCCGGCTGACGCACGAACGTGTTCGGCGCCGTGCCCGGCACCGGGCGGTTCGGCTTCGTGAACACCTTCGCGCGCGCAAAACCGGTCGACGGGTTCTCGCCGTACACGTCGAGCGGCGCGCTGGTGCCGCCGCCGCCGAGGATCAGGTGGATCGTGCCGTGGCTCGTGTCGAATTTCATGCGGTCCGGGTCGTTGGAGCCGACCGGACGCGGCTGCAGCGTCTCGACCACTTCGCCGGTCGTCGCATCGACGCCCGCGCGGTGATTGCAGCCGCGCACCGGGTAGCTGCGCTCGTAGTCGTGATCGTGGCCGCATAGCACGAGGTCGACGCCGTAACGGTCGAACAGCGGCAGCCAGGCTTCGCGAATACCCTTGTCGGAGCCGTTGCCCGTCTTCGACGAGCTGAGCGCGTCCTGGTGCATCTGCACGACGATCCAGTCGATGTCGTCGTCATGGGCGGCATGACGGAGCGTGCGTTCGAGCCAGCGCGTCTGCTCGCCGTTGCTGTAGCCGCGCACGTAGAACGACGTGCCGGGTTCGATCGGCGGGCGGCCCGTGCTCGCGGCCGGCACGAGCGGCGCCGGGCCGCCGACGAACGCGGCGGCGTCCTGGTACACGACATCGTCGGCGTCGAGCGACACGAACAGCACTGAGCTCACGCGGAAGCTGTACCAGCGGCCGGGGAAGTGCGTGCCGTTCTCCGGCAGCGTATAGCGCGCGAGATACGAATCGAGCCCCTGCGGGCCGTTGTTGAACTCGATCTCGTGATTGCCCGGGCACGGCATCCACGGGCGATTCGCGGCCGACGTCTGGTTGTTGTTGCCGAAATCGCGCCACACCTCGGGCTGATGCGCGGGGTTCAGGTTCGCATAGCAGAGGTCGCCGTTCAGCAGGTGGAACAGCGGCTGGAACTGCTCGACGGCCTGCACCGCGAAGCGGCTCTGCGGCGACGACAGCACCCACGCGCCGTTCGGCGTCGCGAGATCGCCGTAGCTCGTGAAGCGGAACGGCGCACGGCCGCGCGGCGCGGTCGAAAAATTCGCGGAAAACGGCTGCGCGGCGTTGCTGTCGTTGTCGGCGGTGATCTCGTAGCGGTAGCGCGTATCGGGCTTCAGCCCGTGCACGCGCGCGTGGTACGCGAACACGGTTTCGCCGTTCAGGCCGTCGGTGTACAGGCGCTGGACGCCGTGCACGGTACGCGCAGGCTCGCCGTCGGCGACGATGCGCGCACGCGGATTGACGGCCGGCGCGAGCGACGCCCACGAGATCACGACCTCGGACGTCGGGTCGTTGCCCCACGTCAGGTGAACCTGTTCGGGCGTGCCGTCCGGATTCGCCACGGCGGCGCGCGTGGCTGCGAGGCCGCCGGCAGCGGTGGCGAGGCCGGATACGCCGGCAAGTTTCAGGAAGCCGCGACGCGATACCGAGGCGGCCGGCTCGTTCGGCTGATCAGGGAGAGTGTCCTGGTTCGACATGGTCGGTGTTTTCGTTGGTGGGGACGCGAGACGAGGAACCGCGCGGCCATGCGCGAGCGCGGCCGGGGCGTGGGCCGGAAACGAGCGGGATCCCGGTCGCATGCATTGTCGAAGGGCAGTTTTGCCGCGTTGTGACAGCACGGCAACCCGGCGTGGGCGGCGGCCGATGGGCAGGATCGCGCAGCACGGTACCCGGCACGCGCCGAAGCCGTGTCGGTCTCCCTGAAATTTATTTGCAGACTCCGCGACGGAATTGTTTCGCCCATGCCGTTTAACGCATGAACGACCGCAACCGGTCGATGCCCGTTACTTCGGAGTCTTTCATGAAACTTTCTGTTCCATTGCGATTTGCCATGGCATGCGTGGCCGCGCTGGCGGCATCCGCGTCTTTCGCGCAGGCCGTGATCGTTGCGCCTTATGCGCCGCCACCGCCGCGCGTCGAAGTGCTGCCGGCGCCGCGCGCGGGCTACGTCTGGGATCAGGGGCACTGGCACTGGCGGCAGGGTCGTTACGTCTGGATTCCGGGCCACTGGCAAGTGGTGCGCGTCGGTTACCACTGGGTGCCCGGTCATTGGGCCGCGCGCGGGCCGGCCTGGCGATGGGTACCCGGTCACTGGGCGTGACGCGTGCGCCGTCGCCCGGCACACGGTGCCCGCGCGACGGATCCTTCATGCAACATCATGAG
This sequence comes from Burkholderia cepacia, assembly GCF_029962485.1. Taxonomy (NCBI): domain Bacteria; kingdom Pseudomonadati; phylum Pseudomonadota; class Betaproteobacteria; order Burkholderiales; family Burkholderiaceae; genus Burkholderia; species Burkholderia cepacia. The sequence goes on from NZ_CP073638.1 coordinate 510,701, forward strand.
ACGAAGCCATGCCTTTCCGAACCATCGTGATACTGGCGGCCGCAGCCATCGTGCTGGCCGGCTGCGTCGTGGTGCCGGCCCGTCCGGTGTATTACCGGCCCGCGCCGGTCGTCGTATATTGAGCGCGCCGGCCGCCGGTCGCGTGGCCGGCAGACAGGATCGATATGCCGCGCGAACCGGATGTCGATGAAACGGGCTTGGCCGACGCCGTGTGCGACGCCGCGCGCGATCCGCGTGGCGGCGCCGAACAGTCGGCGTGGCGCCGTCCGATGATGGCCCGACGCATGCAAGGAGAGCACGACGATGAGCTTCAGCCGGGCGGCGGGTTCCCCTGCCGTGACAGTGCGGCGCCCGTGCGCCGCGCGACGGAGCAGGCGGCGTTGAACGATCGCGGCGACCGCGATCCGGACGCGGAACTGGTCGCGCGCGTCGGCGCGCGCGATTCGTCGGCAGTGCGCGTGCTCGTCGCGCGCAAGCTGCCGCGGCTGCTTGCATTGGCGACGCGCATGCTCGGCGACCGGAACGAAGCCGAGGACGTCGCGCAGGAGACGTTCTTGCGAATCTGGAACCAGGCGCCGCGCTGGCGCGAAGGCGAGGCGCGCTTCGATACGTGGCTGCATCGCGTCGTACTGAACCTGTGCTACGACCGGTTGCGCGGCCGCCGCGAGGAGCCGGTCGACACGCTGCCCGACGTGCCCGACACGCAACCGGAGCCGGCCGCGCAGGCGGAGCTGCGTTCGCGCGATGTGCGCGTGCGGCAGGCGCTGGCCGCATTGCCGCCGAGGCAGCGGGAAGCGCTCGTGCTCCAGTACTATCAGGAAATGTCGAATGTGGAAGCGGCCAACCTGATGGGCATCACCGTCGATGCGCTGGAAAGCCTGCTCGCCCGCGCGAGGCGCAACCTGCGCGCGCAGCTGGCCGGCGACCCACCTAGCGAGGACAAGCGATGACACCCGAACGATTTCGTACCATCGTCGCCGCGTACGGCTCGGACGCGCGGCGCTGGCCGGCCGGCGAGCGCGTGGCCGCCGAGTCATGGGCGCAAGCGAACCCGCGCGAAGCGTTGCTCGCACTGGACGACGCGGCCGACCTCGATGCCTGGCTCGCGTACGACACGGTCGCGCCGCCCGCGCCGTCGCTGGTCGAGCGCATCGTCGCGACGGCGCCCGCGCCGCAGCGCGCACGCAGGCGTGGCAATGTGTGGTGGTCGGGCGCGGCGTTCGCGGGCGTCGGCCTGGCCGGTGCGCTCGCGGGCGCGGTGGCCGTGTCGATGCTGATGCTCGGCAGCGCGCCAGCGCCGCAGCATGAACCGGGCTATCTGACGACGACGTTCGGCGGCCCGAGCGTGGATTGGAGCGATGAATGACTGAACGTGGCTGGAAATTCATCCTCGTCGGCTCGGTCGTGCTGAACGTGTTCGTGCTCGGCGCGATCGGCGGCGGCGCCTATCAGTGGTTCTCGACGCATCGCGACCTGCATGCGGCAGGCGCACCTGCATCGCGCACGGCGTTGCGTTTCGCGGCGGACGAATTGCCCGATGCGCGGCAGCGTGAATTCGCCGCCGCGTTGAAGGCGGCGCGCAAGGACGGCCGCGATTTCGCGCGGGAAGGGCGCGACGGCCGGATCACCGTGCTGGACCTGCTCGCCGCGCCGCAACTCGATCGTGCCGCGATCGATGCCGCGCTCGATCGTACGCGCGCGGCCGATACCGCGATGCGTGCGCAGGTCGAGCGCAGCGTCGTCGATTTCGCGGCGACATTGACACCCGACGAGCGCGCGAAGTTCGTCGACGGATTGCAGCACAGCGGGAACTGGCGTTTGCCGCCGAAGCTGCAGAAGAAGCCGGACACGCCGGCGAGTCAGTAACACCTGCCGGACGGCGGCACGCGAACCGCGTGTCGCCGTCGTGCGCTTTCGGTCACGTGCCATGCGTGCGCCGTTTCCGGTGGATTGCCGCGCCGCTGTCGTTCATGACGTGCATCGCCGCGTTACTAGACTTCCACCGATCACGCCGCCCCGCGTTTCCCCGCTCGAAATTTATTTGCGATTTCCGCGACGGATTTCCCGGCGCATCCGCGTTGAACGTGGGTACGCACCGCGAGAGAGCCCGTCATGGACCATCCGAACGACATCACGCCGGCCGCGATTGCGCTGAACCGCTTCGGTCTCGGCGCGCGGGCCGACGAAGCGCCGCCTGCCGACCCGAAGGCGGCGCTCGTTGCGCAACTCGATCGTTACGACGCGCGGCCCGCCGCGTGGGCCGGCGAGCCCGACGCGGTCGCGCTCGCGACACGCTTCGCGAACGCGCGCAACGCGATGACGGGCGACGACGCGGCAGCGAAACGCGCGACCGCGCAATCGATCCGGCGCGATGGCTACGATGTCTATCGCAGTGCGGTTACCGCGCGCATGAACAGTGCGTTGAACACGTCCACACCGTTCGTCGAACATCTCGTGCATTTCTGGGCGAACCATTTCGCGGTGTCGGTCGACAAGGGGCAGGTGGCCGCGTATGCGGGCGCATTCGAACGCGACGCGATCCGCCCGCACGTGCTCGGCCGCTTCGAGGACATGCTCGTCGCCGTCGAACAGCATCCCGCGATGCAGGTGTTCCTCGACCAGGCGCGCTCGGTCGGCCCCGACAGCCCGGCTGCGTTGCGCGCCGAAGCACGCAATCCCGCGGCGAAGCGCGGTCTCAACGAGAACCTCGCGCGCGAAATCATGGAACTGCATACGCTCGGCGTCCGCACGGGTTACACGCAAGCCGACGTGACGGAATTCGCGCGTGCGCTGACCGGCTGGAGCATCGCCGGCGGGCGTGGGCCGCAGCCGGGCGATGCCGCACCCGGTGCGTTCGTGTTCCGCCCCAAGCTGCACGAACCGGGCATGCGCACGGTGATGGGGCGCACCTACGACCAGCCGGGCGAAGCGCAGGCGCGTGCGATCCTGCACGACCTCGCGCGCTCGGATGCGACGGGCCGGCACATCGCGTTCCAGCTTGCCCGTCATTTCGTCGCCGACAATCCGCCGCCCGCGCTGACCGACCGGCTGGCCCGCGCGTTCGACGCGAGCGGCGGCGACCTGCCGACCGTCTATCGCGCGCTCGTCGATGCGCCCGACGCGTGGTCGCCGGTCAACCGCAAGTTCAAGACGCCGTGGGAGTGGGCGGTGTCGTCGCTGCGCGGGCTCGGCTGGCGCGACACGGGCGACCTGAAGGCTGCGCCGCTGCTCGCGCAGCTTGGCCAGCCGGTGTGGCGGCCGGGCTCGCCGGCCGGCTACGACGACGTTGCCGCGAGCTGGGCCGCGCCGGACGCGCTCGTGCGCCGCGTCGAGATTGCACAGCGGCTGGCCGCGCGCACGGGCGACCGGCTCGATCCGCGCACGCTCGGCAACACGCTGCTTGCCGGTTCGATGAGCACGCCGACCGCGACCGCACTGTCGCGCGCGGAAAGCGCGACGACGTCGCTTGCTTTGCTGCTCGTCTCGCCCGATTTCCAACGGAGATGACCATGGCCCTGTCACGCCGACAATTCCTGAGCGTAGCCGCCGCCGGCGCGGGCGCGATCCTCGTCGCGCCGCGGATCGTGTTCGCGAATGTCGCGACCGACCGGCGCTTCGTGTTCGTGATCCAGCGCGGTGCGGCCGACGGCCTGAACATCGTCGTCCCGTATGCGGAACCCGCGTACGCGACGCTGCGCGGCCCGCTCGCGATCGACACCGCGGCCGCGACGCGGCTCGACGGCACGTTCGCGCTGCATCCGTCGCTTGCGCAGACCGCGCAGTTGTACCGCGACGGGCAGGCGCTGTTCGTCCATGCGATTGCGTCGCCGTATCGCGACCGCTCGCATTTCGACGGCCAGAACGTGCTCGAAACGGGCGGACGTGCGCCATACCAGGTGAAGGACGGCTGGCTGAACCGGCTCGCCGCGCTGCTGCCGGCGACGCGCGAGAACGCGATCGCGTTCGCACCGACCGTGCCGCTCGCGTTGCGCGGCACCGTGCAGGCCGCGTCGTATGCGCCGTCCGGTTTGCCGGCCGCGCCGGACGACCTGCTCGCGCGCGTGTCGTCGCTCTACGAGGCCGACGCGCAGCTCGGTCCGCTGTGGCAGTCGGCGATGGACGCACGCGGCCTCGCCGGCGATGCGCATGCGCGGCAGGATCCGGCCGGCGTCGGCAAGCTCGCGGCGACGTTCCTCGCGCGCGACGACGGCCCGCGGATCGCGATGATCGAGACGGGCGGCTGGGATACGCACAGCGCGCAGAACGCGCGGCTCGCGAACCAGCTGAAAGCGCTCGACACGATGCTCGCCGCGTTGCGCGACGGTCTCGGGCCCGCCTGGCAGCAGACCACGGTGCTGGTCGCGACCGAGTTCGGCCGCACGGCGGCCGTGAACGGGACGGGCGGCACCGATCACGGGCAGGCGTCGGTCGCGATGCTCGCGGGCGGCGCGGTGGCCGGCGGCCGTGTGATCGCCGACTGGCCGGGGCTGAGGCCGGGCGACCTGTACGAAGGGCGCGACCTGAAGCCGACCGCGTCGCTCGACGCGCTGATCTCGGGCGCGGCCGCTGAAAGCCTGAGGCTCGACCCTCGCCGAACCGCATCCGCACTGTTCGCGGAAAGCGGCGCGACACGGCCCATGACCGGCCTGATCCGCGGGGCTGCGTGACGCGGCGCGTGTCCGCGGTGGCTTCCGCCAACCGATTACACATTACACAACAGGGAGAATTGACGATGAAGATCCGATCCGTTTCGCTTGCGGTGCTGGTGTCCGCGAGTGCCGTACTGATGTCCGCCTGCGTGGTCGAACCCGTGCGGCCGCCGCAGCCGGCGCCGCTCGTCGAGGTGGCGCCGCCGCCGCCCGCGCCGGGCTATCACTGGGCGAAGGGGCATTACCGCTGGGCTGGTAATCACTGGGCGTGGGTGCCCGGGCATTGGGTGGCGGTGTACTGACCGGGCGTGACGGGTCGTGCGGAAAGCGACCGCGCGAAGTGCCGCAGCAACGGCGGCCTCGGCGGACTCGAACTCGACCACTGAGCGCCGGGGCGAAACATGGGCCGGTGTCGACATCGACATCGGTGGACGCACTCGCGTGCTGCACGCAGCGCGTAGGCTACCGACCGCCTACCGCCTACCAACCGATCCGGTGCTTCTCCTCCGTTTCCTGATGCCGCCAGTCGTCGTCCGCGTGCAGGTACTGGCTCGTCGTCGTGAGCGACACATGGCCGAGGTTGTCACGCACGAGCCGCAGGTCGACGCGGCCGTCGGCCATGTGCGAGCCCGCGCTGTGGCGCAACCAGTGCGCGGACGCCTGTTCGAGCACGCGCGCCTGCTGGTCGCCGGCTTCGCCGTTCGCACGTAACTGGTCGGCCGCGTGCCGGAACACCTGCTTCACGATCCGGTGCAGCGCGGCGCGCGTGAGCGGTTTGCGCGTCTGGCCGACCGGCAGCACGAGTGGCGTGGGCTCACCGTCCGACGGCAGCGCGGGCAGGCCATGCGCGCGCCGGTAGCGCGACAGCTCGGCCATCATCTCGCCGGTGGCCGGCACGAGCCGCTGCCGGCCGCCTTTACCCGTCACGTCGAGCCACCAGCGATCGTGCCCGTTCGCGTCGCGCCGGCAGAAGAACTGGCCCATCGTCGTGTCGGCCGCTTCGGTGATGCGCAGCCCGCCGAGATACAGCAGCGTGAACAGCCAGCGTGCGCGATCCGCATGGAAGCTTGCGCGCGCATCGTCGCGCGGCATCGTGGCGATTGCGTCCTTGACCGACTGCCACAGCGGCTGTCCGAGATGGCGCGTGACGCGCGGTGCGGGCCGGCGCTGCCGCTGCCGCGACAACGCGAGCGGGTTGCCGGCCAGATAGCCGGCCTGCACGAGCCACGAGAACATCACGTTCAGGATCACCAGCGCCTGCCGCTGGCTGGCCGCCGACAGCGGCCCGTAGAACGGCCGCCAGCGCGGATCGTCGCGCGGATGCTTGCGGCCGCCGTTTGCGCACCACAGGTCGGCCGGCGCGGGCGCGAGCAGGAACTGCCGGTAGACGACAAGATCCTCGTGCGTGAGCGACGACAGCGGCTTGCCGCACGCGATCACGGCCCACAGCAGCAGGCGTTCGGCTTCCTTGCGGTAGTTCTGGAACGTGGTCGGCGTATCGACGAAGCGCGCGAGCCACGCGCGCACGGCGTCGAGATCGTTGGTCGCGGCGATCTGCGGATGCGCGCTGCCGGAGCGGTTGGTGCCCGCGCGTCCGTCGAGCGCGGCCGGCACGGTCAGCGAATCGATCGGCAGCGGGCGCAGCGCGGCGTCGGACGGAACGGGTGAGGGCATGCGAGGGGGAGGCGCGTTGCGCGAACCGCGCGGGCGTGGCCGGGCGGACGAAGGCAGCGCGTGAAAGCGTATCGGGAAGCGTCGATGGTACACGATCGATGCGCGGTGAAGCGGTCGTCGACGACGCTCGCCGAGCGGGCCATTGTCACGACCGCATGATTCCCGCGGCCACGTGCCGTGGCGTCAGCGGTCTGCGTGCTTGTCCAGCAACCGGAACTTGCCGTTCTCGAACAGGTAGCGGTATTGGCCGCGCGGTTGACCATCGGGCTTGCCGTTCACGACGAGCAGGCGGCTGTCCGAGCGGAAGTCCGTCGGTGTGGTGTCGTCCGCGATGGTCAGCTCGCGCACGATGTACGGAAACCAGTACACGTCGCCCGTTTTCGCGTCGAGCGCGAATACCCGCATGCAATTGTCACTGTGTCCGCAATCAAAGGTCCACAGGATGTAACGACTCGCGAATGTCACTTCATTGGTGGAGGCGCCGTCGCGAATATTCCTGGCGAACTCGCGGTCCTGCGCCGTGCGCAGTTTCGGTTCGGCGACCGGGCCATCGTACGTCGGCCCGGTGAGGAATTTCATGAAATCGTTGTGTTGTTCCGCTTGCACGCGCCAGCTTGCGGTCAACGCCGCGGCGCAGACGAGCAGACTCGTCATCGCGGTGGCAAGGCGGCGCTTTCCTGTCGGAATCCCGGATCGTTTATCGGCCATTGTCGAGGGTCATGTTGTTATGGGTGCCGTCATCGTAATGTAATCGGCGCAAGCCGTGCGCGAAGGCTTTGTGCGCCGCGACGTCGAGCGTTCCGCGCGAACGCCGCAACCGGCTCCACCGCCAGTCCATGCCGCACCCCTCACCCCAGCGACAGCACACTGTTCAACAACATCCGCACCAACGTCGCCTGCCGCGTGACACCCGTCTTCGAAAAAATCGCACGCAGGTGCGAACGCGCGGTGTTCTTGCTGATCGCGAGTTCATCGGCCGCTTCCTCGAGCGTTTGCCCATTGACGAGCGCGAGTGCCAGCGCGGTCTCGGCCGGCGTGAGGTCGAACAGCTTGCGCACGATGTCGTGCGACGCCTGCGACTTGCGCTCGGCATCGCGGATGAAGATCGCGCACGCCGGCCGGCGTGGATTGTCCTCCGACCACTCGCTCAACGGTACCGCACGGATCAGCACGCCGAGCCGCGGCTTGCCGGACGGGCGGGGCACCGCGATCGCGTGCGCGACCGACGGCGTGACGCCCGTGCGTTCCGCGAGCACCTGGCGGATCAGCTTCTGCAGCTTGCGGTCCTCCAGCGGATACGACGCTTCGAGCGTGCCGCCGCGCACGCGCAGGCCGTCGCATTCGGCGAAGATCTCGTCGGCGACGGAGTTGGTCCGCATGATCGTGCCGCGCTCGTCGAGAATCGCGGTGCCGACGAGCATGCGGTCGATCGTGCTCGCATACAGCGTGCGCTCGGATTCGACCATCCCGAACTTCGCGTGCAGCCGCACCGCGCGCTTCAGGTGCGGCAGCAGCGCGTTGCAGACGGCCTTGTCGGCCGCCGAGAACGCATGGCTGCGATGCGGACGGCAGACGCGAAAGCGGCACTCGACGCCGTCGTGCGTGCGCAGGTCGGCGCCCATCAGATAGCCGACGTCGAACGGCTGCAGGAATTCGGCATACATCGCGCTGTTGCGCCAGACGCCGACGCCGAGCAATTCGTCGACGGTGACGACGCGATCGGCCGGCAGGTTCACGAACGGATCGAGTGCGTAGTAGTAGGTGTTGTACGACGCGACGCCCGTCAGCGGCGCACTCTCCTCGGACGCGTTGATCATCAGCCCCGTCTGCCCGCTGGCCGGCCAGCGCAGGATCATCGTCACGTAGTTCGCGTGCAGGTGCACGCGGATCTGCTCGAGCGCGGCGCCCCACGGCACGTCTTCGAGCGGGCCTTCGTAGATGGTCGTGAGCAAGGCGTCGAACTGCTCGAGCGTCAGTTTCGATTGGGCAAGGTTCGGCGGCAGGGCCGGGGGCGCCGTGGTCATTCGGGATGTCTCCTGTTGCGGCCGCCGGGTCGCAGGACGCCTGGCGTGCACGTTCGGACCGCCGGCGGCGATGCGCGTGGCGTAACCGGAACACGGTAACGTATCGGCTCGCGCGCGACATCCCATAAATGAGGGTGGTCGAGTGCGTTCTGTAAGGTATTTGTGAACTTTCTCGTCGCGCCGGTCGTCTAATCGGCCCTCCAACGCTCCCAGAGGAACATCAGATGAATCACAAGACCCGAACGTTGCTCGGCGCGGCCGTGATTGCCGGCAGCACGCTCCTTGCCGGATGCCAGACCGACGCGGCCGCCACGGCGCCGAATGCGGCCCGCCCGGCCGACGGCAAGCCCGTGACCAAGACCGTCTACGTCGCGCCGCAGTCCGCGCGCTGCACGGGCGTCGCGCCGATGGAGTGCCTGCAGGTGCGCAGCAGCCCGAGCGAGCCGTGGAGCCTGTGGTACGCCGGCATCGAAGGGTTCGCCTATCAGCCCGGCTACCTGTACACGCTTGAAATCGACGAATACCACGTCGCGCAGCCGCCGGCCGACGGTTCGTCGATCCGCTGGGTGCTCAAGCGCGTGGTCGAGCGGCGGCAGGCGAACTGACGGCCGCGCTTACGCGGACGGTCGCGCCGCCGCATGGGTTGGCGGCGGGGCCGTATCGATCCGCCGGAACACGGCGGACGACAGCAACGTGACGACCCCCATGCACGCGAACGACAGCATGAATCCGTGCGCCATCGAGCCCTGATAGGCGGCGAACAGGTTCACGAGCCCGCCGCCGATCGACACGCCCAGACCCATCGCGAGCATCTGCATCATCGTGAACAGGCTGTTGCCGCTGCCGGCGTCGGCATGCGACAGCCCCTTGAGCGTCACGCCGTTCATCGCCGCGAACTGCATCGAGTTGGCGGCGCCGAACACGATCAGCAGCACCCCCTCCAGCACTGGCGCCGGCCGCGCCGACACCAGCGCGAACCCCGCGATCGCGCAGCCGACGATTCCCGTATTCACGACCAGAAACGCCGCGTAGCCGAAGCGCTTCACGAGCGGCGCGATCCAGCGTTTCGCGATCACGCCGGCGATCGCGGCCGGCAGCATCATCAGCCCCGATTGCAGCGGCGTATAGCCGAGCTGCACCTGCATCAGCAGCGGCAGCATGAACGGCACCGAACTCGTGCCGATCCGGCACAGCAGGTTGCCGAGCAGCCCGGAACCGAAGTTCGGCTCGCGGAACAGCCCGAGCCGGAACAGCGGCTGCGCACGCCGCCGCGCATGCGGCAGGTATGCGAGCGCGCTCGCGAGGCCGATCACGGCGAGCGCGGCCGCCCATGCGGCACGATGCGCAGGCATCGGCGGGTCGATCGCGAGCGACAGCGCGATCATCGCGACCGACAGCAGTGCACAGCCGATGAAGTCGAACGGCGGCGGCTGCGTCGCCTGGTCGTGCGGCAGGTAGCGCTGCACCGCCATGAAGCCGACCACGCCGACCGGCACGTTGACGATGAACACCCAGTGCCACGAAATCGCCTGCGTGAGCCAGCCGCCGAGCGTCGGCCCGACGATCGGGCCGAGCTGGCCGGCGATCGACACGAACGCGATCGCCGCGACGTACTGTTCGCCCGGCACGCGGCGCAGCACGGCGAGCCGCCCGATCGGCAGCAGCATCGAGCCGCCGATGCCCTGCACGGCACGCGCCACGACGAGCTGGCCGAGCGTATGCGACGCCGCGCAGCCGATCGACGCGAGCACGAACACGAGGATCGCGACCGAGAACACGCGGCGCGTGCCGAACCGGTCGGCGAGCCAGCCGGACGCCGGCGTGAGCATCGCCATCATCAGCGTGTAGGCGACCACGACGGGCTGCATCGCGAGCGGCGACGCATGCAGGCTTTGGGCGATCGAAGGCAGCGCGGTGTTGACGATCGTCGTGTCGAGCGACTGCATGAAGAACGCAGCGGCGACGATCCAGAGCAGCGCGGAGTGTGTGGGTTCCCGGGACATGGCGAAATCGATGGTGCGAAGGTCCGGTGCGGGTGCGCCCGTGCGCGGTCGCGCGGCGCCTGCCGGACTTCAATTGCTCGATGGTACCGATTCCGGTGGTCATCGGGAAGCTGCCTGAAGGCATTGACTGTCATCGAAATTGCCGATGACAATGCGGGATGCTCAATCCCGTCTGGCTCAAGACGTTCGCGACCGTCACGAACTGCCGCAGCTTCACCGAAGCGGGCCGGCAGCTCGGGCTCAACCAGTCGAGCGTCAGCGAACACATCCGTCGTCTCGAAGAGAGCGTCGGCCGGCGGCTGTTCGTGCGCGACACGCATTCGATCGCGATGACGGCCGACGGCGAGGCGCTGCTCGTGCATGCAAACGTGATCCTGCAGGCGCTCAATCGCGCGGAATCGCAGTTTCGCAAGCCGCGGCTGCAGGGGCGCGTGCGGCTCGGCGCGTCGGACGACCTCGCGCTCGTCGCGCTGCCGGAGGTGCTTGCCGCGTTCCGCGCCGCGCATCCGGACGTCGCGTTGGAAATCACCACCGGGATGACGAGCCGGCTCTACGAACTGATGGATGCCGGCGCGCTGGACCTGATGGTCGGCAAGCGGCGGCTGGGCGAGCGGCGCGGCACGCCGCTGCTGCGCGCCCGGCTTGAATGGGTTGCGCGGCCCGGCACCGTCGTCGACCTGGAGCGGCCGCTGCCGCTCGTGCTGGTGGCCGAGCCGAGCGTCACGCGGGCGGTCGTGCTGAACGCGCTCGCGGAAAAAGGGATCGGCTGGGAAGTCGTGTGTTCGAGCAGCAGCCAGCCGGGCTGCATCGCGGCCGCGCGTGCGGGGCTCGGGCTGACCGCGACGTCGCAATACCTGTCCGCGCGCGGCCTAGCGCCGCCGGTGAACGGCGACGGGCTGCCCGTGCTGCCGGACGTCGAATTCATCGCGCTCGCCGCGAAGCGGCTCAGCGAGCCGGCCGGCACGCTGCTCGAGCTGCTGGAAACCAGCGACCTGCGAGCGTCGGGCGCGGACGCCTAATGCCGCTCATGCCGGCAGATGCGCGCAATGCGCCACCATCCCGCGCCGGCGCACGCGCCTGCGCCTGCGCCGCGAATCGTCAGGCGGACCGCTTCTGCGAAATCACGAGCAGCGCGCCGTTCTTGTCTTCCAGCACCGCCCGGTATTCGTGCGGCCCGACCTGCACGGGCACGCGCACCGATGCGCCGGCCTTCACGACCCGCGCCATCGCCGCATACAGGTCGTCGTCCTCGTCGACGCGCAGCGTGAGCGCCGCGCGCTCGACGATCTGCTCGTCGCCCGCGACCAGCGCGATCGTCAGCGGCCCGCCGTCGAGCGCGCAATAGCGGTCGCCGTCGCGGAACTTCACGTTCAGGCCCAGCCCGTCGACGAACAGCGGCAGCGCCGTGTCGATGTCGTCGACCGGATACAGCAGCATCGATACCTTCATTCCGGTTCTCCCTTGTCTTGATGTGGGCGGCGTGCAATGCGCCGCCGGTCGATGCTAGCGCGTCGCTCGCGCCGCCACGCAGTCCGATCGGATGACGGTGAAACCCCTCTGTCCCCGCAGGCGTGCAGCTACTCCGAACAGATGATGTCCGCGCCAGCCGGCGCGCCGACACTCCCATTCGTGGACCGTCGCTATTCGTCCGTATCGTGCGGGCGGCCTGCGCGACCCCGACTCGTCCAACATACATGGAGACGTACGCAATGAAGTTTTCCCTCATCTACGAAGCCCAGACCACCGACGCATCGCGCGAGGGCGACCACCGGGTGTTCAAGGAGACGGTCGAGCAGGCGCTGCTCGCCGAGCAGGTCGGTTTCGACACGATCTGGTGCGTGGAGCACACGTCGCTGACCAACTATGCGCACATGAGCGCGCCGGAAACCTTCCTTGCCTACCTGGCCGGCCGCACGACGCGCATCGGCCTCGGCCACGGCGTCGTGTGCCTGCCGCCCGCGATGAACCACCCGATCAAGGTCGCCGAGCGCGTCGCGCTGCTCGACATCCTGTCGGGCGGCCGCGTGCATTTCGGCGTCGGCAAGGGCGGCAGCCAGCAGGAAGCGGGCGCGTTCGGCTACGACCTCAACGAACTGCAGCCGATGATCGACGAATCGATGTATCTCGTGCCGAAGATGTTCGTGCAGGACGAGATCGAGCACGACGGCAAGTACATCAAGATCCCGAAGCGCCCGATCCACCCGAAGCCGTTCCAGGATCCGCACCCGCCGATGTACCTCGCCTGTACGAACACCGACGCGCTGCTGCGCGCCGGCCAGCGCGGGATGGGCGCGCTGGTGCTCGGCTTCGGCGGCCCGGACGAAGTCGCGAAGAAGAACGCCGTGTACCGCGAAGCGTGGGCGAACCGCAAGCCGGAAGACCAGGTCGGCTTCCGCCCGACCCAGCACCTCGCGGCGCTGTGCCCGACGGTCGTGATGGCCGACGGCCAGGCTGCCCGCAAGATCGGCATCCGCGGCCAGCGCTACTTCATGGAGTCGCTTGCGTACTGGTACACGGGCGGCGAGCGTCCGGACCCGGCGAAGTGGGGCGACGACCTCGTGCAGGCCGACACCGGCGAGATGGTGATCCGCTCGCGCTTCGCGTCGGAGGAGGTCGTCGTGAACTTCGCCGACCCGGCGCTCGCGATGATGAACCCGAACCATGCGTACGGCACGGTGGACGACTGCATCGGCTATGTCGGCCGACTGCAGGAAGCCGGCGTCGACGAAGTGCTGTTCCTGTGCCAGATGGGCACGGTGCCGCACGAAGCGCAGATGGAGACGATCCGCAACATCGGCGAGCACGTGATCCCGTTCTTCAACAAGGAGAAGGAACGCGCCTGCGCGTGAACGGGGCCGCGCCCATCGTCACGTCCGATCGGACGATGCGGCGCGGTCGTGCGAAGCCGACCATCGGTGGTGGCGAGCTTCGCCCGCGGCCAGGGCCGCGCCGAACAACTTTGAACGAGAGCGGGGCGGGCGCCGCGGCGCCGCCCCCGTTCCACAGGAGACATTCGTGCATCGCGACAACGATTCGAACGCATTGGCCGCCACGCTGATCGCCCGGGCCGAGGCACTGGCGCCGACGCTGGCCGGCCGCGCCGCGCAGGCGGAAGAGCAGGGCCGCATCCCGGCGGAGACGATCGCCGACATGCAGGCCGCCGGCTTCTTCAAGGTGCTGCAGCCGAAGCGCTACGGCGGCTACGAGCTCGATCCGCAGGCCTTCTTCGACATCCAGATGGCGCTCGCGCGCGGCTGCATGTCGACCGCGTGGGTGTACGGCGTCGTCGGCGTGCACAACTGGCAACTCGCGCTGTTCGACGAACGCGCGCAGCAGGACGTGTGGGGCAACGACCCGGCCACGCTGATCGCGTCGACCTACATGCCGGTCGGCCGCGTGACGCCGGTCGATGGCGGCTTCCGCCTGTCGGGCCACTGGAAATTCTCGAGCGGCAGCGAACTGTGCGAATGGGTGTTCCTCGGCGCGCTGGTGCCGCCGGCCGTTGCCGGCCAGCCGCCTGAATACCGGACCTTCCTGCTGCCGAAATCCGACTACCGGATCCAGCAGGACTGGGACGTGCTCGGCCTGCGCGCGACGGGCAGCCACGACATCGTCGTCGACGACGTGTTCGTGCCCGCGTACCGCACGCACAAGGCGATCGACGGGATGATGGGCACCAGCCCCGGCCTCGCAATCAACGATGCGCCGCTGTTCAAGCTGCCGTTCGCGCAGATCTTCGTGCGCGCGGTGTGCACGTCGTGCATCGGCGCGCTGCAGGGTGCGCTCGACGATTTCACCGGCTATGCGGCGACGCGCGTGTCCGCCAACAGCGGCGCGAAGACGACCGACGATCCGGGTGCGCAGAACGCGTGCGCGAACGCGGCCGTCGCGATCGACGAGATGAAGGTGCTGCTCAAGCGCAATTTCGCTGAGCTGATGGCGTCGGTCACCGGCGGCCCGGCCGTGTCGATCGAGCGTCGCGTGCATTTCCGCTACCAGTCCGCGCAAGTCGCCGAGCGCTGCGCGCAGGCTGCGAATACGCTGTTGCGCTACGCGGGCGGCAACGGCATCTATCACCGCAATCCGCTGGTGCGGCGTTTCCTCGACCTGCATGCGGCCCGCGCGCACTACGCGAACAACGTGGACCGCTTCGGCCAGAACCTCGGCGCCGTGATGCTCGGCCGCGAAAACACGGACTTCTTCATCTGACGAGGCCGTGATGAGCGACACGCAAGCACAGCAATACACGTTCGACGTGGTCGTCGTCGGCTCGGGCGCGGGCGCGCTGCTCGCCGCGTGCCGTGCGGCCGATCGCGGGCTGTCCGTCGTCGTGATCGAGAAGACGGCGCTGTATGGCGGCACGTCGGCTGTATCCGGCGGCGGCATCTGGATCCCGTGCAACCACCACATCGCCGATCTCGGTGCGACCGACACGCGCGAAGCCGCGCACCGCTACCTCGACGCGTGCGTGGCTGGCGCATCGACGCCCGACAAGCTCGACACGTATCTCGACCGCGCGCCGGAGATGCTGCGCTACCTGGAATCGAAGACGCCGGTGCGCTATCAGGCGCTGCCGAAGTACGCGGACTATTTCCAGAAGCTGCCGGGTGCGATGCCGGGCTACCGCGCGCTCGATCCGCTGCCGTTCGACGGCGGGTTGCTCGGCGACGAATTCGACCGGTTGCGGCCGCCGTCGCCCGGTACGCTGATCGGCGGGCGCGTCGCGGTGACGTCGAAGGAGGCGCACACGCTGTTCTCGCGCGGGCCCGGTTTCATGAAGCTCGCGATCGCGCAGTTCGGCCGTTACTGGCTCGATCTCGGCATGCGCCGCCGTACGCGGCGCGACCGCCGCCTGACACTCGGCAATGCGCTGATCGGCGGGCTGCGCCGTGCGTTGCTCGACCGCAACGTGCCCGTGTGGCTCGATACGCCGATGCGCGACCTGCTCGAGGTGGACGGCCGCGTGACGGGCGTGCGCGCGCAGCGCTACGGGCAGCCGGTGACGATCGCCGCGCGGCGCGGCGTGATCCTCGGCGCGGGTGGCTTCGAGCGCAACCAGCCGATGCGCGAGCGCTACCTGCCGCAGCCGACGCAGGCGCAATGGAGCGCGACGCCGCCGTCGAACACCGGCGACGCGATCGCCGAAGGCCACCGGCTCGGCGGCGCGCTGGCACTGATGGACCACGTGTGGGGCGCGCCGACGGTCGGCGTCGCGGGCGAGGAGAAGCAGCGCGCGCTGTTCGTCGAACGCAACCTGCCGGGCTGCGTGATCGTGAACAGCCTCGGCAAGCGCTTCGTCAACGAGGCCGCGCCGTATTCCGAGTTCGTGCCCGCGATGTATCGCGACCATGCACGCACCGGTGCGTGCGTACCGGCGTGGATGGTGTTCGACGCGCGCTTTCGCCGCAAGTATCCGTGCGGGCCGATCATGCCGGCATCGATGATGCCCGATGCGCGGATTCCGGAAGCGTTCCGCGACGTGCTCGTGAAGGCCGACACGGTCGACGCGCTGGCCGCGCGGATCGGCGTCGATGCGGCCGGGTTGCGCGACACGCTGCGCGACATGGCGCGCTATGCGGTCACCGGCATCGACGAAGCGTTCGGCAAGGGCGACAACGCGTTCGACACGTACTACGGCGATCCGCGGAACACGCCGAACCCGTGCCTCGGGCCGGTCGACCAGGCGCCGTTCTACGCAGTGCGAATCGATGCGGGCGAAATCGGCACGAAAGGCGGGCTTGTCACCGACGTGCACGCCCGCGTGCTGCGCGCCGACGGCGAACCGATCGACGGCCTCTACGCAATCGGCAACACCAGCGCATCGATGATGGGCGCGAGCTACCCCGGCGCGGGCTCGACGCTCGGTCCGGCGATGACCTTCGGGTATCTCGCCGCCGACCACCTGGCTGCTCGCGCAGCCGACGCCGGAGGCCGGCCAGCCCGGCCATCCACGACTGAACTTGACGGAGTACGAACATGAGCGATCTCACCAACCATCCGCTGCGCACCGACATGCTGCTCGCGATGCGCCGCCTCGCGCGCTCCGTCACGGTCATCAGCAGCGCGCACGACGGCCGGCGCTACTCGATGTCCGCGACGGCGGTCGACTCGCTGTCGACCGATCCGCCTTCGCTGCTGATCTGCATCAACCGCACCGCGTCGCTGTATCCGCCGCTCGATGCGGGCGCGCCGTTCTGCGTGAACGTGCTGTCCGCGCGACACGAAGGCGTCGCGATCGATTGCAGCGGCCGCCTGAAGGGCGAGGCACGCTTCACGACTGGCGACTGGCACACGTCGCCGCACGGCGTGCCGTATCTGCGCGACTCGCAGGCGAGCCTCGTGTGCGAGCAGGACGGCCGCTTCGAATACGGTACGCATACGGTGTTCATCGGGCGCATCCGCGAGGTGCTGATGAGCGGCGATGTCGATCCGCTCGTCTATCTCGACGGCGCGTACACGACGCCCGGCGCGCCGGCGGCCCGTGCGGCCGCGTGACGCAAGGAACCGGCGATGAGCGATCCACGCTTCCACCGGCTGACCGTGGCCGAAGTGATAGCCGAAAGCGACGACGCGTGCTCGTTCGTATTCGACGTACCGGCCGCGCTGCGCGACGCGTTCGCGTACCGGCCCGGGCAGTTCCTGACGCTGAACGTGCCGTGCGCGGACGCGACGCTCGCGCGCTGCTATTCGCTGTCGAGCGCGCCCGGCATCGACGCCGCGCCGAAGATCACCGTCAAGCGCGTGCGCGACGGCCGTGCGTCGAACTGGCTGTGCGACCGCGTGAAGGCCGGCGACGCGCTCGACGTGCTGCCGCCGGCTGGCGTATTCACGCCGCGCGCGCTTGACGGCGACCTGCTGCTGTTCGCGGGCGGCAGCGGCATCACGCCCGTGCTGTCGATCCTGAAATCGGCGCTCGTGCACGGGCGCGGGATGTTGACGCTGATCTATGCGAACCGTGACGAACGCTCGGTGATTTTCCGCGACGAGTTGCAACAGCTCGCACAGCGCCATCCGGGCCGCGTGCGCGTGATCCACTGGCTCGACAGCGTGCAGGGCATCCCGCAGCAGCGTCATCTCGAGGAACTCGCGCGACCGTTCAGCCAGCAGGAGACGTTCATCTGCGGGCCCGCGCTGTTCATGGAGAACGCGCTGGCCGCGATGCTCGGCCTCGGGCTGCCGCGTGCGCGTGTGCATGTCGAGCGATTCGCATCACTACCCGATGCACCGGCGCAGGCCGACACCGCTGCGCAGGCCGTGGCGACGGCTGCGTCCGGCGACGGCGCGGCGATCGAGACGGTGCTCGACGGCGACGCGTTCGCATTCGACAGCGCGCCCGGCGAAACGCTGCTCGACGCAATGCTGCGCGCGGGCGTGCCGGCGCCGAATTCCTGCCGGATGGGGCAGTGCGGCGCATGCATGTGCCGGATCGAGCGCGGCGAGGTAGCGCTCGACAGCAACCATGTGCTGGATGAAGACGAGATCGCGGCCGGCTGGACGCTCGCCTGCTGCGCCCGGCCCGCGAGCGACGCGCTGCGCGTGGTGTTCCCCGACTGAGCCGTGCCGCGCCGGCGGCGCGCACGGCCATCCTGATCTATGACGATGGACAATGAAATCCTGACGACGCCCGCGCTGATCGCGCGGGCAGCCGCGCGCCACGGCGCGCATCCGGCGATCGAGTCGGAGCACGGCCGGCTGACCTACGCGGAACTCGACGCCGCGCGTCTCGACGCGGCCCGTGCGCTGCTCGCGAGCGGCATCGAGGCCGGCGACCGCATCGCGGTCTGGGCGCCGAACCTGCCGCAATGGATCGTCGCGGCGCTGGCGATTCACACCGTCGGCGCGATCCTGGTGCCGGTCAATACGCGGATGAAGGGGATGGAGGTGGGCGGGATCCTGCACGACGGCGGCGCGCGGCTGCTGTTCTGCTGCGGCACCTTCCTCGGCGAATCGTATCCGGCGATGCTCGCGTCGCATCGGCCCGCGACGCTCGAGCGTGTCGTCGTGTTCGACGGCGAACCGCCGTCCGGCGGCCGCGACGAGACCTGGAACGCGTTCCTCGCGCGCGGCGCGGCGGTGCCGCTTGCCGCCGTGCGCGAGCGTGAGGCACAGGTGACGCCCGACACCGTGATGGACCTGATGTTCACTTCCGGCACGACGGGCCGCCCGAAGGGCGTGATGACCGCGCATGGCCAGAACCTGCGCGCCGCGCAGGCGTGGGCGGCGATCGCGGGCGTACGCCAGGACGACCGCTACCTGATCGTCAATCCGTTCTTCCATACGTTCGGCTACAAGGCCGGCTGGCTCGCCGCGCTGTCGAGCGGCGCGACCGTGCTGCCGCATCTCGTGTTCCAGCCGGCCGACGTGCTGCGGCGCGTCGCCGACGATCGCGTGTCGGTGCTGCCCGGCCCGCCGACGCTGTACTACGCGTTGCTCGACGCGCCCGATCGCGCGACGCGAAACCTGTCGTCGCTGCGGATCGCGGTGACGGGAGCGGCGGCGATCGCCCCGAGCCTGATCGAGCGGATGCGCGCGGAGCTTGGCTTCGAGACGGTGTTGACCGGCTACGGGCTGACCGAATCGTGCGGCTTCGCGACGCTGTGCCGTCAAGGCGACGCTGCGGAGACAGTTGCCTATACGTCGGGCCGGCCGATGCCGGACGTCGAGCTGCGCATCGCGGGGCCGGGCGGCGAAGCGCTCGGGCCGGACGAGACCGGCGAGATCTGGGTGCGCGGCTACAACGTGATGCGCGGCTACTTCAACCAGCCGGACGCGACACGCGAGACCGTCGATGCGGACGGCTGGCTGCATACGGGCGACCTCGGCTGCGTCGATCCGGACGGAAACCTGAAGATCACGGACCGCATCAAGGACATGTTCATCGTCGGCGGCTTCAACTGCTATCCGGCGGAGATCGAGCGGCTGCTCGCCGCGCACCCGGCGATCGCGCAGGTCGCGCTGGTCGGCGTGCCCGATACGCGGCTCGGCGAGGTCGGTCACGCGTATGTCGTGCTGCGTCCGGGCGCGCATGCCGATGCCGGCGAACTGAACGACTGGGCGCGCAACAACATGGCGAACTACAAGGTGCCGAGATTTTTCACGTTCGTCGAGCAACTGCCGACGAGCGCGGCAGGGAAGGTGCTGAAGTACCGGTTGCGTGCGGCCGCCGAGGCGACGGCCTGATCGACGACACGACTGACGAACGGGATGAACGCATGAACGACAACGGATTTCCGCAGGGCGCGGTGCTCGTGTTCGGCGGCAGCGGCGGGATCGGGCAGGGCGTCGCGCTCGAGTTCGCGCGTGCCGGCGTGCCGGTCGCGGTGGGCTACCGCAGCAAGGCCGACGTGGCCGAGCGTGTCGCGCGCGACATTCGCGGCGAAGGCGTCGCGGCCACCACGCACTGCGTGGACGTGACCGATCCCGCGCAGGTCGACGCCGCGCTCGCGGCCGCGATCGACGCGCATGGACGCGTGCACACGGTCGTCTGGGCGGCCGGGCCGTTCGTGAACCAGCGTCATATCGGCGACATGACGCACGACGACTGGCGCCGCGCGATCGACGTCGAGACGATCGGCTTCTTCGTGGCCGCGAAGGCCGCGCTGCCGCATTTCCGTGCATCGGGCGGCGGGTCGTTCGTGACGCTCGGGTCGGCCGGGCATTTGCGCTGGCCCGATCGCGACGGGCTGTCGGTCGCACCGAAGGCGGCGAACGAGGCACTGGTGAAAGGGCTGGCGCGCGAGGAAGGGCGCTACAACATTCGCGCGAATTCGATCCTGGTCGGCGTGATCGAGGCCGGGATGTTTCCGGTGCTGCTCGAACAGGGGCAGTTCGACCAGGCGTGGATCGACGAGACGCAGAAGATGCTCGCGCTCAAGCGCTGGGGGAAGGCGCACGACGTC
The DNA here is from genome assembly GCF_029962485.1 of Burkholderia cepacia. Taxonomy (NCBI): domain Bacteria; kingdom Pseudomonadati; phylum Pseudomonadota; class Betaproteobacteria; order Burkholderiales; family Burkholderiaceae; genus Burkholderia; species Burkholderia cepacia. The sequence continues at coordinate 530,950 of NZ_CP073638.1, forward strand.
GGACGGGCGGCGGTGTTTCTGGCGTCGGATCGGGCTGACTACGTCACCGGGCAGCAGTTGAATGTTTCGGGTGGGTACGGGTTGTAACGGCATGCCGAAGTGGCCAAACCATTCGGACAACCGTATCTGAGCGGTTGGTAGCTTTGCGCGCGGATATCGTGCGCGTCATTCCTTCTGAAAATCGTCGACGACGCGGGCCGAAACACCGATCGGCTCGCGTATCGCATCTGAGCCGGACACGGACAAGATGCATGCGCACGCATCGGTATTCACCCTGCCTCGGCACGCACGACAGCGCATCGGCATCGCGTGCGGCTGCCAAGAGGTCACACTTTTGCAACGCTTTCCCCACGTATTCCTCCGCACACGATTGATCGTCATGGCGACGCGCGTGCGCTGACGGCCGTCCGGCCGCGTTCCGCAGGCGTTGCGCGATCGACGCGCGATTCCGGCCATCGCTTGTTTGCGCTCGGCGTGCCGAATACGGATGCGTTCCTGAAACATTTCCCACCATTGCGACTCGCGTTGCCGCCCTTGCGAGTCGGACACGCTTTTCCCGCTTCGGTTTGCGCCGCATGGCACGTGCCTTGCGGTTGACCCGGTGCCGCCGGTGCGGACGGATTCGCCAGAACGATCAGCACATCGGCGGCGTGTAACGACATCGAAACAAACCGGGGATCGGATCGGGTCGCGGGCGCCGCGTGTTGCGGCGCATGCGTCGCGCATGTCGTATCGGTCATGCGCACGGCGCAACGCGTTCCCGATCCGTCGAACAGCAAGCGTGCTTGCAAGGTGTCGTGCCGGGGTTCGCATCACGCATGGCGACGCAGGTCGCATGCGTTGGCGAGGCGCGCCCGGCACGTGTGGGGGGAGGCGCCCGTGAAAACGATAGTGAACCAATGGGCATTTGTCGCGGTGGTGCTTGCCGCGTGTGCGCACGCGCAGGAGATCTACCTGCAGGGTGGCACGCAGGGCGTCGGCATCGGTGCGGCCGTGAGCTTCAATTCGATGCTCGGTGCGCATGCGGATTTCAATGCGATCGATCTTTCGCACGACTTCACGGTGGCCGGCAACCGCTATCAGGACGACCTGAAGCTGCGCCAGGGCGGCTTGTACGCGGACGTCTTTCCGTGGCGTGGCAGCGGCTTCCGCGCGACGCTGGGGCTACGCTTCAACGACGACGAGCTTCGCGGTGTGTCGCAGCCGACCAATGGCACCTACGTGTTCGGCGGCAAGCGTTACCCGGCGCTGCCGGGGATGTACGCGGTGGCCGAAGCGCGTTATCCGACCGTGATGCCGTACTTCGGGATCGGCTACGGGCACCGGCCGGCGTCGAAAGGGCTGGGATTCGTCGCCGATCTCGGCGTCGCGTACGGGATCCCGAAATGCTCGTACACGCTGTCGCCGGAACTGGCGGCCGCGGCCGGGCCGGCGAAGAGCCAGATCCTGGCTGCGAGCGGGCTGGATTCGCTGCGGCAGGTGATGTCGCGATACCGGTGGTACCCGGTGTTGCAGATCGGGATTTCGTACCGGTTCTGAGCGGCGGGTGGTCGTTGCGTGTGCCGGGCGGGGAATTGCCGGTATCGCCGATACGGGCGGGCCAACGGGTGTTGGCACGGGAGGGGCTGACGACCGTCGCGAGCGCGGCGCGGAATCGGTGAATGCAGCCTTCCCGCGTCGAGCGGCACGCGCCCGCGCAGGCCGTTCAGCCGCAAATAGCCGATCGGCCGACTTTGCCGCCGTTCCGATCCGGCTTACCTTTCAAGCAGCAATTCGACGTGTCGGGCGAGCGGCGCATGCCGAAAGGATTCATGCGGCCCGTTGCCGTTCGCTGACGCCAACCACTGTCCTCTTTCCGTCATTGGCGATGATAGCAATGATTGCAATTTGCGCTCATGGCGCTATCATTGATATCAATCTGGAAGGAGGGAACCATGGCAAATCTACTGGTGCGTAACGTGGATGACAGTATCGTTCAGAGCCTGCGCGAGCAGGCTGCGGCAAATGGCAGGAGTGCCGAGGCCGAACATCGGGCCATTCTGGCCGATGCGCTTGGCCGGCCGAAGCGAAAGACATTTGCGCAAGTGCTGATGAGCATGCCCGAGGTTGGCGAAGACGCGGATTTCCAACGTGTTCAGGATTCCGGCGAGGCCAGGCGTGTATTTGATTGATACGAACGTCATCAGCGAAATCAGGAAGGGCAAGCGAACCAACCGTGGCGTGCGGGCGTTCTTCAGGCAGGCCGCGGCCGACGCCAGCCCGCTTTACCTGTCCGTCGTGACAGTTGCTGAACTTCGCCGCGGCGTCGATCTGATCCGTCATCGCGGCGATCACCCCCAGGCGTCGGCGCTCGAGGCATGGATGGCGACGATCCTGGCCGGCTATGCACCGAACATCCTGCCGGTCGACATCGAGGTCAGCCAGATGTGGGGGCATTTGCGCGTGCCCGATCCGACGCACGAACTCGACAAGCTGATCGCGGCCACCGCGCTGATCAACGATCTCACCGTGGTCACGCGCAACGTCGCGGATTTTGCCCGCACGGGCGTCAGGTTGCTGAACCCGTTCGACTGATCCGGATTGCCGCGCCGCGGCAACCCGCACCTGCTTCCCGTTTCCTCCCGCATGCATGGCCCGTTGCGCCGGGCTTCCGCGCGCGTCCGCGCCGCTCCAATTCCCCGCCGCCTCTCGTCCCAACAGACGATGTAACGCCACCCCCGACCGGCCAGAATCCTTACACGAACAACGGATTCTGAACCAGGAGGAGGCCGACATGATCGATGTCCGTGCGCTTGGCTATGTCGTCGTCGAGGCGACGCGCGTCGATGCGTGGCGCCGCTACGCGGAAGACGTGCTGGGCATGCAGGCGCTCGACGCGCCCGACGGCGCGTTGTACCTGAAGATGGACGAGCGCGATTTCCGCTACGTGATCGTCCCCGGCTCGACCGACCGCTATTTCGCGTCGGGCTGGGAACTGCCCGACGGCGCCGCGTTCGACGCCGCGCTGGCGGCACTGCAGCGGGCGGGCGTCGAGCCCGTGCGCGCGACCCGCGACGAAGCCGCGCTGCGCCGCGTGCAGGCGATGGCGTGGTGCACCGACCCGTCCGGTAACCGCCACGAGCTGTACTGGGGCGCGCGCTGCGACTTCCGCCGCTTCGTGTCGCCGCTGGGCGTCGCGCATTTCGTCACCGGCGACATGGGGCTCGGCCACGCGGTGCTGCCCGCGCCGCAGTTCGACGCGACCGATGCATTCGTGCGCGGCGTGCTCGGTTTCGAGCTGTCCGACATCTACCGCGTGAAATTCACGCCCGATCCGGCCGAACCCGAGAAACGCATCCATTTCATGCACTGCCGCAACGCGCGCCATCACAGCCTCGCGCTGTTCGAGATGGCCGTGCCGTCGGGCTGCGTGCACGTGATGGCCGAAGTCGATTCGATGGACGAAGTGGGCCGCGCGCTGGATCGCGTTGCCGCGCACGACGTGAAGATGTCCGCGACGCTCGGCCGTCACTGCAACGACCAGATGATCTCTTTCTACATGAAGACCCCCGGCGGCTTCGATCTCGAATACGGCTTCGGCGGCCTCACGGTCGACTGGTCGAAGCACGCGGTGTTCGAGGCCACCAAGGTGAGCCAGTGGGGCCACGATTTCAGCATCGGATACCGGTAAGCCAGCACGATGACGATGAAACCTCTCGACAAAACGATGTCCGCGCGCGACGTGGTCGCGCAACTCGCCGACGGCATGACGATCGGCATTGGCGGATGGGGGCCGCGGCGCAAGCCGATGGCACTGGTGCGCGAGATCGCGCGCTCGAACCTGAAGGACCTGACGATCGTCGCCTACGGCGGCGCCGATGTCGGCCTGCTTTGCGCTGCGGCCAAGGTACGCAAGGTGGTGTTCGGCTTCGTGTCGCTCGACGTAATCCCGCTCGAGCCGCAATTCCGCCGGGCGCGTGAACAGGGCCGCATCGACGTGCTCGAACTCGACGAAGGGATGCTGCAGCTCGGCCTGCGCGCGGCCGCCGCGCGCCTGCCGTTCCTGCCGACGCGCGCCGGGCTCGGCACCGCGCTGCTCGATCACGCGCCGGCGCTGCGCACGGTGCAATCGCCGTACGACGATGGCGAAACGCTGCTCGCGATGCCCGCGATCGAACTCGACGTCGCGCTGTTGCACGTGAACGCGGCCGACCGGATGGGCAACACGCGCATCGATGGCCCCGATCCGTTCTTCGATGCGTGGATGGCGCGTGCCGCGCAGCGCTGCTTCGTGTCGGCGGAAACGGTCGACGCGTCGATTGCGACGGAAGACCTCGACGCCGCGAAACGCAATCCGTTCGAGCGCTCGCTCGTCACGGGCGTCGTGCACGCGCCGGGCGGCGCGCACCCGACGTCGTGCGGGCCCGCCTACGGCTGGGACCTGCCGCACCTGCGCGCGTACTGCGCCAGCGCGGAAGACGACGCGAAAACGGCGGCGTACCTGCGCGACGTGGTCGGCCAGGACGAACGCCAGTACCTCGAAGGCGTCGGCGGCCTGTCGCATGTGACGACGCTGCCGTTGCCGATTCTGTAAAGGAGCGCCTGTGAGCGAATCTCTCGACCATTCCCTCGCGGAACTGATGATCGTCGCGTCCGCGCGACTCTGGCGCGACGACGGCGAAGTGCTGGCGACCGGCATCGGCACGGGCCCGCGGCTCGCGGCCGGCCTCGCGCGGCTCGCGTACAACAACGGACTGATGCTGACCGACGGCGAAGCGTATCTCGTCGAGGAGCCGGTGCCGCTCGGTCCGCGCCCCGACGGCTTTCGCGTGAAGGCGAGCGGCTGGATGACCTACGAACGCGTGTTCGACTGTCTGTGGCACGGCCGCCGCCACGCGCTCGTGATGCCGACCCAGATCGACCGTTTCGGCCAGGCCAACATCTCGTGGCTCGGCGACGACTACGCCCGCCCGAAAACCCAGCTGCTCGGTGCCCGCGGTTTCCCCGGCAACTCGACGAACCACGCGAACTCGTTCTTCGTCAGCGGCCACGGCAAGCGCACGTTCGTCGAAAGCGAAGTCGACATGGTGTGCACGGTCGGCTACAACCCGGCGCGCCGGCTGCCGGGAATGAAGACCTTCGTCGACCTGCGCAGCATCGTCACCGACCTGTGCGTGATGGATTTCGGCGGCCCCGACCACGCGATCCGCGTGCGTTCGCTGCACCCGGGCGTGAGCTTCGACGAAGTGCAGGACGCGACCGGCTTCCCGCTGATCGCGGCACCCGACCTCGGCACGACGGCCCCGCCGAACGCGGAAGACCTGCGCATCGTGCGTGCGCTCGATCCGCACAACCTGCGCGCGACGATCGTGCGCAACAATCCGGCGCCGCGCCGGGGATGAGGTCCGACATGGAAGCGACCCAGATGACGTTCGGCGACGGTGTCGTCGACTACTCGGTCGACGGCGGCATCGCGACGATCACGATGAACCGCCCCGAGTATCACAACGCGCAGAACTCGAAGATGACGTATGCGCTCGACGCGGCGTTCCGGCGCGCGGCGCACGACGACGCGGTGAAGGCGATCGTGCTCGCGGGCGCCGGCAAGCATTTCTCGGCCGGCCATGACATCGGCACGCCGGGCCGCGACATCCACGAGTCGTTCGATCGCGCATCGCTGTGGTACGACCACGTCGACAAGGAAGGCGGCGAATTCCTGTATGCGCGCGAGCAGGAGGTGTACCTCGGGATGTGCCGGCGCTGGCGTGACCTGCCGAAGCCGACGATCGCGATGGTGCAGGGCGCATGCATCGCGGGCGGGCTGATGCTCGCATGGGTATGCGACCTGATCGTCGCGTCGGAGGATGCGTTCTTCGCCGATCCGGTCGTGCGGATGGGGATTCCGGGCGTCGAATATTTCGCGCATGCGTACGAGCTGAATCCGCGCATCGCGAAGGAATTCCTGTTCCTCGGCGAACGGATGCCCGCCGAACGCGCGTACCAGATGGGGATGGTCAACCGCGTGGTGCCGCGCGAGCGGCTGCACGACGCAACCTACGCGATCGCCGCGAAGATCGCGACGATGCCGCGCCTCGGGCTCACGCTGACCAAGCAGGCGCTGAACCACGTCGAGGAACTGCAGGGCAAGCGTGCGGCGATGGATGCGGCGTTCGCATGGCATCACTTCGCGCATGCGCACAACGAACTCGTCAGCGGCGATCGTCTGGGCGGTTATGACGCGCGCAGCATGGCCAGCTCGCAGCGCCAGCCGAACGGCGCGGATCGCGGCGACGCGCCGGCCCCGGTCGCCGTCAACGGAGCCGCCGCATGAGCACGACGCTGCAAAGCCCGCTGCATACGCCGCTGTGCGACCTGCTCGGTTGCCGCTATCCGATCGTGCAGACCGCGATGGGCTGGGTGGCCGACGCGCGGCTCGTCGCGGCGACCGCGAACGCCGGCGGCTTCGGATTCCTGGCCGGCGCGACGCTCGAGCCTGAGCAGGTCGAGGCCGAGATCCTGAAGGTGAAGTCGCTGACCGACCAGCCGTTCGGTATCAATTTCCACATGTTCCAGAAGAACGCCGCGCAGGTGGTCGATCTCGCGATCAAGCACCGGTTGCGCGCGGTCAGCTACGGCCGCGGGCCCGATGCGAAGACGATCCGCCGCTTCAAGGACGCCGGTGTCGTCTGCATGCCGACGGTTGGCGCGCCGAAGCATGCGGCGAAGGCCGTCGAACTCGGCGCGGACATCGTGACGGTGCAGGGCGCGGAAGGCGGCGGCCACACGGGCTCGGTGCCGACCACGCTGCTGTTGCCGAAGGTGCTCGACGCGGTGCGCGTGCCGGTGGTCGCGGCCGGCGGGTTCTTCGACGGGCGCGGGCTGGCCGCCGCGCTCGCGTACGGCGCGTCCGGTATCGCGATGGGCACCCGCTTCCTGATGAGCGCCGAATCGCCGGTGCCGCGCGAGACGCTCGAGCGCTACGTCGCGGTCGGCGATCCGGCGCGCATCCGCGTATCCGACGCACTCGACGGGCTGCCGCAACGGATGATCGACAACCCGTATCTGCTGAAGCTCGAACGCTTCGGCCCGCTGCGCCGCACGTGGTTCGCACTGAAGACGGCCGAAGCGTGGCGCCGCCAGAACGGCCTGAGCACGGGCGACATGCTCGGCCTCGCGATCAAGGCACTGCGCTCGCACGACTACACCGCGAGCCAGACGCTGATGGCGGCGAACGCACCGTTCCTGATCCAGCGCGCGATCGTCGAGGGCCGTCCCGACGAAGGCGTGCTGCCGAGCGGCCAGGCCGCCGCGATGATCGGCGCGATCGAATCGTGCGACGCGCTGATCGCACGAATCGTCGCGGAAGCCGGCGAGCGGCTCGACGCACTGGCCGCGTTGCGCGGCGCGGCAGCGGCGCAGGCCGCATGAACAACATCACAGGGAGGCAATGGAGATGACAGCATCCAATCAACCGGCCGGCGCGATGCCGTTCCGGATCGATCGCGCAGACGGCATCGCCGAACTGGTGATCGCCCATCCGCCCGTGAACGCGCTCGACGCGCAGGGCTGGCACGCGCTCTCGCGCGCGCTCGACACACTCGGCGAGGACGACGACGTGCGCGTGATCGTCGTGCGCGGCGAAGGCCGCGGCTTCTGCGCGGGCGTCGACATCAAGGAGCTGGCCGCGCATCCGGAGCGGATCGTGGCGGTCAACGCGGGCAACTACGAGACGTTCCGCGCAGTGCACCGCAACCCGAAGCCGGTGATCGCGGCCGTGCATGGCTTCGTGCTCGGCGGCGGGATCGGCATCTGCGGCGCGGCGGACATCGTGGTCGCGGCCGATTGCGCGCGCTTCGGCGTGCCCGAGATCGACCGCGGCGCGATGGGCGGCGGCGCGCACCTGCAGCGGCTGTTCGGCGTGCAGAAGGTCCGCATGATGTATTTCACGGGCGAGATGATCGACGCGGCCGAAGCGTACCGGCTTGGCGCGGTCGAGCAGGTCGTCACGCGCGACACGCTGCGCGACGCGGCGCTCGCGCTCGCCCGCAAGATCGCGGAGAAGAGCCCGGCGATGGTGCGGCTCGCGAAGGAGGCGCTGAACGGCGTCGAGGACGGCGATCTCGAGGACAAGTACCGCTGGGAGCAGGGCTTCACGCTGCAGGCGTACATGACGAACGACTCGACGGAAGCGCGCGCCGCGTTCGTCGAGAAGCGCGACGCGCGCTTCGACGCGCAGGCAACCGCCGAGGAGGCACGCGCATGAAGCTGACCTATACGCCGCAACAGCAGGCGTTCCGCGCGGAAATCCGCGAATGGCTCGCCGAGCACGTGCCGCGCGAGCGGCTGCCGAGCTTCGACACCGAGGAAGGCTTCGCCGCGCACCGCGAATGGGAGCGCACGCTGCACTCGGGCCGCTGGAGCATGGTCACATGGCCGCGCGAGCTGGGCGGGCGCGGCTGCGACCTGATCGAGTGGCTGATCTTCGAGGAAGAGTACTGGCGTGCCGACGCGCCGATGCGCGTGAACCAGAACGGCATCTTCCTGCTCGGCCCGACGCTGATGGATTTCGGCACCGACGCGCAGAAGGCGCGCTTCCTGCCCGCGATGGCGGCCGGCGAGCACGTGTGGGCGCAGGGCTGGTCGGAGCCGAATGCCGGTTCCGACATGGCCGCGATCCGCACGACGGCCGCCCGCATCGGCGACGAATACGTGCTGAACGGCCAGAAGATCTGGTCGACGCGCGCGGTGTGGGCCGACTGGCTGTTCGGGCTGTTCCGCAGCGACCCCGAATCGTCGCGCCACCACGGGCTGACGTTCCTGATGGTGCCGCTGTCCGCGCCTGGCATCACGGTGCGGCCGATCCGGCAGCTCAACGGGCAGACCGGTTTCGCGGAAATTTTCTTCGACGACGTGCGTGTGCCGGTCGAGAACCGGCTGGCGGCCGAAGGCGCGGGCTGGCAGGTCGCGATGGCGACGGCCGGGTTCGAGCGCGGGCTGATGCTGCGTTCGCCCGCGCGCTTCCAGCGCACCGCGCAGGCGCTGCGCGACCTGTATCTCGCACACCGCGACAGCGCGGACCGCGACCCGACACTGCGCGAACGCGTGGTGTCCGCATGGATGGATGCGCAGGCCTATGCGCTGTCGACCTACGCGACCGCGAGCCGGCTGCTGAAGGGCGGCCACATCGGCGCGGAGTCGAGCACCAACAAGGTGTTCTGGTCGGAGCTCGACCTGCGCATGCACCAGACCGCGCTCGACATTCTCGGCGCGCATGGTGAAGTCGTCCCGCAGACGGCCGCGCAACAGGCGACGCTCGGCCACTGGCTCGACGGCTTCCTGTTCGCACAGGCCGGCACGATCTACGCGGGCACCAACGAGATCCAGCGCAACATCGTCGCCGAACGGATGCTCGGCATGCCGCGCGCGTAACGGCGCCGGCGCCACCCTCACAGAACGGACATCGTATGGATTTCGTATTCGATGAAGACCAGGAAGCGCTCGCGGACAGCGTGAAGCGCCTGCTGATGACCGAGATGACGCCCGAGCTGATCCGCGAGCTCTGGGCGACGCCGACCGGGCGCTCGGATGACCTGTGGGCGCTCTTCGCGTCGCAGGGGCTGACCGCCGTGTCGGTGCCCGAAGCGCACGGCGGCCTTGGCCTGACCGAAGCCGAATGGGCGCTGCTCGCGCAGACCTACGGCTATTTCGGCAGCCCCGAGCCGCTGCTCGACACGGCGCTCGTATCGGCCGGCGTGCTGGCGCGGCTGCCCGCAAGCGACTGGCGAGACGCGCTGCTGCGCGACATCGCCGAAGGGCGCGCGCGCGTCGCGCTCGTGCATCCGGTGAACCCGTACGCGGCCGACGTGCACGTTGCGAACACGCTGCTGTGCGAACACCGCGGCGAGCTGCACCGCGTCGATCCCGCGCAGTGCGCGTGGCGCGCGGTCGACAGCGTCGATCCGTCGCGGCGCCTGTTCACGCTCGACTGGGAGCCGTCGGCGGCCACCCGCATCGCGAGCGCCGACGAAGCCGCGCCGCTGCTGAACCGCGCGCTCGACCACGGCGCGTTCGCGGTTGCCGCGCAGATGCTCGGCCTCACGCAGCGCGTGCTCGACGTTGCGATCGACTACAGCGCGCAGCGCAAGCAGTTCGGCAAGGCGATCGGTTCGTACCAGGCGCTCAAGCACCTGCTCGCCGATGTCGCGATCCGCTACGAGTTCGCGCGGCCGGTGGTCGCGCGCGCCGCGCAGGCGATTGCCGACGATCACCCGCAGCGCGCGGTGTTCGTGTCGCACGCGAAGCTCGCCGCGACGTCGGCCGCGCAACTGGCCGCGCGCCACTCGATGCAGGTGCACGGCGCGATCGGCTACACGTGGGAACTCGACCTGCAGATCTTCATGAAGCGCATCTGGGCGCTCTCCGGAAGCTGGGGCGACAGCGCGTTTCACAAGGCCCGCGTGGCCGACGCGATCCTCGGCGACGCGTTGCCGATCGGCCCCGCGCAGACCTTCGACCTCGAGGAATCCAACTGATGAAACAAGCCTATATCGTCGACGCGCTGCGCACGCCGACCGGCCGCCGCAAGGGCGGGCTCGCGCACGTGCATGCGGCGGACCTCGGCGGGTTCGTGCTGAAGACGCTCGTCGAACGCAACGCGATTCCCGCCGACGAATACGACGACGTGGTGTTCGGCTGCGTCGACACGATCGGCCCGCTCGCGGGCAACATCGCGCGCACCTGCTGGCTCGCAGCCGGCCTGCCGTTGCAGGTGCCTGGCGTGACGGTCGACCGCCAGTGCGGATCGTCGCAGCAGGCCGTGCACTTCGCCGCGCAGGCCGTGATGAGCGGCGTGCAGGACGTCGTCGTCGCCGGTGGCGTGCAAACGATGACGCAGATCCCGATCTCGTCGGCGATGACCTGCGCGGCGCCGCTCGGCTTCACCGATCCGTTCTCGGGCAGCACCGGCTGGCGCGCGCGCTTCGGCGATGCGCCGGTGTCGCAGTTCGTCGCCGCGCAGCGGATCGCCGATCACTGGAACCTGTCGCGCGACGCGATGGAGCGTTATGCGCTGGAAAGCCACCGCCGTGCGGTCGCAGCGATCGAGGCCGGGCATTTCAAGCGGGAAATCGTGCCGTTCGAAGGCGTGATGCACGACGAGACGCCGCGCCCCGACACGTCGCTGGAAAAGATGGCAACGCTCGAGCCGCTGACGCCGGGCGGCTCGCTGACGGCCGCCGTCGCGAGCCAGACCTGCGATGCGGCCGCGGCATTGCTGATCGTGTCGGAAGACGCGCTGAAGCGCTACGGCCTCACGCCGCGTGCGCGCATTCACCACCTGAGCGTGCTCGGCGACGATCCGCTGTGGATGCTGACCGCGCCGATCCCGGCGACCAAGGCCGCGTTGGCGAAGAGCGGGCTCGACTGGTCGCAGATCGACGTCGTCGAGATGAACGAGGCGTTCGCGTCGGTCGCTCAGGCGTGGCTGGCCGACACGCGCTTCCCGCACGAAAAGACCAACCCGAACGGCGGCGGCATCGCGCTCGGCCATCCGCTCGGCGCGACTGGCGCGCGGCTGATGACGACGCTGCTGCACGAGCTGGAGCGCACCGGCGGCCGCTACGGGCTGCAGACGATGTGCGAAGGCGGCGGCCTCGCGAACGTCACGATCATCGAGCGCCTGTGAGCGCGTCACTTTCACGATCCACGAGGCACAAGCATGGGAATCTGTAACGGACGCACCGTCATCATCACCGGCGCGGGCGGCGGGCTCGGGCGCGAATACGCGCTGGCGTTCGCGGCCGAAGGCGCGTCGGTCGTTGTCAACGACATCCGGCACGAGGCCGCGCAGGCCGTGTGCGACGAGATCGCCGAAAGAAGTGGAAGCGGCGGCGGCCGCGCGCTCGCGAATGCGGACGACATCACGCAGACCGACACCGCGCAGCGGATCGTCGATGCGGCACGCGAAGCGTTCGGCGACGTGCACGTGCTCGTCAACAACGCGGGCATCTGCCGCGACAAGATGTTCACGAGCATGACTGAGCAGGACTGGGACGACGTGATGCGCGTGCATCTGCGCGGCCACTTCTGCCTGTCGAGCGTGCTGGCGCGCGTGTGGCGCGACGCGGCGAAGGCCGGCAACCCGGTCGACGCACGCATCGTCAACACGAGCTCCGGCGCCGGCCTGCAAGGCTCGATCGGCCAGTCGAACTACGGCGCGGCGAAAGCCGGCATCGCCGCGCTCACGCTGATGCAGGCGGTCGAGCTGCAGCGCTACGGCGTGCGCGTGAACGCGCTTGCACCGGCCGCGCGCACGTCGATGACCGAAGGCGTGTTCGCCGACATGATGAAGAAGCCCGAAGACGGCGGCTTCGATTATTTCGACCCGGCCAACGTCGCGCCGCTCGTCGTGTGGCTCGGCAGCACGTTGTCGGCCGACGTGACGGGCCAGGTGTTCGAGGTCGCGGGCGGGATGATCGCGGTCGCCGAAGGCTGGCGTACGGGCCCGAGCGTCGATCGCGGCGCGCGCTGGGCGGCGGCCGAGGTCGGCCCCGCGGTCGCGCAGCTGCTCGCCGATGCGCGGCCCGCGCAGCGCGTGTACGGGAGCTGAGCGATGGATCTGGCGCTCACCGACGAACAGGCGATGATTCGCGACGCGGCGGCCGACGTGCTCGCCGAACGCAGCGCGTCGGCCGACGTACGCCGTGCGCTCGAACAGTCGGCCGGCCGCGACGACGGGCTGTGGGCCACGCTCGCGGGCGAGCTCGGCTGGAACGCGCTCGCGCTGCCGGAATCGGCAGGCGGGCTCGGGCTCGGCGCGGTCGAGCAAACGGTATTGATGGAACAGCTTGGCCGGCGCGTCGCTTGCGTACCGTATTTCCCGACCGCTTGCCTCGCGGCGACCGCGCTGGCCGGCTGCGACGCGCCGCTGGCCAGCGGCTGGCTTGCGAAGATCGCCGGAGGCGCGTGCAGCGCGACGTTGGCGCTGCCGTTCGACCTGCCGGCCGGCGGGTGGCAACTGCCGGTCGTCGCGGAAGAAGCGGCCGGCGGCTATGCGCTGTCTGGCGAGATCGGGCAGGTTATCGACGGCGCACGCGCGGACCTGCTGCTGATTCCCGCGCGGATCGCGAACGAAGGGCAGTCGATCGGGCTGTTTGCGATCGATGTCGCAACGGCGTCGGGTTTGACCGTCGTGGCGCTCGACACGCTCGACGCGACGCGGCCGATCGCCCGTGTTGTGTTGGACGACACGCGCGTGAGCCGCGATGCGCTGTTCGCCAACGGCACCGTCGTTGCCCACGTGCTCGAACGCGCCGGCTGGTTCGCGGCGCTCGCGCTGGCTGCCGAACAGCTCGGCGGCGCGCAGCAGTGCCTCGACCTGACGCTCGACTATACGAGCCAGCGCGTGCAGTTCGGTCGCGCGATCGCATCGTTCCAGGCCGTCAAGCATCGCTGCGCACAGATGATGGTGCTGATCGAATCGGCGCGCTCGGCCGTGCTGGGCGCCGCGCATGCGTGGGATGCGCAAGCCGGCGCGACGCCGGGCGCGGCGTTGCGCGCCGACATCGCGGCCGCCAAGGCCGCCGCGAACGACGCGTATGCGTTCTGCGCTCAGGAAGCAATCCAGTTGCACGGCGGCGTCGGCTTCACGTGGGAATACGACCCGCATCTCTATTTCAAGCGCGCACAGGCGTCGGGCGCGCAGTTCGGCAGTACGCCGCAACTGCTCGAATGGATTGCATGCCATGCGATCGACGGCGGCGCATTGCAGCGTGACGAAGCGTTCGAGCCATCGGCCACAGCCGCATCACGCCCGTCGGCCGCGCGCGCAGGAGCACTCCAATGAACAGCGAAACGCGCGAACAGCAATTGCGGCACGAAGTGGCCGACTGGGTGCAATCGCACCTGACCGGCGAATTCGCGTGCCTGAAATACCGCGGCGGCCCCGGCGACGAGGAAGCGTGGCCGGAACTGCGCAAGGCGTGGGAACGGGAAATGGCGCAGGGCGGTTGGATCGGGCTCGGCTGGCCGACCGCCGCAGGCGGGCGCGGCTTCTCGGTAGCCGAACAGGTGATCTTCCACGAGGAATATGCCCGCGCGGGCGGCCCCGGCCGGATGGGCCATATCGGCGAAGGACTGCTCGGGCCGACGCTCGTCGCGTGCGGCACCGACGACCAGCGCGCGCGCTTCCTGCCCGGCATCCTGGCCGGTACGCAGTTCTGGTGCCAGGGCTATTCGGAGCCGGGCGCGGGTTCCGACCTCGCGAACGTGCGCACGCGCGCCGAACAGGACGCGGACGGCACATGGCGTGTGTACGGCCAGAAGGTGTGGACGTCGCTCGCGCACGATTCCGACTGGATCTTCGTGCTTGCGCGTACCGATCCCGAGTCGAAGGGCAACAAGGGGCTGTCGTTCCTGCTGATGCCGCTCGACCAGCCGGGCATCGAGATCCGTCCGATCAAGCAGCTCAACGGCGGCGCGGAATTCAACGAAGTGTTCTTCGACGGCGCCCGCGCGGAAGCGCGCGACCTCGTCGGCGCGCCCGGCGACGGCTGGCGAATCGCGATGACGCTGCTCGGCTTCGAGCGCGGGATGTCGACGCTCGGCCAGCAGATGCAGTTCGTTCGCGAACTCGAATGGGTGATCGACGCCGCGCGCGAATCGGGCGCGGATCGCGATCCCGTGCTGCGCCAGCGGATCGGCCGCGCATGGGCCGGGCTGCGCGTGATGCGCTACAACGCGCTGCGGATGCTGTCCGGCGCCGACGATGCCGATGCGAGCGCGCCGCTGCGCCGCGAGGCGTTGATCTACAAGTACTTCTGGTCGAACTGGCACCGCGACCTCGGCCAGCTCGCGATGGACGCGCTCGGGCCCCGCGCGAACGTGATCGATCCGGCCGACGAAAAGCTCACCCATCTGCAGCGCGTATTCCTGTTCTCCCGTGCGGACACGATCTACGCGGGCACCAACGAAATCCAGCTCAACATCATGGCCGAGCGCGGGCTCGGCATGCCCAGAGAACCACGAGGCACAGCATGACCGAACCCCAGATCCAGAAAGCACCGGCGTACGTGCCGGGCCACCAGCTGCTCGCCGGCAAATCGGTGTTGATCACGGCCGCCGCCGGCGCCGGCATCGGCTTCGCGGCCGCGCGCCGCTGCGCGGAGGAAGGCTGCCGCGCGCTGTTCATCTCCGATATCCACGAAAAGCGTCTCGAACAGGCCGTCGAGACGCTGCGGGCGGAAACGGGGCTGCAACAGATCTACGGCCGCCTGTGCAACGTCGCGGTCGAGGCCGACGTGCAGGCGCTGGTCGCGGAGGCACAGGACAAGCTCGACGGCGTCGACGTGCTGATCAACAACGCCGGGCTCGGCGGTTCGACCCGCATCGTCGATATGGACGATGCCGAATGGTCGCGCGTGATCGACATTAGCCTTACCGGGACGTTCCGGATGACGCGCGCGATGCTGCCGCACATGCAGGCCCGAGGCCGTGGCGCGATCGTCAACAACGCATCGGTGCTCGGCTGGCGCGCGCAGGCGGAACAGGCGCACTACGCGGCCGCGAAAGCGGGCGTGATGGCGCTCACGCGCTGCGCGGCGCTCGAGGCGTCGCCATACGGCGTGCGCATCAACGCGGTCGCACCGAGCATCGCGATGCACGATTTTTTGAAGAAGTCGGCTCCGGCCGACCTGCTGAATCAACTGGCGTCGCGCGAAGCCTTCGGGCGCGCCGCCGAAGTCTGGGAGGTCGCGAACGTGATGGTGTTCCTTGCAAGCGATTACGCGTCGTACATGACGGGCGAAGTGCTGTCGGTCAGCAGCCAGCACGCATGATGGACACGTCCCTCGACCTCGTGCATCAGACGCCCCGCGTGTTCGCGCATCCCGGCGAACTCGTCGCGGCCGTCGGCGACACGCTCGGCGCGAGCGCGTGGCTCGCGATCGACCAGATCCGCATCGACGGCTTCGCCGATGCGACGGGCGATCACCAGTGGGTGCACGTCGATCCGGTGCGCGCGAAGGACGGCCCGTTCGGCGCGTGCATCGCGCACGGCTACCTGACGTTGTCGCTCGTCAATTACTTCCTGCCGCAGATCGTGCGTATCGACGGCGCGCGGCTCGGCGTCAACTACGGCTGCGACAAGATCCGCTTCCCGGCGCCGGTGAAGGTCGGCGCGCGCGTACGCGGCGTCGGCGAGCTGCTGCGTGTCGAGCCGCTCGAAGGCGGTGTGCAGGCGTGGATTCGCGTGACCGTCGAGATCGAAGGCGAAGCGAAGCCCGGCTGCGTCGCCGACACGATCAGCCGCTATTACTTCTAGAGAGTCAGAGACATGGAAGACGCAGTCATCGTTTCCGTCGCACGCACGCCGATCGGCAAGGCGTTTCGCGGCATCTTCAACGACACCGAGGCGCCCGCGCTGGGCGGCCACGTTGTGCGCACCGCGCTCGAACGCGCGGGCGTCGCGCCGGCCGACGTCGACGACGTGCTGATCGGCTGCGCCGCGCAGCAGGGCACGCAGGGCTACAACATCGGCCGCCTGTCGGCGGCGGCGGCGGGGCTGCCGGCATCGGTGCCCGGCATGGCGATCGACCGCATGTGCTCGTCGGGCCTGATGTCGATCGCGAGCGCCGCGCGCAGCATCGGCGCGGGCGACGCGCGGATCGTCGTCGCGGGCGGCGTCGAGTCGATCTCGCTCACGCAGAACAAGCACAAGAACGCGTATCGCGCGCGCTCGCAGGCCGTGCTGGACCACCAGCCGGCTGCGTACATGGCGATGATGGAAACCGCCGAGATCGTGTCGCGCCGCTACGGGATCTCGCGCGCCGCGCAGGATGAATTCGCGCTGCAGAGCCACCAGCGCACGGCCGACGCCCAGGCGGCCGGCCGCTTCGATGCCGAAATCGCGCCGCTCGACGTGCGGCGCGCGCTGTTCGACAAGGAAGGCAACCCGGCCGGTCACGAGGACGTGAACGCCGCACGCGACGAAGGCGTGCGCGCCGACACGACGGCCGAGCGGCTCGCGGGGCTGAAGCCGTCGTGGAGCGGCGGCAAGGTCGTCGAGCAAGGGGAGTTCGTGACGGCCGGCAACGCGTCGCAACTGTCGGACGGCGCGGCGGCCGTGGTCGTGATGTCGCGCAGCGAGGCCGCGCGCCGCGGGCTGACGCCGCTCGGCGCGTTCCGCGGCCTCGCGGTGGCCGGCTGCGAGCCCGACGAGATGGGCATCGGCCCGGTGTTCGCGATTCCGAAGCTGCTGGCGCGCTTCGGGATGACGGTGGGCGACGTCGGGCTGTGGGAGCTGAACGAAGCGTTCGCGTGCCAGGCACTGTACTGCCGCGACACGCTCGGCATCCCCGACGACCGGCTGAACGTCGACGGCGGCGCGATCGCGCTCGGCCATCCGTTCGGGATGTCGGGTACGCGGATGACGATGCACGCGTTGCTCGAAGGCGCGCGGCGTGGCGTGCGGCACGCGGTCGTGACGATGTGCATCGGCGGCGGGATGGGTGCCGCGGCGCTGTTCGAAGTCGGCGCCTAGCGGTACGCGGACAGGCCGCACCGTACACGCGGCCATCCAGTCAGGAACATTCGAGGCCGCGGCAACGACCGACGGCCCGGAGACTTGCAGCCGGCGGTGGCGGGCGCTTCGGCGCGCACCGCCGTCGAACGCAAACACAGGAGACAAGCGATGAAACGAACTTTGCCCGGACTCGCGATGTCGGCACTGGTGCTCGGCGCCGCGCTGTTCGCGTTTTCGCCGCGCCCGCTGCCGGCGTTCCCGGTCACCGAGATCCACGCGGACCGGCTGCAGATCAACGGGCTCGCCCGCGCCGGCACGACGCGCATCGTCGCGGTCGGCGAGCGCGGCGTAATCCTGCTGAGCGACGACGCAGGCGCCCACTGGCGGCCGGCGTCGATCGCGCATGACCAGGCGTCGACGCTCACGCAGGTGCGCTTCATCACGCCGACGCTCGGGATCGCAGTGGGCCACGACGGCCGGATCGTCCGCAGCGACGATGGCGGCGTGCACTGGCGCGAGGTCCACATGGACCACGAACATTCCGATCCGCTGCTGTCGGTATGGGGCACCGCTGACGGCCCGCTGTTCGCGGCCGGCAGCTTCGGCCAGCTGTTGCGTTCGAACGACGCCGGCGTCAGCTGGCAGACGGTGAAGACGCCGGCCGGCGACCGCCACCTGAACGCGATCGTCGGCGACGGCCACGGCAACCTGCTGGTCGCGGGCGAAAGCGGCACGCTGCTGCGCTCGACCGACAACGGCGTCACCTGGGACAAGCTGGTGTCGCCGTACGCAGGTTCGCTGTTTGGCGCGCTGATGCTCGCGAACGGCGACTGGGTCGCATACGGGATGCGCGGCAACGTGGTGCGCAGCACCGATCGCGGCACGACCTGGACGCATGTCGACAGCCATGTGCCGGTCTCGTATTTCGGCGCGACCCAGCTTGCCGACGGCGAACTCGTGCTGGTCGGCCAGGGCGGTGCGATCGTCGCGTCGCGCGACGGCGGGCTGACCTTCGACGTGCGCAAGCTCGGCGGCGTGCAGAGCCTCGCGGCCGTGCTCGACATGGGCCACGGTGCGCTGCTGCTCGGCGGCGAAGCGGGTGTTGCGCCGCTCGCCGCGTCGCCGTCCTGACGCCCGGCTCCGGCGGCCGCGACAGACGCGGCCGCCGGGTTCCGCACGCTTCCGTTCGTTTCGCATCGCCAGCCAGTACCGACACGAGAAATCCATGAACGACCTGTCACGCCCCCCTGAAGCCGTTCCCGCGTCGCGCCTCGCGACGTTCGTCGAGCGCTGCGCCAATACGATCATCCGCCAGCGCAAGCTGCTGATGCTGCTGTGCGTCGCGGTGACGCTGGCGCTCGGCTTGTCGGCCACGCGCCTGAAGCTCGATCCGGGCTTCAACAAGATGATCCCGATGCAGCACCCGTACATGCAGGTGTTCGAGCGTTATGCGGGTGCGTTTCCCGGCGCGAACACGATCCTCGTGAGCTTGCGCTGGAAGGGCGACGGCGACATCTACAACCAGACGTTCATGGACGCGCTGCGCCATGCGACCGACGACGTCTTCTTCATCCCCGGCGTGAACCGCTCGCGCGTGTTCTCGCTGTTCACGCCGAACGTCCACTACACCGAGGTGACCGAGGCCGGCTTCCGCGGCGACGTGGTCGTGCCCGGCCAGTTCTCGAGCGCGAACCCGGACGATCTCGCGAAGGTGCGCCGCAACGTCGCGCGCTCGGGGCAAATCGGCCGCCTCGTCGGCAACGACCTGAAGTCGGCGCTGATCCGTGCGGAGCTGCGCGAGACCGATCCGACCACCGGCAAGCGGCTCGACTACAGCGCGGTCGCGCGCCAGCTCGAGGAGATCCGCGCGAAGTACGCGAAGCAGGGCATCGACGTGAGCATCATCGGCTTCGCGAAGTTGGTCGGCGACGTCGAGAACGGCATCGCGGGCGTGATGGCGTTCTTCGCGCTCGCGTTCCTCGTGACGGCCGCGCTGCTGTTCGCCTATACGCGCTCGCTGAAGACCACCGTGCTCGCGCTCGTCGTCGCGCTGCTGCCGGTTGTCTGGCTGCTCGGTTCGCTGCCGTTGCTCGGGCTCGGCATCGACCCGATGTCGATCCTCGTGCCGTTCCTGATTTTCTCGATCGGCGTGTCGCACGCGGTGCAGATGACCAACGCGTGGAAGCAGGCGCTGGTGCGCGGCGCGTCGTCGGTCGACGCCGCGCGCGATGCGTTCCGCAAGCTGTTCGTGCCGGGCACCGTCGCGCTGCTGACCAACGCACTCGGCTTCATGGTGATCATGCGGATCAAGATCGACATCGTGCGCGAGCTCGGCATCACCGCGTGCCTCGGCGTGCTGCTGATGATCGTGACGAACAAGGTGTTCCTGCCGATCCTGCTGTCGTACACGCGCCTCGAACGCGGCACGCTGGCGCGCGCGCAGCGCACGGCGGCGGCCGGCGGCAGCCGGATGTGGTCGCGCTTCGCGGTGTTCGCGCGGCCGGCGCCGGCGCTCGGCGTGTTCGCGGTGGCGCTCGCGCTGCTCGCGTATGGCACGCTCGAATCGCGCAAGCTGGAGATCGGCGACATCGGCACGGGCGCGCCGGAATTGCGTGCGAACTCGCGTTACAACATCGACAACGCGGCGATCACGCACCAGTACAACATCGGCGTCGACGTGCTGTCGGTGATCGTCGAGACGACCGGCTTCGACGACGCGTGCCTGCATTACCCGGTGATGAGCGCGATCGAGAAGTTCGAGATGAACATGCGCGGCGTGGCCGGCGTGCAGTCGGTGACGAGCGTGTCGTCGCAGGGCAAGGTGTTCATCGCCGCCTTCAACGAAGGCAACCCGCGCTGGGCCGCGCTGCCGCGCTCCAGCGACGGGCTCACGCAGGGTTCCAACGCGTTCGACCCCGACAACGGGATGAACACCGCGAACTGCAAGGCGATCCAGGTGCTGATCTACACGAAGAACCACGAGGGCACGACCATCGCGCACATCGTCGACGAGATCAAGCGCTTCGCGGCCGAGAACCCGACGCCGAACGTCGCGTTCCGGCTTGCAGGTGGCAACGTCGGCGTGATGGCCGCGACCAACGAGGCCGTCGGCGACGCGGAGATCGCGATGCTGCTGTCGATCTTCGGCGCGATCGCGCTGCTCTGCGCGGTGACGTTCCGCTCGTGGCGCGCGGTGCTGTGCATCATCGTGCCGCTCACGCTCGTGTCGATCCTGTGCAACGCGGTGATGGCGCGCCTCGGCATCGGGCTGAAGGTCGCGACGCTGCCGGTGATCACGCTCGGTGTGGGCGTGGGCGTCGACTACGGGATCTATCTCTACGAGCGCCTGCAGCACGACCTCCGTCACGGCGCGACGCTGCCGGACGCATTCGCCGACGCGATGCGCCAGCGCGGCACGGCGGCGCTGTTCACGGCTGTCACGATGTTCATCGGCGTCGGCACGTGGGCATTCTCCGCGCTGAAGTTCCAGGTCGACATGGGCGTGCTGCTCGCGTTCATGTTCCTCGTGAACCTGTTCGGCGCGGTGTTCCTGCTGCCCGCACTCGCCGCGTGGCTCGGCGTCGAGCGTGCCGAGCGCCGCGTGTCGCAACAGCAGCAGCCGTCGCCGGCGGCCCCCGTGCCGCTGAAGCCGTCGCCCGCGCTCGAACCCGGCAACCCGATGCGCTGAACCGCGCGCCCCATTTCCCCCGCGCGCGGCCGGCCGCCGCGCGCTCTCCCAAAGAAGGAGTCAACCCACATGTCCGCACGCCCTTACAAGATCGAAGCCCAGCCGCTCGCGCAGCGCTATGCGCGCGGCTGGCACTGCCTCGGGCTCGCCCGCGACTACAAGGACGGCAAGCCGCACACGCTGAATGTCTTCGGCCGCAAGCTCGCCGCGTTCGCCGATTCGACCGGCAAGGTCAACATCGTCGATGCGTACTGTCCGCACATGGGCGCCGACCTGAGCCTCGGCACGGTCGAAGGCGACAACCTCGTATGCCCGTTCCACGGCTGGGCGTGGAGCGGCGAAGGGCAGTGCGCGTCGATCCCGTACTGCAAGCGGATTCCGCCGAAGGCGCGCATCGGCGCGTGGCCGACCTGCGAGGAAAACAACCTCCTGTTCGTGTGGAACGACCCGGAAGGCAACGCGCCGCCGGCCGATGTCGCGATTCCGCGCCTCGACGTGTGCTTCTCGGACGAATGGTCGGACTGGGTCGTCGACAAGATGGTGATCCAGGCCAACTGCCGCGAACTGGTCGACAACATCTCGGATGTCGCGCACTTCGCGACCGTGCACCACGCGCCGATCGACTATTTCGCGAACCTGTTCGAGGACCACAAGGCGACGCAGCTGATGGTCGGCCGCAGCGAGAAGCTCGGCGGCGACGCCCTGACCGCGCTGTCGACCTATTTCGGGCCGGCCGTGCACATCACGCAGATGACGGGGCAGAGCGGCGGGCAGCCGATCCATTCGGTGCTGCTGAACTGCCACGTGCCGATCGACATGAACAGCTTCGAGCTGCGCTACGGCGTGATCGTGAAGAAGGTGGCCGGGCTGACCGACGAGCAGAACATGGAAATCGCGAACGCGTACGTGAAGGAAGCGCAGCGCGCGTTCTACGAGGACGTCGACATCTGGCACAGCAAGACGCGAATCGACAACCCGCTGCTGTGCGAGGGCGACGGGCCGCTGTACCAGATGCGCGACTGGTATTCGCAGTTCTACCTGGACGTGGCCGACGTGCGGCCGACGAGCGTCGCGCGCAAGGCGTTCGAGATGCGGATTCGCGACGGCGGCGAGCCGCCGGCATTGCATCACGTGTTCGAGCCGCAGTAAAAAGCGGGCAGGCCGGCCGAAAACGGGGATGCATCGATAGATGTCCCGTCGGCCGGTCACGCCCGCCGCGTAAGGCGCACGCGGGGATCGCATGTTGCGCTGCATCGAAATGGCTTGACGAAACGGTTGCGACGGCGTAGTGTCTACGGTCGAAGTGTTCAAGAAGTTCGATTGCTCATCATTGGCCGCACTCCGTGCGGCAGTCGTTGGTCTCTCCCTCTTTGATTCTTTCTGTGCCCGTCGTGGGCGCATGTTCAATTATTTGTATTAAGGAAGTTTTTGTGGATACCGGTACCGTCAAGTGGTTCAACGAAACCAAGGGCTTTGGTTTCATCTCCCCGGACAACGGCGGCGACGATCTGTTCGCCCATTTCTCGGAAATTCGCGGCACGGGCTTCAAGACCCTGGCCGAAGGCCAGAAGGTCAGCTTCGAAGTGAAGCGCGGCCCGAAGGGTCTGCAAGCGTCGAACATCACGCCGCAGTAAGCCGCATCGGCATCGGCCGCCAGTCGGTGGCCGCTGCCGGATGGAGTTTCGCGCAAGGCGCCGCTTTGGCGGCGCCAGCGCGTTCCGATGCGCACGACCGATGCATCGCGACATTCACGATGCATCGGTCGTGACGCCTCCCTCCCGCATGCCTGAACGGCGTGCGACGTAACGTCCTCGTAAAGCGCTCGCCGCTTCGCGAGCGCATCACCGCATCAACCTGAGCAGACCGCTGCCATGTCGTAGCCGGCGCGGTCCCGACTTGCGCGGCGCTCATCCCGCCGCCGCCACCGACCGCCCGAACGCCGCAACGCGCCGGGCTCCGATCGCAAGACAGGCCCGAGGCCCGTCTGAACGAACCGATCCCCGGCAGCCTGCCGGCGGCCGTCCCGCTGCGGGATACGGCGCCGGGCAGATCGCCGCGGCCGCGGTCAATCACCTTGTCTGGAGGAATTGGTTTGGCAAAAGAAGAACTGCTGGAACTCGACGGGATCGTCGACGAAGTGCTGCCGGACAGCAAATATCGCGTCACGCTGGAAAACGGCGTGGTGGTGGGCGCGTACGCGTCGGGCCGCATGCGCAAGAACCACATCCGCATTCTCGCGGGTGACCGCGTGACGCTGGAACTGTCGATGTACGACCTGACCAAGGGCCGTATCAACTTCCGGCACAAGGACGCGAATTCGCCGCGTCCGCCGCGAACCGGGCAGCCGCGCCGTTAAGCGGCCACGATCGGTGCGCGGCACATCGCGCACCCGGTCGAAACCCGTCCGGCCACGCGGCCGGACGAACCGGATGAACGGCACGTTGCATGCCGTTCGTCGGTCGCCGGCGGCGCTGTCGTGCCGCGGCGGCCAACCCCGCCTTTACCGGCCGCCGCGCGTGTGCAACGCTCAGGCGGCCGCGTCCCGCAGGAAATCCTCGACGATCATCGCGAAGTACGGCGGACATTCCTGCATCGGGTAATGCCCGCAATTCGGTATCGTCATGAGCCGAGCGTTCGGATGCCAGGCGAGAAACGTCGCCTGCATCGCCGCCGCGTCGAGCCCCGGATCCTTGTCGCCGACGATCACCAGGAAGCGTGTGTCGAGCCCGCGGATGTCGTCGACGAAATCCGTGCCCGTCAGCATGTCGAGATACGCGAGCCGGCAACCCGGCGCCACGCGTTCGCGGTTCTGCCGCAGCTTCAGATCGGCCCAGCGCGCCGATAATCCCCCCGTCACGAATCGCACGAGCCGCCGAAACGCGTCGTCGTCGACCGTCGTGCTCGCGAAGAATGCGCGCGCGTCGTCGCCCAGGCGGTTGCCGGCCGCCGACACCGGGCATACGGCGATCGCGCGCTTGATGCGTGACGGCGCATCGGCCGCGATCCGCTGCGTCGCCATGCCGGTCATCGAATGGCCGATCACGTGAAAGCGCTGCCAGCCAAGACGATCCGCGAGTGCGAGGCAGTCGGCCGAGATCTCGTCGATCGTGTACGCGCCGCTCAGATGCCGGGATGCGCCGTAGCCGCGCAGGTCGACGAACACGTACGTGAAGGCCGTTTCGTCGAGATATGGCAGCGCCGCCGCGTAGTTCGTCGCGTCGCCGAGCCAGTCGTGCAGGACCATCACGCGTTCGGGGCCCGTGCCGTGCCGCAGGTAGCCGAGGCCGTCGTGGTTGCCGGCCGGTCGGGCGGCGGGAGAGATGTCGATCGGGTTCATTTCAAGTCGTTTCCGTCTGGTTGGGGAACCAAAACGAAACGCCCTCCCGGCGGACCGGGAGGGCGTCTTGAAAGTGCATCGATCGTATCGGGCCGATCGGCGAAAGTCAACGCTCAGAGCGCCATCCCGCCCGACACCTCGATGCGTTGCGCATTGACCCACCGGTTGTCGTCCGACAGCAGCGACGCGATCATCGCCCCGATGTCGTCGGGTTCGCCCACGCGGCCGAGCGCGGTCCATTCCGCGACGCGCCGGTTGACCTCCGGATTGTCGCGCACCATCCCGCCGCTGAAGTCGGTCGCCACCGCGCCCGGCGCGACGACGTTCACCGCGATGCGGCGCGGCCCCAGCTCCTTCGCCAGATAGCGCGTCAGCACCTCGACCGCGCCTTTCATCGATCCGTAGGCCGCACTGCCGGGCAACGCGACGCGCGTGAGGCCCGACGACACGTTCACGATGCGGCCGCCATCGCGGATCAGCGGCAGCAGCGTCTGCGTGAGGAAGAACACCCCCTTGAAGTGCACGTGATAGAGCGCGTCGAGATCGGCTTCGGTCGTCTCGGCGATCGGCGCGTGATGCGAGGTGCCCGCATTGTTGACGAGGAAGTCGAAACGGTCGGCGCCCCAGCCTGAAAGCGCGTCGCGGAGCTGTTCGGCGAAGCGGCCGAACGTGGCGGGTTCCCCGGTGTCGAGCGGCAGTGCGAGCGCCGGTTGCCCGGCGTCGGCGGTCAGTGCGACGACGCGATCGGCTTCCGCGCGATTCGAGCGGTACGTGAAGATCGCGCGCACGCCGCGCTGCGCGAGGTGAAGCACCGTATTGCGGCCGAGCCCGCGGCTGCCGCCGGTGACGACGGCGATTTTCGGGGCGGAACCGGTGGAATGTGCTGCAGTCATGCTGTGCTCCTGGTCGAGGTCGGTGACGGACAGCCGCAAGCGTACGGCGGCCGACGCGCCCGCTGAATGCCGGAACCGGCTGCGTTCTTGCCTGATCCTGCCCGGCCGCCCCGAAGCGCGCGGCGCCGCGTGTACCATCCGCACATCGGGATACGGAGGGCTGCACCATGTCGGACGAACTGGTCGAACGCGTCGCACGACTGACCGGCGACCAGGGCGACGAACGCCGGTTCGCGACAGCGATCGACGGGTTGATCCTGCTGCGTTCCAACCGCGAACGGCTGCCCGCGCCGCTGATCATGAAGCCGGCGCTGTGCGTCGTCGTGCAGGGCGCGAAGTGGACGACGTTCGGCGGCCGGCGCTACGACTACGGGCCCGGCCGCGCGCTCGTCGTCAGCGTCGAGATGCCCGCGACGAGCCGCATCGTGAAGGCCAGCGAGGCCGAACCGTTCCTCGGCATCGTGCTCGAATTCGACCTCGCGATGATGCGCGACGTGCTCGAACGGCTCGACGCGCCGCCGCCGCAAGCGGCCGGCCCGATCGGGCATGGCGTCTGCGTGACCGATTTCGGCGGGCCGCTCGCCGATTGCGTGTTGCGGATGATGCGGCTGCTCGATACGCCGGCCGCGATTCCGGTCGTCGCGCCGCTCGTGATGCGCGAGATCTGCTACTGGCTGCTCGCGGGCCCGCACGGCGGCGAAGTCTCGCGCGTCGTGTTCGCCAACGGTCACGCGCAACGCGTCGTCGCCGCGATCCATGCGCTGCGCGGCCAGTTCGCCGAGGCCGTCCGCGTCGAGGAACTCGCCGCCGTCGCGCAAATGAGTCCGTCCGCGTTTCACCGGCAATTCAAGGCGCTGACGTCGATGACGCCGCTGCAGTACCAGAAGCAGTTGCGCCTGCTCGAAGCGCGGCACCTGATGGTGACGGGCGCGGCGAATGCGGAAACGGCCGCGTATCGCGTCGGTTACGAAAGCGCGTCGCAATTCAGCCGCGAATACGCGCGGATGTTTGGCGCGCCGCCGCGGCGCGATGTCGTCACGCTGCAAACCGCGGCGGCCGACGGCTGAACGGGCCTGCCGCGACGCGGTTCGTATGACGCTTTACGCGCGGGGCGGGCCGGTCGTACACTCGTCGGCAATTCGCGGCCCGCGCGCGGCTTTCAATCCCTTCAGTCGCTTTCAGCGCGCTAACGATCGTGCCAGCCGGACATTCGTCGCCCGACGCCAGGAGGCGCCATGAGTGCAGACGCAGCCCCCGCATCCCCGTCCGTTCAGGATCGCATCCAGCACGTGTTCGTGCTGATGCTCGAGAACCGTTCCTTCGATCATCTGTTCGCGCTGTCGGGTTACCCCGACATCGTCGCCGCGTCGCCGGGCAACAGCAACGCGTATGGCGGCGCGGTCTATCCGTTCGGCGGCGGCGCGCCCGACCGGATGCCGACCGACCCGTGCCACGAATTCACCGACGTGCTCGAGCAGCTCTGCGGCGCGGGTGTGCCGTTCGTGAAAGGGCAGGCCTATCCGCCCGTCGCCAATTCCGGCTTCGTGTCGAATTACGCGACCTCACATTCGGAAGGCACGCCGCCGCAGCCGGCAGACGCCGGCAAGATCATGCAGGGTGTGGACGTCGCGACGCAGGCGCCGTCGCTGTACGCGCTCGCGAATGCGTTCGTGCTGTGCGACGCGTGGCATGCGTCGATGCCGGGGCCGACCTGGCCGAACCGCTTCTTCCTGCATGGCGCGTCGTCGGCCGGGCTCGACCATTCGCCGACCAAGGAAGAGATGGGCGGATGGGACGCATTCGACGGCTTTCCCTATCCGAAGGGCTCGATCTTCGGTGCGCTCGGCGACGACACCTGGCGCATCTACCAGGACCAGACCGGTGATCCACTCGGCCATGTGCCGCAGGTCGCATCGCTGAAGGGCATCAGCTTCTTCGACGTCGACGATCTCGCGCATTTCGAAGCCGATCTCGCGGCCGGCTACACGGCGCGCTACACGTTCATCGAGCCTGGCTACGGCGACATCGTGCACGGCACCTATCAGAACGGCAGTTCGCAGCATCCTATGGACGGGCTGGCCGGCGGTGACCAGCTCGCCGCGCGCGTGTACAACGCGATCCGCAATTCGCCGGTGTGGAACAGCAGCCTGTTCGTGATCGTCTACGACGAGCACGGCGGCTTCTACGATTCGGTCAAGCCGGGCGCCGCGCCGCCGCCGAACGACGGCGCGGCCGCGACGCTGAACGCGAGCGGCTTCGGCTTCGACGTGTACGGCGTGCGCGTGCCGGCGATCGTGATTTCGCCGTGGGTCGCGGCCGGGCAGGTTGACCACACGCCGTACGACCATGCATCGGTCGCCGCGACGCTCGAGCGGCTGTTCGGCGTTGCGCCGCTGACCGATCGCGACCGCCTCGCCAACGACCTGCTGGCGCTCGTGACGACTACGTGCCGGACGGATTGTCCGCAAAGGATCGGAACATGAGTACGACCCTGGACCCGCGCGATGCGCTGCCCGTGCGCGACGGCACGAGCCTGATTGCGTATCTGCACATCCTGAAGAAAGCGCATGCGGCGCTGGTCGGCCAGGACAAGGCGCACCAGCGCTTCAGCGAGATCGTGACGCGCGGGCAGGCGCGGCAGTACATCGAGGAGCTGATGCCGGCGCTGCTGCAGAAGCGCGCCGAGCATCGGGCGCGCAAGCATGGCGGAAAGCATCACTGAGCCGGTGCAGCGGCGCCGTCGCGCGTAGCAGGAAAGCGATGCGTCATGCCGCCCGCCGCACACTGATCGCCGACACCACCGCGCTCGTCAATTGAATCGCCGCGCTGACAAACATCGCCGCGCGCAAGCCTGCCGCACCGCCGTGTGCAGCCCCGGGCACCGCGATCCCGAGACAGAAGCGCGGCGAGCTTGCCGCGCTTGCATTCGACATGCCCGGAACCGGGATGACGCAACACGTGCGATCCCCGGTTCCGGGCGTTCGGAACATCGCTGCGATCAGAACTTCGCGCGAATGCCCGCGCCGAACGTGTTGCCGTTTGAAAGGCCGCTGATGCGGTCGTTCATGTACGCAGCGTAGACGTCCGTGCGCTTGGACAGCGGATAGTCGTAGCCGACGGCCCAGGTCTGGCGCGTCTGGTCGAGGCCGCCCGCGTCACGCGAATACGCATACGACGCCATCGCGTTACCCGCGCCGAGCGGCACCGACACGCCGCCTTGCGCGGTGTTCACATGCCAGCTGCCCGCGACCTGGTCATTCTTCGTGTACATGTACTGGCCGAACAGCTTCACGAGCTTCAGGTCGTAGGTCGCACCGACCAGCGCGATGCCTTGGCTCTTCATGCCGGTGACGAGCGCGCTCAGATCCTGCGGACCGTTGTTGAAGTTCACGTACTGATACGTGGCGGTTGCCGCGAACGGGCCGTTCGCGTAGTTGAACTGCGCGCTCCACTTCTTCGAACGGTTGTCGCCAGCCTGGTTGCCGAACGCGTACATCGCGCCGAAGTTCAGGCCACCGAACGAAGGCGACGCGTACGACACCGCGTTGTTCCAGCCCGAATCACCCACGGCGCCCTGATCGCTCGGGTAGGTCGGGAACGTGCCGAGGCCGAGGAACACGTGATACACCATCGGCGAGAAGGTGTACGAGTCGTAGAACGGGTTGAACAGGATCGTCGACAGGAACAGGTGCGTCGTCAGACGGCCTGCCGTCACCGTGCCGTACGGCGAATCGATGCCGACGTACGCGTTGCGCGCGAAGAACGTGTCGCCCTGGAAGCGGCCGAACTGGCCGTTCTGCGCGCGGAAGAAGCTTTCCAGCGTGAAGATCGCCTTGTAGCCGCCGCCGAGATCCTCGGCGCCGTGCATGCCCCAGTACGACGTCGACATCCCGCCGCCGCTCACGTTCCACGCGCGATCGCTGCCGGGGAACTTGGTCGCGCCGACCCATTCGTCGACCTGACCGTAGAGCGATACGCTCGACTGCGCATGGGCGGGAGCCGTAGCCGCCACGCAGGCGGCTGCGGCGATCAGCTTGACGGACGTGCGCGACGCACGGCGAGCGAATGACTTCATGGGGTCTCCATTATTGATTGATGACGGGCCGACTGACGTCGAATGATGCATTACCCGAGGGTGAGAAGCGGGATTCGATTGGAAGGCGAAGCCGGGCGCGAGCGGGATTGAATACCTTCGCGCGATTTCATCGTTCTGAATGGCTTCGTGATAATGGTGTTGAATCGTAAATTCGTTGCTTCCGGCGAGCCATTGGACAAGAAGCATCATGCGTATACGAGACGATGTATAACGCGGAATCGAGCGTCAAGACGCTTGTCGATATTCGCGTATACGCTCATGCAACGCCATTTATGGGGAGGATTTCACGCGATGGCGTGACGCGTAAAGCACTAGTATTTTCCGGATCCGGAAAATTCGTGCAATGCCTTTGGCGGACGGGGAAGGGCGCGATAACGCCCTCGCAAACCAGTTTGCACGGTTGGTCGCGTACCGATTTCCATAGACGCAATATGGTCCGCTTGGACGACGCGTCGTGCGACGTTCCGGTCCAGCCTTGCAAGCTTGCCAATGACCGCTTTCGGCGGCGATCCGTGCGTCTTGAACGACAGATCGTCGATGAGGTGGTCGCAGGCACTCATGGCGCGTGCTTTAACGAGACATCGCCGATACAACAAGTCCGGTAATCGAATATCGGCATTTCCATTAATGCAGGAGCCACAGATGAATAAACAAGAGTTGGTCGAAGCCGTGGTCTTTTCTACTGGCTTGAGCAGGGTCGCCGCTACCGAGGCAGTGGACGTGGTAATCAACACGATTACGAATACGGTTGCGGCTGGCGGGACCGTTCAGTTGATCGGTTTCGGCTCGTTCAGGCAAGGAAAGCGTGCGGCCCGGATCGGCAGGAATCCGTCGACCGGTGACGCCATCGAGATTGCCGCGGTGAAGACGGTCAAGTTCACGCCGGGTACGGCATTCAAGAGTGCCGTGAATGCGATAAAGAAGTAAGCAAGCGTCTTGCGACCGGTGGCGGGAGTCGGTCGCTTGCCGGTGCAGCAGGCACGATCCACGTGTAACGCTGCAGTCATACGATCGGACGATCCCGGATCGGCGCGGTGCCGATACGCTCGGTGACGGCGCCTGATGCGCCACTCTCCGCCACCGACAGAGGATCCGTATGACACTGTCCGCCCGCAAGCCATCAGGCCTGGCCCGGTTTGGCCGCCATGTTCCGTTCAACCGTCGCGCGCTCGTGCAGGGCGTCACCCGTTTCGCGGCGCTCGTTGCGCTGGCCGTGCCTGTCGCGCAGGCCCACGCGGACGAGCCCGCAACCGGCGCGCTGATTCGCGAAGCGTACGATTACGCATTCCCGCTCTTCAAGCTGTCGCAGTACCGCTGGACGGCACTCGACACCACCGGCGCGCGCACCAGCACGACGCTGAACCGGTTCGCGCACGCGCGCGCGATCGCGACGCCCGAGGACCGCTGGGCCAATTCGCCGATCGTCGACGCGTTGTATTCGACCGCGTGGATCGATCTCGCGCGCGGCCCGGTGACGATCGACACGCCCGATACGGCGGCGCGTTATACGGTGCTGACGCTGATCGACTTCTACTCGAACACGTTCTTCTACGCGGGCCACCGCACGACGGGCACCGGGCGGCAGCACTACCTGCTGGCGGGGCCCGGCTGGCAGGGCAACGTACCGGAAGGCGTCACGCTGGTCCGTGCGCCGTCCAACGACGTCTACGTCAACTTGCGCGTCGCGGTCGACGGGCCGGCCGATCTCGCGACCGCCAATGCTGTGCAGGACGGCTTTCGCATCACACCGGTCGTTGCGGCCGCGGAAGTGAACGCGAATGCCCCGGCACGCATCCGGCCGCGCGACGACGATGCGGCGAACTTCGTCGCGATCGCGAACCAGATGCTGGCGCTTGATCCGCCGCCCGCGCATGACCGCGCGTTGATCGAGCGTTATCGCCGCATCGGTATTTGCGGTGCCGGGTGTTCGTGGGACCGGCTGCCCGACGATGTCCGTGCGGCGTGGACGGCCGTCTATCCGACGCTCGAGCGGCAGTTCGTGAAGACCTACCTCGCGGCGGCCGCGTCGCATGGCTGGATCAACTACAACCCGCCGGGCTCGAAGCTTGGCACAACGGACCAACGCGACTATCCATTGCGCGCGCTCGCCCTCGCGATGGGAATGGGGATCCTCGGCGTGAGCCGCGACGAAGCGAATTACTGGATCACCTTCCGCGACGCGCAAGCGCAGCCGTTGCGCGGCAGCCGGCGTTACCGGTTGCGACTGCCGCCGGGCGGCATTCCGTCGAAGGCATTCTGGTCGGTGTCGCTGTATGCGGTCGACCCGGACGGCCAGTTCCTGAATGCGAATCCGATCGGCCGCTATCAGATCAGCAGCCGCACGCGCGGCCTCGCGGTGAATCCGGATGGCAGCATCGACATCGTGCTGCAGGCCGAACGCCCTGACGGCGCGGCGACATCGAACTGGCTGCCGACACCGGCAGACGGCCGGCCGTTTACGCTGTTCGCACGCGCCTACGAGCCGACCGGCAGCGTGCTGCAGGGCACCTTCGCGATGCCGTCGGCCGAGCCGGTGCAATAACCCGCCGCCCACGAAAAAGACGGGGCATGTGCCCCGTCCCGTATGACCGGCGATGCGACAGCGTGATTACGCCGCCACTTCCCGTGCCCGCACCATCGTCAGCGCCGCATCCTCGATCATGTCTTCCTGGCCGCCGACGAGCCGTTGCCGGCCCAGTTCGACGAGAATGTCACGCGCCGGAATCCCGTACTTCGCCTCCGCGCGCTTCGCGAACAGCAGGAACGACGAATAGACGCCCGCATAGCCGAGCGTCAGCGCATCGCGGTCGAGGCGAATCGGAGCGTCCATGATCGGCACGACGAGATCCTCGGCGACATCCGAAATCGCGAACACGTCGACACCCGTCTCGATCCCCATCCGGTCGCACACCGCGACGAACACTTCCATCGGCGTGTTGCCCGCGCCGGCGCCGAGGCCGGCCGCGGCCGCGTCGATCCGGTTCGCGCCGGCCGCAACCGCCGCGACCGAGTTCGCGACACCCATCGCGAGATTGTGGTGACCGTGGAAGCCGAGCTCCGTCTCCGGTTTCAGCGCGTCGCGCACCTGGCTGATTCGCGCGGTCACGTCGTCGGGCAGCATGTGGCCGGCCGAATCGGTGATGTAGATGCAGTTCGCGCCGTACGATTCCATCAGCTTCGCCTGCACGACGAGCTGCTCCGGCGACGACATGTGCGCCATCATCAGGAAGCCGACCGTATCGAGCCCGAGCGTGCGCGCAAGGCCGATATGCTGTTCCGACACGTCGGCCTCGGTGCAGTGCGTCGCGACGCGGATCGTGCCGACGCCGAGTTCGTGCGCCATGCGCAGGTGCTCGACGGTGCCGATGCCGGGCAGCAGCAGCGCCGACACCTTCGCCTGCTTCAGCTCCGGAATCACGGCGCTCAGGTACGCCTCGTCGGTATGCGCGGGGAACCCGTAGTTGACCGATGCGCCGCCGAGGCCGTCGCCGTGCGTGACCTCGATCAGCGGCACGCCGGCCGCGTCGAGCCCGCGCGCGATGTTGCGCATCTGGTCGAGCGTGATCTGGTGGCGCTTCGGGTGCATCCCGTCGCGCAGCGACATGTCGTGGACGGTGATCTTCTTGCCTGCAAGTGACATCGTGTGACTCCTCGACTCAAGCGGTGGCGGCCGTTGCGGCCAGCATCTGTTCGGCGAAACGCTCGGCCGTGGCGGCCGCGGCGGCGGTCATGATGTCGAGGTTGCCCGCGTACTTCGGCAGGTAATCGCCGAGCCCTTCGACTTCCATGAACACCGACACGCGATTGCCGTCGAATACCGGCCCGTTCTTCAACGTGTAGCCGGGCACGTAGCGCTGTACTTCCTTGACCATCGCATGCACGGACGCGGTGATCGCGTCGACGTCGGGCGGCCCGTCGGTCAGGCAGTGGATCGTGTCGCGCATGATCAGCGGCGGCTCGGCCGGGTTGATCACGATGATCGCCTTGCCCTTGCGTGCGCCGCCGACCTGCTCGATCGCGCCGGACGTCGTGCGCGTGAATTCGTCGATGTTCTTGCGCGTGCCGGGGCCGACCGACTTCGACGACACGGTCGCGACGATCTCGCCGTACGCGACCGGCTGCACGCGCGACACCGCATACACCATCGGGATCGTCGCCTGGCCGCCGCAGGTCACCATGTTCACGTTCATCTGCGCGCTGTCGAGATGCGCGTCGAGGTTCACCGGCGGTACGCAGTACGGCCCGATCGCGGCGGGGGTCAGGTCGATCATCTTCACGCCGAGGGCGGTGAGCTTGTCGGAGTTGTCGCGATGGACGTACGCCGACGTCGCGTCGAATGCGATGCGGATGTCGTCGTCGGCCACGTGCGGCAGCAGCCCGTCGACGCCCTTGTCGGTGGTCTTCAGGCCGAACTCGCGCGCGCGGGCGAGCCCGTCGGACGCCGGATCGACGCCGACCATCCACACCGGTTCGAGCACCGTCGAGCGGCGCAGCTTGTACAGCAGGTCGGTGCCGATGTTGCCGGGCCCGATCAGTGCGCATTTGATTTTCTTCATCAGGATTTTTCCTTTAGATAAAGCGGACGTCGCAACTGCCGATGCCGGAGATGTGCATCGACAGCGTGTCGCCGGCCGTGACCGGAATCAGTTTCGCGAGCGAGCCGGACAGCACGATCTCGCCGGCCAGCAGCGGCACGTCGTACGCGGCGAGCGTGTTCGCGAGCCACGCAACGGCGTCGGCGGGGTGGCCGAGCGCCGCGTCGCCGCGTCCTTGCGCGACGCGCTCGCCGTTCTTGTCGATCGTCATCTCGCACGCGGCGAGATCGAGCGTGCGCGGGTCGACGCGCGCATCGCCGAGCACGTACACGCCGCACGAGGCGTTGTCGGCGACGGTGTCCTCGATGCGGATCGCCCAGTCGCGGATGCGTGAATCGACGATCTCGAAGCAGGGCGCGACGGCGGCCGTCGCGGCGATCACGTCGGTGCGGTCGATGCCGGGGCCGCGCAGGTCGTGCGCGAGGATGAACGCGATCTCGCCTTCGGCGCGCGGCGCGATCAGCGAATCGGCGGCAATCGCCTCGCCGGCCGCGTAGTGCATGCCGGACAGCAGGATGCCGAAATCGGGCTGGCGCACGTTCAGCATGTCCTGCACGGCCTGGCTCGTCACGCCGATCTTCTTGCCGACGACCGCTTCGCCCTGTTCGACGCGACGCTCGATGAAGCGTTGCTGGATGCGGTATGCGTCGTCGAGCGACAGCCGGCGCGGACGGTTCGACAGCGGCGCGACCGGCGCGCGCGCGTGCCACGCGGCGTACAGCTCGTCGCCGAGCGTCGTATGCAGGCGGGAAGACATGAAAGGGCCCTCGAATGTAAAAGGCCGCCGTCGCGGGCGGCGTCGTGCGCCGGAGCAGGGCTCCGGCGCGTGGGTCACGGGCGTGCCGCGTCAGTCGATCGATCAGTTACCCGAACTGCGGATCGCGTCCGGCGAGAAGTACGCCTCGTTGAACTGCGGGCTGTTGTCGAGCTTGGGCATCGGGCCTTCGTTCGTCAGGCGGTCGGCCATGTACGCGCCCGAGATCAGGTCATGGAAGAACACCGCGCTCGGGTAGAACACCTTCGCGTCATACGCGTACAGCGACGTCGCGACGTTGGTGCGCCAGAGCTGGCCGCGCGCGTCGTAGTTGTCCGCGAGCAGCGATTGCCACGAGTCCTCGTCGATGTACAGCACGCGCTTCGCATACTGGTGGCGATAGCCGCTCTTCAGCGTCGCCTGCAGCACCCACACGCGATGCAGCTCATAGCGGATGTATGCCGGGTTCTCGTGGCCCTTGGTCAGCAGGTCGCCGTACTTCACCGCACTGTCCATCACCTTGTAGTTGTCGTAGGGCACGTAGATCTCGCGCTTGCCGACGATCTTCCAGTCGTAGCGGTCGCCGGGGCCGTTGTACAGGCGGTCGTCGTCGACGGTGCGGAAGCCGCCGGGGCCTTGCGGCTGGTCATAGCCGTATTCGGGCGCCTGGCGCACGCGCCGCGTACCGGGGTTGTACATCCAGGTGCGCGACGAGTTGTCCGCGCCGGCCTTGTCCCAGTTCGTGAAGCCGACGATCAGCGAGCCGCGGTCGGACAGCGGCAGCTCCGTCGCGTTGCGGTAGTACGTGCGGTTGTTCAGGTCGCTCTTCACGTCGTACTTGCCGACGTTGCGCGGCGAGTAGATGTCGTAGCGCACCTTGCCCCACGCGATGTTGCCGTCGGAGTACACGACCGCCTGGTCGTAGGTGGCCTGCTCGGTGCCGATCGACGACGAGAAACGCTGGTTCCACAGCAGCTCGGCGGCGGTCTTCGGGATCGGGTAGGGCACGGTCGGCGGCGCGTTCGTGAGGCCGTTCGCGTCGGACGTCATCGTCGAATCGGGCGCGTATGCGCGGATGTCCTTGTAGACGGCATCCGGGTAGCGGAAATCGCGGTGGCTCGGATAGACGATGATCTTGTAGGTAGCCGGATAGCGCTTGAACATCGCCTTCTGGCCGTCGGTCAGGTGCTCCGCGTACTGCGCCATGTTTTCCGCGGTGATCGTCGCGACCGGCTTCTCGCTGGCGAACGGATCGGGGTAGCGGCCGCCGCGCTTGTACTGCACGTCGGACGGCGTGCCGAGCCATTTGCCCGACCACTCGGGTACGCTGCTGTCCTTGCTCGCGGCGCGCACTGCGCCCATCGGCGTCAACTGGCCGTCGAGCGCCTTCAGGTCGTCCGTCGTGATCTTCGGGTACGACGCCGTCGCGGCGAACGCGCACGCGGCCATCACCGACGCGCGCAGGAGGGGGAGATGAATTCGCTTCATGACTAATCCTCTTCTTGCTGAGTAACGAGCGGCCGGGCCGCTCAGAAGTGGTAGGTCGCCGTCGCCAGCACGTAGTCGCGATCGGCGAGCGGGCGCGTGACTGGGTTCGGCGAACCGAGGAACTTCGCGTAGACGAGCGACAGCGACAGGTTGCTCAGGCGCGTGAAGGTCACGCCGGCGGTCACGCGGTGGTCGCCCTGGCCCGTCAGCGAGCCGAGCGCGCCGGCCAGCGGCGACGTGCCTGCCAGGTCGTGCGTGTAGGTCAGCGGCACGTCGAGATCCCAGCCGTTGAACACGTTCTTGTAGCTGAGCGTCCATGCGATCTCGAGCGCGAGCGCGTTGCGCGTGTTCGCGAGCGTGGTCGATCCGCCGAGCTCCGAGATGCTGCCCGCGTGCACGTACGTCAGTTCACCGATCAGTGACTGCGAGTTCGCGAGGAAGCTCGGCCCGATCGAGTAGATGCCGGACAGGTTGGTCTGCACGACGTTCGCGCGGGTCGACTGGAGGCCCGTCGGCGTGTTGACGAGTACGGATGCGCCTTGCCGGTACGATGCCTCGCCCGCGACGTTCACCGGGCCGATCTGGGTGGAGAAGCTCGCGCCCGTCAGCTTGATGTTGTTGAAATAGGTCTGCTGGTACTGGAGCGTCGGATAGAACGACGTGACGACGCTCGGGTTCATGTCGTTGTAGTGCAGGTAGTACAAACCGAGCTCGGTGTCGCCCAGCACGCGGAAGCGCGCGCCGATCCCCCACTGGTTGCGTGCGCTCGGCTTCTCGTCCGCGCCGCGCGGAATCATCATCCCGCCCGGGCCGATGATGTACTGCGCGCCGGGGCCCGTGACGTCCGAATAGCTCCAGTAGGAACCCGGTGCGGTCAGGCGGTTTTGCTGGAACGAGAACTGGTAGTACGCAAGCAGGCTCAGGCGCGGCGTGATCTGCCACTGCGTCGAGATCTGCGGCACCGGCAGCAGGATGTCCTTCACCTCGGCGCCGGCCATGTACGACTTGGTCGCGTCGGATGGGCCCTGCGCGCCCGCGATGTTCGGGAAGAACAGGCTTTCGCCCCACGCGACGACCTGGTCGCCGACCTTCACGTTCAGGCTCGTCGAGCCGATCTTGAAGGTGTTGTACGCATACGCGGCGAGCAGCGTCGTGTGGCCGCCCGACCAGTAGCGCGCATCGCTCGTGAAGTCGTTGTACTGGCCCGAGTGGTTCACGGTGCCCGGCGCGTCGTTGTAGTTCGGACGGCGATAGGCCTGGTCGTAGAACGTGTCCGCGCGCACGAACACGCCCCAGTCGTCGTGCTTCAGGTTCACTTCGCCGAGCAGGCTGACCTGGTTCTCGATCAGCTTGTTCTTCGCGAAGTTGCGGTCGCCGTCGTCGCCGTTGATGTTCGCCGGCGTCAGCAGATTGCCGCTCGGTGCGCGGGTGCGCATGCCGAGGCCGTAACTGAGCGTGAACGTGTAGTCCAGCGTCGTGTCGGCGCCAAGCTCGATCGTGCTGCCGGCGTGCGCGCTGGGAACGGCGCACGTCAGCAGCGCGGCGGCCAGCGTCGACAGCGTGGCGGTTGCCCGCTTGTCGGTACGGCGCGAAATCCGTTGATGCATGGTGTCTCCTCTTGGGGGTATCGACGACGGTCGACTGTGTGTGTTGTCGTGAGAGGCAGAGTAGGGAGATCGCGGTAGCAGGGAATCGTCAAAATGAACTAGATGACTTCCCTAGGACTGGAAACGAATGTCCCTGCACCGCATGCATTGCGTGGTTCAGCGTGCGTCGGCCTGCGCGGCCGACAGGAACGCCGGCCGCTCGCCGCCGCCGTCGAGCCGCAGGTTCGCGCCCGACGTGTACGAAGCACCGGGCGACGCGAGAAACAGGCATGCCGATGCAACGTCGTCGGGCGACGCGAGCCGTCCGGCGGGAATCGTCGCGCGGATCGCGTCGAGCGCGGCATCGTCGCCGTAGTGGCCTTCGGTGGCCGATTCCGTCTGCACGAGGCTCGGGCTGATCGCGCACACACGCACGCGTGGCGCCCACTCGACCGCGAGCGACGTGACGGCGTTGACGAGGCCCGCTTTCGCGGCGCCGTACGCGGCCGTGCCGGGCGACGGCCGCGACGCGCTGACGCTCGCGATGAACAGCATCACGCCGCCCTCGGGCTGCGGCTGCATGATCGCGTTCACGCGCTGCGCGAGCTGCAGCGGCGCGATCAGGTTCAACCGCACGATCGATTCGGTGAAGCGCGGCGATGCGTCGGCCGCGAGTGCGAACGGCGAGCCGCCCGCGTTGTTGACGAGCACGTCGAGGCCGCCGGCCGTGACGCGGATCGTCGCGAGCATCGCGTCGACCTGCTCGATGTCGCGCAGGTCGGCCGCGACGAAGGTCGCCGTGCGGCCGTCGGCCGAAGGCGGCGTGTCGGGCGCGCTGCGCCCGCAGACGAACACGCGCGCGCCTGCCGCGAGAAACCGTTCGGCGATGCGCCGCCCGATGCCCTTGGTGCCGCCCGTCACGAGCACCGTCTTGCCGCTGTAGTCGAATCCGTTCATCGTTGCCTCCGTTTCGGTGGGCCGATGATAGGAAGAAGCGCGCGCGGCTTCGTAGTCTGAAAGGATGATGCCGGCCGGCGCCGGCGGCGCAATCATCGTGGCAGACATCCATCGAACGACGAAGGAGACAACCCGCGATGACGACCCTCACGACGCCGCCCGCCGGCATCTTCACCGATGTACCGGGCGGCATGCGCCTGCACCATTTCGAGGCAGGCGAGGGCCGGCCCGTGGTGTTCATCCACGGCAGCGGCCCGGGCGCCAGCGGCTTCAGCAACTTCAAGCACAACGTCCCGGCGTTCGCGGCGGCCGGCTATCGCGCGATCGTCGTCGACCTGCCGGGCTACGGGCAGTCGTCGAAGCCGTCCGACGTTGCCTATACGCTCGATTTCTTCGTCGGCGCGCTGCATGCGCAGCTGGCCGCGCTCGGAATCGGGCCGGCCGTGCTGCTCGGCAACTCGCTTGGCGGCGCGATCGCGCTGAAATATGCGCTCGACTACCCGGACGAAGTCGACGGGCTGATCATGATGGCGCCGGGCGGCGTCGAGGATCGCGACACCTATTTCCGGATGGAAGGGATCCAGCGGATGGTGAAGCTGTTCACCAATCGCCAGATGAATGACGACACGATGCGCGAACTGCTGACGTTGCTCGTGCACGATCCGGCGATCGTCACCGACGCGCTCGTCGCCGAGCGGATGAAGGTGTGCGTCGAGCAGCCGACCGAAGTGCTGTCGACGATGAGCGTGCCGAACCTGACCGGTGCGCTCGGCGACCTGCGCTGCCCGATTCTCGGTTTCTGGGGCACGGACGATCGCTTCAACCCGGTCGGCGGCGCGCTGAAATTCCTCGAACACTGTCGCGACGCGCGCTTCGTGCTGATGAACCGGTGCGGCCACTGGGTGATGGTGGAACACGCCGATTATTTCAATCGGGAATGCCTCGATTTTCTCGCGACGCGGAATACGCGATAACGCAGGATGCCCTTGAAGGCCGCCGCACATGCGAGCGGCCCATCTGAATCTACGGAGACACCATGAAACTCATCGAAGAACTGTTCGACCTGCGCGGCAAGGTGGCCGCGATCACCGGCGGCGCGCGCGGCATCGGCGCGGAGACGGCACGTACGCTGGCCGCGGCCGGCGCAAGCGTGGCCATTCTCGACGTACTGTCGCAGCCGGCCGAAGCGCTGGTCGAGGAAATTCGCGCGCAGGGCGGCCAGGCCGCGTTCTGGTCGCTCGACGTGACGCAGGAAGCCGACGTGGGACGCGTGTTCGGCGAGATCGTCGCGCGCTTCGGGCGCCTCGACGTGCTCGTGAACAACGCGGGCATCGAAGGCCACAACGTGCCGACGCACGAGCTCACGCTCGCGCAGTGGCAGCGCGTGCAGGACGTGAACGTGAACGGCGTGTTCCTGTGCACGCGTGCGGCGATTCCGCATATCGATGCGGCCGGCGGCGGCTCGATCGTGAACCTGTCGTCGATGTACGGGATCGTCGGCGGCCCCGACGTGCCCGCGTATCACGCATCGAAGGCCGCGGTGCGGATGATGGCGAAGGTCGACGCGATGCTGTACGCGGCGAAGAACATCCGCGCGAACTCGGTGCATCCCGGCTATATCCGCACGCCGATGCTCGAGGACGCGTTCCGCCAGATGGGGCAAGACCCCGACAATGTTTTCGGCTATCTGCAGACGCACGTGCCGATGGCCAAGATCGGCAGCCCGCGCGACATCGCGGCCGGCATCCTGTATCTCGTGTCGCCGGCAGGCCGTTACGTGACGGGCGCGGAGCTCGTGATCGACGGCGGTTATACCGCGCGCTGACGCGGCTTTCGCACTACAAGGGAGACGCGCAGTTGAAAGTGCTCGTGGCAGTGAAACGCGTGGTCGACGCGAACGTGAAGGTCGGCGTGAAATCCGACCGGACCGGCGTCGACATCGCGAACGTGAAGATGTCGATGAACCCGTTCGACGAGATCGCGGTGGAAGAGGCCGTGCGGTTGAAGGAAGCCGGCATCGTGACCGAGGTGGTCGCCGTATCGGTCGGCGTGGCGCAAGCGCAGGAAACGCTGCGCACGGCGCTCGCGATCGGCGCGGATCGCGCGATCCTCGTCGAATCGAATGCCGGCGTCGAGCCGCTGGGCGTCGCGAAGGTGCTGAAGGCGCTGGTCGACAAGGAGCAGCCGCAGCTGGTGATCCTCGGCAAGCAGGCGATCGACGACGATTCGAACCAGACCGGGCAGATGCTGGCCGCGCTGGCGGGGTTGCCGCAGGCGACGTTCGCGTCGAAGGTAGTGATTGCCGACGGCCGTGCGACGGTCGCGCGCGAAGTCGACGGTGGTGCGGAAACGCTGTCGCTGCAATTGCCCGCGGTCGTGACGACGGACCTGCGCCTGAACGAGCCGCGCTACGTGACGTTGCCGAACATCATGAAGGCGAAGAAGAAGCCGCTGGAAACCGTGAAGCCGGAAGACCTTGGTGTGGACGTGACGCCGCGTTTGAAGGTGCTCAGCGTGAACGAGCCGCCGAAGCGCGCGGCCGGCGTGAAGGTGCCGGACGTGCAGACGCTGGTCGCGAAGCTGAAGACCGAAGCCAAGGTGCTGTAACAGGGAGCGCAACGAAATGACGATTCTGGTAATTGCGGAACACGACAACGCATCGATCAAGGCTGCGACACTCAATGCGGTGGCGGCAGCGCAGGCGCTCGGCGCAGCTGGCGGTGGCGACGTGCATGTTCTGGTCGCCGGGCACGGCGCGCAAGCGGCTGCGGACGCAGCGGCGACGATTGCAGGTGTGTCGAAGGTGCTGCTGGCCGATGCGCCGCACCTGGCAGACGGTCTGGCCGAGAACGTCGAAGCGACCGTGATGAACATCGCGAAGGACTACTCGCACATCCTCGCGCCGGCGACTGCCTACGGCAAGAACATCGCGCCGCGTATCGCCGCGAAGCTGGACGTCGCGCAGATTTCCGAGATCACGGCCGTGGTTTCGGCCGACACGTTCGAGCGCCCGATCTACGCCGGCAACGCGATCGCGACGGTTCAGTCGAGCGACGCGATCAAGGTCGTCACGGTGCGTGCGACGGGGTTCGATCCGGTGGCGGCCGAAGGCGGCAGCGCGGCGGTCGAGAAGATCGAAGCGGCAGCCGACGCAGGTAAGTCGCAATTCGTGAGCCGTGAAGTGACGAAGCTCGACCGGCCGGAACTCACCAGCGCGAACATCATCGTGTCGGGCGGCCGCGGTCTGGGCAGCGGCGAGAACTACACGAAGGTGCTGGAGCCGCTGGCCGACAAGCTGCAGGCCGCACTCGGCGCATCGCGCGCAGCGGTCGACGCCGGCTATGTGCCGAACGACTATCAGGTCGGCCAGACCGGCAAGATCGTCGCACCGCAGTTGTACATCGCGGTCGGCATTTCCGGCGCGATCCAGCATCTGGCCGGCATGAAGGATTCGAAGGTGATCGTCGCGATCAACAAGGATCCGGAAGCGCCGATCTTCAGCGTGGCCGACTATGGCGTGGTCGGCGACCTGTTCTCGCTCGTGCCGGA
The DNA here is from genome assembly GCF_029962485.1 of Burkholderia cepacia. Taxonomy (NCBI): domain Bacteria; kingdom Pseudomonadati; phylum Pseudomonadota; class Betaproteobacteria; order Burkholderiales; family Burkholderiaceae; genus Burkholderia; species Burkholderia cepacia. The sequence goes on from NZ_CP073638.1 coordinate 573,390, forward strand.
CGCGGTCGCGGCGCTCTGACGATGCCGCTGTTCGAATTCAACGGGATGCGGCCGCGCATCGATCCGTCCGCGTATGTCGATCCGACCGCGGTCGTGATCGGCGACGTGACGATCGGCGCGCGCTGCTACATCGGCCCGCATGCGAGCCTGCGCGGCGACTTCGGTGCGATCGTCGTCGAGGACGGCAGCAATGTGCAGGACGGCTGCGTGCTGCACGTCGGGATCGGCGAAACATGCCGGCTCGGCGTGAACAGCCACATCGGCCATGGCGCGATCGTGCATGGCGCGACCCTCGAACCCGACACGATGATCGGGATGAACGCGGTCGTGATGGACGGCGCGACGATCGGTGCGACGACGATCGTCGCGGCATGCGCGTTCGTGAAGGCCGGTTACGACGTGCCGGGCGGCGTGCTGCTCGCGGGCATGCCGGGCCGCGTCGTACGGCGGCTGAGCGACGCGGAGATCGAAGCAAAGGCGAACGGCACGCGGATCTATCAACAACTGGCGGCGGATTGCCTGAGGACGATCAGGCAGATTGACGGGTGAGCGGAAGGTGCATCTTTCGCGCACGCCGGTCAATCGGGACGATACCCGATCAATTGCGTGACACGTCGCCATTGGCTTAAGATCGGCAGGAGTTCACCACACGCGTCCAGCACCAATGAAAAAGAGCATGAGCCTGCGGGTCGCCGTCATCGCCTCTGCCGTTGCGGCATTCAGCATCTACATGCACATCGACCAACTGATCAGCGGCTGCATGTGGGTCAGGGGCCGTCAGCGCTGCAGTTTCGAAAACAGCGCGAATTTCGAAGGCTGGATGAATCTCGACCTGCTGGTCACGTGTTGCTGGGTCGCCACCGCGGTGGTCGGATGGATGACGTTCGCGCAGTCGGGGAAGCAGCAGGATTCGTGATCGGCGAGGGTGCCCGGAACGGCGGCGCTGTCAATCCGTGACAACGATCGTCAACGCCGCGCAACGGCGCACGGCCGGCGGCGGCCGTGCAACCGGAGCCGTCAGAACCGCGTGCGGATTCCCGCGCCGTAGGTGCAACCGGCGGACAGGTTCGACACGTGGTCGTACAGATATCCCGCATACACGTCGGTGCGCTTCGACAGCGGATAGTCGTAGCTGACCGTCGCCGTGCTGCGTGCCTGGTCGAGCGCACTGTTGTCGCGCGAATACGCGTAAGACACGAGGATCCGACCGAGACCGACCGGAATCGTCACGCCACCCTGCAGCATGTTCACGTGGAAATTGCCGCCCGCGAGCGTGTTGCCGAGGTACGTGTACTCGCCGAACAGCTTCACGAAGCGCAGGTCGTACGATGCGCCGAGCTGCGCGGCCGTCTGGCTCCGGAAGCCCTTCAGCAGCTTGCCGAGATCGCCCGGCGCTGAACTGAAGTTCAGGTACTGGTAGACGGCCCCGATTGCCAGTGCACCGCGCGTGAATTGCGCCTGCGCCGCGAATTTCTTTGCGCCGTTTTCGCCCGGCTGGTTGCCGAGCGCGTACATGGCCGCGCCGCTCAGTCCACCGAAATCCGGCGTCGAGTACTGCACGGCGTTGCTCCATGACGTGCCGCCTGGAATGCCCTGGCCGGTCGGGAAGCCGGGATAGGTGCCGAGGCTGGAATACAGCTGCACGATCGTCGGCGAGAATGTGAACGACGCATAGAACGGATTGAACTTCGCCGATTGCAGATAGAGCAGACTGCTCTGCCGCCCGAGCGCGAGCGCGCCATACGGCGACGCGATACCGAGGTACGCGTTGCGGGAAAACGTCGGGTCGCCGTCGAACGAGCCGAACCGGCCGTTCTGCGGGCGGAAGAAGCCCTCGATCGCGAACACGGCCTTGTAGCCGCCGCCGAGATCCTCCTGGCCGCCGAATCCCCAGAACGAAGTCGACAGCCCGCCGCCACCCAGTTGCGCGGCGCCCGAGTTGCCGGGCACGCGCTGATAGCCGGCCCAGGCGTCGACGATGCCGTACAGCTGCACGGTCGACTGCGCATGTGAGTTGGCGCCGGTTACCAGCGCGGCGACGGGGGCGGCGAGGCGGACCATCCGGTTCAGCTTGGCGATACAGGTGCGTTTGATCGGCATGATGGATTCTCTTCACTCTTTCTGACGGCGAGCGGAAGCCGGCGCCGCGAACGAAGCGTCGGTGCCGGGATGCAAGGGGGGAGAGGCGCGGAAGCCGCGCGGGAACCGGTGTGCGGCCAAGCCGCGACACCGGCCGAAGCAAGGGCGCTAGTTGGCGCGGTGCTCCAGCGAACGGCGTTGCAGCGATGCCGTCATGCCCTTGGCCTTCCTGAACAGGAAGAAATAGAGCTTGATGTACTGCCCGACCAGGATCGCGTTCATGAACGTGCCTTCCCGGATGAATTCGGGCTTGCCGAGGAAAGCCAGGCCGATCGCCGCGCTGACGAGCAGCAACGTGCAGTCGAAGCTCGTCTTGATGTCGCCCCAGCGCCAGCCGGTGCGCTCGAAGATCGCGTTGACGAACATGTCGATCGGCATCAGCACGAGGTTCGCGCGGATCATCAGGAACAGGCCGAACGCGAGCAGCGCATCAGCGAACGCGAGCAGGCCCAGTTTCGGCAGGTAGTCCTGGAAGCCGATCGAGCGCGTCAGCATCAGGTTCAGGTCGAGGCAGCTGGCCAGCACGAACGCGGGAATCAGCGACGCGAAGTGCTTCGCGCGGAAATCCTTGCGCAGGACCAGGAACGTGAGGAACAGCATGAACAGCTCGAGCATGAAGTTGTAAGTGCCCTGGCTCAGCGGCCGGTAGACGAGCGTCATCGTCCGGGTGAGACTGCTTTGCGGCGAGATGCCGATGCCGGCACGGATCGCGAAGCTGATGCCGAGCGTGAGGATGTAGATACCGACGACATAGGTGATCCAGCGCCGGGTGAGGCTGCCGGTATCGATGACTTCCGCTTCCCTTGCATGGTGCGCCATGGTGGTCCCTTGGTTGTCTTCGTGTTGCCGCGCGTGTCGGTGCGCCGGGGTGGCGGCGGTGCGATGCGCTGTCGTGGGGAATGCACGAAGGTATACCGGGCGAAGGTGCCCGTGCCATCCGCGCTTCCCATAGCCGGCGGGGCTCGTGGGCGCCCGCCGGTCGTCTCCTCCTGCCGGCCCGCGTCAGGCCATGAAGCCGAAGCGGTCGAGCGAGATGAACAGCGTCAGCAGCTTGTTCACCACGGGTTCGCCCTCGTTGCGGTTGCCCAGCGCTTCGAGTGCCTGGTCGATCGAACGCGTCGCGCCGAGCAGGTCGGCGAGGCTCATGTTCGCCATCACGCCGTAGATGTCGAGCGGCAGCACGGCCTTCACGGTCTTGTCGTCAGTAACGATGCAGCCGCCCACATACGAATCGACTTGCCGCAGGCAATGACACATCTCGTCGCTGTCGTTCCCGACCACGACGAAGTACGCCTTCGGCGCCGGCCAGAACGTTGCCACCGCGCCGCGCTCGATCGACACGCCCTTGAACAGCCCGTTGACGACGTGACGCTTGCCGTTCGCGTAGCGCTGCACGACCGCGATGCGGTTGAGCGTGACGCCGGCCACCTCGGGCACGACCTTGCCGTCGCGCAACGGCACCCACACTTCCTGGAAGAACTTCTCGTGGCCGCGCCCGTACACGTCGAACAGGTAGACCTTCGCCTGCGTGCCGTCGTCGGACACTTCGAGCGGCACGAGATCCAGTTGAGCGGGCGTCAGGTCGCCGAGACCGGGCACCGGTTGCTTCACCATGCCCGAGTAGTCGACGTTGGCCTGCTTCAGCAGCTTGCGGTCGCGAGCGACCAGTTCGCCATCCTTGAACACGTAGCGGGGGTTGATCTTCGACAGGCTGTCGGTCAGCACGATATCGGCGAAGCGGCCCGGCGTCAGCGACCCGAAGCGATTGTCCATCCGGAATGCGCGCGCCGTGTAGAGCGTCGCCATCTTGATCGCCTGGATCGGATCGATGCCCATCTCGGCACACAGCGACACGATCCAGTCCATGTGACCCTTGGTCAGCAGGCGGTCCACCGAGATGTTGTCCGCGCACAGCTGGAAGTTCTCGGACGGCCATTTCCGCTTGACGATCGCGCGCAGCATGATCTTGATCACCTCGGGGCTGCCGACGCCGAACTTGATCTGCGTCTGCAACCCGTAGCGCACGCTCTTCTCGATGTCGTCTTCCTTCCACACGTCGTGGTTCGCGAACGCGCCGATCGCCGGCATGTAGTTCAGCATCATGTCGGACAGCGCCGTCACGCCCCAGTGCGTGTTCATGAAGCCGCCTTTCGCGCGGCCCAGCGCCGATTTGCGGAAGTCGTCGTCGTTGCCCACGCTGTAGGTCAGGTGCGCGAGCTCGCCGAGGCCGATCACCGGGTCCATTTTCAGCAGCGCGTCGGTCACGTCGACCGACGTCTTCTTGCCCGGTGCGAACGCGAACACGCGATACGGCAGGCGGTCGTGATCGCGGAACAACTGCTCGGTGGCCGGCACGGCCTCGGCGCCGGCCGCGCTGACGAAGTCGAGGCATTCGGAGAAGATCGTCGTTGTGCCGCACGGCACGATCGCCTCGGCGAACGCGGCCGGGTGCGCGAGTTGCGCATCGAAGTGGATGTGAGCGTCGATCAACCCGGGGATCGCGTACAGGCCTTCGCCGTCGAACACCTCGCGTACGCGGATCGCGGTTTCGTCGGGGTTCAGCGCGACGATGCGCTTGTCGTACACGAGGATCGAGCCCTGGTAGACCGTCTCGCTATGCACGTCGAGGATGTTCAGATTCTTCAGCAGGAGATCGGCTTCCTTCTTCCCGTTGAGAATGTCGAAAATCGCGCGCACCTGGTCGTAGTGGGCCGCAACCTGGTCGCGTTGTCCCGCGGTGCCGGCCGTTCTCTCGCTGACTGCTTGGTACATGACTTGTCTCGCTTTATCGGTTGGTTTGAACCTGCTTTTGCGCCGCAACAAACGCGGTCGCCGCAGCGTGCGCGTACCGGCCGGGCGGTGCCATCGGCCCACGAACGCGACAGGAGTCATGAAAACCGATGTCACCGTTTCTAAAAAGCAGCGTTTTTTGCACGGAGCGTGCGCTTTTCGAGTACGCTTTGCCGACTCCAGGAGACCGGCGACCATGCTCCATTCACGATTGCTGCGCTACATCGACGAAGTCGCGCGGTGCGGCTCGATCCGCGCGGCCGGCGAGAAGCTTCACGTCGCGCCGTCCGCGATCAACAAGCACGTGCTGCTGCTCGAAGAGGAAATCGGCGAGCCGCTGTTCGAACGCCTGCCGCGCGGGCTGCGGCTGACGCCGGCCGGCGAGATCCTGCTGGCCCACGTGCGCAGGACGATGTCGGAATACCGGCAGGTCGAGGCCGAGATCCGCAACCTCAACACATTGCAGAAGGGCGAGGTGATCATCGCGACGGTGACCGGCCTCGCGAGCGGGGTCGCATCCACCGCGGCCGCGAATTTCTGCGCACAGCATCCGCACATCAAGATTTCGATTCGCGTGATGTCGGTGCGCGAGATCGCCGATGCGCTCGCCAGCGGCGAAGCCGACCTGGGTCTCGGCTTCAACCTGGCGCCGTCGCCGCAGCTCGAAAGCCTGTGGGAAATGGATACGAGCCTCGGCGCGGTGATTTCGCCGAAGCATGCGCTCGCGCGAATGGAATCGATCCCGCTCGCGTACTGCGCGTCGTATCCGCTGATCTTTGCCGATCGTTCGATGCTGATGCACGGCATCGTCGCCGATACGTTCGAGGAGGCGGGCATCGACGTCGAGCCGGCGTTCCGGACCAATTCGATCGAGACGATGAAGCGGCTTGCGGCCGCGAGCGAAAGCATCGCGTTCCTGAGCAAGTTCGACATCGCGGAGGAATACCGGCAGGAGAGCCTGACGTACCGGCCGATCCGCGATCGCGCGTTCAGCCGCAACGTGCTCGCGCTCGTGCGCCGCGAAAAGCACGGCCGCGGGCCGGCGAGCCTGCTGTTGGCCGAGGAGATCATGGCGATTCTCGGCGAGATGAGCGGTTGAGCGCGGGGCATGCGGCGAGAAGGGTGCCGCGGCAACCATTGTGATTTTTCCTTCGATGCCCGGATAATGATCCGGCGTCGCGCTCGCGGCGCGAACGGAGGCTCCCATGCAATTTCCGACGGGATCGGTGGTCGCGCTCAGTTCGGCTGCCGCGACGATGTTTTCGCTGGGCATGCTGTTTCTCGGTTACTGGGGTTTGCACGAGGCGCTGCCCTGGCGGTTCGGCGACTACGTCGTGATCGTGCCCGCGCTCGCGGGTTTCGCGTGCCTGGCCAGTGTGCCGTTTCTCGCGACGTCGCCGATGAAAACGCCCGACGACGAGTCGCGGATGTTCGTCGCGCGGCGCGTGTTTCTGTGCGGCGCGAGTCTGGTCTGGTGTGCGATCGTCGCGTCGCTGCTCGTTTGAGACCGGGGTGGCGAGGCGGTGGCCGGAGCGACGTTGCGGGCGCGTGTCGGCGCGTCTTGCGCGTGGCCGGCACGCAGGGTTTTCACGCCGCCCTTCCTGCTTTGATTTCCCCATTGCGTGCACTAGATTCGAAGCGTTTACGTGTCACCGAGCGCGAGGTGGAGTCATGACGCCGTGGGAGATTCAGGGTACCGAAATGATCAGTTGCAATTGCTCATACGGTTGCCCGTGCCAGTTCAATGCATTGCCGACCAACGGCAATTGCGCAGCGATGGGCGCGCTGTCGATCGACAGCGGCCACTACGGCGACGTGGTGCTCGACGGCGTCAGGATCGCGGTCGTGTTCCAGTGGCCGGGCGCCGTTCACGAAGGCCGGGGCAAGTGCCAGCCGATCGTCGACGAACGGGCCAGCCCCGAGCAGCGCGATGCCGTGCTGAAGATCATGACCGGTCAGGATACCGATCCATTCGCGACGATGTTCTCGGTGTATGCGTCGACGCTCGAGCACGCGTTCGATCCGATCTTCACGAAGATCGACTTCGACGTCGATGTCGATGCGCGGCGCGGCCGGATTCACGTCGAGGGCGTGTTCGACGCGACCGGCGAACCGATCCGTAACCCGGTGACGGGCGACGAGCACCGCGTGCGGATCGACCTGCCGAACGGGTTCGAATACGAGCTGGCGGAAATCGGCTCGGGCACGGGGCGCTCGCAAGGCAACATCGCATTGAATCTCGACGGCACCTATGCGCAGTTCGCGCGGCTGCACCTGAACAACCACGGACTGATCCGGCATCGCGTCGCGGCATGACTCCGTTCGACTTCTGGCTCGGTCGCGAGCGCGTCATCACGCTGCTCGCGATGGCCGCACTCGTCGGCGTGTGCTGGTTCTACGTGTGGACGGGTGCGGGCACCGGCATGTCGGCGCTGGACATGACGACGTTCGCGCTTTTTCCGCATCGTCTCGCGGACGACATGGGCCGCATGGATCCGTCGCTGCCGACCGTGATCGCGATGTGGTGGGTGATGATGATCGCGATGATGACGCCCGGTGCGGTGCCGCTCGTGATGCTGTACCGACGCGTGCTGCGGCATCGCGGCGACAACGCTTCGCGCTCGGCGTTCACGTCGGTGTCGCTGCTGGCCGGCTATCTGACCACGTGGCTTGCGTTCTCGGTCGGTGCGGCGCTGCTTCAGGCGATGTTGCAACCGGCCGGATTGATCTCCGCGATGATGCTGTGGTCGAAGAGCGCCATCCTTTCGGCGGTCGTGCTGGCGCTGGCCGGGCTCTATCAATTCTCGCCGCTGAAGCGCGCGTGCCTGCGGCAATGCCGAGCGCCGGCCGCGTTCCTGGTCGCGCACTGGCGTCCGGGCATCGCGGGCAGTTTCCTGCTCGGCGTGCGTCATGGCGTGTACTGCGTGGGGTGCTGCTGGCTGCTGATGGCGCTGCTGTTCGTCGGCGGCGTGATGAACGTCGTGTGGATTGCCGCACTGTCGCTCCTCGTGTTCGCGGAAAAAGTCCTGCCCGGCGGCGAACGCATCGGCCGCGCGGTGGGCATCGTGCTGATCGCGTGGGCCGGTGTGACGTTGATCGTGTGACGGGCGACAGGGTGAGGGTCCGGGTTGAAGACGCCCGCGGCACGCTTACGATCGTGAAGCTTGTTAAGCGGCCGTGACGCGTGACGCTATTCGTCGTGATCCACGAACACCTTGTTGGCGCCCGCCTTGTACAGACGCTTGCCGAGTTTCGGGTAGTCGCACACGTCGTGTTCCGGCCGATCGCCGGCGACGATGTAGACGAGCGGCAGGTCGCCGGTATTGACCATCGTGTGCGCGGGGCCGCCGCGCGGGAATCCCATGAAGTCTCCCGGGCCGACCGGACAGGTCTGGCCGTCGATGGTTGCCTCGCCGAATCCGGATAGCACGTAGAGGCATTCCTCACCGTACAAATGCCGGTGATATTCGGTCGATTCGTGCCCCGGCATCAACGTCATCAGATGGAAGCCCAGTTGCGTGAGCCCGGTGGCGTCGCCCAGCGATCGCTTCAGGCGGACGGCATTCGCGTTCAACGGATGGACGGAATGCTCCGGTTCCATCGCCGCGATATCGGCGGCGGTCAGGATTGCTCGCGGGTTGTTCATCGTTTGTCTGGTCCGGGGATCGGAGCGCCGAGGGCGCGGATAGTGGAGATGTTGGGGCAGGTTTCGACGATAGCACCGTTGAGTGCGCTCGAAGGAGAGCGGAGACGCGATGCATCGTCATTTGTCGCGCGGTGCTACGTAACACCGGATTCGTGTTACGGAAGCGTTACTGGAACGTAAGGTACGCGCACGACGATAGATTGGGCAACCGCGCCGTGGATCGTCCGTGCAAGGCCCGCCGGACGGCGCGATCCGATGCGATGGCCGGATCGTCAGCGGTCCTGATGGCGATGGCACGGTAGATGCTTGCTGGAAGCACGACGTTAAACAGCTGACGGGGACTTCCATGCACAATCATTTCATCAAGGCGAATGGCGCGCTTGCCGCCATCGCTGCGGCGTGCGCGCTGGCGGCGTGCGGCGGCGGCGATATTTCGGCGCCGACACTGCCGGGCAACAACATCGCGACGAGCACGAGCGGGACCAGTGGCACGAGCAGCAGCGGCACGAGCAGCAGTGGCACGAGCAGCAGCGGTACAAGCAGCAGCGGCACGAGCAGCAGCGGTACGAGCAGCAGCGGTACGAGCAGCAGCGGTACAAGCAGCAGTGGCACGAGCAGCAGCGGTACGAGCAGCAGCGGTACAAGCAGCAGTGGCACGAGCAGCAGTGGCACAAGCAGCAGCGGCACAAGCAGTAGCGGCACGAGCAGCAGTGGCACGAGCAGCAGTGGCACAAGCAGCAGTGGCACAAGCAGCAGCGGCACGAGCAGCAGTGGCACGAGCAGCAGCGGTACGAGCAGCAGTGGCACAAGCAGCAGCGGCACGAGCAGCAGTGGCACAAGCAGCAGCGGCACGAGCAGTAGCGGCACGAGCAGTAGCGGCACAAGCAGCAGCGGTTCGAGCAGCGGCACGCCGGGCACGAACGGCATCATCAGTTCCGTCGGTGGAGTCGTCATGGCCGCGGGCACGACGATCAACGGCGTGACGCCTCCCGTCGGCAAGGACGTGACGGCCGGACTCGGCAACACGGTCACCGGCGCCGGCACGATCATTCGCGATACCTCCAACGCGGTGAGCAACGGGATCGGCCAGATCGGCATCGCGTCGAATCCGGTCGGTACGACCGTTGCCGGCCTCGGCTCCATCGTCAGTTCGACGAGCAACCCGGTCACCGGTCTTAGCCAGACCGTGAAGGCGCTCGGTACGGGGCCGCTCGCGCCGCTGGCGCCGATCACGGCGCCGGTCGGCGGCCTGCTCGACACGGTGGCCGGTGGTCTCCAGGGGGCCGGCGCGACACTCGGTTCGACGCTGTCGTCGGGCCCGGTGCAACAGGTAACCCAGTCGATCAGCAACGCGATCACGCCGCTCGTCACGACCACCGGCCAGCTCACACAGCAGATCGGCACGGCGACGGGCCTCGGGCAGCCGGTCGCCGGCCTGCTCGGGCAGGTTGGCGCGGCGATCACGTCGGCGGGTGTCAAAGTGACGTCCGCGTCGTCGCAGCCGCTCGTCGGCGCCGTCGGCCAGGTGGTTTTAGCGGTCGGCAACACGGTGACCAATGCGGGCGGCCTCGTGAGTCCGAAAGGCGCGAACGGCGGCGTGCCGATTTCCGGTTTGGTGACCAGCGTCGTCGGCGGCATACCGGCAACCGTGGTGAACGGGCCCGGGGCCGGTACGGGCGGCGGTACGGCGTCGGGCGGCGCGGGCAATCCGCTCGCGCCCGTTACGTCGCTGCTGGGTGGCTTGCTGGGTGGCGTCGCCGGCAAGTAGCCGGGGCGCGTCGATCGTCCCGGGAAAGGCGGGTCGCCGGCTGCCAGCCGGCGACCGGCAGGTCATCGCCACTCACGGCTCTCGTGGCGCAGTTGGCCGTCCGTCCGGTGGCGGTCGACGCGTCAGCCGCGGTTGCCGTCGAGCTTCGACGGCGGCCGCGCCAGCCCGCGCACCGGCACTGGCGTCGACATCACGATCGACGTGCGCGTTTCGCCGTACAGGTTGATGCGTTCGATCAGCTGTTCGAGATGGGTCATGCTGGTTGCGACGAACCGCATCACGTACGAATCCTCGCCCGTCACGTGACGGCATTCGACGACTTCGGGAATCGACTCCAGCAACTTGAGGAATTTTGCCTTGGCCGGCTGCGGCACCGTGATGCCGATCAGCGCGCTCACCGGGTAGCCGGCCGCGGCCGGATTGATCCGCGCCGTGTAGCCCTCGACGACGCCGGACGCCTCGAGGCGCTTCACGCGCTCCGTCACCGCCGGCACCGACAGGTGAACCTGGCGCGCGAGCTCGGTATAGCTGATGCGGCCGTTGGCCTGTAGCAGCGCCAATACCTTCCAGTCCAGATCATCCATCGCGGCGGGATTTTTTAAGGTGGAGCGCCTATTTTTCCTTAAAAACCGCATTCAGCGGTGACCGGACTTTCCCTACGATGCCTGTTCAACCCGTTGCATGTCGCAAGGAGCAGGCGATGCTGTTCATCAAGTCCGTCATGATGGGGCTGTCGATCGCGGTGCCGGTCGGCCCGATCGGCATGCTGTGCATTCAGCGCAGCATGAGCCGCGGTTTTCAGGCAGGGTTCGCGACGGGCATCGGCGCCGCGTGCGCCGATGCGATCTACGGCCTGCTCGGCGCGCTGGGCATCGCGGGCATCGTCACCGCATTCCCGATGCTGACCGTTGCCCTCAAGATCGGCGGCGGCGTGTTTCTCGTGTGGCTCGCGTGGTCCATCGCGCGCCAGCCGCCGGCCGTGGCCGCGCTGCAACGCGACCTGCCGCGCACGACCGTTCTGCGTGATTTCCTGACGACGTTCGGCCTGACGCTGTCGAACCCGATGACGATCCTGTCGTTCGTCGGGATTTTTGCGGCGCTCGGCCCGCTATCGGGCTCGCACGAAGGCGCGATGCGGCCGGCCGTCGAGTGGATGGTCGCCGGCGTGTTCGTCGGTTCGGCAACCTGGTGGCTGTGCCTGAGCGGCGCGACGGCCGCGCTGCGCACGAGGATGTCGTTCGCGTTCATGCACGGGTTGTCGCGCGTGTCGGCCGCCGTCATCGCGGTGTTCGGTGCGATCCAGCTGGTCGCGGGTATGCGCGGCCTTGCCTAGTCCCGAAGCGGGCTGCCGTTCGGTCGAACGCCTTCAACCGCTTGCAATGCCCGCACATGCGCCAGCACGAAGCGCGTGATCTCCTGGCTCAATTCGATGTCTTCCGGCGCGCCCATGAACCCGCCGTGCGGCATCCCTTCGAACACGTGCAACTCGGTCGGCACCTGCGCGCGCCGCAACGCGCGATGCAGGCGCACCGCGTTCGACAGGAACAGGTCGCGTGTACCGCTCTGGAGGAATGTCGGCGGGAAACCGGCCGAGAAATCGCCGAACAGCGGCGACAGATACGGATGCGCGAGATCGGCGCCGTTCGCGTAGAGCAGGTTGTTTGCCATCAGCGAAGTCGGCAGCACGACGTCGACGAGCCGGTTGGTCTCGAAGCTGTCACCGGATTCGGTCAGGTCGGCTTCCGGCGACAGCAGTACGAGTGCGGCCGGCAGCGGCAAGCCTTCGTCGCGGGCGCGCAGCACCATCGCAGCCGCGAGATTGCCGCCGGCCGAGCGGCCGCCGACGACAATGTTCTCCGGCGCGTGGCGTTCCAGCACGAACGCATAGGCCGCGATGCAGTCGTCGAGCGCGGCCGGATACGGATGATCGGGTGGCATGCGGTAGTCGACGCCGTAGCAGCGCATGCCGAGCCGGTCGGCCTGCATCTGCGCGCCGGCGCGGCACGCGGCGCCGCCGCCGACGATCAGCGCGCCGCCGTGCAGGTCGATGTACGCGCACTCTTCGGACACCGTTGCTTCGGGCGTCGCGACATGCACGTCCGCGTGGCCGGCCCGGATCGTCTCGACGCTCGAACGCAGATACCCGGCGAGCTTCTCGACGGCGGCCGCGTAATGCTCGTCGGCGGCCGCTTTCACGCGCATCCACGCGTCGACGTCGTCCGGCGCCGGCATCACGTGCAGCGCATTCAGCGGCACGCCGTCGTTGCCGACCAGTCGTTGCAACGCGGCTCGCGCTTCGTCGCTGATCGAGGCGGGGAAGGGCACGACACGGCTCGGCAGCACGACGCCGTCGGGTTTCTCTTTCATCGCTTGAATTCCATCCGGCGCGTCATGCGGCCGAAGGCCAGTGGCGCAGCATCACGTCGAGCGCATCGAGGCTGCGCGACCACGACGCGTCGGAATCCGGCGCGCTGTGCGAGAAACCGCCGGCGCTTTCGAGCGTCACGTAGCCCATGAAGAAGCCGCCGAGCAGGCGGATCGCATGGGCCTGTTCGGCTTCCGGCAGGTCGTAGCTGCGCAGCACGGCCGAGGTCATCCTGACGAGCCGGCCACCCGCGCTCTCGGCGGCGCGCGCTGCGCTCACCGGATGGCGCGCGGCCGCGAAGCGGCCGGGATGCGCGCGCGCGTAGTCTCGATAGACGTTCGCGAGCGCGGCCAGCGCGTCCTTGCCGGTGCGGCCGGCCAGCGCGTCGGTCGCACGGTCGGCGAGCTCCTTCAGCGCGAACAGCGCGATCCGGCTCTTGAGGTCGTCGAAACTCGGGACGTGGGAATACAGGCTGGCCAGCCTGACGTCGAAGTGTCGCGCGAGCGCCGCGCCGGTGAGCTGCTCGAAGCCGGTTTCATCGGCGAGCTGCGCGCCGGCTTCGACCAGCTTGTCCACGGTAATGCCGGCACGTGCCATGACGAATGCTATGCAGATTAGTCAAAAAACTAATTCTATTAGTTTTTGCTGCGATGTCAATTTCCCGTGCGTGCCGGTCGTGTCGAGATGTAGTGCTGGCATACGATTGCCGGTCCGCGGTAGACGCTTCTCGCCGCGCATGGGCGTGGCGGATGTCGCGGTGTGGCGACGAAATCGTTCTGCGCGGCGGGCGCCTCCAAAATCATCGGGGCCCGGCATGTCCGCCAAAAGGACGTCGGGATATCAACCTGAACGCGTTCTGACCAAAGGCTCGCATGGTGGTGCCCCATTCGTTGAATTTGATTTTGACCGGATTGTTGAATTCGTTCCGAACAAGCGCGTCTACGTTGATCATACTTGGCGGGTGGACGGGGCTCGGGTGGCAAAAGCGGAAGTTCGTCCCGAGAACGGGATAGGCAACAAGATGATATCTGTTGTCGCTCGGATCGCTGATGTTGGTTCTGTCGAAGGAAAAACAGCCGCGCTGGGCGTAGTATATGAAATCAGCCAGATAAGCTTGTTCATCAAAAACGTAGTCTTTCTCTGTCGACTCTTCCCATAAGGCTCTTTTCAGGGAGAATATTTCCCTGATGGCCGGATTGATTTGAAATTCAAATAAATTTCTTTCCGGCAGGTTTCTTAGAATTCTTCTGTTCTTGTCGTGCGAATGATCTTCGAATATCTGCCTCGGAATATTGGCGTCTCCCGCCGTGGCAATGTGAATTTTGGTAAGGCATCGCTCGCAATGAAAGGTAAAGAAGAGGTCGAAGTCGAATTCTGACGAGTTCATAGTTCTTTCCCGAATATTTTCGTGCAATTAGGGCATCTTGGAATGTTCTCCAGCGTGCGTGGGCGAATTGCGGGAGTGAACTCTATTTCGTTGACCGTCAGGTTGCGATTCGCGGAAAACAAACCGTTCGCCGATTTTACTTCCGCGCATTTCCCGATAATGTTTTTTGACCCGGTGAGATTAGAGGTCTTGCCGATTTTGCCAAGCTGGCTCAGCAGGCTTGCGACTTCCCGGACAGGGTTGTGCAATACCTTGTGTGATGTACCGAAGCAATACGATTTTGAGCTTCTGCCGGCAATGGTGCATGCCACCAGCTCGCCCGGAGAGTATTTTTCCTTGAATCCCTCGGATTTTATGAGCTGCGCCTGAGCTAGATTGATCTCTTCCTTGTATTTTATGCTCTTGTAGCGCAGAATTTTATATAGTGATTCAATCGATCTGTGTTTTAATTCAAGGTAGTGAGACTTGTCAAATGATTCGTTTATTTCCTTGATTCTTTGGCGTAGCTTTTTGGCGCGTTGCTTCATTGGAAAATCCTTGGTTCCCGTAATAGTTGTGAAAGTATGAGGTGCCTGCGCTTCGAACCTGCGATGTTCCCCGTGGGCCGTATCGTGTCATCTTGAACCCGAGAGACTATGAAATAAAAATCCAATGTTGTCGATAATCAAATCCATCCGGGATAATCTTGCCGGGATCGGCGATCCCAGGTTGGCCGTCGCCGAGCGCCCGCGCGGTTCGCGCGTGACAGCCGGGGCACCGACGTACTCGGGATTTCGGGCTTGGTGACCGCTGGAGCACGGTCGCGCCGATGAACCTTCTCACCGACATGGGAGCCAACATGGCCAATCGGTCCTATCTCTACAGCCTCGGCAACCGGCCGACGTCCTATGAGGATCGCCCGGAAACGATTTCCGGACTGTCCGAATGGGCCTATGACGTGCCGTTCATGTACCGGTTGCTCATGTCGTGCGACCCGCGGCTGTGTGCGTCCCTTGTCTCGGATGGGCTGGACGGCGAAACCATGCCGCTGCATGCCATCAGCAGCCCGTTCCTTCCCGGGTTCGAGCGGGTCACGAAATTCGTGGCGATCCTCAGGATACTGATTGCACGGCAGACGGCGCCCGAGCCGGCTGTGCCGGCAGAAGAGGCTACAAGATCGACGTTCGCGGAACGGGTGCGGCGCTGGGTAGGGCGGGCGCCTGCGCCGCCCGCTCCAAAAACGGTGACGGCGGCGCTTCCGGTCGCTTCCGGACATTTATCGGCCTGGCTGGACGAGACCATCGCTTTTCTGGAGCAACATCGCGACCAGTATCTGCTGCTCGAAACCATCGAACTCGATCTGATGTCCGAAAGCGATCCCGATGCATTGCGGCGGCTCGTCGAAGCAGAGATTGACCGCTGCCTTCGCGTGGGCGCTGCGTTCGATGCGCTGCCGAGCGATCCCGAGGCGGCTGCACGCGTCCTGCAGCGTGCAGGGGCCGAACGGACCGGCGCGCCGCTGGACGCTTTTTTCGGCCTGCGCTTTGACGACGATTGCGACAGCACCCGTACGCGAGCCACCGAACACCCGCTCGGGCTTCAGTGGAGCGACGAGTTGTATTTCTCGCTATTCAACCGGGATCAGTTCGCGGCGAGCCGGAGCGCGCCGGATTGACGCTGGCGGTCATCTGGAAAGCCCGTCAGAACGTATAACTGACCTTCCCGAACGCAGTCCGCCCGAGCGTGTTGTAGCCGTACGCGGTCATGTATTGCCGGTCGAACAGGTTCGACAGCGTGGCCGACACCGTCAGGTGTGAATTGATCCGGTACGACGCGCGCAGGTTCACGCTCAGGTACGACGGCAGGTACGTCGTATTGGCCGGATCGTCGAACGTCGTACCGCCGTAGTTCAGCGACGCACCCGTGCTGAGCGCGTGCAGGCGAAGTTCGTCCCACGTGTGGTCCACGTTCAGGCTGACCGTCTGGCGTGGTCGGCGGTTCAGCCAGCTGTCATTGGTTTCATCCTGCGGATTCAGGATGCCGATCGCGACGCTCACCGGCGTGTAGCGGCCGATCGTCCCCTTGTACGACAGGTCGATCCCGTGGATATGCGCGCGGCCGATGTTAATCGGCGAATACGTCGCCGGGTTGTACGCGATCAGGTTGTTGACGCGCGTGTCGTAGATCGCGGCGGAGAACGTGCCGTACGACGTGTTGGCGTCGAGTGCGGCCTCGACCGACGTGCTGCGTTCCGGGCTGAGGTTCGGATTGCCGTAGCCGGGGTAGTACAGGTCGTTGAAACTCGGCAGGCGGAACGCGTTGCCGTACGACACGCGCGCCGTGTAGACCGGCGTGATCGCCCACGACAGCGCGGCATTGCCGGTGTTCACGCCTTGCCCGGCGATGATCTCGCGACGCCCCGCGAGGAACATCGTGACGCTGCCGAGCGTGGCCGACTGATGCAGCGAGAACGCGGAGTCGTTGCGCGTCGGTATGCCGCCGGGCGCGTCGATCGGCAGGAATGCCTGTTCGCGCGTGAAGTCGTACGCGAGCTTGCTCTCGCCGGACAGCGGCAGGCCGAACAGGTGGAACCCGCGCTCCTGATGGGTCAGGGACGTCGACGTGCTGATGCGCTGCGAATTGATCTGGTCGGTCGGGATGGACGGATCGCTCGCGTAGAGGAACTGGCGATCGTTCGCATAACCGAACGACTGGTCGAACTGCGTATCGGGCGTGATGTCGAGATGGAACGCGAGACCGGTCGTCAGTTGGTGATCAAGCTGGCGGTTCGCATAGCCGCTGTTGTCGTAGGACAGGTCGGAGCGGTGATACAGCGCGAACGTCGAGATCGACCAGTTGTCGCGCGCGTAGCCGAGGCGCGCGTCGAGATCCTGCGCGTGATACGGATTGCGGCCGTCCTCGTGATATGGCAAGACGGGCCGCGTCGAATCGATGCCGGCCGTGTTGTACGAGTGCAGGCCAAGCGAGTAGGTGAGCCCGCCGAGCGCGGCGAGCGGGCCGGTCGACGGCACCGTACCCGACGTGCGCAGCTGCGTGTCGAATGTCTTGTTCGATCCGCCGCCGAACGACACGGTGGTCTGGTTCGGCTGGTTCGACGAGCGGCGCGTGAACAGTTGCACGACACCGCCCATCGCGTTGGCGCCGAACGACGCGGCGGCCGGCCCCGAAATCACCTCGACACGTTCGAACGCTTCCGTC
Source organism: Burkholderia cepacia (assembly GCF_029962485.1). Lineage (NCBI taxonomy): Bacteria > Pseudomonadati > Pseudomonadota > Betaproteobacteria > Burkholderiales > Burkholderiaceae > Burkholderia > Burkholderia cepacia. Next base: position 590,683 of record NZ_CP073638.1, read on the forward strand.
GGCAGGTCGGCCCACGGCGCGATGCCGGTAGTCGGCGAGCCGATCCGGATGCCGTCGATGAACACGGCGACCTGGCTCGCTGACGAGCCGCGGATGCTGACCGATGCGGAGGAGCCGGGGCCGCCGGTCTGCGAAACGGTCACGCCGGGCAGCATCGCAAGCGCCTGCGTGATGCTCGGCTCGCTCGGCGACAGGCGGTCGAGATCGGTTCGCGTGAGTACCTGGGTCGACGCATAGCGGCCGTCGAACGATTCGGGCAGGCGACGCGTGTCGGTCACGCTGATCGTCGGCAGGTCGACGCTTTCCGCTGGCTGGGCGGGCGGCTGGAGCGCGGCGTCGCCGGCGGCATGGGCGATCGGGACGAGCAGCGCGGAGGCGGCGGACGTGGCGAGCAGGTAACGAATATTCATGAGACAGCGAGAGAAAGCGCGTTGCGCGTACGGCGATCGTGAGCGGACGGCGGGCAGGTTGCGCGTGCCGACAGCGTGTCGGTGCGACGCTTCCGGCAGGGAAGCGGATTCGGGAACGAAGGACATCTGACGGATCCTGAGGTCGGTTCGTCCATGCAACGGGCGGCCGCCAGCGGCGGTGCTTGCACATCGGGACACCCCGCCCGGTGCGGCTGCTGGACCTCGGGTCGATGGCAGGTCTCCTGGCTCGCGGGTCGTCATCCGTGCAGGCCTTCCCGGTTTCCCAGTGGCATGCAGTGGCACGGATTCGCCGCTCACAGTTGCGGGGGCAGCCGCAGATTCGAGGCGTTGCCCCTCCTGCGTTCCCTTTTGATCCCATCTCTGGGAACCATCGTAGGGCGGAACAATAGCATCAAAATATCGCAAAATCCACCAAAGCCACGACAGGCGGGGGATTCACGGGTATTCGTGATTTTTCAACCACGTCAAAGATCTGCAGAATTCGTCAAAATCCGGCTATCATTTACGCCAAAATTACGCCGGGCGAAAGGATGGCAAGTTATAGAAAACGAGGCAAGACGTGGCGCGCTGAAGTAGCGCGCGGGGGCATCCGAGAGTCCAGCACGTTTGACACCAAGGCTGATGCTATCGCATGGGCGACGAAGCTCGAGGCAGAGATCGATGCAGGGAAGCGTCGATCCTACTCCAAGATTCCCAAGACATTGTCCGATGGCTTCGATGAGTATCTGGAGAAGGTGTCGCCAGGTATGGGCAAGCACGAATGGAATAAGCAGCGTCTCAAATTCTTCCGGGAATCCATGGGTGATATCGTCGGCGAGTTGATGCGGGCGATCAAGCCTGAGGCGATCAGTGTATGGCGCGATTCGCGGTTGAAGGTGGTGAAGCCTTCGACAGTAAATCGTGATCTGAATTTGCTGTCTGCCGTGTTCTCGGCGGCGAAAGACGATTGGAAATGGATTCACTCGAATCCGGTTCATGAGGTAAAGCGACCTCGGAACCCCCCGTCACGCGATAGACGCGTTCCGGAAGGTGACGCGGTCGCGATGTGTGGCGCATTAGGGCTCACCAACGATTGTCGTATCGAGAAGAACGAGCACTACGTCGCACTGGCATTCTTGCTGGCCCTCGAAACTGCAATGCGACAAGCGGAGATTGTGAATCTCACGTGGCCAAACGTGCATTTCGAGGCGCGCTATGTGCATTTGCCAAAGACGAAAAACGGGGATGCCCGTGACGTTCCGCTGTCGATACGCGCGATGGAGTTGCTGCAGCGGTTGCCGCGGATTGAGGGAGAGGAGCGGTGCTTTCCGATCAAGCAAGCGAGAGTCGACTACTTGTGGAGAAGCAACCGCAACAGGCTCGCAAAGAAAATGCCGGGGATCGCTGATTTAAATTTTCACGATTCGCGGCATGAGGCAACGACGCGACTGGCCAAGAAGCTGCATGTGCTGGCGCTCGCAAAAATGATCGGCCACCGGGATCTGAAGTCGTTGATGATCTACTATGACGAAACGGCGGCCGAACTGGCGGCACGACTAGACTAACGGGACAACGTTATGGGGCGAGGTACTAGGGTGATCATAGGCGCCGGCGTTTTGATCGGCGTGTTGTGCGCTTGTATTTCCGGCGTGATCCAGTACAGCGATGCCTGGAACGAAAGCAAAACGTGTTCTGCTGGCCAGATGGATTGGGATCGCGCGACCAGCGTTATCGCCGGTTTGAAGGGAAGGACCGTGCAGCAAATGAGCGACGACGAGTTGCGTTCCGCGTATCACGCGTACTCGGTAACGAAGGTCGCCCGACCAGTGTGCGCGTCGGTAAAATTCCTCCCAATCTCGGGTGTCGCCGCACTGGTGGGCATCTCGGTCTTTATCGCACTGTTCATATGGCTCCACCTCATCTGGCTTGCCTTTCGTGCGTACAACAAGTTGATGTCGAAGTTGAAATGACGGTGGGGAGGGCTCGCTCCGGTTAATCGGTTTTCCGGCGCCGGCCGGGCCGTGGCGTCGGCAGCGTGCCGCGATTGCACCGTGCCCATTCGAGTACGTCACTCGCGAACCAGCGGCGCTGCGCCTGCTGGCTCTCGACCGGCCGGATGCCGGCCGGAAAATCCTTGCGGGAGACGACTCGTAGCTCGACGGTGGCTTTCGACAGGCCGAGCCATTTTGCGATTTGTTCGGTGCTCCACAGCGTTTCATCGAGCCTCTTCGGCTGCTCGAGCGCCGCGACTAGCCGGCGCAGCTCGGGGACCAACTGCTGCAGTTCGCTCATGTCCATTATTGGGGTGCTCCTGTGCTGGCGGCGTCGATCGGGTTGTCCGGGTGATCGCCCAAAGGACGGGTTGTCCCTGGCAGGGAGCGGGCAAGTACGGCGTCGACAGCTTTCCGTGCGGCGTTCAGTTTGTCCGATTGCCAGCCTTCGTCAATCGGTCCCATGTCATCGACATGGCGTAGCGTTTCGATCGCCGCGAGTGCGGCTTGCGCATTGATAGGCGCAGGCTGTTCGGATGCGGAAAAATTGGAAGCTTGCATTTGCGTGGTCATAAAATCTCCAGATGTTCAGTGCGTTCGGCAGGTCGACGTGGTCGCTCCGCGGTATTTTTTCGGGCTAGAAAGGCACGTCAGGGTCGTCGGAGGGCGGAACGTGGGGAGGATCGGAGGCCGGGTGGCATGGCTTGGGCTTGCGAAATGCGCGCACACGAATGCGGATCATGTCCTTCCCGGTCATATCGCGGACGTCGAGCAAATCGCGAAATGCCTTGTATCTGGCTTTGCTGCGGGTGCTCGCGGTCACCGTGAACCAGGCTTCGTATTCGAACTCGTCGCGCCACGGCGGGAGGCAACGCCACTCGCGCAGTACCGGCGCGTCGACGAGCTCGCCGTATTCGACCTGGTCAACGGGGTGATAACGGCGCTCCTCTTCGCTCTTGTCGCCATCGATGACGACGCAAAGATAATGGCCGTCCGCGTTCACGATGATCCCAGGCTCGCCGTAGCATTTCACCTGCCGGCCGCGCTCGGCCGGTACGCCGTAGTGTTTGCGGATGTATTCGAAGCTCACTTAGCCCTCTCCGATTTAGCGATAGGCACCGGCCGCACTTGGCCTGTCTTCAGGTTGATGAACGCACCGCACCACGTCAGGCGCGCATGCCGGAAGAATTCCCACAGGATCGCGAGCCCCTGCGTTACGACTGCCTGATTGATGAATAGCTCTTGTCGCTCGAGCGCTTCGGCGAGGCTGCAGCTGGGCGTGTCGTCTTCGGGAATCGTCGTGTCGATCAGCTCGGGCAGCACGTCGTACGGCCAGCGCAGCGGCGTACTGCCGGCGACATTCTTGGTGTTGCCAGTCACGTTTTTGTGTGCGCCGAACAGCACCTGTGCGTCGCTCGCTCGGTTTCCGAGATCCATCACGTAGCAATTCGACGCGCGCAGGGTCGGCTCGAGCTTCGCGCGAGCGGCCGCGCTGTCCACGCACATGATCGTGAGCGCGGGCGCGCCGCGCACAAGTTCGTCCGGGCCGGCATGCACAGGTCGGCCGCACCAGTCGATGCCGAAGAATGCGTTGATGCGGTGAACGAGTACGACGCTTTTGTGCAGGCCGATGTCGGCGGGGCTGAACATCTGCCGGCCGACGTTCGCGCTACTGATCGTGTCGGCGTCGAACGCGGTTACGTGCAGGCCGGGATGGCCGAGCTCGACAAGCGCATGATTGAGCCGTGCGAGGCCCGTCAACATTTGCGAGCCAGTGCCGCCGCATCCGATCAAGGCAACCGTGACGCGCCGATCGCTGAGAAAGCGGGCCGGTGTCGTGTGGTGGGTCATACCGTCCTCCACCATGGCGCGCCGACGTCTCGACCGATCAACGCGGCGCATTCGGTAATCGCGCGGCGCGTCGCGCGCTCGCGTTCCATCTGCTGTGCGGCGACATCGTGCCGCGCATCGATGTCGTCGTGGGTGAAGTGGCGAAACGCGCCTGCGCCAGCGTGCGCGGTTACGTAATCAGCGAAGTGCGTCACGTCGATGCGGGCCGCGCTCGACAGCTCGAACGCGTCGGCGCGCGAGCCGATCGAATCGAACGCGCGCCACGTGGCGGTTGCGTGCGGTCTGACGTGGATTGCGGTGCAGTCGCGGACTGTGTGGCGCGTCGTTTCCCACCCTGCGGCGCGCGCGGCGAGTTCGAGCATGTCGAGTTGGTTCATGCGGCTTTCTCCGTCGACGGAAAAAATGCCTGTACCGGCACGCGCAGCGTGATCATCTTGCCGAGTGCGCACAGGCGGAACGCAACGCTCGGATTGGCCGTGCCAACGCCGCCGATCACGCCGGCGATCTTCACTTCGCCGGCATCGTCTGCGTCATCGGTCGCGCTGAAGCCTGCCGGGCCGGTGCCGTGGCTGTGAAGGTCGAACGCGAGGCTCTCGTCGTCGGCCAGGGCCGGACGATTGATAGTGATCGCGGTCGGCGTGGAGCTGGTCACTTCGACTTCGCGGTACACCAGTTCCTTGCTCGTCTCGTTCCAGACGATCCACGCGGCATGCTCGTTCGGCGCGGCGCCGGCGGCGTCGGTTGCGAACCGGCGAAGGTGCGGCTCGGCGGCGCTGATGCGCCCGAACGCGAACTCGATTTTTGCGTCGATCGAGCCGTACGGCGGACGTGGGCGGGCGCCTTCGATCGGCACAACCTGTTGAATCAGGTGCAGCCACGGGCGGCGGATCTCGACGAACAGGCCTTCGGCCGCGAGCAGGAAGCGGTGGCCGACGTCGAGCAGCGGCGCGAATTCCGCGTGACGCGGCACGGTCGCCACCGGCGCGCTATCGAACAGTGCATTGTCGAGTGCGATGTTCTCGTCGTCGGCCCGCGCGGCGATCGCGCGGTGCTGGCCGGCGGTGACTTCGTCGGCAACGGCGCGCGTGAACGTCGACAGCGCCTTGCCGAGCTGTTCGAGTACGGCGCCTGTGGTGGTTTCGAATTCGGCTTTGATGGTTTCAATTTTGCTCATGACGATTAGCTCCGTTGCGTGATTTTTTTAATGGCGGCGGCGACGGTCATTTCGCTGCTGACTAGCCGCTCAGTGGGAAATTCGGCACCGTCGAGCAGCTCGACCCATAGGTCGGCGGCGCTGCCACCGTTGATCAGCTTCGGGGCGTTCGGGTGCGTGAATCTGCTGCGAAAAAACTCATCGGCTTCGTATTGCTCGATTTCTGCGAGCGTGGGGTTAGCTGCGATGTCCACGTTGCCGGTGCAAATCCGGCCGTCGGTGCTCACGTTGAAGTAGGGAGCTTGGTAGACCTGCGTGCCGGGCTTCGGTCTGCAGTTCTCTGCGAGCGCAAACACGTAGCGAGATTCCCCTCGAGCGACGAACAGCAATGCGGGGTGGTGCGTGACCGCGGAGCGTTGGCCGATCGGCGGCCTGGCTGAGAACCAGACCTGGCGCTGCGCGGCCGGCGTCCACCAGGCGACGACACCGGGGGCGGTGAAAATCGCCCGCTCGTGAATGAATCCTTCATGCCCGACCTGCTTTGACGCCGCGGCGACGAATTCGGCCAACTGCGCGCGCGTGACCGGTGTCCCGGCCATTAGCGTCGGCGCGCCGTCGACCACGCGGGCCGAGTGCTTCGTGACGTATACCTGGCTGTCGTGTGCGTTCTTGTAAATCAGCAGGGCAGAGTGCAGATCGAGCGACACGTCGCCGTTCCCATAAACATCGACGCGGCTCATACGCGCACCTGTACCTTGACGGGTTCGCCGTCGATATCCGATCCGTCGGGAGTCGAGATCAACATGACCAAATGCGAAACGGCCTTGGCGAGCGCCGCGGTGTTGCGCATGCGATCAAGCCACGTTCCGAGTGCGCGACCATTGGTGGAAATGTGGAGTGCTGCGCACGACTCAGGGTCGCCGCACTGCATTTCACCTTGCCAGAAATCGTCAAGAATGCGTCCGAGGCCGTCGCCCTGATCCCAGGCGAGGATCAGTGAATAGTCCAGGCAGTATTCGCTCGTATCCTTCAGGTCGACGCGGGCAAATGGGCCGCCGGTGGTGATCGTCTGGTGGATCGCATCGCACGCATCGATGACAGCCCAGGCGACGAGATTCGTGTCGTAATAACGGCGTACCTCGGATGCGTCAAGCACGCGCTCTGGCGTGATGGCCCACGCTGGCGCGCTCGCGAAGAACTCGGCACGCCGCGGAACGTCGATGTGGTCGAGGAACTCCTGATCGGAAAGCACCGGATCACCTGGCGCGGAGTTCATGTCGCGAAGGTCGTCGAGTGCGGCAACTTCGTCTTTGTTGCTGTACCAGTACATGTATTCGGCTAGCCCCATCGCCTCCTGCGGCGTGCACACTGACGGTAAATAGTGGTGGCAGGCCTCGTACAGAACTGAAAGCACGGTTTGGCCGAGGCCCGGTTGAATCGATTCGAGGCGTCGAATGCCCGAGCCAATGAATCTGATCGGCCCGCTTCCCGCTCCTTCGGCCGTCGTAATACGTACGATCGCGGTGTCGGTCATGTTGTCCGCGTCTGAGATCGCGAGGCTCCAGTCAAACGTACCAATATCGCTGGTGATTTCTTTCCATATGCGCGGCATCGCATTCAACGCCAAATCGCTTTCAGTCGACGAGTCGTCGAGCTTCGCGGCGTCAGCTTCACTAAGCTGTCGGCCGCGAAGCAGCGCCAGCGATAACCTGCGCATGAAATCGGCATCGTCGCCGATCGTGTAGCGCGTCGGCACATCAGGCGCGATGCGGGGTAGGGTGAGCGGTGCAGCGATCATGGCAGCAGCGGAACCAGTGTCGACGGCAGGCGCAGGAGTTCGGCCTTCCCATCGTTGGTCGAGGCTACACGCGCCACGCTGCGCGCGAGCGGTGCGTCATACTTGCCGATCGCGGTCGGCAGGCGCTGGCCCTGATTGAGCGTGTCGGCGCGCAAGCGCTTTCGAAGTTCGCGGAGTGTCATTTCGGTTGCGGGCAGTAGCGTGCATGCAGCGCGTTGATGAACGCGACTTCTTCGTCGAGCAGCGGGCATACGTGCGCAGTGCTGAATCGGTCGAGTTCGGCGAGGTAAGCGCACACGGGGTGCGGAACGATGCAGTCGACTGCGCGTATCTCGTCGAGCTTCCGGCGTGCGTCGTCGAAGTCGATCGGAGTGGCATTCACGATGCCGACAGCGATGCCCGCGATGTAGGTTCGTCCGTCTTCGCCAGTGGATATTTTGAGCGTGTAGTCGCCGTGCTTGACGGGGCTATTTCCCTTCGTGCCGACGGCCCGCCGGAACGTGTAGACGTTGCGGTTGGCCTTGATGAGCGGTCCCTCGATTTCAGCGTTCGTCAATTCGGGATAGGTCTGCGAATAGAAGTCGCGGACCTGTTGCAGCGTGAATGCCGGCGCAGGGTCGGCGAGCTTGGCGCCGTTGTACGAGAATTCGCGTGCGAGCGTTTCGATTTGCATGTCGTTGTCTCCGATCAGTACATATCGACGCCATCGTCGGCGGTGTCCGCCGGGTCTTCGTCGTGGTCCTCACGAACAGCGTCCGGATCCCCGGGGCCGTCGACGTCCGGGCGATCTTCGCGAGTGTCCGGCGGAGTGTCGTTATCGGTGATGGTCATCTGCCGCGGATCGGTTTCGCCGATGCCGTCGCTCGGCGGAGGGGCATCAGCGCCGCCGGCCTTCGCGGCTTTCGGCGGACGACCGCGGCCGCGCTTGCCGGGGGTGCCGGCCGTGTCGCCGTTGTTCGGCGCGGGAAGCACGGGCGCGGAATTCGGTTGATTTGCGGCGGCGCATGCGCGCGCCTGATCGAGCAGCGACGTTGCGCCGGGCTCGTACACCTCGACCGCAGCGGCGAATTCCGCGTCGAGTTCGGCCGGCGTCGCGAGCAGCGACAGCGGCCAGCGCTGCTTTTCGCCCTTGCCGTTCGGCATCGGCGTAACGTTGACGCGAAGGCTTTCCGGTCCTTCCGCCGTGATCAGGATGTTGATGCTCGTTGTCTGTGCGAGCGCGTGCAGTGACGTAAACAGGGACATGCGATTACCTCTCAGGTGAAGTCAGGCCGCGAGGCCGTCGTAATTGCGGTCGGCGAAATCGGTATCGCCGGGGTAGCGGTTCGAGCCGTCGGCCCGATGCCAGCAAAATAGGGAGCCGCGCCGGTGCGGGAACCAGTAGCCGGCGCAGTCGCAGCGCATGCGTGCCGTATTCCGGCGATTCATCCAGTGGTCGACGCGGTATTTCCGACGGTTGCACGTGCGGCAGGCCGGAAGGAGCGTGTAGCGGTCGGGGTGGCGTCGCAGGCAGCGGCGCGCGGCGCAATGCGTGCAGCGAACGTGGCAGCGCGGCATCGATCAATCCTCCGCGTCGCCGGCCTGGAGGCGTTTGATGTCCGCGCGCGTAGCTGCGCGGCGCCGTTCGCGGGTTTCGCGAGCGCGCGCCGACGATTCGAGCGCGTCACGCACGCTGGCGCGCTGGATCGCGGTGTCGAAATCGCCGCGCATGTGCAGGAGTTGCCACTCGATGCGCAGCAGATGGGTTGGCAGGTGAGCTTTGTGCATGGCCGGCTCACGCGCAGTAGGTGCTCGCGCACGACGCGTCCGGTGCTTCGTCGCTGTATGTCCACGCGACACAACCGAAACCGACCGCGAGCCAAAGCAGCACGATTTTCCAGAGGGGCATGGGCTTGTTCATGCGCACCTCAAATTCCGAATGCGGGGGCGATCGCGCTGGCGATCAGGTAAAGAACGACGAGCGCGACAAGCGGGTGCCAGTCACGCATCTGCAGCGAATGCGACTTAAGCCGGGTGAATTCGCTGCATTGGATCAGGATGTTAAGCATCGGAACCTCGCCTAGTTCGTGCGCGGCAACGGAGCCGCAACGAGCCAAATTTAAGCACACTTAACTGCTGGGTGCAAAGAAAATTTAGTGTGCTTAAGTTGACGGGCGATCTGGAGTGCGGGCATACTGTTTATCCATACAGTATTGAAAGCGGTTTGTAGAAAAAGACTGAGGGTGCGCTTCGATGAATGGTGACGAAGGAAAGGGCGGGGGCCGTATTAATCCGGGGGATCTGGCCGTGATCGCCCGATGTGCGAACGAGGCACATATCGGGCTTATGGTGCGGGTGATGGGTCCGCATGCAACGCCTGACTACGACTGGGATGTCGAGTTGCTGGGCATGCCGGTAGAGGGCTACGCGGCCGGGCATGACCGCGTAGGGGTGTTCAGGTGCGCGGCGGTTTTCGACTGGAACCTAGGACGCTTGGTGGGGTCGGCGCGTTCAAATCGAGTAGTTCGCCGCGAGCCCGTTCATGCATAGCAAGGACCGCTTTCAATGGTCCGTGTACCGCCGTGACCGCTAGCTCGGTCATGCCGAGTGCGATTGCGCGCTTTAAGTCTGCATAGAACGCTTGCAGCTCTTGTGGCATGTCGTCCTGGGCGTCCTTCATCGGCCCGCGCTTTTCCCACAACCATTCTGGCCGGACGCGGAGGAAGCGCGCGACGCCAAAAATAGGCGCGGCCTTCAGATTGTCCACGTTGACTTTGCCGCTCGCCCATTGCGAAACAGCTGACGGGGAAACACCAGCTTTCGCGGCGATTTCCTTATCGTCAATTGACGATCCCAATTCCGCCTCACGAAGTTCCTTGGCGTACCTGAGTCGTCCTACGAAGGTGTCTAGGTCGTTCATTTCAGCAGGCTAAACCTTGGCAAGTAAGAGCACTTCACTTTTGAAATTAAGTGTGCTTAAATTCGGCCCATGGAAAACGACCTGCGCATCGCATACGCGAGCGAAATCATTGATCGATTGGGCGGGACCGGGGCGGCCGCTGCTCTCTTCGAGATCGACGACGCTGCCGTGTCTCAGTGGCGGCGGAACGGTATCCCGAAGCCGCGGATGCAGTTCATTTCTGTTGCGCGGCCGGACGTACTTGTTGGTCTGGGTTCATGCAATGGCTCGGATCGGGCCGGCATGCACGAGCGTCAGTCACGTGGTCTTGCACGAGTAGGGCCCGGGATGCGTCGCAGGCCTGCCGCATAAATGCAGCGAACGAACTTGCGTCCTTCGACTCGTTCAGGGCGCGCTGGATGGCGTCGCGCATGTGTCGTTTGAGTTGTGGTTTCGGCGTCGCTGTTGCGTGCTGAATTCTGAATTTCTGCATTTTCATGATGATGCTCCGTTTGGCGATGGGGCAATTCTCTCGAAAACGCTGGCACGTTAACAGGATGAAATTCGGTGAAATTCAAGGGGAAATTGTGACTCACCAAAACAGCCAAACGGCGTGGATTGATGTGCTTTACGCGTCAGTGTTGAAGACGCCGGGCAAGGTCGAGGATGCCGCGCGCTATTTGACAGATCGGCGCGGCGTCCGCATTACCGGCGAATCGCTTCGGCTCAGGTTGCGTGAGGCCTGCGATACGCGTCTCTCCGGTGAAATGTTCGAGCTCCTGGTCGAGTGGATGCTCGACAAAAACCAGCCGCATGCGCTTGACGCGGTGCATGCGTTCAACGCTCGATTCGGTCTCATTTCGGCTGAAACGCCGACGGCAACGGGCGCCGACAGCGTACGTGCCTTGCTCGATTCGGCGCTTACGGTCAGCGCGAAGGCTGGCAGTCTTGCTGAAGATGTTCGGCGCGCATCAGATGATGGCGTGATCGACCGGCGAGAGGCCGAGGCGATCGAGCGATCCGGGCGAGCAGCGCAGCAGCAAATCGAACAAACGATCGCAATCGCAAAGAACGCGGCGAATCATTCCCGGCGCCGCCGCGGATCGTAATCAATATATTCCCGGAGGTTTTCCAAATGGGCGCACACGACCCATTGGACACGCACGCCCGCACGTCGGCCCCAGAGGCCGAACAAAGCATCCTTGGGGCGCTGTTGCTTGATAACGGCGCGCTTGAGGAAATTGCGGGCATCGTCTCCGAGGTGGATTTCACGATCGGCGAGCATGCGCTCGTGTTCAAGGCGATCCGCGAGCTGATTCAACGTGGTGCAATCGCAGATGTGGTGACGGTGTTTGAGCGGTTGCATTCCGTTGATGCAAAGGTCGATCAGCCGCTCGCATTCTTGAATGACCTGGTGCACGCAACACCTAGTGCGGCGGGCGTTCGGCATTACGCGGAGATTGTCCGCAACCGCTCAATTTCGCGGCGGATGCTGCGCGTGTCCGAACGGCTGCGAGATGCCGTATTGAAACCCGGCGGCAAATCACCCGTTGAACTGTTGGATCTCGTGCAGGGTGAGCTATTAAAGATCGCGGATACGAGCAGCGCGGCCGAAGATGAATTTCGGCCGATCTCGGCTGCTCTGACGTCCGTAATTCAGCGGATCGACGAACGTTATCACGCGGGCGGTGCTGCGCAAATTGGCGGGACCGCAACGGGATTTGTCGATCTTGATCGCCATACCGACGGCATGCATGGAGGTGAGCTGATCGTGGTTGCAGGTCGCCCATCAATGGGCAAGACCTCGTACGCGATGAACATTGCGGAGCATGTTGCGGTCGAGCTTCGTTTGCCGGTCGCGGTGCTGTCGTTGGAAATGCCTGACGACCAGCTGGCGACCCGGATGCTTGCCGGAACATCACGCATTAACCAGCACAAGCTTCGAACGGCGAGTCTGCGTGACGACGATTGGTCGAGGTTGACGCACGGAACGCAAGTCCTCGTTGATGCGCCGGTATACGTGCTCGACAGCTCTTCCATCACGCCCCTGCAGTTCAAAGCAAAGCTCCGCCGTTTGCAGCGCGTCGTCGGCAAGCTCGGCTTGATCATCGTCGACTATCTGCAACTGATGTCGGGGGACGGAGGAGCGGGCGAGAACCGCACCAGCGAGGTGTCGCAAATATCGCGCGAGTTGAAAAAGACAGCCAAGGAGTTCGATGCGCCTGTAATTGCTCTGTCACAGCTTAATCGCGGGCTCGAGCAGCGCCCGAACAAGCGTCCGATGATGTCCGATCTTCGCGAGTCCGGTGCTATCGAGCAGGACGCAGACGTAATTCAATTCATTTACAGAGACGAGGTGTACAACCCGGATAGCGCGGACCGGGGAACCGCAGAGCTAATTATTGCAAAGCAACGGAACGGGCCACTTGCCACAGTGCGATTGGCATTCCGAAATGAATTGGCGAAATTCGAGAATTTTGCAGAACCCACGGGGGCATATTGATGGCGGGAGTGCCAACATCATTTACCTGGCGACGAGCGATGACCGCGAGCGACTTGCCGAGCACGACAAAGCTCGTGTTGTTCGTCATTGCGGAATACGCCAGCTCGATTGACGACACGTGCTGGCCGTCGATCGATCAGATCGCGGAGCGCGCTACGTTGTCGCCGCGTGCAGTCACGAAGCATCTTGACGTAGCGGAAACGGAGGGCTGGATCAGGCGATGGAAGTCGCGAAAGAACGGTCGGAAGTGGGCGCACGGCCACTATCGACTGACGGTGCCCGAGGTCGTCGCCAGGCGCGCGCGCGATGACCTGAGCTACGACATTGCGGGTGCGCAGGCGAATGAATCGGAACGACGTTCCTGCAACTCCGGGGAGTTTGACGAACCACGTTCCGAAGATGCGCAAGAAATAGGCAATTTGGAACCACGTTCCGGTAACTCGGGCGAGTTAGTGGAACCAGGTTCGCGTGATGCACAGGAATTAGGCAGTTCAACGTCAGATTTGGAGAGTTACAGGAACCACGTTCCAACTAACTACCCAATGAATAGAAATAACGAAGCCTTATCTCTCTCTCAAACGTCGTCGGTATACCAGGGTGGCGAGGGTACAGGCAGAGAGGGAGATCGTCAAGAGGGCGTCGAGACGCTTGCGGCATGGATGGCCCGCCGACTTCGCGACAGCGATCCAGGTGCGGGTGAGCCCGACCATCGCAAATGGGCGTCGGACGTTGACGAGTTGCTTGCCGACGGCTTCGAGCCACAGCAAATCGTGAAGCTGTGGGCGTGGGCGTTGCAAGACGGTTTCTGGAAATCCGTGATTCGTTCGCCGGCGAGGCTGCGAAAAAACTGGGACCAGGTTAGGGCAAAGCGAAACCAGTCGTCCAAGCGTGAGTGGCAACCGTCGCCGATACAGGCACAGGACGATCGACGCTGTGCGCACGTTGGCGAAGACGGCGAGCGGTGCGTCAACGCGGCGACATCCATTCTCGGCGCGGGCTCGGCGCGTCGTGGCTACTGCCGGCTGCACGTCGGCCTTTACGAAAATTGATGCGGGGGATGCATGTCGATTAATAAGCGATTGGAAAATTGGGCCCGCGCGCAGCGGAACGGTGGCGGTGGAGACGGCGGTGGCGATTCGCTCGTCGCGAGCATCTACTTTCCGTCGGTCGGCGGGCGGTCGATCGATTCGACGCTCGATCTCGAGGATGCGAACAAGGTCGAGGTCGCGGTGCGCAAGCTGATGCCACTGGATCGCAAACTGCTGCAGATGCACTACGTCTGGAGTAAGCCGCCGTTCGTGATCTGCCGTCGGCTCGGGCTCAAGGTGCGGCCGACAACGATCTTCGATTTTGCGCTATCGCACGCGCGTCGCGCCGTAGAGGAGAAGCTCGTGCAGCCGGCGCCGCGATACGTCTCGGTGCAGACGATCATCGATAAGATTGCGGAAGGTGTTGCGGAATCGAAATAGCTGTTCTACACTTCGTTCCACAATTTGATCCGGTGAGTTTTACCGAGTGCGTGCGGCCTTTGCCGGACCGTCGCTCGCCCGGAAGAATCCAAAGCCTCGACTGCGAAAGCGTCGGGGCTTTTTGCATTGGGCTCTCGAAAACGTGATGCCAAAGGGGAATCCATGAAACGACTCTATGCGCGCCTGGTCATGTGGTTGGCGCGGCCGGTGCTCGACTATATCAACGAGCGTAACGCGGCATTGTGCAGCCGGATCGACGCGGCTCGCTCGGACGCAATCAACAATGCGGCCGCGATTGCTGATGAGCGGAACGCGCGACAGGTCGCAGATGCGGCCCTGAAGATGCAGATCCCGGTGCAGCCTCGCGAGTTCTGAATGCCGAAGAAAGCACCGACGCAGTGTCGGCATTACGGATGCGGCCGACTGGTCGCGACGCCAGGCTATTGCGCCGAGCATGCGAGCGAAGCGGTCGGTTGGCAATCGGATCGCTTGCGCGGATCTCGGCACGCCCGCGGCTACGGAACTGCGTGGACGAAGCTGCGGCGCGAAGCGCTGGCGCGCGACAACGGGCTCTGCGTGCCGTGCCGGAAGAAAGGCCGGATCGCGCGCGCTGTCGCGGTTGACCACGTCGTGTCGAAGGCCGAAGGCGGAAGCGACGAGCTGACCAACTTGCAGTCGATCTGCAAACCGTGTCACGACGCCAAGACGTCGACGGAGGCAGCGCGCGGGCGTGGTCGACGGTGACTCGGCGCGGGCCGCCGCCCCGAACCGAGGGGGGGTGGTTTTATTTTTTCGGCCCCTTGCTCGGGACCGAACGTTCAGCCGCATTTTTTCGCGGACCACTTTTTGAAGAGGGGGGGGTTAAGACAGCCGCCCCATAGAGCCGATCGCGCAACGCGATATGAGTTTTTCGTCGGCTCACTTACGGGAAGCCTCACATGAGTCCGAATCAACCGTTTGCCGACGTCGGCGGTGCCGACGAGTCGCGCGCGTCGGGCGGCGGCGTTGGAAAGGCGATCGAATCGCCTCCGCCGCCGCCCGGGGTGCATTTCGAGTCCGCGCACCGCAAGGTGTGGGATTACCTCTGTCTCGCGCTGCGTGCGGAGGGCGTGCCGCACCGCACTGCTGGCGTTGCGCTGTCGATCGTGTGCGTTGACTTCGTCCGGTGGGTGAAGGTCGAGCTGCAACTGCGCGACTTCGAAAAAATCAATCACGGATCGTTCATGGTGCAGACGCCGAACGGTCATACGCAGCCGCATCAACTCTATTACGCGGCGAAGTCGCTGAAAGAGGGGCTGCTCAAGTGTCTACCGGAAGCCTGCCTGACGACGCCGTCGATGCTGATCGCGAAATCGAAGATCGAAGATCCGAACCCACAGGACGACCTGTTCGACCAGCTGCTCAATCACGCGCGCTCGAGGCCGACGAGCTTGCCGGTCTGACGCCAGCCGTTCGGCATCGTTGGGACGTCGAGTATGGCCTGCCAGTGTTGCGCGGCGAGATCGTCGTCGGAGAGTTCGCATTCCTCGCGGTAAAGAGGCATTACGACGATCTGATCAACGGCGCGGCGCGCGGCATCGTATTCAGTGCGCCGCATGCAGCACACATCATTGACTGGATCGAGAAGCAATTCCTGCACATCAAAGGCGCGCTGGCTGGTCAGGCGCTCGTGCTCGATCCGTGGCAGCGGTTTTGGACCGCGGTCATGTACGGATGGCGACGCGCTGATACAGGGCTGCGCCGCTTTCGGACGGGATACGAGGAGGTCGCGCGCAAGAACGGTAAGTCGACGTGGAAGGCAGGTCAAGCCGACTATCTGTTTCTGATGGACGGAGAGCCAGGCGCAGAGGTGTACACGATCGCGACTACTCGCGAGCAGGCGATGAGCGTTTTCAAGCCGGCGCTCGACAACTATCGTCGTCGATGCCGGCGATCGAAACGGCTGGCGCGGTCGGTCAAGGTGTACGACGGCACGAATCAAGAGCGGATCGTATTCGGCAGCAGCGTATTTAAGCCGCTGCCGGCGAACGCAGAATCGCTCGATGGCTTGAATCCGTCGGTTTGTATGGTCGACGAGTTACATGCGCACAAGACGCGGGAAGTGTGGGACGTGATGGAGTCGGCGCTCGGTGCGCGGCTTCAGCCATTGATCTCGGCCATCACCACGTCCGGCTACATCCTCGACGGGATCTGCACAGAGATACGCGGCTATCTCGTCATGATCCTTCGTGGCGACAAGATCGACGATAGCTTTTTCGGCTACATCTACACGCTTGACGATGACGACGATCCGTTCGACGCGGCTGTCTGGATCAAAGCGAACCCGAGCCTCGGCAGCGCGAAGACGGTCGAATACATGCGTGCGCAGGCAGCGAAGGCGGCCGAGCTGCCGAGCGCCAAGGCGAACTTTCTCACGAAAGACCTGAACGTCTGGGTCAACGGAGCATTGAGCTGGTTCGACATGCAGGTTTGGGATCGCTGCGGTGCGCCGTTCGATCCGGCAATCCTCGCCGGCCGGCGTTGTTTCGGTGGGCTTGACTTAGCCAGTACACAGGACTTGAGCGCGTTCGTGCTCGTCTTTCCTCCGTACGACGCCGACGGCGATATTGTCGAAGAGCTTGGCCCGGACGGTGAGTGGTATTTCGTCGCGCATATTTTTGCACCTGAGGCGAAGGTAAATACGCAGGAGGGTAGCGACGCTGCGCCGTATAAGAAGTGGGCCGAGCTCGG
Organism: Burkholderia cepacia; assembly: GCF_029962485.1. Classification (NCBI taxonomy): domain Bacteria; kingdom Pseudomonadati; phylum Pseudomonadota; class Betaproteobacteria; order Burkholderiales; family Burkholderiaceae; genus Burkholderia; species Burkholderia cepacia. Next base: position 607,466 of record NZ_CP073638.1, read on the forward strand.
ATGGTTGACTGTCACACCTGGTGCGGTGACTGACTATTCGGTCATTCGAGACACGATCATCGGTGCATGTCAGAAATTCAAGGTGCAGGACATCGCGTTCGATCCTTGGAATGCAACGCAGATCGTGAACGAATTGCTCGAGGTCGATATTCCGATGGTGCAGGTGCAGCAGAACATGTCAGGGCTGTCGCCAGGCGCGAAGCAGCTCGAGCGACTGGTGTACGGCGGCAGCATGCGACACGGTGGAAATCCGGTAATGCGCTGGTGCGCGAGCAATGTGACGTTGATGCTTGATTCGAACGACAACATTCGGCCTGACAAGAAGAAGTCGCGGCCGAACGGGCGTATCGACCCGATCGTTGCCGCATGTATGGCCACGACTCGGGTGGTGACGTACCTGCCTGAATCCGCTCCGGAAATCTACATCCTATGACGAACGCAACCAACGGTGCGCCGCGCGCGAACGCGAGCGGGTCGCGCATTTTGAATCAATGGAACGCTGACCGGCAGGCGGCGAAAGTGAGCGCCGCCGCTGTGTCGACGAGTCAGATCGTACCGGGGACCGACGCATTCGATTGGATGACGGGTCTACAAATGCCCGGCCGTGCGGTTAGCGAGCGAGGGGCGATGAGCGTCGCGACCGTCTATTCGTGCGTCACGTTGATCGGGGGCGCCATCGCAGGGGCACCGTTGGTTGAGTATGCGCGTGGTCCGAACGGGTTGCTGCCGGCCGAATCCGAATATTGGGAGCGGCTGAACGAGGAGATGCATCCGCGTTGGTCGGCGGCGGTCGGATGGGAGTATGGCGTGCAGGGGCTCCTGTTGCACGGAGACTTGTTTTCACGCATCCATCGCGTGACGCCTTGGTCGTCGCGAATCGAATCGATCGAGCCGCTGCATCCGCTGTCGGTCTGGCCTGACCTGGTCAATGACCGTCTGGTGTACAGCTACATCGACCCAAGCAGCAACAAGGTCGAGGTGGTGGACCAGGACGACATGATTCATGTGCCTGGACCTGGTTTCGATGGTCGGCGGGGAATGTCGCAAATTCGCGGCGCACTACGCAACCCGGTCAATGTGTCGTCGTCCGCTGGCGCGTTGATCGATTCGATGCTGTCGGACAATCTCCGGCCGGATCTCGTTATTAAGGCAGAGCAAAAACTCGACGAGGCGGATATCAACCTGCTTCGCAAGAAGTGGCTGGAACGATACAGCGGACTGCACAACAGCAATGCGCCCGTGGTGCTTGGCAAGGGCATGGATATCAAGCAGATCACGATGTCGGCGGCCGATGTGCAACTGATCGAAAACCGAAAGCTAACCGACGACGATATCTGTTCGGTGTTCGGCGTGATGCCGCACATGATCGGGCGATCGGACAAGGGCACGACGATCGGCACGACGGCCGAGCAGCTCGCGAAACATTTCGTGAAATATACGCTTGGCCGGCACCTCACAAAAATTGCGCAGGAAGTGAGCCGCAAGGTGGTGCGAAAGCCGAAGCACTCGATTCAACACGACTACACGGCGCTCGAGCTGGGCGACATGAAAGCGATGTTCGAGGCGTTCCGAATCGCGCTCGGCCGAGCCGGCGAGCCGGGATGGATGTCGCAAAACGACGTGCGGCGCCGGTTCAGCATGCCGCCGGCCCCGGACGGGGACAAACTTAATTCAGGGACTAAAGATGCGACGAAACCGAATCCTCCAGCTGCTGAATGACAACCGCGCTGCGCCGCGAGCGTTCAGCGTGAAGGCGAGCGACGACGGCACGGTTGCGACTGTCTACCTTTACGACGTGATCGTGACCGACGATTGGTGGGGCGGCGTCTCCGCGCAGTCGTTTGTGCAGGCGCTCGCCGGGATCACGGCCGATACGATCCACCTTCGGATCAACAGCCCGGGCGGCGACGTGTTTGCCGCACGCGCGATGGAAACGGCAATTCGCGGCCATTCCGCGCGAGTCATTGCGCACATCGACGGCGTTGCCGCGAGCGCGGCTAGCTTCGTGATGCTGGCCGCTGATGAGGTCGAAATCACGGACGGCGCGTTCGTGATGATCCATAACGCATGGACGTTCGCGATGGGAAATGCGGACGATCTGCGCGAATCGGCGAAGCTGCTCGACGCTGTCGACGCGTCGCTGGTGCGAACCTACGCGAAGGAGACGGGGCAAAGTGAGGACGATATTTCCGCATGGATGGCTGCCGAAACGTGGATGTCATCCGACGAAGCTGTACAACGCGGTTTTGCTGATCGGCTCGCGGGTGCAGGCGCGGATGCGCAGGCGTCCGCGTGGAATCTCTCGGCGTACGAACGGGCGCCGAACGCGGCACATGCGCAGCCGCAGCCGCGTGCTCCTGGCGCGTTCGCCCCGCCGGAGCCGCAACCGGAGCAGCCGCAGGAGCCGAAGCCGGTTCCGAATGCGCCCGCTGCTGCCGCGGATATGGAAGCACTGCGCCGCCGGCTGGAGCTTGCACAACGTTCGTGACGCGTTCCCGCGTCGATTCAAAGGGCTGCCTTCGGGTGGCCCTTTCTTTTTCTGTCGATGGAGACTGTATGGCTATTGCAATTCAAGCACTGCGGGAGCGTCGCGACGCACTCGCGAAAAATCTGAACGCGTTGCTCGAAAACACCCCGGGCGACAAGTGGGGCGCCGATCAACAAAAGGCGTATGACGAAGGTCTCGCCGAGATGGATCGCGTTAGCGCCGAAATCAAGCGTCATGAAGGGCTGATGAACCGGCTCGCCGAAGACGCGCTCGCGGGCAATCCCGAGGGGCTGATCAATGCGCACGTCAGGACGCCGGGTGCACACGAAGGCGAATCGCGAGCGATCCGCACGTTCCTGCGCCGCGGCGTGCTGGCGCTCACCGACGAAGATCGTGCGCGTATGCTCGCACGGCAGACTCCGGAAATCCAGAATGCCATGTCGACGGGTGACCCGGCGGCCGGCGGCTATACCGTCGCGCCCGAGTTCTACCGCCGGTTGTCGGAGGCACTGAGGGCATTCGGCGGCCTTCGCCAGATCGCTACCGTGCTGTCGACAGGGACCGGCGCATCGATGACGTTCCCGGGTACGGATGCGACGACGGAAGAGGGCGAGATCGTCGACGAGAACGGGGAAACGAGCGACAGCGATACGAAGTTCGTCGCGAAGTCGCTGGAGGCGTTCCGGTACTCGTCGAAGTCGATCGCGCTGTCGATGGAACTGCTGCAGGACAGCATGTTCGATCTCGAAAGCTACATCATCCGTCTGCTGTCGACACGCATCGGTCGGATCACGGCGCGGCACCACGCGAAGGGCACCGGCAACAAGCAGCCGGTTGGGCTGCTGACGGCGGTTGGTACGGGCGTTACGGTGTCGGCGCCGAACCTGATCACCTACGACGACCTGATCGATCTCGAGCACAGCGTCGACCCGGCTTATCGCGTGCGTCCGAGTTGCGGGTATGCCATGCACGATCAGATGCTGAAGGTCGTTCGCAAGATCAAGGACGAGCAGAAGCGACCGATTTTCGTGCCGGGCTACGAGCAGGGTAATCCGGGTGGCGCGCCGGACCGTTTGCTCGGCCGGCCGATCACGATCGTGCAGGAATACGACGTGCCCGAGGCGGGCGCCAAGCCGCTGACGTTCGGTGACCACTCCGAATACATCGTGCGCGAAGTGATGGATCTCACGATGTTCCGCATGACGGACTCGCGCTACACGCTGAAGGGCCAGGTCGGTTTCGTCGGCTTCAACCGCCAGGGCGGCAACCTGATCGACATCGGTGGCGCCGTGAAGGCGCTGAAGATGGGCCAGGCTGCGGCGCCGCAGGGCTGATGAACGGGGCCGCCACATTGTGGCGGCCGAACATTCAACGCGAGGAATAGATGGCCGACCAGTTGGCATATCCGCTGCGTATCGCGGCGGGCCGCGTCGACGTTTTGAAGCGGCCCGCCGAGGAGGCGATCACGCTCGATCTGGCGCGAGAGCATTGCCGCATCGACGGTGACGACGAGGACGTACTGCTGAAGGGGAATATCGTCGCTGCGCGCGAAGCGCTCGAGGGGGAATTGTCCCGCCCGCTGCTGCCGCAAGAGTGCCGGGTTCGGATTGATTCGTTTCCGCCGGATCGGGTTCTGTTGTGGAACGACGTGATCGAGATCATCGACGTGTCGTATACCGACGACGCTGGCGCGCGGCAGGTGTTGCCGCCGGCGGCGTACCGCGTGATGGATCGGGCGTATCTCGTGGCCCGGAAGGCGTTCCCGTACGGAGAAGACGTGCAGGTACGGTTTCGTTGCGGAGCATTCGAGACTCCGGACGCCGTGCCCGAATCGCTTATTGCGTGGATGCTGCTGCAACTCGGCACGTTGTCCGAGCATCGCGAATCGGAGGTCGACGGCACCGTGAGCTCGCTTAGTGAAGATTTCACGAACCGGCTCATTGGGCGTCACGCGATCGTCAGCATTTAGCGAGGACAGTATGCGTGCGGGAAAACTGAACGAGCGGATCGTGATCGAGCGCCGAAGCGGTGAGGTAAACGAAAACGACGAGCCATTGCCGGATGCGTGGGTCGAGCATTCGAGGCCCTGGGCGGACGTGCTTTTTCTCAACGGGAAAGAGCACGTGGTTTCCGGCGCTGTTCGTGGCGCGGCCATTGCTAGCATGCGCATTCGCTATCGCGCTGGTATCGATGAGCAGATGCGCGTGCGCTACGACGGTAGGCTGTACGACATAACGGCGGTTCTGCCGGCGCGCAAGCGCGGGTATCTCGATCTATCCGTGAAGGTGGGGGAAAAGTATGTCTAGCGTACAGATTCTGGGGCTGGCCGATTTGCGGGCCGATTTCGAGAAGCTGGCGAAAGCACAGTCGACGAAGGCGTTGCGGCGCGCGACGGTGGCCGGTGCGAAGGTGATTCGAGACGAGGCGCGCGCGCGGGCACCGAAGAAAACCGGGAAGTTGCGTCGAAACATTGTGTCTGCCGCGCTGCGGCAGAAAGATGCGCCGGGCTTGGCGACGGCCGGTGTGCGTGTCCGCACGAAGGGCAAGGGCGATTCGCCCAGCAACGCGTTTTACTGGCGCTTCGTCGAGCTCGGCACACAACGTATGCGGGCGCAGCCGTTCGCACGACCGGCGTTCGACGCGTCGATCGGCCAGGCCGAGGGCGCGATTCGTACCGAGATCGTGCGCGCGATCGACGTGGTGCTCGGGGGTGGCCGGTGAGTGCTCTCGTTATCCGCAATGCGATCGGCACGGTTGGCGCCGCGAAGGGCTATGTCGGCGCCGCCGCAGCGGCAGCGAAATCGCCGTACTACGTGGTATCTCGCGTGAGCGGCGCGCGCGACATGGCGATTGGCGGTGCGACCGGCGGTAAATCGGGCGTGTTCCAGGTGGACGTCTACGCCAGCACGTACACGGACGCTGACGCGCTCGCCGACAAGGTAATCGATCGCGCGTACGCGGCCGAGCAGTTTTCTGTCGGTGGGGTGAACGACCTGCCGGACGACTTTTCGAGCGATTCCGGTGATTTCCGGGTGAGCCTCGAAATATCCGTTGAATTCTGACGGAATCCGCTGTGTGTACGGCCCGCCTCGAGCGGGCCTTTATTTTTTGTGAGGGGCTTATGGCCGAGAAGAGCAAGCGCATCAAGGCGCAAGGTACGAAGGTCGAGATCTCGAAAGCGTCGTCGGCGAACCTTGACGACGACAAGCTCGATTTCGTTGATCTCAACACGACGAGCAAGACGATCAACTGGCAAGGCGGGCAATCGTCGGAAATCGACGCGACGACGCTCGCGAGCGACGAAAAGGAATCCGAGCTGGGCCTGCCCGATCCGGGCGAGTTTTCGGTCGACGGCAACTATTCGTCGGACGACGCCGGGCAGCTGATTCTGCGCGCTGCGCGTGGCACGGGTGACAAGTACGTGTTCCGCGTGACGTTTCGTGACAAGTCGCAATTCCTGTTCATCGGCATGGTGCGGCAGTACACCTGGTCCGCAGGCGTCGACGGCATCGTGACGTCGACCTACAGCGTCCGCGTCAGCGGAGCGCCGAAGGAAGTGCCGCCGCCGGTCGTACCGGCGGGCTAAACGATCTGAAAACGTAAGGAAACAGTGATGACGAAAAATCCGATGGTCGCTGGCGCGCTGCGCGCCGCGATTCTCAACCCGCTGACCGGCTGGCGGCACGAGCTGGTGCAGGTGCTGGAATGGGGCGACGTCACGGTCGCCGTGCGCGAGCCGTTGCTCGAAGACCGTGCATTCTGGCTCGAGCCGCTTCGCCTCGCTGCCGGCGTCGAGCCGGGCGACGACGAAGAAACCGCTCGCGCCAAGTATGCGGCGGTCCGCCCGGACGAGCACGTGCTGGCCTCGGCGCGGCTGTTCGTGCGCGTGCTCTATGTCGAGACGTCGGCCGGCTGGCGCCGCGAATTCGACGACGGGGCCGCGCGCGAGGTCGCGTCGGCATTCGGCGCCGCGCACGAACGCATCGTCAGTACGGCGCTCGAGCTCGGCAACATGAAAGTCGACGCGGAGGGCGATGCAAAAAAACTCTCCGCCGAAATCCCGATCTCCGACTCGAACTGACGTTAGCGCTGCGGCTCGGCAGGACGCTTGCCGAGCTGCGTGCGGTTATGTCGACCGCGGAATTCGCCTTGTGGCAGGCGTTCGATTCCGAGTCGCCGATCGCCGATGATCGTTACGACCTTCATGCCGCGATGGTCGCGTCAGCGGTGTTCCAGGCGCAGGGTGCGAAGGTCAAAGTGGCGGACATGATGCCGAACTGGTCGGGCGAGTCGACCGAGGTTCAGGAGGTCGCCGACGATCCTTTCTTCGCAGGCCTAATGAGATTGGTAAAGTAGGCGGATAGGAAATATGGGAACGAGTCTCCGCGAGCTGATCGTCAGCGTTACCGCGAATACGACCCAGTACGATCGACGCATGCAGCAGCTTGGGTCGACGGCCAGCGGCTATTTCAATGTGGTCCGGGATGGGGGCCGGGCTGCTGATGCGGCGTTCGCGTCGAACGCATCGAGCGTGCAGGTGACGGTGCGTGCGATCGAGGCCGCGCGCGGATCGCTCACGGCATATGCTCAGGCTGCTGCAGCAGCGTTCGGTGTGCACCAACTGATCGAGTATGCCGACGAGTGGACGAACCTGAGCAATCGGCTCAAGATCGTCACGCGGGATCAGATCGATTTCGCGATCGCGCAAAACGATGTGCTTCGCATCGCACAAGCAACGCGGCAACCGCTCGACGCGACGGCCGAGCTGTATCAGCGGATCGCAAACAATACGTCGCACCTCGGCCTGTCGATTAAGCAGGTCGGCCCGTTGGTCGAAACGATCAGTAAGGCGGTTGCGCTCTCGGGTGTGTCGGCCGACACGGCGCGCCTCGGTATCGTTCAGCTGGGTCAGGCGTTTGCGTCCGGTCAACTGCGCGGGCAGGATCTGAAGAGCGTGCTCGAAGAACTGCCGGGCGTTGCTGACGCGATCGCCCGCGGCATGGGTAAGGGCACGTCCGAGCTGAAGTCGCTGGCCGAGGACGGCAAGCTGACCGTCGAGAACCTGATCGACGCGCTGAAGAACGCCGGGTCGAGCACTGACGCACTGTTCGGCAAGGTGGACATGACCGTCGGCCAGGCGATGACGCGCCTGCAAACGGAAATCGTCGCGTACGTCGGGCACGCGAACGAGGCGACTGGCGCGAGCGCGAAGCTGGCACAGAGTGTTGTCTATGTCGCCGAGCACCTCGACGATATCGTGACGATCAGCGCATCGCTTGCGGCCGGCCGGATCGGGGTCTATTTCGCACAGACCGCTGTGGCCGTCAGTAAGTCGGCGATCGCGTGGAACGCCGAGCGGCAGGCGCTGCTAGCCAAAGCGCAGGCGGAAAACGCGGCCGCGCTCGTGACGATCGCGAAGGCGCAGAGCGATCGCGACGCGGCGGCGGCGAAGCTGCAGAACGCGCAGGCGGCGGAAGTCGCGGCGACGGCCGAGCTGGCCGGCATGCGCGCGATGCGGGAGAGCCTCGCGATGCAGTCGGCGCTGACGGCCGGTTCGATCCAGTACACGCAGGCGAAGCTTGCCGAGGCGCGTGCGATCGAGGCGAGTGCGGTCGCGCAGGTGGCGACGGCGCGGTCGAGTCTCGCGAACAGCCAGGAGATCGGCACGCGGATCGCCGGCACGCCGTACGCGGCGGTGATTGCGCGGGAGACGGCGGCGGCGCAGGGCGAGTTGGAGCGCGCCGAGGCATCCCTCGCGCTGGCGCAGCAGCGCCGTGTGGCGCTGGAGGCTGCGGCGGCCAAGGGCACGGTCGACCAGACGCGCTACGCGGCGGCGCTGGCCGAAACCGAGAAGGGGCTCGCGGTCGCCGAGCGCGAGGTCGCGGCTGCGACGCTGGCTCGCGAGCGGGCCGAGCGCGGCGCGACGGCGGCGACGGCGGGCCTTGCCGCGGCGACCGAGCGTGCGGCGGTGGCTCAGACTGCCGCCGCGCGCGCGGGCTCGCTGATGCGCACGGTCGGGTCCGGATTGCTGTCGGTGATGGGCGGCCTGCCGGGCATCATCGCGACGGTTGGCACGGTGGCGCTCGGCGCCGCGGTCAACTGGTTGGTGTTTCGCGATCACGCTAGCAGTGCGACGTCGAGCCTGATTGACATGCAGGCGCCGCTCGACCAGATCATCGAGAAGTACCGGCAGCTGTCGCCGTTGCTGCAGGAGGTCGAGCGCAACCGGGCGAAGCAGGCGCAGGCATCGGCGCGCAGTGACGTGTCTGACGCGTACAGTGGCCTTGCGGCGCGCGCATCGCAGAGTGTCATCGTGCCGGGAATTGGTGACAGCGGGCCGATCGTTACGGACGAGAATCAGGTCGCGCTCGATCGGTTCATCGAAGGGCTGAACCGGGTCAAGACTGAAAATCTCGGCGTCGACGAGAAGTCTCGCGAACTGGCTCGCTTGGTTGGTGTCTTTGTCGACGCGACGAAGGGCGGCGACGATCTTCGCGCCGAGCTGGTGCAGACGGCGTCGGCAATCGACACGGCCGGCGCTGCGGCGGACAAGGGCACGCGTACGCTAGCCGCGATGGATGCCGCGGCGCGCGGTGCGGCCGACGGTATTCGATTGCTCACCGAAGAAAACAATTTCTTCGCGGGCGGCATGGCGGCCGAGGCCTGGAACAAGTACGTCGAAAAGCTGAAAGAGGCCTCCGACGTCATCGGCATGACCGCGCAGCAACGCGCCGAATACGAAGCGAAAACGAAGGGCGCGAATACGGCCGAGGCCCGGCAGGCCGGTTTGATCGCCGGGCGCGCGGACGCGTACAAATCGCTCGAGAAAGCGATTCAGGACAAAGACGCGAAAGCCGAGGCCGGTGCGCGGCGGAATATCGACAATCTGACGCGCGAGCTCGCGCTGATGAATCAGCAGATGGTCGTGGCCGGGGCGCTCGCCGAGTTTCAGGCGGATCTCGTCAGCAAGAAATTTGAGAAATTCGGGTTCAACGCTGACGCGGCGCTCGCGGCTGCTGCGGCGCGCGGCAAAAAGGCGTTCGACGACACGGTGTCGGATTCGGCTGGCCAGGTCGCGCGCATCGGCGTCAACGCGCCGGGGCTCGCGCATAAGAGTCGGTCCGGTGGATCGCGCGCCGAGCCTGAAAGCCAGCGCATGCTCGACAACATTGCGCAGCGCATCGCTCAGCTGCGCGTCGAGGCCGTTGCAACCGACAAGCTCACGCAGTCGGAGAAGGATCGGATCGGGTTCGATCAGAAGCTGACCGACCTGGCCGCGAAGCGTACGAAGCTGACCGACGGCGACAAGAGCTTGATTCGTGACCAGGCTGCAATTCGCGCGGCGTACGACCGCGCGGTGCAGCTGGAGAAGGAGGTGCGCTATCACGAAGCGATCAACAAGCTGAAGGAGCGCAGCGCGCAAATCGACGCGGAGCTGGCCGACTACGCGTCGGAGCGTCAGCGCGAGGTCGAGCGCGAGCTGGCCGCGATGCCGATGGGTGACAACGCGCGCGAGCTGAACCAGGCAACGAGTCGCGTCGGTGATGAATTCCGGCGCCGGCGCGACGATTTCACGAAGGGTGCGCGGAAAGACGGCACGCTCGGCTCGCCGGAGTATCTGGCCGAGATCGACCGTATCAACCGGGCCGAAGCCGATCAGGTCGAGCGCGAACGTGGGTATGTCGAGCAGCGACTCGCGGTGCAGCGCGACTGGCGCGTCGGCGCGAGCCGCGCCGTGGCGCTGTATCAGGAGTCGGCTGAGAACGCGGCTGGTCGATCCGAGGAAGCATTTACGAGCGCATTCCGAAACATGGAGGATGCGGCCGCGTCATTCGCGACGTCAGGCAAGGTGAATTTCCGAGGGCTTGTTGACAGCATGATCGCGGACCTTGCGCGCTTCTATGCGCGGGCTGGGCTGTCCGCTGTTATCGGCTGGGGCAGCTCGGCGCTCGGGTTCGATACGGGTGGCACAGGCGGATTCAGTCCGTCGTCGTTGCTCGGTGGTATGGCGGGCGGCCTGTCGAACGCCTTGGGTGGGGGCGGCGGCAATGCGTATCAGTTTCACCTCGCCAGTGGCGGTCGGGTTAGCGGCCCAGGTACGTCAACGAGCGACAGCATCCACGCGTGGCTTTCTGACCAGGAGTTTGTGGTGAAGGCCTCGGCGGTGCGCAAGCCCGGCGTGCTTCAGCTGCTCGAGGCGATCAACAGCGGGCAGGATCTCGGCTTCGCGAAGTTTGCGAACGGTGGGCTGGTCGGCGGTGGATCGGCCGGCGGTGGCGCGCTCGGCGCACCGGGCGGAGGAATCGAATTGAATATCCCGGTGACGATCGACGGCGGCACGGGCAACGCGACGCAGATGATGGCGAGCGCCGAGTTCGTGAAGAAGCTCACGCAGATGGTGCAGGCGCTGATCGCGGTCGAGAGTCGTCAGGGTGGCGCGCTCTGGAAACTGAAAAACGGGATGGGGTGATGACCGACACATTTATCTGGTCGCCGACGGTCGAGGGATTCGGCGGCGATACCACGCTGCGTGTGCGAAAGGCGCAGTTTGGCGATGGGTACACGCAGCGAGCGGCCGACGGCCTCAACAACCGGCAGACGCCGTACAACCTTCGATTCGTGGGGAAGGCCGAGAAGATCTCGGCAATCTTCGAGTTCCTCGATAAGCATGCCGGCGCGGTGTCCTTTTTCTGGACGCCGCCGCTTCGGCCGCAGGCGAGATTCGTGTGTGAGAAGTACACCGAGCCGGTGAAAAACGGCAATGTGTACACGATCACGGCACAGTTTGAACAGACGTTTGCACCATAGGGTGAGAGATGCCACAACTTCAAAAAGCAAACCTCGGAGTCGCACCTAGTGGTGCGGGTGGGGATGATCAGCGCACTGCAAACATGCGGTTCAATGCCAATGTCGACGTCTTGTCTGCCTGTGTTGCGCTTGGCTACGCAATTCTCAACGACAACACCACGCTTCAACCGAGTCAGGTAGGAGCCCGATTCGGTTTGAACATGGGTGGCGGCGGGAAGGTCGTCAAGTTTCCGCTTGCCTCGTCCGTGTCTTTGAACGCTTGCATTCATTGCTTCAACGTTGGCCCGCCGGTGGCGATTGGTTTTCAGGGCAGTGACGGATCGCCAATCAAACTGCTTAACACTGGAGATTGGGCGACATACGTTGCAGACGGCGGCACCTACTGGCATGTGGCGGAGCGCGGAAAAATGCTCTGGGACGAAGCCGTTGGCGGCAATCTCACTGTTGGCGGTTCTCTGTCTGTCGCCGGGGGTGTCGCAGGTAACGTCGCAGCGAGTGGCAAAGTTGGGGGCTTCAACGGTGCGAATATTCTGCTTAACGGCTCGGGGGAACTGGGGAATATCGGCTGGGCGTCGAGTGGCTTGGGTGTGGTTCAGGGGGGGTATGCAGAAGGAATCTTTTTCTCAAACCTTGCGCCGATCACGTCGGGAAACTATGTGTTGGATTACGCCGATTTGATTCCCTGCGCCCCACGATTGGCGTTGAACCTGTCTGCGGAGCTTAATGCTCAAGGCATGACCCAGGGCCAAGCGCGGATCAAGATTGAGGCGCTAGATGCATCTAAGTCGATGTTGTCGGAATTGGGATCGATTGCGGTGTCAGCAGGTACAGGCGGATGGCAATACCGTAGCGTAACGGTTACAACTCCGGACAATACCGCGTACATCCGTGTCGCTAGAATTGCAGACTTCGCCCCCCGTGCGCCTGCATACAGTTGCAGCATACGAAGGATCAAGGTTGAAAACGGATACGCAGCATCGCTGTACTCTCAAGAGGCGAGCATCGCCTATCTTGCAGGCGCGCCGGTGTTTTCCGGGGTTCCAAAGTTCGGCTCGTATGCGCCGTGGCACAGTGGGAACTTGGATCTAGCTAATTTCGCGGCCCTGGCGTCTAACCAAACGTTCACAGGCACGAACACATTTCAGAAATCCATAGTTTCGAGCTTCACACCCGCTGACTATAGTTCGTTGTTTTACGCATCAAAGATCACGGGGTATGCGTTTAATGATTGGAACAAGTCGTCAGCCGTGGTTCTGGTCGAGTGTGGTAACAACGGATCAGCGTACCAACTTCTGCGCGCACAAAAAGCTGGAGAGCGAGACCTATTCGCGCTGTCCGCTTATGCGGGTGGGTCTTCTACGAGCGTACCCTCGGTAGCGTTCACATTCTCTAGGACGATTAACGCCTTTCAGTTCTGGGACGGCGGCAATGCGACGTTCACCGGCAGCTTGTCGCAGGGTTCCGACTACCGGATCAAGACGTCTGTAGAAGATATCGATGCCTCAGTGGCATACGAGGGTGTGCGCCGCTTGCGCTTTGTTGACTACCTGAAAACTACCAACGTCGGAGAGGGCGCAAATCGCAGGATCGCGGGCGTGATTGCGCACGAGGCTCAGGGGGTGTTCGCGAACGTTGTCAATGGTGAAAAGGACGCCGTCGAGGATGATGGACGATTGAAGCTCCAGACAGTGGACTACACGGGGCTTGGCATCTACATCGGCGCGGCTGTGCAGCACATGGCGACATTGATTGAATCCCTCAAGGCGGACGTCGTGAAGCTCCGTGCCGAGGTGGCGATTCTCAAGGGGAGTAGATAGCGTTATGCCTATTGCGGCGGATGTACAGCAACTGGAGCCGGGGCGTCGTATCGAGCTGTTCGAGGTCGACTGCACGGAGATCGGCGGTGACGCGTTGCGCTTTCACGGGCATCTGCAGTCGACGTCGATCGTGTGGCAGGGCCTTGAATACAAGCCGTGGTCGATCCAGGCGGCAGGCTTCGAGCGGACATCGGCCGCTCGGCAGCCGGCGCCGACGCTGACGGTGGGCGACATAAACGGCACGATCACCGCGCTGTGCGTTGCGCTCGATGATCTTGTCGGCGCGAAGGTGTACCGCCGGCGCACGCTGGCGAAGTACCTCGACGCGGTGAATTTTCCGGACGGCAACCCGACCGCGGACCCGAATGAGCAATGGCCGCCTGAGCAGTGGCGAATCGAGCAGAAGAGCGACGAGCAGCCCGGCGTGCAGGTGGAATTCACGCTGTCGTCGCCCCTTGACTTCGGTGGGCAGCAGGTGCCCGCGCGCCAGATCGTCGGCACGTGCCAGTGGCGCTATCGCGGACCCGAATGCGGCTATGCCGGCATGGTGTACTTCGGCAAGAACGACAGGCCGGTGAGCGATCCGGCGCTCGATCGCTGTAGCCAGAAAGTCAGCGGATGCGAATGCCGGTACGGCGTGAACAACCCGCTGCCGCACGGCGGCTTTTTGTGCGACACGCTCGCCTAGACCGCCGATCAACCTCTCTTTATGGACCCGCCACTCGGCGGGTTTTTTTATGGACGAACGAATCAAGCAGGCGATCGCGGAGCACGCGCTCGCCGAGTACCCGCGTGAGTGCTGCGGGTTGATCGTAGAAGCCGCTTCGGGAGACCTGTATGTGCCAGGGCGGAATGTCGCTGCGGTGCCGACCGAGCGATTCGGGCTGGCGGCAGAGGATTACGCGGATGCGGAGGACATGGGCGAAATCGTCGCGATGGTGCACTCGCATCCAAACGGGACGGCGCAGCCGAGCATGGGTGATCGCGCGATGTGTGAGCGCGCCGGCATCCCGCGGTGGGTGATCGTCTCGCTCGGCGTGCAGGCCGACGGTGCGATTGGCATCGACAACTGGTGTGAGTTTGGGCCGAGCGGCTACGTTGCGCCGCTTTATGGTCGGGAATACGTGCACGGCGTGCTCGATTGCTACTCGCTGGTGCGTGACTGGTATCTCGCCGAGCGCGGGATCGCGCTGCCTGATTTCGAGCGCAAGGATGGGTGGTGGGCCGATGGGTATTCGAACCTGTATATCGCGCACTACCAGGACGCGGGCTTTCTCGATATGGGGCGCGACGCGCAGCTGGAGCCGGGCGATGTGCTGCTGATGCAGGTCCGAAGCAAAAACGGCGTACCGAATCACTCCGGCGTGTATCTGGGTGACGGCATGTTCGCGCATCACATGTACGGACGACTGTCGTGCCGCGCGGTGTGGGGTTCGATGTGGAGCGAATGCTGCACGACAGTGCTGCGTCATGTCGGAGGTGCGAAGTGACGGAGACGCTACGGGAGGTGAGGCTTTACGGGATCGCTGGCACGCGATTCGGTCGGGTGCATCGCCTGGCCGTCACGTCGACAGCGGAGGCCGTGCGCGCGCTGTCAGTCTTGATCCCGGGCTTTCGGAAATTCCTGCTCGACGCACGCGACAACGGGCTGACGTTTGCGGTATTCAACGGCCGACGAAACCTGAGCGAAGACGATCTCGGTGCGCCGGTCGGCGGCGATGCGATCCGGATTGCGCCGGTGATCGTCGGCAGCAAGAGCGGCGGTCTGTTCCAGACGATTCTGGGCGCGGCGCTGGCCGTGGCCGGCTTTGTGTTCAGTCAGCCGACGCTGATCGGCCTGGGTGTGTCGATGGCGCTCGGTGGCATCACGCAGATGCTGAGTCCGCAGCAGGCCGGGCTCGCCGGTGTGGCCGACAACGGCAAGTCGTATTACTTCAACGGAGCGGTGAATAGTGCCGCCGAAGGCGAGCCGGTGCCGCCCGTGTACGGCGAGATGGTCGTCGGATCGAAGGTTGCCAGCTCGGGCATCTACACAGAGGATCAGGTGTGAAAAAGGTCTACGCGGAATCGGGTCCGAAGCGGATTAACGGCGCGAAGGGCGGTGGTGGTGGCGGTAGTGGCGGCGAATCGCCGGACAACCTGCACTCGATCGCGCGTGCGAAGGTGCTCGACATCATTTCCGAAGGCCCGATCGTCGGCCTGGTGAAAGGCATGCGGTCGGTATACCTCGACGGCACGCCGATCCAGAATTCCGACGGGTCGGTCAACTTCCAGAATTACAGCGTCGACGTTCGCACGGGCACGCTCGACCAGGAGTTCATGCCGGGATTTCCGGCGGTGGAGCGCGAATCCGCCGTAGGCGTGCCGCTGGCGTCGGATGCGCCATGGGTGCGCCAGGTGCAAAACACGCAGCTGACGGCGGTTCGTATTCGATTCGGCGTGCCGGCACTCCAAAAGAGCGATCCGACGACTGGTGTGTTTGGCTATCGGGTCGAGTACGCGATCGATTTATCGGTCGACGGTGGTTCTTACGCGCAGGTGCTGTCGACGGCATTCGATGGCAAAACAACATCGCTCTATGAGCGCTCGCATCGGATCGAATTGCCGCGTGCAAAAACCGGCTGGCTGGTGCGCGTGCGGCGCATCACGCCGAATGCTCACAGTTCGCTGATCGCAGACACGGTGAATATCGAGGCGATCACGGAGGTGATCGATCGCAAGATGCGGTACCCGATGACGGCGCTTGTTGGCATGACGTTCGACGCCCGGTCATTTTCACAGGTACCGGTGCGTTCGTATCACGTGCGCGGCCTGATCATCCGTGTGCCGTCGAACTACGATCCGGAATCGCGGGCGTATTCGGGCGCGTGGGACGGGACGTTCAAGCCGGCGTGGACGAACAATCCGGCTTGGATTTTCTACGATCTGCTGCTGAACGATCGCTACGGGCTCGGCAAGACGGTCGACGCGTCGATGATCGACAAATGGGGGTTGTACGAAATCGCGCGTTATTGCGACGTCATGGTGTCCGATGGAAAAGGCGGCGTCGAGCCGCGCTTCACGTGCAACTGCGTGATCCAGTCGGCGGCCGACGCGTACAAGGTGCTGCAGGACATCGCCAGCGTGTTCCGTGGCATTTCGTACTGGGGGCCGGGTGCGGTGGTCGCTTCCGCGGACATGCCGTCCGATCCAGTTTACGTGTACACCGCGGCGAACGTAATTGATGGGGCGTTCCGGTACGCAGGGAGCGAGCGCAAGACGCGATATACGGTCGCTCTGGTCAGCTACAACGATCCGTCGAACCAGTACAAACAGGCGGTCGAGTACGTGCCGGACGACGACGGCATCGCGCGGTATGGCGTCATCAAGACGCAGGTGACGGCGTTCGGTTGCACGTCGCAGGCGCAGGCGCACCGGCTTGGCCGGTGGCTTCTCCTGACGTCGCGCTATGAGTCGGGCACGGTGTCGTTCAAGGTCGGGATGGATGGTGTGCTGGTCGGCCCGGGGCAGGTGATCGCGATCGCCGATACGCGGAAGGCTGGCCGTCGCATCGGCGGGCGCATTCGAGCGGTGGCCGGCAACGTTGTCACGCTCGACAAGGCGCCGACCGTGGCGCCCGGTGACCGCTTCACCGCGATTCTCCCGTCCGGTGTTGCGCAGTACCGTTCGGTGAAGTCTGTCGATGGCGACGTGCTCACGCTGGCCGATCACTTCCATGCGGACCCGGTGCCAGGCGCGGTGTGGATGCTGGAAAACAGCGACGTCGCGGCGCAGCTCTACCGCGTTGTCAGCGTACAGGAGGGGGACGACGACGGCCGTATCGAGTACACGATCACGGCGACGATGCACGAGCCGGGGAAGTACGCGGCAATCGACGACGGTGCGCAGATCCAGCAGCGGCCGATAACGGTCGTGCCGCCGTCGGTGCAGGCGCCGCCGGCCAACGTGCGAATCACCACGTATTCGGCGGTCGACCAGGGTATTTCGAAAACGACGATGGTCATCGCGTGGGATGCTGCGAACAACGCTGTCACGTACCTGCCGGAATGGCGGAAAGATAACGGTGAGTGGGTGACCGTACCACGTACGGGTGGGCTGCAGGTCGAGGTGCCCGGGATTTATCAGGGGCGCTACGTTGCGCGGGTGCGTGCGCAGAACGTGATGAATGTTACGTCGTTGCCGACCGTCAGCGTGGAAACGCAACTGACGGGAAAGACGAGCCTCCCGCCGGCCGTCGTGTCGCTTAAAGCGGCGGGCGTGGTCTACGGCATTAACCTCGCTTGGGCGTTTCCGGGTGACGGTACGGCTGGCGACACGCAGCGCACTGAAGTGTGGTACAGCCGCACGTCGAACCGTGCCGATGCAATCAAGCTGTCGGATTACGCGTATCCGCAGGCGTCGACGTCGATGCAAGGCCTTGCTGTCGGCCAGGTGTTTTATTTCTGGGCGAGGCTCGTCGACACGACCGGGAATATCGGCCCATGGTTTCCGGCGAATGGTCCCGGTGTGCAGGGGCAGCCGTCCGCGGATCAAAGCGAATACGAGAAATATTTCGCGGGTCAGATCTCGCACTCGGCGCTCGGCGAGGATCTGAAGAAACCGATCGACGCGATCCCCGGGATTCAGCAGGGCGTCGCGGACAACGCAACCGCGATCGCGAAGGAGGCGGCGGACCGGGCGACTGCAGTTGCGGGCGAGGCGCAAGCCCGTGCTGACGCCATTTCAAAGGAGGTGAAGGATCGCACGGATGCGATCGCGAAGGAGGCGAAGGATCGCGCTGATGCGGTTGCCGAGGAGGCGCGACTGCGTGGTGCGGCCGTGACATCCGAGCAGCAGGCGCGGCAGGCGGCCGACACGTCGCTCGGGCAGCGAATCGATACCGTTTCGGCGAGCGTCGGCGACGCGGCTGCGGCCATTAAGCTGGAGGCGACGGCGCGTGCCGACGCTGACGGTGCGCTGTCTACTCGCATCGATACCGTCGTTTCGAAGGCAAATGACAATGCCGCGGCGATCACGTCGGAAGCGACGACTCGTGCCGGTGCCGATACCGCGCTCGGCAAGCGGATCGATACCGTGACTGCGGATGTCGGCACGAACAAGGCAGCGATTACGGCCGAGCAGCAGGCGCGCGCCGATGCCGACGGTGCGCTGTCGTCGCGAATCGATTCTGTCGTAACGAAGTCGAACGACAACTCGGCGGCGATCACGTCGGAGGCGACGACACGGGCGACGGCGGACACGGCGCTCGGCAAACGCGTGGATGCCGTGACGGTCGACGTCGGCGCGAACAAGGCGGCGATCACGGCTGAACAGCAGGCGCGAGCGGATGCGGATACTGCGCTCGGTAAGCGTGTTGATGCCGTCACGGCGACGGCCGGCGGCAACTCGGCGGCCATCGTCGCAGAGCAGACCGCGCGTGCGGCCGGCGATAAAGCCAATTCGGATTCGATCACTTCGCTAAAAGCGACGGTCGACTCCAATACGGCGGCCATTCGTCAGGAAGCGTCGGCACGAGCTGATGCCGACTCGGCGCTTGCGAAGCAGGTCAGCCAGGTATCGGCGCAGATCAGCGGGCCGATGGCGGGCGATACGGGACTTGCGGCCGGTTCGACGCAGGTTATGGCGGGCGTCTACTCGGAGCAGGCCGCACGTGCCGAGGCGGATATGGCGCTCGCGCAGCGGCTCGACACGGTTACAGCACAGCTGAAGTCAGGGCAGGCGAATCTGTTCGCGGGCATTCAATCCGAATCCCAGGCGCGAGCGGATGCCGACAGTGCGCAGGCCTCGCAGATCACGACGGTGCGCGCGCAGGTGAACGAGAGCGCAGCGGTGGTCCAGACAGTTGCGCAGTCGTACGCCGATCTGAACGGACGCGTTTCAGCGTCGTACCAGATCAAGACGCAAGTCACGACGGACGGCCGCACTTACATCGCAGGCATCGGCGTCGGCATCAATAACGACAGCGGCATTGTCGAGTCGCAGGTGTTGGTGTCGGCGCAGCGCTTCGCGGTCGTAGACCCGAACAACGGTGGATCGTCGATCGTCCCGTTCGTGGTTCAGGGTGGACAGGTGTTCTTGCGCCAGGCACTGATCGGCTCGGGCTGGATCACGAACGCGATGATCGGTAGCTACATCCAGTCGGACAACTACATCGCAGGGCGGCTGGGCTGGCGGATCGACAAGAGCGGTTGGTTCGAAATTAACGCGTCCGACGGTAGTGGGAATCGACTGGTGCTCGACGGTAGCAGTGTGCGTGTCTATGACGGTAACGGCGTGCTTCGCGTGCGCATGGGGATGTGGTGATGACGGCCGGACTTCAGATTTTCGACGGCGCCGGCCGTCTGATCCTCGATGCTAAATCGCGTGCGGGGCGGGTGGTCGGCATTGCATGGACGGGTGGTGGAAATGGGAGCGTTGCAGCCGACATGTCCGGCGGGGAACCGTTCTGGGCATTTATGCCGGCCAGGATCTTCTATCGCGTATCCGGCGCAGAACCGTCGCCCGTCGTTTCAATCGACAGGTTTGGCATCACCTGGTTGTACAGCGGTAACGCAAGCGGCTCCAATGCGTATACGCAGGTGCCCGGGTGGATCGTTTATGGAGTGTATTGATGCCCGCAGGATTTCAGGCGTTCACGGATACGGGGGTGTATCAGATTGATGGATCGACGCCGAACTATCAAATGGTGCAGGCGATGTCGGCCCAGTCGGTGGATACGTCGCTGCGACTTGCGGTGAACGATGCAGGAAAGCCGTTCAACGCGACGCTACCCAGCGTGGCGTTTACGTTCAACGCAACGGCGGGGCCGATGTACGGCGTGTACGCGGCGGAGGGTGTTGGCATCACGATCTGGAGCACGGATGTCGATAGGACTACGTACACATTAAGATTTATTACGGAGCGGCCATGCACCGTTTATTTCTTTCAATTCGACCAGGTGCCGACAGTATCAGGGAATTTCGGGCTTCAGGTGTTCAACAACCAAGGCCGACTTATCGCCGACTCGTCGAAGCCGTTTCTGCGAGTGCTTGACGTCATCTACAACGAGTATTTGCCGGGGGTCGGGTGGGATACGTTGGGTGCGCCTGGGGCGGCCTGGGATTCGCGGTCATATGGTGTGCCCGTCATCGTGTCTGGAATCTACCCGGTCCGCCAGGCGTGGAGCTATGACCCGGCAGGTGTCGAGCTGAGTTCGATTCGAGTTAGCGGAAGCACGGTGTCGTGGGGAACAACTATGTACGGAGGTGGGAGAAAGCCGAACTGGTCGGGGTTTCGAGAGCAATGGCATTCGCGCTTCATGGTGCTGGATGCGACAGGGATTTTGTGATGGGCCGCCAAGTTGGCGGCCTTTCTTTTTACAAGGCGGGAAACGGGGAGCGGTAATGCAAGAGCACGAAAAGACGATCTTGGAGTTGATTCTCATGGGCGGACTGATTGGCATTGCGAAAGTTTTGGTGGGGAGCGAGCAGCTGACGTTTCGACTTGTGGCCGGGCGTGCGGTGCTCGGTTCGGCGACGTCGATGGTCGCGGGCTTGGCGCTGTTGCAGATCCCGGATCTGCCGCCGATCGCGCTGCTCGGCATGGGAAGCGCGCTCGGCATCATCGGGTCGCAGTACCTCGAGGCACTGCTGCGACGGAACGCAAAACGAATGTTTGGGGGAAAGTGAATATGACGAGTCTCACGGCACATTTCACGCTCGAGGAGTTGACCGCGAGCGACACAGCGCGCCGGCGCGGTATCGATAACACGCCGTCGGCCGCGGTCACGGCGAATTTGCGGCGGACGGCCGAAACGCTCGAGCGCGTGCGCGACGTGCTCGGCGGGCGCCCTGTGATCATCACGTCGGGCTACCGAGCTGCGGCGCTCAATCGCGCGGTCGGCGGGGTTCCGAGCAGCGCGCATCTGTCGGGCCTGGCCGCCGATTTCGTGTGTCCGAAGTTCGGCACGCCGCTCGACGTCTGCCGGGCAATCGGCGCGTCGACGATCGAGTTCGATCAGCTGATCCAAGAGGGTACGTGGGTGCATATCGGCCTCGCGCCGATCGGCACGAAGCCGCGTCGACAGGTGCTGACGGCGTCGTTTGGTGCGACGAGCACGACTTATTCGGAGGGGCTATGACCTGGTTCGATCCGCGCATCTGGTTCGCGATCGTAGCTGCGGTGGTCATCGGCGCCGCGGCGGGGTATTTCAAGGGCCATCGCGACGCCGACCAGTCGCACACCGTGGAAACACAAGCGCAGCGAATTCGCGAGCTCGTCGGCGAGCGCGACGAAAGCGACCGTATCGCGCGCGAACAACAGGGGAATGCTGAAGATGCTTCGAAAAAACGTGATCAAGCGCGCGCTAATGCTGCCGCCGCTGCTACTGCTGCTGACGGCCTGCGCCGGCAAGTCGGCGAGCTTGTCGCCCGCGCGCACGATTCCGCCGCTTCGGCCGGAGGCGCGACAGCCGGCGGCGCCCTCGATCTGCTTGCCGACATGTTCGGCCGGACTGACGAGGCTGCGGGAGAGTTCGCGCGAATCGCTGACGACCGGGGTATTGCCGGGCGGCAGTGCGAAAGCGACTACGACGCGCTGACCAGCGCGGCGCCGCGCTAGAAACAGGGCGGCCGAGGGGCGTGCGGTAACACGACCCTCGGCCGCTTTTCCACTGTCTGAGCCAGTGAATCAGCCAAGGCCCTGAATACCTACGTAGGCGGGCCGGATTCTACACTAAGTTTAAAAACGGCTTTCACAATGGCAAATCCGATTATTCCGTGGATCGGCGGCAAGCGCCGCCTTGCAGACCATCTGATCCCGCGCTTTCCTGCGCACGATTGCTACGTCGAGGTATTCGCGGGCGGCGCTGCGCTGTATTTCATGCGCCCGCCGGCAAAGGTCGAGGTGATCAACGACGTCAACGGCGAGCTGATCAACCTGTATCGCGTCGTGCAGCATCACCTCGAGGAATTCGTGCGGCAGTTCAAATGGGCGCTAACGAGTCGGCAGGTGTTCGAGTGGCTGAAGCAGACTGCACCCGAAACGCTCACCGACATTCAGCGTGCAGCGCGCTTCTACTATCTGCAAAAAAACTGCTTCGGCGGGATTGTGCACGGGCAGACGTTCGGCACGGCGACCACTGCGCCGCCCGGCCTAAATTTGCTGCGGATCGAGGAAGAGTTGTCTGCAGCCCACTTGCGGCTTGCGAGTGCATACATCGAGCGCCTGGATTGGGCGGATTGCATCGATCGCTATGATCGGCCGCACACGTTGTTCTATCTGGACCCGCCGTACTTCGAAACGCGGGGATACGGCGTTGATTTCCCGTTCACGGAATACGAGCGTATCGCCGATCGCCTGCGCAATATCAAGGGCCGCGCCGTGGTGAGCCTGAACGACCATGAGGACATTCGACGCGTGTTCGATGGATTCCACATCGAGACGGTGCCGCTTCAGTACACGGTGGCCGGCGGACACAAAAGCGTCGACCGGAACGAATTGATCATCTTCAGCTGGGATGACGCGGCGCACCCGGCCGGTCTGTTCTAACTTTGGCCCGCGCTTGCCGCGGGCTTTCTATTTCCCGAAAGCGTAATCGATATGTAAAATCGTCGATCCGGGGATATAACAACTTCCGACCTGAGAACCACAATGAAAAAAACTTTGATTGCTGCGGTATTTGCCGGGGTCGCTCTTTCGGCCTGTGGTGGTGGTGATGACTCGTCGACGCCGGCCGCATCCGGTCCCGCGATCCGGCTTGCATATTCGGGGGCACCACTGGTCGCGACACAGCGTGCACGCGTAATGGCAGCTGCGCCGGATGTGTCGAGTGCGGCGTCCGCTCCGGATCCGTCTGCAGGCGACGTGCAGCCAACGATCACCGCGCTTCAGAATGCATTCAAGGCGAGGGGCGCCGACATCGCGGTCTATCCTGGCGTCGTCAACGGCTCGAAGCTGCACGACATCGTCATGAGTGAGAATGGCGGCGTAGGGCCGACTGACGCTGAGATTGCGAATTCGAAAATCAACATCAGCGAATGGGCGCTGGTGTACTTCGAGCTCGACGATATGTCCGGATACATCGATTCGGCCCAGCGGAGCGCCGAAGTTAGTCAGTTCAAGCGCGACCTGCAGGTGTACGGCGCGCGCGAATATCTCAAGGGGCGAGTCATTTTCGCGGCTCGGCCGATCGTGTCGTGTGCGGGGCCGAAAGAGGTTCGAACTGTCAACGGCGATGGCATGGTGATGGTGAACACGTATAAGCCGACGTCGCAGGTACTGTACGAGGTAATTGAGGGTGCCAGCATCGAAGGGTTGGTGTCGCCCATTGGTGGAATTTACAGGCCCGATGTTTCCCATATGGGCGCTGACTGCAGCACGCCCGACCAGACGGTGCGAGATGCGCACCTGGCCAGCATTGCTGATCCTCTGGTCGATCGGTACAAAGTCGCGCTCGACACGATCAACAAGTGCAAATACAACCCGTCGGCCATTCCGGAGGGTGACCGGTCGGCACAGTGCTGGGGTATCGAGCCGGTGAAGAAGTAACAGCTACTGGGCGCTCCGTTGACTGATCACATCATCCCGGCGCGCCCCTTTTCTTTCCGGAGAAGGTGGCGCAGCTCCTGAAGTTTCCCGTTGCCGCCGCCTAGCTCCCCGCGGTCCTCGATGTTCTTGTCGACGTAGTCAAACCACTCCTGCACCGTATCCAGCGATTTCCGAAGGGCGAGGATTTCAAGGATCAGCCAGCGTACCTGCAGGTCCGTGTACTCGCGCCACAGGGCGCGCAGCTCGGCATCGGACGGAGCGTCAAACTCCGGCATCGTAGGCTTGACCTTGAAGCGCGGATCCGTGAGCGGCACGCGATTGCGATCAATCCGTGTGGCCTCGATCGGCGTGCATGAGCCCAGGAAAACGGACCTCGGATCTTGATCGACCCAAAATTCGAATTCCTGCTTTGTGAGCTCAACCGGAGTCCGTAGGCGGTTCTTGTCGCCTTGGAATCCGTATTCCCAGATGTAAGCCCACTGCGGCTTGATCACGTCGCCACCACTGTATAAAAACACAGTATATTTCGCGCTAAGCTATCCTCGTCAAGACCAGAAAAATGGGGACAGGATATGTGCACAAACTACGTCGCGCCGGGAGAAGATCCAGGGTTGAGTGAGCTCAAGATCGACAGCTTCCGCGACCTGTACCGCTGGACGCCGTGGAAACCCGAGATCTACCAGGACTACGACGCGCCGATCGTCGGCTACGTCGACGGGCAGTTCAAGCCCCTAATCGCAGGCTTCGGCTTCTGGCCGAGTGCGCTCCAGAAGGCAAACATCAAGAAGGCGAAGGAGCAGGGGCGCAAGGCGCCGCTCATGCGCACCACGATGAACGTGCGCGACGACAACCTCGGGAAATCGCCGTTGTATGGGCCCGCCTGGCGCGCCGGCCGGCGTTGCTTGATTCCGGCGCTATCCGTGGTCGAACCGTCCTATCCTGACGCGCGCCAAGAAGCGAATGGCGACTGGGTGCTCGGGTCGTGCGTGTGGCAGAAAATCGGCGTGGTCGATCGGCCGACGATGTGTGTCGCCGGCATCTGGCGCACGCTGACGAACCAGGACGGCTCCGAGCATCACGTGATGTCGATGATCACCGTCAACGCGGACGGCCACCCGCTGATGTCGCATATGCATAAGCCGGGCGACGAGAAGCGATCGGTCGTGATCCTGCGGCCGGACGACTGGGAGGAATGGCTCACGACGTCGAACATTGAGGCCGCGCGCGCGATGCTGCAGCTCTATCCGGCCGACGAGATGTACGCCGAGGCGAAGTGATTCGGCCTTACGCCAAAATTACGCCAAATAAACGGGAAACGGTTATCTGGTAAGGCTCGCGGGGGTTGAATGTATCCCATCTCTGGGAACCATCAGCGCGCAAGGGTAATGGCGTGCGCTCGGGCGCGTCAATTGCCGCGCCGCGCGGGGTGCGAAAAAACGTCATTACCCGGCAATCGCTTTCCGAATCCTTTCTCTTATGCGCCGGTGCCGCGTTTCTTGTCTGAAGAATCGGGATGACCAGGCGTCATGCGATCGCGCCTGAACCGGCTCGGCGCGACGCCGGTCCAGCGCACGAACGCGCGCCGGAACGCCTCTTCGCCGCCGAAGCCGAGATACGCGGCCACGCGGGTAATCGGCCAGTCCGTCTCGTACAGGCATCGTCGGGCCGCATCGGCCACGCATTGTTCGCGCAGCACGTGATAGCCGCTGCCTTCCGCCGCCAGCCGCCGCCGCAACGTCGCCTCGCTGACGCCGAGCCACGCGGCCAGCTCCGCAAGCGCCGGCAGCGCCTGTTCGCGCGCGAGCGCCGCATCGAGAAAACCGCGCACCTGCTGCGCCCATGACACGACGGCCGGCGGCGCATCGATCAGACGAAACGGGAAGTCGACGAGAAACGCGTCGAGTTCGCCCGGCTGCCGGATCACGCGGCAATCGAGCCGCGTCGCATCGAACGCGAAGCCATAGGTTTTCCGGCCGACGTCGACCGGCGCGTTGAACAGCCCGAGCAGCGGCACCGCGTCGTCGCGGCGCGGATGGCCGAGCCACACGTCGGTCGGCCGCAGCGGCTGCCCGATCAGCCAGCCGAACAGCTGCAGATAGCAGAACAGCCCGGTCAGGTCGACGAGGCATGCGGCCGGGCTGCGCGTGCGCCGCAGCGAATCCATCCGGAACGTCGCACGCCCGTCGCGTACCGCGAGCGACAGCACGCCGGCGCGCGGCGTCAACATCTCGCAGAAGTCGCGCGCGCAGCGGATCGCGTCGGCGAGCGTCGCGCAGCTCAGCAAGCAGCGGCACATCAGGTCGACTTCCTGCTTGCGCATCGGCGGATGGCCGTCGCCGCGCGCGACCTGCGCCTCGAGCCGCTCGATCGCGTCGCGGTACAGCGCGACGAAGCCGCCCGGGGTCGTCGCCGCTTGCGGCGCGTGCGCGGCGTGGTCGGCCGGAGGCGCGCCGCTGCGCGTGAGTTCGTTCAGCAGGCGTGCGCCGAGACCCGGCAGCACGCGTCCGCTCGCCGGCAATACACGCTGTTTCATGAGTCTCCCGATCTGATCGTTGCGACAGGGGCCGGTGAGCGGGCCGGTAGGGGTTCGCGAGCAGCCCCCACGCAAGAATGCTATCCATGCCGGCCGCCTTCGGCCTCGCCGGAACGGCGTATGCCGGCCATGCATCCCGACCCGAACGACCACGGACGACACGCGAATGATCCAGATCGTAGACGAAATCACGCTCGCGCCCGAGCGCATTCCCGACGTGCTCGCGCTGCTGCGCGAGCGCTACCTGCCCGGCCATGCGGCGCGCGGACTGACGGCGGCCGGCCGCTGGGTGTCGCCGCCCGTTGCGGTGCCGGGGCAGCCGAGCACCCTGTGGCTGACGTGGCAGGTCGACGATGCGTATTCCTATTACCGGATGCGCGCCTTGACCGATGGCGACGTGGTTGCGTTCTGGATGGCCGTCGACGGGCTGTGCGATGCGCGCCGCCGCCACGTGATGACGGACGCCGACTTGCCGCTGCCCGCGCTGACGGAGGTCGACCATGCGGCATGACACGGCACAGGTATTCGTTTCGGCCGATCGCGACGCGGAAGCGATCGAGCACGCATTGCGCGAAGCCGCGCACGCGCTGCCGGGCGCAAAACGCGTGGCGCTCGCGCGCAATCTCGAAGGCTGCTGGGGTGCGGGCGACTACACGCTCGACGTGCTGCGCGATGAACGGGTTGTCGATTCCTCCGCGGAATTCGCCGCACTGGCGCAACTGCCCGGCATCGCGCGCCTCGACCGTGCAGCGTGCCGCGCGATCGGCGGCGGCCTGCGCGAGCCCGCGTTGCGCGACGGCATCTGGCGCACGTTGATGTTGCGAGTGCGCCCGCAGGCAAGCGAAGCACAGGTCGCGTTGCTCGAGCACGAGTTGCTGCGGATGCCCGCGTTCATGCCGGGCATCCGCAACTGGCGCCTGAACCGGATCGAAACCCCCGGCGCATGGACGCACGTGTGGCAACAGGAATTCGCGCAGGTCGGCGATCTGCTCGGCGAATACCTGCTGCATCCGTATCACTGGGGTTGGGTCGACCGCCGGTTCGATGCCGAAAGCCCCGACTGGACGGTCGATGCGATCTCGCATGCGTTCTGCCCGCTTGCATCGAGCCTGCTGGCCGACACCGCGGCGTGACACGCCGCGCACACCCCAACGACAACACCTCTGGAGACATGAAGATGCGAGCGCTTCTGATCGACCGCGTCGGTCATTCCGACGCCTTACGGCTGGCCGACGTACCGGCGCCGAAACCGGGCCCCGGCGACGTGCTGATCCGCGTCGCGTACGCGGGCGTCAATCCCGCCGACTGGAAATGCCGCGAAGGCTACCTCGGCGCGTTCATGCAGTACACGTTCCCGTTCGTGATCGGCTTCGACGCGGCGGGTGTCGTCGCAGCGGTCGGCGATGGCGTCGACGGCTTCGAACCGGGCATGCGCGTGTTCGCGCAGACTGACGTCGGCGCGGGGCGCTGGGGCGCGTATGCGGAATACGTCGCGGTGCGTCACGACTCGGTCGTGCGGTTGCCCGACGCGGTGAGTTTTGCGGAAGCGGCCGCGACGCCAACGCCCGCGCTGGCCGCATGGGCCGGCCTGTTCGATGACGGCGGGCTGCGCGCGGGGCAGACCGTGCTGGTGCACGGCGGCGCGGGCGCGGTCGGCACGTTCGCGATCCAGCTGGCCGCCGAGGCCGGCGCGCGCGTCGCGGCGACGTGTTCGGCGCGCAATCGCGACACCGTCGAATCGCTGGGGGCGGGGATCGCCATCGACTACCGCGGCGAGGACATCGCCGCAGCACTGCGCGCATGGGCGCCCGACGGCGTCGATCTCGTGCTCGATGCGGTCGGCGGCGACACGCTGCCCGATGCGCTCGACCTGCTCGCGCCGGGCGGCACGCTCGTGAACATCTTGACGCTCGCGGCGGGCGATGCCGAGCGGCTGGCCGCTGCCGGCGCCGAAGCCGCGCGTCGCGGGCTGAACGTCGCGCTGACCTACAGCCGGATGCCGAGCGGCAACACGCTCGCGTCGATCGCCGAACGGCTCGGCCGGCGCGCGTTGCGCGTGCCGCGCTTCGACAGTTTCCCGCTCGAACAGGCGGCCCGCGCACTCGATCTCGTTCAAACGGGCGAGGCGAAAACCAAGCTCGTGCTGCACGTTGCGGATATCGCGGGCTGAACGACACGCATCGAAATGACTGGAGACATCATGACCGACACCCCATCCCGGATCCTGGCCGGCAAGTGCGCGCTCGTGACGGGCGCGAGCCGCGGCATCGGCCGTGCGATCGCGCAGCGTCTCGCGTCCGAAGGCGCGACCGTCGTCGTGACCGCGCGCAGCCTTACGCAATCGGCGACCACCGCCGGTACGCTCGCCGAAACGGTCGCGGTGATCGAACAGGCCGGCGGCCGCGCGATTGCGCTCGCGGCCGACCTGTCGAACGCGGCCGAGCGCGACGCGCTCGTCGGACGCGCGGCGCAAGCCGCCGGCGGCCTCGACATCCTCGTGAACAACGCGGGCGTGGCCGATTACGCGTGCGTCGACGCGATGCCGATGACGATGTTCGACACGACGATCGAACACTATCTGCGCATCCCGTTCGCGCTGGCGCAAGCCGCGATCCCGCTGATGCGCGCACGCGGCGCCGGCTGGATCGTCAACGTCGGCTCGGTGACGGCGCTGCCGCCGCTGCGGCCGTTCGACGATTTTTCGCGCGCGGGCGGCGCGACCGTCTATGCGGCGGTGAAAGCCGCGCTGTCGCGCTTCACGCAGGGGCTCGCGGCCGAACTCGAAGCCGACGGAATCGCGGTGAATCTCGTCGCGCCGAGCACGGCGATCCGCACGCCGGGCGCCGCGCGCTACATCCCCGAAGGCTATCCGACCGAGGACGTCGCGTATCTCGCCGAAACCGCGCTCGCGCTGTGCAGCCTGCCGGCGCGCGAACGCACAGGCCTCGTCACGCACAGCCTGCATTTCCCGCTCGCGCAGCAACTCGCGGTGCGTTCGCTCGACGGCCGCACGCCGCTGCCGCCGCCGGCGATTCCCGCGTATGCGCATCCCCTCATCGACCCCACAGGACTTTGACTGACATGACGAATTCGATTCGCTTCGACGGCGGTACCGCCGTGATCACCGGCGCGGCCAGCGGCATCGGCAGCGGGCTCGCACGCCACGCGGCCGCGCTCGGCATGCGCGTCGTGCTGGCCGATCTCGATCCGGCGAAGCTCGACGCCTTTGCCGCGACGCTCGATACCGAGGTGCTGTGCGTGCCGACCGACGTGAGCCGGCCGGAGGCCGTCGACGCGCTGGCCGAAGCCGCATGGCAACGCTTCGGCGGCGTCGACCTGCTGTTCAACAATGCGGGCGTGATGGCGACCGGTTTCAGCTGGGAAATCACGCAGGAACGCTTCGAGCGCAGCTTCGCGATCAACGTGCACGGCGTGCTGAACGGGATCCGCAGCTTCGTGCCGCGGATGCTCGAACGCAACGTGCCGGCGCGGATCGTGAACACCGCGTCGGTCGGCGGCTTCCTGCCGAGCCCGCTGATGTCGCCGTATTCGGCGACGAAGTTCGCGGTGGTCGCGCTGACCGAATCGCTGCATGGAGAACTGAAGATGCTCGGCGCGCCGGTCGGCGTGTCGCTGCTCGCGCCGGGCCCCGTGCAGTCGGGGATCTTCAACGATCCGTTCGGCGCCGCGCACGACCGGCCCGAGGTGCAGGGTTTCGTCGACACGATGCGCTCGATGCTGAACGCACACGGGCTCACGCCCGACGCGTTTGCCGAGCGGGTGTTCGACGGCATTCGCGCAGGGCGCTACTGGTTGATTCCGCAACCGGAGACGATCGACGGCGCGCTGCAGCGACGCACCGACGACATCCTGGCCGCACGCGATCCGTCGCTGCCGTCGTTCTGAATGCCGGCGGGACCGGGCGCGGCAGCGGCGCCCGGCGCGCGCCGTTACATGTGCGTGCCGGCGTGCGTGCGGCCGCTCGGGTCGCCGCCACGATCGGGCGGCGTATTGTTCTGATCGATCTTCGCGAGCACGAAGCCGGCGTGCGGCAATGCGCCGGGCGAGCGGTGCAGCGCCTGCGCGACGGCGTCGTGCGGCGATGCGGCGGGGAAACCGGAGGACGTCGCGCCCGGTTGAGCGAACGCCGAAAGGGAGGCTGCCGCCAGGGCGGCGGCGACGATCGCGTGCATGTTCATGGTGGCTCCTTCACGACTGACTACGGGACAACGTAATCAGTCTAGGGCGCGAAACTTAACGCGTCGTGAAGGCGCAACGGCGCACGGATGACAGGATATTCATGTGCGCCGCGACGCTCAGGCCGGCGTCGACACCAGTGCGCAGAAGTTCTCGAGATCCACGTTGCCGCCGCTGATCACGACGCCGACGCGCTTGCCCTGCAGCGCGTCCTTCATCCGTCGCACGGCAGCGAATGACAGGCAGCCGGTCGGCTCGACGACAATCTTCATACGGGTAGCGAAGAAGCGCATGCAGTCGACCAGTTCCGCGTCGGTCGCGGTCAGGATGTCGTCGACGTCGCGGCGGATGATCGGGAACGTCAGGTTGCCGAGGTATTGCGTCTGGGCGCCGTCGGCGATCGTGCGCGGCGTGTCGATCCGGACGATCGCGCCCGAGCGGAACGACTGCTGGCCGTCGTTGCCGGCTTCGGGCTCGACGCCGTACAACGTCGCGTGCGGCGACAGCGCGCGCGTGGACAGCGCGGTGCCCGACAGCAGCCCGCCGCCGCCGAGCGGCGCGAACACCGCGTCGAGCGGGCCGACTTCGTCGAACAGCTCCTTGGCCGCCGTACCCTGGCCGGCGATCACGTCCGCGTGGTCGTAGGGCGGGATCAGCGTGAGCCCGTGTTGCTCCGCGAGATCGCGGCCGATCTGCTCGCGGTCCTCGGTGTAGCGGTCGTAGGTCACGACGTTGCCGCCGTAGCCGCGCGTCGCGGCCATCTTCGCGGCCGGCGCATCCTGCGGCATCACGATCGTCGCGGGAATGCCGAGGATGCGTGCCGACAGCGCGATCGCCTGCGCGTGGTTGCCCGACGAGAACGCGACGACGCCGTGGCGGCGCTGATCGGCGTTGAAACGCGACAGCGCGTTGAAGGCACCGCGGAACTTGAATGCGCCCATGCG
Source organism: Burkholderia cepacia (assembly GCF_029962485.1). Taxonomy (NCBI): domain Bacteria; kingdom Pseudomonadati; phylum Pseudomonadota; class Betaproteobacteria; order Burkholderiales; family Burkholderiaceae; genus Burkholderia; species Burkholderia cepacia. The sequence goes on from NZ_CP073638.1 coordinate 638,780, forward strand.
CTGCAGGTTCTCGCACTTGAAGAACACCTGCGCGCCGAGCGCTGCGTCGACCGTTCGCGACGTCATCACCGGCGTGCGGTGCGCATGGCCTTCGAGCCGGGCCGCGGCCGCGGCGACGTCGTCGTACGTGGGGAGAGTCGGAGAGTTCATGGTTGCTCGAGAGTCGGAAAGGTCAGTCAACTGGAAAGCGGCGCGCCTGGTTTACTTCGCATCGTTGTAGACGGTCGCGCGCGAGACGCCGAGATGCTGCGACACGATCTCCATCGCGCGGCGCACCTCGAGGAAGCCGTCGGCCTTCAGCGTCTGCAGCAATTCGCGGCGCTGGTCGGTCTTCAGTTCGCGCGGCGTCGTCGCGAGGCGCGTCGCGAACGCGTCGATGCGCTGCCGGATCGCGTCGGCGCCGGCCGGGTCGAGCGTCTCGACGACGGTCTCGCCGTCCGTGCGGCAGAACTGGTTCAGCATGCCCTGAAAGCCGCGGAACAGCGTGACGTCGGCATTCAGGCACAGCGCGGCCACGTAGTGCCCGGTCGAATCCTTGATGCCGATCGATGTGCTTTTCGCGGTGCGGCCGTCGGCGAAGCGGTTCGGGTAGTTCGCGAGCACCTGCGGGAAATCGTCGTCGGCGATGCGGGCGAGGCCGAGTTCGGTCGCCGGATCGCCGACCGCGCGCCCGGACAGATTGTTGTGGATCGCGAGGATCGCGTGCTGCGGCGTGCGCAGGTCATGCACGACGACCTCGGTGAACGGCGCGAACATCTCGCCGAGCCCTTCGGCGATGCGCTGCACCTGCTCGATCAGCGACGCCTGCTCGGACAGCGGTGGTGTGCGGTGCGTGGTCATGCGTCTTCCCGGGGCGACGTTGCGTCGGTCGTTTCCGGCCGCGTGATGTCGGCCAGCAGAGGCCGGGCGATCCGCACATAGTCGGCCGAGTCGAGCACGACCGAGCGGTCGAGGCGGCCCGCGTTGAAGGCGATCTCGCCGTTGCTTTCGACCAGTGCGGGATCGACGACGAGCGTGACGTTCGCGCCGAACACGAACGGCGGCACGGCGCCCATCACGCAGCGCGTGACGGCGGCCGCGACGTCGGGCGATGCGAGCGTCGCCTTGCGGCGGCCGACGGCATCGGCGACCTTGCGGAAGTCGATCTTCAGGTGACCGGGAATCACGGCGAGTGCGGTGGCGTCGCCGCCGTCCTTGAACGTGCAGAGCATCGCCTTCGCACCCTGTTCGGGGCGCGTGCCGCGGATCGCGGCGATTACGTCGGATTTACCTTCCGCCGGATGCTCCAGCACGCGGAAACGCGCACCGGACGTATTCAGCAGATCGCAAAGCGTGTCGAAAACGGGAGAGTCGTTCATGTCGCTCCGGGCGGGAGAGGGCGCATCGTGGTGCACGGGGAGCGAGCGCACGGCTCGCTGTCGATGAATTGTCCAAGTATAGACGTTCTGTCATGGGCTGTGGCAACGCAGGTGCTGCCGCCCCCGGCCGCTCTCCAACTGCGAAAGGCCTTTTCACATTGCGAAATCTGCGCGGAATTCCGGTCGCGCCGCCTTTCCGCCGCTTGAAAACTTGTTTTGCATCGCAAAATCGCTTGGCTATCTCATTGAAAAACAAGGAAAATTTATATCTTATGTCTTATATAAGACTTGATGGAAAGCGCGCCGGACAGGATTAATATTGAGTCCATGCAGTTCGCTTCGTCACACGAAGCGGGCACGCTGAACCCTTTACTCAAATGCGCTTCGTTCCCAGGAGATTGACATGTCCCAGTACCAAGACGACATCAAGGCAGTGGCTGGCTTGAAGGAAAACCACGGCAGTGCGTGGAATGCCATCAGCCCCGAGTACGCCGCTCGCATGCGTGCCCAGAACAAGTTCAAGACGGGCCTGGACATCGCGAAGTACACCGCGAAGATCATGCGCGCCGACATGGCCGCGTACGACGCCGATCCGGCCAAGTACACGCAGTCGCTGGGTTGCTGGCACGGCTTCATCGGCCAGCAGAAGATGATCTCCATCAAGAAGCACTTCAACAGCACCGAACGCCGCTACCTGTACCTGTCGGGCTGGATGGTCGCCGCGCTGCGCTCGGAGTTCGGCCCGCTGCCGGACCAGTCGATGCACGAAAAGACGTCGGTCAGCGCGCTGATCCGCGAGCTGTACACGTTCCTGCGCCAGGCCGACGCCCGTGAACTGGGCGGCCTGTTCCGCGAGCTGGATGCGGCGAAGGACGCAGCTGCCAAGGCTGCGATCCAGGAAAAGATCGACAACCACGTCACGCATGTCGTGCCGATCATCGCCGACATCGACGCGGGCTTCGGCAACGCGGAAGCGACCTACCTGCTGGCCAAGCAGTTCATCGAAGCGGGCGCCTGCTGCATCCAGATCGAAAACCAGGTGTCGGACGAGAAGCAGTGCGGCCACCAGGACGGCAAGGTCACGGTGCCGCATGAGGACTTCCTCGCGAAGATCCGCGCGATCCGCTACGCGTTCCTGGAGCTGGGCGTGGACGACGGCATCATCGTTGCCCGTACCGACTCGCTGGGCGCCGGCCTGACCAAGCAGATCGCCGTGACGGCCACGGCGGGCGACCTGGGCGACCAGTACAACGCGTTCCTCGATTGCGAAGAGCTGTCGGCCGACCAGCTGGGCAACGGTGACGTCGTCATCAAGCGCGACGGCAAGCTGCTGCGTCCGAAGCGCCTGCCGAGCAACCTGTTCCAGTTCCGCGCCGGCACGGGCGAAGCGCGTTGCGTGCTCGACTGCATCACGTCGCTGCAGAACGGCGCCGACCTGCTGTGGATCGAAACCGAAAAACCGCATATCGCGCAGATCGGCGGCATGGTCAGCGAGATCCGCAAGGTGATCCCGAACGCGAAGCTGGTGTACAACAACAGCCCGTCGTTCAACTGGACGCTGAATTTCCGCCAGCAAGTGTTCGACGCGATGAAGGCCGAAGGCAAGGACGTTTCGGCCTACGACCGTGCGCAGCTGATGAGCGTCGAGTACGACCAGACGGAACTGGCCACGCTGGCCGACGAAAAGATCCGCACGTTCCAGGCCGACGCATCGCGTGAAGCGGGGATCTTCCACCACCTGATCACGCTGCCGACGTACCACACGGCTGCGCTGTCGACCGACAACCTGGCCAAGGAATACTTCGGCGACCAGGGCATGCTGGGCTACGTGGCAGGCGTGCAGCGCAAGGAAATCCGTCAGGGCATCGCCTGCGTGAAGCACCAGAACATGTCGGGTTCGGACATCGGCGACGACCACAAGGAATACTTCAGCGGCGAAGCAGCGCTGAAGGCGGCGGGCAAGGACAACACGATGAACCAGTTCTGATCATCGTCGGACCCGAAGCACAACGCCAGCCCCTCGGGGCTGGCTTTTTTTTATCCGCTCGATCCTGGTGCGTTATCCGCGCACGGCCTTTACGACGTACTGGCTCGTCGGCACGACATCGATCTTGTCGAAATCGATGAAGCGTCCGCAGCTGTCCATCATTTCAGCCACGTTGCGCTGGAACTTCTCCTCATCGCCGACCGCATCGAAGAACGCATGCGGATCGGTCATTGCCGCAGCCGGGAAGCACTCCTCGACGATCGCGTCGTAGACGGGCGCCGCATGCGTGAGCGCGCGCACGACGACGTTCTGCACGTACAGGAAATTGTCCTGCGTATCGATCGCGACGCGCGTGTGATGACCGTGCCACACGTCGAGCCACGCTTCGTGCGTGAGACGCGGCGGGCGCTTGAGAAATGCGAGCTGCGAGAAGCCGGTCGTGCGTTCGCCGGGCCGCGCGGGGAAGCGCGTGTTCGGAATCGGCTGAGACTCGGTGACGAGATACGCGGCCATGTGCGGGACCGCCGCGCGCACGGCCTCGTCGAACGGCTGGCGGAACAGGGCGTTCGCGCTGTCCATCCACACCGCGACGATCCCGTCGATGCCCGGGTGCGTGTTGGTCTGCTTCAGGCCGGCGGCCGGCGCGACATCTTCATCGACGACGTTCACCTGCACGCCGTGCGCACCGAGCGACAACAGCTTGTCGGCGAGTTGCGCGCGTACCGTGCGACTCCACTGGTCGGGCGCGGCCTGCGCATCGCGCCACAACACGTAAATGACTTTCTCCATTGCTCCGGCTCCAGAGGGGAATGACGGGATCGGCGGCGTGGCCGCCGGGGTTCAGGAAGTGGTTTCGGGCGATCCGGCCGCGTGATGCGCGTCCGGCGCGAACCGGTTCGCGGTCAGCGTGAACGACGGCGGGATCGGCGACGTGACGGTTTCGAACAGCCGCTCGTGGCGCGTCGCGTGAATACGCCACACGCCGTCGCGCTTCACGTACTGGTCGTCGTAGAACGCGGTGCCGTGCAGCAGGTAGTTATCCTCGAGATTGATCGCGTGATCCTCGAGAAACCACACGCCGCACGCGTGATCGGCGGACACCAGCGTGAGCTCCGGGTGATGGCCGTGATGCATCGTCAGGAAGGTCGGCTTGCCGATCAGGTCGCGCAGGCTCGACACGAACGCGTCGCGACCGTCGTACGCATAGCGGCCGCCATACAGCCGTGCCTCGCAATCCTCGGTCAGGCAATCCGCGAGCAATGCCCAGTCGTGCGTATCGACCGCGCGGAAATACCGGTACTTCAACTGTCGGATCTGCTCGTACTCGTGGAGCGTGCGGGTCGTGTCGTCCATCGCCGTGTCTCATGGTGGTGTCGTTCGATGGTAGGAACGAAGCCGCCTGCATCACATCGTCTGTTCGGACGAAACCCTCATGCGCGAACCGCCGGATTAATCCGAACGGGTGATGGCCGACGCGTCGCGCGGCGGTAACGTGGCATCGACGCGGCCTTCGAACCGCGCCAGCACCGAACAAGGAGACGGGATGACCCTCATCGAATCGCTGGAAACGCGCATGCGCCGGCTGGAAGACGCCGACGCGATCCGCCGGTTGAAGGCGCGCTACTTCACGTGCTGCGATCGCAAGGATCCGCAGGGCATGCGCGACTGCTTCGTGGCCGGCCCCGTGCAGATCGACTACGGGCGGATCGGCACGTTCGACACGCGCGATGCGCTCGTCGACGTGTTCGAGCAGCTCGGCTGCCATCCGCACATCGTCGAGATGCATCACGGCGTGAATCCGGACATCGCCGTGATCGACGACACGCATGCACGCGGCACGTGGGGCCTGCACTACCAGATGATCGACACGAACGCGCGCACGCTCACGCAGCTCGGCGCGTATTACGACGACGCTTACCGGAAGGTCGACGGCGAATGGAAGATCGCGGCCACGCGCTGCGTCGTCACGTCGACGCTGTCGGCCCGCTACGAAGGCGACGCACCGGGCGTGCTGTTCGCCGGCGCGCAGCCGCCGGCCGCCTGACGCACGCGAAACGCCACGGTCGTGGCGGATATTTCACAGGAGACATCGAACATGACACAGAACCAGGATGCGCCGGTCGCCGTCGTGACGGGCGCATCGCGCGGTGCGGGCAAGGGCATCGCGCGCGCGCTCGGTGCGGCCGGCATGACCGTCTTTGTGACGGGCCGTTCGCAGAACGAAGGTGATGCGCCGCTGCCCGGCACGATCCACGAGACCGCGCGCGAGATCGACGCGCTCGGCGGCCGCGGGATCGCGGTGGCCTGCGATCACGCGGACGACGCCCAGGTGAAGGCGCTGTTCGAGCGCGTCGAGCGCGAATCCGGGCGGCTCGACATTCTCGTCAACAACGCGACCTACCTGCACGACCAGTTGATCCTGCCGGGTCCGTTCTGGGAGAAGTCGCTCGATCTCGTGAACATCCTCGACGTCGGGCTGCGCTCGGCGTATGTCGCGAGCTGGCATGCGGCACAGCTGATGGCGAAGCGCCGCAGCGGGCTGATCGCGTTCACGTCGTCGTTCGGCGCGAGCTGCTACATGCACGGCGCGGCGTACGGCGCGCAGAAATCCGGCGTCGACAAGTTCGCGAAGGACATGGCCGTCGACCTGAAGCCGTTCGACGTCGCAACCGTGTCGATCTGGATGGGCCCGCTGCGCACCGAGCGCACGACGCGTGTGTGGGAAGAGCACCCGGATCTCTACAAGGAGTTCTCGCTCGTCGCCGAAAGCCCGGAGTTCACCGGCCGCGTGATTCACGCGATTCACGGCGATCCGCAGCGGATGGCGCTGTCGGGGCAGGTGCTCGTCGGCGCGGAAGCCGCATTGCAGTACGGGATTGCCGATCTCGACGGCAAGCAGCCGCCGTCGTATCGCGAACTGCTCGGCGGGCCCGTGCAGGCCCATCCGGCAATCGTCGCCTGAGGAGCGCACATGGGCATCCTGAAGGGCAAGGTCGCGCTCGTGACGGGCGCGGGGCAGGGCGTCGGCCAGGGCGTCGCGCATGCGCTCGCGGCCGAGGGCGCGCACGTCGCGGTGGTTGGCCGCACGCGCGACAAGCTGCTCGCGACCTGCGAAGCCATTCGCGCACGCGGCGGCGTGGCGGAGCCGTTCGTGTGCGACGTGATGGACGCCGCGCAGATCGCGCGGTGCGTCGATGACGTCGTCGAACGGTTCGGCGGCGTGCAGATCCTGATCAACAACGCGCAGGTCGTGCCGCTCGGCCGCCTGCTCGACGTGACCGACGCGGATTTTCTGGCGGGGCTCGAATCGGGGCCGATCGCGACGCTGCGGATGATGCGTGCATGCCATCCGCACCTGAAGGGCGACGGCGTGATCGTCAACTTCGCATCGTCGGCCGCGGTGCGCTGGGATGCGTCGGGTTACGGCGCCTACGCGGCAACCAAGGAAGCGATTCGTGCGCTGACGCGCGCGGCTGCATGCGAATGGGGCACGGACGGCATCCGTGTGAACGCGGTCGCGCCGCACGCGCTGTCGCCGGGCCTGAAGGGCTGGGTCGATGCGAATCCGGAGGAAGCCGCTGCGTTCTTCCGCACGATTCCGCTCGGCCGTGTCGGCGACTGCGAGCAGGACATCGGGCGCGCGATCGTGTTTCTCGCGAGCCGCGACGCTGCGTACCTGACGGGCGCGACGCTGCCGCTCGACGGCGGGCAGGCGTACTGGGGCTGACGGCGCACGGCGTGTGTCAATCATGAATTCGGCGGCCGCGCGCATGCATGCGCGTGGTGGCCGGCAAACCGGAATCGAGGCGAGGACGACATGGGTCGACTGGATGGAAAGGTAGCGATCGTCACGGGCGGCGCGCGTGGCATGGGTGCGGCGACGTGCAGGCTGTTTGTCGAAGAGGGCGCGCGCGTCGTGATCGGCGACGTGCTCGACACGGAAGGCGAAGCGCTCGCGCGCGAACTTGGCGATGCGGCGCGCTTCATGCGGCTCGACGTGGCCGACGAAGCGAGCTGGGTGCGCGTGACGGAGGCGACCGTCGAGCAGTTCGGCCGCATCGACGTGCTCGTCAACAACGCGGCCGTGCTGACCTTCGGCGGCATCACCGAGCTGTCGAAACGCGATTTCGAACGCGCAGTGTCGATCAATCTGGTCGGCACGTTCGTCGGTATTCGTACGATCGCGCCGCACATGATCGCGCAGAAGAGCGGGTCGATCGTCAACATCTCTTCGGTGGACGGACTGCGCGGTGTGAACGCGCTGGCCGCGTACGTGTCGAGCAAATGGGGCGTGCGCGGGCTGACGAAGGTCGCGGCGCTCGAACTCGGCCACCAGGGCGTGCGCGTGAATTCGATCCATCCGGGCGGCGTGAACACCGCGATGTCGAATCCGACCGGCGCGCCGCTCGAGGAGATCAACAAGCACTATGCGAACGTGCCGCTGCAGCGTGTCGGCTTGCCCGACGAAATCGCGCGCGCGACGCTGTTCCTCGCGAGCGACGAAGCGTCGTATTGCAACGGCGCCGAACTGGCCGTCGACGGCGGGATGGCGGCGGGCGCGTATTACCCCGGATTGCCCGGCGCGCCGTTTTGAGCGTGGGCGTGTATCGGGCATTCGATCAGGATGTTTGTGTACGCAACCTAATTCAGGGTTTGCCTGAGTAGCGAAAACGTGAATTCGCCCGGCGCGCATTCGCGTTTGCATCACGCGGGCGCGGCACACCGAAATTGCCGCGCCCGTGAAACCCACAGCCGGCGGCCATCCCGGCCGTTTCGTCCCCAAAGCGCGCGTGATGACGCGGTAAAAAAAGACCTGCCCGCAACGCGCGTGCCGGCCTGCCGTCACAGTTGTTTCTTGTTGCAACGCAACGCCCGTCCAATAACGGCGATGGTATGCTGGCCGGAATGGAGTTGTATGGCAGGTTGCTTGCATGGCGAAACTCGCGTTCGCACCCTCTAACGAGACGTCACCTTCTCTCGCACGCATCGCGGCATCGACGCGCGCTCCGCTCGCGCGTCCCGTCCTGCGCGCTGCTCCCCCCTGCGCTCCAATCGCATACCCCATCTCGCGGGCTCGTCCCGCAACCCCCATCCCCGCCCAATAATCTGGAGACATTCCCATGTCGCAAAACACCATGGCCGAAGCAACACACGGCCCGCTGATCGCTCCACCGGCTTTCGTCAAACATCGCAAGCTGATCGACTGGGTGTCGCGCATCGCGGCACTGACGGAGCCCGAGCGCGTCGTGTGGTGTGACGGTTCGCAGGAAGAAAACGATGCGCTGTGCCAGGCGATGGTCGATCAGGGCACGCTCACGCGCCTGAATCCTGCGAAGCGCCCGAACTCGTATCTCGCGCAATCCGATCCGTCGGACGTCGCGCGCGTCGAGGATCGCACGTTCATCTGCGCGGCATCGCGCGACGACGTCGGCCCGACCAACAACTGGATCGAGCCGGCCGAAATGCGCGACACGCTCAACGGGCTGTTCCGCGGCTCGATGCGCGGCCGCACGCTGTACGTCGTGCCGTTCTCGATGGGCCCGCTCGGCTCGCCGATCGCGCACGTGGGCGTCGAACTGTCCGACAGCCCGTACGTCGCGGTGAACATGCGGATCATGACGCGCATGGGTCGGGAGGTGTACGACGTGCTCGGCGAGGACGGCGAATTCGTGCCGTGCGTGCACAGCGTCGGCCATCCGCTCGAAGCCGGCCAGCAGGACGTGCCGTGGCCGTGCAACCCGGTCAAGTACATCGTGCATTTCCCCGAGACGCGCGAGATCTGGAGCTTCGGCTCGGGCTACGGCGGCAACGCGCTGCTCGGCAAGAAGTGCTTCGCACTGCGCATCGCGTCGACGATGGGCCGCGACCAGGGCTGGCTTGCGGAACACATGCTGATCCTCGGCGTGACGTCGCCGGCCGGCAAGAAGTATCACGTCGCGGCCGCGTTCCCGTCCGCGTGCGGCAAGACCAACTTCGCGATGCTGATCCCGCCGCAGGGCTTCAACGGCTGGAAGGTCACGACGATCGGCGACGACATCGCGTGGCTGAAACCCGGCCGCGACGGCCGCCTGTATGCGATCAATCCGGAAGCCGGCTTCTTCGGCGTGGCGCCAGGCACCGGCGAGAAGACCAACCCGAACGCGATCGCGACGCTGACGAAGAACGTGATCTTCACGAATGTCGCGCTGACGGAAGACGGCGACGTGTGGTGGGAAGGGCTGACCGACACGCCGCCCGCGAAGCTGACGGACTGGCAGGGCAACCCGTGGACGCCGGAAACGGCCAAGGAAACCGGCCGCAAGGCCGCGCATCCGAATTCGCGCTTCACGGCGCCGGCTGCGCAGTGCCCGTCGATCGACGGCGACTGGGAGAACCCGGCCGGCGTGCCGATCGACGCGTTCATCTTCGGCGGCCGCCGCTCGACGACGGTGCCGCTCGTGACCGAGGCGCGCGACTGGGTCGAAGGCGTGTACATGGCCGCGACGATGGGCTCGGAGACGACCGCCGCCGCGGTCGGCCAGCAGGGCATCGTGCGCCGCGATCCGTTCGCGATGCTGCCGTTCTGCGGCTACAACGTCAGCGATTATTTCGCGCACTGGCTCAAACTTGGCAAGCAGCTCGAAGCGGCAGGCGCGGCGCTGCCGAAGATCTACTGCGTGAACTGGTTCCGCAAGGATGCGAACGGCAAGTTCGTGTGGCCGGGCTTCGGCGAGAACATGCGCGTGCTGAAGTGGATGCTGGATCGTCTCGAAGGCACGGGCGGCGGCGGCGAACATGCGTTCGGCGTATCGCCGGCGTACGAAGACCTGCACTGGGACGGCCTCGATTTCACGCGCGAGCAGTTCGATGCGGTGACGTCGATGAACGCCGATGAATGGCGCGAGGAGCTGAAGCTGCATGCGGCGCTGTTTGACATGCTGAAGCTGCGTTTACCGGCTGAAATGACCGATACGATGAAGAAGATCGAGCAGCGCCTCGGCGCCTGACGATCCGGATCGACAACGACGTCCCGCCGCCGGCGCGCAGCATGCCGGCGGCGGGACGTTTTTGCATCCGCGCCGCTTACTGCGCGCTGCAATGCGCGACGACTTCGTCGACTGCGCGTTGCACGTCGCCGCGCCGGTAGCGCAGCAGCGCGATGTCCGCTGCATCGGGCTCGTACGACACGACGTTGCCGCGCCCCGTGTAGATCGCCATGTCGGGCAGCAGCGGATGCTCCTGGTCGAGCGACGGCACGTCCTGCGGGTTGCCGGCCGCGCGGAAGAACGCCGCGAAGTAGTCGGCGAAGCTGAGATTCTCGTCGCCGACGAGATACGCCTTGCCCGCTTCGCCGCGCTGGAGCGCACCCCAGATCGCTTCCGACAGCGATTGCGTCGAGATGAAGTTGCTGCCGCCGGCCGGCCCGTACACGGGCAGCCCCGCGAACTGACCGAGCGCATAGCCCGTGTATGCGGCGAACATCTCGTTGCGCAGCCCCGGCACCGACCCGACGACGAACGGCGCATTCACGCTGCACACCGCGAACGACGGCGTCGCGAGCGCCCGTACGCGTTCGTCGGCGAGATGGCGCGAGCGCACGTAAGGCACCGTGTCGACGAGCGCCGGTGCGACCTGCGGGTAGAAGCTGCCAACCAGCACCGCGCGTGTCACGCCCGCGTCGCGGGCCAGCGCGAAGAAGCGCGGCACCGCGTCGACGTTCGCGCGTTCCCAGTGCGCGGCTTCGTCGGTGCCGGGCGGCAGGTGGCGGATGTCGTTGCCGGCCGCGAACACGACCGCGTCGAACGGCGCGAGATCGTCGCGCGTGAAGTTGCCGGCCACGTAGTCGCGTTGCAGCACGTCGAACTGCGCGAGCGCGCTGCCGGCCGCGGGTGGCTTGCGCGCGGCGAGCGTGATCTGGTTGCCCTGCGCGTGCAGGTGCAGCGCGGCATGGCCGCCGATAAGGCCGGTACCGCCGACGATCAGGATCTTCATGGAGTCTCCGATGGCGGCGCGAACGCGCCGCGTGAAATGAACAGGCGAGCGGTGCCGCTCAGAAATTGAAGCCGTTGCCCGTGACGACGGGCATGTTGGTCCAGAAGCCGTTCGGGTCGCGATACCAGCCGGCCGCCGCGAGCGCGCCGCCGTCGACGTGCAGCGTCGTGCCGGTGACCCACGCGGCGAGCGGGCTCGCGAGGTACAGCGCGGCGCCCGCGATATCGCCGGCCGCGCCGAAGCGCCCGAGCGGAATCCAGCGCGGGATATGACTGTGGTGCTCGGCTGCGACCATCGCGCTGACGGGCACCTGCGGCGTCTCGGTGGTTTCCGGCGCGATCTGGTTCACGCGGATGCCGGCCGGCCCGAGTTCGAGCGCGAGGCTTTTCGTGAAACCGGTCAGCGCGGCCTTGAACGACGCATAGACGGTGCAGTTCGGGATCGCGCGGAAGCCTTCGATCGACGATACGCCGACGATGCTGCTGCCCGCGCCGCGCTTGCGCAGCAACGGCAGCATCGCGCGCGTGACGGTGAACACCTGACGCAGGTTCACGTCGAACAGCCGGTCGATGTCGTCGTCGGTGCAGGTGTCGAACGGCTTCGCGATCTGCAGGAAATCGCCGACGTTGTTGACGAGCACGTCGAGGCCACCGAAGCGCGCGTCGATGGTCCGCGCGAACGCGTCGACCTCGTCGCGGCGCGTGACGTCCACGGTGCCGACGAGTGCGTCGACGCCGGCCGCTTCGAGCGCCGCCCGCACTTCCTGCGCGCGCGCCGCGTCGATCTCGGCCACGGCCACGCGCGCGCCGGCCGCGCCGAACGCTTCCGCACAGGCGCGGCCGATGCCCGCGCCGCCGCCGGTGACCAGTACCGTCTTGCCGGTGAATGAAATCATCTTGGGACTCCTTTGAATGGAAAGGCGTCGGGCCGCGTTACAGCGACGACACCAGTTGTGCGTTGTCGATCCGCAGTTCCGCGCCGTTGACGAAACGCGATTCGTCGGATGCCAGGAACAGCACGAGATTCGCGACGTCCTGCGGGTCGCACATGCGCGCCATCGGATCGCTGCCGATGCCGAGCGCAGCCGGGTCGAGGTCGGGCATCAGCGCCTGCGTCATCGGCGTCCAGATCCCGTCCGGATGGATCGAGTTGCAGCGGATCCGGTAGCCGCTGCGCTTGCAGTGCACGGCGACGCTGCGCGCGAGCGCCGTCACCGCGCCTTTCGAGCCGGTGTACGCGCACATCATCGGCAGCCCGCCGAGCGCGGCGACCGACGACATCATCACGATCGAGCCCGGCGTGTCGTTGCCCTTCATCGCGCCGATCGCATACTTGCAGCCGAGGAAATAGCCGTCCGCATTGGTGCGCATCACGCGCCGCCACGTGTCGAGGCTCGTGTCCTCGATCGAGCCGACCGGGCAGATCGCCGCGTTGTTGACGAGCACGTCGAGGCGGCCGAAGCGCTCGAGCGTCGACGCGATCGCGTGCCGCCAGCCATCCTCGTCGGCGATGTCGTGGCGCACGAATAGCGCCGCATCGCCGATCTCGCGGGCGAGCGCGCGGCCCGCGTCTTCGTCGATGTCCGTCAATACGACGCGCGCGCCTTCGGCGGCAAGCAGCAGCGCATCCGCGCGGCCGACGCCGCTTGCCGCGCCGGTGACCAGCGCGACCTTGTTTGCGACTCGATTCATGGTCGGTCGATATCCTTTGTGAGTGAGGGAAGACGGGTATTCATGCGGCGCCAGGCGCACGGCCGGCCTTGATCGCATCGAGCGCGGCCGCGCCGTAGATCTGCGCGATCGTGTCGTCGACGCGCGGGTTGGTGCGCAGTTCGTGGCCGCCGTCGACCGCGAAGCTCTGGCCGGTCACCCAGCCCGACTCGGGGCCCGCGAGATAGCGCACCGCATGCGCGATCGCTTCCGGTTCGCCGAGCGTGCCGAGCGGGATCTGTTCGAGAAAGCTGTCGATGAGCGCCTGGTTGTCGAACATCGGCGCCGTGGCTTCGGAACGCGTGAGGCCCGGGCGTACCGCATTCACGCGGATCTTCGCGCCGGCCAGTTCCTCGGCCGCGCCGCGCACGAGCGCTTCGAGCGCGGCCTTCGCGGTGCAGTACGCGGACAGCCAGCGGAAATTGATCTGCGCGGCCGTCGACGAGATGCAGACGATCGCGCCGCCGCCGCTGTCGGCGAGCCGCGGCGCCGCATGACGGATCGCGGCGAACGCGCTGTGCAGGTTCAGATCGATTTCCGCGCGAAAGCTGTCGGCATCGTGCAGCAGCAGCGGCCGGAAGCCGGCGCCGCCGACCGTCGGCACGACGATGTCGAGGCGGTTGTCCAGCGCCCATGCGCAGTCGAGCGCGGCCTGCAGGTCGCCTTCGTCGCAGGCGTCGCCCGCATGAATCGCGACGCGGCTGCCGGGCACGGCGTCGGTCAGTTGCCGTTGCGCGCGCTCGAGCGCGTCGTGGCGGCGGCCCATCAGCACGACGGCCGCGCCGTCGGCGACGAGCGCGTGCGCGCAGGCCGCGCCGATGCCACCGGCGCCGCCGGTGACGAGCGCGGTGCGGCCGATGAGGGGGAGGGGCGTGTGCATCGTTCAGCCCTCCAGCGGCAGGTCTTGCGACCAGTCGAGGTGCAGCGTGCGCGCGGCGAAGCGCCACGTGCTCCCGTCGAACACGCAGCGGTCGCGATAGCGCACGCCCCAGTCGAGTTTTCGCTTCACGCCGTCGCGCACATAGACGTGGCATGCAACACAGTAGGTCTCGACATCGGCCTCGCCGCCGTCGAGCGTGACGAGCTGGTTGTGCACGTGATGCTGGGTCGTGTCGTAGCGCTCGATCACGCGCATGCCGGCGACGATCGCGTCGCGGTCGTCGAAGCGGAAGCCGGGGCCGGTCAGCGTGGCATCGGTGGTGAAAAGCGCAGTGAGACGCGGCCAGTCGCGCCGGTCGACGGCTTGCGCGTAGCGGCACGCAAGGTCGTACAGCGCGTGGCGGGGATTCGAATCGGTCATGCGGTACTCCCGTGGCAGAACGGAAAGAGTCGGTCGCGTCGCGAGTGCGGACGCGGCGGCATTGCGACGTCGAGGCGAAGGTTCGCATCGGACCGATAGCGACTCATCATCCATACGGAGCAGGGCGAGGGTCGGGGAAAACACCGGGGTCGGCGGCCGTGCGCAACGCGATGCGGCGGCAATGGTGCGGCGCAGCGTCCGAAGTGAGGCATGCGTCTGATGATTGGCGTGGCGGGCCGGCAAAGGCCCCCGACACGTCGCGGTTGCTCGCTGCAGGCGAATTCGGTCACGACGATGCTGCGCCGCCGCACGGCATACAACTTCCGCTCAGCGTTTGCCCCTAGTCGAAATGGACGATGGCCGGCGGCCGGGCGCTGGCTACCGTGCAGTCATCCGGTGCCGCAAGCGATGCGCGCCGGATACGAACCGCATCAGCGGGCAACCGGAGGGGACGACGATCATGAGACTGACGACTCGCAAACTGTGCGTACTGGCGATGGGCACGTTCGCTGCCATGGCGATGGCGCGATACGGTGCCGACGAGGTCCCGTCGCCGCCGTACGCGGCCGGCATCCTGCAGTGCCGCTCGGTCGATCCGAATGGTTTGCCGACCGGGTGCGTGCCGATCGATCCGTCGCACTTCGGTTTTGCCGCGTTGCGCGGCATGTGATGCGGGCGCGGCCGTGCGCCGCGCAGGACAGGTGCCGTCGCCGAGCCTGGGGCGCCGTCATTGCATGCGGCGCCCGATCGCGCTGGCGGTTCGGCTTCACATCGTTTGACTTCCCCCGAGCAGGACATCGCGCGCGGCATGCGTTCGCACTGCCGTGTGCCCGGCAACCCGCCGCCACGGCCGCCGCTTTCCGCAAATCCCTTCACGCTGACCCAATCCTCATGTCATCCGACTATTCCCTGACTCGCCCCTTGAACCTTCGCGACGTGCATCGCTGGGATGCCGAACATGACGTCGTGATCGTCGGCTTCGGCGCGGCCGGCGCGTGCGCGGCGATCGAAGCCGCGAGCGCCGGCGCCGACACGCTGATCGTCGAACGCGCATCGAGCTACGGTGGCACGAGCGCGCTGTCGGGTGGCGAGATCTACCTCGGCGGCGGCGGCGGCACGCCCGCGCAGCGGCAGGCCGGCTTCACCGACGACACGGAGGATCTCTATCGCTACCTGATGCTCGCAGGCGGCCGCGACGCCGACGAGGCGAAGGTGCGCCTCTATGCGAACGAGAGCCTCGCGCACCACGACTGGCTCGTCGCGCAGGGCCTGACCTACAAGAACACGTTCATCGCCGAGCGGATCGTCGAACCGGAAACCGACGACTGCCTGATCTGGTCCGGCAGCGAGGAAGCCTGGCCGTTCAGCGAGGCCGCGAAACCGTGCCCGCGCGGCCACACGCCGCAATGGCCGGGCTGGGGCGGCGGGCAGATGCTGATGCGCGTGCTGGCCGAACGCGTGGCGGCGCTCGGTGTCGCGACGCGCTACGACACGCGCGCGCTCGCGCTGATCGTCGACGATGGCGGCGCGGTGCGCGGCGTCGTGCTGCGCGCCTACGGCGAGACGGTGTTCGTGCGGGCGCGCGGCGCGGTGATCCTGTGCGCGGGCGGCTTCGCGATGAACCGCGACATGGTGCGCAGGCACGCGCCGCAATTCCTGCGCTCGGACGAGCCGATCGGCAGCCCCGGCGACGACGGCTCGGGCATCCTGCTCGGCCAGAGCGCGGGCGGCGCGGCGATCCACATGGACCAGGGTTTCGTCAGCCTGCCGTTCTATGCACCCGAATCGCTGATCAAGGGGATCTTCGTGAACGCGCGCGGCCAGCGCTTCATCAACGAGGACGGCTATCACGGCCGTACGGGCCATCACGCGTTTCACCAGGCCGGCGATCGCATCTACCTGCTGGTCGACCAGGCGACGTACCAGGAGCCGCCCGCGATCGCGCGGATCGGCATCGCGGCGGCCGGCGAAACGTGGGAGGAAGTCGAACGCGACCTGCAGATGCCGGCCGGCACGCTGACGGCGACCGTCGACGTGTACAACCGCCATGCGGCCGAAGGCGCCGATCCGCTGTTCCACAAGGCGAAGAAGTGGCTGCAGCCGCTGATCGAGCCGCCGTTCGTCGCGCTCGATTGCCGGATCGACTACGCGTTCTACCCGCACTTCACGCTCGGCGGGCTCGACACGCTGCCGACCGGGCAGGTGCTCGACGCGGCGCGCGCGCCGGTGCCGGGCCTCTACGCAGCCGGCCGCACGACCTGCGGGCTGCCGCGCTGGGGCGCCGGGTACAGCTCCGGGCTGTCTCTTGCCGATTCGACCTTCTTCGGCCGGCAGGCCGGCCGTCACGCCGCGCAGGCGGGGCGCGACGCATTGCGAAGCGCGGCCTAGCGCCGCCGGACTTGAAACGGACGACGCCCCGGGCAAGCCATCGCATTGCCCGG
Organism: Burkholderia cepacia; assembly: GCF_029962485.1. Classification (NCBI taxonomy): domain Bacteria; kingdom Pseudomonadati; phylum Pseudomonadota; class Betaproteobacteria; order Burkholderiales; family Burkholderiaceae; genus Burkholderia; species Burkholderia cepacia. The sequence goes on from NZ_CP073638.1 coordinate 655,546, forward strand.
GGCGTCGTCGTTTCAGTCGGTCAAGCGGCTAACCGGCCTTCAGCCGAGATCGAGCGCGTTCGTCAGGTCGCCCGGCGGCGTCGCGCCGCGTGCGGCGAACGCCTTGTTGCGCACGACCACGCCGTCGAGCGGCGCGAGCCCGTGCACGCGGCTGATGAAGCGCAGGATCGAGTTCGTGTCGTACAGCGTGTGATCGACGAAGCCCTTCTTCGCGAACGGCGAGATCACGAGCGCGGGAATCCGCGAACCGGGGCCCCAGCGGTCGCCGACCGGCGGCGCGACGTGATCCCACCAGCCGCCGTTTTCATCGTGCGTCATCACGATCACGGTGTTTTCCCATTGCGGACCGCGCCGGATATGGTCGATCACGGTCGCAATGTGACGGTCGCCCGATTCGATGTCCGCGTAGCCCGCGTGCATGTTCAGGTTGCCCTGCGGCTTGTAGAACGTGACGGCAGGCAGGCGGCCGGCATCGATGTCGGCGATGAGGCGATTGGTCGACGGCTCGTCGCCGAGCCCCGCGTCGCGCAGGTGCTGGCGGCGGGCTTCCGTGCCCGGCGCGTAGTTCACGAAGTAGTTGAACGGCTGGTGGTGGTACTGGAAATCCGGCACGGTGCCCGTATCGCGATGCTCGAGCGCGTACTGCCACGCGCCGCTGTACCACGCCCAGTCGACGTTCTTCTCCGACAGGCGGTCGCCGATCGTCGCATAGCCTTGCGGCGGCATCACGCGATGGTCGTCCGGATCCGCATACGCGGCGTTGCCCGGGTCGGGCGGCGGCACGTAGCTCGGCTGGTACGGCGGCGCCATCGTGTTCACGCCGTAGCCGTCCGGCGTCAGCGGGCCGTCGGCCGCGAACTTCGGCGGGCCGTCGAGCGCGGACGCGGGCGAATCGTCGGCCAGCTTCAGGCGTGTGCCGGCCGGATCGTCGCCTTCGACCTTCGACAGCAGTTTCGCCGCATGCGGATGCTTGTGCGCGTCCGGATACAGCGGCGGCTGCGCGGAGATCAGGAACATGTGGTTCATCCACGAACCGCCGAAGGCCGCCATGAAGAAGTTGTCGCACAGCGTGTATTGCCGCGCGAGGTTCCACAGCCGCAGCGAATCGGCCGAGTTGCGGTAATGGCCCATCACGAGGCCGCCCGAATCGGCCCACGCCGCGAACTGGTTGTTGCGGCCGGCCGCGATCTGCATCTGGTTCTGGTAGAAGCGGTGCCACAGGTCGCGCGTGATCACGCCGTTCGGCAGCGGCTTGCCCTGCGCGTCGGCGATCCGGAACGGCGCATTGGGCAGCTTGTCGATGTCGCGCTCGGCGATCGCATAGCGCTTGCCGTCCACTTCCTGCGCCTGCGGCACGAGCCCGCCCCAGATCTTCGGCAACACGGGCAGCGGCGTCTTGCCGTCGCGATCGAGCTGCTGCGCGTGTTCGGGCCGCACTTCGCCGAGCGGATGCTGCACGCCGGGGAAATCGCCGTACAGGTTCGCAAAGCTGCGGTTTTCCGCGTAGATCACGACGATGTGGCGCACGCGCTGGCGCAACGCTTCATCGATGCGCTGGTCGGCGGCCGAACGCGGCGCGCTGCCCGCGGTGGTTTCGCAACCGCCGAGCGCAACACCGGCACCGATAGCGGCGAGGCCGCCGAGTACGCGGCGGCGGTCGGGGTCGGCGGGAAGGTCGTCGGGGCGATCGGGGGTGTCGGTCACGTCGTGGGCTCCTCGAATGGGCAGGTGGGCGGTGTCGTTCGATGCGCGGCGGCGTCGCTCAGGCTGCCGCGATGCGTGACGGAATGCAATGCCGGGCGTCGCTCGGAAAGTGCGGGCGACCGAATTGTCATAAAAATGTCACGAACGCGACTATAACGCGGCGAGTGCCGCGAATGAAAGCCGTTTGTCGGACGATTCGACTCGCGCGGCGGGCGATGCGGGACACGCGCGCGCGAACTAGACTGAATTCAGGGGCGGCGCGTCACGGCGTGCCGCCCGGGCGAGGATCGCCCGGCGGCGCCGGCCGACGGCGTCGCCGCGGCGTCGTCGATGCGACGCAACGAGGCGACACAGCGAGGCGATGATGGCGCGGATGGATGCCGTTTTCGCATGGCCGCCGATGCCGCGTGCCGGTTGCGCACGCGTGCCCGCATGAGCGCACGCAGCGCAGCACGAGGCCGGCCCGATGCCATGGACAGGAAATTCGACTACCCGGGATTGCTGATCGCGGCGGGCTTCTTCGTGTTGTTCGCCGCGCAGTTGCTGATGCTGCACCCGACCTCGGCGTCGATCGCGTACAGCGATTTCCACAAGCTCGTCGCCGCGCGGCTCGTCGACGATCTCGAGGTCGGCCCCGCGTCGATCTCGGGCACGCTGAAGATGCCGCAGGCCGGCACGATGCTGCCGGCATCCGAAGCCGCGGCCGTACAGCAGGCGGGCGCACCGTGGCGCTTCACGACCAACCGCGTGACCGACGAGCGCCTGACCGACACGCTGACCGCCGCCGGCATCCGCTATCACGGCACGCCCGACACGGGCTGGATCGCCGCGCTCGCGTCGTGGCTGCTGCCGCTCGTGCTGTTCGTGTTCGTGTGGAACATGATGCTGCGCAAGCGCGGCGGGCTGCAGGATTTCACCGGAATGGGCAAGAGCCGCGCGCGCGTGTACGTGCAGCAGGAAACCGGCATCACGTTCGACGACATCGCGGGCATCGACGAGGCAAAGGCGGAGCTGCAGCAACTCGTCGCGTTCCTGCGCAATCCCGACCGCTACCAGCGGCTCGGCGGCAAGATTCCGAAGGGCGTGCTCGTCGTCGGCGCGCCGGGCACCGGAAAGACGCTGCTTGCGCGCGCGGTGGCCGGCGAGGCGGCCGTGCCGTTCTTCTCGATCAGCGGCTCGGCGTTCGTCGAGATGTTCGTCGGCGTCGGTGCGGCGCGCGTGCGCGACCTGTTCGAGCAGGCGCAGCAGAAGGCGCCGTGCATCGTGTTCGTCGACGAGCTCGATGCACTCGGCAAGGTGCGCGGCGTCGGCCCGATGTCGGGCAACGACGAACGCGAGCAGACGCTCAACCAGTTGCTCGTCGAGATGGACGGCTTCCAGGCCGGCTCGGGCGTGATCATCATGGCCGCGACGAACCGCCCGGAAATCCTCGATCCCGCGCTGCTGCGGCCGGGCCGCTTCGATCGCCACATCGCGATCGACCGGCCCGACGTGAACGGCCGCCGGCAGATTCTGGGCGTGCATGTGAAGCGCGTGAAGCTCGCGGCCGAGGTCGACCTCGGCGAGCTCGCGTCGCGCACGCCGGGCTTCGTCGGCGCCGATCTCGCGAACGTCGTCAACGAGGCCGCGCTGCATGCGGCCGAACTCGGCAAGCCGGCGATCGGCATGGCCGACTTCGACGAGGCAATCGACCGCGCGCTGACGGGGCTCGAGCGCAAGAGTCGCGTGATGAACGAGCAGGAGAAGCTGACCATCGCGTATCACGAAGCCGGTCATGCGCTCGTCGCGGAAAGCCGTGCGCATTGCGACCCGGTGAAGAAGGTGTCGATCATTCCGCGCGGTGTCGCGGCGCTCGGCTATACGCAACAGGTGCCGACCGAGGATCGCTACGTGCTGCGCAGGAGCGAACTGCTTGATCGTATCGATGCGCTGCTCGGCGGGCGTGTCGCGGAAGAGCTCGTGTTCGGCGATGTATCGACCGGCGCGCAGAACGATCTCGAACGCGCAACCGCGATGGCGCGCCACATGGTCATGCAGTACGGGATGAGCGAAAAGATCGGGCTCGCGACGTTCGACGACGGCGATGCGCGCCAGGGCATCCCCGGCGCATGGCATCCGGGCGACGGCCGCTGCAGCGAGCACACGGCACGGATGATCGACGACGAAGTGCGTACGCTGCTCGCGGATGCGCATACGCGGGTCGCCGCGACGCTCGGCGAGCGCCGCGATGCGCTCGAGCGCATCGCGCGACGGCTGCTGCAATGCGAGGTGCTTGAACGCGACGCGCTGCAGGCATTGATCGACGGGCGCGTCGATCCGTCGTCCGCCACATCGGCTGCGCCCGGCGACGAAGCCGGCGCGCGTGGCGGGACGATCGAAACGGAACAGGCGTCCGCGGTCGAGCGCGATTTCGTCGCGTACGGGCGGCCGCACGAACCCGATCGCTGAACGCGCCGCGCCAATCAGTGGCCGGCGTGCGCCGACGTGTCGACGCGGTGTGCTTTCTTTTCCTCTGTCCTGCCACGGAGTCGCCATGAGCGACGCGCACGCTTCGATGGATGTCGTGCAGCAGGCGCGCTTCTGCTTCGAAGTCACGTTTGCCAGCGCGACGCTGTCGCCGGTGCCCATCGACGAACCGCCACCGCTCGGCGAAGGGCGCGGGCACTCCGGTTTCGTTCGACGTGTGGGTTGTGAACGGTGCACCGCTGGAATTCGCGGCGACGGATGCGTGACGCTGCGTCAGCGCATCACGACTCGGCCGCGGCCGCGACTTCGGCCGCTTCGGCAAGTGCGTTGAGAAAGCGCGTGCGCCACCAGTGCACGTCGGTCTTGCGCACGATCGCCATCAGCGCCGAGTGACGCTGGCGGCGCTCTTCGAGCGGCATCGCGAGCGCGCGCTGGATCGCTTGCGCGGTGCCTTGCGTGTCGTACGGATTGACGAGCAGCGCCGACTTCAATTGTTCGGCCGCGCCCGCGAAACGCGACAGCACGAGTACGCCCGGATCGGCTGCGTCCTGCGCGGCGAGGAATTCCTTCGCGACGAGGTTCATCCCGTCGCGCAGCGGCGTGACGAGCGCGACGCGGCTCGCGCGATAGAGACCCGGCAGGCGCTTGCGTGCAACGGTGCGGTGAATGTAGCGCATCGGCATCCATTCGAGTTCGCCGTAGTCGCCGTTGATCGCGCCGCACAGGCTGTCCATCTCGCGACGCAGGTCGTCGTATGCGCCGAGATCCTCGCGGCTCGGCGCGGCGATCTGGATCAGCGTCGCGCGGTCGCGGTTCTCCGGATACTGTTCGAGCAGCTCGCGGAACGCATGCACACGCTGCGGCAGGCCTTTCGTGTAGTCGAGCCGGTCGACGCCGACGAGCAGCTGGCGGCGCGAATATTCGTCGCGCATCCGTTCGAACATGTCGATGCCGTCGCGGTCGCGCGCGAGCGACTCGAATTCGTCGACGTTGATGCCGATCGGGAACGCACCGGCCGACAGCGTGCGGCCGAACGCGTGCAGGCGGCCGTCCGGCAGCCGCGCGGCGCCGGCTTCCGCTTCGACGTAGTGCTCGAAGTGAAGCAGGTCCGATTCGGTCTGGAAGCCGACGAGGTCGTACGCGAACAGCGAGCGCATCAGCCATTCGTGTTCCGGGATCGCGGCCATGATCGGCGGCGGCGGCATCGGGATGTGCAGGAAGAAGCCGATCGGATTCGTGCAGCCCATCGCGCGCAACTCGGCCGCGAGCGGAATCAGCTGGTAGTCGTGGACCCAGATGGTGTCGTCGGGCCGTAGCAGCGTGCGCAGCTTGCGCGCGAACAACTGGTTCACGCGCCGGTAGCCGTCGGCAAAACGCCGATCGAATTGCGCGAGATCGAGCCGGTAGTGAAACACCGGCCACAGCACGTTGTTCGAATAGCCGAGGTAGTACGCGTCGTAATCCTGCGGATCGAGATCGATCGTCGCAAGCTGGATGCCGCCGACATTCTGGATCTGCACCTCGTCGCCATGCGTGGGCTGATCGTCGCCGCCGCGCAGCCTGCCGCTCCAGCCGAACCATACGCCGCCGGTTTCCTGCAGGCTGTCCTTCACGGCGACCGCGAGGCCACCGGCCGCGGCTTTACGGGGATCTGCGATGCGATTGGATACGACGACGAGTCGGCTCACCAGCTCTCCTGACGATTGTTGGGGGAAAGGTTCGTGCGGCCAAGGCGCGAGAAGCAGACGCCGCCATCGGCGCGCGGTGCGCGTTGCGATGGGGCCGCAATGCGAACGGACGGGAGTCAGGGCACGCGATTCGCCGTCCGAACGGGGAGTGCTTTTTTAAGCATACTCGCCATTCGTTCGTTTTAAAAGTCTGTATCAGCGAGCGGTGCGAGTGCGAATGCAGCGCGATTTCCACGACGGCGATATGGCATCGCGCGATACACGGGCGGGATCGAAATTTGCGCGACGCGGCAAACGCAGTGTGCGCAATGGCGTGCGGAGAAGCTACATGTACGCGTGCCGTGACTGCGCGGCGCGAATCGGCGACGCGCGACGGCGCGCGTGCATGCGGGGCGCGCCGAACGACGACGATACGCAGCTGCATCGCGTGCCACGCGCGGCCGCGCATCGCGCGGTGCGCGCATGCGGAACGCAGGCAGGCAAGCGAAACAGCGTGCGCATCGTCGTCTCCTGGTCGTGCCGGTTACACGGCGGCCGGCTGCCAGTGATGCGTGCCGGTTTCGTGCGCATGCGTACCGGCCGACGTCGCGTGCGTACCGGACGGCATCCGGAATGCCGCTACCGTTTCGGACAGCTCGCGACCCTGCGCCTCGAGCGACTTCGATGCGGCCGCAGCCTGCTCGACGAGTGCCGCGTTCTGCTGCGTCGTCTCGTCCATCTGCGTGACCGTCAGGTTCACCTGGTCGATGCCGCGACTCTGCTCGGCCGATGCGGCCGCGATCTCGCCCATGATGTCCGTCACGCGCGCGACGGCCTGCGTGACGTCGGACATCGTCTTGCCGGCTTCGCCCGCGAGCGCCGAACCGTCCTGGATCGTCTGTACCGACGCGGAGATCAGTTCCTTGATTTCCTTCGCTGCCGTCGACGAGCGCTGCGCGAGACTGCGTACCTCGCTCGCGACGACCGCGAAGCCGCGGCCCTGTTCGCCCGCGCGTGCGGCTTCGACGGCCGCGTTCAGCGCCAGGATGTTGGTCTGGAACGCGATGCCTTCGATGATGCCCGTGATGTCGGCGATCTTCGAGGAGCTTTGGCCGATTTCCGTCATCGTGTCGACCACGCGGCCGACCACCGAACTGCCGCGCTGCGCGACATCCGACGCATTCGCGGCGAGCGTGCTCGCCTGCTGCGCGTTCTCCGCGTTCAGTCGCACCGTCGACGTGAATTCTTCCATCGTCGCGGCGGTTTCCTGCAGCGACGCGGCCTGTTCCTCGGTGCGCTGGCTCAGATCGAGGTTGCCCGACGCGATTTCGCTCACCGCGTGCGCGATGCTGTTCGACGAATCGCGCACACGTCCGACGATGCCGATCAGCCGCTCATTCATCGTCCGCAGCGCTTCGAGCAGGTCGCGCGTTTCGTCGTTGCCGCTGACCTCGATGCGGCTGCCGAGATCGCCGTTCGCCACCGTGCGCGCGACGTCCACGGCCGAGCCGATTGGCACCGTGATCTTGCGCGTCAGCCACAGGCCGCCGGCGACGGCGACGGCGACCGCGATCAGGCAGATGCCGGCCAGCAGGTTGCGCTCCATCGTGTAGCGGTCCGCGAATTGCTGTGCGATCGCGAGCTCGCGTTCATGCGTATAGGTCGCGTATGCGTCCGTCGCGCGCACCAGCTGCGCGAGCAGCGGGCGGCAGTTGTCGTCGATGTCGGCGGTCGCTTCGTCCTTCTTGCCCGCCTGTGCGAGCCCGACGATGCGCAGCGCGACGGGCCCGTAGTTGCCTTCGATGCGCACGATGTCGCCCACCAGTTCGCGCGCGCGATCCGAGGTGTCGGTCGCGTTCGCCATCATCTCCTTGAGCTTCGCGAGACGTTCCTGCACGTCCTTGTGCGCCTGGTTCACTTCGGCGAGTTCGACCTCGACGTCAGCCGGTTTCGTCACGAGCACGAGGTTGCGCGCGGCGATCGCGCGGCGGTCGACTGCGGTGCGGATTTGCTCAGACAGGTTCGCCCGCGCGTTGATGCCGTTCATGTAGCGTGAAAACTCGGCATTCGTATCGGACAGTGCCTTGAGGGCCATGCCCGACACGATCACGACGACCGCGGCGAGCAGGCCGAAGCCGCCTAGGAGTTTTGTTTTGATGCTCATTCTGGCGATTTTCACGTTGTGCCTCTGCGCGAGTGGTTGGCAAATGGAATTTATTTTTCGACCAGATACGGGCTCGTGCCGGCATTAACGGGTATACGGGATGATTCTTTACCCTTCGCAAACCCTGATATTAGTTTTTTTAGCGCTGAAAGCGTTGTCAGGTGGGCGTTCTTGATCCTGATCAAAAAACCGAAGGTCGCCCGTGATTCAAGGGTTTATATGTGAAACTTGAAACCGGTTTTATTGATGAAGCAAAAAACGTCTTTTTGCTAATAATCGTCTGATGATTTTGTTTTGATTTATCGGTGAATGCCGGAATTTCGTTTTCGGCGAATCCGGGAAGGGTGCCGATATGGATGTTCGGCGCGCGTCGCCTGATTGGCGCGATGGGTGAATGAGCGGAAACGGGCGCGCCACGTCGGCGCGCCGGACCAGCCCGCGGCGGGCGCCGCGAGCCGTACAAGGGTCAGAACGTGGTGCGCAACCCGGCCATCACGCTGCGGCCGCCTTCGGGCGCGAAGCCACGCACGACCGACGTCGAGTAGCGGATCTCCTGGTTCGTCAGGTTGTCGCCACGCAGGTACGCGAGCCAGTGCGTCGGGCCGACGCGGAACTTGTAGGTCAGCATCACGCCGAGCGACGTGTAGCCGTCCGTCGAGAAGTCGTTGTCGGGCACGCGATGCTGCGACCAGGCGTGCGTGACCTGTGCGCGTGCGCCGAACGGGCCGTAGCCGTAGTCGGCCGCGAGCGTCGCGCGCAGCGGCGCGATGCGCGGCAGCGGCTGGCCCGTGTCGACGTTGCGCGCATGCGTGTAGTCGGCCGTCAGTTCGAGGTCGACCGTGTGCCCGCGCCGCGAGAACGCGCGCCATTTGCCGTCCAGCTCGACACCGTAGAACTCGGCGCGCACGCCGCGATAGATCGCCTCGTTCAGCGAGCCGTCGGTGCCGGGCGTGACGGGGTCGCCATCGTCGTCCACGACGCGGCCCGTGTTGTACTCGGTCAGGTAGTTGGAGAAGCGGTTGTAGAACACGCCGACGCTGCCGCGATTCGGGCCGCTCGCATAGCGCAGCGACAGGTCGGTCGACACCGCTTTCTCCTTCGATGCATTCGGGTTGCCGATCAGGAACTGGCCGGTCGCATCGTGCGGGCCGTTCGAATACAGCTCGTAGAAGGTCGGCGCGCGTTCGGTGTACGCGACGTTCGCGGCGACCGACCATACCGGCGTAAGCGAAAACAGTGCGCCGGCGGACAGGCTGCCCGCGTTGAAGTCGCGCGCCTGCGCGCCCGCGAATTTCTCGACGCCGGCCGGATCGGGGTCGACCTTCACGTGCTCGAAGCGGCCGCCGAGGCTCAGCTTCAGTGCGGGAACGACCTGCCATTCCTCGAGACCGAACAGCGCGACGCTGTTCGTGCGGGTGGACGGCACGAGCATTTCGTCGCCGAGCGCGGAGAAGGTGTTCTGGCCGAACTGCACGCCGATCGCGCCTTCGAACGGGCCGATCTTGCGGTGCCGCGCCTCGATGCGCGCTTCGTAGCCGCGATTGCGGAAGGTGGTCGCCGTCTCGCCGTTGTCGACTTCCTTGTGGCGGTAGTCGGTGTACGCGAAATCGAATTTCAGCTTCGTGAACGGCCCGCTCAGGTTGCGCACCTCGGATGCGAACGCGAGGCGCTCCTGCCGCATCCGCAGCCGCACGTCGCTTTCGGCAACCGAGCCGTAGTTCGATTCGTAGCCGCTGTACGACAGGCCCGCGAAGCCGTCGGCCCAGGTATACGACGCACCGACCGCGCCGCCGTGCACACGGCCATCGCTGTTCGGCACGTTGCCTTCCGGCTGCGGCGTGTCGGGGCCGTCGAGCGCGCGTTGCTGGCTGCTGCGCGCGTAGCCGGGAATCCGCAGCTTGCTCGTTTCGCGGTCGAACGCGTCGACGTGGAACGCGAAGCGGCCGTTGCCGCCTTCGACCTGCGCAGCACCGGCGCGCACGGAATTCGCGCCACCGTAGCGCGCGTCGAGCGCACCCGTCACGCCCTGGATCGCTTCGCGCGGAATCCGGTTGTCGATCGTGTTGACGACGCCGCCCACCGCGTTGCCGCCGTACAGCAGCGCGGCCGGGCCGCGCACGATTTCGACGCGTTCGATCGACAGCGGATCCTGCGGCACCGCGTGGTCGTACGACAGCGACGACGCGTCATAGGCCGCGACGCCGTTCTGCAGCAGCCGGATCCGGTCGCCATCCATCCCGCGGATGATCGGGCGGCCGACCATCGGCCCGTAGGTCGTGGTCGACACACCGGGCAGCCCGTTGAGCGTTTCGCCGAGCGAATCGGCCTGGCGGCGCGTCAGCGCATCGCCGGAGAGCTGCACGGTCGGCGCGATCAGTTCGGTGTCGCCGAGCGGGTTCGCGGTCACGAAGATTGGCGCGAGCGGCGTGCTGGCCGGTGCCGGGCTCGACGACGCGGGCGTATCGGCTTGCGCGTGGGCGACGGCGGCGAACAGCATCAGCGAAAGTGACGAGAGTGGGCGAAGCGTTAAACGAGGGAGGTCGCGCATGGTCGGTGAATCGGTTGGAATCGGATCGGATAACGAGCGATGCGGGTCACCGCTGGATACGATATATTGTTGCGTCATTGACGCGCAGTGACCCGATGGAACATGGCTCGGCGAGGCTTGGCCACCCACAGTGGAACGGCGTAAGGCGGACGAGCACCCGAAATGATATGTTATATCATTTCAAATTCCAAGCCGACTGGCAGGTTCTCGTCGGGTTTCTGTCGGATCGGTGAAAAGGGCGGTTGGAGCGGAGGGGCGACCGCGGGAAACGGGCCGGGGAACGCGCCAGGCGGATGAGGCGGGCGGAGACGTTGAAGAACCTGCACGACGAGACTGTGATAGATTTCCGGCGCGGCCAATGTGCCGCGAACGTTCTCAGGGCGGGGTGAAATTCCCCACCGGCGGTAATCGCGCGATTGCGCGTAGCCCGCGAGCGCTTGCCGGCACGCATGTGCACGGCAAGGTCAGCAGACCCGGTTCGATTCCGGGGCCGACGGTTAAAGTCCGGATGAGAGAGAGCGGGGTTCGTTGCGTACGCAAGGTACGTGGCTTGTCCCTGTGCGCCCATTCAACTCACACAGGACCCATCGATGACCCAACTTGCTTCCCCCTCCCAAACTGCTGCTCCGCGGATCGCTTTCGTCCAGTCGTGCTGGCACAAGGAGATCGTCGACCAGTGCCGAAACGCGTTCGTCGACGGGCTCGCCAACGCGAACCTGAGCCAGGCGGATTGCGACTTCTTCGAAGTGGCAGGCGCTTTCGAGATTCCGCTGCATGCCAAATTGCTCGCGAAAACCGGCAAATACGCGGCCATCGCGTGCGCCGGCCTGGTGGTCGACGGCGGTATCTATCGCCATGACTTCGTCGCGCAAGCGGTGATTTCCGGCCTCATGCAGGTGCAGCTCGAAACCGGCGTGGTGGTGCTGTCGGCGGTGCTGACGCCGCATCATTTCCACGGCGCCGAGCATGTCGCGTACTTCCACGAGCACTTCCTCGTGAAGGGCGCGGAGCTCGCGCATGCGTGCGTCGATACGATCGGCAAGGTCGCGGCGCTGAAAGCGGAACCCGTGGTCGCCGCGATTGCGCAGGCTGCCTGACGCCGTGCGGAGTGCCTGCCGCCGCGCGATGAATGGCGTCGCGCGGCGGCGTGGCGGTCAGCTTTGCATCAACATGAAAATCGAATCGGAAACGCGAGTCGCAATCGCTTTAGATTGATGCCGGTGCGAGCCCGTTGCGGCGCGGGAACGTGCCGCTCAGCGCTCCGCCGGAAACCGGTCCTGCAACGCGTGCAGCCAGCGCGCGACGACATCGAGTTCGTCGTCTGAAAACCCGTCGCACAGCTTGCCGTTCAGTTCGCGCAGCAGCACGCGTGCGCGCTTGAGCGCCGCGTGGCCCTCGTCGGTCAGGTACAGCCGTGTTGCGCGGCCGTCGTCCGAGTCGGCATGACGCGTGATGAGACCGGCCTTTGCCATCCGGTCGGCGAGCCCTGTCATCGCGGACGGCGCGAGCTGCAGCGCGGCGCCGACTTCGCCGATCAGCGCGCCATCCTGCCTGGCGAGACAGAACAGCGCGCCGGCCTGCGCGGCGCTCGCGCGCGTCTCGGTTTCGGCCTTGCGGTCGATCCAGCGCTGCACGCGCCGCTGGCCGATGTTCAACATGAAAAACAGTCGTCGGTCTTCGCTCAAGCTGGGTTCCCGGCTGCGATGGAAAGGGAGGGACGGCTCGCGTTGCGTGGCGTGTCGAGCGCCTGCGCGAGCCAGTCGGCCACGTCGGGCCACAGCACGGTGCCGGGCCGGCTGCGAAAGAAGCCCATGTGTCCGACCGGGCCGCTGCCCGCCGCGTGCGGATCGATCTGGCGGCGTTCGACCTTCGCGCGGGTCAGATAGCTTACCAGCAGCCCGATCGCAGCCGGGTTCGCCCATGGATCGTCGTCGAAACCGAGCGCGAGGATCGGCAGCTGCTGTTTCGAGAAGCGCTCGGCCGCGCCGAGCGTCGGATCGTCGAAGAAATAGTGCGGCAACGTCGTCCAGCGGCTCCATTCGCGGAACACGCCGGCCGGCAGATCCTCGCCGAGCCCGAGCCGCTTGCCGGGTACATAGCCGAGCAGCGTGGACATCAGCGGGCCGAGCACACGCAGGATCAACCGAACCTTCAGGCGTTCGGCCGCCTGCGCGATCAGCCGTGTGCTGCCCGCGTGCGCGGCGACGAGCACGGCCGCGCGCAGGTGCGGCGTGGCGGCGGACAGCCCGATCGCATGCCCGCCGACACTGTGGCCGACCGCCAGCAGCGGCAGCCCGTCGTACGCCTGCCGTGCCCATGCGGTCGCGGCGCCCACGTCGAGTTCCATCCAGTCACGCATGCGCGACTTCAGCGCGGCCAGGCGCGAGGGCCGCGATGCGCCGATGCCGCGATAGTTGTAGGTCAGTGCCGCGAAGCCGCGTTCGGTCAGGAAGCGCGCGAAGCCCGCATACAGCCGCTCGGGCACGGCCGTCGCCGGATGGATCAGCACCAGCGCGCGCGGCGCGGCGTCCGGCGACCACAGCGTGCCGTGCAGCGTGTAGCCGTCGGCGGCGGAAAACTCGATGGGTTGGGAGGTCATGGCCGTCCTCGCTCGGGTAGTTATTTCGTATGCGAAATATAGTCCGTGATTTATTTCGTGCGCGAAATATCTATCGAGGAATCATTCGAACGGCAGGCGGCGCAGGCCGATGGCGAACACGGTGCAATTGCGCTCGCTTCATAAAATATTTGCATCTTTGCAAAGCAGAATATTGCGTTTGTCTCATGAAGCCGATCGACGTATCTTCACCGGTTCCATCCGGTCCGCCGGCCGTCGCGCACGGCGGACCACGCGGCGCCGCCATCGCGCGGCAGCCGGCCAACCTTCCGGGAGATCATGTTGTCGAGCCGAATCGTCACGGCGCTCTTGCTGGCGCTTGCCGCTCAGCCGGGCCTTGCCAAGGACACCGTCACGCTGCGCGTCGGTGAGCAGAACTACTTCAACATCCAGGCGTCGATGGAGGCGTCCGGCGTGCTGAAGGACCTGCCTTACACGATCGAGTGGAAGCACTTCCAGGCCGCCGCCCCCGTTGCCGAAAGTCTGAACGGCAACGCGATCGACGTCGGCTTCCTCGGCGATTCCGCACTGCTGACGCTGGCCGCGCGCGGCGCGCCGGTCAAGGTCGTCGCGGTATCGCGGCAGAGCCTCGACGGCGTCGCGATCCTTGTGCCGAAGAATTCGCCCGTGCGCACCGTGGCCGACCTGCAGGGCAAGACCATCGCCGTATGGCGTGGCGCATGGAGCCAGCAACTCGTGCTGCGCGCGCTCGAACACGCGGGCTTGCGCGCCGATTCCGTCAAGTACGCGTACCTGATGCCGATCGATGCGACCAACGCCTTCGCGAACGGCTCGGTCGACGCCGTGTCGCTGTGGGAACCGTTCGTCAGTACGCTGGCATTGCGGCAGGGCGCGCGGCCCGTGACGACCGCACAGGGGCTGATGCCCGCACTGAGTTTCGTCGCCGCGAACGAGGCGGCCGCGTCGGGCAAGCGCGCCGAGATCATCGATTTCCTACGGCGCGTGGTGGCGGCGCGTCAGTGGGTCGACAGCCATCCGCGCGAGTACGCGGACCTGTGGGCGAAGCGCGCGAAGCTCGAACCGGACGTCGCGTACCGCTGGCTCAACCACGCGAAACAGCGCGTCGGCCCGGTCGACGACACGGCAGCGAAGGATGCGCAGAACACGGCCGACTTTCTGCACAAGGCCGGCGTGATTCCGGCCGCGTACGACACGTCGAAGCTGCTCGACCGCTCGTATGCGGGCGCATTCGCCGTGCCAGCGCAGAAGACGGCCGCCGCGCAGTGACCGTGCGTCCGTTCCCCCGATTCCCGATCGAGTCACCCGAGGACACTTCGCCATGCCAGTCGACATCATCGGCATGATCACCGCGACACCCGGCGCGGAGGTCGACGTACCGGGCGGCGCGGCCGTCCAGCCCGACTACGTGCGCCGCTTCGCGCAGGCGCACGAGGCGGCCGGCTTCGACCAGGTCCTGGTCGGCCATTTCAGCAACGCGGCGGACGGCTTCATCGTCGCGTCGTTCGCGGCCGCGGCGACCGAGCGCATCCGCATCCTGCTTGCGCACCGGCCGGGCGTGATCGTACCGTCGGCCGCCGCGCGGCAGATCGCGACACTCGATGTGTTCAGCGGTGGCCGGCTCGCGCTGAACGTCGTGTCGGGCGGCGACGATGAAGACTTGCAGCGCGACGGCGATTTCGTGCCGCACGATGCGCGCTACCGCCGCACCGGCGAATATCTCGACGTGCTCAAGCGGATCTGGCTGGCCGATGCCCCGGTCGATCACGACGGCGCGTTCTATCGGCTGCGCGGCGCGTCGCCGCTCGTGAAAGGCGCGCAGCGGCCCCACGTGCCGATCTATTTCGGCGGGTCGTCGCCGGCCGCGCTGGCGGTCGCGGGCGAGCATGCGGACGTCTACATGACATGGGGCGAGCCGCTCGACGCGGTGCGCGAGCAGATCGCCCGCGTGCGCGCTGCCGCTGCGCCGTTCGGGCGTGCGCCGCGCATCAGCGTGTCGTTCCGGCCGATTGTGGCGGACACCGAGGCGGCCGCATGGGAGAAGGCCGAGGCGATCCGTGAACGCGTGCGCGCGGCGCGGATCGCGAACGGCCAGCCGATCGCCGGTCATGCGCCGCAGAATGCGGGATCGCAGCGGCTGATGGCCGCCGCCGCGCAGGGTGACGTGCTCGACGAGCGGTTGTGGATGGGTGTCGCGAACCTGACCGGCGCGCGCTGGAATTCGACCGCGCTGGTCGGCACGCCGGAACAGGTCGCACGGGCGCTCGGCGCGTACTACCGGCTCGGTGTATCGACGTTCCTGATTCGCGGGTTCGATCCGCTCGACGATGCGCTGGCCTACGGGCGCGACCTGATTCCGGCGATTCACGCGCAGATTGCGGAACTCGACCGGTATCAGGCGGCCGTGCCGGCGTAGACAAACCACCAGCAAGCCGAATCGCCCCGGCATTTCCGTCGCGGCATGCCGGGGCGCTCGTCGTCGGTTTTCAGAACGACGGCAGCCCCGGCGGATTGGTCTCCGCGTGCGCGATCGCCTCGCTCTGCAAGTCCCAGCGCGCAAGCGCTTGCCCGTAGCGGCCGTTGCCGATCAGCGCGTTCGTCGCGAGCGTCAGCGCCGGTGCGAGCCCGCTGCCACGCCGCGTCGCGATCGCGACATCGGCATTGTTGGGCCAGCCCGCGTTGACGACGCCGACCCGGCGGATCTTGCCGCTGCGCGCGGCCTCGTACGCGAGCGACGCATTCGGGTTCAGCTCCGCGTCGGCGCGGCCCGACAGCAGCGCGATGCGCGCCGTTGCATCGTCGTCGAAATAGAGCAGCTCGGCCGGCTTCAGCCCCTGTGCAACGTTGCGCTTGCTCCATTCGAGCAGGATGCGCTCCTGGCTCGTGCCGGCGCCGGTGATGATCCGCAGGCCCGCGATGTCCTTCGGCTCGGCGATCTTCGCGATCGGGCTGCCGGTGCGCACATAGAAGCCGTGCAGCCCGAGCCGGTAGGTCGTGAAGTCGTATTTCTCCTTGCGCTTCTCGGTCACGCCGACGTTCGAGATCACCGCGTCGTACTTGCCGGACGTCAGCCCGAGCGGCCAGTCGGCCCATGCGATCGGCACGAGCGCGAGCGTGCGGCCGAGTGCGTCGGCGACGAGCTGCGCATAGTCGGGATCGGCGCCGACCACGGTGCGCGCGTCGGTTGCGTACGTCGACACGGGCGGCGCATGCGGAGAAATCGCGACCGTGAACGCGCCGTCGCGTACCCAGCGGTAGGCGGCTGCCGCGCGGATCGCCTCGTCGTCGCGATCCGCGCGCAGGCGGCCGGCCTGGCGCGGGTCGAGATCGGCGGTTGCCGCCGCCGCATGCGCGGCCTGCCACGGCAGGACGGTTGCCGCGGCCAGCGCGGCCGAGATGAACTGGCGCCGGTCGGTCATCGCGTGGCTCCTCGCAGGTTGGAAGCGGCGCGCATCACAGCACCCGCGACAGGAACGCGCGCGTGCGCGGATGCGACGGCGCGTCGAGCACCACGGCCGGCGGCCCGGCCTCGACGACGCGCCCGCGCTCCATGAACAGGACGTTGTCCGCGACTTCGCGCGCGAAGCCGATCTCGTGCGTGACGATCACGAGCGTCGTGCCCGAGCGCGCGAGTTCCTTGATCACGTCGAGCACTTCGTTGACGAGTTCGGGATCGAGCGCCGACGTCGGTTCGTCGAACAGCAGCACCTTCGGACGCAACGCGAGCGCCCGCGCGATCGCGACGCGCTGCTGCTGGCCACCCGACAACTGGCGCGGGTACGCTTCGGCCTTGTCCGCGAGGCCGACACGCGCGAGCAGCGTGCGTGCGGTGCGTTCGGCCGCATCGCGCGTCACGCCGCCGACCGCGATCGGCGCTTCGATCAGGTTCTCGAGCACCGTCAGGTGCGGGAACAGGTTGAAGTTCTGGAACACCATGCCGACGGCCGTGCGCCGCTTCAGCACGTCACGCTCCTTCAGCTCATGGAGCACGTCGCCGTCGCGGCGATAGCCGATCAGTTCGCCGTCGATGTCGATGTAGCCGTCGTCGACGCGTTCGAGATGGTTGATCGTGCGCAGCAGCGTCGACTTGCCGGAGCCCGACGGCCCGACGATCACGGTCACGCTGCCGCGCGGCGCGACGAACGATACGTTGTCGAGCACGCGCTGCATGCCGAACTGCTTCGACACGCCGTGCACGGCTACCTCGCCGCCGGTGCGCGGCGCGGCGGCAGCGGCGGTATCGGCGCGGGCATCGCTTGCGGCCCGCGCGATCGATGCCGCGCGGCGCGACGTGGCACGCCGCCACAGTGCGCCGATGCGCGCGAGCGCGAACGTGAGCACGGACGGCGGCGGATTGCGCAGCGCACCGCGTGCATAGTGCCGCTCGACCTGCACCTGGATCGCCGACAGCACGGTCAGGATGATCAGGTACCAGACGGTCGCGACCATCAGCAGCGGAATCACTTCGAGGTTGCGCCGATAGATCACCTGCACCGTGTAGAACAGCTCCGGCATCGCGAGCACGTAGACCATCGACGTGCCTTTCGCGAGCGTGATCAGGTCGTTGAACGCGGTCGGCAGGATCGCGCGCATCGCCTGCGGCAGCACGATCCGCGTGGTCTGGCGGCCGCGCGGCAGCCCGAGCGCGGCCGCTGCTTCGAGCTGCCCCTGGTCGACCGCGAGAATGCCGCCGCGGATCACTTCCGAGGAAAACGCCGCGTGGTTCAGCGTGAGGCCGAGTACGGCCGCGAGGAACGGGCTGATCAGCTCGGTGGTCGGCGCCTCGAACCACACGATGTCGGTAAACGGCACGCCGAGTCGCACGTGTTCGTACAGGTAGCCGAGGTTGTTCAGGATCAGCAGCAGCACGATCAGCGGAATCGAGCGGAACAGCCACACGAAGGTCCATGCGCTGGCGGACAGCAGGCGCGAACGCGACAGCCGCGCCAGCGCGACGAATGCGCCGAGCGCGAAGCCGAACACCGCGCCCAGCAGCGTCAGCACCAGCGTGCGCGCGAGCCCCGACAGGACCGGCGGCGACAGGAACCATTCGGCGAATACCGGCCAGCCCCATTGCGGGTTGCCGAGGATCGAATGCAGCGTGATCGCGATCAGCACGAGCGCGAGCACG
Source organism: Burkholderia cepacia (assembly GCF_029962485.1). Taxonomy (NCBI): domain Bacteria; kingdom Pseudomonadati; phylum Pseudomonadota; class Betaproteobacteria; order Burkholderiales; family Burkholderiaceae; genus Burkholderia; species Burkholderia cepacia. Next base: position 673,822 of record NZ_CP073638.1, read on the forward strand.
GTGCCGGCCGTGCGCGACCGGTGGCGCGCGGGCACGATCCGGAAACGCGTGCCGGCGTCGCGCGCGCCGGGGGAAGAGAGCGGCGGCAGTGCGCCGCCGAGATGGGTCGTGTCGCTCATGTCGTTGGTAATCCTCGAATCTGTCGGGCGGGCGCGCCGCGCACGGGCGGCGCGGTGGCGTCAGGCGTGCGCTTCGGCCGCCGTTTCGTGCGGCGCGCCGGGCGCCGCGTGGCGGCTTGCCTTGCGCGGCAGGCCGAGGTGGTCGCGCAGCGTCGCTCCGGGCAGGTCCCGGCTGTAGCGGCCGCGCGCCTCGAGCGCCGGAATCACGAGTTCGACGAAATCGTCGACGCCTTGCGCCTGTACCGGAAAACCGAGGATGAAACCGTCGCCGGCGCCGGCGTCGTGCCAGCGGATCAGCTCGTCGGCCACGTGCTCGGCCGTGCCGATGAAGTTCGGGCGCGGCGTGGCGACCGCCAGCGCCGTCTCGCGCAGCGACAGGCCTTTCTGTTTCGCGTCGGCCTTGATGCGGTCGGTGGTCGAACGGAAGCTGTTGCGTCCAAGCTCGCCGAGTTCGGGGAACGGCGCGTCGAGCGCGTACTGCGTGAAGTCGTGGTGGTCGAAATAGCGGCCGAGGTACGCGAGCGCCTCGTCGATCGTCAGCAGGTCGCGGATTGCCTGGTATTTGTCTTCCGCGTCGGCGGCCGTGCGGCCGACGATCGGCCCGACGCCGGGGAAAATCTTCACGTCGCCGGCTTGCCGGCCGTGCTCGATCGCGCTCTGCTTCACGCGCCGTGTGAACGCGGCCGTTTCCTCGATCGACGGCGAATGCGTGAACACGGCATCCGCGTACTTGCCCGCGAGGCCGATCCCGGTGTCGGACGAGCCGGCCTGGAAGATCACCGGCTGCCCTTGCGGCGAGCGCTGGATGTTCAGCGGGCCCGCGACCTGGAAGAAACGGCCGTGGTGATCGAGCGTGTGGAGCTTGTCGCGATCGAAGAAGCGGCCGGTCGCGCGGTCGCGCACGAACGCGTCGTCGTCCCAGCTGTCCCACAGGCCCTGCACGACGTCGAGGTATTCGTCGGCGATCTCGTAGCGCAGTTCGTGATCGGGATGCGCCTTGCCGAAGTTCTTCGCGGTGCCTTCGAGCGGCGTCGTCACGACGTTCCAGCCCGCGCGGCCGCCGCTGATCGCGTCGAGCGATGCCAGTTGGCGCGCAACCGTGAACGGCTCGCTGTACGACGTCGAGATCGTGCCGGCGAGCCCGATCTTCTTCGTCGCGACCGCGAGCGCCGACAGCACGGTCAGCGGCTCGAAGCGGTTCAGGAAGTGCGGGATCGACTTCTCGTTGATGAAGAGGCCGTCCGCGACGAACGCGAACGCGATGCCGGCGGCTTCCGCCTTGCGCGCGACACCGATCGCGAAGTCGAGGTTGATGCTGGCGTCCGGCGGGTTGCTCGGATGCCGCCAGGCGTTCATGTGGCTGCCTGCGCCTTGCAGCATCAGGCCGAAGGGGATCGATCGTCGGGTCGTCATGGGAGCGTCACGCGTTCTGGTCAGGGGAGAAGGAGCGGTCGGCCGCCAGGGCCACCTGCAACGGCGTGGCCGACAGTGCGCCGCCGAGCCATTCGGCCGACGCGAGCCGCGCCGCGTAGTCGGTTACCGGCGAATCGATCACGAAGGCATCGACGTCGAGCCGCCGGCTCAACGTGTCCAGCGCGCGGTGGATGCGCTCGGGCGTATCGGCCAGCACGGTTGGGCGCAGCTCGTCGATCCGGTAGTCGGACGCGCCGCTTTGCCGTGCGAATTCGGCGGCCGCTTGCGCGCTGGCGAGGTTGAAACTCTGGCCGCCCGCGAACTGCAGCTTGAAGATCTTCAGCGGCCCGATCAGTTGCTCGGCCGCGTCACGCGTCGGCGCGGCGACCGCGTACAGCGCGACGAGCGGCTTCGCGCCGCCCGCGCTGCGATAGGCTTCGAGCGAACGTTCGAGATTGGCGTCGTCGCCGTTGAAATGCCCCGCGTAGCAGAAGCGCCAGCCGTTGCGCGCGGCGAGCGCGCCGCTGTCCGGCGAGCCGCCGAGCAGGATGCGTTCGGGCGGCTGCGGCGGCACCGGCATCGCGACCGCGCCGGCCAGCGGATGATCTTCGGCAACGCCCCAGCCGAGAAAGGCGTCGAGCTCCGCGAGCTGGCCCGCGAAGTCAGGCTTGCGCGCCTTGTCGTGAAACCACTGCAGCGCGCGCGTGGTCAGCGGCAGCCCGCCGGGCGCCTTGCCGATACCGAGGTCGACCCGGCCCGGTGCGAGCGCGGCCAGCAGCTTGAACGTCTCGGCGACCTTGAACGGGCTGTAGTGCTGCAGCATCACGCCGCCCGAGCCGACGCGGATGCGCGACGTATTGGCGAGCAGGTGCGCGACGACGACTTCCGGCGCCGAACTCGCGAAGCCCGGCGTGCCGTGATGCTCGGCGACCCAGAGGCGTTCGTAGCCGAGTTGTTCGGCGCGCTGCGCGAGCGTCGTCGTGAAGCGCAGCGCGTCGGCGGCGGTCGCGCCGTCGGCGATCGGACTCTTGTCCAGCAGCGAAAGCGAATAAGACATGATGGGCGGCGTTCCTGCCTGGGAGTGAAATGAGCGTGGATGGACGGTAGGCCGGCGCGGCGCTCAGCTCTTCGGCAGCCCCGGCGGATTCGTGCGCGACTGGTCGATCGCTTCGGACGCGAGGTTCCAGCGGTCGAGCACCTGCTGGTAGCGGCCGGTCTTGATCAGCCCGTTCAGCGCGACGGTCAGCGGATCGGCGAGCCCGCTGCCGCGGCGCGTGGCGATCGCGATGTCGGCCGTGCGCGGCCAGCCGCCGCTGATCGCGCCGACGAGCCGTGTCTTGCCTTGCTGCGCGCTCTGATAGGCGAGTACCGAGTTCACGCTGAACACCGCATCGGCGCGGCCCGACTGCACGGCGACGATGCGCATCGCCTGGTCGTCGTAGTACTGGATCTGCACGGGTTTCAGCCCGTGCGCGACGTTCTCGCGGTCCCACGCGAGCAGGATCTTTTCCTGGTTGGTGCCGGCGTCGGTCACGATGCGCAGCCCCGCGACGTCCTTCGGTTCGCGGATCGCCTGGATCTTGCTGTCGTTGCGCACGTAGAAGCCGACCTGGTCCTTGCGATAGGTCGAGAAATCGAGCTTCTGCTTGCGTTCCTCGGTGACGGTGACGTTCGAGATTACCGCGTCGACTTTCCCCGATTCGAGCGCGAGCGGCCAGTCGGCCCATGCGAGCGCGACGATCTTCAGCTTGCGGCCGAGGCTGTCGGACACGAGCTGGCCGATGTCGGCGTCGAAGCCGATCACCGTGCGCGCGTCGGTCGCATACGAGCTGATCGGCGGCAGGCTCGGCGCGATGCCGATCGTCAGCGTGCCGGGCTCGGCGAACCTGAACGACGCGGGCACCGCACGCTCGACCGCCGCGTCGGCCGCGCCGCGCGGCCGGCCGCGCTGCTCGGGGCTCAGGTCGAAGGTCGCGGCCGCTGCTGCGGCGGCGAAGGCGGTCAGGCCGATCAGCGCGGCGGCCAGCGTGCGTACGGTACGGGAAGAAAGCGGTACGGCTCGGTGCATGAAGACGTCCTGTCGTGGAAAGCGGAAGAGGCGAGGTGAAAGGCGGGGCGGTGTGCCGTCAGCGCGACAGCACCGGTTCCGGCACCGGTGCCCACAGGTCGGCCAGTGTCGACGTGCGCGACGGATCGACGAGATCCTTGCCGAAGCGCAGGTGGAAATACGCTTCGGGGGCGATCGACGAATCGAACAGCCGCGTATAGCCGGTGCGGTCGTACAGCGCCCACGCTTCAGGCTGGCGAAAGCCGGTGGTCAGGTAGAGGCGGCGGTAGCCCTGCTGCGCGGCGCGCAGTTCGAGCGCTTCGACGATCAGCCGCGCGAGGCCCTGACGGCGCAGGTCGGCGTGCGTCCAGATGCGCTTGAGTTCGGCGGTCTGCGCGTCGTAGCGCTTGAACGCGCCGCCGCCGATCGTTGCGCCGTCGCGCAGCAGCAGCACGAACGCGCCTTCGGGCGGCGCGAACAGTTCGGCCGGGTAGCGCGCGAGTTCGTCGCGGGCAGACGCGCGGCTGTCGGGGCGGTACGCGTCGTAACGGGTCGAATACTCGTCGATCAGCGCGTCGATCAGCGGCTGCGCGCGGACGTCGAGCGGTGTCGTGTCAATGATGCGGTCGTTCGTGGCCATGGGCATCGCGGAGAGCGCACGATGCGGACGTTCCTGGCGGGGTGCGGGCACGCGGCCCGTCCGGTCTGTTCCGTTATCGCGACGCAGTTGTCGTGATGGCGGCGGCCGCTGCGCATCGTGCGATGCCGGTGGCGCGCCGCCGCCGTTTCGAACACGTTAGCGGCGCGGCCGGCAAAGGCGAACGAAGCAATTTCGATAAGGATTTCGCGGGAGGCGTCAGAAGGCTTGCAGCGGGAGTGGGGTGAGGTTAGGAGGCGGCAGCAGGCACTTGAACTTACGATATCCTTCAATGGCCGACGCTCGCGGATGATGTGCCGATACGCGTGCCGTCCGTCCCGGTGCGAAACGTGGCGGCAATACCGGCACAACGAAAATGGCTGGCTCAAATCCGGTGATAACCATTCCAACAAGGGCAACACAATGATGACTTCCAGCGATGGCCTGACCAGTCCGGCGCGGCTGCTGCGACTCGCCTCATGGGTGATTGCGATCGTCTTCGCCGTATTTCTGAACATGCTCGGCAGTCTCGTGATTCGCGACATGGCGTTCGCCCCGAGCGGCGGGCCGCCCGCCATCGAGCAATTCGCCGACGCACCGACCAAGGCGCGACTGGACGCGGCGCGGCGCGATCTGCAGGCGCGGCACGACGCGCTCGCCGAGAAGGCCGGCGCGATGGAGGTGGCGCATGGACGCGCCGCGAAGGAGTACGCGGCCGAGAAGGAAAGTTTCCGCAACTGGCTGGCAACCCGCTCGGTGACGGGGGACAGTGCGCGGGACCCAGACCTTCTGGCGAGAACCCGCAAGCTCGATACGCTCCAGGCAGTGGTGGTCGACTGGCAGCATCAGATCGACGCGATCGGCGACCAGCAACGGGCACTGGCATCGCAGCAGGCTCAAGTCGACACGCAGACTGCCGACGCGGACGCCGCAGCCGAAAAGCGCTTCGACGCGGCGACCCGGCATTACGAGTTGCAGGTATTCGGGCTGCGGCTTGCGCTGACGCTGCCGATACTGCTGATTGCGATCTGGTTGTTCATCCGCTACCGCAAGGCGCGCTACTGGCCTTTCGTCTATGGCTTCGGCCTGTTTGCACTGAGCGCGTTTTTCATCGAACTGGTCCCGTACCTGCCGAATTTCGGTGGTTATGTCCGGGTCCTGGTCGGCATTGCGCTCACGGTATTCGCCGGCCTCTACATGATGAAGGCCTTTCAGCGTTATGCCGAACGCAAGCGGCTCGAATTGCAGCAGGATCAGGGGGAACGCGCACGCACGATCGGATACGAAAAGGCCGTTCGCTCACTCGAGAAAAAGCGCTGCCCGTCGTGCGACAAGCAATGGAATCTCGGTGGCGACGACTCCACGTTCTGCGTGCATTGCGGATTGCGGCTCTTCAACGTATGCGGATGCGGCGGCCGGAATTTCTACTTCTTCCCGCATTGCCATCAATGCGGTGCGCCGCAGGGAAACGAGGCGCCGGCGTCATCCGATTGATGGCTGGCGTGTGAGCCACCCGCAATCGCGCCGGCACCGGCCCGCGGCCGCGTCGGCGCGTCGTCGATGCCCATTGCTGGCCGCGAGCGCCCGGCCGCGACCCGCCGCCACAGCGACGATCGTTGACCGCGACGGGGTTCAGGCCGCTGCCGCTTTTTGAATCGCGTCCTGCTGATCGCCACCCAGGATCTCGACAAGATGGGACAGCATCTGCGCCAATTCACCCGTCATCAGCGTGACGTCCGAGTCGAAACGTTCATCGTCGTTCTGCGCGGTGGGATCGGCCGCCTCCTTGATCACGTCGAGCGGCGTGACACGCTTGATCGTCAGCGACGGCGTCAGCACGAAGGAGATCCGGTCATTCCAGGTCATCGCGAGGCGCATGCATTGTTTGCCGGCCTCGATGTGCCGGCGCATGTCGTTGGCTTCCAGCGCGTGGCCGACGTATCGCACGGTGGCGCCGCCTTCGCCGCTCGAGCGCAACTCGGCGTCCTGGTCCACGGTGAATCCGCCCGGCGCCTCGCCGGACAGCAACCAGTCCGTCATCGCGGCGACCGGCGAATACGCCACCTGAACGCCGGCGAGCGGCAACTGATCGATCGATTTGACGAGCAGGCCGAGAATCTCGTCGGCAAGTGCCTGTGAAGCCGCATCGATGACGAGCCAGCCGTTCGCCGTATCGATCCACACGCGGGTATCGCGGCGAATGGTGAACGCGCGCGGCAGCAGTTCGTCGGTCACCTGCTCCTTGAGTTCGCGCATCTGTTTTCGGCCGACCTTGAAGCCTTGCTGTTCCTCGACTTCAAGTGCCCGGGCCTTGGTCACCTGGTTGACGACGGACGCCGGGAGCAGCTTCTTTTCGGCGCGAAACACCAGCAGCATCTGCCGGTTGATCGAATACACGAGCGCGCCGTCGTCACGCGGCGACGCCCAGCCGTGGCGCTGCATCTCGAGGCTGTTGCCCGGCTGAAACGCGTGGGGCGCCAGCCATTTTTCCATCTGATCGGGCGTGACGGCCCACGGAGCCGGAAGACGGTGAAGCTGAAGATTTTTGAACCACATGGGAGTACGGGCAAAGCGCGTCATTCTATACGACGGCGGATTCGCGCTGAAAAGCGCACGGAAGATCGCGTGTGTCGCGAATCGGTTCGGCCCCGCCACCGGCGGGGCATTGCAGATACGCGACGGCCTGAGTGAGGCGGTCGCGCTCGTCAGTCGATGACACGCGGCGGCGTCGACAACTCCGCCAGCTGAAACATGCAATCCCCACGCTGCACCTGCGCGGGCACGCGTTTGCACACCACCTCGCCATCGCCCTTGAAGCGGTGCAGCACCGGTTCGCGCAACGGCGTGTCGGGGAAATGCACCCACGCGGCCGGTTGCCCGGCCTTCACCTGATCGCCGAGTTCGACGAGCGGTTCGTACAGCCCGCGCTCGTACGCATAGACGAAATGGCGATCGCCGTCGACGCGCATGAAACGCGTGACGGTCGGCGGCGCGTCGGGCACGAGCGCGCCATGCAGCAGGCCGATATACCCGAGGTAATGCAGCAACCCGTGACGGCCGAGACGGATCAGCGACGGATCGGCCATGCCGGCGCCGCCGAGTTCGGTCACGATCGAGATCGCGCCTTGCCGGCGCGCGGCCGACGCCGAATGCACCGGGTTCGGCGCATGCAGCAGCGCATTCTGCAACCCGAACGCGACCAGCAGCCCGTTGAGCTTCGCGGCTTCGTCGGCGTCGAGCGGATCGATCGCCAGCATGTTGCCGCCCTGGTACAGCAGCGAGCTGCCGCCCGAGTGCAGGTCGACCAGATACTGCGCGCGCGACAGCAGCGCGTGCTCGATGTAATGGGCGATCATCTGCGTCGGCGTGCCGGCCGGATCGCCGGGGAAGCTGCGATTCAGGTTGCCTGCGTCGAGCGGCGACACGCGCAGGCCTGCGTCCGCCGCCGGGAAGTTCGCCATCGGCAGCAGGATCAACTGCCCGGTGACCATCTCGGGCTCGATCTCGCGCATCAGTTGCGACACGATGATCTGGCCTTCGTATTCATCGCCGTGGTTGCCGGCCATCACGAGCGCGACCGGGCCGTCGCCATTGCGGATCGACGCGATCGGGATCGGCAGCCAGCCGTATGCCGAGCGGTGCACGGAATGCGGCAGGCGCAGGTAGCCCGCGTGCTTGCCTTGCGCGTCGAGATCGATTTCGCAGTGAATGGGATTTCGGTGTGAAGAGGAGGCGGTCATGGCAGCGTCGTTCGATGAACGGAATCTGCCATCTTATCGGGAAACGACCGCCGCGCGGGCGCGTGCAACGCCGAGCATCCGCACGCCCTCAATCGAAATACGGCTCCAACACCGGTTCGATTCATTCCATGAACGCCAGATAACCGGGACTTGCCGCATTGATCATGCGCAGCCGGCCCAACGGTCGGGCAACCCGCGTCTTGTCCACGATCGGACCCATGCGGGTCGATCGTCGGGACGCGGGCAGGGTGCCGCAGCCTGTTACGGGCGTCGCGTCGAAACAAGAAGGCGATGTCACGTTCGAGCCGGGTGGGTGCAAAAACGCCCGGTGTCGAACTGCATGTGCCCGGCCGACCGCGGCTGGCGAAGCGACCTCGTTGCTTCGCCAACGATGACCGGTTCACCCTGACCCGCGAGGACGACACGCGGGACCGCGCGGATGTTGCAGCGATGAACGCATGCCGGCGCGCGGACCGGCTGCATTCGTATGCCGGATTTCGCGCCGGGCCCTTGCCGCGACAGGGCCCGCGCGCGCAACCGGCTTACCGGCCCGATGTTTCAGCTTCGAGACGTCCTTCTTCCCACAGTGCCCAGAAACGGCTGCCCGCGCGATACGGATTCGCGCGTCGCGTGCCGTGATCGGCGACGCCCTGGCGAAACGCGCCGTACAGCGTCAGCGGCGGATTGTCGACGCAGGCGGTTTCGCGTGCGGCCGGCACGCGGCGTTCGGACATGAGCCGGCGGATCAGCGATGCGCCGTCGATCACATCCAGTTCGTCGATGGTTTCGCTGCGGCTGAGGACTTCGACGGTATTCATGTTGGGTCTCCCTGACAACCTGTTTCCCTGACAGAGAGCAATAAGGGTGCCAACCACGAAAAGCCTTGCGCTGCGTCGATCGTGCCGGCTTCTGCGGTCAACGTGATGCGCGGTAAACCGCGATGTTACGGAACACGTCACGTGACACGCGCATGCGCGACGCCACGTGCGAACCCGCAAAGCGTTTCGGAATTGAATCGTCGGGAGGATGCGGCAGGCAGGGAAAAGACGGAGAGGCAGCGGGCCGTGCGTGTGTCGCCGGGTCAGTTGGCGGTGACCGGCGCCACGCGGCGGCTGCCGCTCGAATAGAAGCAGTAGATGCCCTTGCCGGCGGACTTCGCGTCGTACAGCGCGCTGTCGGCCTGCCGGATCAGTTCGTCGGGCGAGCCGTGCCCGTCGTCGAGCGCGATGCCGATGCTGATGCCGATGCAGACGGTCTCGCCGATCGACAGCGCGTACGGCGCCGAGATCTGCCGGATGATCCGTGCGGCGAGGATCGAGCACGCCTGCATCGTCGTGTCGTCGATCGCGACGATGAACTCGTCGCCGCCGATGCGCGCCGCGAGTTCCCCGGGCGGCAGCGTCTTGCCGAGCCGCTCGGCGACCTGCGTGAGCACTTCGTCGCCGGCCTGGTGACCGAAGCGGTCGTTGATCGCCTTGAAGCCGTCGAGGTCGAGATACATGACGGCGAATGCCGGATTCGGCAGGCGCGGCCGGCGTGCGAGCATCCGCTTGAGCTCGGCGTGCAGTTCGTGACGGTTCGGCAAACCTGTCAGCGCGTCGTGCCGCGCGAGGTGCCGGATGTGCTGCTCGGTCTGGCGGCGCGTGGTGACGTCCTCGACGATGATCACCGCATTGCCGTCCGGCACGCGATGGCGCGTCAGTTCGAGCTGGCGGCCGTCGGCGAGTGCAATGTCGAACGGCCCCGGTTCGACGCGACGCAGCCACGCGTCGCACTGCGCGGCAAGACCGTCGCCGGGACCGGTCACCGCGTTCGCGCCGAGCGCGGCGACGACGTCGGGCAGCGGTGTATCGAGCATGATCTCGCGCGGCGAGCCGAACAGTTGCGCGGTGCGCCGGTTCGCCACGATCACGCGGCTGTCGCCGTCGATCATGCACAGGCCGTGCGGCATATAGGTGAGCGCGGCGTCGAAGCGCGCGACAAGTTCGGCGTTGCGCTGGCGCGCGGCGATCAGCGCGACGAGCACGCGATAGTGGCGCTGGACGACCGTGCGCATCGCCGCCAGGTAGATCGCGAGCGGCGGCAGCAGCAGCCACGCGCCCGACCGGTGAGCGAGCAGCGCGCCGGCACCGATCGGCAGCACGCCGAGCGTGACCTGCGTCATCGCGAGCCGCGGCAGCGCCGAATTGCGCGACGCGATCCCGCCGAATACGCCACCGGCGACCATCACCGACAGCGTGCCGAGCTCGACATCGACGGCTTGCACGCAGCCCATCACGCCGAGACCGAGCACGAAGCACGCGAGGAGCGAGACGGGCGCATAACGCATCGCCCAGTATTCGGCGCGGTCGTCGCCGGCGTTGCGCCGCACGGCGTACGCGCGCGCGATCGCGAGCCTCGCGATGAGCAGGCCGAAGTCGACGATGAGCCAGGCGAGACACCAGAGTTGCTGCAGCCGGATCAGTGCAACGGCCGCGACGAAGCTGCTCGCGAGCCCGGACAGCGCCATCGGGCGCACGTCCTCGAATAGCGTCACGAGCATCGACGGGCGCAGCGCGGCCGTCACGCGGTGGTTGCCGGAGGAGGGAGTGGCGAGAACGGAGTTCAGGAGAGATGTCCTGACTGCCATGGTCTTTTTACCTCGACACGATGTCGCGATGGCTGGCGGCGCCCGCACGGCACGTGGCGGAAGCACCGGCCCGGCCGGATGCGCACGACATTACCATGAAAAACAGACGGCGCGGCAGGGCGGGAGGACCCCATGCCGAGCCGGCCGCTAGTCGTAAACCACGTCTGCGAAAGTCTTGCGCATTCGTCGGCGCGGGGGCAGCATCGTTGCGAACGGGACGACGCACGGCGGCCGATCGGAGACCGACCACGATGCGTGGCGCGTGTGCCTGCCGCATGCCGTCGAGATGGCCAGGGACGGAGCGCACCGGGGTAAACGCAGACGAATTTGCTCTCCGCGACCGCCCGCCGCAGCCCAGCTGAATCCCGTTATAAGGAATTCAATAAGTATTTCATGCGAGAAATACTATAGGCGATATATCTAAAACAATGCCAGAATGCGCGCCGCTCCGAACGTCGCGACACCCGATCGCCGTCCGAGCCGCATCAGGAGGTTCCCCCAATGAAAAACCACGGCCTGTCACGGCGGGGTTTTCTGAAAGCCAGCGTGCTGGCGGGCGTCGCAGTGTATGTCGCGCCCCTGGGCAGCCGCGCATTCGCGGCGCTCTTCGAAGAAAAACTCCTCACCCCCGTCAAATGGGATAGCGTCACCGGCATCCCCCAATTCCGCATCGACGGCATCGCGAAGGTCACGGGCTCGAAAGTGTTCGCCCGCGACGTGCGCGCCGCCGACATGCCGCACTGGCCGCAGCAGCAGTCGCATGCGCTGATCCTGCGCGTCACGCAGGCCGATCGCACGTACGAAGGCTTCGACCTGTCGCTGCTCGGCGACGACCTGAAGCCGGACCGTGTGGTCACGGCCGACGATCTCGCGCGCGACGGCGTCGCGTTTCCGACGTTCTACGGCGACGACATGCTGTTGCCGGCCGGCAAGACGCCCGCGTATCTCGGCCATGCGGTCGCGATCCTGATCTATCACGACTTCGCGCGCTTCCGCTTCGCGAAGAACGCGCTCAAGTTCCGCGACGACGTGATCCGCTACGGCGCGGTCACGGGCCCGCTCGAGCGCGACCCGTGGGGTACCTTCCGCTACGTGCGCGTGGGCGGCAAGACGGCCTATGACGACGATGTCTATTCGAGCCTGAAGGACGCGCCGATCTTCCCGAGCATGATGCGCAAGCACCTGCCGGTCTGGCCGGACGGCAAGGAGCATGGCAAGCTCGACGAGCAGGGCATGTTCCTGGCCGGGCAGATCGCCGGCGAGCTCGACCATCCGTCGGCTGACTGGCTCGTGTTCGATCGCGAATACAACACGCAGTCGGTGGATACGGCTGCGCTCGAACCCGACAACGCGAACTGCTGGTACGACGCCGCGACGCAATCGCTGCACCTCGTCGTGCCGACGCAGTCGCCGCTCGAAGTGTGCGAGAACGCGGCCGCGATGGTCGCGAAATGCCGCTTCCCGGTGAAGAAGCTGTTCGTGCATCCGTGCTACACGGTCGGCTACGGTTCGAAGGATCACTTCAACGTGCCGTTCTACGGCCTCGTCTGCGCACTGTACGCGGACGGCCGTCCGGTGCGTTTCGCGAACGACCGCTACGAGCAGTTCCAGACGTCGCTGAAGCGTCACGCGTTCAAGATGCACTACCGGATCGCGGTCGACCGCAACACCGGCCTGCTGCAGTCGTTCAAGGGCGATTTCGAGGCGAACGGCGGCGGACGCTCGAACTTCTCACCGTCGGTCGCGATGGTCGGCGCCACGGCCGCGCAATCGATCTACTACTTCCCGAAAAGCGATCTCGCCGCGGTCGCGATCGCGTCGCGCGCAATCGATGCGGGCTCGGCGCGCGGCTACGGCACGCTGCAGAGCATGGCCGCGACCGAGATGGCGGTTGACGAGATCGCCGCTCAGCTGAACATCGACCCGATCGATTTCCGTCTGCGCAACGCGCTGCGTTCGGGGATGAAGAACACGCAGGGTGCGATTCCCGCCGGCGCGCTGCGCGTCGACGAGGTACTGGAGCGCGCGAAGCAGCATCCGCTGTGGACGCGCCGTGCCGCGCGCAAGGCCGAATTCGAGACCGCGAACCCGGGCAAGCGCTACGGCGTCGGCTTCGCGTGTGTGCAGAAGGATTTCGGCACGGGCGCGGAAGCGTCGTTCGCGAAGGTCGAGTTCGACGAGAACGGCAAGGTGTCGCTGCGGCACACGGCTGCCGAGATCGGCACCGGAATGTCGACGTCGCAGGCAGTTGCCGTCGCGAAGTGGCTCGGCCGTCCGGCGACGGAAGTGCAGGTCGCCGTGACCGAGTGGCCGGACCTGCCGGTCGAGACCAGCGGCGATCCGTACATCATGTCGCAGGCCGACCAGGATCGACTGAGCGCGAATCCGCGCTGGTCGCCCGGTTATGCGTCGCCGTCGAGCGCGACGAACTCCGCGTACTACTTCACGCACAGCACGCGCGAAGCCGCGCGTGCGGTGTTCCGTTACGGCCTGTGGCCGGCCGCGATGTCGATCTGGACGCGCGGTCTCGGCGGCGGCCAGGCGGCGCCGTACACGATCCGAATCGAGGATGCGCGCTGGGTCGACGGCAAGCTGACTGCCGACGGGCTCGAGCCGCTGACGTTCGAACAGCTCGCGAAGCAGGCGCATGCACTCGGCCTGCCGACCGGCGCCGTCGTGCACGTGTTCAACCGCTGGCAGTGGACCGACGCCGAGTTCGAAGTGGGCGGCGCGGTTGATCGCTTGCCGGTCGACGGGCTGTCGCTGCGCGTCGGCGCGCCGAAGACGGGCGCCGACAACGGCGCGGTGCCGGGCACCGCTGCACCGGCCGGCTCGACCACGATGCGCGGCACGCTGGCGCCGACCGCGAACGGCTACCGCGTACTGGACCGCAAGCGCGTGTTCATTCCGCCGACGAGCCGCAACAACGCGGCCGTCACGTATTACACGGCGGTCGGCACGCTCGTCGAGCTGGCCGTGCATGAAGCGACCGGCAAGGTCGAACTGCTCACGCACCACTCGATCATGGAATGCGGCAACCAGATTTCGCCGCAGCTCGTGTCGGGCCAGTTGCAGGGCGGCCTCGCGATGGGCATCGGGCACGCGCTGCACGAGTACCTGCCGCTCTATGAAGACGGCCCCGGCAACGGCACGTGGAACTTCAACCGTTACCAGTTGCCGCGCGCGTCGGATGTCGCCGTGTGGACGCAGACGGGCGACGTGCTCCCGCCGCTGTCCGAGACCGATCCGCCGAAGGGCGTCGCCGAAGTGGTGATGATTCCCGTCGTCGGCGCGATCGTGAACGGCATCGCGCACGCGATCGGCCATCGTTTCACCGACCTGCCGGTGACCCCGCAAAAGATTCAGGAGGTGCTCGCATGACGACCGCCCAAACCGCGGCTTCGGCCGCGAGCGCCAGCGCGGCTGCGACCGGCGCTTCCGCACCGGCGGCAGCTTCGGCCGCACCGGCATCCGTTCCCGCCGCGCCGGCTGCGCCGGCATCGGCTCCCGCTGCTGTCGAGCGTCCGCTCGTCCGGTTCCAGCAGAAGCCGCTGTCGGTGAAGATCAACGGCAAGTCCGTCGGCCCGATGCAGGTGCCCGAAGGGCTGATGATGATCGAGTTCCTGCACGAATATGCCGGCCTCACCGGTTCGCGGCTCGGCTGCGGGCAGGGCATCTGCCACGCATGCGTCGTGATCGTCGACAAGCCGGACGGCAGCAGCGAGGAAATGCGCACCTGCATCACCGGCGCGCACTTCTTCCACGGCCGTTCGATCCGCACGATCGAAGGCCACGCGAAGCGCAACGAAGCCGGCGAAGTGGTGGAGCTGTCGCCGATCCAGCAGAAATTCCTGGAGCACTTCAGCTTCCAGTGCGGCTACTGCACGCCGGGCTTCGTCAATGCGGCGACCGTGCTGATCGAACGCCTGAAGCGCGAGCCGATCGCGAAGGCCGACGTCGAACGCACGATTACCGAGGCGCTCGACGCGCACCTCTGCCGCTGCACGGGCTATGTCCGCTACTACGAAGCCGTCAAGGACGTGGTGCTGACGACGCCGGGACTCGTGAAGGACGCCGCATGAAACGCACATTCGCTCATCGTGTCGCGCGGGCTGCGGGCCTGCCCGCGCTCGCAGCGGCCTGCGCGCTGCTGCTCGCCGCGTGCGGCGGCCACGACGCGCCGGCCTCGAACGCGGCTTCCGGCGCGCCCGGCGCCGACCAGGTCGCGCGCGGCCGCTATCTCGTCAAGGCCGCCGACTGCGCGGCGTGTCACACCGCGAAGGACGGCGCGCCGTTCGCCGGCGGCGCCGCGCTCGAATCGCCGTTCGGCACGTTCTACGGTTCGAACATCACGCCCGACAAGGATCGCGGGATCGGCGGCTGGAGCGCGGACGACTTCTACGCCGCGCTGCACGACGGCAAGGCGCCCGGCAAGCGCCTGTATCCGTCGATGCCGTACACGTCGTACCGGCAGCTCACGCGCGCCGATTCCGACGCGATGTACGCGTACCTGAAGACGGTCAAGCCGGTCGCGCAGGAAAACCGCGAGCACGAACTGAAGTTCCCGTACAACCTGCGTTTCGGGATGGTCTTCTGGGACATGGTGTTCCTGAAGGACAGCCTGCCCGATGCGTCGGCCGGCCAGTCCGCCGACTGGCAGCGCGGCCGCTATCTGGCGGGTGCGCTCGGCCACTGCGCGGAATGCCATACGCCGCGCGCGTTCACGGGCCAGCTTGACAGCGCGAAGCCGTTCGCCGGTGCCGCACTCGGCCGTGTGGCCGCGCCCGACATCACGCCGGCCGGCCTCGCCGCGCGCGGCTGGACGGGCGCCGATCTGCAGACGTTCTTCGGCGTCGGCATCGCGCCGCAAGGCTCGGCGTTCGGCGAGATGTATCCGGTCGTGCACCTGAGCACGCAATACATGACCCAGGACGACCTGCGCGCGCTGTCGGTGTACCTGCTCGGCGACACGCCGCCCGCGCCGCAACCGGTGAAGCCGGTGTCGGCCGATGCCGCGCAGCTCGCGGCCGGCCGCTCGGTGTATCTCGCGGTCTGCGCGGGCTGTCACGGCTTCAACGGTGAAGGCAAGCCGCACGTGGCGGTGCCGATGAACGGCAACTCGACGGTGCGCCAGGGCGATCCGCGCAACCTGCTGGTCGCGATGCTCGACGGCATCGGCGAGCAGAAGTTCACCGGTTTCGAGAACCTGCAGGCGATGCCGGGCTTCGCGCACACGCTGAGCGACGACGAGCTTGCACAGCTCTCGAACTACCTGCGCGCGACGTGGGGCGGCCAGCCCGCGAGCGTCACGCCGGCCGACGTGAAGGCGATGCGTTAAGTCGTGCCGCGGGGCAGGGCGTCGCGCGCGAGGCAGCCGGTTTCCGGTGCCTGCGCGCGATGCGCTGCCCCGTTTTCTCCAACGGCGCGTCAGTAGCCGCCGCCCCCTCCGCCACCACCTCCGCTGCCTCCCGAGCCACCGCCGTACCGGCTCATGCCCGGTCCTTGCGACACGCCGTTGCCGGACGACATGCATCCCGCCGACAGCACGAGCACCAGTGCCGCGATCAGCGCCGCGGCCAACGTTGCCGATTTCATTGCAATCTCCTTGCAGCGCGCAGGTCGCAGGAAAGGCCGGTTCGCGTGAACCGCGCGTCTGCGCGATGACGAAACGCGTCGGGCGGGGCGTTTATTCCATGCTTTTTGCGTATTGCCGTGCGCGAAGGGGCCGGATCCGAAGTATGGCGCGGCGACTTGGTACACTCCGGCACGCCGCCATTCCGATTCCGAACAAAAAATGAGAGCACCCGTCGAGCGCCTGCCGCGTCGATCGTCGCGCCTGTCCCATCCCGTCGTGCTCGGCTGCGTGTCGTTCACCATCGGCGGCCCGCTGATCGCGGCGCTCGTGTGGCCGGCCGTGATGCTGATCGCGTGGAGCCTGATCGACGGCCCGTCATGGAAGATGCTGGGTGCCTGCGCGGGCATGGTGCCGCTGGTTTTTGTCGCGTCGTTCGTATTCGGTTACTTCGTGCCCGCGACGATCGCGGGCGGCATCCTCGGCGCGATCGGCACGCGCCTGGCGCGGCGCTGGTTCGTGTTGTTGGGGATCGTCGTGGGCACCGGCATGATGGTCGGGTATGTACTGCTGCTGACCCGGCTGATGAAGTCCGATGACATCGGCGGCATCAACGTGATCGCGATACTCGATACGATCGTGACCTCCGCCGTGATGTCGCGCTGGCTGCATCGGCGGCTCGAACGCGCCGGTTGAGCGCGACGCGAACCGTGATCGCGCACGAACCCGGACACGACGAATCGCACCCGCGGCCGCGTGCGTGGCTTTCCTTTGCACGGACGCCGCCGTTGCGGCGTCGGATCAACGATAGACGAGATCGGCGCGACGGTTCTGCGCCCACGAATCCTCGTCGTGGCCGAGTGCGACCGGTTTTTCCTTGCCGAGGCTGACGGCTTCGAGTTGCGTCGCCGGCACGCCGAGCGTCTGGAGCGCGCTGTTCACCGCCTGCGAACGGCGCTGGCCGAGCGCGAGGTTGTATTCGGACGTCCCGCGTTCGTCGGTGTTGCCCTGGATCAGCACGCGCCGCGAGGGATGGCTGCGCAGGTAGTCGGCATGTGCCTGCAGCAGCGACTGGAATTCGGGCTTCACGGTGTACTGGTCGAAATCGAAGTAGATGCTGCGCTTCGCGAGCGGGCTGTTCGGATTGTCGAGATCGTCGGCCGTCACCGTTGCGACGGCTTCGCTCGAGGGCGCAGGCGGCGTGCCGGCATTCTCGGGCGTTTTCGCCGCGTTATGGCAACCGGCCAGTAGTACGAAGGTTGCCAGGACCGCAAATCGGTTCATTTTGCTCATCGTTCGTCTCCAGCGGTGGACTGCGTTGAAAGCGTGGCGCATGCCATCCGCATGCACGTATCCGGCCGCAATGGCGCGAAAAAAACGGCTCCGTCGACGTGATGCATATTCGTAAGCCGGCGGTGCGCCATATGAAAGAGTATTGCGTCCGGCGCGCCGAAATACGGCGTCGCTGCAAACAGATTAGGAAAAATGTCACAGCGTGACCAGTTTCTCCGCATTTTTTGCGCAGACGCGACAGTCGGGTAGACATTCTTGCTCCCGCCCGCTGCGCGGTACGGGCTGTCACAGCAAAAAGGCCGCGCACGTGCGCGGCCTTATGGGGGCGACTGGCGACGATCGAGCTACGCGTCGTCAGAACTTGTGCCGCAGCCCCAGCGCGACGACCACCTGGTTGCTGTTCGCCGAAGGCGTCAGCGTCCAGACGGTGGCGTTGAACGCCGGATTGCCGTTGCCGCCGCTCACGCTCTGGTAGACGCCCTCGAGATAGGCGTCCGTGCGCTTCGACAGCGCATAGTCGGCCTGCGCGACGACCTGGTTCCATTTCGGGCGTGTCTGGCCCGTGCGTGAGTCGAAGCGGCCCATCGTGTACGTGTACGCGGCGGCCACGCTCAGCGCACGCGTGACGAAGTAGCGTCCATCGACCGTGAAGTTGTCGAACACCAGCGATTCGCCCTTCAGCGGCGCGATGTTGCCGCCCTGGAGCACGCCCGTCACGCCGTCGGTGGTCGAATGCGACCACGCGGCGCCGACCGAATGCGGCCCGAACGCATAACGGCCGGCCATGGCCCAGATCTGCTGGTTGCCGCCCGTGATCGTCGCCGAGCCGTCGACCGTGCTCAGTGCACCGTCCGGGTTCGGTGAGTTGCGATCGCGGCTGATCTTCAGGTAGCCGGCGCCGAGCTTCAGCGGGCCGTTCGCGTACGACACCCCCGCGCTCCACGCCGCGTTGTTCGCGAGTTGGCCGGCCGCGTTCGAGAAGCCATACATCGCGCCGAACGTCAGCCCGTGATACGTCGGGCTCGTGTACTTCACCGCATTGTTGATGCGGATGTTGCGGTTCGAATCGTCGTTGTCGTACGGATGGACCGCGAGGTTGCCGCCCCAGCCGGGTCCGGACGCGCCGAGCGGCGTCACGAAGTCGAGGATCAGGTCGTACTGGCGGCCGAAGGTGAGCGTGCCGGCCGCCTTCGAGCTCACGCCGACCCATGCCTGACGGCCGAACATGTCGACGCCTTTCTGCGACAGCTTGCCGTTCGTGCCCGAGAAGCCGTTCTCGAGTGCGAACACCGCGGCCATCCCGCCGCCGAGATCCTCGCGGCCGCGCAGCCCCCAGCGCGACGCATTCAGTGCACCGCTCGTCAGCGCGACGGTGCCGCCGCCGGGCGAGCCCGCGCCCTGCGTGCGCTGGTTGGTCGCGTAGGTGATCGACGTATCGATCAGGCCGTACAGTGTCACGCTGCTCTGTGCGTGCGCGATGCCCGGTGCGATGCCGGTCAGGCATGCGGCAATGACGGTCCCCGCGACACGTGCGCCGGCATGCTTGTTCATCTGGTAGGAATGCATAGGATTTTTTATCGTTGGCCCGGCACGATGGCCGGCGGGTCGCGTCGGCATACTGGCCGACGGATCGAGCGGCCATTATTGGAGATCGTGCGGCCGTCGATTAAGGCGTTGCACAGGAAAGGTCCTGTGCGGAATCGAATGGAATCGAGGCGGGCGATTGCGGGGATTCAGGCGGGAACGGGACGTGTGTCGCGGCGTCAGGCCGGTCGAACCGAGATCGCTTGATGGTCGGTCGAACGCTCAACGGCGGGCAACCGGCAGCGCGGTGTCGAGGCCGCCGCTTCGATACGCGGCACGAACGGCGCTCGCGCGGGCTTCGAGCGCGTCGGGCGTGAGCCAGCGTCGCAACCGGACGCAGACGCGCGGCAACGCAGCGAGCTGGTTGCGCAACTGCACGATCGACCGGCAGCAACGGAAGGTCGACGATTGCGCATCGGCGCCCGTTGCGGCCTCGGCGAGCGCGGCCGTCCATTCGACACCGCGATGGCGCCTGGCTTCGTCGAGATGCGGCAAATAGCGCGCGTCGCCCGATAGCGCGATCAGCAACGCGGCCCAGTGCGCGCCGCGCCATCCGAACTGCAGGTCGACTGTCAGGTCGGCCAGCAGCGTGTCGTCGAGCACGGACAGGCTTTGCTGGCACAGGTAGTGGAAGTCGAGCGGCTGGTAGCGGACTTGCGGGTAGTCGCGCAGCACATGCTCGAGTTCGATACCGGCATCGACCGCGGCAGCCAGGAACGATTCGGCCGGCGCCGGGCGGTTCAAGTGCAGCGTTGGCACGAACAGGAACAGCCGGCTGATGTCGTCGGGGTGGTAGTGCATCGCGAATGTCGTGGTGGTGGCCCGGAGCAAACTGGCTACTGGTCGCCGGACAGTAGTGCCGTGTAACGTCGTTGCATTTCATCGGGCTCGAGCGTTTCGATCGCATGCCCGATCGCCCAGTCGTACCCGAACGGATCGCGAATCTTGCCGGAACGCTCGCCGTAGAACTGGTCCTGGATCGCGCGCGTCAGGCTGGCGCCGGCCGCGATGACCGCGGCGATCGTCGCGTCGGCATCGTCGACGTGCAGGTGCAGCAGCATCGGCGCCGTGCCGTCCGCGTCGAGCGCGCGTAGATCGTATTCGGGGAACTCGTCCGAGAGCATCAGCGTGCACGGCCCGAGCTGCAATTCCGCGTGACCGATGCGTCCCGACGGTTCGACGAGACGGTATTTCTCGCGTGCGCCGAATGCCTTCGTGTAGAACGCGATGGCGTCGTCCGCGCGTTTGGCGCGCAGATAGGGAAAGACGTCGAGAATCGCCATGAGGTCCTCCGGTGACGGTGCGGGGATGCGCGTCGTACGGGCGTACACGGCAGGCGCCGCGGATTTTGCCAGACCAGGGAGTATGGAATGACGGCGTGGCTGCAGGCAACGGGAAAAATTTACCGTTCGCGCGGTATCGGGCCGGCATCGGAAAGCAACGGCCGTTACCCGCGTCATATTCGTAGCACGCATTTGCCCCTGCCGGCGTAACCGGGCCGGCGACTACGTAATTCGCGACTTTTTGCGCGTGATCGGTTCGGCACAATGGACCATTGCGCGTGGCGGCCTGCCGCTTGCCTGGACCGTCGCGCCTGCCCGGGAGAACGGACATGGTGTTGATGGCAGTGGGAGGCGGTGGCGGACCGGTGGACGTGCCGCAGCCGCAAAACGACAACAACCCGACGAACAACAACGGGGCGAACAACAACGGCGCCCCTCCGGCCCAGACACCCGAGCAGAAGGCCCTCGCCGCGGCACAGGCCGAGACGCAGCGGCTGCTCCAGCTTGCGCAGGCTGAGATGGCGACGCTCAAGCGGCTGAACGACCAGGGCGCGTCGCAAGCGGACCTCGACAACCAGGTCAAGAAGGCCGAAACCGCGTGGGGCGCGGTGCAGGTGGCCGTCGAGAATCAGATGCGCGTGGCGGCGGACGGCGGCGGCGACACGAACAAGGCGATCGCCGGCGTCGCAACGGACCTGCGCAACGCGACGCCGAACGATCCCGTGCTCGGCGAAGTCCTCGACGACGCGCAGAAGGCTGTCTCGGCTGAATCGGCGCCGCAGCGGGCGACCAACGAAAAGGCCTTCCAGCTTGCGCAGGCCGCGCAGCAGGACCAGAACGCGAATACCGACTTGCAGCAGTACAACGCGTTGCCGGGCGGTATCCGGCGCGACGACCCCGATACCGGCGCGCAGTTGCGCCAGGCGGCCAGCACGGCCGATGCCAACTCCGACACCGCCTACACGGCGCTGACGAACGCATTGCGCCATGAATACAG
Source organism: Burkholderia cepacia (assembly GCF_029962485.1). Classification (NCBI taxonomy): domain Bacteria; kingdom Pseudomonadati; phylum Pseudomonadota; class Betaproteobacteria; order Burkholderiales; family Burkholderiaceae; genus Burkholderia; species Burkholderia cepacia. The sequence continues at coordinate 695,136 of NZ_CP073638.1, forward strand.
CGTGTCGGCCGCGACGCTGCGCCTGAACGACGCGAAGGCCGACTATGCGGCGTGGCAGAAGGAACCCGGCGGATTGCGCCGCGCCGACGAGGCCGACATCACGCAGGAAATGTCGCAGGCGCAGAGCCAGTACGACAAGGTGGTGACGGGCGGCGACGACACCGCGCTGACCTACGTGACGCCCGATGAGCAGAACCAGGCCGTCGCGTCGGTGAAACAGAACCACGACGGCATGTGGTACACCGGCCTCGTCGACGTATTCGGCGAGCAAAGCCAGCTTACGCGCACGATCGCGACGATCAATCCCGACGATCCGTCGCTGACGCCGCAGATGAAACAGCTTGCGCAGTCGGATCCGGTCAGCTTCGCGCTGATGCAGGACACGGGCCAGACCGTCGATCCGAACGACCCGAAGCTGTCGAAGCAGGAGCAGGCGCTGGCCGCGCAGAATCCGCTCGCGGAGGCGTTCGTCAAGCTGACGGGGGTGCCGGTGAACCCGGCGGGCCTGAGCGACGCGGACGCCAAGGCATTGAACGCGCAGATCGACCAGGCGGGCGGCGTGTTTGCGTATGCGATGGCGCACGTCGACAAGAACTCGCCCGCGTACCAGAAGATCCAGACGCTGCTCGCGGCGGCACCCGACGTGCGGCTGCAGTACACGAAGCAGCAGGTCGCCCAGCTGATGCAGAACCCGGGCAGCAATCCCGGCGCCGCGCTGCAGGTGCTGAAGACCAACATGGACGCATCGTTCTCGCTGGACGAGCGTCAGACGCTGTGGACGCAGGCCGGCCAGCCGCATTTCGACGCGAAGTTCATCCATTCGCAGATCGATCCGCTGATGCAGAAGCCCGATGCGGATGCGACGGATCAGGCGAGCATGCGTGCGCGTTACGACGACACGATGAACGCCGACAAGGCGGGCAAGTGGATGCAGGACATCCTGAACAACGCGCCGCCCGAGTTCGCGGGCGTCGTGCTCGACACCGTCGAGAAGGATTTCAACAACAAATGGATGCAGACGAACACGGGCACGCCGCAGCCATACGGGCAGGGCACCGAGTTCTTCAAGGGGCTCAGCAAGGCGGTCGGGCTGGCCGACCAGCAACCGACCTCGAACGGCGTGCCCGTGCAGCGCGAGGACGACGTCGCGAACTGGCTGCTCGACGACAAGAGCAACGCGAAGGCGGTGATCTACACGCTACGCGGCAGCGACCCGGGCTACGGTTTCGACAGCGTGCGCGTGGCACTGTCGTCCGGTGTCGATCCGTCGCTCGCGAAGGCGCTGCTGTCGAAGATGCAGGGCAATGACCAGTTCCGCGGAAACTTCGCGGTCGACTTCCAGCTCCGTTACCAGCAAGGCGCCCAGAACGCGCAGAACAAACAGAACAGTCAGGCCGCAACGGCCAGCTACAACCTGTTCAAGTCCAATCCGGACCAGCAACTGAAAGCGTATTTCAACGACTTCCAGAAGAACTTCGACGGCCAGTCCCGCACGTTCACGGTCGGTTCCGACCAGCTCACGAACTTCGTCGGCGTGGGGCTCGGGATTCAGCCGGACGACCCGGGTGCAGTGCCGACCGACCGGAACGACGTGCCGTCGATGGCAACGCTCGAGCAGTTGATCGTCAGCAACGGGCAGTTGCAGAGCGGTACGGCGGTGAACAGCCAGTCGCTTTACGCGAAGAATTCGGCCGCGACGCAGATGATCCAGACCGTCGTCGACCAGATCCGCAAGGTCGGCGGCGATCACGCGGTCGTGTCGCTGGTGCCGATCTACTACGTGTCGAAGGGAACCGGCACAGCGCCGAGCGCGCTGTTCAAGGTGCAGGTCGCGGGGCATCCGGGCCAGTACCAGCTGATCGACGACCGTGGCTGGAAATACGACAGCGTCGACAACTACCAGCACAACAATGCGCTGTCCGACGATGGCCAGCTGTATGTGCCGAAAAGCATGACGACCGATGCCGCGACCGGCGGTTTCTCGCAATACCAGTCGATCGACGCGCACAAGACCGAGTGGTACCAGCACGTCGAACACTACCTCGAGATCGGCACGGGCATTCTCGCGGCGGCCGGCGGCGTCGTGCTGGTCGCGAGCGGGATCGGCGCGCCGGTCGGCGGCGCGCTGCTCGGCGCCGCGTGGACGACGGTCGGCGTGGGGATGGCGGTCGGCGTGCCGGCCGCGATCGGCGACCTGAAGAACCTGAGCGATCACGGCCAGTCGATCGGCTTCGGCAACGCGCAGGCGCGCGGCGACTGGATCAGCCTGATCGGCAGCGGCACGGGCATGGCGGGTGGCGGGCTCGGCGTGGCGGCGAAGTCGCTCGCCGAAGCGTCGTCGCTGCTGCGCACGACCGGGCAGGTATCCGACATGATCACGCTCGCATCGCGAGGCGAGGGTGTCACGGCCGAGGCGGCCGGTGTCGGCCGTTTGACGCAGGGGGCCGACGCGTTCCAGACGCTCGCGCAGATGACCGGCCGCACGGCCGGCGTGTTCAACGTCACCGGCGGCGCGATCGGCGGTTACCAGATGCTCGACCAGGGCGTGTCGCTGGTGAAGAACTGGGACGCGATGTCCGACTCCGATCGCGCACAGCAGTTGCTGAACCTCGGGATCGGCGTCGCGCAGATGGGCCTCGGCTCGCACACGCTGATGGAGCGGCCGATCCGCGCGATCACGAAGACGCCCGCGCCGCCGTCGACACCGAGGCCGGTCTCGGTCGACGTCGTGAACGCGACGCTCGCCAACGGGCTCGCGAACCAGCGTCTCGCGGTCGGCGAGATCGGCAACCCGTGGCAGCACGCGGAGCAACAGGCGAACAGTTTCGGCGAATCGGCCGGCGATGGCGAACCGGTGTCATCGGCCGACGCGGGGCTGCGGTCACGCTTCTCCGCGTGGCTGCGCGCGCGCCGCGCGCAGGGCACGCCGGAAGAAGGCGACGCGATCTCGTTGCGGCTGGCGCCCGACCCGGAGGCAATCGACGGCGAAACGACGCCGGCGATCGCGCATGCGCTGGCCGCCGACGAAGCGCCGCCGGCCGGGGCCGGCACGCCGGCAACGACGGGCCACCCTGCATCGTGGGAAATTCCCGCGCGTGCGGCGGCCGATCCGGACGTGCTGCGCAGCGTGGTCGGATCGGTTCTCGTCGGCGGCAACCGTCTCGAAGACATCGAATACTACGTGTACGCGCTGGAGGATACCGAAGGCAACGTGCGCAACCCGGAGGAGGACGGACTGCCCGCGACGGGCCACGGCAACCTGTCGGACGACATCCGCGCGGCGAACGCGGACGGACGGCGTGCGGCTGCTGGAAACGATGCGGCGGCACGCGCGGCAGCGGCTCCCGAAGCGGACGGCACGATCGGCGTGACGCGATATGCGTCGTACCACGACGCGATGATGGTCGCGCTCGGCGGGACGGTGGCGGGCCGCTACCAGGTCGCACTGGTCGACACCACGAGGCTCGCCGCGGACGGCACGGTGCCGCCCGAAGCGATGGTCGGCCATGTCGGGCTCGACGATGCCGGCAAGGCGCTGACCCTGTCGATGAACGATACGTACGATCGCACGCTGCGCGTGGTGTATCCGCGCGGATTCGATCCGGCCAAGCCGCTGATCCGCTACGAGGACGGCAAACGCATCGACGTCGTCAACGCGCTGACCGGCATGCACGAAACGCAGTGGGGCGCGTATCCGCGCCGCGAAGCCGACCTCGCGATCTATTCGAATCACCCGTTGCAGCCCGAGAACCGGCTGCCGGCCGGCGAGCGGCCGTTGATGCCGGTGCCGCCCGGCTACTTCGCCGTGTACGCGCACGCGTGGTCCGATGCGATCGCGAGCGCGACCGGCAAGCCGATGAGCGCCGACGATGTGGCCGCGATGGTGCGCCAGAGCGGCTGGGACGGCAAATCGCCGGTGATCCTTTACGCGTGCGGTGCGGGCACGCGCGTGACGTCGTTCGCGCAACTGCTGGCGAACGTGCTCGGGGTGGACGTATACGGCTCGAGCGGCTTCGTGGTGTGGCGTTCGCCGCGCTATCGCAGCGACGGCCCCGACTCCGGTTATACGGCCGGCATCGAGCTGGAACCCGGCGCCCCCAGTTACGCGGGGAAGCCCGACCATTCGGTGCAGCATGCGCCGCGCACCTACCGATTCTCGCCGGCTTTGGCGGTCATCGATCAAGGCGCGCATGCGGTCGACTGGAGCACCGTGGCGCCGCGCCCGGTGTCGAACCGCTGGGGCGGCCGCGATGAGACGGGCGATTCGCGCGTGCCGCTCGGCGTGTACGTGTGGCGCGTGCTGACGAATCGCGGGGCGATCGTCAATCCGCGCAGCGGCCGCTCGGCGAGTGCGCTCGAGATGACGTACGCGCTGGAGGATCTGGCGTGGAAGGGCTACACGCCGGGCGTGCCGGTCGCGCTGGAGGGGCCGCACAGCGGCGCCGATCCCGAGTTGCTGCAGGAATTCGCGGACTTGATCCAGGCGCCGGTATTCGGCCGGCTCGGCGACGACGACGCGGCCGGGTGGCGGCGCGCGATCCCCGATCCGGGCCGCCGGCTCGCACGTTTCCAGATCGAACCGGACGTGAACGGCAAGTTCTCGCCGGGCCGGGCGCAGCCGGTTCGCGTCAATCCGCTGGAGTTGCGGCCCGTGCCGGGCTCGAGCGTCGTGAACCTGCTTGGCCATGCGACCGCGCGGCAATTCCTGAAGGTGTCGGGTTTCGATATCGCCGAATCGCACGGCACGCAGCCGCGCGACGTGAGCTGGGACAGCTCGAGCGCCGTCACGCAAGACGGCACCACGATGTCGCCGCGGGAATTCGCACGCAAGCTGCTCGAGGATCCCGCCTACACCGAAGGCAACGGCGTGCTGCTGACGGGGTGTTATCTCGGCTCCGGCGGCTACCCGTTCGCGCAGGAGCTGGCATACGAGCTGCAGGTGCCCGTGATCGCGTCGATCGCGTCCAACTCGGTGCGCGGCACCGGGGCGCTGTACCTGTATCCGATCGGCGACGACATCATCGTGCCGGCACACGATCCCGACGTGTCGACGCGGCTCTACCTGCATATCCCGGAGGCCCCCGACGCGAGCGACCCGCCGATGGTGTTCGCGCGACGCGGCGAGCCCGTGCCGAACGTGGCCGCGCACGACAACGCACCGGTCGAACCGGTGCGCCCGATCGAAGCGCAGATCGATCCGGAAGCGGACAGCGGGCGGCGCGGCAACGCCGGTGCGCAAGGCGATGCCGGGCAGCCGGTGCCGACGCCGCGCGGGCCCGCGCATCCGCGTCTCGGGTCCGAACCGGACGCGGGCGAGCCGCCCGTTTATGTGCCGACGCCGATCGTCGAGGTCGGGCCCGGGCAGATCTTCACGGCGGACGAATGGGCGGTGCGCACCGAGCAGGCCATCGCGGACGAGGCCGACGACGGCCTGTCCGGCATCCCGCAGAAGACCTATCCGAAGAACAGCCGCGTCTATACGGATCGCAGGATCGTCGACGGCGGCGTCGTCACGACGACGATCCACGGCCAGTCGATCCTGCAGACGGGATTCGACGACGTGACCGGCGTCGACGCGACGCAGCATCCGGAATTCCTGCGCCCGGCCGACACGCTGCTGATGCCGCCCGGCGACCCGCTGCATGCGATCGGCGCGCGCGCGCTGATGTCGCCGCCCGGTCATCACGTGGTGTTCGGACACGGGATGTCGGCCGACGCGATGCTGGGCCCGGAAGGCCGGCCGCTCACACCGGACGAGGTGGCCGCGCGCGTCGCGCCGCATCTCGAACCGGGGCAGGACGTGACGCTGTACTCATGCTTCGGCGGGTCGACCAAGCACGATCCGTTGCGGGTCGCACCTGGCCAGGTGAGGGCCGCGAGCACGACGTTCGCCGCCACGCTCGCACAGCGTCTGTCCGAGCTCACGGGCCGGCCGACGACGGTGTGGGCGCCGCCGGACATCCTGCTCGTCCAGCCCGACGGCTCGGCGGCCGTGCGCGGGACGCGGCCGACCGGCCAGGTCGACAAGGATCGCCTGGCGATGCAGAGCTTCCGCGGCGACCCGGCCCGCGCCGGACGCCCGGTGCTTCCCGCTGGCGTGGAGCCGTCGCCTGCCACCGCTCCGACGGCGGCCCGGCCGATGCGCGAGGCGCCGGTGCGCCCGACGGTGCCGCGCGTGTCCGATCCGACCTTTGCCGATCCCGGCTACGACTTCACCGCGATTCCGGACGGTACGTTCGAATCGGTCACGCTCGACCATCCGTTCCGCAGTGCGCTGGCCGATCGGCCGGGCGTGATAGGCGACGCTGCGCGCGTGACGCAGGCCGGCGGCACCGTGAGCCAACGCTGGCCGAGCTATTTCCTCGACGAGCCGCAGCCGACCCACGTGATCGACGGCGTGATGCAGGCGTTCGACGAAGCCGGCCTGACCAACCTGCGCGTCGAATTCGTCACGCGCGACGGCAGTATCGTGCTCGGCAGCGGCACCGATTTCGGCCGGCTCGATCCCGAGGACGGGTGGTTCCGCTTCAGCGGCACGGTGCCCGACGCGACGGTGGCGGCAACGCACGCGCCGGGCCACGCGACGCCCGATGCACAACGCGCGTTGCCGGAAGGCACGCGGGTGGTCGCGCATGACGATCTCGGTCCGGCGCTCGATGCGGCGCATACGGGGCCGCGCCATCACGCGTACGTGCCGGCCGATGCGCTGCCGGACGCAACCGCCTTCGCGCAGGGCGACCTGACGGCGCAGGAACGCGTCGCGGCCTACGCGACGGCGCACCTGGCCGCCGTCGAGGCCGCCACGCCGGCCGACGTCGTGCTGTTGTCGGCGCTCGGCCACGATCCGGCACGCGCGCTGCGCATCACGACGCCCGGCGGCGAGCTGTTCAAGCCGGCCGGCGTCGACATGTATGTCGTGCGAACCCGTGACGCGGCCACCGGCGACGTGTCGTACCGGCTCGCCGGTATCGATCGTTCCGGATTGCCGGAAGGGTATGCGGCCGTGCATGCCAGTGGATTGCGCGCGGTCGGCGCGGTCGGCAGCCGCCCGGTCTGGCCGATGCTCGGCGGAGCGGACCCGGCCGCCGGCCGCCTCGCGGGCACCGCCGGCGACCCGTCCGGCGCGGCGACGCCTGCCCCCGTCGCCGGTCATGCGGGCGCGCCCGCCGCGCAGCAGGGCACCGCGGTGGCCACGGCGGCCGAACAGCAGGCGCGTGCCGCCGCATGGCTCGACAGCGTCGGCCGGCGCACGCTCACGCGCGTCGACGGCCGGCACGCGCCGACCCTCGACGGGCTGGCACACCAGCTCGGACCCAACGCGCACGTGCTGATCACGGCGCATACCGTACCGCCCGCCGACGGCGCCGAACACGCGGCGCCGAAGGTCGTCGCGGTACTCGAAACCGATGCGCACGGCACGCTCGGACCGGTGCGGATGCTGAACGGCAAACGCGTGCAGCAGACGCTTCAAAAGGCGCTCGAGCAAACCACCGGCCACGGGCGTCGCGTGCGGCGCCAGTACGATTTCTACGTATCGCCGGTCGCGCACGACGAACTGGTGCAGCTCGGCGGCCCGTCGAAGATCGAGACGCCGGACGGCAAGACGTCGTGGCCCGTGACCGCATCGGCCGGCACGATCGATCCCGCGCTCGCTGCCGACGTGTCGAAGCTGCAGGACGCGCCGGCCTTCAAGCGGCCGCGCCAGGCCGTGCGCGCGGTCGAAGGGGCGCACCGCTGGATTCACGTGATCGAGGACGAGACGGGCAAGGTGCTCGGCTACGCACAGCGCAACACGAACCACGAATGGAAGTACGTCGAAAAGGCGCCGCTCGGCGATACCGAGATTCCCGAGCAGAACCTGCGGACGGTGTTTCGGCGGCGGCGCCGCGGCGGCATTCCGGTCGGCCGTTCGCCGCGCCGCGGTATCCGGTTCGTGGTCAGCGACGTCAGGCCCGAGGTCGTCGATCGTATCGGCGGGTTCCGGCCGGCGAAGGACGCCGCTGCCCCCGACAAGAAGCCGTTGCGCTCGGCAGGCGACATGTTCCAGTCGATCGTGCCGGTCCGCAAGCCGCTGGCATCCGCGGAACAGGGCGGCGGCGCGAACGTGGCGCCGCGGCCGCCGGTCGATCCGCACCTGATGCCGTCGGACAAGTCCACGCTCAACGCGGTCGACTTCAGCGGCAACGGCGTGTCGCACCTGTTGACCGCGATCCGCAACGGCTCGCTGGATGGCAGCCATCACGTGATCTACGTGTTCAAGACGGACCAGCCGGTGGCCGAGGCGCTCGACAACCCGCTCGGCGCGATCGCGGCGCGCAACGGCGAGATGCGCTGGTTCGACGAGATCAAGCACGCGGGCAACCTGAACAAGCCGGGGATTGCGCTCGACGAAATGCCGATTGGCACCGATCGCTTCGGCGCGGACGTGCATTTCCTGCTCACGCGGTTGCAGCCGCGCGATTTCCTGAACAGTGCGCGGCCGACGCGTGTCGCGGCGCTCGAGGCGCGTGAGAAAGCGCTCAAGGAGCAAGTGTCCGACGCGCAGGCGCGCGGCCAGCAGTCGGCCGCTTTCCGCGCGCTGGCGGCCCGCCTCCAGCACGGCTATAACGACGTGCGCGGCGAACTGCGGCGCCTGCGGAGCAGCGGTCAGGTGCCCGAGCCGCTGTCGATCGAACCGTACCAGCCGGGGTTGCCGTCGGCCACGGTCGTCGAGTTCAGCCTGCGCAACGGTGCGGCGAAGTCCGACGATTATTTCCCGACCTACGACCAGGTTGAGGCGTACAACAAGCAGGCGCAGCGGCCCGGCAACGTGAATCTCGTGCTGAAGGGCGACCCGCAGGCCGTGATGGTCGACGTCGGCATGTGGCGCACGCTGCTCAACAAGCTGTATGTCGCGCGCGACGTGTCGACGTCGGCATCGCGATTCCTGCCGGTCAACAGCAAGCTGCGGCCGCACACGCGCCGCGTCGGCGCGGCGACCGTCGCCGACAAGCGGATCCGGCAATTCTTTACGCGCTCGGCCCCGCAGTTGCAGGACCGGATGGTGCCGATGGCGCGTTCGTATTCGCTGAGCGACGATCCGGCGCTGATGGGCGCGCAGGTCGAACGGTACGGCGGTGTGACGCCGGTCGTTACGCTCGTGATCGACCCGCACTCGCTCGCGGCGGCGCTCGGCAAGGCACACGATCCGGACTTCCTGCGCGCGGTGAAGGCGCTCGGCGACCAAAAGAGCGCGAAGTTCGACGGCGAGAACGGGATGATTCATCCCGCGCCGGGCTCGAAAGGAAAAGCGCTCGCGCTCGACGATCTCGACCATCTGCACCGCTGGCTCGACGAGGCGGCGCGCACGGGTTTCGCGATCCGGCTCGAGACGGCGCCGTCGCGCGCGCTCGTGTCCGGCGTCGACTACCGGTTCCAGTCGGGCACCAACGACACGTATCACGACTATGTGCGGGTCGTCACGGCGCTCGAACGCTGGTCGAACGCGCATCCCGATACGGTCGCGCCGAACGTGATGGTCACGTTCCACGGCTGGGACACGGTACCGGAATCGGTGCCGGGCGCGGGGCACGAGAAGCTGTTGCGCGCCGTGCTCGAGCGCAAGGGGCTCGAATGGGTCCACATGGGGCTGTCGTACGGCACGCACGGCGCCGACTTCATCGGCAACCAGGAGCTCACCAGCGCGCTCGCGAAGCTGATCGTCGACAACCGCAAGCGGCCCGACGTGATCAACCGCCTGCACGGCGCGGACGCGTTGACACGCGTATTCGAACGTGTCGACCGGACGACGCTGGCGAATCAACATCAGCTGCTGTTTGCGGAGGTCGAGCGGCTCGGCGCCGCGCAAGGGATGACGCCCGCCGAAATCGCCGGGTTGCGCCAGAAAATCTACGAAGGCAACACGACGGTGTGGCTGAATCAGGCGCGCAAGGCGACGATCGAGCATGCGACGAAGCAGTGGGAGGCCGACGGCAACAAGCCGCGTTTCCCCACGGACAAGGGCGCGCGTGCGTTCGGCGGGCGCTGGCTGGAGCAATACGGCAGCAGCGTGCCCAAACGGGTGAAGACGCGCGCGCAGCCTGCCGCGGCGGACCCGCTTGATTACTGGCGTGCGGTCGTGCGCGATCCCGCGCTGCTCAACGACGGCACGAAGCCGATCGGCACGAGCCGCCGGGAGGCCGCGCAACTCGCGAAGGTCGATATTCCCGACGCGCAGCGCGCACAGGCGGAGCTGCATGCGCTGCGCGTGCACAACGAGCCGATCGGCGTCAACCGGCCGCCAACGTCGTGGTGGAAGCGGGCTGGCGGCGACCTCGGAGCGGCGGCCGTGACCGGCGCCGCCGGGGCCGGCGTGCTCGTTACGGTGGGCAGGGAATCGGTGCGTACCGCGACGAACTCCTTTTACGCGGGGCTGCGGGTCGGCCGCGTGTTCCAGGCGCTGCATCACGGTGCGGTCGCCAGCCTGAAGAACGGCGATCCGCGCGTGTTCGACCGGGTCGTCGACCGGCTCGTGCGCGGGTTGCAGACGCAACTGAAGGCGAACGGCTTCGACGTGGCGGGGCGCGGCGCGCAACTGGAGCAGATCGCGTACGAAGGCAAGGCCAAGGCTGCGCAGCTGCGCGGGCTCAACGAGGACGGTCAGCTGTCGTTCGACGACACGGTGACGCATACGAAGGCGATCGCCGCCGACATGCTCTCGCAGATGCAGGGCGTGGTGGGCGGGACGTCGTTGAAGCTGCTGCACCACGGCAGCCCGCGGCACTCGGTCGGCCGGATCGGCCGCGTGCTTTCGCTGGGCGGCTACGGCGTCGCGATCAAGTTGAACATCGACAAGGTGAGGGCGACCGGCGACTTGCTGGCCGGCGGACAGGCCCTGGGCGGAATGTTCGGCGCAGCGTATACCGGCATCGTCTACCGGGGCAGCCTGCGCGGCATGAACGCCGACAATCGCAGCCAGCTCGCGCGTACCCTGAGTGCGACCGGCGATTACGTGACCTCGGCGATGAGCATCGCGGGCGGCATTCATACCACGATGACGGGCGATCCGTACACCGGGACGCTGACGACGATGTCGGGCTTGCTGCTCGGTGCCGGGCGCCTGCATTCGCATTTCCCGAACGCGACGCCGTGGCTGGCGCGCTTGCCGACCGGCATCGCGCTCGCGCCGGTGGCGATCTTCGGCATCACGCAAGGGATCAGCCTGATTACGTCGGTGATGGCGCCGGACGACAAGCACAAGGCGCCGGGTTCTTCGACGAATCATCTTGCCCCGAGCAACGGGATGCCGACGCCTGGCGCGACGACGGCGCCGGTTCAGCCGAACGCATCCGCGACGCCGTCGCAACCGGCGCAAACGCCGTCGAGTACGCCGAGCGCCACGCCGGTGACGGTGGCCGTGGCCGCGGGCGATTCGTTGTGGACGATCGCCGAACGTCACGAAGGATCGCTGCTTGCCGCGGCCCACGTGCCGGCGGACGAACAGCAGCGGATGTCGGACGGACAGCGGATCAACGTCGCGCTCAACGAGATCCTGCAGCTCAACCGGAATCTGGCGACCCATCCGGGCGAGATCGATGCCGGGCAGCAGGTCATTGTGGGGTGAAGGAGGGTGGTTGGCGAAGCGGGTAGTCGTCCGAAATGGAAATCCACCAGGATGAGACGCAAATCCACCGGGAGCGACGCGGGGGCGGGGCATAACGTGGCTCCTTGGCCATCAGTTTATGCCTCACGCACAAACATTCGGATAGGCTCTAGTTGGTCGACGTTTGTACCCGGAACTACGTTCGCCCGGACGTCGGAAGCGACGTGATCAGCACCGCACCACAGGAGGTCTTGTGCCCGTCGAATGATGCGAGGCTACCCTCAATGTCGAAATCGGCATCACCCTCCACGATTACACACTCGCCGTGGATAGGGCATGTGCAGCGGTCGCCGACTCGAGCGACCGGCCGCCCCATGACCTCGCTGTTCGCGGCACCTGACTCGACGCGTCCGCCGTGACTGTGTACGTCCCCAACCCGAATTACGCCGCGCATGAAAGCTCCTGGCCCTGGCTCCCGTCTGACGTCGGCCCCGCCGCACAATCACGTCGCACTTCCATCGTTATAACAATCCCCGCGCGGTGGCTATATCGGTTCATTTGCGCGCTCTGAATGCTTTGACTACACCCACAACGACCAGGATGACTCCGACGACCGCTATTAAAACGGGCACTGAAAAGACAAACGTCAACTGCGTATCGTTTTGAATATGCCACTGGTCGAATGCACCAATGGCCATAAAGACAATGAAGACAGAGAAAAGCCCGATCCCCGCGATAACCAGCCCAACGCCCCAGCCCATGAACTGCTGATGGCGAGAGGGCCTATACGCTCCCGGTTCCATAAAAGGTCCTCACCAAGAAAGCGAACGATGCGCGAATCGGCGCACTGCGCACGCTAACCGATCTAACGCATCATTCCCGTACTCAGAAGCTATAGCCTTGCCCGGATCGACTGTAATCGACATCGTGGCGCTTTCCCCACCAAGGCAGATAAGCACTGCCTTCGCCGGCCGCACGAAACCATGGTTTCTTAGGGTCGACCGGGTTCAGCTTTGCCGGCGGTACAACAACGACCGCCGTAGGATGTTCCGCATCAGTCGTGCCGGCCACAAGCGTATTGCCACCGAAATGGTTTGCGCGACCGATCGCCAGTGCTACGTCCGTCAATGCGGTACCGGCGCCCATCTCGCCGAGGAGCGCGGGCGTGTTGAACGTCTGCTTCTTGTAGTCGTATTCTGGCAGCACTTCGGTCAACGTCTGCGACAGCGCACCAAGGCGAGCGGACGCAGCGTCGCTGCCCTTGCCGGCGTCGTGGACCACGTAATGCAGATCAGCCGTTGCCACGCCTGCATTGTGAGCGGCCTGCTCGATCGTCGATTTCCAGGCTTGTACCGCACGGGTCGTCCCGGACTTCTTTTCGAAGTCGTTCACGTTGCCGAACGAGGCTCGCCCGATCCATGCGAGCGGTTCTCGCCCCGTCGCAAAGTCCGGCCCCGTCAGAACGAGCAGCACCATGTTCTCGTTCATCTGGTTGTCCTTCGGCGGGAAGCTCGGCGCGTCCCAGTTCATTACCCAAACGCTCTGGTCGGGATGCGTTTGCAGGTAGTCGAGCGCGCGATTCAGCGAAGTGAAGCCTGCGTTCGGGCCGCCAGACGTGATATGGACTTCGGGTGGGATGTCTTTACTCCAAAGTGTAGGTGCATCCGCGTTTCCAATCTCGAACGCGGACGTGAAGTCTTTCACCAGGAATTTTCGAGATTCTTCCGGGTCGAGGCGCTTCTCCGGGATTGCGAACTCAATATGCATGCCAGCGAGTTCACGCCAATTCTTCCGGTCCTTCGAATGCACGTTGTAGAAGTACGACGGATTCGTGACGTAAGTCTCGCCGAACAAAACGAGAAGCTGATCAACATATTTCTCGTAGAAGCCCTCGAATGTCTCACGGCCGTCGTTACCGTACGCTACACCTGCAACTGGTTGAACACTGGTGAAGCTCTTCGGATCCTCTTTCACCATGTCGTCGTGCTCATTGGGTTTGGCGAGGCCCATCGTCCAGAGCAACTGCCATTCGGTCGGATAGTCACGACGTTGGAGCGGGTTTAGCCACGCAAGGCCGACCACCTGGGCCCGAAACGGTTGATTGGGCAGGGGTGCTGCCACAGCCACGCTAGCAGTTGCCCCAGCCGTGGCCAAAGCGGCTTTTTCTCCGCCAGATTTCCGAAGTCCCGCCCAGAGCGCCAACACGGCGACCACAACCAGGAGCGGCAAGACAATCAATCGTTTCATCCATTCCTCAACCGAAAGCGGCTGCGGCGCAGCCTGCTGAGCATAATACGTCCACGTCGCTGCTACCGCGCCAGACAAGAGCAGAATGGCGAGCGCGACGCCAAGACGTCGCGGTCGAGTTGAGAGAAGAGCAGTCATAGCGGATGCGCCACCTCAAGGAACATTCCACCGTTCCGCTCGTCTTGGATCTTATTCGGCATGTGCGCTTCGGAGTCCGACTTGACCCAGCGTGATAGGAATTGTCCGTTCATTCGTCCCCAGACGAAATATTCGGCATACTTCTGGTGCGGATTGCTCTTGTCGAGTCCCTTAACAAAACGCCAGTCTGCCTCGATACGCAAATCCTTCCAATCTTCGGGCGTCAGTTTACACACACCAATTGCGACATCGTAGGCGAGAGCGTGCTCCGCGTGCATCGCGTTCGTCATGATCGTCGAATGGTTCGTCGGATTATTCTTCTCCGTCGCACCGAGATAGGTTGTCACGGTGGACGTCGAATACTCCCTCGCCTTGCCGTCAGCATTGAAGCCGGGTTGCTCTGAGGTCACATTGCCATCCGCGTCAATGAGTGAGCCATTTCCTTGCTCACGTTGGCGGACGGTTTGACGCACGACGGCATGCATTTCGTACCGCATATCCGCTTCGCTATCCTCGTTCCCGAGCGGTGCGGCGCCTTTGTAGTTGTCGATCGCGTCTCCTGCCTTTTTGTCAGCAGGGGCCTTGCTTTTATCGCGTGCGGCCGCGACCGGGTCATTGCCCTCATTAAAGAGGCTCGTTGCTGCTGGGCCGTCTTGGACGGGTGCGATCGGACTTCCAAATTTCATTGCCACTGGGGTGAACGGGTGATCCAGCTTTGGGGCGTCGATCGGAATCGCCCACCAGTCTGGTGGAGTCGCATTGACCGCCGGCCGTACCAGGTTGACGAGCGAGCCGATGCCTCGCATCTGCCAGATCCCGTACATGTCGTGAAGCGTCGTTCGATTCAGCAACGACTTGACGATCGAAAATTTTGCCTCGGGCGATGGGGGATACCAGAAGCCTTTCGTCTTTCCTTTCTGGTAGCGCCAGTCATTCTTCGTGTAATCGTAAAACCCTCCGGGCTTCTGGCCTACAAGGTAGCCCGAAGCGAACACCCGCTGAGTGAAGCAATCAGCGCCGGCTGTGACTTCTATCTCGTATTCGGTCATGCCGCGCCAGCCGATCCCCTGCACCGTTGTCGCCGAGATCACTTGATCATGCGGGCAACAGTAGAGCGTGACGCGGCCATATGTGCGATACGTGTTTCCGTAACCTGTCGGCCCCATGGAGGTCTTACCCCATACCTGAAGACCGTGCGCCTGTCGATCGTCTGCTGCCTTGTACGGTTTGCCTTTCGACGACGTGCACATATTGGACATTTCCGGATCAATATCCTCTGGCGTCGGTTCTTGGCTGAACCGTGCCCGGATGATGTCGAAGAAATTTGACAGGGTGCGCACTCGAGCCCCCCATGTCTCGCGGCCACGTCGACCTTCTGAATCTTTTGCGCCGCGTTGAGTCCAGTTATCGGGCACGTTGCTGTCAACCAGACTGTATGGCGCGTTTGCCAAAACATAGGCATCGGCGACGCACCGACCGGATTTCCCCTCGCCATCCTTTACATCCGGCAATTGGTCGCCGAGAAACGCGGCTGTGATTCCGACGATGTTGCCTTGACTATGACAAACCACCGTGATCGGACAATCCGCTTGCTTCTTCCTGATCGACTCGATCAGTTTCGCGAGGCGCAGCGCAGCCATGACCCCGTACTGACGGTTTGGCGTTGAGTACACCATGCGGGCATCAACGGGGTTCAAATCCTGGACCTGTAGCCACAGGAACAGTCGATCGTTGACCCCGACGTTCCACAAATCCGGAAGAGTGGTGCACCCATTTGCAAACGGTCCGCCACCCCAGTAGTTTTGTTCGTTCAGAAAAATGTTGCCGCCAAATTCCTGCAGTTCTTCTTTATTCGCCTTGTGCCCCCAGCGGAAATGGATGACCGGTGACCACGACGGGTCGGGTTGCACGTAGGTTTGCGGCGTCATCTTCGGATTGACGAAGCCGTCATTTGTCAGGAACTTGACGTACTTGGCCGGGGTGAGTTGGCCACCTTCCGGTCCTTTGAACATCATCTGATCGTCGAGCCGCCCAAGGCGGCGGTTCAATCCCTTGCACAGACCCTCTTCGGCCGGGCCGAACCACTCGCCCTCGGAGTTGACGCCGTGCACGAAAATCACGACACCAGGCAGCGGCATCGGTTTGACCGCGACGAGTTCCTTCTTCTTGTTCGGCAGCACCGTACCCTTTGCTGTGGCTGCTGGCGCGCGTTTTGTTGTTGCCATGACCCGTACCCTGTCTCTCGGTTAAGCGTCTTTCTTGAAGAACTTCACGACGACCTGTTCGAACTGGTTGTGGTCGATCGGCGCCATCGTGCCCGCGCTGTCCGTCTGGCCGTTCACTATCTCGCCCGAGGCTTTGTGGACCTCACCGACATATCCTTCGATCGGATTCCCATCGGAGGCTCGCACCAGTTTCGGCACGCGCCCGAGCGGCGCATGATCGAACTTCGGCATGTCCGTGCTCATGCTGGCCGGCCCCTGCCATGAGTGCCCGGCGGACTTCACCGTGAACTTGCCCGGGCACCCGAGCTCGATGTCGCTTCCGTGCAGTTTCAGGTAGGCACCGCCAGACGTCGTGAACACCACCTGGTCGTTCGCCATGCCAGTGATCTTGCCGTCGGCCGCCGTGAATTGGATGTTCTTCGCCGAATCGATCTGCGTGTCGTCGGCCTGGCTTTGCAGCGTTACCTTGCCCTGGTTCGCGATCGCCGATACGCCATCGCTGTGAGCGAACATCGCGACGCCGCGACCGCCGTGCAGGTTGATGCGCTGGCCGCTGGTCAACTGAACGTGCTGCTGCGCGACCTGATCGATGTTCTCGCCCGCGTACGTCACGTGGGTTTTCGGGGTGATCGCAACGGAACCGGCCTGTGCACCGAAAGCCATCAGCGCCTGCGAACCGCTCGTGGAACCAGCTCCAGCTCCGCTACTCGATGTTCCGCCGGCGGGCGTCCAACCCTTGAACGCCGCAGCGACTGCCTGCTGGCCGGTCGTGTCGGTTGCTTGCCCACCGTGTTCGCCTGCGTAGTCGCCCAGCGACTTGAACAACTCCGTGCACTCGCCGAGCAACTGCAGCAGCTCGTCACGATCAAGCTGGCCGCCACTTGCCTGTGAGCGGGCATACGTCGTGAGCAAGATGCCTTGCGCTGCACGCAGCGCGGCGGCCGCGTCGGTACGCAGCTCTGCACCTTCGCCGCGGTCAGTACCTTGGCCGTCTTGTCGTGGTTGCGTCAGGTAACCCAGATTCAGTTGCGAATGCGCATGCTCGCTGGCCAACTGGCTGGAAATCTGGCCCGGCGTGTCGTCGAGCCGCAGCTGGTTATAGCGCTGCCCCTTGATTTCCTTCGTCTTGATGCCCGATACATATCGGTTGCCGGGCAACGAACCGGTGTGTGTGAACGCCGCCGGTGGATTCGATCCGTTACCCAGGACCGCGATGATCACCAACCGGTCGGGATCACCTCCGATTGCGCCGAGCAACACTTCCATGCCGATGCGCGGAAGAAACGAGGCCCCGAACTGCGTGCCCGCGAGACTTGACGCCACGCGGATCGGGGCGCTGTCTCCGGCGTTGTCGTTCGTGCCGGCACCTTGTGCGTGCGAGTGGTCGGCGGGGTCCAGGCCATGGATCCGCACGTAGACCCGCCCGAGCTCATCGGTCACAACCTCCTCGCCGTCCCGTGTGACGATGACGCCCGTTAGCAGATGGACCGGTGGGAGATCGATCTTCGGATCGTACGCGGGGGTGATCGGGACGCCGCGGCGCACGCACGTGAAGGTGTTCTCGTAACGCGTATCCGATTCGGTAGAGGAGGGCGCGAACTGGGCCGGCGAAGGCGATACGAGGTTCTTGCTCGCCGCGAAGAGCTGTTGCACGCGCTCGGTAAGACCCTTCGGCAGGTTGTTCGAGACGTCGTGACGAATCGACGTGATGACGAACTGCCGCTTGTCGGTCGATAGCATGTCCAGTTCGGGATCACCCGTCAGCGTGACCCAGGTGCCGACCGCGAGATCTCGAATGCCGCTCGCACCGTCGTACTGTTCGGCTTCGAATTGGTGTGCCAGCATGCGCGAGCGAGTAAGGCGATCGTGATCGTCCCACGAGTCGCCTGCATGCGGCACATCGATCGCCACGTCGGTCAAGAGTTTCGCCAGATCGTTGCCGGCGTCGCCCTGGTCGACGTCGCTGACCACGGTCGACTCATCGATACGGGCCTTTTTGTAGTCCCATGACGGGCGGCTGGCCGCGCCCGGCACCAGGCGCGCGTGCAGCGCGAACAGGGTGACCGTATCGCGCTCTTCGGTACCGGCATCGCGTGGATGAAGGCGCACCGTTCCCGCTGGCGCCTCCTGCAACGAATCGGGATTGTCGCAGCAGACCAGGGTATGGACAGGGGTATCGTCTTCGGCGCTCGTGCTGCCGTTTGCTCGCCCGGCCTTGACGAAGATCGAAATCCCTTCGCGACGTAACAAGCGTCGCACAAACGCCGCATCCGACTCGTTGACCTGGCGGGTCAATTCTCGGGCCGGATAGCGTTCGCGATTCAGAAATGACAGATTGAACTCGAAGGCACGCGCGAGAGCGGGGCTACGCTGGCGCCATTCGGTGAACATTACCGTGAGGACGTCAACGACACTCTGCTTGCGGAAGACGCGCGAGTTTGTCCGTTTGTCCATCAGAGATAAGGCATCGCAGACGGTCAGCTGGTAAACGCACAATTCACCGTCGCTTTGTCCGATCTGCACGTTCTGCACAATCGCGTTGATTGTCTGCAGCTGGCCGCGGTCGGTCACAAGTCCTAATGAGATAGGCACACCGATGAACAGCTTGGGCGGTAGGTCGTGTCTTGTCGATACGCACGTGAGATGCCCATTGATGCCGGTCATCAGCCCCTCGTTAACGTTTGCGTGCTGGAGAGCAAGCAAACGCCCCAAGGTCCCTTGCAATCGCCCGAAATTCAACGCGACCGGGCGCCGATTCCAGTCGACCGCGCCCGACGCGAAGCTACTGAGTGTGTCGCCGATGCTCACTTCAGCCCTCTCTGTTCTTTGTTCATATCTGGCGAACCACGACGCCAGCCGCTGTTTCGCCTAGTGTCACGCGATGTCACCGCGCCGCACGAAGTGCCAGCACCCGGCTTCCGGGTCGTACAACGCCAACTGCTCAGCTTCTTCCGCTGGTAAAACGATCGGCTCGACAGCGTCGAGTGCCGCGACAGCTCGCCGGAGCGACGCTTCAGCAACGGCCGGTGCCGCCACCCACTGTCGAGCATTTTCGAGCACGTCTTCCCAGGCGAACAGGCCTGCAGACTCGTACAACCGTTCCAGCACCGACCAGGTTTCCGCTTCAATTGCCATTGCTGGACGGTATCGTGGGTTCAGGCGCCACCGTGCAGCCTGGTCGCGGGCGGCCCGTATAAGTAGCCCGTCCTGGTTTGCGACGAGCCGATTCTCGTGACCAAGCCACGCCACGGGAATGGTGAGCGGCCGCTGTCGAAACCTTCCAGAGTAGACGACGCTAGCCGGTAGCCGGCTCGACATCAGTACTGCTTCGACGGTCCCCGATGCCCGACGCCGCAGGTAGGTGCTCGGTATCTGCCGTCCTCATATCGTTGAACGGTTGTGCCGCAATGCTCATGAAAACGTGCAGAATTCAGCTATTAGATCATATGACGATTTGGTCAAATCATTCTAGGCGTCCCGCTCAAGTCAGAACGTCAAGCATTGTTACGCCGCACGATTCCCACCCGGAGGTCCTGGAACAGGGCCAAGCTGCAGCGTAGAAAGGTACCAGCCAGCTTCGACGTCAACGGGTTCAGGTGGGCGTTCGCGCAAGATCCGATTGAGTACCGGGAGCGTCTCGGGCTGACAACATAACCCAGTCCAAGAATTCCGCCGCACCCCCAAAGCGGACATTTCAATCTAGCCACTACAATCTGTTTGAAAGAATCCTGGTACTTGGGGCGCCGCGTTGCGTAGGTCGCTTTCTCCGCTTTCCTTGTATTTGTACGGGTAGAACAGGCAGGCTATTCGCGGAATATCGGTTTCCCGGAAAATCGCCTGTTGCACTTCCGTCCACCGGAATCTGTTGCGGTCATCGTTCGCGAGATGTGCAAAAGATCGGTTTGTCGCGAGACGTTCCATGCGGACTCCGTGTTGCGTGGAATCACCAACCGACGAACGGCGCCTCCGAAGGCGATAAATGTCCTTCCCGAGAGCGTTCGCGGGAGCCCGCCTGTTGGCTCGGGGCGAGCGGGCGTGTCATGGCAAGAAGCGAGTCGACGAATGCCGCGCGCTGCGCCGGGTCCTGCGGACGCAGTCCGCACACCTCGTCGAACTACAGACCTTCCACGGCAAAGCGGATGATATGGGCGGTGCGCTCGGGCAACTGGTTGCGGCTCAGCAATTCCGCCCAGCGGGCCGCGTGCGTTGCATAGACAGGCAGCAGGCCCGGCTCCGGGAGCAGGCTTCCGATCGCGGCCGAAGGGCTTCTCCCTTGCAGCGCCTGTTCGGGGCTCGCGATGATGTACGCGCGCGTCCAGGCGCCCGGCTGGCGTAATCGCTGGCGTCGACCGGCACCCGTTCGCTCAGGTATGGCTGTGGCCGACCAGCTGGCCGACGCTATCCCCCGATGATTTGCCCGCTATCGACTCGGCGTCACTTCCCCGCCATGCGCCGGAGATCCACCAGCCTGTCGAATGCCTCTCCGTCCAGCAGGCCAAGCTCGATCGCTGCCTCGCGCGGCGCGATTCTGCGTCCGGTGGCATGGCGGGTGATGGAGGCTGCTTTGTCGTATCCCAGCACCGGATTCAGAGCGGTTACGGCGAGCAAGGGGCTCTGCAGATCGC
Organism: Burkholderia cepacia; assembly: GCF_029962485.1. Lineage (NCBI taxonomy): Bacteria > Pseudomonadati > Pseudomonadota > Betaproteobacteria > Burkholderiales > Burkholderiaceae > Burkholderia > Burkholderia cepacia. The sequence goes on from NZ_CP073638.1 coordinate 715,952, forward strand.
GCGCGAGTCGTTCCGTGGCTGGCCGGAGACCGGGAATGAGGCGAGTGGCCGCGACGTTGGCACAGTCCGCCAGCAGCCGGATCGACTGCAGGACGTTATAGATCAGCACCGGCTTTGCCACATTCAACTCAAAGCTGCCGGACGCCGCGGCCATCGTCGCCGTCACATGGTTGCCTGTCACCTGCATGGCTGCCTGCACCATGACTTCGGCGATGGTCGGATTGCGTTTGCCGGGCATGATGGAGGAGGTGAGCCCGTCGTCCGGCAGCAGCAATTCGCCAAGGCCGGCGTTCGGACCGGAACCCATCCAGCGCAGGTCATTGGCGATCTTGGTGAGCGACGCGGCGATCACGTTAAGCACACCGGAGAGTTCGAGCAATGCGTCGTGTGCAGCCATGCCCTCGACTTTGCAAGGATTCGGACGGAATGCCAGGCCGCTCAGGCGGCTCGCTTCCTCACAGAACGCCTGATCGAAGCCGGGCGGGGCATTGAGGCCGGTTCCTGCCGCCGTACCACCCTGCGGCAGGACGAGCAGGCGGGGCATCGTGCCGCTCAGACGCGCCAGCGCGTTGTCGATCTGCGCTGTGAAGCCGTTGAAGGCGCGGCCGAGCGTGGTGGGGACCGCGTCCATCAGGTGGGTGCGGGCGATCTTCAGCACGTCGGCAAAGGCGCCGGCGCGTTCGTGCAGGCTGTCGCGCAGCCGGCTGAGCGCCGGGACCAGTCGGTCTTCCAGTTCGATGACAGCGGTGATGTGCATGACCGACGGAAAACTGTCGTTTGACGATTGCGACGCGTTCACGTGGTCGTTCGGGTGGACGGGCGACTTGGTGCCCAGAGGCTGCCCGAGCCGTTCGTTGGCGCGGTTCGCGATCACCTCGTTGGCGTTCATGTTGGTCTGTGTGCCCGAACCGGTCTGCCAGATGGAAAGGGGGAAGTGTTCATCGAATCGGCCGCCGCGCAGTTCTGCCGCCGCCGCGATGATGGCTTCGCCGAGCGACGCGGCAAGCACACCGCAACGCATGTTGGCGTGGGCGGCGGCCATCTTGTGCAGACCGAACGCATGGACGAGGCAGTCCGGGAAGCGTTCCTCCCCGACTGCGAACACGGCCAGCGCGCGCTGCGTCTGGGCGCCCCAATAGCGGTCGGCGGGTATCTCGGCAGGGCCGAACGCGTCGTTCTCGGTGCGGTACGTTGTCATGTTGAATCCAGCGAAGGTTGTTCAGTTCAGGCAGCCGTCGTGCGCTGCAGCGGGGTGCGGGACGCAGACGGATCGGCCGCATGGGTAGCGCCGCCCGGCAGAACGCCGTCGTCGAGCGCGGTGTCGGCCGCGGCCGGGTCGGGATAGCGCTCGGGATAAAGGTGGCGCTTTGCGGTCTCGGCATCGAACGTGCCCGACCACTTCGCCACGACCACGGTCGCCACGCTGTTGCCGATGGTGTTGCAGGTCGAGATGGCCATGGACAGGAAGCGGTAGACGCCGAAGATCACGGCCAGCCCTTCCACCGGCAGCACCCCGGTCGACGTCACCGTTGCGGCAAACACCACGAACGAGCCGCCGGATACCGTGGCCGCGCCTTTCGACGTCAGCAGCATCAGCACCAGGATGGCAAGCTGGTGGTCCGGCGTCAGCGGCACGCCGTACGCATGGGAAATGAACATCACGCCCATCGCCATGAAGATCGACGTGCCGTCGAGGTTGAAAGCGTAGCCGGTGGGCAGCACCAGCCCGACGGTCTGCTTGGCGCAGCCCAGCCGCTGGAGCTTGATCAGCAGGCGCGGCAGTGCGCTTTCCGACGAGGCCGTGCCGAGCACGATCAGGATCTCGTCCTTGATGTAACGCAGGAAGCGCCACAGGCTGAAGCCCGCCACCTTCGCCACGATGCCGAGCACGACGGCGATGAACAGCGCCACCACCGCATAGAAGCTCAACACGAATTGCGCCAGTGCGACCAGTACGGCCGCGCCGTTGATACCCACCGAAAATGCCACTGCGCCGAAGGTCCCGATCGGCGCCAGCTTCATCACGAGATTGATGAAGGAGAACAGCACGTCGGAGAGGGTGTCGAGGCCGTTGTTGATCGTCGCGCGGCGCGCCTCCGGAATGGCCAGGATCCCGATGCCGACCAGGACCGCCAGCACCACGACCTGCAGGAGTTCGCCCTTGGCGAATGCGCCGACGAAGTTGTCGGGCACGATGTGCATCATGAATTCGAGGAAGCCCTGCGGCGCCACGGCCTTCGTCGCCGGTGTGACGGTGCCGGTCGTGACGTGGGCCATCCCCTTGCCGATCTCGAGCAGGTTGCCGGCGAGCATGCCGACCATCAGCGCGACGGTCGAAATGACCTCGAAGTAGAGGATCGACCGCCAGCCCACGCGCCCGGCGCTCTTCACGTCGCCCGCCGACGCGATGCCGTGCACGATCGTCAGGAAGACGAGCGGCGCCACGCCGACCTTGATGAGCGACAGGAACATGTCTCCCAGCAGCTTCAGCTTCGTGGCGAAGGCCGGGAACACGAAGCCGACGCCGATGCCGAGAAGCAGCGCAACGAGCACCTGCATGCCGAGCTTGCGATACCAGGGCAGCCGTGGGGCGGCCGGCGGCGCGGTGGGTGGAACTGCGGTGCTCTGGATGGTCGGGTCTTGCATGATGTCTTCCTCCACCGGGGCCTGTGTTCAGGCCACCTTGTTCGAGATTGCGATGGCGCGATCCACCATCTGCGGGGCGAGGCCGAGATAGTTGGCCGGGTCGCACAGGCGCTCGATGGCTGCCCGGTCGAGATGCTGCGTGACGACCGGCAGCGCGCCGAGCGCGTCGGCCAGCGTGCCGCCGGATTCGTTCACGGTGCGGCAGGCGTCGTACACGACGTCGTGTGCCTGCTGCCGACCGATATGCGGTGCCATGCCCATCATCACGGCCTCGGCCACGATCAGGCCGTTGGAGATATCGAGGTTGTGCCGCATGCGGGCGGTGTCGACGATCAGCCCGCCCAGCGCGAATTTCGCCTGGTGCAGCGCGCCCGAGGTCAGGATGAAACTCTCGGGAATGGCGATCCACTCGGCGTGCCACGGGCCGGTGGCGCGCTCGAAGTCCTGCACCATGGCATCGACCATCAGCCCCGCGTGCTGGCGCACGGCCTTGGCGGCTGCCAGCATCAGCTCGCTGGAAATGGGGTTGCGCTTCTGCGGCATCGTGCTGCTGGCGCCGCGCCCCTTCACGAACGGCTCGTAGACTTCCGCGAACTCGGTCGACGCCATGATCATGATGTCGAGTGCGATCTTGCCAAGCGAGCCGGTGACGAGCGCGAGCAGGTTGACCGCCTCGGCGAAGCCGTCGCGCGCCACGTGCCACGTGGTGGCCGGCACGCCCAGGCCCAGCTCCTCGGCCAGCGCCTGCTGGATCGCAAAGCCTTTCTCGCCCACCGACGCCAGCGTGCCGGCCGCGCCGGCGAATTCCACCACTGCCACGCGGGGGCGCAGTTCGGCGATACGCTGCTGGTGCCGGTCGAACATCGCCAGCCAGATCGCGGTCTTGTAGCCGAAGGTTACCGGTAGCGCCTGTTGCAGGTGAGTGCGGCCGGCCATCGGGGTATTGCGGTGCTTCGTCGACAAATCTGCGAGAATGCCGCGCAGTTCGCGAATGTCGGCGTCGATGCTGTCTAGCGCGTCGCGCACCTGGAGGGCGACGGCGGTGTCCATGATGTCCTGCGTGGTCGCCCCCCAGTGCACGTAGCGGCCTGCTTCGCCGCACATCGTCACAAGCTGGTGCACCAGCGGCAGGATCGGATAGCCGACGATGTCGGTTTCCTCGCGCATATGGTCGAAGTCGATCCGCTCGATGCGCGATTCGCTCGCGATGACCTCGGCGGCTTCGTTCGGGATCGTGCCGACGCGTGCCTCAGCCTTCGCCAGCGCGATTTCGACGTCGATGTAGCGCTGCACGAGTGCACCGTCGGAGAAGATCTGGCGCATCTTCTTCGTGCCAAAGGCATCTCGGAAGAGCGCAGAATCGACGACGGTGCTGGCGGCGGGGATGGCGTTGAGGGGCATGGTGCTACCTTGTGATGGGAAGTCGGGTTGGCTAATATGTTCGAACAAGTTGCATTAGATATGTTCGAACATGTTTGGCAAATCCGGGTTTACCCAATTCGAATGGAACGTGATGTTGTCGAACCAGATGAGCAAAACCAACGCGGCGGAGATCGCCAGGCAACTTCTTGACGGGATCGCCAGCGGGCGCTTCCCGGTCGGCACACTGCTCCCCACGGAATTCGAGTTGTGCGAGCAGTTCAATGCGAGCCGGTACACGATCCGCGCCGTGCTGCAGGAATTGCAGGACCAGGGACTCGTGTCGCGCCGCAAGAACGTGGGTACGCGCGTGGAGGCATCGAGTCCTCAGGCCAGGTTTCGGCCGACGCTTGCCTCGGTGGACGATCTCGTCCAGTTCGGCGTCGAGCATTCGCGCCACGTGCAATCGGTGGGAACGGTCAAGGTGAAAGGGGATCTGGCGCGAGAGATCGGCTGTCCAGACGGGACGCCTTTACTGCGAATCTCCAGTATCCGTCTGGAGGAGGGCCGGGCCGACGCCCCGATGGCCTGGACGGATATTTATATCGATCCGGCATACACGGACGTCGGCGAGATGGTGCGCAAATCGACGGAACTGGTCAGCGCCCTGATCGAATCGCACTATGGCCGCCAGATCGCCGAGATCGAGCAGGACGTACGCGCGTCGACCCTGACGGATGAACGCGTAGGAAAGGGGCTGAGGCTTGAGCGTGGTGCAGCCGTGTTGAGGATTTCGCGCCGCTATCTGGATGCCAGCGGTGAAGCATTTGAGTTTTCCGTGACGGTGCACCGTGCGGACAGCTTTTCGTTGTCGATGCGGCTGAAGCGATCGACGAGATAGGTGTTGGGGCCTGTCGAAATCGTTAAGGCCGGCGTCCGTTCCTCGAATCATCGATGGTCGCTGCCGTCGATCTGGATCAGCTCGCCTAGACAGGCCCGGCGTGCTCGCGGCTGGTAGACCTTCGGCGGCCGCTGCCGGCGCGGAATCCACAAGCCAGCCTCCGTCATCAGCTTCCGGACCATCTCCTTGGCCAGCCGAATGCCGTGACATTCCCACAGCTTCTCGCAGGCCAGTGTCGGTCCGAAATCGGCGTAGAGATCACGGATGATCGATAGCGCCCGGTCGACGGCTCCTGGGTCCAGCCGACGGTTGCCGGGCTTCGATCGGTGTCCCGATACCAAACCCGCCGCGCCATGTTCCCGAAGTCGGGCGACCAGCCGGCGAATCTGCCGGGTCGTCAATTCCAGCCGTTCCGCTGCACGCCACGGCTTGAGCTTGCCGTCCGCCACGTCCTGAATGACCTTGAATCGGTCCAGCTCGCGCATCGTCATCGTGATCCGCTCCGTTGCAGCCATCGCAGCCTCCGACGCTGGATTGCCAGCGGTCGGTCAGCTTACGATGGGTCGAAAAGCGGACATTTGAACTTAGCTACTACAATCTGTGTCATACCCGGATTCAGATGTCCACCTTCCAGCCATTTAGAGATGTCCGGTTTTAAGGTCGGTTTTGCTGCGTCTCTTTCCTCGCTTTAACCGTTACGCAGTGTCGAAGGTCGGCGCCTGAACGGGCAGGGCGCTTGCGTTCGTTTCCTCCGTTTTTGCAGACCGACGGCCAGGTTTGTTTGGCAGCTTTGCGGCTTGCTTCCGTCGAGCCAGGTCCACGATCACATGTTCGACGTCGGCCTGCGTGATCTCCCGTTGCTTCTTCCTGCCCGGTTCGGCCTCGTTTCGATTGGTCCGGGTCGAGTCGCCGCGATGTGTGCGTGACGGCGCTTTACCGATTCGGCTGTTATCGCGTTGTGCCTGAAGGGCCTGCGCGACCTGCAGCACATGGCTCAAGCGCTTGTGCTCGACGATGGCGCCCTGATCGATTTCAGCCAGGCGGTCATATTCCTTGTAGGGCAACGCTCGACCATCAGCACGAATCTCGATCCGCCCATCCGGGTACTCCCACACCTCAATCTGACGGTCGGTCAGCTTCCGGTTCTCCGGCGTGTCCTCCAACAAGTACATCACTCGATCGTACTGCACCGTCAGCGACTTCGTCACTTGCCGCGGTTCACGCCACGTCAGCGCCAAGTCCAGACTCTCATCGTCCCGCAGCGGCCGGTGCGCATTGAACTCGCTCTTCGGCGGCTTCGCGAAGCGCGCGTTGTAGGAGGCCATGAAGGTGGGCGCGTAAGCGTTGGCGTCGACCACCGTGTTGATCCCGCGCAATCTCAACTCCTTGACCAGTCGATCCTGCAACGTCAGGTGCGCTCGCTCGACGCGCCCCTTGGCCGAGCTGCTGTTCGCGCAGAACGTGTCGATGTTCAGCTCGTACATCGCGCGGCCGAACGGTGTCACACGGTTACCGGTCTTGCCTGGCTTCACGTTGCGGAACACGCTGGCCTTGTCGCTGTAGAACGCCCCAGGTTTGCCGTGCCGTTCGATGTACGCGCGCGTCGCTTCGAAGTAGCTGAAGGTCGATTCGGTCTGCGTGAAGTGCAGCATCATCAACCGGCTCGTCGCGTCGTCCACGTACACCAGTAGCGTGCAGGCCGGCGCCCGTTCCTCGAACCACCGATGATCGCTGCCGTCGATCTGGATCAGTTCGCCCAGGCACGCCCGGCGCGCTCGCGGCTGATAAACCTTCGGCGGCCGCTGCCGGCGCGGAATCCACAAGCCAGCCTCCGTCATCAGCTTCCGGACCATCTCCTTGGCCAGCCGAATGCCGTGACATTCCCACAGCTTCTCGCAGGCCAGTGTCGGTCCGAAATCGGCGTAGAGATCACGGATGATCGATAGCGCCCGGTCGACGGCTCCTGGGTCCAGCCGACGGTTGCCGGGCTTCGATCGGTGTCCCGATACCAAACCCGCCGCGCCATGTTCCCGAAGTCGGGCGACCAGCCGGCGAATCTGCCGGGTCGTCAATTCCAGCCGTTCCGCTGCACGCCACGGCTTGAGCTTGCCGTCCGCCACGTCCTGAATGACCTTGAATCGGTCCAGCTCGCGCATCGTCATCGTGATCCGCTCCGTTGCAGCCATCGCAGCCTCCGGCGCCGGACACCCGGCGGCCGGACAGCTTACGCGGCGCGAAAGCGGACATTTCTATGTAGCCAAAAGCGGACATTTCAATCTAGCCACTACAATCTGTTTGGGTGATAATTCACGTTATGTAAAATCATATCGAGGCTACAAACAGATTTGATAAGGCACTCCGCTCACGAGCTCTGGAGCGTCTCGTGCCGATCGCAACGGACGCAGAAGATTTCCCTAGCCTACTTATTCAGATAAGCATCGAGCATCTCCAGAAATTTCTCCGGTATGCCACCGAAGAATTCGGTGATTTCCGAAAGCTCGAAGGATTTGTCGCCGAAGAAGTTGCCGCCATCAAAAATTTTCGTGGGCGTTTCGATGCTCATCAGCACCTTGAAGGTGTTCGTGGGCGAAGTGAAATCGACGATCACGTTGAGTGCAATATTGTCCGTTTCCCCGTCTACGAAATTGAAGAACCCATAGCTCGCAACGTACACGGCGCTGTTCTCCAACACGGTTCCATAGTTGAGGTTCCTGGAGACCAAGCGGTCGGCGTATCGGCGCTCAATCGCGTCCGAAGCGATAGCGTCGGCTTCGATAATCAGTTTTCGGAAGAATTCGTGCACTTCACGACGAGCCGCATCGTCAAGCATGGTTTTCCTGTCCATAGGCCTCAGGCCTCCTCGCTTCTCTTCACAACGCACGTCGAGGCAGCGGAAATTTCCTTGGTCAGTTCGTGCCCCTCCTTGTTGCGCGCCCACTCCTGCAAGACATCCAGCATCGATAGCTTTCGGCGCTCGAGATACTCGCTCGACGGCATGATGCTCGCATGAACGCCCTTTTTGGAGCCATCATCCCAGACTTCCAGATTCCGAAGTTTGGACACGTCGACCTCATAGACGTCGGCCTCCTTCTTCTCAAAGAATTTCTGAGCTTGGGTATTGTATTTGGGTTTCGTCGAGATACCGGCCATGTTTTCGTGTTGCGCGTAGTGGGCAACATCGCCCGCGGTCGGCGAAAAAAGTGGCTGCCCGGAGCCCGCCCCTCGAAACACGGATCCCGACGTGATCTGTGTTTGCTCGTAAACGAGCCCCCACGGGTCTCCCCATCTGAAGATGTTGGGGGCGAATTTATACGGATGGGTGCCTCCGTAGAGGCCGACGGGATCCTGACTGACGAATTGCCCGATGTCCGGATCGAAATAGCGGTGCCAGTTGTAGTGCAGGCCGGACTCATCGTCGAAGTACTGCCCTTGCAGCCTGATCGGTTGCGCGATCCGCCCATGGAAAAAGCCGGCATGTCCGGTTGGACCATAGCTTGCTTCCCATGCGACATTTCCTTTGGAATCGTGCATCCGGACGGCTGCTCCGTTCGGATCGGTTTGATAGAAATACGTGGTTTCGTATTGAAAAGTTGGTTGTTCCGTCGAGAAGTTCTGATGTAGCGCTGCGAGTGGCCGGAACGTAGTTGGGTAGTAAATCCATTCGTAGGCGAAACAGCGATGGGATTCGCTTGACTCACCGGGGGTGGCAATGCGTTTGCTGTTGCCCTGCTCCCCTCTCTCTGTCGCGTATTCGGCCACGAGTGTCGCTGCGTCCCAAAAGAAGTGACTGCTGCGTGTCGTGCTGGAGCCTGAGGCATCACGCTCGGTAACGAGCTTCCGCACGCGGCGTCGAAGCGCATCGTAGTCGTATCGAGCCAGAACATGCGATGACAGGTGCTTCGAAGCGGCATTGACTGATCGAGTTTCCTCGGCTTCGGTCAATTGCCCCGTCGAGTCCCAATGCAACGCTAGCTCGTGTTCGGTGCTCTGTTTGCGAATCAGATTTCCGGCCCGGTCGAAGGCGAAGTAGCAGTTTTCGAATTCACCATCTCGGATCCAGGCGCTTGGTCGTGTCACGGGTTCCGCGGATCGGCGCTCACTTACACGGGTACGTAGCAAGTCGCCGACCGGATCGTATATGAAACGTCGTAGTCGGCCGGCCGGATTGGTATGGGTGACGATTTGTCCTACCGGATCGTACTGAAAATGTTCGGTGCCGCGTTCGTCGTGACGATCCGTCAGTTCACCATTCAGATCGTACGTATATTGGCTTGCAAACAGGGCACTGGTGTCGAGCAAGGTGCGCTGTGACGAAATTCGGCTGCCGGGCTCGTATGCGAACTCACGCCGCAGGTTCGCTCCAAGCTGTTCGACGCTGATACGCCCAAACTCGTCCCGCTCGATCGCGACCAGAGGATTACCATCGACCTCGATCGAAGTTAGCGCATCCGAGAGGTCATATTCATAGCGCACCGTATGCTCGACAATCTGGTTGTCGGCGACTAGCCGAGTTTTTCGCTCGGTTCGATTTCCCGCAATATCGTAGTCGCTCGTAATCGTAAATGCACCACCCTGCCGCTCTTCGACGACACGTCCATCATCGTCGTAGCGAAAGGATACAGAGCAGGATGGATTGCTCGCGGTGATGAGATCTCCGTTCCGGTCGTATTCGAAGCGATCGACTTGTGTGTTCCTGCCTGGTTCCGAGGCCGTGGTGTGCTTCTCGGTCAAGCGACCCAGGCGGTCGTAAAGGTATCCGACAGTCCTGCCCATTGGGTCGACGCTTTCAATCAGTTCTCCAGACGGGCCATACCGATAATGTCTGGTTTGCCCCCAATAGTCCGTTTCTTTTGTTACTTGCCCCAATTCATTGCGTTCGAGGGCGTACAGTTCGCCTCGCTGGTTCACGATGCCGATTAGTTGTTCTTCGGTATCGAATCGGTATTCGACCACCGTTCCGTCTGCAGCGATGCGTTTCCTGACCTGCCCAAGAGCGGTGTACTCCATTGTTGTCACCTGGGCCGACGGATCGCGGTAGCGAATCAGATTTCCATCCGGATCGTACAGGCAATGGATTTCTCGCCCGCCTGGTTCGGTGACTCGAATCAGGTTGCCGTTGCGGTCGTATGAAAAGAGATGATGTTGGTTAAGCGTATCGACTACCTCAACAAGATTGCCACGGGGATCATGTCGGTACCGCGTACATCGGCCGAGGGCATCGGTCTGTGTTGAGAGGTTACCGTCGCTGTCGTAGTCAAAACGCGTAATTGCTCCGCGTGGCCCAATGCGTTCGACGAGTTGTCCGCGCCTGTCGTATGAGTGACGGAAGATCGCTCCGGATGGATGAATGCGGGTGAGTAGGTTCCCGCGCGAATCCCATTGATAGAGCCATTGACGGCCGCCACCGAAGGTCATGCAAACCGGACGGTGATCTTCGTTGTATCGAGTATGAGTCGTGCTTCCGTCCGGCAGTATTTGGGAAACAAGGTTACCGTGCCGGTCATATTGCCATGCAGTAGTGCGACCGACCGGATCGATCCGGGCACTTGTGCGCCCCTGTGCATCGTATCGATAGCTTGTTAGCGCTCCACGTGGATCGATTTCGGCGACAGGTATTCGTCGCTCGTCCAGTTGAAGGGTCGACCGGTTTCCGCGCGAATCTGTGATTGTCGTTTCCTTCGCCGCGTAATTGTAGGAAAAGCGGTAATCGAATAGACCGTCGTCGCCCCAGGCTCGCTTGACACACGGTAGGCCATCCTCGCCTTCTTGATACGCGTAGTAAAACGAGACACCCCTTGCGCTGGTATGTTTAACGATGCGGTGGTCGTTTGCGTATACGAACCGATGCGGCTGAGCCATCGCATCGACGGCTGCACAAAGGTTTCCGGCGCTGTCGTGCTCGTATGTGACGAGAGGGTGAGACTGGTTTCCGGCATCGCTCAATGTTAGCGATGCAATACGCGTGATGCTGTTTGCGACTTGCGGCACGCCGTGTCGAGTGGCCGCGAGGCTGCATTCGATCGTGCGCTTCGTCGGGCCATCGTGCGCCAATTCGGTGATACGGACAAGGCAGTCTCGCGCATCCCGCTCGAAGACCCACGCGTTACCACTCGGGTCGGCCATGCGATCGACCAGCAGTTTTAGCGTTGCGTCTCCTCTGAGCGCAGGGAGCCTTTGGCGCCAATCCGGCGGTAACGAGAACGTGTATTCGATCCCAGTGTCGAGTCGCAGGACCAGCGCGCCACCCTGCCAATACAGGGCATAGCCGTATTGCCAATCGAACACTCGAGACGGCCAGCCGTTACGGTTATCTGGAGGCAGGGTATCGAACGCGGTTGCGTGATCCAGTAGGCGTGCTACGGCGCCTGCCATGCCATCGTGTATGACGAGCTCCAGCCGGATATCAGCTGGCGTTTGCCATCCGGTGCCAACTACACCGTCATATCGCGAGTTACTGGCGTAGTGTCGCTCCCAGACAAACGGCAATCGTCCCGGTACGGTGAAATCTCTTTGCTGAACGACAACCTCCCCCGTCGTAGCATCGACGGGCTCCGCTTTCAGCACATTGCATCGCAAGAACCCCGACTTCAGATTCAGCTTGTCCGCCAGCGCCTTCGCCCACTTGCTTCCGCGAAAGGCCTTGAACAACCCCTTCGCCGCCGCAGCCATGTTCATGATCGGCGGCCCGCCCACCAACACCGGCCGCCCTGCCGGGATCGGCAACATCACCGAACTCGGCATCGACGGATAAGTCCGATCGGTATGCGCGCTGTTATGTGGAGGCGGCTCCATCCCGATCGACCAGCAACTCAACGCCTCCAGCGCCATGTACGACATCGGATCGTTGTTGGCGAGTACCGTCTTGCTGCCCATGAACGATTCCCCGTCGTTCGACGGTTCAACATCTTCAGGCGGCGGTGCAAACGATTCGCCAAGCGGAAAATGCAACCCCGGAACGTGATACGCATGCGTCCCTGCCGTGGCACGCATCATCCCGTTCACGAAAATCGGCCTGCCGCTGCTGCCCCCTGCCCCGACGTTCGAGCCAAGATCGTCGTTGATGCGGCTCTTGATCTTGTTGGCCTCGTTCGCGAGCTTCATCGCCTCCACGACGGTGTCAGGCAACTTGCCGCCGCCCATCAATTCATTGACCTGCCGGTTCGCTTCTTCGGCGAGGTGTTCCAGCTTCTTCACGTCTTCGGGATGATCTTCGATGTATTGAGTCAGCTTCTCCTGTGCGATCATCGTTGCAATGCAGCCGACCACGGCCTTTGCGGCCTGGATGTACTCGCGCTTGTCGAGCATGAACCCGACATGAGGATGCGGCAGGAACACCGGCGGCGTACCGGGCGTGACCAGTACAGAATGAACGTCTACGCCAACCACGGGATCGAGATGCTTAACAGCTAGAAGTGCCACGTTGTCGGCCCCCGCTCAACGCCCGCCACGCAACGCCGCGACTTTTTCGCTGAGCGCGTTACGTCGCCGGTCATGAGCCCCCAACTGCAACACCATCCACTCGACCACCATCGGCAGATTGCTGTTCACCCGCATCGGCTCGTCAATCATCAACCCTGCATCGAGCGCATTGAACCCGGCCTCCAGCGCATGCTCGCGCTCGCCTGCCCGCTCCCAGCACACGGCGCTCATCCGCCACGCCTCAACCGTCATCAACCCGTCCTTCGCCGCCGTGGTCGACGCAGCCGCACGCTCGTAGCAATAAGCCGAGTGCGCATAATCCTTGTGCGTCAAATGCACGCTCGCCTCGCCGAACAACCCGTTCGCCACGAGCTTGTGCCCTGCCGGATGCCCGGCTTCAACCGCCCGCGTACCGCTGCTGGCCGCGCGCCGATACGCATCGATCGCCTTCTCCCGATCACGCCATTTCAGATACGCGGCCCCCGCGATCAGATGCACGACCACGCACTGATCGAACCACTGCTCGTGCTCCGCGACCTTCAGCGCCGCCGCACGCAGTTCCTCCAGCCGAGCGGGATTGTTGCCTTCGATCATCTCGGTCAGCATCACGAAATGCCGTCGAAACTCCCCGCTCGGCCCGCGCTCGCCCGATTCCGCCAGCAGTTCACGCGGCACGCTCGCCATCGAATACTTGCCGTGCACGACGCACACCGCGGCGCGATGCCGTTGCATCAACGCAGCAAACGGCGCGATATCGATACGCGGCACGACGAAGCGCACGCGCTCGGCGAGCTGCGGCGCGACCGCGATGATCGACAGCAAATCGTCCATCCACCGCACCCATGCCACGTTATCCCGCACTTTCGCCGGCTCCATCACGAACACCATCGCCGGAAAAACATCCGGATGGTGCTGCATCAGGCTGTCGGTAACCGCGAACAGAAACAGCACGGGATTCTTGCCGTCGTCATACGGCGGCTGCCAGTCCGCCCGTACGCCCTGCGCAGCGGACCCCTCTCGCCGGCTGTCGTAGAACGCGATGAGTTCATCCGTCAATGCCTTGGCATAACCCGCTTCATTGACGAACGACGCGCGCATCGTCCTGACCGCACACGATGTCTCGTCCTGAATCTGGAAATACAGCCGCACGAGTTCCGCATCCGTCTCGTCGGTCTGCCAGATCATCAATCGCGCATCCTGCTCTTTCGCGAAACTCATCCAGTCCGAATGCGCATTCATGAACCTGCGCTCTATCGGATTGGTTGGCTGCCAGTTCTGCATTCGTGCGAGCCTCCGTCACGGATTCAGTTTCAGGACGGCGCCTTCGACCGTGTGCTCGGCGGTCGCCGACGACGTCACCGTCTTGCCGTTCACGCTGTGGCTGTTCGTGCCGGTCGATGTGACATTGACACCCTGGATCGTGATCGTGCCGTCGCTCTTCATCACGATGCTCGAATTCCCGCAGACGAGCGAAAGCCGATCGCCGGCGTTGACGGTCACCTGATGCTGTACGTTCGTCGTATGGTTCGCCCCGACGTTGACGGTGTGTTCTCCGCCGACCGTGTGCGTATGGGCTTTGGCGATCGTCGACGTTCGTGTACCGATTTCTTCGGTATGCGCCGATGCAACCAGCGTCTTCATGTCCTGCGACGTCGTCTGGTACATCTGCCCGACGTTCAGTGTCTTGGCTTCGCCGATCGTTTCGGTTTTGCCATGCGTGACCGTTTCCGTGTGGCTGCCGCCGATCGTCGCGGCACGATCCGACGCGATCGTCACGGTCTCGTTCTTCCCGACCGTTCGCGTCCGGTTTCCGCCCACCCCATGCGTTTCATCCACGCCAATCTGCGCAACCCGGTTCTGCCCGATATTGACCGTCTCGTTCTGCCCCACACTCCGCTGCCGGTTGTTCTTCACCTGCATCGTCTCGTCGTTCCCGACCGTATGCGTATGGTTGTTCCCGACCGACAACGTGTGATCGGCCTCCGTCTCCGCATCGAAATTCCTTTCCGCGTGCATCCACAGCTGCTCGGCGCCCTTCTTGTCCTCAAACCGGAACGCATTGGCGTGGTCGGTCGTCCCGCCTGGCGACGACCGTGACAGCAATCCGCTCTGCGTCGCACTCCCCGGCAGCCCCCACGGCGGCATCTTCTCGCCGTTGAAAACCCGTCCGGTGACGATCGGCTCATCCGGATCGCCGTTCAGGAAGTCGACGACGACTTCATCACCCACCCGCGGAATCTGCACGCCCCCGAATCCACCACCGGCCCAAGGACTCGACACCCGCACCCAGCACGACGAATCCTGATTGCTCTGCCCATACCGATCCCAGCGAAACTGCAACTTCACGCGCCCATACTGATCGGTCCAGATTTCCTCCCCCGGCGGCCCGACGACGGTCGCCGTCTGCGGCCCATTGGTACGCGGCCTCGGCGTATCGCGCGGTGACCGGTAAGGCAGGCTTGACGGCTGAACGAGCATCATCGTCTGGTGCACCACAGCCTCCGCGCCCTGGTCGCTCGCATAGGCGTTCTCCTGAAACCGGTACTGGCACCGCACGATCAAATACTCACGGTTCTGGTCCGCACGCGGACAATGCGCGAGCGTGAACAGGTAACCCGGCGCAGCACCGCGCACGTCGGTATCCGCACTCGCCCGCTCATGCTCAGCCTGCTGCTCCTCGAGCCTCACGCGGCTGTAATGCGCGCCGGGCGCATCGTCGCGATAACCGCCCGGCCACTCAAACGACGCGAAGCTGTCGTGATCATGACCACGCGGATCGACTTTCTGCGACGAAAGGTCGGCCCGCGGCTTCGTGTAATCGTAGTCGGTGGTCTGATGCTTGCCGACGCTCACCTCCTGCGCGGGCAGCCAGCCGTCGATATGCTCCTCGTCGGCGATCGCGGTGCGGTCGCGCGCGATGTACGGAATCGTCTCGTAGCCGGGCAGCGCGGTATGCGACGACATCGCGTCGCCGAGCATCAGCGTATGCGAGTCCTCCGCATGGCGGAACCAGTAATAGATGCCCTCGAACTCCATCAGCCGCGACACGAACGCGGCATCGGTCTCGTTGTATTGCACGCAGTACTCGCGCGGAACGTACGTTTCCGCGAGGTGGTTCTCGATCGGAAAGCCGTATATCGACAGCACTTCCTGCACGATCTCGGGCACGGTCTTGTTCTGGAAGATCCGGCAGTCGGAACGGCGCGTCGCGAGCCACAACCATGGGCGCACGATCAGGTCATAGCCGTAGTACCGCGCGGCACGCCGACCGGCGAGTGTTGCGCGCGCAACGATTCCGTTCAGATAACGCGTCGACTGGTCCTGCTGTTCGATCCGCACCGTCACGGGCTTGCCTAGCATGTCCTTCAGCGACAGGCTGTGGCTGTCGGCGAGCGCCTCGATCCGGAATTCGAACAGCCGGCCGAGTTCGTCGCTACCGTCGAGCGTATGGAACTTGAGGTCGTCGCCATGCGGGCTGTCGAGTGTGAATACGCGATTCAAGTCGTTTCCTCCTCGTCGAACCGGTAAGCGAATTCGCCGTCGGCCGCGCTCACCTCGATCGACGCCAGCGCGCGCCCTTCGAGCGTGGCCTGCAGGATCGCGCGGCTGATGCGTGGCATCACGGTATGCGTGAGGATCGCGTCGACCATACGGCCGCCGGATTCGATGGTCCGGCAGCGTTCGACGATCAGCGCGGTCGCCGCGTCGGTACAGTGCAGCCGGATGCCGTGATGCGCGTCGATTCGCTTCTCGACACGCCGCAACTGCAGCGCGACGATCCGGGCGAGCGTCGCGTCGGTCAGCGGGTAATACGGCACGACGGTGAGCCGGCCGAGCAGCGCGGCCGGAAACACGTCGAGCAGCGGCGCGCGCAGTGCATCGGCGAGCGTGTGCGTGTCGGGCAGGCACTCGGGGTCGCGGCATAGCTCCATCACGCGATCGGCGCCGACATTCGACGTCAGCAAGATCACGGTATGGCGGAAATCGATGTCGCGCCCTTCACCGTCCTCCATCCAGCCCTTGTCGAACACCTGGAAGAAAATCTCGTGCACGTCGCGGTGCGCCTTCTCGATCTCGTCGAGCAGCACGACGCTGTACGGCCGGCGGCGCACGGCCTCGGTCAGCACCCCGCCCTGCCCGTAGCCGACATAGCCGGGCGGCGCGCCTTTCAGCGTCGACACGGTGTGCGCCTCCTGGAACTCGCTCATGTTGATCGTGATTGCGTTGTGCTCACCGCCGTACAGCGTGTCGGCGAGCGCAAGCGCGGTTTCGGTCTTGCCGACGCCGGACGGGCCGCACAGCAGGAACACGCCATGCGGCTTGGTCGGATCGTCGAGCTTCGCGCGTGCGGTCTGGATCCGCTCGGCGATCAGTTCGACCACATGCCGCTGCCCCACGACGCGTTCGCCGAGCGTATCGGCGAGCTTCAGCACGGCCTGCGTCTCGTCGCGCACCATCCGGCCAAGCGGAATGCCGGTCCAGTCGGCGACGACGGCCGCCACCGCGTGCGTGTCGACCGCGGGCAGCACGAGCGGCGCATCGCCCTGCAGGTCGGCCAGCGCCTGCTGGGCGGCGGCGAGGCGCGCCTGCGCGGCGGCACGGTCGTCTGCATCGAGCGTGTGCGACGGATCATCGTCGAGCAACAAGGCGCGCGATTCGACGATTGCCGCCAACGCGTCGCGTTCGGTTTGCCAGCGAGTGTCGAGGCGGTCGAGTTCCGCCCGTGCCGCCGAAATCTCGGTGCCGATCGCGTCGCGCCGCGCGATATCGCCAGTGCCGAGCGCGCACTCGCGCCCGATCCGCTCCTGCTCGACGCGCAGGCCGTCGATGCGGTGGCGCGCGTCCTCGATCGGCGCGGGCACCGCGTGCTGGCTGACAGCGACGCGCGCGCATGCCGTATCGAGCAGACTGATCGCCTTGTCCGGCAACTGGCGGGCGGGAACGTACCGGTGCGACAGCGTGACGGCGGCCTGAAGCGCGTCGTCGAGCACGAGTACGCGGTGATGGGCCTCGAGCTTCGCGGCCAGGCCGCGCAGCATGGTCAGCGCGGCCGCTTCTTCCGGTTCGTGCACGTGGACGAGCTGGAAGCGCCGCGTCAGCGCGGGATCCTTCTCGACGTACTGCTTGTACTCGGACCACGTGGTCGCGCCGATCGTGCGCAGCAAGCCGCGCGCGAGCGCCGGTTTCAGCAGGTTCGCGGCGTCGCCGGTGCCGGCCGCCCCGCCCGCGCCGACGAGCGTATGCACTTCGTCGATGAACAGGATCGCCGGCCGCTCGGACGACATCGCTTCGTCGATCACGCCGCGCAAGCGGCTCTCGAACTCGCCCTTCACGCTCGCGCCGGCCTGCAGCAGGCCGATGTCGAGCAGATACAGCGCGACGTCGCGCAGTGACGGCGGTACGTCGCCGGCGGCGATCCGCAGCGCGAAACCTTCCGCGACGGCAGTCTTGCCGACGCCGGCCTCGCCGACCAGCAACGGGTTGTTCTGCCGGCGCCGCAGAAGGATGTCGACGATCTGGCGGATCTCGGCGTCGCGGCCGACGACGGGGTCGATCTCGCCGGCCCGCGCACGGGCGGTCAGGTCGACGGCGAAGCGTGCGAGTGCCGAGCCTTCGGTAGAGGTGGTCGCGCCGCGCATCGCCGTGTCGCCGCCCGGCACAGCCTGCCCGGCCGGTGGCGCTTCCGGCGAGCCTTCGACGATCGATTCGAGCGCGTCAGCGAGCACGTCGGGCACGATGCGCTCGAATTCGCGCGTGATCGCCACCAGCACGTTGCGCAACTGCGGCGTCTTCAGGATCGCGAGCAGCAGCACCGCGCCGCGAATGCGCGTCGCGTCGTACTTCAGCGTCGCATAGACCCACGCGCGCTCGACCGCGTCGTCGATATGCACCGACAGGTCCGACACCGATCCCGCGCCGCGCGGCAACTTGTCGAGCGCGGCGACGAGGCCGCGATCGATTGCGGCCTCGTCGATCTCGAAGCGGCGCAACACGCGCTGCAGGTCGCCGTCGGGCCGCTGCAGCATCTGCTTGAACCAGTGCGCGAGTTCGACGTACGGATTGCCGCGCAGCCGGCAGAACCCGGTCGCCTGCTCGAGCGTCTCGTAGAGGAACGGATTCAGTTTTCCGAACAGGTTGACGCGGCCGATATCGGACATGACGGTTCCCGGTTAGGCGGTTTCGCGATGAAGGGGCGTGCCGCCGCGCCGCACGTCGTAGCGGACGACGAGGTCGCGCGCCGGGCCCGGTTCGAGCCGCTGCCCGAGCCACGCGGTGCGGCCGATGCCCTGCGGCGCGCCGAGCGCGATCGCCGGCACTGCGTCGGCCGCCAGTTCCAGCTGCACGTCCCAGTCGAATTCGATGCCGACGTACTCGCGCACCCATTGCGCGAGCTGCCGCGCGTGTGGGCCGCCCGGCAGGAAGCGGCGATACGCATCGAGCGTCAGCGGGCCGAGCACGATCCGGAAACGCGACTGCGCGTCGCGCACCGCGATGCCAAGCGCGACGGCGCCGACGCGCAACGTCGGCCGCGTCGCATGGATCGTGCAGCGCTGCGAGTGCTCGATCGCGACCCACTGCGGCACGTGCTCGACGATGCGCGCGTCGACGCCGAAATGCCGGCGCAGGATCTGCACGAGCCCTTCCGGGTTGCGCGTGTGCCGCACGAGATGGCCCGCGTGGAAATAGCGCGCATGCGGCGCGAGCGTGTCGGCGTCGGCAGGCGCGGCCGGCGTGTCGCCATGCGCGACGCGCCCGATCAGGCTCGCGATATAGCCGTCGAACCGTGCGCGCCCGGGCCGATCGAGGCTCACCGTCGGCTGTGCGTCGGCCCACGCGCGGTAGAACAGCAGGATCAGCCGGTGATGGAACAGATCGGCGAATGCGGCAAACGTCGGGTCGTCGTGCTGCGCCGCGCGTTCGTGTGCGTATTCGGTCAGGTGCGTCGGCAGCGGCCCGTTCGGGCCGAACAGTCCGAAACCGTGGATCGCGATGCGCGGCGGCATGGCGCCGTCGTCGTCGTGGATGCCGGCCAGCATCGACGCGGCGAACGCGAGCGACGGCTGCTGCCCGAGCCGCACCGGTTCGTCGCGCGGCCGGGTGGCGCGCCCGAGCGGCGGGCGTCCGGGCGCCAGCGCATCGAGCCAGCGCAGCGCCTGGAACAGGTCGTAGCCGTGCGGCGCGGCACGCAGCCGTGCCCACCACGCGTCGCGGCGCGCGTCGGCGGCGGCCGGCTGAATGCCGGATGACGGTTCGCGTTTCATATCGCCGGCCGCCTGCCGATACGCGCCGGCCAGCGCGCGAGCGTGCCGCGTTGCGCGCTGGTCAGCACGCATTCGGCGAACGCGTTGATCGACACGTGGCGCGCGAAGAACTGTTCGAGCACCGAGCCGAGCAGGAACGGACTGTCGCCGGAAAACGCATGGTCGTCGACGGTCACGTCGACCTGCACGCCGCGCCCGAACATCAACGGCCCGGATGCCGGCAGCCGGCGGAACACGGGCGAGAACGCGACGCGCTGCACGCCGTCGATCTGCCGGCGCATCGCGGTGTCGGCCGGGTCGGCATGCAGGCCGAGCAGTTCGCGCAGCGCATGCGCGCCCTCTTCGTCGTCGAGATCGGTCAGCGTGTGGCGCGCCAGCCCGAGATGTCGGATCAGCCGCCACGCGGTTTGTGCATCGGCGATCGGCGGACGCGGCCGCGACGGGCCACGGATGGCGACGATGCGCTCGACCGGGGCCGACACGCGCAGCGTGAACGTGTTCGCGTCGCCCGGTGCCTGCAGCAGCACGAGATCGCGGTTCGTGCACAGCGTGTCGGCTGCGAGGTAGCGCATCGTCTCGTCGTACGGGGCGCACTGGCTGTCGACGAGCGACACGTAGGTCTCGCTGCCCACGTAACCGGTGCGCGTGCCGTTCGAGCGTGCCTGCGCGGACACCAGCCGCGGCTCGCGCCGCACCGTGTAGTACGCGCCGTAGTTGCCGTCGTCGCCGGAGAACGACGCGTGAAACGGCCGGAATTCGCGCGACTGACCGTCGTCGCGCTGTTCGCTCGCGAGCCGCTGCACCGCATAGACCTCGTAGTCGAGCGGCCGGCTGCGATCGACGACGACATGGTGCTCGCGCGCGCCCGGTTGCAGCGGAATGCGGTCGGCGCGGCGTGCGAACAGATTCACGGCCGGCGTGCAGTTCAGCGCGAGGTGGCGCGCGTCGACGGCCGCTTCGAGCGTCGCGTCGTGCCGGTCGAACAGCACGGTCAGCTCGCACTCGTCGCCGGTCGCACGCGCGAGCGCGGCGCGCAGCCCGCCGATGCTGAAGAACAGAAAGCGCGCGGGAAACGCGAAATACTCGCGCAGCAGCCGGTAACCGTGGAAGCTGCGGCCGTCGTCGGGCAGGATCGCCTGCGCGGGATCGAAGCCTTCATGGACGATCGCGTCGGCGTCGAGCGGATGCAGCCAGCGCGGCGGCTGCCCCGGGTCGTGGCAAACGACGCGGAGCGCATGTGCGGCGATCAGTTCGAGCAGATGCAGCGCGTCGCGCTCAGGGCCTGCGAGATGGAAGGTGAGCCGATCGAGCGGCAACTGCGAGAGCTTGGCGCCGCCGCGCGCCTTCAGCCTGATGCGTAGCGCGCCACGCACGTCCTGGCGGGCGGCGACGGCGCCGCGCGGCAGCCAGGACGGCGCGCCGGTGACGGTTGCGTCGATCAGTTCGAGCGGCCACAGCGTCAGGTCGTGGGCGGTGCGGAATTCGCACGCGGTCTGCTCTGACGCGGTCGGCCGCGCGCGCAGCGCGGTGCCGGCCGGCAGGTGCCAACCCTGTGCGAGGCTGCCTTCGTTCAGCAGCGGCGCGAACCGCACGATCGCCATCGACGGTAGCGGCGCGATATAGCCGGGATACACGGCATCGAGCAGCGCGTGCGTGAAGCGCGGGAACTCGGCGTCCATCTTCAGCTGGACGCGCGCGGTGAGGAAACTGAAGCCTTCGAGCAGCCGCTCGACGTACGGGTCGGGCGGCCCCGACTCATTGAGCCGCAGCCGCGCGGCAACTTTCGGGAACTGCTGCGCGAATTCGCCGCCGAGTTCGCGCAGGTACGCGAGTTCGCGGTTGTAGTAGTCGAGCAGGCGCGTATCCATCGCGTCAGGCTCCCGTCACGGATTGCAGCGACATCGCGCCCGTCTCGAGATCGAGGCCGGAACGCAGCACGAATTCGAGCGGATGCGGGATCGACCACAGCGTGCCGCGGATCTCGAACAGCAGCACGTTGTGACGCCGCTCGCCGGCGCGGCCGCCGGGCGCGTCGATCACGCTGCGGACATCGATGCTGTCGGGCGCGATGCGCGGCTCGAATCGGACGATCGCGTCGCGGATCGACGCCTCGACCGACATCCGCTCGACGCCCGACATCGGCTTGCCGACGAGCGGCCGCATGCCGTAGTTGAGCACCGACGCCTGCGCGTGCGCGAACGCCGACCAGTCGACGAAGCCGTCCTCGGCGTTGCGCGTGTTGAGCAGCCACGCGAGATCGCGCAGCACGGCCGCACGCAGGCGTTCGGTGCCGATCCATAACGCGCCGGGCGCTTCGGCGGCGCGTTGCGGTGCGTCGTCGGTGAGCCGGTCGAGCAACGCCGGCTGCAGCCGGTCGCGCAGGTTGCCATCCCGGCCGTTGCGGGTTCGCGGGTCGTCCATGGTCGTCTCCGCGCCGTTACATCTCGGTGTTTTCCTTGATGTTCCAGCCGACTGTCACCTCGGCGCCCTTGCCGCCGTTGTCGTTCTGCTGCCAGTACTGCTTCTTCACCTTCGCGGCCTGGAAGCCGTAATGCATCATCAGCCGGTCGGCGACGTCGCCCGGATCGATGCCAGCGACCTGCGCAGAGGTGACGAGCACCTCCTGCAGCGTCACGCGCATGAACTCGACCTGGGTGCCGCCCGTCTTGCACGCGGAAATCTCGACCGATGAAAGATGCTTGCCGTTCGCGCAGTTCTTGATGATCGCGGGCGCGCCCTTGTCCATGTACGCGGCGACGACGAGATCGTTGAAGCTCGCCTTTCCCGCGTTGCCGCCGCTGCCGCTCGCCATCGCGCCCGGCTGGCTCGCGCCCCATGTGAACGACTGGATGTCGGTCCAGCCCTTGTGCTGCGCGTCCGCCGATTCGCCGGTCACGCCGTCCACCTTCATAAACATTGCCACGCCCATAACCGTCTCCGTTTCAGTGCGATGTCAGGATGAATGCCGTGTTGAATGCCGATCGTTGCCTGCCGCGCCGCTCACTCGTTCGCCGCCTTCGCGGTCGGCAGCCGCGAGATGAGCCGCAACGACACGGTGAGCCCTTCGAGCTGGTAGTGCGGCCGCAGGAAGAATTTCGACGTGTAGTAGCCGGGGTTGTCCTCGACCTCGTCGACGACCACCTGCGCGGCCGCGAGCGGCTTGCGCGCCTTGGTTTCCTGCGACGAGTTCACGGGGTCGCCGTCGACGTAGTTCATGATCCAGTCGTTCAGCCAGCGCTCCATGTCGTCGCGTTCGCGGAACGAGCCGATCTTGTCGCGCACGATGCACTTCAGGTAATGGGCGAAGCGGCAGCACGCGAACAGGTACGGCAGGCGGCCGGACAGCCGCGCATTCGCGGTTGCGTCGGGGTCGTGGTACTCGGCCGGCTGATACAGCGACTGCGCGCCGATGAATGCCGCGAAATCGGAGTTCTTCCGGTGCACGAACGGCATGAAACCGTTCTTCGCGAGTTCGGCTTCGCGGCGGTCGCTGATCGCGATCTCGGTCGGGCATTTCTGGTCGATGCCGCCGTCGTCGGTCGGGAACGTGTGGCTCGGCAGCCCTTCGACGGCCCCGCCCGATTCGACGCCGCGGATCGACGAGCACCAGCCGTACTGCTTGAACGAGCGGTTGATGTTCGCCGCCATCGCGTACGCCGAGTTCGCCCACGTGTAGCGGTCGTGGTTCGCGGCGTTGGTGTCTTCCTCGAAGTCGAACTCGTCGACCGGATTGGTGCGCGCGCCGTAGGGCAGCCGCGCGAGAAAGCGCGGCATCGCGAGGCCGACGTAGCGCGAGTCCTCCGACTGCCGCAGGCTGCGCCACGCCGCGTATTCGGTGTTCTGGAAGATCTTCGTCAGGTCGCGCGGGTTCGACAGCTCCTGCCACGAATCCATCTGCATCAGCTCGGGCGACGCGCCGGCGATGAACGGTGCATGCGCGGCGGCCGCGATCTTCGACAGTTCGCCGAGCATTTCGACGTCCGGCGGGCTGTGATTGAAATGAAAGTCGCCGACCAGGCAGCCGAACGGCTCGCCGCCGAACTGACCGTATTCCTCCTCGTAGATCTTGCGGAACAGCGGGCTCTGGTCCCACGCGACGCCCTTGTAGCGCTTCAGCATCCGCGCGACCTCGGTGCGCGACGCCGGCAGCGCCTTGATCTTCAGCAACTCGTCGGTCTCGGTGTGCGTGACGAGGTAATGCAGCCCGCGCCATGCGCCTTCGAGCGTCTGGAACTCGGTGTGATGCAGGATCTGGTTGATCTGCTCGGACAGCTTGCGGTCGATCTCCGCGATGATCTGCTTCACGCTGCCGTACGCGTCGGTCGTCATGCCGACCGTATGTTCGAGCGCCTGCTGCGCGAGCGTGCGCACCGCGCGCTCGACCGACTCGCGCGCCTCGGCCGTCTTCGGCTTGAATTCCTTCTGCAGCAGCGCCGCGAACTCGTCGTGCACGACGGCGGGCTGAGCGGCCTGGCGCGTGTCGGCGCGGGACTGGACGGGATCATTCATCGCGGGCCTCCGGTTGGGTCGCGTCACCGCCCTGCGCGGGTTCGCGCGGTTCGCGCACGAGCGTCTTCAGCAGGTCGGGATCGTTGATCGCGCGCTCGATCAGCTGTTCGGCGCCGTGCTTGCCGTCCATGTACGACAGCAGGTTCGACAGCTCGGTGCGTGCCTCCAGCAACCGGCGCAGCGCGTCGACGTTGCGCGCGATCGCGGCCGGCGAGAAATCGTCGATCTGCTCGAACGTCATGTCGACGTTGAGCATCCCTTCGCCCGTCAGCGTATTCGGCACCTGGAACGCGACGCGCGGCGCGACCGACTTCATCCGCTCGTCGAAGTTGTCGACGTCGATCTCGAGAAACTTGCGCTCCGGCAAATCCGGCAGCGGCTCGGCACGCTTGCCGGCGAGGTCCGAAATCACGCCCATCACGAACGGCAGCTGCACCTTTCGTTCGGCGCCATAGGTCTCGACGTCGTACTCGATCTGCACGCGCGGCGCACGATTGCGCGCGATGAACTTCTGTCCGCTGCCCGCTGCCTTGGTTCTGTCCGTCATCGTCCACTCCTTCACTTCGATCAGGTTTCGCGAGTCGTTGCCGCCGCCCGCGTGGCGGCTTCCTTCGTTCGGTTCATTCGCTCCGTTCGCCGCTCAGCAGGTCCAGCTTCGGCAGGCTCTCCGGCGCGAGATCGCGGATGATTTCGTAGAAGTCGAGCGCGAGCAGCCGCTGGGCGCGCCGCAGCAGCAGCGGCGCGGGATGGCTCGGCTCGTGCAGCTCGAAATAGCGGCACATCTTGTCGAGGCCGATGCGGACGTCGTCGCGGCTCGTGACTTCGGCATCGCGCCACGCGTGGGCATTCGACATCGCCGCCTGCGCGGCCGGTGCGGTGCCGCCGGGTGCGGCCTGCGGTGCAGGCATCGCGCCGTCCGGTGGGCGTTGCGACGGCTCGGGCAGCGGCACGTCCTGCGCGATCCGGCGCAACGCCTTTTCCGCATCGCCCTCATCGGGCGCCCATTCGCGGCCGAGTTTGTCCGCCACGCACGTGCGGATCGCATCGAGCGATTGCAATGCGGCACGCGCTGCGTCGAGCGGTGTCGTGCCGTCGTCGCGTGCGGCCGACAGCGCGGCGATCAGGCTTTCGCGGCTGCCGATCGCGGCGGCGCCCGTTTCGTCGCGGCCGTCGAGCAGCCGTTCGGCGTCGCGCACGCTCGGCCCGCCGTCGAAGAGCGGCTGGCGGCGCGCCGCGCGTGCGCAATCGTGCGCACCGGCCACGTCGGCAAGTGCGTTCGTCCGTGGCGTCGGGTCCGGCTCACCGTCGGCGTCGAGCCGCGGATGCAGGTCGTCCCAGCGCTGTTCGAGCAGTGTCGCGACGACCGCGAGTGCGTCCGCGTAGCCGGGAATGCCGTGCTGCTCGGTCCAGCTGCGCGCGAGACAGGCGACGACGCGCAGGTCTTTCGTGCGGGTGGACAACGCGAGCGCGAGCCGTTCGACCGTGCGCCAGTCGGGCGCCTCGGCCGGGATCACGGTGTCGCCGTATTGCTGCTCGGCGCGCGGCGTCGCGCGTTCCTGCAGTTGCAGGAACTCGGCGTCGTATTCGAGGTTCGCGCCGCACGGCGCATCCGGCGCGACGTCCGCGAGCAGCCGGCCGATCAGGTCGGCGCGCGGCGATGCCGGCACGCCGGGCGATGCCGCGGAATATTCGGCGGCGGCCAGCGCCGCCTGGCTGACGTCATTCGAATGCATAGTCGATGTTGACCGGTTTGCTGCCGAAGTCGATCGCGACGGTGCGGTGCAACGGCGGCAGCGCGCCGTTGCGGATCTCGATTACGTAGACGCCCGGCGTCAGCGACACCGAACGCAGCGGCGGGCTCGCGCCGCGCCGTGCGCCGTTCACGTAGACGTCGCCCCAGGGGCGCACGTTGAAACGCACCTGGACGGTTTCCTGCGTCTTCGGCGGACGCGGTAGCGATTCCGCCGTTGGCGCGTTCACGGCGGCGACGGCCGTCTCGGTTTCCGACGGTGGCTTCGGCGCGGGCGTTGGCGTTGTCGCCGGTGCGGCGGCCGCTTCCGACGGCGGGACGTTGACGACGCGTTCCGATGCGTCGAGGCTGCCGGCCGGGGCGATGGTCGAACTCGCACCGGCCCGCGCCGAAGGCGGATTCGTGACGGTCGTCGCGACCTGCGGCACGGGCACGGCGGCCTCGACGGCAGGCGCACTGGCCGGCGCGGCGGCGATCGGCGGCGGCGGAACATCCGCGGACGATCCGGCCGGCAGGCTCGACGGCGGCACGACGGTCGGTGTCGGCCCCTGCTGGGCCAGCGTCGCGGCTGGCGTACTGGCGGGCGGTGACGTGCCGGCCAGCGGCTGGCTTGCGGCGGGAGCTGTGTCGTCCGCGACACGGGCCGGCCGCGACAGATAGGTTGCGGCGAGGCCGATGGCGATCAGCGCAACGACTGCGCCACCGACATAGACGGGCACGCGGCGGCTGCGTGATCCGGCCGGCGCCACCGCACGCGGGGTGCCGGTCGGCGGTGATGTGCCGCCGGGCGACGCGGCCGATGCGGCAGGCCGCGACGTATTCGCACCTGCGGCACCGGCAAGCTGGTCAGCATGGCTGTTGGTATTTCCAACTTCTGGTGCCGTGTCACGGTTGCCGATCCTGGCGTCGGCACCTGGCGCTCGCGTGCCGGGATCGTCGTGCGTTGCGCTGCTGGCTGCCGGCGGTTCCTTCGCACGTTCGGCATTTCCGTCCGGCGCATCGGATTGAGCAGGCTTTGCCGCATGCGCTGCCGCCGAAGCCGCGAGTGTTCCGGTAGCGCCCATCGCAGCGCCTTGTGCGGCCGCCTTCGATGTAGCAGACCCTTCCGGCTCCGGTTTCGCGCCGGACCCGGCTGACGACGCGGAGGCGGTTTCCGACGGCGTCGACATTTCGTCCGGATGCGCTGACTTCGACGAAGGCACATGCGTTGCGGCCTTGTCCGAAGCCGTCCCGCCCTCGCCGATCGCCGACGCAGCGGAAGCCGTCGAAGCATCTGCCTTCCCCTCCCGGCCCTTGCCGGCATCTCCCGCCAGCGGCGCGGCTGCCGCGCCATACCCAACTCCCGTCCGGTCGAAGTCCCGCAACCCGAGTTCCGCCGCGAACGCCGCGACCGATTCCGGCCGGTCCTGAATCCGCAACTGCAGCGCATGATCGACCGCCGCGAGAAACGCCGGGCTGTACACCTCGCCGGCCGGCAGTTCGCGCGACGCGAGCGGCCGGTACGTATCCTTGATGCTGCGCACGACGGCCGCGGGCGGCAATTCGCCAGTGATCATCGCGTGCATCACCGCGCCGAGCGCATAGAGGTCGGTCCACGGCCCCTGGCTGAACGCGGGATCGTCGGTGTACTGCTCGATCGGCGCGTAGCCCGGCTTGATCATCATCGCGCCGTCGTCGACCATGTCGCCGATCCGTTTGCGCGCCGCGCCGAAGTCGAGCAGGATCGCGCTGCCGTTCGGGCGGATCAGCACGTTGTCGAGCGCGACGTCGCGATGGAAGCATTGCGCGCGATGCAGCGTGTCGAGTGCGCCGAGCAGCGCACCGACGATATTGCGCAATTGCGTCTCGCTGACCCGCATCCCGCTGTCGAGCAGCTGCTTGAGCGTGCGCCCTTCGTAGAACGGCATCACCATGTACGCGGTGCCGTGGCTTTCCCAGAAGTGCAGGACCTTGACAAGCCCCGGATGATCGAACTGCGCGAGCAGGCGCGCCTCGTTGAGGAACGCGCCGCGTCCCGCATCGAACGCCTGCGCGAACCGCTCCGAACGCAGCGACACCGTGTAGTCGCCGCCGCGCGTCGCGAGCATCGACGGCATGTACTCCTTGATCGCGACTGCGCGCCGCAACGTGCGGTCGAACGCGCGATAGACGATGCCGAAACCGCCGATGCCCAGCACCTCGTCGAGCTGCAACTCGCCGAGGCGATGGCCGAGCGGCAGCGGCCGCACCGTGAATTCGGATGCGTCGCCGCGTGTCGCCGTGTCATGCTCGTTGTCTCTCGATCCAGCGTCCTTCATCTCCACCACCTCTCGAAACCGCATCCTTTCCGCCTGCCGCGCGCGGCGGCCCACCCGCCGTCACCCAGGCCGCTAGCCGCCGCCGAACAGCGCCAGGAACAACGCGTTGTCGGGCGTGCCGGTGTGCGCATGCGTGCGCAGCGGCGATCCGTCGGCGCGGTTGGTCCACCAGAAGCTGGTGCCGCCGTGCGGATCGAAATAGCCTGACAGCCCCGGCCATGCCGGTGCCGCCGGTCGCTCCGGCAGCGCCGCCGGCATGCCTTCGACGAGGTCCGCCGCGTCGCGACCGACGCCCGGCGCGAGCCGCACGCGTTCGAGCGTCCGCTCGAGGTCGCCCGGTGCGCGTGCGTGGCGGATCGCGTCGAGCAGCGCGTGGCCGACCTGCCAGTAGTACGTGTCGGCGGCGTCCGGCAGTCCGTTCCAGTAGTCGGCCGCGCGCATCGGTAGCGTGACGATCACCGGGTAATAGCGCCCGATGCGATCGCAACTCGGCGCGAGGCAGCCCGACTGCACGCACGATGCGCCGGCACCCGCCGGGATCAGGAAATTCCAGACCGGCGCGACCGTGTAGTGGCGCTCGATCTCGTCCGTGCCGCGCTGGCGCATCGCGGCCATCCCCTGCTGAAGCCAGCGTTCCCACCACTGCGCGAGCGCATGCGGCAGCCGGCTGTTCACGAAGTCGCCGGCACCGGGAATCTTCCCGTACCAGGCCGGCGCGTCGCCGTCGGCGCGCGCGAGCGGCGGTGTCGGGCTCATGGCTTCGGAGGGCATGTAAAGGACTCCATCTGGGGCAGTCGGAACGGGTTGCGGACGCTGCCCGCATTCACCTGCAGCACGATCGGTTTGCCGTCGACCGTGAAGCGCGCAATCATCTGGTCCGAACCGCGCCCGGCCGATACGGCGGCGCGGTCGAACAGCCGGTGCAGCGCCCACGGCCCGTCGGTCGAGAAGCCGTCGGCCGCACCGGCCTGGCCCGACACCTGCAGTCGTACCTGGTTGCTGCCGCGCGGGCCCGGCCAGTCGAGCGCGCTCTGCACGAGCGGCCCGTGCGCGTAGCGGACGATCTGTCCGTCGACGTCGAGCACCATCTCGGTGATCGACGGATCCATTTCGAGCGGCTGGACCTGCACCTTCAACTGCGCGGTGCGTGCGCCGCCGCCGAAATAGACGTCGCGGATCACCGCGGCTTTCTCAAACGACGCAAGCATTGCCGCGGCCGACGGATCGGCGTCGGCATTGCGGTTCGCGAAGCGCCACGGGTGCGACGTCGTATCGACGATCGATTGCAGATTTTTCTGGAAGAAGTCGTCCATCAGGCCGCCCGGCGCGAACATCTGCGCGAAATCGGCCGGCGCGACGTCGCGCGACGCACCGCGTGCGAACGGATAGCGGCCCGCGATTGCCTGCCGGCAGAAGTCGCCGACGTTCGCGCCGGCACGCTGCGCGACGCTGCGCTGCTCGACGGTCGCGACGCTGCCGTTCGCGACGTTCGACAGATCGTCGAGCACTTCGCGGAACGGCGTCGGCAGGCGGCCGGCCTGCGCGCGCAGCCGTGCGGGGGCGTCCGACGGCGGCGGTTGCGCGCCGCTCCTCAGCGCATCGTCGGTGGCTGTCAGGTACGTGTACAGCGCGTCGATCGACTTCAGCACCTCGTTGAACGCCTGGGCCTGGTCGCCGCTGCCCGGCGCGAATGCACGCAGCCCGGCGAAATGGCTGTCGACCACCTGTTCGGGGCTCGCGGGCGCCGCCGCTGACGGATTCGCATCGCTGGCCTGCCCCGCGAAGATCTGCGACAGCGAGCTGCGCGCCTCGTCGACCTTGTCCTGCGCACGCGACGCCAGATTGCGTGCACCGCCCGGCGCGTCGCCAAGCGCCGTGTCGCGTGCAAGCGCCACCATCAGCCGCGTGAGCGGCGAGTCGGCCGACGACAGCGCGCGCGCGACCTGGATGCTCTGCGCGAGCGTTGCCGTGCGCTGCAGCTTGATGTCGGCGAGATAGTCGTCCCAGATCTTCAGGTAGTCGTTCAGGTAAAGCTGGCGGATGTCCCGTGCCCATGCGGCCGCGTCGTTCGGCCCGGGGATCTCGGACAGGCCGAGGTTCAACACCCACACCTCCTCGCGCCCGTACGCTTCGACCTCGCCGGCCAGGCGCGGCGCGAACACGTTGCGATAGCCGTTGCGCGTATAGAAACCTGGCACGCCTTCCGACAACGGCTTGCCGCCTTGGCGGCGGAACACCAGCGACGCATCGGGGCCGACCGCGCGCGCGACGCTGAAGTCGAACGCCGACGTCGCCGGACGCAGCGTGCGCGTGAGCTGGCGGTACAGCCGCTGCGAGAACGGCACCTGTCGCAGCCGGTCGCGCACGTCGGCCACGAGCCGCTCGTTCATCGGATACGGCGACACCGCGACACGGCCGCCGAACAGCGCGGCGAGATGCGCGCGCAGCGCCGCGCGTTCGACCGGCGAGAAATCGGGCGGCAGCGAGCGCTCCATTTCGAGGTCGACGACAGCCTGCACGAACGCGGGATCGTAGTGTGCGCTGTCGTACAGCATCAGGTACGCCTTCAGCGCCGCATACGCATATTCGGTTTCGTCGGGCCGCGCGTCGCGCAGCGCGGCTTCCATCCGGCTCGCGGCGATCGGCAGCAGCACGTCCTCGAGTGCGCGCCGGTACACGGCATCGACGGCCTCGTCGATCTTCTCGCCCTGGAACAGCCCCCACCGGTACGCGAGCGGCGGATGCTGCAGGTCGACACCACCCGCATTCGCGAGCCCGCCGAGCGCGTCGAGCACGGGCAGCAACCGCGCGATGTCGGACGCATCGGAGAATTTCGCGCCGGCGATCTGCGAATCGACGGCCGGCACGCGCGCGGCGATCTGGTCGAGATACGCGCGGTTGTTCGCATAGCTGCGCAGCCACGCGGCCAGCACGGCCACGCACACCAGCGCGAGCAGCACGTAGCCGGCGAACTGCAGCACGCGCCGCTTCTGGTGCCAGCGCAGGTCGCTGCCGGCAAGCGCGGCTTCGCGGAAGATGTGCTCTTGCAACAGCGATTTCAGGAAGAAGCTGCGGCCGGTCGAGCCGACTTGAGCGACCGGCGGCACGCCCTCGATCTTCAGGAAGCGCTTGATGCCGCTCATCACGCGATCGAACGCGGTGCCCTCCTGCGTGCCGCTCGTCAGGTAGACGCCGCGCAGCATCGGCATCGGCTCGTAGCTCGACACCGAAAACACTTCGGCGACGAACTGGCCGAGCATGTCCTGCAGGTCGGCGATCTGCTGCGGCAGCAGGTACGTCATCTCGCGCTGGCGCGCGTCCGTCTGCGCGGCGAGCAACTCGGGTAGCCCGTCGTTCAGCCGCTGGTGCAACAGCCGGTATTCGCGGTCGAACGCCGCGCGCAGGTCGAAGCCGGGCGCTTCGCTCTGCGCGAGCGGGAACGTGAACCCCCACACCTGCGCGCATTCCGCGCGGCCGTACGCACCGAAGTATTCGGCGAAGCCGGCCAGCAGGTCGGCCTTCGTCACGAGCAGGTACACGGGAAAGCGGATGCCAAGCTGCGCGCGCAGTTCGAGCAGCCGCTTGCGCAGCACCATCGCGTGCTGCGTGCGTTCGGCTTCCGACGCGCCGAGCAGGTCCGCGACGCTGATCGTCAGCATCGCGCCGTTCAGCGGCTGGCGCGTGCGGTATTTCTTCAGCAGGTCGACGAAGCCTTTCCACTCGGCCTCGTCGAGTGCGCGATTGCCTTCGTGTGTCGTATAGCGGCCGGCCGTGTCGATCAGCACCGCGTCGTTCGTGAACCACCAGTCGCAATGCCGCGTGCCGCCCACGCCGCGAATTGCCGCGCGGCCGAACTGTTCGGCGAGCGGGAAACTGAGCCCGGAATTGACGAGTGCGGTGGTCTTGCCCGAACCCGGCGCACCGATGAACACGTACCACGGCAACTGGTACAGATACTGGCGCGACATCCGGTCGAACCAGCGCGGCAGGCCCTTGCGCACGGTATCGGCCTGCCCGAAGCGGACCTTCTTCAGCAGCGTCGCGGCTTCGTCGAAGCGACTGCGCAACTCGTCGAGCTGCGCCTTCGCCGGATCGTCGGCGATGGCCGGCCCCGGCGCCGCCTCGCGCAGCTGGTTCAGCAACTGCGCATTGAGGCGGCCGGCGCGCCAGCTGCGCCACGCGACGCGCACGCCCCACGCGATGAACAGCACCGCGATCGTCAGAGCCCGCGCCCAGCCGCTTTCGAGCGGCCGGATCTCCGCAAACGCGAACAGCGGGCCCGCGAGCCACACGAAGCACGCGAGCACGACGAGACCGGCAAAGGTCCAGATTTCCCGCGACGGCAACGGCCGGACGAAACGCGCGACAGCCTGGTTCATGTCAGTTGGCTCCCTGCGTCGCGCTTGCGCCGATGGCGGCACTGCCGGGCGCCGGCAGCAGCGTGATCTCGACGCGCCGGTTCAGCGCGCGGTTCGCGGGCGAATCGTTCGGCGCGACCGGGTCGAGCGTGCCGCGCCCTTCCGCCGCGAGCCGCTCCGGATGATCGAGTCGCGCGGCGATCATGCTGCGCACGGCTTCCGCGCGTTCGCGCGACAGGTCCCAGTTCGACGCGAAGCGCGCCGTATGCACCGGCGTGTCGTCGGTGTAGCCGGTCACGCGCACGTTGCCAGGCACCTTGTCCAGCGCATCGGCGACGCGCGCGAGCACCGGCACGTAACGGTCGATCACCGACGTCGAGCCGGACTTGAACAGCCCGTCGCCACGCAGCACGATCACGCTGCGATCGGCATCGTCGCGCACCGACACGAGGCCGGCCGCGATCTCGGGCGCCAGGAATTTCGCGATGCGCGGCGCTGGCGCCGGGCGCGGCGGCGCCTGCGCGGGCTGCAGCTTCGGCACGTGCAGCGCATCGATCGACGCGAACAGCCGGTCCGAATGCCCGGCGAGCGCGATGCGCAGCCCGACGAACAGGCCGAAACCGATCAGCAGCGCGAGCGCCACGCACACCCACAGCGGCACGCCGAACCGGCGGGCGACATCGCGCGTGACGACGTCGCGCCAGTGCGGCGACAGCGCGGGCTCGAATTCGCCACGCACCGAGCGGATCGTCAGCGCGAGCTGGTGGCGTAGCGCGTCAAGTTGCGCGGGACCGTTGTCGAGCACGCGATAGCGGCCCTCGAAGCCGAGCGCGAGACAGAAATACAGCAGCTCGAGCAGGTCGAGATGCTGGCGCGGCTGCTGCGACAGGCGTTCGAGCAGGTGGAAGAACTTCTCGCCGCCCCAGGTCTCGTTGTGGAACGACACGAGCAGGCTGTGCGACGACCACACGCTGCCGCCCCACGGCGTCAGCGCGGCCGCCTCGTCGAGCGCCGTGCACAGGCAGTAGCGCGCGCCGATGATCGCTTCCGACGGCACGCCGGCTTCCTGCGCGCGCGCCTCGAACTGGCGGATCTCGACGACGAGATGCTCGCGCAGCCACGCCGGATTCGGATGGTGGACGGTCGAGCGGATCTGCGGCACTAGGTTGAGCAGCGGGTTCGCGGCGGCGACGAGCGGATTCGTGCCGCTCGCGGCCCAGCGGCCCGGCCGCGGCTGCGTGGCCGTCGGGCCGGTCGTGCCCGCCGCGGCAGCCGGATGCATGCCGCCCGGATTCGGCGGCACGAATCCGCCGGCGCCGGCGGAGATCGGATCGGAAGAAGAATTCATCGCGTCGCCCCGCCGTCACCCGCGTATCGCCCAGAACTCCATCGAGAGTCCGGGGAATTCGCCGGCGAAATGAAAGGCGAGACCGCCGGAGCGCGCCAGCTGTTTCCACAGGTCGCTGCCCTTGTCGATCTCGAAGTACGTATGGCCCGCGTGATACGGGATCTGGCGCGGCGCGACCGGCAACTGGCGCATCGTGATGCCCGGCAGCTGCAACTGCACGAGATCGCGGATCCGCTCGACGGGCCCCAGCTTCGCCTGCGCGGGAAAGCGCGTGCGCAGGCTGTCGGCCGGCACGTCCGCGCGCACCGCGAGCACGAAGCCGGCCGTGTCGCGCAGCGCCGGATCGGCCAGCGTCGCGACGCGGATGCCGTTGCCCGCATCGCGCAGCTCGATCTGGATCGCGTTTTGCTCGAGCACCGTCGACAGCGATCGCCGCAGTTCCGCGATCAGTTCCGCGAAGCTCGTCCGCAGGTCGTCGTGCACGTAGACCGCGAGCGACTGCGGGCGCCGGCCGGCCGCCGTGAACGTGCTCAGGTCGCACGCGAGCTTCAGCCAGTCGCAGAACAGCGTTTCCGGATGCGTCGACACGTGCTGCTGCGCATGCCAGGTCAGCGCGAGATAGCGGTTCACGAGTTGCAGCAGCAGGAAATCCGCGACTTCCGACACGCCGCCCCGCCCCGGTTCCGACAGCCGCTCCCCTAGCGCCTCGCTGCGCTGTGTGAGCAGCCCGTGCAGTTCGCGTGCATACGCGAGCAACACCGCATCGCGCTGCGCGACGAGCCGCGGCGGAATGTAGCCGTCGTCGACCAGCAGCCGCGCATCGGTACGCCGCTCGACGATCCGCGTGACGCCGAGCGCGTGCCAGTCGCCGGTCAGCTCGGCTTCGAGCATCAGCCGGACGTTCAGGCGGCCCGTCTGCAGCAACGCAGGGCCGAGCGCGACCGCGTTCGCGTCGGCCACTTCGTATTCGCGCACGACGTAGCGCGCGACGTCCGCGTTGCCGTTGCCGCTGCTGGCCGCGCCCGCGCCGAACGACACCTCCTCGCCGCCGCCGCGCCACAGCGGCAGCGCGAGCACGACGAGCTGGTCCTTCGCGTCGGCCGGTACGTCGAGCGGCTCGGGGAGGTCGTCCGGATGCGACAGGTCGAACGGCGTACCGTCGCGCATCACGCCCGACGCGGCGCGCAGCGCGACCTTGCCGAGCGCCAGTTGTTCGCGATCGATCTCGAGCGTGTCGAAGCCCCAGTAGAAGCCTTGCAGCGGCAGGCAGCGCAACGCGACATAGCGTTCCCAGTGCCGTTCGAGCTGCTGGAAATGCTGCGGGCGC
This sequence comes from Burkholderia cepacia, assembly GCF_029962485.1. NCBI lineage: Bacteria > Pseudomonadati > Pseudomonadota > Betaproteobacteria > Burkholderiales > Burkholderiaceae > Burkholderia > Burkholderia cepacia. The sequence continues at coordinate 751,128 of NZ_CP073638.1, forward strand.
AGGAACATGCCCTCGGTCCACACCACGCGCTGGCGGAGCGCCGCGACCGGCGTCGCGGACATCGTCGGTTCGGTCATGGGCGCCCCTGCGGATTGTTCAGCGCGACGCCGCCGTTCCGGACCGCGATCGACAGCTTCAACTCGCCCGGCGACGTCTGCCAGAACTTGTACAGGTTGAGTTGCTTCGCGCGCGGCAACGGCACCGTCAGCCGCCAGCGGTTCTTTTCGAGCATCCGGTATTCGGCGACGACGCCGATCGCGCCGGCCTCCACGTTGCCGCGATAGTGCAGCGTGCGCGACTCGCCGGGCCGCAGGATCACCCGGTCGGTGCCGAGCAGGTCCGCACCGAGCACGTTCTCGGGCTTGTCCTGCAGCGAGAAGAAATCCGCGCTGTCGAAGGCCGACGCCGCACGCAGCTGGAACACCTTCAGCACGATCGGCGACGGCTTGCGGTTCATGTCAGGGTTGACGTCGGGCGCAACGTCGACCGTTATCGCATACGGCACCGCGGCCGCGTGCTCCGTCGCGCCGCACCCCGGCAGCAGCAACACGCATCCCCATACGATGAAACTGCTCGACCGCCATTGCATATTCCACCCTCGCCATCCAATAGCCATTCGCCGGTTTTCAACGACTAAACCGGGTGATCGGATCAAAAAAAGGGACAATTAATTGATCGGTAATTGTGTAATTCGCATATCCTTCCATTGCAATTTATTCCGGCAGATTGTTTTGGTAAAAAGCCGGGTCAAATCATCCAGAATTCGAAAAAGTCAATTTTTCCAGATGACAGGCAATTGAGTCGAGATTGGCATTTGACGGAAAAAGTTAATCCGACCGGTTCGCCTGGGCGGCCCGGTTCTATTGCGTGGACACCTGTCGGATGGGCGCGGGGCATAAGCCGGCCGGCCGCCGAGCAAGGGGCGCTCGCGACGCTGACGGTGTGCCAGGCTATTCGTTCCGCCCGAATGGACGGCCCATTTTTTCGTGCATTGACGAGCCCTGACAAAACAACTGACGAATCCAAAAAACACAGCGAACTATAGATCGTTTTTCCGGTTTAACAAGCACTGAAATTCGTAGTCTATTTTCAATCTGAAATGGAATCGGATCGGGCAGTTGAAACAAAACGTAACAGCGATATCGGCGCCGATGATTGGCACTAGAATCCAATAGCGTTTGTGTGCCACCCTCCAAAACCACAATTTTTATTTCAATAATGAAAGGTCGTTCATCGATCGTTCTTTTCCTCGGTGCGTTGTTGCTGGGGGCCGGCGGGTGCAGCACGTCGTCCCCGACGCAGTCGGCCGCGCGAGCGACAGTCGACAGCGCGCGCACCGCGTACGCCGCCGGCGACTACGGGCGCACGATCGCGCTGCTGAACCATGCGAAGGAGATCGACGGCGCCGACGTCGACACGCAGGTCGCCGCGCACAAGCTCCTCGCGTTCAGCTACTGCGTGACGAACCGCGTCGCGCAATGTCGCGCGGAGTTCTCGAAGATTCTCGACCTCAACCCGCGCTTCGACCTGTCCCCCGCCGAGAAGGGGCATCCGATCTGGGGGCCCGCGTTCGAATTCGCGCGCCGCAGGCATGCGTCGGCCTCCTGAACGAACCGGTTTCCACGCGAGCGCTTCATCCACCGAGCGACGTATGACATGCAACTGATCGTGATCGAACATGCCGGCGAGCCGGTCGAAAACGACTCCTACGACGCCGTCGTGTTTCATCCGCCGGGCGGCACCATCGGCCGCGCGACCGACAACCATCTGGTGCTGCGCGACGACACCCGGCAGATTTCGCGGCTGCAGGCGCTGCTGCAGGTCGGCGACGACGCGTGCCTGCTGAAGAACCTGAGCAGCGTGTCGACGATCGAGGTGAACCGTGAACCGGTCGGTTATGCGCAGGAGCGGCCGCTCAATACCGGCGACATCATCCGCATCGGGCCGTACGTGTTGCGGGCCGAGCGCGACGACGGCAACGATGACGACGTCGCGCCGGTCATCGACATGGCCCCCGATACCGGTGCGCCGGCCGGTAAGCGCGATGCACCCGCGGCGGGAGCGGCGGGCGCGGCGCCATCCTCGCCTTTGCCGAAGGGAGCCGGCAACCGGCTGTGGGGGCTGCTCCAGGATCGCCTCGCGCCACGCGGCAAGGCGGCGGATGCCGGCACACGGCCGGGCGATCCCGCACGCCCGGATGCGCCGCAGCCCGCGCACCGCGCCGCGCCGTCGCAGCGCGACCTGAACCAGTTGTCGATCGATCCACTCGACCTGTTCGCGCAGTCATCGGGCGATCCTGGCGCGTCGGGCACGGCGTCGCCGGCCGATCGCGGCAACGCGGATCGCGGCACGGCGCACGCGACGCAGGCCGACCACGCGCCCGAGTGGACGCAGCACGTGCGCGTTCAGCCGGCGGCCATGCATGCCGACACGCGGCCAGCCGACCAGCCGGCGCCACACGCCACGCGCACGACGCCGGCGCCGCCGACGCCCGACGAGTTGTTGAACGCGTTCTTCGAAGGCGCGGGGCTCGACGTGGCCGCCGAATCGCACCAGTGGTCGGCCGAACAGCTGTACATCGCGGGCCAGCTGCTGGCGCTGTTCGCGAACGGCACCGTCGAGCTGCTGTCGTCGCGCAGCATCCTGAAGCGCGAGGTGAAGGCGCACATGACGATGCTGCTCGATCGCGAGAACAACCCGCTGAAACTGCTGCCGGACGGTGGCGCCGTGCTGCGGCAGATGTTCGGGTTGCCGCTGCCGGGCTTTATGTCGCCGCAGAGCGCGGTCAACGATGCGTTCCAGGATCTGCACGCGCACCAGATCGGCATGGTCGCGGGCATGCGCGCCGCGCTGATGGACCTGCTGACGCGCTTTTCGCCGCAACGGCTGCGCGAACGCGACGACGCGATGCGCTGGTACGAGAAGCGCGTGCCGACGCTGTACAAGGCGCGGATGTGGGATCGCTATGCGGCGACCCATCGCGATACGGTGTTCGCGATCGAGGACGATTTCGCGTCGGTGTTCGGCAAGGCGTTCCTGGCCGCGTACGACGCCGAAGTCGAAAGCTATCGCGGCAGCAGCCGGCATTGAGTCGCGCGACTGGCAACCGCACGGTCAGGCATGCGCGAATCGGGATAAGCTCGTCCTGCACAGTCAACGGATGCTGTCGGGAGCGACATGAGCACGATAACGGGGACCCTCGATCCGGCCGTACCGCCGCCGCGCGTTGCGCGGCTCGTGCTGGTGACGCCCGATGGCACGGTGGTCGGTTGCCTGCCGCCGATACCGGTCGCGATCCCGTGGTGGCAGGAAGTGGAATCGGTCGTGCGAGCCGCGCGCGAACGCCATCGCGTCGACGTGACGATCCTGCGTTTGCTGGAAACCGTTCGCGAGCGCGCGCCCGGCGGCGAAGTCACCTACCTGGCCGAGATTGCGTCGCCCGTTCCGGCCGATTGCTGGACCGGGAACATCGAGCCCCATTCATTGCGCCAGCGCTACGCGCTGCCGGGCGGCCCCGCGGCCGATCTCGGCTGGGCGGCGCGCGTGCTGGCCGATCGCGGCTTGTCGGCGAGCGCCCGGCCCGTGCAGGTGCGGACCTGGAACCTGTCCAGCGTGTGGCGCATCCCGATCGGCGGCCAGTCGGCCTGGCTGAAAGTGGTGCCGCCGTTTCTGGGGCACGAGGGCCGCGTCATCACGGCATTGGCCGACCGGCGCGTGCCGACGCTGCTCGGTCATGATGAGTGCGGGCGCATCCTGCTCGCGGAGATTCCGGGTGACGACCAGTACGATGCCGCACTGCCGCAACTGTTCGACATGGTGACGTTGCTGGTCGACCTGCAGGCTGCATGGATCGACCGCGTCGACGAACTGCGCACGATGCGCTTGCCTGACTGGAGTCGCGCGGATCTGTCCGAGGAGATCGCCGATGTCGTCGCACGCAACGGCGACGCACTGTCGGGCGACGAACGTGCGTCGCTGCTTCGTTTCGTGAACGGGCTGGCGGCGCGGCTCGCCGCGCTCGACGCGTGCGGACTGCCGAATACGCTGGTGCACGGCGACTGCCATCCCGGCAATTTTCGCGGCACGCGATCGGCGCTCACGCTGCTCGACTGGGGCGACAGCGGAATCGGCCACCCGTTGCTCGACCAGTCGGCGTTTCTCGACGCGGTGCCGCGGGAATACGCGGCGGCGATCAAGACGCACTGGAATCGCGAATGGCTGGCGCGGGTGCCCGGCTGCGACCCGGTGCGCGCCGCCGCCCTCCTCGCGCCGATCGCCACGGCTCGGCGCGCGGTGATCTACCAGCGCTTCATCGACAACATCGAGCCGTCCGAGCAGATCTACCATCGCGGCGATCCGGCCGACTGGCTGGGCCAGACCGCGGCGCTGGTGACGACGCCGGACTGAAGGCGGGATCGCCCCCCCCCCCCGTATCGTGAAAACCAACGAAAAACGGCGCAGATCGGGCATGAGGCCCGGCCTGCGCCGTTCGTTCGTGCGCGCCGCACCGACGGCAGCGCGCGCACGGTCAACCGACCGTCAGACAGCCATTACCGTGACCGACTTCGTGACAAGGTACGGCTCGAGCGCTTCCGGCCCGCCTTCCGAGCCGTAGCCCGAATCCTTCACGCCGCCAAACGGCATTTCCGGCCACGGCGTCGCCGGCTGGTTGATCCACAGCATCCCGACTTCCATGCGCTGCGTGAGCAGGTGCACGTTCGCGAACGAACGCGTGAACGCATAGCCGGCCAGGCCGAACGGGAGACGGTTCGCTTCCGCGATGGCATCCTCGAGCTTGTCGAAGCCGCGGATCGCCGCGACCGGGCCGAACGGCTCGTTGTTGAACACGTCCGCTTCGAGCGGCACGTCCGCGATCACGGTCGGCGCGAAGAAGTTGCCTTCCGAGCCGATCCGTTCGCCACCGGTTTCGATGCGCGCACCGACCTTGCGTGCGTTGTCGACGACCGACGCCATCGCGGTGAGGCGGCGCGGGTTCGCAAGCGCGCCGAGCGCCGTTCCTTCCTCGAGGCCGTTGCCGACCTTCAGCCCTTCCGCATGCTTGACCAGCGCGCGCGTGAATTCGTCGCGAATGCTGTTGTGCACGAGGAAGCGCGTCGGCGAAATGCAGACCTGGCCCGCGTTGCGGAACTTCGCGCCACCGGCGGCCTTCACCGCGAGCGCGACGTCGGCATCCTCGGCGACGATCACCGGTGCGTGGCCGCCCAGTTCCATCGTCGCGCGCTTCATGTGCAGGCCGGCCATCGCGGCGAGCTGCTTGCCGACCGGCGTCGAACCCGTGAACGTGACCTTGCGGATCACCGGGTGCGGGATCAGGTACGACGAGATTTCAGCCGGATCGCCGTACACGAGGCCGATCACGCCGGCCGGCACGCCGGCGTCGACGAACGCGCGCAGCAGCGCGGCCGGCGAAGCGGGGGTTTCTTCCGGCGCTTTCACGAGGAACGAGCAGCCGGTTGCCAGCGCGGCGCTCAGCTTGCGCACGACCTGGTTGACCGGGAAATTCCACGGCGTGAACGCCGCGACCGGGCCGACCGGCTCCTTCACGACCGTCTGCTGCGCGCCGAGGTTGCGCGGCGGCACGATCCGGCCGTACACGCGACGGCCTTCGTCCGCGAACCATTCGATGATGTCGGCCGCCGACAGCACTTCGACGCGTGCTTCGGTGAGCGGCTTGCCCTGTTCCTGCGTCATCAGCTGCGCGATCGCGTCGGCACGTTCGCGCACCAGCGCGGCCGCCTTGCGCATCGTTGCCGCGCGCTCTTGCGCGGGCACCTTGCGCCATGCTTCGAAGCCGCGTTGCGCGGCGGCGAGCGCACGGTCGAGATCGGCGATGCCCGCGTGGGCCACCTTGCCGATCGGCTTGCCGGTCGCCGGGTTCACGACGTCGATCGTCTTGCCGCTCGCGGCGTCGACCCACTCGCCGTCGATCAGCAGTTGCGTATCCGTATAAGTCACGTTAGCCATCCAGACACCCCTACATTGCGTCGATAAAACGCGCGCTGCCGCGAACGGCCGCACGCCGGTTGACAGAAAGAGCGAGGCCGCCGGGGCTGGCACGCACCCGGGGGCCTCGACGGCAGGCACGCCGGCCTGCCGTCGTTCCGCATCGCGCCGCGCTCAGTGCGCGGCCGCGGTCGCCTTGCGGAGTTTCGCGACGTCCGCCGCCTGCACGGCCGGTGCGCCGTTGTTCCAGCCGGCGCGCATGAACGTCAGCACGTCGGCGATCTGCTGGTCGTTCAGCTGGTTCGAGAACGCCGGCATCGGATACGCGGACGGCACACCGCCGATCACGAGCGTATCGCTGCCGTTCAGCGTCACGTTGATCAGCGACGATGCATCGGCCTCGAGCACGTTCGGATTGCCGGCGAGCGGCGCGAGCAGCGGCGCGTAACCGCGCCCGTCCACGCCGTGGCAATGCAGGCAGTAAGCGTTATACACCTTCGCGCCCGGGTCGGTTGCCGGCCGGCCCAGTGCCACCTGCGTCGCCTTCGGATCATAACTGTACGGCGGCGCGCCCGTGCCGCCTGCGGCCGGCAACGATTTCAAGTATCGGGACATCGCGGCCAGATCGTCGTCGGTCATTGCCTGCGTGCTGTGGTTGATCACGCTCACCATCGAGCCGAACGCGGTTGCGTGCCGGTTCGCGCCGGTCTTCAGGAACTGCGCGATATCGGCCTCGCTCCAGCGGCCGAGCCCCGTGTTGTGCTCGCCGGTCAGGTTCGACGCGAACCAGTTGTCGATCGGCGCGCCCGACAGGTACGCCGCGCCGCCTTCGTCGAGCGCCTTCTCCTGGAAGCCGACGCCGCGCGGCGTGTGGCACGACCCGCAGTGCCCGAGCCCCTGCACGAGATACGCGCCACGGTTCCACATCGCGTCCTTGTCCGATTTGTCGGCATAAGGCGTCGTGTCGAGGAACACCATGTTCCACAACGCGAGCGGCCAGCGCATGTTGAGCGGCCACGGGATGTCCGACGGCCGGTTCGCCTGCTTCACCGGTTCGACGCCGTGCATGAAGTACGCGTACAGCGCCTTCACGTCGTCGTCCTTCAGCTTCGCGTATGACGGATACGGCATCGCCGGATACAGGTTGTGACCGTCCTTCGCGACGCCCTTGCGCAGCGCGCCGGCGAACTCGGCTTCCGTATAGCGGCCGATGCCCGTCTCCGGATCGGGCGTGATGTTGGTCGTGTAGATCGCGCCCATCGGCGTGACCATCGGCAGGCCACCCGCGAACGGCGTGCCGCGCGGCGCGGTGTGGCACGCGACGCAGTCTCCGGCTTTCGCGAGGTAGGCGCCGCGCGCGACGAGCGCGCTGTCGGCCGGCGCCGTTTCCGCCGCGTGTGCAGCCGTGCCGGCCAGCAGCGCGGACAATGCAAGCAGCGAGGCGCGGAGCGTGTTCAGCGTGAGGTTTCGCATGATCGTGTCTCCCTCAAGCCGTCTTCAGCTGGTTGCCGACCGGCAGCTTGCGCAACCGCGTGCCGGTCGCCGCGAAGATCGCGTTCGACAGCGCCGCGGCCGTCGCGGCCGTGCCAGGCTCGCCGATCCCGCCCGGCGCTTCGCCGCTCTTCACCAGATGAACCTCGATCGGCGGCGTCTCGTTGATTCGCATCATCCGGTAGTCGGTGAAGTTGCCCTGCACGACGCGGCCGTCCTCGATCGTGATCTCGCCGTACAGCGCGCCAGTGATCCCGAAGATGATGCCGCCCTGCACCTGCGCCTCGATCGTGTTCGGATTGACGAACATCCCGCAATCGACCGCGCACACGACGCGCTTGACCTGCACCTCGCCGCCGTCCACCGCGACGTCGATGACGATCGAGAAGAAGCTGCCGAACGCGTGCATCACCGAGACACCGCGCCCTTGCCCCTTCGGCAGCGACGCACCCCAGCCGGCCGCCTTCGTCGCGACGTCGAGCACGTTGCGGGCGCGCGGCGTCTTGTCGAGCAGCGCGCGGCGGTATTGCACCGGGTCGGTCTTGGTCTGCGCGGCCAGTTCGTCGATGAAGCTCTCGACGACGAACGTGCCGCGCGTCGGGCCGACGCCGCGCCAGAACGCGGTCGGCACGTGGCGCGGCTCCTGGCGCACGTAGTCGACGAGCTGGTTCGGCAGGTCGTACGGCAGCTCGGCCGCGACCTCGACCGCATCGGGATCGACGCCGTTCTGGAACGCCGGCGGCGCGAAGCGCGCCATGATCGACGAGCCGACGATCCGGTGCTGCCACGCGACCGGCTTGCCGTTCGCGTCGAGGCCCGCCGAGATTTTGTCGTAGTAGCACGGCCGGTACATGTCGTGCTGAACGTCTTCCTCGCGCGTCCAGATCACCTTCACCGGCGCATTGACCTGCTTGCCGACCTTCACGGCCTGGCCGATCATGTCCGTTTCGAGCCGCCGGCCGAAGCCGCCGCCGAGCAGGTGGTTGTGCACGACGATCTTGTCCGGCGGAAAGCTCGTGAGCTGCTGCACGGTATCGCGCGCCCGCGTCGGCACCTGCGTGCCGACCCAGATCTCGCAGCCGTCGGCGCGCACGTGCACCGTGCAGTTCACGGGCTCCATCGTCGCGTGCGCGAGCAGCGGTTGTTCGTAGACGGCGTCGACGCGCGTCTTCGCGTTCGCGAAGGCCTTGCCGACGTCGCCCTCCTTGCGGGCGACCGCGCCCTTGCCGTTCGCCGCCGCCTGCGCGAGATCCGCGAACAGATCCTTCGTCGAGACCTTCGCGCCCGCGCCTTCATTCCACTTCACGACAAGCGCCGATGCGCCGCGCTTCGCGGCCCACGTGTGATCGCCGACCACCGCGACCGCGTTGTCGACGCGCACGACCTGGCGCACGCCGGGAATCTTCTTCGCGGCCGTGTCATCGACGCTCGCGACGGTGCCGCCGAACACCGGGCTGTTCACGATCACCGCGTACAGCATGCCGGGCAGGCGTACGTCGAGCCCGAACTGTGCGGTGCCGTCGACCTTCTCCGGTGAATCGAGGCGCTTCGCGGGCGTGCCGATCAGCTTGAAATCCTCAGGCTTCTTCAGCGCGACATCCTTCGGCACCGGCAGCTTCGCCGCAGCATCGGCCAACTGGCCGTACGACGCACGGCGGCCGCTCGGCGGATGCTGCACTTCGCCGTTCGCCGCGCGGCAGCTGGCGGGATCGACGTTCCATTGCTTCGCGGCCGCCGAGACCAGCAGCGTGCGCGCCGTCGCGCCCGCACGGCGCATCGGTTCCCACGCATAGCGCACCGACGTCGAGCCGCCGGTGAGCTGGCCGCCGAGCAGCGGATCCATGAACAGCTTCTCGTTCGGCGGCGCGTGATCGAGCGTCACGCTCGACAGCGGCACTTCGAGTTCCTCGGCGATCAGCATCGGCAGCGACGTATAGACACCCTGCCCCATCTCGACCTTCGGCATCACCAGCGTGACCTTGCCGGCGCGGTCGATCTGCACGAACGCGTTCGGCGCGAATACGCCCGGCTGCGCGGGTTCGGCCGCATCGCCGCCGATTACCGAGCGCCGCGCGTCGTCGCCCGCTGCCGGCAGGCTGAAGCCGAGCAGCAAGCCACCGCCGGCCGCCGCGCCGAGCGACATGCCGAGTTTCAGAAACGACCGGCGCGACACGCCCGCGCCGGCCCGACCTGCTTCGATCAGTCCGCGTGACATGTCAGGCTCCCTTCGCGGCTTGCTTCACGGCCGCGCGAATCCGGTTGTAGGTGCCGCAGCGGCAGATGTTGCCGGCCATCGCCGCGTCGATGTCGGCGTCGCTCGGGTTCGGGTTCGACGCAATCAGCGCGGTGGCGGCCATCACCTGCCCCGACTGGCAGTAGCCGCACTGGACGACATCGAGCTCGCGCCAGGCCTGCTGGACCTTGTGTCCGGCCGGCGTCGCACCGACGGCTTCGATCGTCGTGATCTTGCGGCCCGCGACGGCCGCGACCGGCAGCACGCACGAACGCGCGGCGACACCGTCGAGATGCACGGTGCACGCGCCGCATTGCGCGATCCCGCAGCCGAACTTGGTGCCGGTGAGGCCGACGACGTCGCGCAGCACCCAGAGCAAGGGCATGTCGTCGGGAGCGTCGACCGTGCGGGTTTCGCCGTTGATGTTGAGGGTGACCATTCAGCCTCCGGGGCCGTTGTATTGGGGGAGCGGCGCGAACGCGGCGCCGTGCGGTGTCGTCATCGCCGTCGCGCTGCGCACGACGGGTGCCGCGCGGCCCGGGTGGGGCGAGCCGCGGCGGTGAAGCGGGTGTTACTCGGCCACGTCGATGCCCGACAGCACCTTGATGACGGGCGGCGCCGTGAACCAGTCGGCCGACTTCGTGCGGAATTCGCCGAAATACGGGCTCGCGAGGTGTGCGTCGAACGCGGCCTGGTCGTCGTAGATCTCGTACAGGTGCAGGTTCGGCGAACCGTCCTGCTCGCGGAACAGGTCGTAGCGGCGGTTGCCCGGCTCGGTGCGCGTCTTCGCGACCATGCTGCGCAGTTCGGCCTCGGCGGCCTGCGCGTGTTCGGGTTTCAGGAACAGGGAAGCAATCACGTGAAGCGCCATCTTGTCACTCCTTTTGAATCGAAATCGAGCATGCCACAAGCTGGCGTCGCGCGACGCCAGCGTGCAACGGTTGCAGGGTGTCGTGCCGCGGCATCAGGCCAGTTCGTCCGGGCCCACGCGCACGACGACCTTGCCGAAATTCTTGCCGGCGAGCAAGCCGACCAGTGCTTCCGGTGCGTCGGCGAGATCGGGGACGACGTCCTCGAGCGTCTTCACCTTGCCCTGCGCGACCCATTCGCTCATCTCTTTGAGGAACGGCGCATAGCCCGTTGCATAGTGATCGAGGATGATGAAACCCTGCACGCGGATGCGCTTGCGGAGGATCGTCGACATCAGCAGCGGCACGCGGTCGGGGCCGGCCGGCAGCTCGGTATCGTTGTAATGCGCGATGACGCCGCACACGGGCACGCGCGCATGATCGTTCAACAGCGGCCACACCGCGTCGAACACGGCGCCGCCGACGTTCTCGAAATAGACGTCGATGCCGTTCGGGCACGCTTCCTTCAGCTTTGCCGCGAATGCCGGATCGCGATGGTCGACGCAAGCGTCGAAGCCGAGCGAATCGGTCACGTAGGCGCACTTGTCGGCGCCGCCTGCGACGCCGACCACGCGGCAGCCCTTCAGCTTCGCGATCTGGCCGACCACCGCGCCAACCGCGCCGCTTGCAGCCGCGACGACCACGGTTTCGCCGGCCTTCGGTTCGCCGATCTTCAGCAGCCCCGTGTACGCGGTGAAGCCCGGCATGCCGAGCACGCCGAGCGCGTACGACGGATGCGCAAAGTCGCGGCCGAGCGGAATCAGGTCGCGGCCGTCGGACAGCGCATAGTCTTGCCAGCCAGCCCCGGCGACGACGAGATCGCCTTCGCGGAAGGCCGGCAGGTTCGACGCGACGACGCGGCTGACCGTGCCGCCGACCATCGGCTGGCCGAGTTCGGCCGGCGGCGCATAGGACGGCGCGTCGCTCATCCGGCCACGCATGTACGGATCGAGCGACAACCAGACCGTGCGCAGCAGCACCTGGCCGGCGCCGGGCGTCGGCACGTCACCGGTTTCCGAGCGGAAGTTGTCGGGCGTCGGTGCGCCGACCGGGCGCGAAGCCAGGACGATCTGGCGGTTTGCGGTCTTGCTTTGCGGCATGTGAGCCTCCGTCAACAGGAATGAACGTGCTTCGTGGGCACGTTCGGATCAGGGATGGACCAGCAGAAGATGCACGCCCGCGGCCGCGTCGGCATCGGGGCCGTCGCGGTCGCACGCGTGCGGTTGGAGCAATTGGGACAGCGTAACGCGGAGTGAAGCGTTCGTCATGCGTGTTTGAGTAGACCAGTCGTCTAGAATCAGGGCGAAAACAAGGCGCGCCGAAGCGCGCCCGGATTACGACTGCGCACCGCCCTGCGCGGCCGCCGGCAGGTTCAGCATGCGCAGCGTTTCGGCCATCGCCCGTTCGAGCGGCTGGCGGTTGCGATGAATCTTTTCCAGCAGCGTCGCGCCCAGCCACAGCTCGTAGAGGATCGCGGCCGTGTGCGGCGGATCGTCGACCGCACGCAGCGAGCCGTCGGCCAGCCCGGCCTCGATGCCGCCCGCGAGCCGCTCGATGATCTGGCTCGTGCCGCGTCGAAGCACCGCGCGCATCGCTTCCGACAGGTCCGACACTTCCGCGCCGAGCTTCACCGCGAGGCACTTGCCTTCCGGATCGTCCGCGCATTGCGTGTGCAGCCAGTTGCCCCAGTACGTCATCAGGCGTTCGGCGCCGGTGCCGGCTTGATGCTTGAGCAGGTTGTCGAGATGCGCGAGATAGCCTTCGAAATACGATTCAAGCAGCGCTTCGCCGAATGCCTCTTTCGAGCCGAAGTAATGGTAGAACGAGCCCTTCGGGATGCCCGCCGCAGCGAGAATCTCGTTCAGACCGACCGCCGAAAACCCCTTGTGGAGCATGATCGGCTTCGCGATATTCAGGATGTGCTGGCGAACTTCCGCGCCTGAAGATGCATTCATGATGGCGTATGGTAGCAACGATTAGACCGGTCGTCTAGTAACGTCGAACCGGCATGTTGAGCGGCACTTTACCTGATCCCCGCCGGGCGCCCAATGCCTGGCGGGCGCCCCCCCCCTGCACCACCGCGCGCGCGGCGTCACACGAGCGACTCGGATTCGTCGCGGGCGTTTCATCGATCTCCCGCTTAAATATGCGCGGCGCATGTGCCGGCGGTCGTGAACGAGCAGCCGGCATTGCACACGTGTGCAATGCGCCGGACCGTCGTTGCCTCCTCTCGAACCCGTGACCAGGAACGCCCCATGACCGCCTCGAAACCCGTCCGTCCGCCCGCGCCGAACCGTCGACGCTTCATCCAGCGCGGCGCCGCGCTGACCCTGTCGCCGCTCGTCGGCACGCTGGCCGCTTGTGGCGGCGACGGCAATCCGACCTCCGCGTCGTCGCTTGCCGCGGCCGGTGCCGCGAATGCGTCCGCGCGCAGCTACGGCATCGCCGATCGCTCCATCACGATCAACGTCACCAATGCGATCCCGTCGACGACGCTCGCGTTCGGCAATGCGGCGAGCCAGAGCGGCTCGACGCCGCAAGCATCGCAAGCGTTGATTGCGACCGGGCAATCGACGGCCGTCAGCGCATCGAACAGTTGGGGCGATTGCACCGGGTCGTTCAGCCTCGCCGGCGGCGACGCATCGTTCGCGATCGCGTATACGCATCCGTTCGGCTCGCAGCCGACCACCGTCAGCGTCACGCCGTCGGCCGGCTACGTGTCGGGCGCCGACGCCGCGACGTTTCCCGGTCACGACTCGGTCGCGAATCTCAACCTGTATCGCGGCGTCGCGACCGCGAACGGCGCATGGGTCGTCCCGCTCGCGCAGCTTTCGACGCCGCCGGCCAACAACTGCCAGGATTTCGCGAACAGCATGTTCGGCAGCAACGTGCGCACGGCCGCGGCCATCCAGTCCGCGTACCAGAGCACCGGTTCGCTCGGCTACGTGCCGCCCGCCGACTTCACCGGCGGCCAGCTTGCGGGCTTCGTCGCGCAATGGGTGCAGCGCTGGCAGAACGGCGCGTCCTACACCGTGCTGCCCGCCGCCGATGCGCAGCTGATCGATGCGCTGAAGCAGTACGTGTCGAGCGCATCGAACGCCGGCCCGCTGACGATGTGGGTGCCGCAGATCGCGTGGCAGGCCGGTACGGACCCGGCAGTCTTCGCGCTGACGGGCTATCGCGCGTTTCCATTCGTCGACGCGCAAGGCAACTGGATCGCGGCGACGTTGTCCGCGTTCCTGACGCTGCTGGCGGCCGGTTCGCACCTCGTCGCGATCAGCGCAACGAGCGACCTGCCGGCGGGCGTCACGATGCAGGCGTTCGACAATTTCATGGGTGCGAGCGGGCTGACGACGTCGACGGATATCGGCAACTCGCACTACGCGTCGCTCCTGAACACGACGGGCCGCTACTACCTGAGCGTCGGCAGCGATTTCGCGCCGGCGAACTGCGGGCTGATCCTGTCGTTCCTGTACGGGCGCACGGTGAACAACCTGCTCGCGGGCGCCGGCACGTACAACACGTTCATCCAGCTCGAAGGGTGGCAGGCCGGCGGTTCGCGTCACAACGCGGACTACGCGACGTATCAACAGACGCTGTGGAACATCTCGACGTATGGTGCGTCCGCGTACAGTGAGAAGCGTGCGACCTCGATCTTCCTCGCGCCGGCCGGCTGGACGCCGCAGGTCTACCAGACGACGCGGATGATGCCGTACGTCGGCGCCTATGCGCAGTCGAACGGCACGCCGCAGGGCTGGCTGAATACGTCGCTCGTGACGATTCCGGCGGACGCGCCGCCGCTGCCGTCGCGATATGTGACGAGTTGAGTTGAATCGGGCGGGCTCGCCTCGCGGTGTGCGCCGCTATCGATCGGCGCGCGCTGGCGGTTTCATCGTCAGCGCGGCACTTCGTCGACGCGCTTTCTCGTACGGGCCTTGCGCGCTTCCCGCTGCGTGGCCGGCGCCGTCTTGACGCCGCGCAGCGGCGGCCGGCGGGCGAGTACCGTCATCTCGCGCCTCAATGCGTCGAGTTCCTTGCCACGTGCCGCATCGGTCGCCTGCGCGCCGTCCAGCTGCCCCTGAAGCACGCCGCATCGATGCAGCGCATCGCCGAGTTGCGCCTGCAGATCGGCGATGTCCTTCCGGTGTTGCGCATCGCGTTGTTCAGCGCGCGTTGCCGTCGCGTCGAGTTCCTTTTGCAAACGCGCGGCCGCGAGCCGCTCACGATCGATCTCGTGAAGCGCCCGTTTTTCCGACGCGCGCAGGCGTTCCTCGGCGCGGCCCGCGTCGTCGCGTAACCGATCGAGCTGGGTCGTGAAATCCGCGCGTGCCTGCGCGAGTGCGCGGTCGCCTTCCGCGTTGTCGGCCTTCAGTCGCTCGATATCCGCTTGCAGCGCGTGTCGCGATGCTTCGTCGGCCGCCCTCACCTGCTCGAGTTCCTGAATGCGCACCTGCGCGGCCAGCAACGCCGCCGTGCGTTGCTCCAGCGCGGTTTCGGTGCGGGCCAGCTCGGCCTGCAGCGTCGCGACTTCCGTTTTCGCCGCAACCCGTTCCGCTTCGACTTCCGCGCGCAGCGCGTCGAGCGCGGCAGCAGCGTCGGTGCTTGACCGATTCCACAGCGCGGCGACCAGTTCGCCGGCTGCCGCCTGGAGATCGGCCGGCAGGTCGGGATGCTCGATGCGGACGCGGCTCTTTTCCCGCAGCTCGGCCCAGAACTCGCCGAGGACGGCCGTCGGCGTGCTCATGCTGCCCTTGCGGACGAGCTGATACAGGCGGTTTGCCGTGGGCGTGATGCCGAAGCGGAAGAACAACAGCGCGCAGGCTTCACGATACAGCTCGCGGGTTTTCGGGAAGTCGGCCTTGAGGCGCTCGATTTCGGCGGTCAGGCGGGGTTCGTCGGCAGCGAGATCGGACATGGCGGGTTTCGTCGGGAATTTAATAAATAATATAACGTAAACCGTTAAATATCCAATCATTCACATATCGAAGTTTGACATTATTTCTATAATGTCGAGATCGTGAGCGGTGAGCGCAAGACACCGAATCGTGCCCCCGTATGCGGCGCCAGGCTGACGCGCTCGCAATACCCCTGTTGACAATATGCATATGCATAGATACCGTTCAACGTATGCATATGCATAAATGCCGTTCGCTCACGTGATTCTGGCGACCCGCGCATCGGCTGCAGTCGTGTTGCGCAGCGTCCGCGCCCCTGCCGGCGTTGCGGCGCAATCGAAACGGCGACGCGAAACGCGCGGCGTGCACCGTTTGCGACAGCTTTGTCCGCGCACCTTGCAACGTGATTCAGGAACGCATCATGAGTACACGCGAAATCGTCATCTGCCATCCCGTCCGGACGCCGATCGGCACGTTCAACGGCACCCTGAAGGACACCCCGGCCACGGAACTCGGGGCGATCGCCGTGCGCGAAACCTTGCTGCGCAGCGGGCTCGACGGCGCGGCGATCGACACGGTCGTGCTGGGCAACGTGATCCAGGCCGGCAACAAGATGAACCCGGCCCGGCAAGCCGCCATCGGCGCGGGCTTGCCGGTCAAGGTGCCGGCGCTGACGGTCAACCGCGTCTGCGGCTCCGGCGCGCAGGCGGTCGTCAATGCCGCGCAGGAGATCCTGCTGGGTTACGCGAACGCCGCGGTCGCCGGCGGCATGGAAAGCATGGAGCGCGCGCCGTACCTGCTCGACGGCGCACGCTCGGGCTACCGGATGGGCGACGCGCCGATCCGCGACAGCATGCTGCGTGACGGCCTCGTCGACGCGTTTTCCGACCAGCATTCGGGGTGGCATACCGAGGATCTCGCGAGCCAGCTCGACATCTCGCGCGACCGCCAGGATCGCTGGGCGCTGCGCTCGCAGCAGCGGTTTTCCGCCGCGCTGGCGGACGGCAAGTTCGACGCCGAACTCGTGCCGGTCGAGGTCCTGCAGCGCAAGGCGCGCGTCGCGTTTGCGCGCGACGAGACGCCACGCCCCGACACGACGCTCGAAGCACTCGCGAAACTGAAACCCGCGTTCCGCCCGGACGGCACGATTACCGCAGGCAACGCACCGGGCCTGAACAGCGGCGCATCGGCGATGCTGGTTGCGGAGCGCGCGTTTGCCAATGCGCACGGCATCGCGCCGAGCGCCCGGCTGGTTGCATTCGGCGTCGCCGCCGTCGAGCCGGGCATGTTCGGGCTCGGCCCCGTTCCGGCCGTGAAGATCGCGCTCGAACGGGCGGGCTGGAAACTGGCGGACGTCGAACGTTTCGAGATCAACGAAGCGTTCGCGGTCGTGCCGATCGCGGTGGCGGGCCAGCTCGGGATCGCCGAGGAACTCGTCAACGTCGAAGGCGGCGCGATTGCGCACGGTCATGCGATCGGTGCGACGGGCGCGGTGCTGACGACACGCCTGATCCATTCGATGCAGCGTGACGGCATCAGGCGTGGCGTCGTGACGTTATGCATCGGCGGCGGCCAGGGTATCGCGTTGGCCATCGAGACCCTTTGAGCGGAAACGGGAATGCCCCGGGCGCAAGCGTCCTCGGTGCCGGTTGCGCTGAACGCGCCGCGGCCGGCACCCTTCGCCGTTCATGGCATTCGACACGGACGGCTGGCGCGTTTGCTTGCGCATCCCGCGCGGATGCGGCGGTTCCGTCCGTGTCACTGATCTGCCACCGTCGACCGGTAGCGTTCGGGGCTGACCCACGCTATCGACAGACGAATCCGCCATGCAGCGCACGTCGCGCGCCACCTCCCACGTTTATGCGGCCACGTCCCGCGCCCTCGCCGTCAGCCTCGCGATCAACCTGCTGCTGCTCGCCGCCGAGACGGCTGCGGCGTGGTCCGCACATTCGTCGGGGCTGCTCGCGGACGTCGCGCATGCGGCGATCGACCTCGCGGCCGATGCGCTGATCCTCGTCGCGTGCCGGCTCGACGCGCGCTTGCCGCCGGAGCGGCGCCCGACCTACGAACCGCTCGCGCTCGCGGGCCTCGGCGCACTGCTCGTCGCGACCGGCGCGCAGATGATCTGGCACGCGATGCACCGGTTCGATTCACCGCCCGTCGTGCAGCCGGGTGCGGCGACGCTCGCGCTCGTCGCCGTCACGCTCGTCGGCAAGGCCGTGCTTTCGTCCTGGATGCTGCGCAAGGCACGCGAGACGGGTTCCGCGTTGCTCGAGGCGAGCGGCTGGCATGTACGTACCGATGCGCTGTCGTCGTTGCTGGCGGCGCTTGCAATGAGCGCGGCGCTGGTCGGCTTCGGCCGCCTCGACGACGTGGCCGCGCTCGCGATCGGCGCGCTCGTGATCCGCACGGGCGTCGGGTTCATCCGGCGCGGTGGTGCGCAATGGCCGGCGCTGGCCGAGTGGGCGAATCGCTCGACGCGCGGGTCGTAAACGCGGCGGGTATCGCCGAATGTCCGATACGTGCTATCGGCTCGAATGAAGAAGAGGCTCGCACGGCGCGAGCCTCTTTTGCATGATGCCGTCGTCACCGCGCAACACACGATGTGTCGATCGATGCCGATGTATCGCCGGACGATTGCGCCCGCTTCCGATGGGGCGGTATCGGCATCCGCCTAGCCGAGCGGCACGACGCTCCCGAGCAGGATCCGCACGAGCGTCGCCTGCCGCGTGACACCCGTCTTCGAGAAGATCGCGCGCAGGTGCGTGCGTGCCGTGTTCTTGCTGATCCCCGATTCCTCCGCCGCTTCCTCGAGCGTCAGCCCGTTCGTCAGCAGCAGCGCGAGCGACGTCTCGGCCGGCGTCAGGTCGAACAGCTTGCGGATGATTTCCTGCGCACCCTGCGGCTTGCGGTCGGGGTCGCGCAGGAACAGCGTGACGGCCGGCCGCCGCTTGTTGTCTTCCGACCAGTCGGACAGCAGCACCGTGCGCACCAACAGCCCGAGGCGCGGCTTGTCGAAGCTGCGCGTGATCGGCATCGCCTCGACGGTCGCCGCGGCCGTGCCGTGGTGGCCCATGACCGCGTGGCGGATCAGCCGCTTCAGCGTGCGGTTCTCCTGCGCGTCGGTCGCCTCGATCGTGCCGCGCGCAATCGTCAGACCGTTGTTCTGCTTGAGGATCTCGTCGGCGACGCTGTTCATGTCGATGATCGTGCCGTTCTCGTCGAGCGCGATCGTGCCGACCTGCATCCGGTCGATCGCGTTTGCGTAGATCGATCGTTCGACCTCGGCCGAATCGAGCCGCGAATGCAGTTCGATCGCACGTTTCAGGTGCGGCAGCAGCAGCGCGCAGATCGCCTTGTCGCGCGCGGAGAACTGCTTCGACGCATGGTTGCGGCACACACGGAACCGGCACTCGACGCCCGACGGCGTGCGCAGGTCGGCGCCGAGGATATAGCGCACGTCCTGTGGCTTCAGGAACTGCTTGTACAGCTCGCTCGACAGCCAGCCGGTGTCGCCGAACACGTCGTCGACCGTGACCACGCGATCGGCCGGCAAGCCGACGAACGGGTCGAGGGAATAGTAGTAATCGTTGTAGGCTGCCTGACCGTCGCCCGGGACGACCGGGCCGAACTCCGACGCGTGCACGGACAGCGGCGCGCGGCGATCGCTCGCGGCCGCACGCAGGATCAGCGTCACGTAGTTCGCCTGCAGCCAGCGACGGACGAGTTCGAGCGCACCGGCCCACGGCGGCGTCTCCAGCGGCCCCTGGTAGATGCGCGCCATCAGCTCGCTGAAATCCGCGACGCCGATATCGGCCTCGTCACTTGTTGCCTGGCTCTCTTGCGGAGCCCATCTCGTCTCCATCAGCACGCTCCATCCTCCATACGACATATTTCCGGTGCGACCCACCCGCGCCGCCATGATTAAGACGCGTCTAAATTCCGGCGTCATCGGGAGATTCACTGAATGGTGAGAATTCGCCATCTGCGCTTGCGAACCATCGTCCAATCGGATGATGTGGCGCCCTGCCCGCTGCGCTGGAATGCCCGTCAGGCCGTACCGGCAAGCATCCGGTGCGGACTCAGGGAAAACCGCGACACGGGTTTACCTGATTCAGACCGGATTCGATTCAGACAGGAGTTCCCATGCCGCTCGACCCTCAGGCGCAGGCGTTGCTTGCCGCATTCGCCCAAGCCCCCGCGATCGATTTCGCACAGCTCACCGTTCCCGCCTACCGTGCGAGCCTCGCCGCGGGCGGCGCCTTCGCGCCCGGCGATGCCGTCGCCGCCGAGGAGGACTGGCAGATTCCCGCATCGGGCCGCCAGTTGTCCGCACGGCTGTATCGGCCCGACGCCGACGGGCCGCTGCCGCTGACCGTGTTCTTCCATGGCGGCGGCTTCGTGTCGTGCGGCATCGACTCGCACGCGAACCTGTGCCGCAGCCTCGCGCAGCGGGCACGCACGCTCGTGTTGTCGGTCGACTACCGGCTCGCGCCCGAGGCGCGCTTCCCGGCTGCCGCGCACGACGCATGCGACGCCGTGCGCTGGGCGGCGGCCAGCGCACGCGATCTCGGCGCGCGCGATGGCGCGGTGGCCGTGGCCGGCGACAGCGCGGGCGGCAATCTTGCGGCGGTCGCCGCGTTGCAGTTGCGCGGCTCGGGGATCGCGATCGCGCATCAGTTGCTGTTGTATCCGGTCGTCGATTGCGCGACCGAGCATCCGTCGTATGAATCGCTCGGCGACGGCTATTTCCTGACGGCCGAGATGATGCGCTGGTTCAAGCATCACTATTTCGACGACGGCGCCGATCGCGCGTCGCCGCTTGCCAGCCCGCTCGCCGCACCCGACGTCGCGGGCGTCGCGCCGGCGACGATCGTCAGCGCCGAATTCGATCCGCTGCGCGACGAGGCCGAAGCCTATGCGCTGCGTCTCGCGCAAGCCGGCACACCGGTCACGCTCGTGCGCTGGCCGGGCCAGTTGCACGGTTTCGCGAGCATGCTCGGCGCCGTCGACGCGGCCGACCGCGTGCTGACGTTCGGCGCCGCCGCGCTGCGCCGCGCGTTCGACGCCACGGAGGCGCAATGACGCTCGCCAGCACGCTGGAGATCGTCGACGAGCTTCGTGCGGGCCGGATGGTCCTGCTCGTCGACGAAGAGGATCGCGAGAACGAAGGCGATCTCGTGATCGCCGCCGATCACGTGACGCCCGACGCGATCAATTTCATGGCGCGCTTCGGGCGCGGTCTGATCTGCCTGACGCTGACCGCCGAGCGCTGCGAGCAACTGCGGTTGCCGCCGATGGCCGACCATAACGGCACGCCGTTCGGCACCGCGTTTACCGTCAGCATCGAAGCGGCCGAAGGGGTGACCACCGGCATTTCGGCGGCCGATCGTGCGCATACGATCCGTGCGGCGGTGCGGGCAGGCGCGCGCCCTGACGATCTCGTGCAACCCGGCCACGTCTTCCCGATCGCCGCGCGTCCGGGCGGCGTGCTCGTGCGTGCGGGGCATACCGAGGCCGGCTGCGATCTCGCGGCGCTTGCCGGGCTCACGCCGGCATCGGTGATCTGCGAGGTGATGAACGACGACGGCACGATGGCGCGCCTGCCCGAGCTGAAGACGTTTGCCGCACATCACGGGCTGAAGATCGGCACGATCGCCGACCTGATCCACTACCGTCGCGAGCACGAGTCGCTGGTCGAACGCGTTGGCGAGCGGCCGCTGCATACGCCGTGGGGGCGGTTCCGCGCGATCGAGTATCGCGACGCGGTGCATGGCGCGCCGCATCTCGCGCTCGTGCGCGGCGAGCCCGATCCCGCGACCCCCGTACTGACGCGCGTGCACGAATGCCATTCGCTGCTCGACCTGCTCGACGCGGAGCCGTCCGCGCATTCGTGGCCGTTGCACGCCGCGCTGCAGCGGATCGACGCGGCCGGCTGCGGTGTGGCGGTGCTGCTCGATTGCGACATGCGCGGCGATGCGATGCGGATGCCGGCCGGCAACGCACGCCGCGACGGGCGCGTGACCGGGATCGGGTCGCAGATCCTGCGCGACGTCGGGGTACGGCGGCTGAACGTGCTGTCGAGCCCGTTCCGGCTGCCCGCGCTGTCGGGGCACGATCTGGAGATCATGGCGTTCATCCCGCTCGGGGACGACGATCCGGAAAGCGCTCGGGGCGCGCACGCGAATCCGCTTCGGGCGGCGTGATGTTTTGATGCGCGGGAAGGCCGTCGGCAATCGCGAAACAGGCTATCGTTTGTTTTTGTTTAATACAGTCTTGGATTTGTATTTTGACAATACATGCCATAGACTGTATTTTCCGATTACAAACGATCGCCTGTCATTCAGCGGAGCGCCCGATGGCCTTTCCTGTCCAGACCCTGACCCAGCTGCGCCCGATACTCGTCGGCTTCCGGAAATCCGCGGGGCTCACCCAGGCGCAACTGGCCGCCCGCCTGGGTGTCACGCAACAATCCTACGCGCAGCTCGAAGCCAATCCGTCGGCGGTCAGCATCGAACGGCTCTTCAAGGTGCTGAACACGCTCGGCGTCCGGATGACGCTCGACCTTGGCGCGCCGGACGAATCGGCGGAGCCCGCCGATACCGATACCGGTGCCGATGCCCGGCCGGCGCCTCGCAAGCCGGCCGCGAACACACGTACGCCGGATGCCACGCGCGGCGCCACAACGGCAAAATCCCGAACCGGAACCACGACCGGCGCCGCGCGCAAGCGGACCGCGACGGCAGCGCCACGCAAGACGCGCGTCTCGAAGCGGGAGGACTGGTGACGATGGCCGCGCGTGCCCGCCACGACCGGCTCGACCTGTGGATGAACGGCATCCCGGTCGGCTACTGGGAAGTCCGGCGCGGCGTCGAGCGCCTCGTCTACCTTCCGGGCTGGCTCGACGATCCCCAAGGGCGGCCACTGTCGCTGTCGCTGCCCTTCACGCCCGGCAACCAGCCGCACCAGGGTGCGATCGTTGCCGACTACTTCGACAACCTGCTGCCCGACAGCGAGCCGATCCGTCGCCGCATCGCGCAGCGCTACCGGCTCGGGTCGACGGCGCCGTTCGAACTGCTCGCGTCGATCGGCCGCGATTGCGTCGGCGCGATCCAGATGCTGCCGCCCGACGAGACGCCGGTTGACCTCGAGGCGATCGAGGGCGTAACGCTCGACGACGCAGCCGTCGCCGACGTACTGCGTCACGCGACTGCCGCGCCACTGCCCGGCCGCGCGGAGCCTGACGTCGACCTGCGCCTGTCGATCGCCGGCGCGCAGGAAAAGACCGCGCTGCTGCGTCAGCGGAACCGCTGGTTGCGGCCGTCGGGCAGCACGCCGACGACGCACATCTTCAAGCTGCCGCTCGGGCGCGTCGGGAACATGCAGGCCGACATGCGGACGTCCGTCGAGAACGAATGGCTGTGCTCGAAACTGGTCGCCGCATATGGCCTGCCGGTCGCGCCGTGCGAGATCGGCAGGTTCGACGACCAGAAGGCACTGATCGTCGAGCGCTTCGATCGGCGTCCTTCGCGTGACGGCTCGTGGATCCTGCGGCTGCCGCAGGAGGACCTGTGCCAGGCGACCGGCACGCCGTCGGGCGCGAAATACGAATCCGACGGCGGCCCTGGCATCGACACGATCATGGGCATCCTCGCGAATTCGGCCGACGCCGCGCAAGACAGGAGGAATTTCTTCGTCGCGCAGCTCGTGTTCTGGGTGCTGGCGGCGATCGATGGCCACGCGAAGAACTTCAGCATCGCGCACCTGCCCGGCAACACGTACCGCAGCACGCCGCTGTACGACGTGCTGTCCGCGCATCCGATCATCGGCACGCGCCGCAACCAGCTCCCGCCGCGTCGCGCGCGGCTCGCGATGGCCGTGTGCGGGAAGAACCGGCACTACGTGATCGGCGAGATCCAGCCGCGTCACTGGATCGCGCAGGGCCGTCGCGTCGGCCTGACCGAAGACGACGTGCACGCCGCGATGGCGGCCGTCGCCGCGCGCACGGAGCCCGCGATTGCCGAAGTCACCGCGCAGATCCCGGCGGATTTTCCGGCGGATGTGGCGGACACGATCTTCGACGGCATGCGTCGCCAGAGTCGCAAGCTGGCAGGTGGGTGATCACGCGCGACGTTTCTCCACGGTGTGTCGGGCTTGGGGTGCGACGCGGCACGTCAAGGCGCCGAATCGACCGTTCTTCCTGATTCGCCCGAAATCGCTCGATTGCGCGACGCGGTTGCTCGCTGATTTCGACGACGGCGAACTGCCGCGCAACGACGGTACGGGCGGCAAACGAATCGACACGTCGCACGCGCACCGCCTCGGACGGTGTCGACGGCTCATCCCGGCGAGCGGTGAAGCTCGCGGGCATTTCAAGGCGGTCCGGGCGAACGGCTCGTCCACCCGGACGATGCGCGCCTGCGCCACCGCCGCACAATGGTCGCCGTGTCCATTCCCGACGCCCGCCCCCTCATGGAATCCGCCGACCTCACGACCGCGTTCAGCCCGCTGCAGATCGGCCCGCTGACGCTGCGCAACCGCCTGATCAAGTCCGCCACCAACGAAGGCATGACGCCGAACGGCGTGCCGTCGCGCGCGCTCGTCGGCTTTCACGAGCGCATCGCGGAAGGCGGCGCCGCGCTGACGACCGTCGCGTACTGCGCGATCAGCGACGACGGCCGCACGTTCGTCGACCAGGCACGACTCGACGTGCCGACGGTACGCCAGTTCCGCGCGCTGACCGACGCCGTCCATCGCCACGGCGCGGCCGCATCCGCACAGATCACGCATGGCGGCTGCTTCACGTTCCTGCCTTCTCTGTCGACGAAACGGCCGTTGAGCGCGTCGGGCGGTTTCAACAAGGTCGGCGTGATGAGCGGCCGCTTCCTGAAGCAGGCGATGACGCGCGACCAGATGTCGTCGATCGCCGACGAATTCGCGCAGGCGGCGCGGTACGCGCGCGACGCCGGCTTCGACGCGGTCGAGATCCACATGGGGCACGGCTACCTGCTGAGCCAGTTCCTGTCGCCGCTGTACAACCGCCGCCGCGATGCCTATGGCGGCGACGCGGCGCGCCGGGCCGCGTTCCCGGTCGAGGTGCTGCGTCGCGTGCTCGACGCGGTGGGCCGCGATCTCGCCGTCGTCTGCAAGATCGGCGTGACCGAGGGCGTACGCGGCGGCGGCACCGCCGACGACGCATGCGAGATCGCGCGGCAACTGGAAGCCGAAGGCGCGCACCTGCTGGTGCTGAGCGGTGGAATGAACGTCGAATCGGTGTGGCAACTGTTCGGCAGCCCGCTGCCCGGCGAAGCGCGCGCGAACGCCGACAATGCGATCGTGCGTACCGCGATGGCGCTGCAGAAGCTCACCGAACCGAAGATGGGTGCGTTTCGCGAGATGTATTTCCTCGAGCACTCGAAGCAGGTGCGCGCGGCCGTCAGGATGCCGCTTGCCTATCTCGGCGGCGTGCGCTCGCGCGAGAACGTCGAGCTGGCCATGCGCGAAGGTTTCGACGCGGTCGCGCTCGCCCGGGCACTCGTGTTCGAGCCGGGTTTCGTGAACGGGCTGCGCGACGGCCGGCTGACGCAATCGGGCTGCACGTCATGCAACCGCTGCGTGGTGTCGATGTACACACCGGGCGGCACGGCGTGCGCGCTGGGCGAGCCGAACGACCCCGCACCGAACCGCGTGCCGGCCGCCGCCGCGTGAAACTTGAGGCGTGACGCGGGTGCGCTGGTCGCTCAGCCCGCGTCGCGCGCGCGGGCAAGTGCTGCAAGGTTGCCTTCGCCGAACCCGTGGTGCCCCTTGCGCTGCACGATCTCGAAGAAGATCTCGCCGGGCCGGCGCTTGACGAAGGTCTGGAAGAACAGCTTCGGCACACCGTCGCTGCCGATCTCGCCGTCGACCAGCACCGCGCGGCGACGCAGCGCGTCGAGATCGATGCCGTGCCCGGGCAGCCGCGCATCGACGTCGTCGTAATAGCGTGCGGGCGGCTCGATGAATTCGACGCCGTTCGCCCGCAACGCATCGACGCACGACAGGATGTCGTCGGTGGCCAGCGCGACGTGCTGCACGCCCTCGCCCGGATGGTCGGGCAGATACGCATGCATCAGCTCGGTGCGCCGCGTGCCTTCCTCGTAGACCGGAATCCGCACCGCGCCGCACGGCGACACCATCACGCGCGATTCCTCCGACACATGCCAGTGCGCGTCGATTTCGTGGATCTCGCGGAAATGCAGCAGGTCGTGGTAGAAATCCAGCCACTCCCGCATGCGCCCCGCGCCGACGGTTTGCGTGAAATGGTCGACCTGCTGCAGGCCGACACCCACGCAATCGAGATCGGTGTGCGCGGTGGCGATGTCGATCGGCCGGAAATCGATGTCGAAGATCGAGATGTCGCCGACGCCGCCGCGCTGGCCGTCCCGTCCACGCCAGCGGTCGATGAAATACAGGTGCGAATCGCCGATGCCCTGGATCGCCGGGATCTTCAGTTCGCCGACACCCACCTTTTCGCCCTCGAACGCCCATGCGCCGAGCTCGATCGCCCGCTCGAACGCGCGCCGGGCGCTCGCCACGCGCAGCCCGATCGCGCAGACGCCCATCCCGTATTCCTCCGCATAGCGCGCAGCAAACGAATCGGGCTCGGCATTGATCAGGAAATGCATCTGCCCCTGCCGGTACAACGTGACGTTCTTGCTGACATGGCGTGCGATCGCCTTGAACCCAAGCTGCGCGAGCGCCTCCGGCACGGGCGCCGCGAATTCGACGAATTCGAGGCCGGCCATCCCGAGCGGATTGGCGGCCGGATCGGCAACGGGCGGCGTATCGCTGGACAGGGGGTGGGAAGTGCCGGGCATTCCAGTCTCCGGGGGCATGCGGTCGATGGGGATGGCGCCCGTCGCGTGCGGCATGCGCGGCCGATGGGGCGACCGCGCATCCACCCCGAACGGGCGAATTGTCGATGCTGCAGATTTTAACCAGATCGTTCACGGCGGCACACCCTGACCGAACGGGATATCGTCACGCCGCTTAGTGCAAACCCGAAAAGCGTTCGATAATCGCACGGACTTGAACGATAATCGCGCACTTTATCCGACTGGCCAATTGCCGCCATGCGGCGCGCGCCCTATTCTCCGTTCACCCATCGACTTCAATGCAGCATCGGACGCGGCGCCGCCACGATTCCACGATGCGCCGTGCCAGGAGACACCGCCATGACCCCAACCTTCGACACCCTCGACGCCGCCGCCAGCGCCCGAGCGCGCAGCCAGGCCCGCAAGGCCGCGATCGGCAGCTTCGTCGGCGCCGTCGTCGACTGGTACGACTTCCTGCTGTACGGGATCGTCGCCGCGCTCGTATTCAATTCCGAGTTCTTCCCGAAAGTCAGCCCGACCATGGGCACGCTCGCGGCGTTCGCGACCTTCGGCGTCGGCTTCCTGTTCCGGCCGCTCGGCGGCGTCGTGTTCGGCCACTACGGCGACCGGCTCGGGCGCAAGCGGATGCTCGTGCTGACCGTGATGCTGATGGGGCTGTCGACGGTCGCGATCGGCCTGCTGCCGGCGTTCTCGACGATCGGCTGGTGGGCGCCCGTGCTGCTGGTGCTGATGCGTGCGATCCAGGGTTTCGCGGTCGGCGGCGAATGGGGCGGCGCGGCGCTGATGGCCGTCGAGAGCGCACCGAAGCAGAAGAAGGCGTTCTACAGCAGCGGCGTGCAGGTCGGCTACGGCGTCGGCCTCGTGCTGGCCACGGGCATCGTGTCGATCCTGAGCCACACGCTCGGCGAGGCCGCGTTCAAGTCATGGGGCTGGCGCCTGCCGTTCGTGTTCAGCATCGTGCTGGTGCTGATCGGGTTGTGGGTGCGCAAGAACATGGACGAGTCGCAGGAGTTCGTCGAGAAGGTCGAGCATGGCAACCGCAAGCTGCGCCTGCCGGTGCTGGAGGCGCTCACGCGCCACCCGAAGGCGTTCCTGCTGATCATTGCGCTGCGGCTCGCGGAACTGTTCACGATGTATATCGTCACCGCGTTCGCGCTCAGCTATTCGACGACGAACCTTGGCATGTCGCGCGACCTGTTCCTGAACATCGGCCTGCTGGTCGGTGCGGTGAGCTGCGTGACGATTCCGTGTTTCGCGTGGCTGGCCGACCGCTACGGCCTGCGTCGCATCTACCTGATCGGCGCGGTGATCGGCCTGGCGTCCGCGGTACCGTTCTTCGTCGCGCTGGAAGCGCGGTCGATCGCGTGGATCGTGATCTTCTCGATCCTGCTGGCCAACGCCGCGCACGACATGGTCGTGAGCGTCCAGCAGCCGCTGTTCACCGAGCTGTTCGGCGCCGAATACCGCTACAGCGGCGCTGGGGTCGGCTACCAGTTCGCGAGTGTGGTTGGCGGCGGGTTCACGCCGTTCATCGCGGTCGGCCTCGTCAGCCTGGCCGGCGGCTCGTGGCACCTCGTCGCCGGTTATCTCGCGGTGGGCTGCCTGATCTCGCTGGTGGTCGCCGCACGGATGCGGGCCGCGCAGTGACGGAGTGAGTGCGTGGCCGGCGCGCGTCGCGGCCGGCCATTTCTCCACGCCGGCAGGCAATCGACCTGCCGCAGCGCAGGCCCAACGTCAAACACCGTCAATCGCGCGCCCCGATCCCCCTTTTCCCCTCTGAACATTCCACGCCGCCGGCCGACCAATGGCATCATATGGGCCTACGTCAGTCACCGATACGCCCCCATATCATGTCGAATCTCATCGTCCACGGCGGCACTCCGCTGCGCGGGGACATCAAGCCGTCCGCGAACAAGAACGCCGTCCTGCCGATTCTGTGCGCCACCCTGTTGACCGATCAGCCGCTGCGCCTCGTCGGCGTGCCGGACATCACCGACGTGCGCAAGATCCTCGACATCTTCCGCACGCTCGGCAGCGACGTGTCGGTCGACTTCACGACGGGCCTGCTCGAACTCCACCATCGCAACACGAAGTTCGATCCGGCCGTCCACCGGCTGCCCGAGGCGATGCGCTCGTCGATCATGCTGATTCCGCCGCTGCTCGCGCGCTTCGGCGTCGCGCGCCTCGAGAACGACGTGAAGGGCTGTACGCTCGGCGTGCGCGAGATCGACCCGCACGTCGAGGTGTTCGAGCGCTTCGGCGCGCACATCGAACGCACGCCCGATTCGCTGATCGTCCGCACCGACGGCCCGCTGACGGCCAACGATCACTGGTTCGACTACGCGTCGGTGACGACCACCGAGAACTTCGCGCTGTGCGCGACGACCGCGAGCGGCACGTCGACGCTGATGAACGCGGCGTCCGAGCCGCACGTGCAGGAGTTCTGCCAGTTCCTCGCGATGATCGGCGTCACGATCGAAGGTATCGGCACGTCGCGGCTGTGCGTGACGGGCGGCGGCAAGCTCGGCGGCGGCGAGTTCCGCTTCGCCGAGGATTTCCACGAGATCGCGACGTTCCTCGCGCTCGGCGCGATCACCGGCGGCGACATCACGGTGCGCAACTCGTCGCCCGAACATTTCCCGCTGATCGACCGCACGTTCGCGAAGTTCGGCGTCAACGTCACGCATCGCGACGGCTGGTCGCGCGCGGAACGCGACGGCCCGCTGCGCGTACGTCGGCCGTTCACGCAGAACATCCTGACCAAGGTCGAAGCCGCACCCTGGCCGTACCTGCCGGTCGACCTGCTGCCGATCTTCATCGCGCTCGGCGTGCGCGCGGAAGGCAGCGCGATGTTCTGGAACAAGGTCTACGACGGCGCGCTCGGCTGGTCCGGCGAGCTGTCGAAGTTCGGCGCGCACGTGCTGCTGTCCGATCCGCATCGGCTGATCACGTTCGGCGGGCTGCAACTGACGCCGGCACGCGTCGAGAGCCCGTACATCATTCGCGTCGCGATTGCACTGCTGATGGTCGCCGCGAGCATCGAAGGCCGCTCGGAAATCATGAACGCGCTGCCGATCCGCCGCGCGCATCCGCATTTCGTCGAGAATCTGCGCTCGGTCGGCGCGAACGTCGAGTGGACGAGCAGCGAGTAAGACACTGAAGGACGCGGCGCGCGTGGCACGGGCGCCGCGTTCACCCGGCGGTTGGTTTTGACAGACCGTCGGCCTCTTCCTGTTACCCCTCCCGCGTTATTCGCCACCTCCGCCGCAATCGACATCGCCGGCGCCCATGTGGTCGAATCCGTAGAGCATCACGGCCGTCGTGCCACGCGCAGGGTTGCTCGGGCGCGTCGCGAGGCGTTCATCGAGCGCGTCCGACGGATACTGGACGCTCGTATCCATCACGTTGCCCGGCTGCGACCGCAGTTCGGCTTCGGTCAGCTTGCTCCCCTCCGCGCGCGGCAGCCCGAATGCCTTGCGCACCTCCGCCGCGTTCCACGTCCCCTTCAGCGTGACCGTGACCATCTGCAGCTCGCCATGCTCCCAGTCCAGGTCGACCTTCGTCGCGAGCGGATGCACGCTGGCCGCGAGCCGCTCGGGGAACGCGGGGCCTTCGTAGTACGCCTTCGTGTTCTTGCACGCGTCGCCAGTGTTCCGGTACTTCTTCAGCGAGCAATTGAAGCGCTTGTCGCGGTAGCCGAACGTCGTTTCGACGTAGCAGCCGAATTTCGGCGACGTCATGCGCGGCCATGCACGGATATCGACAGACGGTTTAGGTAGGGTTGCGGCGGTGGTCGCAGGATTCGCCGCGGCAAGCAGCGGCATGGCCGCGACGAGCACGGCCAAGGCGGATTCTCGGAGTGTCATTGTTCTGTTCCAGTCGGAGCGGCGATTCTAGCGCGAGCGCGGCTTCGCCAGCGCGGTCGGTCTGCGCGATAATCGCTCAATTCCGAGCGTTCACCGCACACCTGCCTTCCGCTATTCCGACGATGAAAAAGCCCGAACTCGACCGACGCGACTGGATTGCCGGCCTCGAAAAAGGCCTGATGATCCTCGAAGCCTTCGACAGCCAGCACGCGCGCATGACGCCCACGCAGGCCGCCGCGCGTACGGGCCTCACGCGCACGGCAGCACGGCGCTACCTGCTGACGCTCGAATCGCTCGGCTACGTGTACACCGACGGCAAGCTGTACGGCCTCACGCCGCGCGTGCTGCGGGTCGGCTGGTCGTACTTCGATTCGGCGCGTCTGCCGCGCACGGTCCAGCCCTATCTGCAGCAACTGAGTGCGTCACTGAACGAATCGGCGTACGTCAGCGTGCTCGACGGTTGGGAACTGGTCTTCATCGCACGCAACGGCGTGTCGCGCGTGATGACGACGGGCTTCGTGCTCGGTGCACGCGTGCCGGCGCCGCTGACGTCGCCGGGTGTCGTGCTGCTCGCCCATCACCCCGATCGCGAAGCCGTGCGCGCGTGGCTCGACGAAACCGCACTGCCCCCATTCACGCCGCACACGATCACCAACAAGGCGCGGCTGCTCGAACAGGTCGACCATGCGCGCGACGCCGGTTTCGCCGCGATCGAACAGCAATTGCAGGTCGGCGTACGCGGCATCGCGGTGCCGCTGAAGAACCGTCAGGGCGAGGTGGTCGCCGCGCTGAGCACGAACATGCCGATCGGCGCGGAGACGGCGGACGCGGCCGTGCGGCGCGTGCTGCCGCACTTGCAGGAAGCCGCGCTCGCGATGCTCAACGTGCTGTAGCGCGAGGCAGTTTCACCCTCACCTTCACCCGATCCGCCACCACCGCGGCAGCAAGTCGCGCACTTCGCGCCTGCGATAACGGTCGTCGATCAGGTGCACGACGCCTTCGTCGTGCTCGGTGCGGATCACCCGCCCGGCCGCCTGCACGACCTTCTGCAAGCCCGGATACAGGTACATATAGTCGTAGCCGTTGCCGAAACGCGCCTCCATCGCGCGCCGCATCTGCTCGTTGACGTCGTTGACCTGCGGCAGCCCGAGCGTCGCGATGAAGGCGCCGATCAGTCGCTCGCCGACCAGGTCCACGCCTTCCGAAAACGCCCCGCCCAGCACCGCGAAACCGACCCCGCGCCCGCCCGCGTCGAAGCGCGCGAGAAACGCGTCGCGCTCGCTTTCGGCCATCCCGGGCGCCTGCGCCCAGACGGGCACGTCCGGATGGCGTGTCTGCATCAGCGCAACCACGCGCCCC
Source organism: Burkholderia cepacia (assembly GCF_029962485.1). Taxonomy (NCBI): domain Bacteria; kingdom Pseudomonadati; phylum Pseudomonadota; class Betaproteobacteria; order Burkholderiales; family Burkholderiaceae; genus Burkholderia; species Burkholderia cepacia. Next base: position 782,718 of record NZ_CP073638.1, read on the forward strand.
AGGTAATCGAAGCTGCTCAGGAAGCCGAGGTAGTTGCCGGGCCGCGTCGCGTATTGCGCGGCGATCAGGTCGACGATCGGTTCGAGCGACCGGTCGCGGTCGCGCCAGCGTGTCGACACGTGACTCGCGACGCGCACGGTCAGTTGCTCGGCGCGGAACGGCCCGTCGACGTCGAGCCAGCCCGTATCGCCGGGCAGCCCGAGCGTGTCGCGATAGAAATGGAACGGGCTCAGCGTGCCCGAGAACAGCACGGTCGCGCGTGAGGCTTCGTAACGCGGCGCCAGGAAGCCGGCCGGTATCACGTTGCGCACGCACAGCGTCGACTGAATGCGGCGCCGGCGGCTCGCCGACGCGACACCGTCGAGCGCCGGCTGGCGCGGCATCGGTTCGCCATGGAGTGTCGCGTCGAAGATCGATGCGCTGTCGAAGGCTTCGGCGAGCACGCCGAACTGGATCGCCTCGAAATGAAACCGCAGCAGCGCGTCGCCGTTCGTGCGGGGCGCGTCGGTCAGGTGCTCGCCGATTGCCGCGACGAGGTTCTGCACGGCCGACACGATCGGGCCCGGCACGTCCGGGTACGCCGCATAGCGCTCGGCCTGCGAGCGATTGACCGTGCCCCACGCGCGGGCGAGCCGGTCGAATGCCTTGCGCAGCGCCGCCGGCGCGGCTTCGCGCGCAGCCGCGAACGCGAACGGATCGAGCGATGCGCTGTACATCTTGCGTGCGCGGTCGAGCAGGTTGTGCGCTTCGTCGACGAGGACACCGACGCGCCACTGGTTCTGCTGCGCGAGCGTGTGCAGCATCGCGCTACCGTCGTAGTAGTAGTTGTAGTCGCCGATCATCATGTCCGACCAGCGCGCGAGTTCCTGCGACAGGTAGTACGGACAGACGTCGTGCGCGAGCGCGGCCGTGCGCACGGTATCGCGATCGAGCAGACCGGCCTCGATCGCCGCGTCGCGCGCGGCCGGCAGTCGGTCGTAGAAGCCTTTCGCGAGCGGGCACGATTCGCCATGGCATGCGCTGTCCGGATGCTCGCACGCCTTGTCGCGCGCGACGAGTTCCAGCACGCGCAGCGGCAGCGCGGGTGTGCCGGCGCCGAGCGTCGTCGCCGCTTCGAGCGCGAGCGCACGGCCGGGCGTTTTCGCGGTCAGGAAGAAGACGTGGTCGAGTTCGCCCTCGCCGCACGCCTTCAGCAGCGGAAACACGGTGCCGAGCGTCTTGCCGATGCCGGTCGGCGCCTGCGCCATCAGGCAGCGCTCGTCGCGTGCCGCGCGATAGACCGAGACCGCCAGCTCGCGCTGGCCGCTGCGGAACTGCCCGTGCGGAAATGCGAGCGCGCGCAGCGCTGCGTCACGTGCCGCGCGATGGGCCGTTTCGCGCTCGGCCCAGCCGACGAAGCACGCGCACTGCTCGGCGAAGAACGTCGCGAGCGTGTCCGCATCCAGCGTTTCCGTCAGCACGGTCTCGCGTTCGGACACGATGTCGAAATACACGAGCGCGACGTCGATTTCCTTGAGACCGCGCGCGTCGCACATCAGGTGCGCATAGACCTTCGCCTGCGCCCAGTGCAGCGCGCGATGATTGTCCGGCATCGCGTCGAGGCTGCCACGATAGGTCTTGATTTCCTCGACGCGGTTCGCGACGGGGTCATAGCCGTCCGCGCGGCCGCGCACGGTGAGCGTGCCCCAGGTGCCCGTCAGCGCAATCTCGGTTTCGTAGCGTGCGCCGCGTTTCGACGTGACCGCACCGTGGCCGGCGATGCCTTCGAGCGCGGTCGGCGCGGGCGTGAAGCGCAGGTCGAGATCGCCGCGCCGCGCGGTGAATTCGCACATTGCCCGCACCGCGACGACATAGCTCATGCGGACAACCCCGCCGCTTCGGCGTGTGCCAGGCCGTCGACGGCCCATTCGACGTCGACGACGCGCACCGGTATGCCGTGGGCGACGCAGTATGCGAGCCAGCGCGTCTGGTTGTCCTGCAGCCGGTCGCCGGGGCCCTTGACCTCGATCAGCTCGTAACGGCGCTCATCAGGCCAAAAACGGATGAGATCGGGCAGCCCCGAACGGTTGCTGCGGATATCCGCGAGCAGGCGCGTGAACCACAGCCGCAAGTGCTCGGGCGGCAGGCACGCGAGCGCTTCGTCGAGCAGCGCGTCGGTCAGCACACCCCAGAACACGAACGGCGACTGCAGCCCGGCCTTCGTCGCGAAATGCCGGCGGATCGTGTCGCGGTACGCGCCCGAATCGAGCTGTGCGAAACACGCGTCGAATGCGTCCGCGCGGCGCGCGGCGAAATCGGGTGCGTGCAGGTCGGCCGGACCGCGCTGGAACGGGTGGAAGAACGCGCCGGGCACGGTTGCGAACACCGGTTCCCAGCACAACAGGCCGAATAGTGAATTGATCAGCGTGTTTTCGACGTAATGGACCGGTGACGCCGGTTGCGCGAGATGGTCGCGCACCGCGAATTCGACGCTGACGAATGCGTCGGGACGCGTGAGCACGAGTGTTTCGCGCGGTGCGCCGGCCGCTGCGGCCGCACGTTCGACGCGCTGGCCGGCGCGGCGCTGCAGGCGCGGCAGCATGCGCTCGACGCGCTGGCGTTCCTCGTCGCTCTCGAAGCCGCCGCGCGCGTCGAGCGCCAGCACGAGCGCGTCGTCGTCGCGCCCGCAGCGCTCGAGCACGCGGATGCGCCGGTGGCGGCTGCCGGGCCACGCACTGCGTGTATATGCGTCGAGCGCGGTATCCCAGTCGGCGCGGCGCTCGCAGGTCTGGCCGAGCGCGAACAGCAGCTTCGCGCGACGCGTCGCGAGCCATGGCTGCCCGCAGCCCACGGCGTCGATTGCGCGCATCAGGTCGTCGAACGGCAGGTCGTCGGGCCACGCATCGAGCGCGTCGCGGCACATCTGCAGCGCGAGATACGCATCGACGTCGCCGCGCTGCTGGAACGCGCGCGACGACGGTGCGATCGGCACGCTTTCGTACTGGAACACGCCGAGATCGGCGAGCACGAACTCGCTCCAGTCCTGATGGAGATTGCCGAAGAACATCAGCCGCAGCCGGTCGCACAGCGCGCCGACCGTCACGCGCAACACGCGGTCGCCGGCCTGCGCGCACCACGCGTCGAGCGGCTGCGCGGTGTCGTGCCCGGGGCGCAGCCGTTCGAGCCATTCGGGCTTGCGCTCGCCGGCATGGGCGGCAAGCGACGGGAAAATGTGCAGCAGATCGGCCTTGGTCGACAACGCGAACAGCTCGTCGAGCGTAAGCGCGGGCGCCGGATCGACCCAGCCGAGTTCGACGAGCGGCGTGACCGCGTCGAGCGTGCTGCCGATTTCCTCGTACACGAGCTTGCTTGCGCGGAAATCGGACCCGCTGCGCATCAGCATCCGCACGAGCAGCGCGCGCGACGGCTGCGGCAGCGTCGCGAACTGCCGGACGAACGCGTGCTCGTGCGCGTCGAACAGGTCGTCGTAACGCTCGCCGAGCCAGGCCAGCGCGCGTTCGAAATTGGTCAAGTAGTAAAACGCCGGGGGCGTCGGCGAAGCAGGTGTCACGGAGATCGATCACTGTACGTTTGTACAGGTCGGAATCATATCAAATGTGACGGGACATGCCGCGTGCGACATCTGCCCTCTGCCACCCGGCCGCGGTCAAAACTGGTAATTCACCGACATGTCGAACACGCCGTTGGTCGACTGCTGCGTGATCGGGCTGCGCGCGGCGCGGCCGACGAGCTGCTCGATGGCGCCGTCGATCGTGACGAACCAGTGCTTGTTCACGAACCAAGCCATCGTCACCCCCGCGCCGAACGACTTGATCCCGGCCCCCGACGAATAGGCGGGCAGCCCCGAGCGCGCGGCGGCGCCCTGGCTCACGCCGAACCAGCTGTTCATGTAGCGCGAATCGGCGAACGACACGGTCGGCCCCGCGAACCAGAAGAAATGCTCGTTGCTGCCCGGCAGCGGCATGTACGCGGAGAAATCGCCGACCCAGCCGTTCGAGCCGCCGATGCTGCGCCGGATATCCGCGCGCAGCACGAGCGGAAATTCCTTCGAGATCACGTAATCGGCCGCCAGTTTCATCACCGGCGCCGCATTGATGTTGTCGAGGCCGTTCAGGTGCTCGGTATCGTCGGCCGAACGACGCCCGAGGTCATAGCCGACGGACAGGCTCACGCGCCAGTTCGGCCCGCGCAGCACGTTCGCGCCGAGCCCCTCGCCTGTCGACAGGAAGAACAGGTCGCGATAGCGGATATCCAGATTCGGGCCGCCCAGCACGCGATAACGGTCGGAGCCCGCATAGCGCGGCTGCAGCGTCATCGCGGCGCCCACGCTGATATCCCAGGTGGAAATGTTCGGGTCGTACAGTTTTTCGAGCGGCACGCCCGCGGAGTATTGCCACTCGCCGAGCGGCGAAGGCGTCTGGGCCGACGCGTCGCGGGCGCCGGCCGCCGTAAGCGCCGCGCAGGCCGACAGGCCGGATACGAACCGGCGTGCGCCGGGTGACAGCAACGGGCGAGCAACAGTCATCAAGGCGTCTCCGTCGGTTGCGCGAAACGAACCTGAAGGAAAGCGCGTCGCGCCGCTTCGGCTGCAGCGGCTGGCAGCCGGTGGCGCGAACGTAGCGTGCGCTGAATTAACGGACATCCTACGCGACGCGCGCGCGGACGCAAAGCGCCCGCCGCGCGCGGGCACTTTGCCGCCCTTCGGAATGAATGGGAGAAGCGTTGCCGAATCAGAAACGCTCGACGTGATAGTCGCCGGCGAGCGCGGCCGGACTGCGCGACGACATCATCCGCGAGAAGCCGTCGGCGAGCCGGCCGAGCGCCAGCTGCTTCTGGCTGGCGTCCCAGTGCGTATACGTGTCGTACGCGGCATCGTCGAACGAGACGGTGACGGCAACCGGGTGGCCGCTCGCGCGAAAGCCGATCTGCAGCACGCCGCCCGGCAATTCCTCGATGTGATAGCGCAGCGAGCGCGATTCGAAATAGCGGCCCAGCACCTGAGCGATCGCGCGCTTGTCGGGTGATTGAACGTGGATGTCCATGAGGGTCCTCCTTTTCAGTATTCGCGCGGCCGGTGGTAGCGCACCGCTTGGCCCAGCATCCGTATCGGCGGCGGATGCGACGGCGGGTCGCCCTGCGGCAGCCCGTCGGGCACGGGCGGATCGACCGGATCGTCATGTCCGGGCGGGTCCGGGTCCGGGTCGACGTCGGGTGTCGTCGGTTCGGGGCGGTGCAGCATGGATGGCGTCTTCATGTCACTCCTGCGCGACGGCGCGCGCCTCTCGATGGCGCTGCGACCGCGCGCAAGCGGCGTGCCTGCTCGTGTTCCACGCGCGCAGCACGGTCAGTCGTCGTAGGCCGCCATCACCAGCCACATCCTGCGTCCTTCCGTGGTCAGCCGCACCGCGAGTGCGAACGGATCGGACGGCGCGCATTGCGCGACGAGCGCCTGCTGCGCGCGCTCGGGCCCGTCGTAGACGAGGTCGTTCAGCTCGCGTACCTCGTCCTTGCCGTCGAACATGCGCCGCTCGGGCCGATAGACCAGCGATTCGCGTTTCCACGCGTCGAATCGCGCGTGCACGCTGGCGAATTCGCCGCCGCATACGTTCGCGTCGTAACGTATCCTTTCCCTGGATGCATTCATCACGATGTCCTCTTGTCCACGCGGACGGCGCGCGACTCATGTCCCGCGTGCCCGTCCGGCTTCTCCGGCGCGCAAGCGTCGTGCCGCCGGCACGTCACGGGCACGGCGCTTGCGCGTACATCGACGACCAAGGAGGTTCGACCATGACCGCTTACGCCACCGGCCGCCACGACGCCGTGTCACCGGCTGCCGGACTGTTCCGTCTCGCCACGTCACGCCCGCCGTCCGAAGATAAGACGGAAGAGCGTATCGACGAAGGGCTCGAAGAGACGTTTCCGGCCAGCGATCCGCCCGCCGTCGGCGGCGCGACCCGCATCGACCCCGCCAAACCGTCCGGCGAGCATGAACGTCGCAAGCCGCAGGACCCTTCCCCGCCCCGCGATCACGGCTGACGGCGGCACCCGGCTCGACCTGCGCGGCGGCGCATCGGCGGGCCGGACCCATTCGGAGTGATCTGATGAAACGCCTTGAACGCAGATGGCATGAAATCAGCGGCGCCGCCGGCGTCGCCGCACTGGCCGCCATCGAGAGCGCAGTGGTGCTGGCAATCGTCGTCATGACGGGCATCGGCCACTGACATCCCGCACCGCCCGTGCGCGGCAGCCGCCGTGGAAGATGTACAAGCGGGCTGGCAATTTTCTCCGTCGCCCGGCCGTCGAGGCCCGGTGCATGCGGAGCGTGCGCGGCACGACATCTGCTCCCGATTCGTCTCGCTCACGAAGGAGGCGTTCATGTATCGCGTCAACGAGATCATGTCGCGCGATGTGGTGTGCGTCGCGCCGACCGACACGATTCGCCATGCGGCCGAACTGATGCAGCGCTTCGACATCGGCGTGCTGCCCGTTTGCGACGGCACGGAACTCGTCGCGATCGTCACCGACCGCGACCTCGCGGTGCGCGGGGTGTCGCACGGCCATCCGTTCGATACACCGGTGCGGGCCGTGGCATCCGCACCCGTGCAGTGGTGTGTCGAGGACGACGGCGTCGGCGACGTCCAGCAGCGGATGGCCGACGTGCAACTGCATCGCTTGCCGGTGCTCGATCGCGACCGGCGGCTGGTCGGGATCGTGTCCCTCGGTGACATCGCGACGCGCGCGGGCGGCCCCGAACGCGACGAGCTGGCCAATACACTCGAGGACGTGTCGCTGCCGCGCCGGCGCTGGCCACCAGCAGCTTCGACAGGAGATGATCGATGACAACGGACAGACTGTCGCGCGGCTACACGCGCATTGTCGGCGGCCCTCGCCGCTCGACCGTCAGCGGGCCGGGGCCCGACGTGATGGCCGCCCGGACGCTCGCGGGCGATCGTGTGCTGACGATGGACGGCGACGACATCGGCAAGGTGGCCGACATCATGCTCGACGTGCGCGCCGGCCGGATCGCGTATGCGGTCGTTGCGTCGGGCGGTGTGCGCGGGCTCGGCGACAAACTGCTCGCGGTGCCGTGGAACGTGCTCGTGCTCGACGTCGAGCGCAAATGCTTCGTGCTGCCGGTCGCGACCGAGCACGTGCGCGACGCGCCCGGCTTCGACCGGGACTGCTGGCCGGCGATGGCCGATCCTGGCTGGGGCGAAGCGCTGCACGCGTACTACGGCAGCTTGCCGTACTGGCTGATCGAGGAAGGCGAAACGGCACTGGACTCGCCGCCGCACGAGGCGTCGCCGGACGCTCCCGAGGACGGCAAGCGGCGGCGTTGACGCCGGTCAGCGCGCGGCCGCGACGGCCTGCGCGAGTTGCCGTGCGGCGGCCAGATGCGCGTTCAGCGCCGGCAGCGTGCTAGCCGCGAATGCGCGAAGCTTCGGATCGCGGCCGTGCTTCGCCTCATCTTCGTAGAGCCGGATCGCCGCTTCATGCACGCGCGGGCCGGCCAGTGCGACGTACGCCGTATCGAACGCATGACCTGCCTTCATCCGCAACGCCGTCACCGCCGGATCGACCAGCATCCGCGCCTGCACCGGCACACCCTTTTGCGCACCGAGTTGCCGCAATGCGCCGGCGAGGCGGGCGTGATCGTCGACCATCCGGCGCGCGAACGCTTTCACGTCGGGGTTCGACGAGCGGTCGAGCGCAAGCTGGCTGGCCTGCCGTTCGACCTTGTCGAGCATGCCGGCCTTGTCGACAAACTCCGCATCGATGCCGGTCGGACGCTGCGTCATGTCGGCCTCGTCGGCGGTCGTGCCGGGGCGGACGACGCCCGGGGCGACCTGCACCGACGAAGCGGGCAGCGTCTGCGCGTGCGAACACGCGAACGCCAGTGCGCCAACGGCAGCAGCCAGTGTGATTGCCGCCCGTAGGCGACGGCGCCGCTTGCTCCGGTTCGTGGTCATCCAGGCCTCCGTGTGTCGTGACGGCGCGAGCCGGCCGCGCCGGTTGCCGTCACGCCGGACGATGGGGCGACGAGAAGAAATCGGTCCATGCGCCGTTGCACCACGCGCCCTCGGTGCGCTCCACCGACAGCACGCCGGCCGCGAGCATCGTCCGCTTCGCGAACGCGATCGTGCGCCGTGTCACGTGCGCGCAGCGTTCCGCTGGTTCGACCGGCAAGAAGCGGCCCGCGACGAGGATATCCACGTTGAACCTCCTGCCCGGCGCTGACCCGCGCACCTCTTACTTCCGGCGGATCTGCAGCCTGTCGTGTACGCCGCTCACGCCGTCGACGCCATGCACCACGCGGATCGCGGTCGCGCGTTGCCGTTCGTCGGGCACGTTGCCCGTCAGTTCGACGACGCGATGGCGAACCTGAACGTCGATGTCGCCGGACGCCAATCCGCGTTCGGCGACAAGCGCCGCCCTGACGCGGGAAGCGAGCGTCGCATCGCGGATCTGGCCGCCGACGGCCGACGCCTGACTCTCGAGCTTCGCACCGACACCCTCCTCGGCCGATGCATGGCGGGGTGTCGCGATCCATATGAACGACACAATCAGCATGCACGCGACCGGCACGACCGGCGGCATGCGCTTGGGTCGAATCGGCTCGCGGCCCGTGCCGTCGCACCGCATGGTTTTCGTTGCATCCATCGGGCCTCCCGTATTCCAGTCTGACCGGGCGCTCAGCCGCGCCCTTTCCCGCCGTGCCTATCGTCCGGCGCGACGTCGACGATCACGCTCGCGAGCGTCGGCATGTCGACCGGCTTGCACAGATACGCATCGAAGCCGGCGGCCAGCACACGGTGGCGGTCGGCCTTGCCGGCGTGCGCGGTGACCGCCACGACAGGCAAATGCCCGCTGCCGCCCGGCAAATGGCGGATCCGGTCGAGCAGCCAGAAGCCGTCGCCGTCCGGCATTGCGAGATCCGACAGCACGACGCTCGGCGGATGCCGCTCCACCGCGTCGAGCGCGTCGTGCCCCGACTGCGCGGTCGACACTTGCGCGCCCATCGTTTCGAGCGCCGCGGCAAGGCTCGCGCGCGAGGTTGCATCGTCATCGACGACGAGCACGCGCTGGCCGTCGAGCGCCACCGAGTCCGACGCGCCTGCGGGGCGCGTCAGGCGCTCGGCCGGATCGTCGGCGTCCCAGCCGGCTGGCAGCGTGACCGTCACGGTCGTCCCGCGTCCCGGTCCGTCGCTCGTCGCGACGACGTCGCCGCCGTGCAGCTGCGCGATGTTGCGCACGATCGACAGGCCGAGCCCGAGGCCGCGCTTCGGCGACGCGAACGCGCCTTCGGGTCGGCTGAAGGTTTCGAACAGATGCGGCAGGTATTCCGGTTCAATCCCTTGTCCCGTATCGGCGACCGACAGCCGGACGCGTTCGCCCGCACGCGTCAGCGACACGTCGATGCGCCCGCCCGGCGGCGTGAACTTGATCGCGTTCGACAACAGGTTCGACAGCACCTGGCGCACGCGCTCGCCGTCCGCCGGAATTACGCAGGACTGCATCGCGTACGCCGTCGACAGTTCGAGCCCGTTCGCCTGCGCGGTCGCATCGAGCTCGCGCGTGGCGTCGCGCACGACGCGCACGAGATCGACCGGCACGCGTTCGAGACGCAGCCGGCCCGTTGCGAGCGACGACGCGTCGAGCAGGTCGCCGACCATGTGCGACAACGACCGCGCGCTGCGATCGATCGCGTCGACCGCCTGTTCCGCGAGCCCGTGCCCGTCGACGTTGCGCAGCACCTCGACCCACCCGTAGATCACGTTCAGCGGCGTGCGCAGCTCGTGCGACACCGTGGCCAGCAACTCGTCCTTCAGACGGTTCGACGTGTCGGCCAGCGCGCGTGCGTCGCGGGCGCCGCGCAACGAGCGCAGGTCGCGCTGCTCGCCGCGGCGGCGTTCGCGCGCTTCGCGCAGCGTCATCGACAGGCCCGTGCAGTTGCCCTGTGCATCGACGATCGGCGACGCGGCGAAGGTCGCGCGAAAGCGGCCGCCGTCGCGACGCACACATAGCACGTCGAGCGGCCCGACCGGCGCGTGCAGGTTCGCGAACGTGGCGGGCAGCGGATGCCGCCGCCGCCAGCGCGGCGCGATCATCGCTGAGACGTCGCGCCCGCTTGCCTGTGCGGCGTCGACCCCGAAGATCCGGCGCGCGGCCAGATTCCAGCTCGTGATCCGGCGCGCGGTGTCGACACCGACAATCGCGTCGGGCGATGCGTCGACCACCCGGCGCAACAGGTCGTCGTCGGGCACGCGTGCGGCGGGCGCCGGCTCGCGATGCGGCGCGCGCATGGCGGCGTCCGCGTCGCCATCGTCGTCGACGGCGTGCAGGCGATCGTTCGCGATCAGCGGCTTCACCGCCATCACGAGCACGCACTCGACGAAGCTGACCGCGACGAACGCACCGGCCTGCGCGAGCAGCGTGGCCAGCGGCGCATCGCGCCACCACAGCGTGCCGATCACGGCCACGCTCGCGACAGTCGCGGCGAGGCCGCCGCCGAACGACGTCAGCCAGGCGGCGGCGGCAACGCCCGCATAGAAAGGCAGCGGCGCAAACGGTGCGTGCTCGCCGACGACGTGAATCGCCCACGCCTGCAGCGCGGACGCCAGCCCGACGGCCAGCACGACCCATGCACCCTGCCGCAACAGCTCATGGGTCAGGGTCTTCATTGCATCCTTGCCTCGCGCCGGCGCCCGTCGTGCGGCGACGTGCCTCCGTTCGGCGATCCGAGATGCCGTCGAGCGTGCCGGGCAGGCGTGGAAGTGTCAGCAAGCGATATGCCCGGGACGGGCGTGACACGCTGTTCGGGCGGTGGATGGCAGGATGGCGCATCGTGCCCGCCGCGTGTCGTGCCGGAGGCGGTCCGGCATCGATCGAGGCCGCCCGCTGCTTCGGCGAAAAGCGATAGCGGCCGGCTTTTTCATCGGCTTTCTGTAAAAAAGCCGCGGTCCGACCCTGGATCGAGCAGCCGTTTCCGCCAGTCAAAAAACCGATGGTCGAATCCTTCTGCCCCCGTCACGAACATTGGAAATTACTATTCAGCGGCACCTTCGTGGCCGTTTCGCTGTCGATGATAAATATTGCAATGAACGGAACGCGTGATGCCGATTTTCAAAACGGCCCGCTAACGACGATGGGTGAAACCGCAAATCGGTCGAAGCAGCGCGCAGACGGCCGCCGGCTGTCCGGCCGGTCCTCCGCGATGCGCACGCTGCTCGGCCGCATCGAGAAAATCGCGCCGACCCGCGCCAGCGTGATGATTGCCGGCGAAAGCGGGGTCGGCAAGGATATCGTCGCGCGCCGGCTGCACGATCTCAGTGCGCGGTGCGACGGCCCGTTCGTGCCCGTGAATTGCGGCGCGATCCCGCCCGATATTGCGGAGTCGCAACTGTTCGGGCACGAGAAAGGCAGTTTCACCGGTGCGATCGCGCAGCGCGAAGGCTTCTTCGAGGCCGCGCGCGGCGGCACGCTGCTGCTCGACGAGATCGCCGAAATGCCCGCGGCGCTGCAGGTGAAGCTGCTGCGGGCGATCGAGTCGAATGCGATCGTGCGAGTGGGCGGCACCGAGCCGATTCCGCTCGACGTGCGTATCGTGTCGGCCACGCGGCACAACCCGGCCGATGCCGTGCGCGACGGCCGGCTGCGCGAGGACCTGTTCTACCGGCTCGCCGCGTTCGCGCTGTACGTGCCGCCGCTGCGCCAGCGCGACGGCGACGTCGAGACGATCGCGCGGGAATTCGTCGACACGCTGAACGCGCGGCACCGCTCGCACAAGCGGCTGACCGACGCGGCGATCGCGGCACTCCGCGCGTACTCGTGGCCCGGCAACGTGCGCGAGCTGCACAACACGATCGAGCGCGCGTACATTCTGGCGGACGAAGGCATCGACGTCGCGCTGCCGAAGCAGCCGATACCGCCCGACCGTACGTCGGAGAGCGCGATGGCGCTGCCGCTCGGCGCGACGCTCCACCATGCGCAGCAACGCTTCATCGCGGCGACGCTGCGTTATTTCGACGGCAACAAGCCGCGCGCAGCCAAGGCGCTCGGCATCAGCCTGAAAACGCTCTACAACCGGCTCGCGCTGATGCGCGACAGCGGCCGCTCCTGAGCGATGTGGCCGCGCCGCCTCCAGGCCGCGATTACGCGACCTTGAACCGCCCGACCGTCGTCGCCAGCGCATTCGCCTGCGACTGCAGCGCGGTCGCGGCGGCGGTCGACTGTTCGACGAGCGCCGCGTTCTGCTGGACCATTTCATCGAGCTGCGTGACCGCGCGGTTCACCTCCTGAATACCGCGCGTCTGCTCGTTTGCCGCGTGCGTGATCTCGGAGATGATGGTCGTCACGTTCGACACGTTGGACACGATCTCGCGCATCGTGTCGCCCGCCTGGCGCACCTGCCCGGAACCGGCCGACACGCTCGCGACCGTCGATTCGACCAGCACCTTCACTTCGCGCGCGGCCTGCGCGCTGCGTTGCGCGAGACTGCGCACTTCCTGCGCGACGACCGCGAAGCCGCGGCCCTGCTCGCCCGCCCGCGCCGCTTCGACGGCCGCGTTCAGCGCGAGGATGTTGGTCTGGAACGCGATCCCGTCGATCACGCCGATGATGTCGCCGATCCGGCCCGATGCTTCTTCGATCTTCTCCATCGTCGCGACGACGTCCGACACGACCGCCCCGCCGTGCGACGCGATCCGCGACGCGGCCGCCGCGCGTTCGTCGGCCTGGCCGGCGGCTGCCGCCGACTGGCCGACGGTCGCGGTGATTTCTTCCATCGACGCTGCCGTTTCCTCGAGGCTCGCCGCGGCCGATTCGGTACGCGACGACAGGTCCTGGTTGCCCGCCGCAATCTCGTTCGCGGCCGTGCGCACCGATTCGCTCGCGTCGCGGATCTGGCGCATCACGTCGTTCAGCTTGTCGACGAAGCTGTTGAACGAGCGCGCGATGTCGGCGACTTCGTCGCGGCCGTCGGCCGGCAGGCGCTGCGTCAGGTCGCCGGCGCCCGAGCCGATCGCGGCCATCGCCTGGCGCACCTGCGACAGGCGGCGGAACGCGGTCGCGGTGATCGCGCCGATGATCAGCGACGCGACGCCGACGATCACGACCAGCGTGATCAGCGACGCGGTCAGCAGCGAGCGCATGCCGGCCGTCGCTTCGGTCTTGTCGAGCAGCACCAGCGCGTACCAGTCGGTGCCCGGCACCGGCCGAGCACGCACCAGCTTCGCGTCGCCGCCGACGCTCACCTCGACGGGGGCCGTCGCGGCCGCGATCGTCGCGGCGCTCGTCGCGCCGAGTTCGGGCGACACGTCGGCGACCGGCTTCAGCGTGAGCTTCGGGTCCGGATGCGCGACGACGTGGCCGCTGCTGTCGATCAGCATCCCGAAGCTCGCGGGCGTCGGGCGGATCGACTTCACGTTGGCGATCACGCTGTCCATCGCGACATCCGCGGCGACGACGCCCTTCAGCCCGCCGTCACGCAGGATCGGCACCGCGAACGTGACGACGAGGTTGCCGGTGCCGGCATCGACGTAAGGCGGCGTGACGACCGGCTTGCCGGCCTGCGCGGCCTGCTTGTACCACGGGCGGCCGGTCGGATCGTAGTCGGGCGGGATGCCGGTCGGGTCGGAGAAGCGGAACGCCTTGTCGGCGTAGCCCGCATACACGTTCGTGAAGCCGCCGGCCGTGGCCATCTGCTTGAATACCGGCAGCGGATCGGGCGCGAGCGCCGCATCCTGCAGCGACGCGATCATCCGGCTGCGGGTGGCGACCCAGTCGGCGATCCCGACCACGTGGCCGCTCGCGACGGAGGTCAGGTTGCGGTCGATCGCATCGTCGTTGTACGAGTGCGCGATGAAATAGTTGATCAGCGTGGTGGCGACGAGCGCGAATACGACGATGGCGACGCACGCGGCGAGGATGCGGGCGCGGATGGACGAGAGCATGGCAACGACTCGGTAAGGGAGCGCGAACGCCCGGTGGACGAATTCACCGGGTAAACGGCAATCGCGCGGCTTACTTGAGGTCGTCGTGACAATTCAATGAAACATATGACGAAATACGTTGACGGCCGTCAGCGAATCGTCAGGTCGCGCGCAGGCGGACCGAAGCGGCAAGCGCCGCTGGCAAGAGGGTCAATCGTGATTCGGCCGCGACCGGCGACTTACCGTGTCAGCCGCGGCAAGCACCTGTCACAGGCGGACGCTCGGGCGCGGATCGGATTCCGCCGGCGCCGCACCGGCCTGCGTGTCCGCGTCGAAATCGTCCCGCTGGCGCATCCGTTCTCGCAGGTTCCGGATTGCGAACACGTGGATGTAGTCATGCACGCGTGCGCCGGACGACAGCACACGCACTTCATCGTCGAGCATCGCACGCAACTGATCCGCGCCAATCGCGCGCTGTTCGGCGGCTTCCTTGAGTGAATCGAGCAAATTGTCCTTGGACATCGACGGACTCCTGACGGTCGAGGAATGAAAAAACGACGGTACTGGAAGCTTAAAGACTGGTCGGCCGCGCGGCGTGCGATGCGCCGGCACGTATTTGCGCGCGATCAACGGCACGTTGCGTGCCGCCGTGCCGATCCGTCCCCGAACCGGCCGCGCTTGATTCGCGGCGCAAACTGCCCGCGAACGAGACTGGAAGCCCTGCCACGCCACCCCGGGGCGCGGCACCGGCCGACTGGCGGGCGGTGGAACCGCCGCGCAACGCCGATGCACTCGGGAACTTAGACCGGCCGAAATCATGCGTCAAGCGACGCTCCGCACACCGGGTTCATTCGTCGGAACGAACCCGCCGGTACGCCTGCGGCCCGGACGATCGGCCAATTGGCCGCGGCGCGTGTCAGCGGATTCCGATAGGCGCCGCGCAATACCTGACAGCGAGTTCAGCGCGCGCCGCTTGGCAGCCTGCCGCCGTCACACGATACTGATGCCATGAACAACGCGTTCATACCGGATCATCGCCCAGCCTGCCATCGAGCAAGGCGCGCGGGGTCTGGCGCAGGAGACCAACCATGGCACATCGCAACTTCCCGGGCCGGGACGGCCAGCGGCGCGCGTCGGGCAACGCGCGCGCCCTGCCCGCCCGGACCGCATCGGCCGGCAATCGTCCGTCCGACGATCTCGACACCTTGCTCGCGCTCGCCCGCGAAGCCGGGCTGCTCGTCACGCTCGACGGGCAGATCGGCCGCGAGAAGTACCAGAGCGTCGCGGGGTCGATCCTCGCGCTGCAGCGGTTCGCCGCGGCCCTCGGCGCGCGACAGGCGCGCACCGAGCCGGCCGAGTCGGAGCCGCGCCGCAAGGCACGCCCCGGCTGGCCGCATGCGAACCGGCTGCGCAGCCGCACGTGCAGCGCATGCGGACCAATGCACGTCGTGCGCCCGCGCTCGCGGGTGCGGCGCGGCGTCGTCCGCCGGCACGACCTCTGCTCGATTCTTCGGACCACCTGAACACGCATGCAGTCGACGCACGGCACGGGGCCGTGCGATGGCTGCGCGCCGTGACGCGTTCGCAGTGCCTGCCGCTGCCGCGCGAATGCGGCGGCACCGTGCGCGTGTCGACCTTCGCCGCGGTTCGCCTCGATGCGACTGCGCGCTCATACGCGCCGTTCTGAACGGCCGCATGCAAAACAATACCTGCGGGGAAAGTGATCCGACGGGGCCAGTCAGGCGGAAAGCGGACGGGGTGCGTGCACCCCGCCCGTCCTCCAAGGCAGCCGCTGGCTGCCTACCCTCGTGCCAGAGAGTTCTCGGTGGATGACACGCCATGCAATCGATGGCGCGGCTCCTGAAATCGATGTGCCGGCTTGAGCGCGCGTTCGATCGCGACCTGCCGGATCGGCGGTTTCGATGCTTGCGTGCACGCGCGGTTGTCGTCGCACATGCACGACAGACCATCGCCATCGCCGGATGTTCCGTTACTGTCTCACGCGATGCGCATACCGTTTCTGATGCAGGTCAATCGACATCGGCTTCGTGCGTGATACCGCGCCATTCACGCCGCGCCGCGCACGAGCAGCACGGGCACTTGAGCGAGGTGCGCCACGCGGCGCGCGACGCTGCCGATCAGCCAGGCGGCGATACCGCGCCGGCCATGCGTGCCGACCACCAGCAGTTCCGCACGCCAGTGCACGGCATCGCGCATCAGCGCATGGGCCACGTCGTCGCTGGTCGGACGCGTTTCGACGACACCGCGCTTGGTCGGATTCCCCGTCGCATGAAACAGCGGCGCGATTTTCGCGAGCGCATCGTCGCCCTCCGCACGGTACGCATCCTCGAGCGCACGCACCGGCACGATATCGGTCAGACGAACCGCGCGATCGATCACGTATGCGGCGTACAGCAACGTCGTCGGCGCCGCGAAGCCGAGCCCGACACGCGCCGCGTGCAGCGACGGCTCGCTGCCGTCGACCGCGAACATCAGCCGCTGCAGCGCGCCGTCCGACGGCCGTGCATAGGCGGCCGGCACGATCAGCAGCGCGCAGCGCGCGCGCTTCGACAGCGTGTCCGACATCGCGCCTTCGACGAGCCGCAACAGCCCGTGATGCGGATTCGCGCCGACCACCAGCGCGTCCGCCTGCCATGCCGACGTGTCGTTCACCAGCGCATCGGCGACCGTGCCGCCCGTGACCGACGTATCGACGATGACCTGCTCGACCTCGATGCCGCTGTCGGCAAACAGCGCGGCGATCCGCGCGTTGATGGCGTGCGCTTCGCCCATCATGTCCTCGCGCGCCGACGTCAGCAGCGCGTCGATGCGCGGGATATCGGGCAGCACGAGGCGCGGGTTGTCGATTGCGCAGACGATACGCAATCGCATGCCGGGACGCAGCAGCGTGCGGGCGTAACGTGCGGCGGACAGCGATTCGGGTGTTGGATCGACCGCCAGCGCGATCCGCGCGAGCGTCGGGATGGAATGGGCAGGCTGCATGGCGAAAGCCTCCGTGCGTGCGCGTCGTCGCGGAACGACGACGGGAGCCTCGCGTGGAAGCGGCGCGCGGCGGCCGGGCAGCCGCCGCGGTCGCAGGGATCGGCGGGTAGCAACGCGAAGCGCGGACAAGCGATTTGTTCAGCATAGGTCGTCCTGCCCGCCCGCGCATGATCGCGATCAACGATCGCGTGGCTCCCTGTCCTGGCCCGCTTACGACTTCGTCGGTGCCGAGGCGGCCGGACGGTTCGCGTAGAACAGCGCATACGCGATGCCGAGCAGCACGATCCACACGGGCCCGATCACGAGCGCGACGCGCGTATCGGGCGTGAACGCCATCAGCACGACGACCAGCGCGAGAAAACCGAGCGCGACGATCGACCCGAGCGGATAGAACGGCACGCGGATCGGCAGGCGCGCGATCTTGTCGGCCGACAGCGTGCGGCGAAAGCGCATCTGCGCGATCAGGATCACGCACCACGTCCAGATCGCGCCGAACGTCGATACCGACGTGAGCCACGTGAACACGTGTTGCGGCGCGAGATAGTTGAGCAGCACGCCGATCAGCAGCAGCGCGACCGACACGATCACGCCGTACACCGGCACGCCGTTGCGGTTCACGCGGCCGAGCTTGGCCGGCGCCTGGCCCTGCTGCGCGAGGTTGTAGAGCATCCGCGCGGTGCTGAACAGGCCGCTGTTGCATGACGACAGCGCCGCGGTCAGCACGACGAAGTTGATGATGCCGGCGGCGGCCGGAATACCGAGCCGCGAGAACGTCATCACGAACGGGCTGCCCTGCGTGCCGATCTGGTCCCACGGATAGAGCGACATGATCACGAACAGCGCGCCGATGTAGAAAATCAGCACGCGCCAGAACACCGAGTTCACGGCCTTCGTCAGCGACTTCTCCGGGTTGCGCGCTTCTCCTGCCGTGAGGCCGAGCATCTCGACGCCGAGATACGCGAACATCACGATCGGCAGCGCGGCGATCACGCCGTTGATCCCGTTCGGCATGAAGCCGCCGTGCGACCACAGGTTCGAGATGCCGGTCGCGACACCGCCGTTGCCGATGCCGAACGCGATCATCAGCCCGCCGCCGATGATCATCAGCACGATCGTGACGATCTTGATCAGCGCGAACCAGAACTCGAATTCGCCGTACAGCTTGACCGCGATGAAGTTCACCGAGCCCATTGCCATGAGCGCGGCGAGCGCCCAGATCCAGTTCGGCACGCCGGGGAACCACATGTGCATGTAGACGCCGACCGCCGTGATTTCCGCCATGCAGGTGACGATCCACACGAACCAGTAGGTCCAGCCGGTCAGGTAGCCGGCGAGCGGCCCGAGGTAGTCGCGTGCGTAGCGGCTGAAGGCGCCGGCGACCGGATTGGTGATCGCCATTTCGCCAAGTGCGCGCATGATCAGGAAGATCGCGATGCCGCCCAGCAGGTAGGTCAGCAGGATGGCCGGGCCGGCCGTGCGGATCGCGGTGGCGGAGCCGAGGAACAGGCCGACGCCGATCGTCGCGCCGAGCGCCATCAGGTTGATGTGCCGTTCTTCCAGCCCGCGGTGCAGCTGGTCTTCTGGTTGTTTCAAGTCCGTCTCCTGGCAGCCGCGAGCGGGCCGCCGTCATTGTGTCGATGTCAATGCGCGACCGTTCATGCCAATTTCGGCAACCGAAAACGAAATAATCCCCGTCGCCGTTTTCTGAATGTGAAACGACGCGGATACTGCGTCAATCCGATGGGAATCGCCGCGGATTATCCGTACTTCCCGGAACAATCCGGAAAACGGATCGGGCCTTTTACGGAATACACCCGTGCGGCCCGTGTGACGCGGCTGTGCGCGTGACGGACGACAACGGGATCAATCGCTTTCGGCGTGAACGAACACGCGTCGAAGGTGCGCGATCAGGCGCACGCAATATGCAGGCGGGATTATATGGAGGATCAGAGGTTTCACGCCAGCCGATTTTCACGAAATCGTCATGCGTGAAACCGGAAGCGGAATTCAAATGCGCGCGATATCGCGCGCGCATTTATTTGGACAACGTCGCGTGCACCGTATATTCGCCTTCGAGCGCCCCGTGTTCGGGACGCACGAAATAACGCGACGCGTCGAGATCGGCCGGCATCGGCTCGACCGGGAAACCGTGCTTTTCCCACGCATCGAGGCCGCCCTTCAGCGCGCGGATGTTGTGGATCATCTTCTTGCGCTGCATCTTCGCGATCAGGCGCTTCGCGGTGGCTTCGTTCGGGCACACGCAAGAGGACCGGAGCGCAAAGGCGCACGCGGCGTCAAGATTCGTAAGAAGGGATACCCTCGCTCCAGGATGCATGGCCGGCCAATTGCTGCCTTGGTTCGGGTAACCGCGCGCCAACCAGCCCGCAGACTGGCGCCGGCATGGATCCGGCGCCCGCGACCAAAGAGGGTCGTTTCGTCAGCCTGTTGCTTTGACAAACTCCACCGCGCGGCCACCAATCATATAAGCGGGCGCGTTGGTCGCTCCGGAGACGATGGTTGGCATGACCGACGCATCGGCAACACGCAGGCCCCGGATGCCATGGACGCGAAGTTCGTTGTCCACGACCGCCTCCTTGCCGGTACCCATCTTCGCGGTGCCTACGGGATGGCCGTAGCTGCTCGAGCCAGTCCGGGCGAGATCGATGTTTTGCTGGCGAGTGCTGGCCTTCGGACCGGGAACGATCTCCGCCTCCCGTATGCCATCGAACGCTGCCTGACTGCCCAGTTCACGTGCTGCCTCAATTGCACGCACGATTGCGGCAAGGTCACGATCAGTACCCAGATGATTGGCCTCGATGACAGGGGCATCTCGCCAGTCCGCGCTGGCCAGCCGCACGGTGCCGCGACTCGTCGGTTGAACCAGGGCCGGCGCGATCGTGAAACCCTCCTTCGGCGGCGTACCGAAGCGAGCGGCCGCCTCCGGCGTTGCGATTGGAAGTTGCTCAAGCACAAGTTGAATGTCGTTGGTGTGTCCATCTACGCCGCTGGACAAATACGCCTCGGCTTCGACGGCGTTACTGTCGGCGGGACGGTCCGGCATCTTTCCTTTGTACTTGTAGACGACGCCGGATAGAAGAACATGGTCCTGGAGGTTTCGCCCCACCCCCTTCAGGTTGGCGACCGTCTTGATGCCAAGCCGCTTCAATTGCGATTCATCGCCAACACCTGACAACATAAGCAGCCTGGGACTGTGAATCGCGCCCGCGGCCAGGATCACTTCACGATTTGCCCTGATCGACCTCGGTATGCCACCAGTGACCAGGCTCACTCCAATGGCGCGATCACCTTCGAAGTCGATCTTGGTGACGTCGGTGCTTAGCAGCAGGGTCAGGTTCGAGCGGCCAAGATTAGGACGCAGAAAAGCGCGGGCCGCGCTCACCCGCGAACCGTCAGCCGAGATGTTCATATTTATGTAGCCCGCGCCGGCTTTCATCGGACCGTTGACATCATCGAGAATGGGGACACCCATCTCACGCGCTGCCTCGATGAACGCGGGGGCTGTCGGATGGGGATCCCCCGGCTTGCGGATATGGACGGGGCCGCCCACACCGCGCCATTCATTCGCACCCCCCTCCCAGTCTTCCTGAGCCTTGTAGATGGGCAACACGTCCTTGAATCCCCAGCCCTTCGCACCACCTTTGGCCCAGGCATCGAAATCACGCTCCATCCCCCGTGACCAGACCATGGCATTGATCGAGGCTCCGCCGCCCAGAACATGTCCGAGAGCCATGTTGAACTTGCGGTTGTTCAGTTGCGCAACCGGAGTGATTGGCAGGTGCCAATCCAGTGGACCGCCAATGTTGTAAAACCAGACACTTGGATTATTGATCGTCGGTGCCGTGTCCGCGCCGCCTGACTCCACCACCAGTACCTCCGCACCGGTCCTTGACAGTTCGCCAGCGATCACCGATCCGGAAGCGCCGGCGCCGACCACAATGTAGTCGTACCCGTCCTTGAGTTGCGCCTGGTTAGCACTTTGATTTTCTCCTGCTGCAAAGACCTGCTCTACCATCGACCCCGAAACGGCGGCGGCAATGCCAGCGGCACCCGCGGCGGCCAGAAAGCGCCTGCGGCTCATTTTGCCGTACACAACCTGATCAAGGAGGGCTTGCACTATTTCACCCTGGTTACTCATTCTTGAAATCTCCTTTGCGGGGTGGGACTTTGCATCCGCATGTCCCCGTGTCTATATGAAGACTTGCAGTGAGAGCGAAGCGCGACACCGCGCGCACCGCGCACACATCCAAGGTCTATGGTGATGCCCTTACCGCCGCGAATCAGTAAGAAGCATGGGTCTTTCAAAGCAATAAGCGATCCAAATCTAAGCCATTGATTATTCGCTTGTTTTGTCCTGACTGGACTGACGTGATTCCGTCAATGGCGAATTTTCGCGCAACAATTGATCGAGACCGGACTGCATCGAAAAGGGATGTACACCCCGGGTGTCGACGCACACTTTTTCCGCAATGATCCCGTCGTCGTTGCCGACGGCCTGTTGTACGGCGGCTCACCATTGATGAAATATCACCAGTTAGCAGTGCATAAATAGTCATAAATATCAACGCACTGCAACTGGACCAGTAATTGCAAAGGTATAGCGTATTCCCTGCTGCCGGCGCCGCAGGGACATAGCCGACTTGAGAGCGGCCAATGGGCGCGTTACATGTACCTCATCCTCCGCCTCCGATGGGTCCATGCGCGGATTGAGATGGCGCATCACAAAGGATAAGGATATGAACTTAGAGAAGATCGATACGCATCACCACATCTTTCCGAAGGTCTACGTGGACGCTGTCGGAATGGATATGCTGGCGTCCGTGATGCCAGGCGGCAAAGCCCCTTCCTGGTCAGCCGAGGCAGCCATCTCAATGATGGATGCCAACGGCATCCGCGAAGGGATCGCGTCCGTGTCCTCCGGCCCCCTTCTCCCGAATGCTGCGAACCTGCTGCGACAGTGCAATGAAGCCGCAGCGGAATTGAGAGTCCGCCACCCTGGCCGGTTCGGTTCGTTCTGCAGCCTGCCCCTGCCCGACGTGGACGCATCGCTGCGAGAGATCGAGTACAGCCTCGATACGCTGAACGCCGACGGATTCATTGTGTTCACCAGCTATGAGGGTCGCTATCTCGGTGATCCTCTGTTCGAACCGGTGTTGCAGGAACTTGATCGCCGGGGCGCGGTGGCGTTCATCCACCCAAATCAGCCGCCCTACGAAACACCACGCGTTGCACCGGCGTCCGTACTGGAGTTTCCATTCGATACGACCCGAACCGCTGCAAGCCTGATTATCTCGGGAGCGGTCCATCGCTACCGGAAGCTTCGATTCATCCTTTCACATGCAGGAGGCACGCTGCCCTTTCTCGCACCGAGATTGTCGCTGTCGATCTCCATGATGCCTGGCCTCGTGGAGCAATACGGTGATCCCATGACCGCTATTCGATCTTTCTACTTCGATACCGCGCTTTCGGCCGGTGCCTCCGCTCTCACGGCATTGGCACAGGTAACCGACCCGGATCACATCCTGTTCGGCACGGACTTCCCTTTCGCACCGCTACCTGCGATCGAGCATTTCGGGACCGTACTGGATCAAATAAACGTACCCGGAGTCGAGATGAGCGCCGTGTACCGAAACAATGCCGCGCGTCTGCTCGGTCGACAGTGAGCCCCCACCAGTACCGCCGGAGACAGGCGGCAACGTGGCAGAAGTTGCAATTATCGCGCCGGCAACCCAGGTAGGAGCGGACTGCCCGGGCGGAACTCGCCCACAACAGACCGTACTGCAAGGAGGACTACATGTAGCGTGAATCCCGACTGGGTGGCCCACGCACTGTAGACGATTAACGTGTTCAACCAAGGGTGAACACCGAAAGGTTGTGCCGTATTCGAGTGTGATGACAACAGCGACAGGACCAACTGCAATAACGCGGATATCAAGCTGCAGCCAATCCTGCCTGTCTGACCATTCGAAAACTGCTGCAACCGGGACGCGTTCATAGAGAAGCAATGTCGGAGAACAGTAACGTGAAGGACGTGGATGGCATCAAGGAGTATCGATATTTCGCTGGTGGAGAGTGGCGCTCCGCGAAAGACAACAAGCTTTTTGATGTCTACCAGCCCTATGATCGTGCGTTATACGCGCGCGTCGCTGCGGGCGGACGCGCAGAGGCTGTAATCGCGGTTGACGCTGCCGCCGCGGCTTTTCCCGCTTGGGCGGAAACCACGCCTGCCGAGCGCGCGAAGCTATTCTTCAAGGCTGCGGAGATAGTCAAGCGCCGACGCGCCGAGATCGCTCAGATCCTCGCCCTGGAAACCGGCAGCACAATCTCGTTTGCCACGTTCCAGCAGGATCTTGTTGCAGCAACCATCGAACAGGCTGCTGGCTGGATGTACCTTCCGAAGGGGGAAGTCCTCGCAAGCAATGCACCTGGGACCCACTCCATTGGTGTGCGCCGCCCGCTAGGTGTCGTCGCAAGCTTCACGCCCTGGAACGGGGCCAACGTACTGTCATGGCGAGCCGTCCTGTCTCCAATCGCTGCCGGCAACACGGTCGTAGTGAAACCGTCTGAACTAGCCCCCATCTCAGCAGGCCTGATCCTCGCGCAAATTGTCGAGGAGGCGGGTTTTCCCAAAGGCGTCGTCAACGTGGTGACACACGCGCCAGGTGGGGCCGGAGAGATCGCCGACGTCTTCTTCGAAAGCCAGGATGTCCGCGTCATCAATCTGATCGGCGGCGTCAAAACCGCGAAGATGCTCGCCAGACGGGCTGGCGAAACGCTCAAGCGCACGACGATGGAACTGGGCGGCTTCAATCCGCTGATTGTCCTTGACGATGTCGACCTGGACTACGCGGTTCGCACCGCAACGTTCGGCGCGTTCTTCCACCAGGGCCAGATCTGCTTGAACACTCGCCGGATCATTGTTCAGCGGAAGATCGCCGATGAATTCCTGGTCAAGTTCGCAGCACGGACAAAGACGCTTCCCTCCGGGGATCCCCAGGATCACAAGACGATCATCGGGCCACTGATCACGCCAGCAGCGGTCAAGCTGGTCGACGACCGTGTGAAGGAGGCGTTGGCGAAAGGTGCCAGGATACATACGGGCGGCGTATTCGAGAATCAGATTTACCAGCCGACAATTCTCAGCAATGTTCCATCTGATGCAGCCATCGCAAACGAGGAAACCTTCGGACCGGTCGTGATCGTTGAGGTGGTCGACACGCCAGAGCAGGCCGTCGAAGCTGCCAACCGCACGCTCTATGGGCTCACGTCCTCGATACTGGCTGGCGACACTTATCGGGCGTTTAATCTCGCCCCAAAGATTCAGGCCGGGATCGTCAACGTCAACTCGGCAACGGTGAACGATGAAATCCACGCACCAATGGGAGGTGTACGCGATAGCGGGTGGGGGCGTACTGGTCCTGAAAGCCTGAAGGAGTTCCAGGACGTCATATGGATCAACTCACACAATGTTCAGCGTCAATACCCGTTTTGATGTGCCTTTAAATTCGATGACCATCGGACCGGTTCCTGAGAACTCGTCACGCGGATAACCGGTCGGCGGTCAATTAACTGTGCTGCGTACACGGGACCTAACCTGTTGGTGATCCATGCTCCTGCAACACCAGCAATTCCGAGTCTGAATCGTACTCTCTCGCACGCCGCTGCCTGCCGACATGGAGGCGGCGTGCGCCCACCAATCCATGAGTGGGAGATGAGTGGCGCCCGTGTCATCTCGCAACAATCGGTTCGGCTTACTAACATGTATGAAAGAGAAATTTTTCCTTGCCGCTCTTTTGGCGATGAATGCGACCGCGCGTGCGCAAAGCAGTGTGAGCCTATTCGGCTCGATTGATGTCGGCATGACATATGTCAGCAACCAAAATGGCCATGCCGTTGTAAAGTTCGATGATGGAATCTTTTCGCCTAATCTTATCGTGCTACGTGGCAACGAAGGCTTGGGCAGCGGCGCTTCGGTACTTTTTGAACTTTCGAGCCAGTTTTCGCCGGGAACGGGAGAGTTCATCGGCAGCGGGATATTCGGGCGAACGGCCTTCCTCGGCTTGCATAACGACCGATTTGGCACGCTGACCCTGGGTTATCAATACGACTTCATGTACGACGTGCTGCTTCTTGGCGGCGATGATTCAGCACGCGATGTCGCAGGGTTATACAACTTTCGTAATGGGCCATTCCAGAAGCTGGCGCTGCCTGACAACCCCACTGGCGCGTTCGACTGGGATCGGGTTGGCGCGACGCAGCGCGTACCGGACGCAGTGAAGTATGTCAGTCCTTCGGTTGATGGCATGACATTCGGAGCACTGTATGGTTTACGGGACCCTGATAGCGCAACAGGACTCGAGAGCACCCAGAGTTTCGGAGTCAGCTATGGGTCTGGAAACTTCGGCGTGGGCGCGGCCTATACGAACCAGAGATATACCTCGGTCGCTGGCTCGCCGGCATCCACGATCACCAATTTCGGAACCGGTGCTCACTATGCTACAGACGAATTGACGACCAGCGTATTGTTCACCTCGGTACGAAATTCCGCGTCGGGTGCTACGGCCTGGATGATTGAGGTTGGCACGACACGGCATTTAACGCAGGCGTTAATACTAGGTGTCGACTACCTTTATATGAAGGGCAACGCGAGAGTAGACGACAATCACGCCCACCAGATCGATGCCTCACTGCAGTACGCGCTGTCAAAGCAGACCACAGTCTACGTCAGCGGCGTGTACCAACGCGCCAGTAGTGGCGCGCACGCGCAGATCGACGGGGTGCTGGATCCTGACGGTGCATCGAGTAGTCCTACGCAGGTGATTGCGCATCTTGGTGTCCATACAGCCTTCTAGATACTACCAGCCACAAGCAATTGTTGGCCCAATAATAAAACGCTGATTTTCTTATACTTATATGCACCGCTCGTTGACGATACGTCATCATGCCGAAATCCTGTACAACAACTAAGCCAACAGTGGTGCATCGATCATTGCCGGAAGCGACGCTTGTCGATCCCCAGAGCGCGGATTTTCGATTCTAGCGTCGAGCGCGGCATGCTCAAACGGTTCGCAGCACCCGCGGATCCAAAGACCCGCCCGCCGCAGGCGCGCAAGGCCTCCTCGATAATGGTCTTTTCGTGAGCCACGATCGAACTGGAAAGAGCCGTTCGGCTATCGGCAGACGGTCGCGACGATAACCACCGCTCGTCAATCGCAAATTCTTCGGTGTCGCAGACAATGACCGATCGCTCGATGACGTTTTGTAGCTCGCGAACATTTCCAGGCCACGGATAACTCTTCAGTCGATCCAGCGTCCGCTTGTTGACGTGTCGAAATACTTTTCCCATCTTCCTTGCGTAGCGGTGGATAAAATACTCAACTAACATTGGAATGTCGTCTCCACGTTCGCGCAGGGGAGGCATCTCCACCGGAAATACGTTGAGACGATAAAAAAGATCTTGTCGAAAGGTTCCGGCGGAAACTGCTTCTTCCAAATCACGATTCGTGGCGGCAATCACACGAACGTTGACGCGAATGAGTTCCCTTCCCCCGACACGCTCAAATTCGCGCTCCTGGAGTACTCTCAGCAACGCAGCCTGCGTGTCCGCTTGTAGCTCACCCACCTCATCCAGAAAGATCGTCCCTCCCTCGGCAAGTTCGAACCGACCAGGTCGCCGCTGGGTGGCACCAGTGAAGGCGCCCTTTTCATGCCCGAACAGCTCTGAAAACATCAATTCACGAGGAATAGCGGCGCAGTTTATCGCTACAAATGCCCGAGTTGAACGGTCTGACCGCCGGTGAATCGCGCGAGCAACCAGCTCTTTACCTGTCCCGGTTTCGCCGGTTATCAGTACTGTCGATTCGCTGGCTGCAACCTTTGTCACATGCGAAAGGACCTCGATCAATGGCGGTGACGTACCGATGATTTCTTCGAACATCGACTTTCTGTCGATTTCCTCCCGAAGGGCAACGTTCTCCTGTAGCAACCTATTCTCAGACCTTTTCCGATCTTCAATATCTGTACATGTGACATACAAACGAACCAGCTGACCATGGTTGTTACATATCGGGTTGAACCGCGCAAGAAACCAACGATAGCTTCCATCACTCTTGCGCAGCCTCAATTCCATGTCGCCGGATGCGCCATTTTCCAAGTGACTGCGAAACCTTTCGCGGTCGTCGGGATGAACACCCTGCCCCACGGCTCCGCTCTTCCACTCTTCCAAACTGGCGCCTATGTAGGCGAGCGCAGTACGGTTTGCATACAAGTGCTCGCCGTTTGGTCCCACTACGCCAATATGCTGGGGCGAGAGGTCGGTGATCTGCCTGAGTTCTTCTTCACTCGAACGCAGGGCCTCCATCAACTGCACCTGCTCGGTAACGTCTATGCCAGCCCCGATGAACCCTTGGGAAGTCCCGTCATGGCGCATCGGCGTGCCGACGCAACGGATATGACGGGTTGCCCCGTCAGGCCGCACAATCCTCTTGGTAAAGTCAAAGGAGCTGTCCTCGGTGAGCATATTTTTAATTTCACCTGCAACAGAGTCCCTATCTTCTGGGTGCACAATCGCCATGTACTCCGCAATGCTCGGTGCCTTGGCCGCCTGCTCAAGGCCATGGATATAAAACAAGCCGGAAGACCAGTACTCAAAACCGGACGGACAGAAGACCCAGGTGCCGAAGTGTGTAAGCCGTTCGCCCTTCGCCAAGGAGAACTCGGATTGCTTTTGCTCTTCGATCTCGAGATTGAGGCCAACCCAGCCTACCAACTCCCCGGCAGTTGCGCGACGAGGTTCAGCGCGGCTGAGGAACCAGCGATACGCGCCGTCTCCGCTGCGCACTCGAAACGCAACTTCCCCCGCACATTTGGACTTAATGCACCGCGACCAGATCCTGCGAGTCTCGGCGTGATCGTCTGGATGCAGAAAAGCGATATGAGCATCCCATGCCGAATCCTGCTCGATCCCGGATCTTAGCGGATGGTCGTTCGCGAGCCCCAGGTAATCCGCGCATCGCCCGTTCAGAAACGTGAGATTGCCCGACGGCTCCGCGTACCACGCATGAGCAGGAATCAGATTCAGACTGGCTTGCAGTGACTCGTTCATAACGTATCCGTCCGCTCGACACCCGATGAGAAGATTACCGCCGTTCAAGCACCCACAATTCTGCGTTGACAAGTTGGCGCAGGTGACGCCTGCTCACCTTCCAACTCTGGTGTGCTGTTGTCCAGCATATCGCCATTAGTGAGATGTCGACAATGTTCAGCCACGCACAATCCTCTGAATCCGGCTACTTGCGGCAGGAGCGATACTTGCAGCGTCCACGGCAAGCGACCATCAATACCTTACCCCACGTGACGAGCAATGCTCAAGATACAACGCATCGCCAATGGCGACATCTTGCTAGGCGTAATCGGTGACCTTCGTGCCGACAATCTGGACGTTTTGTCGTCGCTGCTTACTGATGAACCTGCGGACCGGGTAATAGCGCTAGATCTCAAGAGTCTGATCCAGGTGGACGACGAAGCCGTCCGCTTCTTGCTCAAGTGTGAAGTACAAGGTATTGCGCTGCGCAATTGCCCGGCGTACGTTCGTATCTGGATCTCGTCCTTGCAACCGCCCCCCTGACCACCACCTTTCAATGCCGCGAGCGATCACACTCCGCGATGAGTCTTGTGCGGTTCCCGACAGCGCCAAGAATGGCTATCTGGTACCGGGTGCCAACAATCTAGGTGGAGCAGCCCCTTTCAGCAACGTCACACCAACCTTCGCCCAATCGATATGCGTGAGCACATTGTCATATCGGTCACTTGTACTATTGCTTCCCATCCGGCTTTTAGGTGCGCCGCCGTATAGCGAAATAGCTCGTGCCCTTTCTCATCCACCAATACCCAAGCGCCATGTGCCTTCGCGCATGCCTCCGATCCTTGCTGCGTCACGGTGATCGCGTGCTCGATGGTCATGTTCGGCTTGGGATGCGCGAGCAGGCTGCGATACTCTACGCCCGCCTCTTGCGCTTCAACCTCAATGACAAAGAATCCGGCCGTCCCGTCCTGCGAGTGTTCCCGTGTCTCGAAGCGCGCCCTGTGTACCGCCTGCTGTTCGGCCAGCGTCACGCGCAGACTGCGCGGATATTCCGTCGCCTGTTGACCAAGCGACACGTTGTTTTCGATGAACCAACGTGCTTCGATGACGAGAAATTCCCGTTTCTTGGGATCGCTGTCGGGATGACGTGGATGGTTGTTCAGCGTGATCCGCAATCCGGCATCGAGCCATCGCAGACCACCGACACCGAAATCGCGACGCGCACGAGAATCCCACTCGTCAACATGACGACGGGCGCGGCCTTCGCCGCTGTCCGAGTCGGGGTCGCCGTAGCTGTCGGCTGATAGACCATCATTGATACTGCGGGGATGCTGCGCGCTTCCGACTGCCGCCCGCCGTCAGTTGCGTAGGCCGTGGATTGCAAGCGCTTTCCGTCTGGGAATGGGATGTCGGTCGCTTGTAGTCAAACGCACGTGACATGTAACTCAGGCTCTGCATGGTCTGCATGACCGCCCACTGCGTGAACCCGTCCGCTTCGTGATCAGTGTTGCCCCGATAATAGTCGGCCGGTTTCCCTTCCGGCAGCGACGATACACGGTCCACGACAACGAGCGTCGTTTTCGGCGGCTCGCCTTCCTTTGTCGGTTCGCGGATCCGACGGAGATAAATGCCTTCATCTTCGAGAAGGCAATGCACGAAGCTTTGGCGCCACCGTGAGCGCACGACAGGCTCGCGCGTCAGGTCGAACCGGAACCGCCCCTGTAGCTGCGGATAGCGATTGAACACGTCGGAAACGATTTCGCGCGCGTCCTTTTCGAGCCATCCCTCATGGTTGTTGGTCTTGCCCAAGAAATCAGGCAGGTCAGTGTCCCGTTTGACGAAATGCGCGCCCTTGTAAGAGATCCGCTGCGTCGGCACACGCAGCGTGCGGTGAGTTCCGAGCATCCACATGAACGTCGGTGCCCGGCTTCCGCCCCCGCATCGCGGAGTCTGATGCTGTCGCGATCTTATGGACTGCCGCCTACTCCCAATTTGGCACACTCTTTGGACACTTACCGTCAGGAAGGCCTCTCCGGCATCACTTCGACAACGTCGCGCGCACCGTATATTCGCCTTCGAGCGCCCCGTGTTCGGGACGCACGAAATAACGCGACGCGTCGAGATCGGCCGGCATCGGCTCGACCGGGAAACCGTGCTTTTCCCACGCATCGAGGCCGCCCTTCAGCGCACGGATGTTGTGGATCATCTTCTTGCGCTGCATTTTCGCGATCAGACGCTTGGCCGTGGCCTCGTTCGGGCACACGCAATAGACGACGATCGGCCGTTTCAGCAGTTCCGGGTCGAGCAGGTCCGGCGAATCGAGATCGACCGGCACCGCGCCGGCGATCCGGTACGGTTCGCGCTCGCGGATCGCCTTCGGCCGTGCGTCGAAGATCAGCGGCGGCTCGTCCGACGTCATCATCTCGACGAGCTGCGGCGGGGAGATGCGCACCTGCGCGAGATACCGGCGGAACTGCACGCGGCGCACCCAGCGGTACAGCAGGAACGTGATGAAGATCGCGAGGAACGCGTCGAGAATCGTGCCGCCACTCGCGCGCACCCACAGCACGAACTGGACGATCTGATCATGAATGGCCGCGCCGCCGACCAGCCAGAACGCGGCCCACAGCGACGCGCCGGCCAGATCCCAGAACAGGAACACGCCGACGCCGATCGCGGTCGTGCCGAGCAGCGGCGCCGACACGAGGCCGAGGCCCGGCAGGAACTTGGACAACACGAGCAGCGGCGCGCCGTATCTTTCGAATACGTTACGGGCAAAGCGCAACGTCGTGTCGAGCGATAGCGAGAAGCGGACGAGGCCGTTCAGCAGGCGCCGGCCGCGCGTACGGCCCATGAAGAACCACAGCGAATCGGCGAGCATCGTCGCGCCGATCGCCGCCGCAAACATGCTGACCCACGACGCCTGCCCCATTGCCGCCATCGTGCCACCGAGAATCAACATCGGCACGGCCGGCACCGGCACGCCGAGCTGCGTGATCAACACGCTCGCGAACACGGCCCACGGGCCGAGCGACGATGGAATTGCGATGGGAAAGTGCCACACGGCGGCGCTCCTGGAAGACATGCGGGCCGTGCGACGGGAGCCGTCGGACCGGCAGTGCAACGGCCGCCGCGGCACGTCCGCGGCCGACCATGTGCATCACGGGCATTCTAAACGGGTTTGGCCGCGATCGCGCGGAACACACGCCGTCTGCGCGGGCTTCGCGCCAACGATGGCAATGCCGTGACCGTCACACGTCGGAGCGCTGCGCGAGCCGGGCGACGTGTTCCGCGTAGTCGGGGAACGCGGCGGCCAGCGTGGCTGCATCGGCCAGCTCGAATTCCGAAAACTCGAACCCCGGCGCCACCGTGCAGCCCACGAGCGCGACATGCTCGTGCGACGCGCAGCGCGCGCCGAACCAGCTCCCGGCCGGCACGACCGCCTGGAACACCGTGCCCGGGTGCGTGAGCGGGTTGCCGAGCCGGTGGATCGTCAGCCCGTCGTGCGCGTCGAGCGCCCACACTTCGATCGGGTCGCCCGCGTAGAAATGCCAGACCTCGTCGGAACGGATCCGGTGCCACGACGAATACGCGCCGTCGCACAGCAGGTAGTAGATCGCGGTCGACGCGGCGCGTGGCGCACCGTCGGCCGGACGCACGACCGAATCGGTCGCGCGATAGGTTTCGCGGAAATAGCCGCCTTCAGGATGCGGTTGCAGGTCGAACTGGCGAATCAGGTCGGGAGCGGAGATCGGCATGGCGGATGACGTCGGTAAGGTAGGTAACCGGCATCCGGCGGCCAGCCAGGTTCATCACCCGTGCGACCGGTTCCTGCCGGATGCCCCTGCGTCGATCGCCGCGGCCATGCGCGCGGCGAACAAGCGGACACCGGTCGATGCTGCCAGAACTGCGTGTCGGGATGCAACCGCGTGTGCAATCGCGGGCACGCGGGTGCGTCACGGGCGCCCGCTTCCGGCTCGCCGAACCTGCGACGACAGGACGACAGGCGCGCCTGCGCACGATGCGCCGGTCAGCGCGTCGCGCGTTTCATCGGGCGGACTGCCGGCGTATGTGCGCTGCTGCATCCCGCTCGCAGCAGCGCCTGCTTCTGCGCCACACCGCGTGCTACGCAGCCGCCGGCGTACCGGGTTCGTTGTGCCGCACCAGCAGCACGGGCCGGTCGGCCGCACGCAGCAGCGATTCCGCGACGCTGCCGAGCAGCAGCCGGCGCAGGCCGTGCCGGCCGCTCGTGCCCATCACGATCAGGTCCGCGTCGGCTTCGGCCGCCGTGCGCATCAGTACGGCGGCGACATCCTCGCCGTATGCGTCGAGCGCGCGCACGGTGCCCGTCACATGCTGCTGCGCGAGCACCGCTTTCGCGTCGTCGAGCACCGGCGTCACGGCATCGGTCGCGGCCGCGTCGCCGTCGCGCTCGGCCGCGAAGCCCGCGTCGACGTCGACGAGCTGCGGCCGGTGCTCGACGACATACGCGCAGGTGACTTCACCGCCGGACGCCGCCGCGATCCGGATCGCCTCGTTCAGCGCGAGACGCGCGCTCGGGCTGCCGTCGAGCCCGACGAAAATCCGCTTGTACATGGTCCGTCCCTCCGACCGGGCACGCGTCGCGCATCACGCCACGGCGGCCCGTCATCGCAAGCCGGCCCGGTGCCGGCTTGCCTGCCGAACAGTCTGCCCCACGTGCCGACGCGCGGCTTGACGCGCGTCAAACGCGGCCGGCGTGCCCGCTGCTTCACGCCGTTTGCCGCAATTTCTGGTGACCCTATTACAAAAAACGTGTAAAACGCGCACAATTTCATCTTGAAAACAGACGTTGCACGCAGCCGGTGCGAGTTTTCCCCGGTTTTGCCGCGCTGCCCGAGTGCCCCGGGCTGCCCGACCAACAAGAATGGCCATTGAATGACCGCCAGTGGAACCCCGACGCGTGACGCCCGAGGGCCCACGCGCCTCCAGACCATGTTACGCCAGCCGCTCGCGGCTGGCGTCGTTGCGCTATGCGCCGGCGCCGTGCTGTCGCTCGGCGTCGCGCTGCTCGTGCGCGAGCAGTGGCAAGGCGCCGTCCATACGCGCTTCGAACGCCGCACGACGCACGTGACCGCGATGCTGCGGCACGAGTTGCAGACCGGCGTTGCCGTGCTCGAAGGCGCGCGCGGCGCGTTCGGTCTCGTCCCGGACATGACGCCCGAACAATGGCGCCGGTATGCGGAGACGCTCGATCTCGACAGCGCCCGCTCGCCGGTCCGGCAGATCGGCTATGCGCCGCTGTCGCCGGCCGCACGCGGCGGGCTCGCCGGCGCGAAGCCGCTGCCGGCCGGTCCGCTTGCGACCGCGGCGCTCAGCGCGCCCGCCTCGAACTCGCCGGTCGTCCGCTTCGGCGTATCCGACGCGGCGCCGCTGACGCGCGCGCTGCAGACCGGTGACATCGCACTCGGCGTCCACCCGGCCGACGACGATACCTCCCGCGACGCCCGCACGCTGACGCTGTTCCTGCCCGTGACCCTGTCGCCGAATGCGGCCGTCACGCCGTCCGGCACGCGTGAAGCCGGCGTCGACGGGGTGCTGTTCGCGGCGCTGAGCCCGCGGCGCCTGGTCGAGCGCGCGCTCGACGCGGAACGCGGAATCGACCTGTGGATGACGGCCGGCGGCGATCCGCGCGCGATCGTCAGCGTCGAGTCGACGACCGACGAAGCGTCGGCATCGCCCGACCTGATGCGACGCACCGACGTGCTGAATTTCGGCGGCACCGCGCTGACGCTCGCCTATTCCGCGGACGGCCGCCCGAGCGCGACCGGTGCGCAGCGCGCGGCCGGCACCGTGCTTGCCGCGGGGCTGATCGCGTCGTTCGCCTTCGCGGCGCTCGTCCATGCGCTGCAGCGCCGCCGGTCCGGCGCGACTGCCGATGCCGGCGCGAGCAGCCGCGGCATCCTCAACGAGGCGCGGATGATGGGCATCATCCGTTCGTCAATGGAAGCGATCATCACGATCGACGAGAAGCAGACGGTCGTGATCTTCAATCCGATGGCCGAGCAGGTGTTCGGCGTGTCCGCGATGGAGGCGATCGGCGCGCCGCTGTCGCGCTTCATCCCCGAGCGGTTCCGCGCCGCGCACGCGAAGCACGTCGACCAGTTCGGCGTGACGGGCGTGTCCGAGCGGCAGATGGGCCGTCAGCGCGTACTGTTCGGGCTGCGCGCCAACGGCGAGGAATTCCCGATCGAGGCGTCGATCTCGCAGATCCGCGACGCGTCGGGCAAGCTCTACACCGTGATGCTGCGCGACATCACCGAACGGTTGCGCGCCGAGAACGCGTTGAAGCAGTCGCGCGAGGAGTTGCGCGAACTGTCGGCGAACCTGCAGAACGTGCGCGAAGAAGAAAAAACGCGGATCGCGCGCGAACTGCACGACGACCTCGGCCAGCAGCTCACCGCGCTGAAGATGGACCTGTCGGTCGTCGAGCAGCAGCTGCGCGTGCCCGGCCGCGCGCAGCCCGACGAGGACGTGCAGACGCACCTGCAGGGCATGCGGCGGCTGATCGATGCGACGGTCGCATCGGTGCGGCGCATCGCGGCCGACCTGCGCCCGGTGATGCTCGACGATCTCGGCCTCGTTCCCGCGATCGAATGGCTCGCGAACGATTTCACGAACCGCTACGGGATCGATGTCGAGCGTCACATCGAAACGGGCGGCCTCTCGTTCACCAGCGCGGGCGCGACCACGCTGTTCCGCATCGTCCAGGAAGCGCTGACGAACGTCGCACGCCATGCGGATGCGACGCGCGTCGCGCTGCGGCTCGACATCGAGGAAGGCTTCTGCGTGCTGCGCGTCGCGGACAACGGCCGCGGCGCGGCGCCCGGCGGTCCGGCCCACGAGGACAAATCGTTCGGCCTGATCGGCATTCGCGAACGCGCACACATGCTCGGCGGCACCGTGACGATCGACACCGCGCTCGCGCGCGGCTTCTCGATTACCGTCGCATTCCCGCTCAGTACCGTTCAACAGGAAACGCTCATCACATGATCAAGGTGCTCATCGCCGACGACCATACGCTCGTACGCGACGGTCTGCGGCACATCCTCCAGAACGCCACCGGATTCGAGGTGGCCGGCGAAGCCTGCGACGGCCCGTCGACGATCGCGCTCGTGCGCTCGACACCCGCGCAGGTGCTCGTGCTCGACCTGTCGATGCCGGGCCGCAACGGCGTCGAACTGATCAAGCAGATCAAGGACGAGAAGCCCGCGCTGCGCGTGCTCGTGCTGACGATGCACGCGGAACAGCAATACGCGGTGCGTGCGTTCCGCGCAGGCGCGTCCGGCTATCTGACGAAGGAAAGCGCGAGCGCCGAACTGGTCGGCGCGGTGACGAAGGTCGCGTCGGGCGGCGTCTACGTGAGCCTTGCGATGGCCGAGCAGTTCGCGCAGAGCCTGAACGAGCCGGCCGAGACGCTGCCGCACCAGCGGCTGTCCGATCGCGAATTCGACGTGTTCCGGCGGATCGCGGCCGGCCAGACGCTGACCGAAATCGCGAATGCGCTGTGCGTGAGCGCCAAGACCGTCAGCACCTACAAGACGCGGATCCTGGAAAAGATGCAGATGCCGCACGAAGCCGCGCTGGTGCGGTACGCGATGCGGCACAAGCTGCTCGACGAAACGGACGACGTATAACCGAATGGCGTGCCTGGCCGGCCGTGTGACGCGCGGCCGGTTGAATGGCGCGTGACGTTTACTTGCCTGGCACCGGGCACGCCAGGTCGCCTTCCTCGCAGGACAGATAGCCCTTCAGCGTTTCGGTGCGCACTTTCGTCAGATCGTCGAGGCAGGTCGAGACGACCATCGGGTACGCACTGCCGCCCTCGGCATTCGCGCTCGAGAAACCGCATTCGGCATCGCGGTACGCAATCCATGCACGCTGCGCATTCACGAGCTTGTCGGCCAGCGGCCGCGCATCGTGCAGGCGCGCGGTGACGGCCTGGTAGGTACGGTTCAGTTCCCCGTCGGATTTCTTGTACGCGCGATCGGCACATGCCGTCATCGCCGCCTGATCCGTCGCGTCCGCACAATTCGTCTGCGCATGGGCGACGTTTGCCAGCAGCGCCAGCGAGCACAGCAGACCGGTCAAGACACGCATGGATGCTCCTTGTTGTTCGTTGAAATGCGGAACCCGGTGCCGGGCCGGTTGCCCTGCCGCGCCTCGGCGCGCGGCGACACCGTCCGCGATGCTAGCGCACGCGCGGACGCTTGTCAGCCGGCGCCTTGCATATCGCCCCCGCACGCCTACACTGGAAAATCGATACGCCGTTTCAGGCCGCGCTATCGCATCCATCCCGTCTTCGCTTCCGCCGCATTCCTCAGCGCATTTCGCGTTCGCGACGCCGAGCGGGCATGACGTTTCGTCAGCCGGTTTCCTCCGCCCAGCACAACGCGCAAGCGCCGTCGCTCACCTGGAGGAAATCATGAGCTATCACCTTGAAGGCCGTCTGCTCGAGGTCTGCAACTGTCGCGTACTGTGCCCGTGCTGGATCGGCGAGGATCCGGATTTCGGCGTCTGCGACACCATCGTCGCGTGGCATGTCGACAAGGGCACGGTCGACGGTATCGACGTCGGCGGCAACACGATCGCCGCCGTATGCCGCGTGCCGGGCAACATCCTGCAAGGCAACTGGACGGCCGCGATCTACGTCAGCGACACGGCGTCGGAGGCGCAGGAGCAGGCGCTGCTCAAGGTCTATACGGGCCAGGCCGGCGGCCCGATCGCCGAGCTTGCGAAACTGATCGGCAAGGTCGTGTCGGTCGAACGCGCGCCGATCAGGTTCGATGTCGTCGGCGCCCGCGGCACGCTGTCGATCGGCACCGACTACCACGCGGAACTCGAACCCTACCTCGGCCCGAGCGGCGCGCAGACGACGCTGGCCGACACCGTGTTCTCGACGGTGCCCGGCGCACCCGTATTCGTCGGCAAGGCGCCGGTCTACCGGTCGAAGAACGCGGCGATCGGCATCGACGTCGATCTGAAGGATCACAACGCGTTGCAGAGCACGTTCCTGTTCGACGCATGAATCGCGACCGCACGTAAACGACCATGGCCGCGCGGTTGCACCGGCGCCTGTTTCCGTTCGTGCTCGCGAGTCTCGTCGGGTTCGCGTGGGTCACGCTGTGGGCGTGGACGCGCAGCCCGTACGGGCGCTATCTCGAGCACGGCGACGACGCGGCGTCCTTGCCGTTCAGCACGCTGTGCCGCGCGCTGCCGGGTGGCGCGCTGTGGCTGCCGGCCGCGTTCGACGCGGCAGCCTGGACGCTGATGATCCTCGCGATGATGCTGCCGACCACGCTGACGCTGTTCGACACGTTCGCGCGCGTCGTGTCGGATCGCCCCGACCGCGCGTGGCTGCTCGCCCTCGTCGGTCTCGGCTACATCTCCGCATGGAGCGGCTTCGGTCTCGTCGCGCACGGACTGCACGCGCTGCTGCTGACGGGCGTTGCGCACGTGCCGGCGCTTGCGTGGCGCGGTTGGTTGATCGGCGCGGCCGTCTTCGCGCTCGCCGGCGCGTTTCAGTTCAGCGGATTGAAGGCACGCTGCCTCGAGCGTTGCCGCACGCCGCTCGGTTTCGTGATCGGCCATTGGCGCGGGCGTGCGCCGCTGCGACACGCGTTCTCGCTGGGCGCCAGCCACGGGCTGTTCTGCATCGGGTGCTGCTGGGCGCTGATGCTGCTGATGTTCGTCGTCGGCGCCGGCAGCCTCGGCTGGATGCTGGCGCTCGCCGCGCTGATGGCCATCGAAAAGAATGCCGTGTGGGGGCGGCTGCTCACCGCGCCGCTCGGTGCCGCGCTGTTCGGCGCGGCCGTGCTGATCGTCGCCGGTCACGCGTGAGGCTCGCCATGCGCCCGCCCGCTTCCGCCCTCGCGTCGCATGTGCGGCCGGGCGCGCGCGTCGCCGCGCTGACGTCGGTCGCGATGCTTGCGTTCGCATCGAACTCGCTGCTGTGCCGGCTCGCGCTGCAGGCCGGCCGGATCGACGCGGCCAGCTTCGGCAGCGTGCGCCTCGTGTCGGGCGCGCTGATGCTCGCGCTCGTTGCGCGCGCGGGTGCGCGGCGGTCCGCCCAGCCGGCGGACTGGCCCGCGGCAGTCATGCTGTTCGCGTATGTCGCTTGCTTCTCGTTCGCGTACCTGACCGTCAGCGCCGCCACCGGCGCGCTGATCCTGTTCGGCGCGGTGCAGTTGACGATGTTCGCGGCCGGATGGCACGCCGGCGAACGGTTTGCTCCCGCCGGCTGGGCCGGGTTCGGCGCGGCGCTGGCCGGGTTGCTGTATCTCGTCTCACCGGGGCTGGCCGCTCCGACGCCGAGCGGCGCCGCGCTGATGACGGTCGCCGGCATTGCATGGGGCATCTATTCGATACGCGGCCGTCGGACGACCGACCCGGTCGCGGCGACCGCCGGCAATTTCATGCGGGCCGCGCCGCTGGCGCTCGTGTTGAGCGCCGTGCTTGCCGCCCGCACTCACCTGACGCCGGCCGGCATCGTGCTCGCCGTGCTGTCCGGCGCGCTGACGTCCGGGATCGGCTACGTGATCTGGTACGCCGCGCTGCGATACCTGACCGCGATGCGCGCCGCGGCGGTCCAGTTGTCGGTGCCGCCGATCGCCGCATGCGGCGCGGTGCTGTTCCTGTCGGAACAGCCGACCTGGCGGCTCGCGCTCGCGTCGGCTGCCATTCTCGGCGGTGTCGCCGCCGTGCTCGCGAGCCGGGCCCGCCACGCCGATGCCGGATCGTGATGCCGACCGGCCGCGCAAATGCAAAACCCGCGCACGGCGGCTACCGTGCGCGGGTTCAGGGGAAGCGACGAGCCGGGCACCCTTGCGGGTGCCTGCCGGCTTAGTGGCCGAAGTACACCGACGAACGATCGGCGGCGGCCGGCACGACCACGCGCTGGCCCGACTGCGACGTGGCGGCGGCATTCGCGCCGTAGCCCGTTGCGTCAGCTTGTGCGCCGGTGTTCTGTGCGGCGGCGATCTTGGCCTGGGCGGCCTGGATGTTTTCCGGGTAGTTCATCCAGTCGTTCGGGTTGTAGCCGGCCTTTTCGAGCTGGACCAGCTCGGCGCGCACTTGCGCGCGCGTCAGCGGCTGCTGGTTCGATTGGGCGAACGAGACGATCGGTGCGGCCACCAGGGCGGCCAGTGCAACTGCCTTGATCAGCGATTTCATGATGCGTTACCTCCAGGATTGTTTTGTCAGGCGCTTCGGACTCGAGGTCGTTGCGCATGAGTAGAAGTCTAGGAGGCGCGACTATCAGGGTAAATACTTAAATCGCAAATTCACTGTTGACGGAAACCGTACAATCTCGCGGGAATAAGCCGAATCATCAGATGATTATCGGCGTTCGCGCGCCAAATATGCGGTCCCTGCGGCGTGTCAGCGCAGGTGATCGGTATCCGCCGATGCCATCAGCCGGTCGAACAGCAGCGCCTTCAGGCGGACCAGATCGCCATCGGCGGTTTCGCCGAACGCCGCGTGATGCAGCGTCAGCGCCGGCGCTGACGGATCGGCATGCACGGCGCGCACCGTGCCGTCCAGCGCCAGCAACTCGACGCGTCCGCCCGTTTCGAACGGAAGCAGCACGCGCAGTGGCTCGCCGGTTGCCGCGATCGGCCGGTCGACGGCAATCGACAGTCCGCTCAGGCTGATGTCGTGCACCATCCCGATGCCTTCCGCCCCTTCGGCTCCGCCGGCACAACACGCCGCGATCCGCACCCGTATGCGCGGTTCCGCGCGCGTGCGCAGCCGGTCGACGAAGCCGGGCGGCGACAGGATCATGAACGGTGCGGCACCCGATGCCTGTACCGCCTCGACCGTCGCGCCGAAACGGGACACCGCGGCACGGCCGATCGCGACCGCCTCGATGTCGTCGCCGCGCGCGAATTCGAGCACGGCCGCCTGCTGCGGTTCGACGAACAGCGCGCCCGACGCAGCGACGCCGATCAGCCGGCAGCGCTGCAACGCGCGAGTCGTGCCGACCCGGCGGCGGATGCCGATCGCGGCGCCCGCCGACAGCCCCATGCGCGTGGCCGGCGGCACCGTGCCCTGCGCGCGCGGGTCGGCTTGCGCGTCATCGCGTCGGCGTACGGGCCGGAAATGGTCGAACAGGAACGCATGCTGCGCGGCGTCGCGCAGCGTCGTGCCGGCCGGCAGCAACGCCGCGCCGTCGGCATCATAGAGATCGAAGCCGAGAGGAACGCCGGCGGTGAGATCGTCGCGCGCGAGCGCGACGTAGTCGGTGGGAAGCCGCATCGGAGAGGCGCGGAGCGACCGCGCGAGCTGTCTTGACAACTTGATTACGGCAGCATCGCGCGAAATCTGAACGGTTACGTTACTGCGACGCGCCGGTCGCGTCGGGAGTGGACGGCGCGGGAGGCTGGACCGGCGCGGCGGGCGGCGCTGCGCCGATGCCCGCGCTACTGCCGCTCGTCACGCTGGCGCTCGCTGGCGGCTGCGCGGGTTGCGGTTGCGAGGCGCCCGCCGACAAGGCGGCGGCCGATGCGGCCACTTCGGATGCCGGTACCCACTCCTCGACGATACCGCCGGACGCGGCTTCGGGCGCCGACGTGGCCGACGCGTCCGATGCCGCGCCTTCGTCGACCTCGGGCGGGCGCTCGATTCGCTGCGTCCTGACGGACGCGGGCGCCTTCTTCGGTTCGGGCGGGAACCACGTGTCGAACAGGTCCGTCACGCGCTCGCGCAGCGATGCGAACCAGCCGGGCGACGGCTCGGTGTCGAATTTCGCCTTCGAGTCGACGATCCGGGCACGTTGCGCGCGCTGGAAGAAATCGCCGACGATCGGCAGCGCGCTGTGCGCGCCCTGCCCCCAGTAATCGCTACGCAGCGTCACGCGGCCGTCGTCGAAGCCGACCCACGCGCCGGCAACGAGGCCCGGCTGCATCAGGATGAACCAGCCGTCCGCGTTGTCTTGCGTCGTGCCGGTCTTGCCGGCCACGTCGCCGCGGATCCCGAAACGCGTGCGGATGCTGCCGCCGGTGCCGCGCGTGACGACGTCGCGCATCACCCCGAGCAGCGTCTTGTCGGTTTCGGCGTCGAGCGCGCGCTCGGGCGGCGCCGGCGCGTATTCGGCGAGCACCTCGCCCTGGCGGTTCTCGATGCGCGTGACCATCTGCGGCTCGACGTACAGCCCGCCGTTCGCGATCGTCGCGTACGACGCGACCATCTCCTTCAGCGTGACGGGGCTCGTGCCGAGCGCAAGCGACGGTACGCGTTCGAGCGGGCTTTCGCGCACGCCCATGTCGCGCGCGAGCCGTGCGACGGCGGCCGGCCCGACCTTCTCCATCACCTGCGCGGTGATCCGGTTGCGCGACAGCGCGATCGCGTCGCGCAGCGTCATCGGCTTGCCGGTCGGCGGCACGTCGTCGTTCGGCCGCCAGATCTCGCCGCCCTTCAGCGGGATCTCGACCGGCTGGTCGATGAACGTGTCGTCCGGCTTCATCCCGTTCGCGAACGCGACGCCATAGACGAACGGCTTGAACGTCGAGCCCGGCTGACGTCGCGCCTGCGCGACGTGGTCGAACGGCTCGTTGGTGAAATCGCGGCTACCGACCCACGCACGGATCTGCCCATTGCGCGGATCGATCGCGAGGAAGCCGGCCTGCACGTCGGTCTTCGCCTTGCACAGCGCACGCATGAAGCCGCGGTCCGCCGCAAGCAGCTTCATCGCGGCCGCGTCGTCCTTGCCGGCATCCTGCGCGGCCTTGTACTCGGGCGACTCGCGCATGAAGGTGCGGAACACTTCGTTGTCGGTGCCGCAGCCGTCGCGGCCGCTCCACGCGTTGTTCGCGATGCCCTGCAGCTGGTTGCCCTGCAGCGTGAGCGCCTGTGTCGCCATCTGCTGCAGCCGCGAGTCGATCGTCGTGCGCACGATCAGCCCGTCCGAATAGATGTTGTAGTCGTTGCGGTCGGCCCATGCGATCAGCCACTTGCGCAACTGCTGCGCGAAGTGCGGCGCCGGCCCCGGCGGCTCCTTCTGGCGCTCGAAGTCGATGCGCAGCGGGCGGCGCTGCAATTGCGCGAACTGCGCGGGCGACAGCTTGCCGTACTTCACCATCTGGCCGAGCACCGTATTGCGCCGCTGCAGCGCGCGCTCGGGGTTCAGCACCGGGTTGTAATAGCTGTTGCCCTTCAGCATTCCGACGAGCGTCGCGCTGTCGAGCACGTCGAGTTCGTCGGCGGACTTGTCGAAATAGGTGCGCGCGGCCATCTCGACGCCGTACGCGTTGTACAGGAACGGCACCGTGTTCAGGTAGGTCTCGAGGATCTGGTCCTTGCTGTAAACCGCCTCGATCTTCAGCGCGGTAATTGCCTCCTTCACCTTGCGCGTGAGCGTCGGCGCGCGGCCGATCTCGTCCGGATACAGGTTGCGGGCGAGCTGCTGCGTGATCGTCGAGCCGCCCTGGCGGCTGCCCGAGAAGGTATGGAGCGCGGCCGACGCCGTGCGCTTCCAGTCGAGGCCGTGATGCTCGTAGAAGCGGTGATCCTCGGTCGCGATCAGCGCGTCGACCATGTGAGGCGAGATCTGCTTGAGCGGCACCCACTCGCGGTTCGACGGCTTGAATTCGGCCAGCAGCTTGCCGTCGGCGGACAGCACTTGTGCGGGCTGGTCGACGCGCGCCTTGCGGATGTCGCCGATGCCCGGCGTGAACGGAATCAGCACGACCACGTACACCGCGAACAGCGCCGGCACGGCGGCAGCCGTGAGCAGCACGCCGCGGCGCGTCGGATGACGGACATGGTGCCACGCGGTGGCGGCGAGAGGCTTGACCCGCGCGACGGCGGCAGCCGCGACGGGTTGGGCGCGCGCGACCCATCTGGCACAGAAGGCACGCACTGACGACACGTTTCGGCGATTCACGCGGGTGGAGCTCGACTGAAAAGGGTGCATCGTACCAAACTCGCGCGGCCTGCCGGCCCGCGGCGGCGTTGCGCCGGCATGCACCGCATGGCCTTGCCCGCGTTTCGCACGCAAAAAAGGCGCGTGCCCCGTAACGGGAACGACGCGCCAAACCTGGTACTACAACCGGGAAACCGCGCGAGGGCGGCCGATCGGCGCCGCTGCTCAGCGCACGAGGAATCCATAAGTGAGCGGATCGCGTTCGTCGACGATCCAGTTCGCGAACCCGCAGATATGCGCGCTGCCTTCCACTTCCGGAATCACGGCCGGAATGTCGCCGACCGTCGTTTCGCGCAGCACGCGCCCCTTGAAGACCGTGCCGACGATCGATTCGTTGACGAGCGTGTCGCCGGCCGCGAGCAGCCCGCGCTGGTACAGCTGCGCGACGCGCCCGCCGGTGCCGGAGCCCGTGGGCGAACGGTCGACCTCGCGATCCGCGAACACGCAGCAGTTTGCCTGCGTCGAGCCCGGATGGCGCGGCGCGTTCGCGATGATCGTGCCGTAGATGTGGTTGATTTCCGGAATCTCCGGATGCACGACCGGGTACTTCGCGTTCGCGGCGGCCTTCACTTCCGCGCCGAACCGGATCAGTT
Source organism: Burkholderia cepacia (assembly GCF_029962485.1). Lineage (NCBI taxonomy): Bacteria > Pseudomonadati > Pseudomonadota > Betaproteobacteria > Burkholderiales > Burkholderiaceae > Burkholderia > Burkholderia cepacia. The sequence continues at coordinate 826,305 of NZ_CP073638.1, forward strand.
TCTCGACGGCCGACTCGCGTACCGGCAGGTCGAACGGCGCGCCGTCGACGTAGAAATAAAACGCGCCGCCGTACGCGATGTCGCCGGTCACGGTGCCGAACGACGGCGTCTCGACCGACACGTCGCGCTGCCAGATGAACGACGGCACGTTGACGAAGCGCACCGGGCCCGCATGCTCGCCGTCCCACTTGACGAACGCCTCGATGAAGCCGCACGGCGCGTCGATGCCGACCCGCGTTTCCGGCACCGTGCGCTGCACCCAGCCGAGCTCGACGGCGGCGGTCGACAGCGCGATCACGCCGTGCCCGCAATGGTCGCTGTAGCCTTCGTTGTGCAGGAAGATCACGCCGAAATCGGCATTCGGCGAGACCGGCTCGGTCAGGTAGCCGCCGTACATGTCGGCGTGGCCACGCGGTTCGAACATCAGCGCGCGGCGGATCTCGTCGGCGTTCTCCTTGAGCCACGCGCGGCGCTGGACGATCGTGTCGCCCGGCAGTCTCGGCAGCCCGCTCGTGACGATGCGGAACGCTTCGCCGCCCGTATGGACTTCGACGGTGGAAAGGGATCGGGAAATTTTCATGTCGAATCGGATGCGTTGAAACGAAGGACGGCGGTCGCGCCGCCGTCCGGTGACAGGCTGGTGTGGCGATTACTTCGAATACGGCTCCGGCAGGCCGTTGCGGATCACGTAGACGGTCGTCGGCGCGCCCTTCAGGTCGCCGTTTGCGTCGAACGAATAGGTGCCCGCGACGCCCGCGTAGTTCGACTTCGCGAGTTGCGCGATCAGCTTCGCCTTGTCGGTGGTCGTGCCGGCCTTGACCATCGCGTCGGCGAGCAGCTTCATCCCGTCGTAGTAGTTGACGCCGTAGACCTGCGTATCGGTGTGATACGTGTCGTGGTACTTCTTCAGGAACTCGCGGCCGGCCGCCGTCTTCTCGAGCGCGACACCGCCCTGCGCGCAGTAGACGATCGATGCCGCGTCGCCCGCGACCTTGCCCATGTCGGCCGAGCAGATGCCGTCGCCGCCGAGCAGCTTCGCACGCAGCCCGCGCTGCTTCATCTGCTTGGCCATCGGCGCGCCTTGCGCCGCATAGCCGCCGAGGAAGATCACGTCGGGGTTGCTGGCCTTGATCTTGGTGAGAATGCCGAGGAAATCGGTGGCCGACGAGCTTGTGTATTCCTGGTCGACGATCTTGATTCCGTTCGCCTTCGCGACGCTCATGAACTGCTCGGCGACGCCCTGCCCGTACGCGGTGCGATCGTCGATCACGGCGGCGGTCTTCGCATTCAGCGTCTTCGCGGCAAACGTGGCCATCGTGCCGCCGAGCTGTTCGTCGCTCGCGCCGATCCGGAAGATGTTCTTGAAGCCCTGCTTCGTCAGCGCCGGGTTCGACGCGACCGGCAGGATCGGCACGCCGGCAGTCGAATACACGCGCGACGCGGGAATCGCGACGCCCGAGTTGTACGGTCCGAGCACCGCGACGACGCCCTTGTCGACGAGGTTCTGCGCGACCTGCACGCCGGCTTTCGGGTCGGCCTGGTCGTCGTCGGAAACCAGTTTGAACGTGACGGTCTTGCCGGCGACCTTGATGCCGGCCTTGTTGAGTTCGTCGACGGCGAGGCGCGCGCCGTTTTCATTGTCCTTGCCGTTCGCGGCCTGCGGGCCCGTCAGCGGCGCCGAATGGCCGATCATCACGACTTCCTGCGCGTGGGCGGAAGTCAGCGCACCGGCGGCGATGGCCACCGAGAGCGCGGTAACGAGGTGTCGCATGATGTCTCCTGATTGGTTTTGTGTGAAACCAATGTAGGACACGCGTGGTCACCATGCAAGCAATTTCAAAATAAAATCTTCGATTCTGGTCAATTTTCAGACCAGAACGACGCTGACGCGGTCACTTCGGCGTGATGTCGCGCCGCACACGGCGGATGTGCTGCTCGACATAGAACGCCGCCGCATCGGCGTCGCCCGACACGATCGCCTCGTAAATCAACCGGTGCTCGGACACGTAAAGCCGGATCCGGCCCGCGTCGTAGATGCCGTCGTCCTTCAGGCGTTTCCACAACGGCTGGTCCATCGTCTTCGCGACTTCGTCCGCGATCTTCACGATCAGCGCGTCGCCGGTCATCAACGCGAGCTGCCGATGGAACAGCCGGTCGCTCTCGTTCCACAGCGCGCGCTGATGCGGATCGTCGACGTCGGTGATGGTTTCCATTTGCGCCAGATAACGTTCGGCGCCGGGATCGGCCCGGCCGTGCCCGGCCGCGAGACGCGCGATCGCGGGCTCGAGGATCAACCGCACGTCGAGGGTCGACGTCGGGCTGAAATCGGCTTCGGACGCGTTGTGCGTGTCGCCGCGCTCGGCGAGCACGTCGAGCGGCGAGGCGACGACGTAGGTGCCCGAATTGCGCTTGGTGAACACGAGCCCCTCGTTCTGCAGCGCGCCGAGCGCCTCGCGCACGGCCGGCCGGCCGACCTGGAACAGCCCCGCGAGCTCGCGCTCGGACGGCAGCCGCGACTCGGCGGCATAGCGCCCCGCGCGGATCTCGTCGCGAATCTTCTCGGCTACCTGTTCGTAGATCTGCAGCGGCTTGAAACCGCCTTCGAGCAAGTCGGGACGCGCGGACATCATCGTGTGGCTCCTGCCCGGTCGCGGGCGTGAATCTGGAATGGGTTCGCACTATACCGGAGCGCGCCGGCATCGAGGCCATGGCGGCCCTTCTGGACAGATATTAGAACCAAAACCGGCGGCGTGCTTTATTTTCTGGGTTGCAGGTGCGCCAGAAAGTGGTATAGATTCGATCCACGCTGCCCTGTGTCACGGTATCCGGCAACCCTGTGGCGGGCGCGGCATGCGCCCGTCGTCCACGCTCACGACGCATACGACGCACACGATGACTGCCCTTTCCCCGATTCCCGTTTTCGATGCGGCCGACACGGCCGCGCTGCTCGACTACCCGGCGCTGCTCGCCACACTCAGACAAACCGTCGCCGAGTATGCGGCGGGCGAGATTGTCAGCCCCGAGCGCCTGGTCGTGCCGCTGCAGGGCGGCGGCGTGATGCTGTCGATGCCGTCGAGCGCGCGCGACCTCGCGAGCCACAAGCTCGTGAACGTCTGCCCCGGCAACGGTGCGCGCGGGCTGCCGACGATTCTCGGCCAGGTCACCGCGTACGACGCGCACACGGGCGAGATGCGCTTCGTGCTCGACGGCCCGACGGTCACCGGACGTCGCACGGCGGCCATCACCGCGCTCGGCATCCAGGCGCTGCATGGCGCCGCGCCGCACGACATCCTGCTGATCGGCACCGGCAAGCAGGCGGCCAATCACGCGGAAGCGCTCGCGGCGATCTTCCCCGAAGCGCGCCTTCACGTGCGCGGCACGAACGCCGACAGCGCGGCCGCCTTCTGCGCGGCGAACCGCGCGCACGCGCCGCGGCTCGTGCCGCTCGACGGCGACGCGATTCCCGACGCGATCGATGTCGTCGTCACGCTGACGACGAGCCGCACGCCCGTCTACCGGGAAGCCGCACGCGAAGGCCGGCTCGTGGTCGGCGTCGGCGCGTTCACCGCCGATGCCGCCGAAATCGACGCGAACACGGTGCACGGCAGCCGGCTCGTCGTCGACGATCCGGCCGGCGCGCGCCACGAGGCCGGCGACCTGATCGTCGCGCAGGTCGACTGGCAGCACGTCGCGTCGCTCGCCGACGTGCTGAACGGCACCTTCACGCGCGGCGGGCCGCTGCTGTTCAAGAGCGTCGGCTGTGCCGCGTGGGATCTCGCCGCCTGCCGCACGGCGCGCGATACGCTCGCGGCGCGCAAGGCCGGCTGACCGGGCGCCGAAGCCCTTCAGCCACTTACGCGGCATCGCAACATCGGAGCCGCTCCGGCGGTTTCCCGGACGCGTTGTAGGAAACGCCCTACAACGCGTCGAAGCGGCCTACACAAACTTCCAATTCGGCCGATTTCAATTTCGGCGGCGCAACACGATACTGCCGGCATGAATGCCAGCCTGTCACCCGCCGCGCTCAGGGTGTTTCTCGTCGATCACGCCGTCGCCGTCCGGCAGCGCATCGCGCTGCTCGTCGGCGCGATCCGCGGCGTCGCCGTCGTGGGCGAAGCGGAAGACGGCCAGGACGCGTGGACGCATATCCGCAGCAGCCAGGCGGATGTCGTGATCGTCGACGTGCGGCTCGCGGACGGCAGCGGCCTCGACCTGATCGGGATGTTGTCCAAGGTCGCGCCGCGCATCGTCACGATCGTGCTGACGAATCATTCGGCGCCGGCATTCAGAGAGGCATGCGCGACGGCGGGAGCCGACTACTTCTTCGACAAGACCGTCGAATTCGACGCTGCATGCCGTGTCATCGAATCCCTGGTGCACGCTCGCGTGCACCGCCCCTGACGAGCCGGAGTGACTTATGTCCACAGCCACCGCCTGCGCCGCCGACGTCTCCGTCGTACCCCGGCCAACGATTCCGCTGCGTGCGGTCGCGCGCGCCGACGCCGCCAAACATCCGGCCGCACGCTGCTCGGCCTGCGCGATGCGCTCGATGTGCCTGCCGCCGCACCTGACGGCCGCCGAATACGGCCGTCTCGACTCGATCATCTGCACGACCCGGCACGTTCGCCAGGGTGATGCGCTGTTTCGCATCGACGATCCGTTCCAGAGCATCTATGCGGTGCGCGCGGGTTCGTTCAAGACGGTGATGATGCATCGCGACGGCCGCGAGCATGTGACGGGCTTCCAGATCGCCGGCGAAACGCTCGGCATGGACGGCATCGGCGGCGGACAGCATTGCTGCGACGCGATCGCGCTGGAAGACAGCGTCGTGTGCATCATCCCGTTCGGCGCGCTCGAAGCGGCGTGCCGCGAGATGAAGCCGATGCAGCATTTCCTCTACCAGATGCTGAGCAGCGAGATCGTGCGCGAATCGAGCCAGATGCTGCTGCTCGGCACGATGTCGGCCGAACAGCGCGTGGCGCATTTCCTGCTGAACCTGTCGTCCCGTTTCGAGGCGCGCGGCTATTCGGCAACCGAATTCAACCTGCGGATGACGCGCGAGGAAATCGGCTGCTATCTCGGGATGAAGCTCGAAACCGTCAGCCGGATGTTCTCGCGGTTCCATCGCGAAGCGCTGGTCGAAACGCGCGGCAAGCGCGTACGCATCATCGACGCGCAGGCGCTCGCGCAGGTCTGACGCGCGCCGCCGGATCAGCCGCGCAGCGCCACCCTTTCGCCGCTCGCCTGCCACGCGATCAGTGCCTGTTCGGCCTGTGCGAAGGCACGGCGCAGCGCGTCGTCGACGTCATCGCCGACGCACGGCGGCAGCGGCCTGAGCGCCGCGTCGTGCATCACCAGGTCGAGCCGCACGTCGTACAGCCGCGCGCCATCGATCGCCGCGCGCGATTCGATCGCGAGGTGGCAGCCGTCGATCAGCGCGCGGAACCGTTCGAGCCGCACCAGCTGCGCGCCGGCCTCGGCTTCGACCGCGGCGGTCCTCGTAAATCCACGGCAGGCGATCTGCATGCCCACGCCCATGTCCGACTCTCCTGACGGCGCCGCCCGCTCGTCGACCGCCTTGCTTGCGCCGCCCGCATCACGATGCGGCGGCATGCGTTTCCCGTGGCGGGGCGCGACTCTGCGATCGCTGCCCGGCCGACCATCCTCCCGCGCCGTGCCGGGCGCGGGGCTGCTCATACGTTGAACACCTGCGACGTCTTCATCTCGATCCATGTCATGCCGGCGCGCAGCCCTTCGATCATGGCCTCGCGCTCGGTCGGATACGCATGGCTGTGCTCGAACGTATGATGAAACCGCGCGGCGCCGACGCCATGCTCGACGGACACGCGGCAGCGGAACTCGCCCGATTCGCACGGGCGCGTCTCGACTTCGACCGACCAGTCGCGTTCGTGAATGTTGCCCTGCAGTGTCATGCACCCTCCTGCGATATCAGTCTTCGAGCCGGAAGTGACCGCTATGCAGCAGCACCGGCCGGCCGCCGATTTCCTCGAGCATCCGCCGAGCCATCGCCTCGATCGCCGACCGGTGCCCGTCGAACGCGGCCAGCAGGTCGCGTTCGAGCAGCGACCGTGCGCCGAAATGGTCTTCCAGCGCCTCGGCCGTGACCGCGCACTGTACGCAACGCCCGTCGACCAGCGCCGAAAACGCGACGACCAGATCGCGCGCGCAATATTCGGGCGGCTCGGACGGAAAAGTAATGTGCATCTGTCGGCCTGTCATCGTCGTGATGGCTCCATGACGAGAGCATAGTGGCGCGCGCGGCCGCGCGCTTGACCCACGTCAAGCGGTTCGCTGCGCCGCACGATCAGGATGCTGCCGCGCGACGCGGCTTCAGCCCGCGTCGGGCTCGATCGCCGCACCGCGCTCCACGAGCAGCTCGCGCAGCACGCTGCGGTGGCAATGGCGCTCGTCGTCGCAATAGCAGCCGATCGAGAACGCCGTGGTGGCCGACAGCGCCGCCAGCAGGTCCAGCACCTTCGCCGGATCGCCATGCGCCATCTCCGCGCGGAAGTGGCGCTTGAACGCATTCCATTCGGCGTCGGTTTTGGCGGCCTGTGCCTGGGCAACGAGTTCGGCGCTCGGCGACAGCGTCGGCAACCATACATCATAGTAGTTGCGCGACGCGAATTCCGCCTTCGGTACGCCACGCGGCGGCCGCCGCACCGTGCCGATCCGCAGGCCCTCGCCGGCCGCGCGCGGCGTGCCGAGCTGGATGATCCGGATGCCCATGTCTCTCCCTTCTTGTTGTGTCGGATGCCGTGATCGTACCGCTGCAAGCGCGCACGCGTCTGTCGTCCAGCGCACGTTGCCGCCGCGCAAGAAAAAACCGGCTGCTCCCGCGACGGGAAACAGCCGGTTCATCCAGCATCGTTCGGTGCGCGCCGGGGCGCGCGTCGATCAGACGCCGCTCTTCAGCACCTTGCCGATCGCATCCGCGACGATGCCGACATTCGAATCATTCAGGCCCGCCACGCACATCCGGCCCGAGCGCAGGATGTACACGCCGTGCACTTCGCGCAGCGCGTCGACCTGCGATTCGGTCAGGCCCGTGTACGTGAACATCCCGCGCTGCTTCACGTAGCGCGTGAGCGCCTCGCCGCTGACATGGTCGCGCAGGCCGTCATGGATCGACTGGCGCATCCGCGCGATGCGGCGGCACATCGCCGACAGTTCCTCTTCCCACTGCTTGCGCAGCGCCGGCGTGCCGAGCACGGCCGCGACGACCTTCGCGCCGTAGGTCTGCGGGTTGCTGTAGTTCGAGCGCACCGCGCCGGCCAGCTGGCCGAGCACGCGATCGGCCGCGGCCGCATCCTCGCAGACGACGCTCAGGCCGCCCACGCGCTCACCATACAGCGAGAAGTTCTTCGAGAACGAGTTCGCGACGAGTGCCGGCACGCCGCGGCGGGCCAGTTCGCGCACCGCGAACGCGTCCGCGTCGAGGCCCGCGCCGAAGCCCTGATACGCCATGTCGACGAACGGCAGCAGCCCGCGCGCCTCGATCACGTCGATCAGCTTCTCCCACTGGCCTTCGTCGAGGTCGACGCCGGTCGGGTTATGGCAGCACGCATGCAGCAGCACGATGCTGCGCGCCGGCAGCGCGTCGATCGCCGCAAGCATCGCGTCGAACTTCAGGCCGCCCGTCGCCTCGTCGTAGTACGGGTACGTGTTCACCGTGAAGCCGGCGCGCTCGAAGATGAAGCGGTGGTTTTCCCAGCTCGGATCGCTGAGCCACACCTGCGCATCGGGGAAATAGCGCTTCAGGAAATCGGCGCCGACCTTCAGCGCGCCCGAGCCGCCGAGCGTCTGCAGCGTCGCGATGCGGCCGGCCGCGCGGGCCGGGTGATCGGCACCGAACACGAGCGATTGCACGGCGTCGCGATACGCGGCCAGGCCGACCATCGGCAGGTACGGCTTCGGGCCGCTGTCGCGCTGCAGCGTGGTTTCGGCTTCGCGCACGGCGCCCATCACCGGAATCCGGCCTTCGGCGTCGAAATAGATCCCGATGCTCAGGTTGACCTTCTGGTCGCGCGGATCTTTCTGGAAATTCTCGTTCAGCGTCAGGATCGGGTCGCCCGGGTACGCGTCGATGTGTTCGAACATGGCTATGTCGGTCTCGTTTGGAAGAATGATCGGTCGTGGCCTGCGTCAGCGTGCGGATGCGCCGTCGCGCACCGCATAGCCTGCATTCTTCTGACGGAAGCGATACCCGACCGCGAGCACCGCGAGCCATACCGGGATCAGGTACACCGACAGGCGGAGATCCGGCGTCAGGTACATCACGACGAGAATGCCGGCCATGAATGCCAGGCACAGGTAATTCGTGAAAGGATAGCCCAGACTGCGGAAGGAAGTCTCCTCTCCGGCCGCGCGCTTGGCCTGACGGAACTTCAGGTGGATCAGCGTGATCATCGCCCAGTTGATGATCAGCGCCGACACGACGAGGCCCATCAGCACCTCGAACGCCTTGCCCGGCATGAAGTAATTGACCAGCACGCACGCGCCGGTCGCGAGCGCCGACGCGCCGAGCGCGGCGAGCGGAATGCCGCGCTTGTTCACCGAGCACAGCACCTTCGGCGCATTGCCCTGACGCGCGAGGCCGAACAGCATCCGGCTGTTGCTGTATACGCCGCTGTTGTAGACCGACAGCGCGGCCGTCAGCACGACAACGTTCAGCACGTTGGCCACCACGTTGCTGCTCAGCGCGTGGAAGATCAGCACGAACGGGCTGCCGCCGGTGACGACCTTTTCCCACGGATACAGCGACAGCAGGACCGCGAGCGCGCCGATGTAGAAAATCAGGATGCGGTAGATCACCTGGTTGGTCGCGCGCGGAATGCTGCGCTTCGGATCGTCGGCCTCGGCCGCGGTGATGCCGATCAGCTCCAGCCCGCCGAACGAGAACATGATGGCGGCCATCGACATCACGAGCCCCGACACGCCGTTCGGGAAGAAGCCGCCGTGTTGCCACAGGTTCCGGACGCTCGCCTCCGGCCCCGCATGGCCGCTCGCGAGCAGCCAGCCGCCGAAGCCGATCATGCCGACGATCGCGGCGACCTTGATGATCGAGAACCAGAATTCCGTCTCGCCGTACGACTTCACGCTCGCCAGGTTGAGCAGGTTGATCGCGACGAAGAACACCAGCGCCGACACCCAGGTCGGCACGCCCGGCCACCAGTACTGCACGTAGATCCCGACGGCCGACAGCTCGGCCATGCTGACGAGGATGTACAACACCCAGTAGTTCCAGCCCGACAGGAAGCCGGTGAAGTGGCCGACGTACTTGTTGGCGAAGTAGCTGAACGAGCCGGCGACGGGCTCGTCGACGACCATCTCGCCGAGCTGGCGCATGATGAAGAACGCGACGATGCCGGCCACCGCGTAGCCGAGCAGCACGGACGGGCCGGCCATCTTGATCGTCTGCGCGATGCCGAGGAACAGCCCCGTGCCGAGCGCACCGCCGAGCGCAATCAGCTGGATGTGCCGGTTCTTCAGCCCGCGCTTCAGGCCGTCGCTCTCGTTTCCAGAAACCATGTCTTCTCCACTCTGTCCGCCTCCGCCTGCAGCGGGGTGCGGCGCGCCTCGGTGTGCCGGGCGCTGTTTTACTGTGCCGGCGGCCGTTCGTGGAGCCGCCGGGTTGGGGGACTGCAATCCTCGCGTGGCGGCGCCCGATTAGCGTCAGCGTGCCCGCCAGACCGGCCGCCGACCTCGCCGCATCCGCATTGCTGCGGCCGCACACGAAAACCCGGCGTCAGTGTAGCGTCGCGACGGCGAAATCGGGTTTCGTAACCCGTTCATGCAAACCCTACATTATGAGATAAGATTGCATCCAGGAGACAGATGAGGAAATAAAAATGCATGAACCGGTTCTGGATCGCCTCGATCGCCACTTGCTTTCGATCCTGCAGGAGAACGGCCGCGCGTCGAACCTCGATCTGGCGAAGGCCGTCGGCCTGTCGCCCGCGCAGACACTACGCCGCCACCGGCGGCTGGAGGAGATCGGCGCGATCCGCCGCTATGAAACCCGGCTGTGCCCCGACACGCTTGGCTTTGGCGTCACCGCTTTCGTGCACGTGACGATGGAGCGCGGCCATATCCGCGACCTGTCGAAGTTCCAGAAACTCGTGTCGGATCTCGCGCAGATCCAGGAATGTTTCTCGGTGACGGGCGATATCGACTACGTGTTGAAGGTCGTCGCGCGCGACCTGAAGGGGCTGTCCACTTTTCTGCTCGAAACGCTGATGCGGATTCCCGGCGTGAGCGGCGTGCATTCCAGCGTGTGCCTCGACGAGATCAAGTGCACGAGTGCGATGCCGGTGGAAAGCTGACCCGGCGAGCGACACGCCCGGCACATCGGGCCAACGCGTTCACCGCACCGCTTCGAACGCACTGATCAGCAACGCCCCCGCCGCGATCACCGCGCACCCCGTCGCCCGACGCGGCGTCAGCCGCTCGCCGAGATACACGCGCGCAATCAGCGCCGCGAACACCACGCTCGTTTCGCGCAGCGCCGACACCGGGCCCATCGGCGCGCGATCCATCGCCCAGATCACGATGCCGTACGCGAGCGCCGCGAACACGCCGCCGCACGCGGCCTTCGCCGTCTCGCCGACCTCCTGCGTGAGCCGCAGCGGCCCCGCGCGCAACCGGTAGTACGCGGCCATCATCGCGCCCGTCAGCACGAACATCCACGCGGTATAGCCGACCGTGTTGCCGCTCTCGCGCACGCCGATTCCGTCGACCACGCTGTACGCCGCGATCGACACACCGGTCGCGAACGCCGTCGGCAGCACCTGCCTCATCCGGTGCTTCGCGTCGCGCCCGCGCTCCAGCCCGATCGCCATGATGCCCGCGCAGATCAGCACGAGCCCGCATTGCGCGCCGACGTTCAGGTGCTCGCCCGCGAACGCCGCCGCGCCGAGCGTGACGAGCAGCGGCGCGGTGCCGCGCGCAACCGGGTACGCGACGGTCAGGTCGCCATGCTCGTACGCGCGCACGAGCAGCAGCGTATAGACGACGTGGATCACGGCCGACGCGACCACGCAGAGCCAGCTCGCCGGTGTGATCGGCGCGGCGGCCGGCAGGAACAGCAGCGCGAACACCCCGATCGCGATCTGCAGCACCGTCGCCGACCGCAACCGGTCGCCGCTGCTGCGGACGAGCGCATTCCATGACGCATGCAGGAACGCCGCGCACAGAACGGCAAACAGAACGGGGATCGGCACGCTGAAGCCTCGCTGACAGTGGGAAATCGCGCGATGCGCGCGACAGGCGTTCATCGTATGAATGCGTAACCGGATTGTCAAAAAAGCGCCGCACGGCGTTGCGTAGACGAATTCGCCGGCCACGCCCTTTCGCCTGCCCTGCTTGGCTCGCGCGGCAGCCACCCGCGCGCCGCCGAATGTGACGCCGAGGTGGCACGCGGTCTGCCCCTTTCCGTTCTCTTTCGTGGCGCGTTGCGCCGTAATGAAATCGATACCGCAGCGCAACCCTCGCGAAATCACTCCGTCCCCATATCTTCATACGCGACTGTTCCAATGCGCGTGCTCTCTCACGAGCTCCGCGCCGAACCGACACGGCGACGGGGCCGCTCTCCACCATCGAAGACCTTACCTGGAGTTTCCCGATGTTCCGTCAAGCCTTGCTCGTCACTGCCTGCGCAGCCGCAGCGCTGGCGCTGTTCGCCTGTGGCGGCAGCGACGATCCCACGTCGACGCCTGCCGTGTCGTCGCAGGATGCGCTGCAGACCGCCACGCCGATCAAGCACGTCGTCGTGATCTATGGCGAAAACATCTCGTTCGACCACTACTTCGGCACCTATCCGAACGCGACGAACCCGTCGGGCGAACCGGCGTTCAGCGCGAAGTCCGGCACGCCGACGCCGAACGGGCTGACGGGCACGCTGCTCACCGCGAACCCCAACTTCACGAACACCGCCAACGGCACCGACGCGGCGAACCCGTTCCGCCTCGACCGCACGCAAGCGGCGACCGCCGACCAGAACCACGCGTACACGGCCGAGCAGCAGGCCGAGGACAACGGCCTCGCCGACCTGTTCCCGAAGTACACGGGCAAGGGCTCGTCCGGCGGCGCCGGCGCGTTCGGCACGAAGGGCCAGGTGATGGGCTACTTCGACGGCAACACCGTGACGGCACTGTGGAACTACGCGCAGCGCTTCGCGATGAGCGACAACATGTACACGACGTCGTACGGCCCGTCGACGCCGGGCGCGCTGAACGTCGTGTCGGGCCAGACCAACGGGATGCAGATCGTCAAGACGTCCGCGCAACCGTCGACGCTCGCGAAGAGCTCGTACTACATCAATGACGGCGCGGGCGGCCTGACGATGATCAACGACGTCGACCCGGGCAACGACGTGTGCTCGAGCACGACCGACCAGGCGCTGATGAGCGGCAAGAACATCGGCGACCTGCTGAACGGCGCGAAGATCACGTGGGGCGGCTTCATGGGCGGCTTCAACCTGTCGACGACCAACGGCAACGGCACGACGGGCTGTGCGCGCAGCACGGTCGCCACCGCCGTGAACGCCGCGACGTCGGACTACATCCCGCACCACAACTGGTTCCAGTACTACGCGTCGACGTCGAACCCGCAGCACACGCGCCCGAGCTCGGTCGCGGCGATCGGTTCGAGCCTCCAGGCCGACGGCAAGACCGCCGAGCCCGCGAACCACCAGTACGACACGGACGACTTCTTCGCCGCCGTGAAGGCCGGCAACTTCCCGTCGGTCAGCTACCTGAAGGCCCCGGCCGCACAGGATGCGCACGCGGGTTATTCGGATCCGCTCGACGAGCAGGCGTTCGTGACGAAGGTCGTCAACTTCCTGCAACAGCAGCCGGACTGGCAGAACACGGCCGTGATCGTCACCTATGACGACTCGGACGGCTGGTACGACCACGTGTACACGGCGCCGACGCGCGCGTCGTCGGACCCGGTCGACCAGGTGAACGGCGCCGGCAAGTGCGGCACGGGCGGCACCACCGGCGTGAACGGCGCGACCGTGAACGGCCGCTGCGGCCCGGGCGTGCGCATTCCGCTGATCGTGATCTCGCCGTATGCGAAGCAGAACTACGTCGACCACACGATGCTCGACCAGTCGTCCGTCGTGCGCTTCATCGAGGACAACTGGCTCGGCGGCCAGCGTATCGGCGGCGGTTCGTTCGATGCGACGGCCGGCGACCTGCGCAACCTGTTCGACTTCGCGTCGAAGCCGAACACGACGCCGCTGTACCTCGACCCGACGCTCGGCACCGCATTGAGCGCTGCACCGGCAATCTGACCGGGATTGCATGACCGTATGGCCGGCGCCTCACGCGCCGGCCTTTTCCGTTTAACGCGTCGCTTCGTGCGGCGCCCGATTTCCGACCGACAGCATGACAGCTCGCCCCGCGTTCCCGTCTCCCGACGCCTCCGGCTCCTCCGCGCCGCGCGCCCCTTCCCGCCTGCTGCGCCGCGCGGCGTTCGTGATCGGTGCCGCCGTGCTCGGCTATGGCGCATTTGCGATCGCATTTCCCGCGCAGGTGCCGGCGGCGATCGGCACCGTCGTCGCCGACTGGACGGGCGCGAATCCGCATCCGGTCGTGCTGCAGCGTCCCGTCGCACAGCCGCTGTCGGCGGTCGCGCAACTCGGCCGTGCGCTGTTCGCCGATCCGTCGCTGTCCGCGTCGGGCAAGCAGTCGTGCGCGTCGTGCCACAGCCCCGATCATGCGTACGGCCCGCCGAATGCGCTCGACGTGCAGCCCGGCGGCCTCGCGATGACGCAGCAGGGCTATCGCCCGCCGCCGTCGCTGATGTACCTGTACCGCCAGCCGAACTTCAGCATCGGCCCCGATGCCGGCGAAAACGACGCCGCACCGACCGTCGCGCAGCAGGCCGCATCGGCGGCCGGTGTCGTCAAGGCACAGAAGGTGGCCGGCACATCGGCCGCGCCGCAACTCGTACCGCAGGGCGGGATGTTCTGGGATGGCCGCGCCGACACGCTGCAGCAGCAGGCGTTCGGCCCGCTGCTGAATCCGGTCGAGATGGCGAACTCGAGCATCGACGACGTGGCGCACAAGCTCGCGCAGTCGTCGCACCGCGTGCAGTTCGAGAAACTGTTCGGCGCGCGCGTGTTCGACAGCCCGCAGCTCGCGGTGTCGGAGGCGATGTTCGCGATCGCGCGCTATCAGGTCGAGGATCCGTCGTTCCACCCGTACAACAGCAAGTACGACCGCTGGCTCGAAGGCCGTGCGCGCCTCTCGCAGGCCGAACTGCGCGGGCTGCGCCTGTTCAACGATCCGGACAAGGCGAATTGCGCGGGCTGCCACTTGTCGAAGCCCGGCAAGGACGGGTTGCCGCCGATGTTTACCGATTACCAGTACGAGGCGCTCGGTGCGCCGCGCAACAAGGCGCTCGCGCAGAACCGTAACCCGGCGTTCTACGATCTCGGCGTGTGCGGACCGTTCCGCGACGACCTGAAGGACCAGACGCAGTACTGCGCGATGTTCCTGACGCCGACGCTGCGCAACTCGGCGACGCGCCACGTGTTCTTCCACAACGGCGTGTTCCATACGCTCGACCAGGTAATGGCGTTCTACAACGAGCGCAGCATCTCGCCGCAGAAGTTCTATTCGCGCGGCGCGGACGGCAAGGTCGACGAGTACGACGACATCCCGCCGAAATATCGCGCGAACGTCGACGTGACCGATGCGCCGTTCGACCGCAAGCCGGGCGACACGCCCGCGATGACGGCGCAGGACATCAAGGATATCGAAGCGTTCCTCGGCACGCTGAACGACGAACCGGCGCGGCACTGAGCGCCGGTCGGACGCCGTGCCGCGTCAGCGGCACGCGCGGATGCACAGGAAGGCCGGCGCCAGCGACAGCTCCGCGTGGAGTCGTTCCGACACGGCCTTCATCTCTGGCAACGGCTTCGGTTCGACGAACCGGTCGAGCCGCCAGCCGCCGTCGGCGACCGCATTCAGGATATCGGCGAGCGGACGCCGCCAGGCTTCGACATAGGGCTTCGGCTCGCCGAAGCCCGACCAGTGAAGCCCGAAGCGTGACGTGTCGAAGTACGTGCCGTCCCCGCGCGTGCGCTCGTCCACCCAGTCGCGCATCGGATGCGCCATCGAGAACACGAGCGTCGCACCGGGGCGCGCCACGCGCCTGAATTCGCGCAGCGTCGGCCCGAGATCGCGCACGTAGTCGAGCGCGAGCGAGCACAGCACCTTGTCGACCGCATGATCCGGCAGCCACGCGAGCGGCGCCTCCAGGTCACCTTCCACGACTTCGACCGCGAGGCCGTCGCAGCGCGTTCGCGCAAGCGCGGTCATCTCCGGCGTGACGTCGAATGCATGCACGGTCGCGCCGTGGCGCGCGAGGTGCTCGCTGCAGATACCGGGCCCGCAGCCGGCGTCGAGCACCGTCAGGCCGTCGACGTCGCCGAGCAGCGCCATCGTCGCCGGCCGTTCGTACAGTGCGTTGTGCGCCTTCGTCGGCGCGATCTCCGCATAGCGTTGCGCGAAGCTCGCGTAGGCGCGGTAGCCGGGCGGTTCGTTCGGAGCGGTCATGGGACATCCGTCGGCTGGAACTGGGAGTGTCGATTCTGCCCGATCGGATGATGGATGGCGATCCGGCTTCTCGTCGGCGTGACGACAGGCCGGATTCACGATGGCGAGAGGCGGACGCGCACACCGCTCGCATCTCGCCTCGCCCTGTCAGAACAGATACATCCCCGCCACAAACACCACGCCGGAAAACAACAGCGTCGTCACGCAATACCCCATGATGTCGCGCACGCCGAGTCCCGCGATCGCCAGCGCCGGCAGCGCCCAGAACGGCTGCGCCATGTTGGTCCATGCCTCGCCGTATGCGATCGCCATCGCGGCCTTGCCGAGATCGGCGCCGAGCGCCTGCGCGGCCGGCATCACGAACGGACCCTGCACGACCCAGTGGCCGCCGCCCGACGGCACCGCGAAATTGATCACCGCCGAGCTCAGGAAGGCGAGCAGCGGGAAGGTGTGCACGTTCGCGATATCGACGAACCACTTCGTGATCACGCCCGCCAGCCCCGAGTGATCCATCAGCGCCTGGATGCCCGCGTAGAACGGGAACTGGATCATGATCCCCGACGCGCCGCGCGCCGCGCCGGCCACTGCGCGCGCATACGCCATCGGCGTCCGGTGCAGCAGGATGCCGGCCGCGAGAAACGCGAGGTTCACCGTATCGATGTCGAGCGCGAAGCCCTTTTGCACGAAACGCAGCACGAGGAACGCCGCGCACAGCGCCGCGACGAAGACCGACAGCACGCGGCTCTCCTCCAGGCGTTCCGCGAACGTCGCATCGGGCCCGAGCTTGCGCTCGACGCTCGGCGGCTCGGCGAGCAGCGCCGGATCGACGCTGACGACGTCGCCCGGCTTCGGCATCATCATCCGCGCGAGAAACGGCAGCATCACGATCAGGCCGATCGTGATGAACGCGTTGTAGCCGGTGAAGATCGTATCCGACACGGGAATCAGCCCGATGGTCTTTTCCATCGGATTGCCCTTTGTGGCCGCGACGAGCGGGACCGAGCCCGACAGCCCGCCATGCCAGCTCAGGAAGCCCATGTAGGCCGACGCGACGAGCAGCCGGTAGTCGCTGCCGGGCACGCGGCGCGCCACTTCGCGTGCGAGCATCGCACCGAGCACGAGGCCGAAGCCCCAGTTGATCGCGCACGCCAACGCGCCGACGAATGCGACGAGCATCACGCCCTGACCGGGCGTACGTGCGGTACTCGCGAGCGCGACGAGCATGCGCCGCACGGGCGGCGAACTCGCGAGCGCATGGCCGGTGACGAGAATCATGACCATCTGCATCGAGAACGCGAGCAGGTTCCAGAAACCCGAACCCCACATGGTCGTGAGCTGCGCCGGCGTATTCGGCGTGAGACCGAACGCAAGCGCGAACGTGACGATCGTCAGCAGGATCGCGAAAATCAACGGGTCGGGCAGCACGCGGTGAACCACCTGCGTGAAGAAGCGGGAAATGCGCTGTATCAACTTGAGCTCCTCGTTTCCTGATAGGGACATCCGCGCGTGTCGTTGTTGGTTGCGGCGCGGAAACGCGCGGATTCTTGCACAGAACCGGCGGACGCGCTTTGGCGTGCGCGGTGACGATCGCGTCGTGTCAGAACAGGGAAACGGGGGAAACGGAGAAAGGCGGCACGAACCGCACCGCCTCGGAGGGAA
Organism: Burkholderia cepacia; assembly: GCF_029962485.1. NCBI lineage: Bacteria > Pseudomonadati > Pseudomonadota > Betaproteobacteria > Burkholderiales > Burkholderiaceae > Burkholderia > Burkholderia cepacia. The sequence continues at coordinate 843,554 of NZ_CP073638.1, forward strand.
ATCGCCGACCGAGCGTCAGCGCGCCGTCGTCGCAGGCACGCTGACGGTCGCAACCGCACTCGCCCTTTGCTCCGCCAAGCGCTGAGCAAACCGGTACGCGACAAGCGAACCGGCCACGGCCAGCAGCATCGGCACGAGGCTGTCGTGATTCGCACGCGTGAATTCGAGCAGCAGCACGACGGCCGTGATCGGCATCTGCATTGACGCGGCCAGGAACGCGGTCGCGCCGATCAGCGCACATCCGCCGATCGACGCGCCCGGCCACACGAGGCTCCACAGCCCGCCGAGCACGACACCGAGCAGCGCGCCGTTCGCGAGGCCCGGCGTCAGCAGCCCGCCCTCCGCGCCGGCCCGCAGGCTGGCGGCCTCGATCAGCACCTTCAGCACGAGCAGCGCCGCCGCCAGGCCGATCGTCAGCGTGCCGTCGAAACCCAGCGATGCCGGCCCCTTGCCGTTGCCGAGCAGTTGAGGAAACCGCATCGCGAGCACACCGATCACCGCGAAATTGACCAGCGAAAACACGGGCAGCCGCCAGTCTTTCGGCGCGTTCGCCCGCGCGCGGGTCGTGAGCCGCACGAAACCGTACGCGGCGAAACCGAACAGCGGCCCGCAGACGATCGACCATGCAACGAGCGGCGTGCTCAGCACGAACGGCGGCACCGTGTACTGGTGCTCGTTGCCGAGGCCGATCCACGCGACGACGGCCGCAATCGCCGACGTCGCGACCGCCACGACCAGCGCCCGCAGTTCAAACGTGCCGAGCAGCACTTCGAGCACGAAGATCGCGCCGCCGAGCGGCACGTTGTAGACCGCCGCAAGGCCCGCGCCGGCGCCGCACGCGACCATCAGCCGGCAGTCGTCGGGTGAAAGCCCCGCGGCATGGGCCAGCCGCCCGGCGAGCAGCGAACCGATCTCGCGCGGCGCGACTTCTCGGCCGAGCGGCGAGCCCAGTGCAACGGTGACGATCTGCAGCAGCGCGTGAACCGTCGTGCTGACAAACGGCATCCGCGGATCGGCCGCGCGCACGGCGCGGCGGATGCTGACCAGCGGCCGGCCATAGCGGTAAAGCGCCCACCAGCCGCCACCGGCGACGATCCCGCAGACGGCCAGCACCACCAGGCGGCGCAACGGATCGGCACCGGTCACGCCGCTGAGAAAGCTCTCGGAACCGATCACGTGCGCGACGCTGTAGCCGTAAGCAATGTGCTGGATCGCATGCAGCAGCAGCGCGAGCAGCATGCCGCCGACACCCGCTCCGACGCCGGTCAGGACCGTGACGACGGCCATGCGCGCGAACGGGCTGGCGGGCGGCGAAGAGGATGCGGGAGCGGACGGGAGATCGAGGCGCATGAGGTCGGCGAACGAGGATCGAAAAGACGGCGCGCAACACGCGCACCGTCGTCAGGACCGCATCGTAGGCCTGCGCCGACCATGAGACAAACGCATTTTTAGAATCAACTCATGCATTTCATGAATAGGTGGGGTCGGAGAGGATCGCGAACCTCCGCCTTCCGCATCAATCCGGATACGTCACACGCTCCGGTTCGCGCCGCATGATCACCCTCCCGTGGCGGATCGACAGCGTGGCCTTCGCCTGCCGCCGCACGGCTTCGTAGTCGTTTTCCGCGTCGAGCACGACGAGATTCGCAGGACGCCCGACCGCGATGCCATAGCCGTCGCCGAGATGCATCGCCGTCGCGCTGTGGTCGGTCACGAAGTCGAGGCAGCGCTGCAGGTCCTCGTAACCCATCATGTGGCAGATATGGAGGCCGGCATCGAGCACGCGCAGGATGTTGCCGTTGCCGAGCGGATACCACGGATCCTTGATCGAATCCTGCCCGAAGCACACGTTGATCCCGGCGCGGTCAAGCTCTGCGACGCGCGTGACGCCACGCCGCTTCGGGAACGTGTCGAAGCGGCCTTGCAGATGGATGCTCTCGGTCGGGCACGAGATGAAGTTCAGGCCCGCGCGCTTCAGCAGCCGGAACAGCTTCGAGCAGTACGCGTTGTCGTACGAGCCCATCGCGGTCGTGTGGCTCGCGGTCACGCGCGCGCCCATCCCGCGCACGCGCGCCGCTTCGGCGAGCACTTCGAGAAAGCGCGAATGCGGGTCGTCGGTCTCGTCGCAATGCACGTCGACGAGGCAGCCGGTGCGCTCCGCGAGATCCATCAGGAAGCCGATCGAGCTGACGCCCTGCTCGCGCGTGTTCTCGAAATGCGGAATGCCGCCGACGACGTCCGCGCCGAGGTCAATCGCCTGCTCCATCAGCGCGCGCCCGCCGTCGAACGACTCGATGCCTTCCTGCGGAAACGCGACGATCTGCAGATCGATCAGCCCACGCGCCTCGTCCTTCACTTCCAGCATCGCCTTCAGCGCGGCGAGCGTCGGATCGGTCACGTCGACGTGCGTGCGCACGTGCTGGATCCCGTGGTCGCGCAGCATGCCGATCGCCGCATGCGCGCGCGTCTTGGTGTCCTCGTGCGTGATCGTCGCCTTGCGTTCGGCCCAGCGCTCGATCCCCTCGAACAGCGTGCCGCTCATGTTCCATGCCGGCTCGCCGGCCGTCAGCACCGCGTCGAGGTGAATATGCGGCTCGACGAGCGGCGGAATCGCGAGACGGCCGCCGCCGTCGATATCGCCGGGATTCGCCGGCGCGAGCGGCGCGGATTGCGCGTCGACCCGCGCGATCGTGCCGCCGTCGATGCCGATCGTGAACAGGCCGTCGCGGCCGCGCAGGCGTACGTTGAACAGATTCATGTGGAGGCCCCTTGTTGTATGCGTGTCGACCGTCGCGCGATCTGCGTCGGCGGCCTTGCGATCCGGGTGACCAGTATGGATGAAAAGCATCGATGCGCGCACGCGCCGCGCATGTTGCATCGACACGACAACCGGGCCGCGCCAAACGGAAGCCGCGCGTCGGCCATCACGCTAAAACCGCCTGCCTCGGGCACACGCGGCACGACATGTCAGTTTTGTGAAGGACTCTTGCCGGATCAGGAAAGGTGCGCTCGCCGCGCAGGCGGCCGCGCACGCGCAGGGCATTCCTATACTTGCGCCGAACTTTTGATTCCAGTCCCACACGCAGGAGCCTCACCATGAAAAAAACCCTGATCGCCGGCGCATGCACCGCCGCCCTGTTCGCGCCGCTCGCTCACGCGCAAAGCTCGGTCACGCTGTACGGCCTGATCGACGCCGGCATCGCGTACACCAACAACGTGAACGGCGCGGCGCAGTGGCGCATGGCCAGCGGCACGGTCAACGGCAGCCGCTTCGGCGTGCGCGGCACCGAGGATCTCGGCGGCGGCCTGAAGGCATTGTTCGTGCTCGAAAACGGCTTCAACGTCAACAACGGCGGTCTCGGCCAGGACGGCAAGCTGTTCGGTCGCCACGCGTACATCGGCCTCAGCCAGGCCGGCTACGGCACGCTGACGCTCGGCCGCCAGTACGACACGATGGTCGACTTCGTCGCGCCGCTGTCCGCGACGGCCGGCGATTTCGGCGACGCGGGCTTCGCGCATCCGTTCGACAACGACAACCTGAATCACTCGCTGCGTATCAACAACGCAGTCAAGTACACGAGCGAGTCGCTCGCAGGCTTCAAGGTCGGCGCGATGTACGCGTTCTCCAACTCGACGAACTTCAGCGCCAACCGCGCGTACAGCGTCGCGGCGAGCTATACCAACGGCCCGCTGAAGCTGGCCGGCGCCTACCTGCAGATGAACGGCACCAAGGGCTCGACGAGCGCGAGCCCCGGCGCAACCGATTCGGCCGAAGCGAAGAGCGTGAGCCAGGGCGGCTGGTCGATCGGCTCGGACCGCATGCGCACGTACGGCGGCGGCGTCAGCTACGTGTTCGGCCCGGCGACCGTCGGCTTCGTCTATACGCGCTCGCAGTATGACAACACGGGCTCGTTCGGCTCCACCGGCCAGGTTGCGTTCAACAACTACGACGTGAACCTGCGCTATGCGGTCACACCGGCTGTCAGTCTCGGCGCCGCCTACGTGTACACGGACGCCAGCGTGTCGAATCCCGACAGCAAGCACGGCACCGATCCGAAGTGGCACCAGGTCGACCTGCAGGCCGTGTACAAGCTGTCGCGCCGCACCGACCTGTACGCGGAAGCGATGTATCAGCATGCGTCCGGCCGCGGCTATCAGGCGTTCATCAACACGTCGGGCGGCGCATCGAGCACGGCGAACCAGGTCGTCGGCACGATCGGCATGCGCACGCGCTTCTGACCTGTGTGATGGTGCGTCGCCCACCGGCCACGAATGTGTATACCGGTTCGTTTGCCGCGGGCGACGCGCCAATGTTGTTCCATCTGGAAGGCAGCCTGCCGGGAATCGGGGTTTTTGTGCGTGCAGCCGCTACGTAGACTGGCGTCGAAGCTCGGGTCATGCGTCGCGCATCGATCCGGCCACCCACCCCGTATTCAGGAGAACCTCGTGAAATCGCTCGTCGTTACCGCCGCCGCTGCCGTCCTGCTTGCCGCACCGGCCCTGTCGTTCGCCCAGTCGGCCACGTCGCCCGTCACGCGCGCGCAGGTGCTGCAGGAACTGATCGATCTGGAATCGGTCGGCTACAACCCGGCGCGCGGTGAAGCCGACAACTATCCGGAGGACATCATGGCCGCGCAGCAACGGCTGCAGGCGAAGCGTCTCGCCGAGCACAAGGCGGCGCAGGCCGCGTACGGCCCGGCCGGCCAGCCGGCAACCGAATCGGGTGCTGCCGCGAAGCCCGCGCTGTGATGGCGTGACGAAGCGCCTCGCCCGCGTGAAGGATATTCCGCGGGCAAGGCATGTATCGCTCATGCATGAAGAAGCCGCACAAGAAACGACGCGCCAATCAGCTCCCGGCGTTCAGGCAGCCTGCGGTTCGCGGCCGATCGCGTTCAGCATCTCGACGTCGCGCGCGATCATTCCCGGCACCTGGGCACGCAGCATCTCGACCCAGGTCCGCACCTTCGCATCGACGAAGCGGCGCGACGGGTACAGCGCGTACACGTTCATCTTCTGCAGGATGTGCGCGGGCAGCACGCGCACGAGCGTGCCGTCGCGCAACGCGTCGATCGCGGAGTACAGCGGCAGCATGCCGATCCCGATGCCGTCGCGGATCGCAAGTGCGAGCGATTCGGCCGTATTGGTCTGCACCGGCCCCGCGACGTGGATCTGCTCGACACCCTCGGGCCCTTCGAGCACCCACTCGTGCGTCGGAAACGCGGGCGTACACAGCGTCAGGCACGCGTGCGCGGCAAGATCCTGCGGACGGGCCGGCACGCCGTGCCGTTTCACATAGTCGGGCGACGCGCACAGGATGCTGAACGTCGAGCCCAGCAGGTGCGACACGAGTTCCGAATCGGGCAGCGACGACGCGGTCACGACGGCCATGTCGCTCGTGCCGTCGAACAGGTCGGGCATGCGCTGCGACAGCGACAGCTCGATCGACACGTCCGGGAACTGCGCGTGATAGCGCGTCAGCGCGGGCAGCACATAGTGATGCCCGACGCTCGCGAAACTGTGCATGCGCAACACGCCAGCCGGCCGCTCGTGCGCGCAACTCGCCTCTTCTTCCGCGCGGTCGACGTCGGCGAGGATCTGGCGGCAGCGCCGCAGATAACTTTCGCCGGCGGACGTGAGCGCGAGACGGCGGGTCGAGCGATTCATCAGACGGGTGCGCAGTCGCGCCTCGAGTTCCGACACCGCGCGCGACATCGCGCCCGTCGTCGAATTCAGCGATTGCGCAGCGGCAGTGAAGCTGCCCGTCTCGACGACGCGCGAAAACACCCGCATGTTTTGTAGGGTATCCATTCCTGTGAGCAACCTGTAGCGGAACCGCTATTTTCCTCCACTGGATGCGACAGATTGTTACTCCGGCTGCAACTATCGTTTCCCCGCAGCTGCGTTAATGCGCGGGCGCCGCGCTCCTACAATCGGCGCCTCACCAGTCGAACGGACCCGTTCGGATGTGCCGCGCACCTCGCGCAGCCCCGTACCGGCCCCCTCTTTTCATGAAGCCACAACCTGCGATCGAGCGACCTTCCATCGAACCGGCACGATGGAGGACATGGCTCGATCCGCTCGGCGACGCAGCGCGCGACTGGGCCGCCAGCGACGGGCTGATCTGGCTGCATCTCGCGAAAACCGTGCTCGCGGCGCTGCTCGCGATGGGCATCGCGATGCGTCTCGAGATGTCGCAGCCGCGCACGGCGATGACGACCGTGTTCGTGCTGATGCAGCCGCTGTCGGGGATGGTGTTCGCGAAGAGTTTCTACCGCGTGCTCGGCACGGCAGCCGGCCTCGTCGCCGCGCTCGCGCTCGGCGGGTTGTTCGCGCAGCAGCCCGAGCTGTACATGGCCGGCATCACGCTGTGGATCGGCACCTGCATCGCGCTCGCGGTGCGCAACCGCCATTTTCGCTGGTACGGCTTCGTGCTCGCCGGCTATACGGCCGCGCTGATCGGCCTGCCGGCCGTGATGACGCCGCAGACGCTGTTCCAGTCCGCGCTCACGCGCGCCGCGGAAGTCGCGCTCGGCATCGCCTGCTCGGGCGCGGTCAGCGCGCTGATCCTGCCGCTCAGTTCCGCGAAGGCGTTGATGCGCTCGCTGGGCACCCGCCATGCGACGTTCGCGGCGTTCACGGCGGGCGCGCTCGCTGGTGACGTCGCACGCGGCGATTTCGAGCGGCGCTTCGCCGATTTCGTCGACGACATCGTCGGCTTCGAGGCCAACCGCGCGTTCGCGTCGTTCGAGGATCCCCACATTCGTGCGCGCAGCCGCCGGCTCGCACGGCTGAACAGCGAGTTCATGAATGCGTGCACGCGGCTCCATGCGCTGCACCAGCTCGTCAAACGCCTGCGCGCGAACCATTCAGACGCGGTGCTCGATGCGCTCGCGCCGCATGTCGACGCGCTCGCGCTGCGATTCGCGGCACTGCGCGACGAGCGGCAGCACGGCGTCACGCCGGCCACCGGCGCACTGCTCGAACTGCGCCGTTTCCACAGCGCGTTGCCGAAAGCCGCCCGTGCGTCGCGACGAACCGTCGAAGCGCATGCGGCCGGCGGCCTGCTCGACTTCGACACCGCGATCGAACTGCTGTACCGCTTCATCGGCGAGTACCTCGGCTACGCCGATACGTACGCGTCGCTCGACCAGGACGATCATGCGTTCGAGCGCTCCGTCACGCATTACGCGGTGAAGACCAATTCGTTCTTCGTCGGCTTCGCGTTCCTGCGTACGATCGTCGCCGTCGGCGCGATGAGCGCGTTCTGGATCGCGTCGGAATGGCCAAGCGGCCCGCTCGCCGTGATCGCCACCGCGATCGCGTGCGCCCTCAGCTCGACGTCGCCGCGCGCGCCGAAGTTCGTCGCGCAGATGAGCGTCGGTGCGGCGTTCGCGACCGCCGTCGGCTACGTGTTCCTGTGCTACGTGTATCCGAACATCGACGGCTTCCCGCTGCTGTGCGCGACGCTCGCGCCGGTACTCGGCCTCGGTGCCTTCCTTGCCATGCGGCCCGGCCTGTCCGGCTACGGGATCGGCTTCGCGGTGTTCTTCTGCCTGCTCGCCGGCCCCGACAACGCGATCGCGTATACGCCCGAAGTGCTGATCAACAACGGGCTGGCGATCGTCATCGCGATGCTCGCGTGCTCGCTCGTGTTCGCGGTCGTATTCCCCACTCACATGCCGTGGCTCACGGGCCGCATCGCGCACGACCTGCGCCGCCAGGTCACGCTCGCGTGCGAAGGCGCGCCGGACGGTCTCGCGCAGCGCTTCCAGTCGAGTACGCACGACTTGATGGCGCAACTGCGCACGCTGCTCGTGCGACGGACACGACAGCACCGCGACGCCATGCGCTGGATGCTGTCGACACTCGAGGTCGGCCATGCGGTGATCGACCTGCGCGACGAGCTGCATGCGTTCAGTGCATCGAAACCGCCGCAGACGCTGCGCTGGACCGCGTCGATCGATGCGGTGCTGCACGAGCTGCCGCGATTCTTCGACGATCCGACGCCCGGGCATCACGCACGCACACTGAAATCGGTGAATCTCGCGATCCGCGCGGCGCAGCACACGCTGCAGGCGTGGTACGCGGTGCCCGATGCGCGCCGGAGCATGCAGCGGATCGTCGGCTGCCTTCATTTCATGCGCAGCGCGCTGCTGGACAAGGATGCGCCGTTCAACCGGCACCGCCATTGAGAATCGGTGCGGGCGCAACGGGATCCTTGTTCCGGATGGAAATAAGCTCTACAGCCTCGGTGATTAATCTTTAAGCAGTGCGAGCCTATAGTTTCCTCACTGCCAGCGAGACTGGCACTCACCCAGGAGAAACCAAAATGAAGCCGCTTCACCTCGCCCTCGTTGCCCTGTCGCTCACCGCTGCTGTCGCCCACGCACAGCCGGCACCGGCAGACGCCGCACCGCAACAGGCGAACCGCGCCGAAGCCGTCAAGGCCGCGGGCCGCGTCGATCGTTCGCAATCGAAGCAGGAAGACCCGAACGCCTGTGTCGGCCCGGTCAGCTTCTGCAACATCTACTTCGGCAGCTGAGCATGACGCCGCGTCGTCACGGCCAGGCCCGCATCGCCCGCACTGCATGCATCGCATGCGCGGGCGGACGGCGGCCCGGCCGATCGCGGCCCGGCCGATCGCCGCATCGCCGCCCCGTTCCACGCCGCTTCATTTGAAGCCGCGCTTGCCGTTTCAGGCGCCGCGCCCCGGCCGCCACCCCACTTCGCGCAACGCATCCAGCAGGCGCGCCTGCCCGAGCCCTTCGACCCGCGCACCGCGCGATTCGACGTCGCCGCCCGCGACCAGCGCATTCACGATCGCCTCCTCGACCGCTTCCGCCGCCGCGACGAACAGCGCGGAAATATGGTCGTTGTTGACCATCTGCACGCCGGTGGTCGGCGCGCCCTTGCTGCCGTAGTTCGCCGCCGGCAGGCCGTCGTTGCCGGTTGCAAACGCCAGGAAGATGTCGCCGCTCGAATCCTCGGTGCCGCCGCCCACGCGTGCGAGCCCGACGCTCGCGCGCTGCGCGAGGCGCGTGCATTGATGCGGCAGAAGCGGCGCATCGGTCGCGATCGTCACGACGATCGAGCCCATGCCGGCCTCGCCCTTCGCTTCAGGCGCGCGGAACGGCGAATGCACATCACGCAGCACTTCACCGACCGGGTAGCCGGCGACGCGGAGCATCTCGCGCACACCGTAGTTCGCCTGGACAAGTGCGCCGACGGTCCAGCCGCCCGCGTCGGCCGCGAGCACGCGCGACGCGGTGCCGATGCCGCCCTTGAACTCGTGGCAGATCATGCCCGTGCCGCCGCCGACACCGCCTTCCGCAACCGGCCCCGACTGCGCGGCAACCAGCGCGCGCTGCACGTGCGCGGCACTCACGTGCTGCCCCCAGATGTCGTTCAGCAGCCCGTCGTAGGTTTCCATCACGACCGGCATGCACCAGTACACGCGGCCGGCCGCCGCTTCGCGCTCGTTCGCGACGAGCGCGTCGCGCACCGCGCCGACGCTGTGCGTGTTCGTATAGGCGATCGGCGTCGTCAACAGGCCGGCTTCGCGGATCCATTCAAGCCCGGTCGCGTCGCCGTTGCCGTTCAGCACGTGCACGCCCGCGAAGCACGGCGAATCGTGCGCGGCGCCCGCGCGCGGCTCGATGACGGTCACGCCGGTGCGGATCGATGCGTCGCCGTTCTCGACGTTCAGCGTGCAATGTCCGACCCGCACGCCCGGTACGTCCGTGATCGCGTTGAAGCGGCCCGGCGTGCCGAGTCCGATGCGGATGCCGAGATCCCTCGTGCGCATGATGCAGTTCCTCCAGTCTTTCAGTGGTTCGGTATGTCGATGTTGCAAGGTGTCGATCCGGTGCTCAGAGCGCGCGGAACGCTTCGCTGTGGCGCGCCCACACCCCGTACATCACGAGTGCCGCGACCAGCAGCCCCGCGATGATGATGAGGTCGGTCGATTTCGTTGCCGTCGCCAGCGTCGTGTACAGCGTGTAGGCTGCGCCCACCACCGCGACGAGCGGCGTCACGGGCCACAGCGGCATCCGGTAATGATGCTCGACATCGCGGCGCACGAAACGGCTCGCGAGCGCGGCCAGCCCGACGACCAGGTAGATCAGCAGCAGCAGGTCGACCGTGAACGCGGTCAGCTCGTCGAGGCTCGACACGAACACGAGCCCCGCCGACGGCACCGCCAGCGCGATCGTCGCCAGCCACGGCGATTCGAGGCGCGGATGGATCGTCGAGAATGCGCGGTTGCAGGTGCGCGACCAGAGCGCGTGCCGGCCGCTGCTGTACAGCAGGCGACCCATCGTGATCACGATCGCGATGATCGCGTTGAACACCGACAGGAAGATCCCGCCGCTGACCACGCGCGACACCGCCGGGTTGCTCAGCGAGCGCACCACGTAGCCGATCGGGTCGGCACTCTTCGTCAGTTCCGTCAGCGACGGTGCGCCGAGCACGATCGCGGTGAGCGGTACGAGTTCGACGACGAGGATCACGAGCAGCGAATAGATCACCGCCTTCGCGACGTTGCGGTTGCCGCCGCGCAGGTCTTCCGCGAGATACGCGGCCGAGCCGAAGCCGTTGTAGCAGAAGATCGCGGTGCCGATCGCCGGCACGATGGCCGCGAGCGTCGCCGGCACGAGCGCGTTGCCGCTCGCGACGACCGGCGCGATCAGCACGTCGGCGCCGCGGTGCGGCGAACCGAAGCCGAGCCCTGCGATCAGCATCAGCACGCCGATCTCGACGACGAGGAACGCGCCCGTGATCCACGCGTTCGTCTTGATGTTCAGCATGCCGAGCAGATAGCTGAGCAGCACGATCGTCAGCGCGACCGACTGGTTGCTGAAGTGCGTGCCGAGCGCGTTGTTCAGATATGGCGCGGCGCCGCTCGCGAGCACGGCCGGAATGAACACGCTGACGGACAGCACCGTGATGAAGGTCAGGTAGCCGGGCAGCGTGCCGAACACGCGCTTGGCCATCACGTACTCGCCGCCAGCGCTGCGGTGTGCGGCGCTGAGCTCCGCGTAGCAAAGTGCAAATGCAAGCGCCAGCACGCCGCCGAGTACGAACGACAGCACGGCGCCGCTGCCCGCCTGCTGAATCGCGAACGGCGCGATCACGAAGATCGAGCTTGCAGGTGTCACACCCGATACGGTGATCATCACCGCGTCGCGCACGCTGAGCGTCTGCGACAACGCGCGCGGCGCGCCCTCCGTGGCAGGCGCCGCTTGCACGGTACCCGTCGATTCCGACATCATCGCCATTTCGTTCTCCTGTGCTCCTATCCTGCGCTTTTTTGAACACCCATACTCGGGCCCGATTGATTGCGTGGCAGTCTAGGAAGCCAATTTCAGGACCGCTATTCCCCCTTCGTGTTACGCCTTTCCGGTGGTGGTATGGATCGTCTCTTTTCCGAAATCGCGATGCATCAGGCGCTTGGCCGCGCAATCGATCATCTCGGCCAGCCGCGCTTCTGGCGGTTCCTGGTGCTGCTGCTCAATGAAATGGTGCCGTTCGACAACGCGCTCGCGACCGCGGTCGGCCGCGACGGCGTGCCGCTCGTGCTCGACGAATACGACACGGGCGGCACCGACGCAGCGTCGCCCGTGCCGCTCTACCTGAACGGCGTGTATCTGCTCGACCCGTTCCTGCAGGCCGCGCACGACGGGCTCGCCGACGGCTGCTACCGGCTCGAGGAAGTCGCGCCCGACCTGTTCCGGCAGAGCGAATATTTTCTCAGCTACTTCCGCGACGCGGTCGGCGACGACGAGATCCAGATCCTCGTGCGGCCGAACGCCGACACGCTGCTGTCGCTGTCGCTCGGTGCGACCGCGCGCTTCGACGTCGAGCCGCTCGGCAAGCTGACGACCGCGATGCCTTGGGTGCTCGCGGCGATGCGGCAGCACTGGCGGCTGGTGGGCGACGCCGCTCGCATGACGCCCGATGCCGATCTCGGTGCGCGCGTCGAGCAGGCGCTCGCGCGCTTCGGCGCGGGTGTGCTGACCGATCGCGAAATGTCGATCGCGCGAATGGTGCTGCGCGGCAATTCGTCGAAGGCGATCGCCGAGCGGCTGGCCATATCACCCGAAACGGTGAAGGTGCATCGGCGTCATCTGTATGCGAAGCTCGGAATTTCGTCGCAGCCCGAGCTGTTTTCGCGATTCATCCAGGCGCTGGGGGAAGATGCGGCCGGGTGATCGCCTCGACCGCCTCGATCGGCACGGATGGCAACGGGCGCGGAATCGGGCACTATCCGTCAAGTGCCGCATGCCTGGGTCATTTGCTGACGCCGATGCGGACGCCCGATCGACAACACGATTGCCCGACAACAGGAATCCCGACACATGTCACTCATTCCGATCATTGGAATTGGCTGGCTGTTTCTGTGCGCGATCAGCGCCGCATCGCTCGCGCTCGTGCCGCCCGTGGTGCTGGTCGCCTGCCTGATGGGCAAGAACGTATGGTCGATCCTGACCCGCGGCCGGCTGCAATTCGCGTTCCTGGCCTACCTGGGCTCCGCGCCGGTGCCGGCGGTCTTCACGTTCCTGCTGGAAGTCGGTGCCACGGCCGGGAATCACGGCGGCACGGCGTCCGCCAGCATGTATCAATGGAACGAACGGTTCTTTTTCGTGTTCGTCGTCGCGGCGGCACTGAGCGGGCTGCTGTTGCTGCTGCGGCCGAAAGACACGCAGGCACCGAACGTCCATCCGTCGCAGCCTGCGCGATAGTCGGCGCGCGAGCGCCGCACCATGCGTCCCGCCCGGTTGTCGAGCGGGAGCACGGTCACGCGCTGCTTCCCGCTACTTCCACTTCGCGCCGATTTGCGCGAGTCCGGCGTTGCGGAGATCGTCCGGCAACATCACCACGCGGAACTCGCAGTCTGCATTCAACATCAGGAACCACGGCTCCGCGAGCGCCGGGATCTGCGACGGATCATCCAGATTGACGATCACGACCGCCCCGCGCCCGCCGTTCTGCTCCGTGAAATACACGGCCTCCGGCTTGACCGCTTCGAGTATTCGCGAGATCACGTCACCGACGCTGCCGTCGCGCACCAGCGTGTTGAACGGCTCGTGAGGGATTCGTATGTTGAGAAGCATGCGCATGACCATCCTCCTTGGGCTCCGCCCGGCGTGGGCCCTTCAAGCATAGGTGCTGCGCGAGTGGCACCGAAAGCGTTTGCAGGCGCCCATTCACATTCCGACGATTCGATGACACCGCATCGCGCGAACGGCAATCGCCCGCGCGATGCAGGCCCGATCGAATCGACCGTTCATGCTTCCATCATTCGGAGACCGCATCGGCCGCCAGCCCCGTCGGCGCGATCGCCAGATGCAACGCCTGCTGCGGCCGCAGCGTGACGTTCAGCACCTCGCGCGGCGGCGTCATGCCGGGTGGCACCGACAACACGTAGCGCTGCAGCACCATTGCGGCCACGACCGTCATCTCCGTCATCGCCAGATGCTGGCCGAGGCACACACGCGGGCCGGTGCCGAACGGCATGTACGCGCCGCGCGGCAGCGCCGGCGCATCGTCGGCGAAGCGCTCCGGGCGGAACGTATCGGGTTTCGGGAACCATCGCGGATCGCGCTGCATCAGTTGCAGCGGCAGCATGAACAGCGTGCGCGCGGGAAACTGCCACGCGCCCAGCGCGATCGGCCGCGATGCGCGACGGCTGATCAGGATCGGCGCGGACGGATACAGGCGCAGCGTTTCGTCGAGTGTCTGCGACAGGTAGCGCAACGACGAGCGCGTCTGGGCGGACGGCGCGCGACCGCCCAGCACGCGGGACACCTCGTCGCGCACGGCGGCTTGCACGGCCGGATTCGCGGCCATGCACCAGGCCCACCAGGTCAGCGCCCCGGCGGTCGTCTCGTGGCCGGCCAGGAACGCCGTCACGCATTCGTCGTGCACGGCCTGCAGCGGCCATTTCCGCGCATCCGCCCGATGCAGCCGCAACAGACGCGACAGCAGATCGTCGGGCCAGGCATGCTCGGGCCGGTCGAGACGCGCATGCAGTTGCCGGTCGATGATCCCTTTCAGCACCGCCATCGCGCGTGCCGTGCGGTGCTTCCACGGCACCCAGTTCGGTGTGGTCACCGGCTGGTAGAACGCCGCGTTGGCCGCGGCGCTCACCACGCGCACCGCCTCCTCGGCTGCGCGCGCATCGTTGCCGATCGTATCGGAGAACATCGTGCGCATGATCACGTCCATCGTCAGCGACGTCAGCGCGCTTTCGATCGGCCAGTCCGGATCGCGCGCCGGCCATTGCGCAAGCGCGTGACCGGCCGTCGCCGCGATCGCCGGAACAAACGACTGAACCGGCTTCGGCATGAAATTCGGCTGCAGCGCCTGACGCTGGTCGCGCCACGCGTCGCCTTCCGCGACCAGCACGCTGTGGCCGTGGACCTCCCCGAATACGCGGGTGGCGCGCTCCCAGCGCCCGAGCGCATCGTGATGCGTGACCAGCAGCTCGCGCACGAGCGCCGGATCGGTCACGGCCACGGCATGCTCGGGCCACACGCGCAGGTGCACGACGTCGCCGTAGGTGCGCTGCCAGCCGCCAAGCGTGCCGATCAGGTCGCGCGACATCGTGCGCAGCAACCCCCAACCCGTCAGGCCGGCGGGCGGCCCCGGCGGCCATACGCCGGGCGGGTGAAGCACGGGCGCCGGCGCAGCGGCGCCCGCGTGGAAGGGACATTGGGAAGAGGATCGTGTGTTCATGCGCCGGATTCTCCACATCGGCGCGCCGGCGGTCTTGAACGCAAACGACATCGACACCCGTCAGGCCGGTCCCTATACTGCGGCGTCATGTTCTCCGGCCCGCCATCGATTCCGCCGTCGTGTCCCGATCCGCTTGCGCGCGCCCCCCGCGTGGCAGGCAGCGGGCGGTCGCCGCATGCGCGGCTGCATCCCGCACCGGCCGCGCTGCAGGGCGCGGTGGTCGCGATCGTCCTGTGCGACACGCGCGGCGTCGTGTTGAGCGACGCGCAACGGCTTTCGCACTTTCCGGCCACGCCGCTCGTCTGCGTGTCGTGGTACCGCGAGCTCGACGTGGGTTTCATCGAATCCGCACCCGACGGCCCGCAATGGCGCCCCTTCGGCGCGGCGGCGACGCTATCGGGCAGCCACTCGGCCCCCACCGTCGCATGGGCGCCGACGGGTGGGCTGATCGGCATGATCTGTTTGACCGCCGATGCCGCGCGGACGTTGTTCGGCATCGCGCTGCCGGACATCCACGACCGCGTGCTCGACGCACACGCGTGCCTCGGCCACGACTGGCACCCGCTGCTCGATGCGTTGATCGGCGCGGATCGCGACGCCGACGTGCTGGCGGCGATCGATCGCCATCTCGCGCCGCGCTGGCAGGCGCTGCGGCCTGCGACGGCGCTGTCGTCGCTCCGCAACGCGGGGCGCAGCTGGGTCGAGCGCCTCGCACTGCAGGCGCGCGAATGGCGCGGCACGTACAGCCCGCGTCAGGTCGAACGGCGCATCAAGACCTACAGCGGCCGATCGCTGCGCGAATGGCAGGCGCTCGTGAGGACGGAAAGCGCGTTCTTCGCGGCGCGCGACCGGTTCGAAGCCGGCGCCGCGTTCAACTGGGCGACGCTGGCGCTGGACGAAGGATTCGCGGACCAGGCGCACCTGAGCCGCGAGGTCAAGCGCATCACGGGATTCTCGCCGAGCGAATTCACGCAGCGCTTCATCGACGACGAATCGTTCTGGATGTACCGGCTGTGGGTGTAGCCCGCGCTCAACCGCGTGGTTCGACGAACTCGCCGTCACGCGCATCGTGCGGCACATTCCAGCCGAAATACACTTCGGCCTCGACGATCTGGCCATCGCGGACACGCAACCGCTCCGCGTTCCGGAACCGCTTGCCGCCACGCGTTTCGGCCTCGTACACGACGAATACGTGCTCGCCGTGCACGACGACGTCGACGAAGTCGAAGCCCGTGAACATCGCGCTGTTCGGCCAGCAGCGCGCGAAATAAGTGTCGCGGTCGAGCCGGTTGTCGAGCGGGCTCGTGAAATGAAAGTCCGGCGCAATCAGCGCTTCAATTGCATCGCGGTCCTTGTCGGCGTAGGCGCGGTAGCACGCACGCGCCACGTCGCCGGGATTCGTCAGCATCGTCGGGCCCTCCTTCAACGATCTGCGCAAGCGTCGCTCGCGTCGCTTCGGATAGTGCGGCGGAACGCGCCCGGCGGCAACCACCCCGACAAGCGTCGCCGCGGGCAGCCCGCGCGTGCCGTGGCACGCCGGCGATCCCACGGTTGCCCGATTCGGCGGCCACGGGCATGATGTCCGCGAACTTGCCGGCTGGTTTGTCCGCTTGCGTATCCCGCCGAGTTCACCGCCTCCATACGGCCCGTCACGCGAGCAATCCGCATGCCGGCCCTGCCGCTCACGCCACTCCGCCCATGTCACTCCGCGCATTCAGAACGCTGGTCGCCATCGCCCGATACCGGACCTTCGCGCGCGCCGGCGAAGCCATCGGCCTCACGCAATCGGCGGTAAGCCTGCAGATCAAGACGCTCGAAAGCGAATACAACGTGCAGTTGTTCGATCGCTCGCGCCGGCAGCCGGTGCTGACCGAAGCCGGCAACATCCTGCTCGCGCAGGCCGAGCAGGTGCTCGCGATGGTCGACCGGATTCCCGATGCGCTCAGCGACGAGAAGAAGCTCGTCGGCCGCCTGCGGATCGGTGCGATCCAGACCGCGCTGTCCGGCCCGTTGCCCGACGCGCTGCTCGCGCTGCGTGCCGCCCATCCGTCGTTGCGTGTGCACGTATCGGCCGGCATGTCGGCCGAGCTGGCGAACCGCGTCGCGGCCGGCGAACTCGATGCGGCAATCACGACACGCCCCGTGCGTCCGCATCCTGCCGAATTGACGTGGACCACGCTGTACGAGGACCGCTTCTGGCTGCTCGCGCCGCCCGACCATGCGGAACGCGACGCGGGCGCGCTGCTCGACGCGTTGCCGTTCATCCGCTTCGATGCGCAGGCGTGGGCCGGCCGCATGATCGCCGCCGAGCTGCGCCGCATCGGCGTGCGCGTGCGTGAAGAGATGGTGCTGGACAGCGCGGAGACGATCGCGCGCATGGTGGCGCGCGGGCTCGGCGCGGCGATCGTCGCGCTCCCCGATTCGACGCTCGCGCGCCTGCCACCCGTCACGCGCATGCCGTTCGGCCAGCCGCAGATGGGGCGCGCGGTCGTCCTGCTCGAACACCAATCGCGCCCGGCCGAACGATTCGCGCGTGCACTGGCCGCCGAAGTCACAGCGTCATCAATGAGAATTTCTCATTGAACACCCGATAATTAACAATTATTCCTGTTGCTTGCGCGTGTTAACTTGGCGGCATCGTCACTCTTTCGATTGCGTGCCGCCATGTTGCCCGCCGGATGGATTCCCGCCTCGTTTCGCCACCGTTCCCGCGCAACCCGCGTGAAGGCGCGCCGATGATCGGCCCGATCCTGCTCGCGCTCGCGCCGGTCGCGTTGCTGGTCGCGTTCGGCCACGGCCTGCGGCGCACGGGCTTCATCGCCGACGCGTTCTGGCCGCAAGCCGAGCGGCTGTGCTACTACGTGCTGCTGCCCGCGCTGTTCGCGGACGGCCTCGCGAATGCGCGACTGCAATCGCTGCCCGTTTTACCGCTCGCGGCAGCGTTGGTCGGTTCGACCGCACTCGCCGCGGCGCTTCTTCTGCTGGTCCGCCCGTTCGTGCGGGTCGACGGCGCCGGCTTCACGTCGGTGTTCCAGGGCGCCGTGCGCTTCAACAACTATGTCGGCACCGCGCTGGCCGCCGGGCTGTTCGGCGCAAAAGGCATCGCGCTCGCGGCCGTGTGCGTCGCGGCGATCGTCCCGACCGTCAACCTGATGTGCGTGCTGGTCTTTGCGCGCTATGGCGACATGCGGCTCGGCGCGGGCGCGCTCGCCCGGCAGATCCTGTCGAACCCACTCGTCGTCGCGTGCGTACTCGGGATCGCGATGCAGGCCGGCGGCGTCGCGTTCCCGGCGGCCGTCGAGCCGGCCGTGCGCGCGCTCGGCGCTGCATCGATGCCGCTCGGCCTGCTGTGCGTCGGCGCGGCGCTGAAATTCGATGCGGCGCGGGCGTGGCTGCAGCCTGTGTGCGTCGCGTCGGCGTTCAAGTTCATGGCGATGCCGCTCCTCACGCTCGCGGCCGGTCGCGTATTCGGGCTCGGCGACGCGGCGCTGACGGTCGCGCTGCTGTTCCAGGCGCTGCCGACGTCGTCGGCGTCGTACATCATGGCGCGCCAGCTCGGCGGCGATGCGCCGCTGATGGCCGGCATCACCGCGTTCCAGACGATCGCCGCGGCACTCGCGATGCCGGTCGTGCTGACCGCGCTCGCGTCGGCGCCCGTGTTTCGCTGACGGCGCCGCGCCCGGTCCCATCCCCCTGAATCAGCCTGCTGCCCGGCCTTCCGTCGGCCCGGCCTTGCCAGCCGCGCGCGGTCGCGCACGCATGGCCGCACGCGCTTTCCTTTCGAGAACCCACGTCACATGAACGCTCCCGCTCCCCCCGCCAGCCTCGTCGCCACCCGGCCGCACGCGGCCATCTACGTGAAGCTCACGCTCGTCGCGCTGTTCTGGGGCGGGACCTTCATCGCGGGCCGGATCCTCGCCGCGACGATGTCCGCGACCTCGGCGGCCACCGGCCGCTTCGCGATCGCCGCGCTGATGCTGGTCGTACTGACGTGGAGAATCGAAGGCGGGCTGCCGAAACTGAGCGGCCGCCAGATCGTGACGACGTTCGGCCTCGGCGCGACCGGCATCTTCCTGTACAACGTGTGCTTTTTCGCGGCGCTCGCGCGAATGCCGGCCGGGCGCACCGCGCTGTTCGTCGCGCTGAATCCGGTCGCCACCGCCGTGCTGCTGTCGATCGTCGTGCGCGGAGAACGCCTGTCGCTGTCGCGCTGGGCCGGCATCGCCGTCGCGCTGTTCGGTGCGCTCGTCGTGATCAGCCGCGGCGACCTGCTGCGCGTGCTGACCGATCTCGGCAACACGTTCGGCGCCGGCGAACGCTTCATGCTGTGCGCCGTGCTGAGCTGGGCCGCCTATACGGTGATCGGCCGGCGCGCGCTCAATGGGCTGTCGCCGCTCGCAGCCACGACGTATGCGGCGCTGTGGGGCCTCGCACTGCTGATCGTCGCGCACCTGTTCGGCGCGCCTGCGAGCGACGGCACGCCACTGACGTGGCAGGCCATCGTGTCGATGCTCTACCTCGGCGCGATCGGCACGGTGGTCGCATTCGTCTGGTATTCACAGGGGATCCGCGAACTCGGGCCGGCCCGCGCGGCCGTGTTCACCAATCTGGTGCCCGTGTTCGGCGTGCTGCTGTCGGTCGCGCTGCTCGGCGAGCCGTTGTCGCCGTCGATGCTGGCCGGCGGCGCACTCGTGATCGCGGGCGTCGCGCTGACCAATCGCGCGAAGCGCTGACGCACGGGTACGCGCGGCGCGCAAGCGGGGACGGATGTCGATTACCGGAGCGGAGCATGGCGGCGATCGTCCCCCATTGCGTGACGCATACGCGCGGCCGATGCGCCCCCGATGTTCTCGCAGCCCCGCCAAAAACCGCCTATCGTGAATGGAGCGCTCCGTTCGCCGCCATTCGACCCTGCGTCGCTCGCACCGGCGGCGACGGCACCGCGTTCCGGCACCATTCATCGCGATCCTGGCGCACGCTCGCCCGTGCGCGATCGCGGCCGCCCACCGGATTACAGGAGGCCCTCATGAAAGCCGCGCTGCTCGTCAGCTCCGCCCTGCTCGCCATTGCATCCGCTTCGGCGTCGGCTCAAGGCTCGATCACGAAAATCGAAAACGGTTCGCTCGTCGCCGCGAACGGAATGACCGTCTATACGTTCGACAAGGACAAGGCCAACGCCGGCACCAGCGCGTGCACGGGCCAGTGCGAATCCTTCTGGCCACCCTACA
This sequence comes from Burkholderia cepacia, assembly GCF_029962485.1. NCBI lineage: Bacteria > Pseudomonadati > Pseudomonadota > Betaproteobacteria > Burkholderiales > Burkholderiaceae > Burkholderia > Burkholderia cepacia. The sequence continues at coordinate 863,518 of NZ_CP073638.1, forward strand.
AGGCCAGTGCGACCGACGTTCCGGTCGGGCCCTACACGATCGTCAAGCGCGACGACGGAAGCCCGCAATGGGCGTACAAGGGCAAGCCGCTGTACTTCTTCTCGAAGGACATGAAACAGGGCGATCGCAACGGCGACAACTTCAAGGACATGTGGCACGTGGCCGCGCCGTAAGCGTCAATCCGCCGTCTTCCGCGCACGCCGCGCGGACGTAAAAAAGCCCGCCCGGATCGTCGATCCGGGCGGGCCTGCTCGCGATCGCACCGGCCGCGTTGCATCGTCCGCCGCCGGGCGGGCGATGCATGCAGCCGGGCAGCGCGTCAGCGGCTCGACGGGAAGCTGAACACCGTCCCTTCACGCACGCCGGCCGACGGCCAGCGCTGCGTGATCGTCTTGCGCTTCGTGTAGAAACGCACGGCGTCCGGGCCGTACGCGTGCAGGTCGCCGAACAGCGAACGCTTCCAGCCGCCGAACGAGTGATACGCAACCGGCACCGGCAGCGGCACGTTGATGCCGACCATGCCGATCTGGATGTTGTCGCCGAAGTAGCGTGCGGCCTCGCCGTCGCGCGTGAACAGGCACGTACCGTTGCCGTACTCGTGCGCGTCGATCAGCGCCATCGCCTCGTCGAGCGACTTCAGTCGGATCACGCCGAGCACGGGCCCGAAAATCTCGTGCTGGTAGATCGGCATGCCGGGCTTCACGTTGTCGAACAGGCACGGGCCGAGGTAGTAGCCGCCGTCGTGGCCGTCGACCTTCACGCTGCGGCCGTCGACGACGAGCGTCGCACCGGCTTCCACGCCGGCTTCGACGAAACCCGTCACCTTCTCGAAATGCTGCTGCGTGACGAGCGGGCCCATGTCGACGCCCGCGCCGTTGCCCGGGCCGACCTTCATCTTCTCGATCTCGGCCTTCAGCCCCGCGACGACCTTGTCGCCCGTCTCGTCACCGATCGCGACGACCAGCGGAATCGCCATGCAGCGCTCGCCGCACGAACCGTACGCGGCGCCCATCAGCGCGTTCACCGCGTTGCCGATATCGGCGTCCGGCATCACGACCGCGAAGTTCTTCGCGCCACCGAGCGCCTGCACGCGCTTGCCGTGCGCGCAGCCGGTCGAATAGATGTATTCGGCGATCGGCGTCGAGCCGACGAAGCTCACGGCCTTCACGCGCGGATCGGTCAGCAGCGTGTCGACCGCTTCCTTGTCGCCGTTCACGACGTTCAGCACGCCCGGCGGCAGGCCGGCTTCGAGCGCGAGCTCGGCCATGCGCAGCGTCGACGACGGCGTGCGCTCGGACGGCTTCAGCACGAACGTGTTGCCGCAGGCGACGGCCATCGGCCACATCCACAGCGGCACCATCACCGGGAAGTTGAACGGCGTGATGCCGGCCGCGACGCCGAGCGCCTGGAACTCGCTCCACGAGTCGATCGCGGGGCCGACGTTCTTGCTGTGCTCGCCCTTCAGCAGCTCGGGCACGTAGGTCGCGTATTCGACGTTCTCGATCCCGCGCTGCAGTTCGCCCATCGCATCGGCGAGCACCTTGCCGTGCTCGGCCGTGATCAGCGCGCACAGCTCGTCGGCGTGCTCCTCGAGCAGCGTCTTGAAGCGGCTCATCACGCGGGCGCGCTTCAGCGGCGGCGTGTTGCGCCACGCCGGGAACGCGGCCTGCGCGGACGCGATCGCGGCTTCGACGGTCAGCTTGTCGGCGAGCGCGACGCTCTTGTTCGATTCGCCGGTGGCCGGGTCGAACACCGGCTGAACGCGGCTGCCGCCGTCGACGCGCTTGCCGTCGATCAAGTGGCCGATGGTGGAGGTCACATTGCTGTCGTGTTTCATCGTTGAGGCTCTTTCGTGAATTCGGTTATCGCGGGGGACGAGCGGCGGCTCAGTCCACTTCGTTCAGTGCGTCGGACAGCGCGTTGACCAGGTTGTCGATCTCGCGCTTCTCCGAGATGAACGGGGGCGCCAGCTGGATCGTGTCGCCGCCGTAGCGCACGTAGAAACCCTTCGCCCAGCAGCGCATCGCGATCTCGTACGGGCGCCGTGCCGGCTCGCCCGGCAGCGCAGCGATCGTCAGGCCGGCAGCCAGCCCGTAGTTGCGGATGTCGGTAATGTGGCGCTGGCCCTTCAGCCCGTGCACGGCCGCCTCGAAATGCGGCGCGAGATCGCGCACACGCGCCACCGCGTCTTCCTTCACCAGCAGGTCGAGCGCCGCGACGCCGGCCGCGCACGCGACCGGGTGCGCCGAATACGTGTAGCCGTGCGGGAACTCGAGCATGTACTCGGGGCCGCCCGCGGCCATGAACGTGTCGTAGATCTCCTTCGTCGCGACCACGCCGCCGAGCGGCTGCACGCCGTTCGTCACCTGCTTCGCGAAGTTCAGGATGTCCGGCACCACGCCGAAAGCATCGGCACCCGTCATCGCGCCGGCGCGGCCGAAGCCCGTGATGACCTCGTCGAAAATCAGCAGGATGTCGTGCGCGGTACAGATGTCGCGCAGGCGCTTCAGATAGCCCTTCGGCGGCACGACCACGCCCGCCGAGCCGGAGAACGGCTCGACGATCACGGCCGCGATGTTCGACGCGTCGTGCAGCGCGATCAGCTCGAGCAGGCGGTCGGCCAGCTCGGCGCCGTGCTCGGGCATCCCGCGCGAGAACTTGTTTTCGGCGAGTTGGGTGTGCGGCAGGAAATCGGCGTCGAGACCCTGGCCGAACAGCTTGCGGTTCGGTCCGATCCCGCCGACCGAGATGCCGCCGAAGTTCACGCCGTGGTAACCCTTCTCGCGGCCGATCAGGCGCGTCTTCGTGCCCTTGCCCTTCGCACGCCAGTACGCGCGGGCCAGCTTCAGCGAGGTATCGGCCGCTTCCGAACCCGAGCCCGTGAAGAACACGTAGTCGAGACCGGCCGGCGTCAGGTCCTTGATCTTGTTCGCGAGTTCGAACGATTTCGGGTGGCCGAACTGGAATGCCGGCGCGTAGTCGAGCTGCGCGACCTGACGGCTCACGGCTTCGACGATTTCCGTGCGGCCGTGACCGAGGCCTGTGCACCAGAGGCCCGACAGGCCGTCGAAAATCTTGCGGCCTTCGCCATCCGTGTAATACGCCCCCTTGCCCGACACGATCATGCGCGGATCGGCCTTGAACTGGCGGTTGGCCGTGAACGGCATCCAGTGCGCGTCGAGCCACGCGGCGTCGGTGCGGAGGTTCGTGTCGTCCTGCTGGGCGGTGGTGATGTCGGTCATGTCGGTCGGCGCGATGCGCCCCTCCTCCTTGTGTTGATGTTGCACATTGTCGGGACGCCAATTAGTCTTTTGAATATCGCAATATCAATGTTCACTTGCTCAACTATGCAAGCAAAGAAACCGAAGAGCCGTGCGTTGCTCGGGCAGCTCAGCGACATGGATCTCCGCCTGCTGCGGGTCTTCAAGGGTGTCGTGCAGTGCGGCGGGATGGCGGCGGCCGAACTGGAACTGAATATCGGCATCTCGACGATCAGCCGGCACGTGAAGGATCTCGAGACGCGCCTCGGCCTCGTGCTGTGCCGGCGCGGCCGCGCGGGCTTCACGCTGACGCCGGAAGGCCAGACGGTCTATGAGGAAACGCTGCGCCTGCTCGCGTCGATGGAAGCATTTCGCAGCAGGATCGACGGCATTCACGACAAAATGGGCGGAGAATTGCACATCGCGGTGTTCGACAAGACGGCCACCAACGCGAATGCGCGGCTCGGCGACGCGATCCGCCAGTTCGCCGACGAAGCGCCCGACGTCGCGCTGAACCTGCACGTCGCGTCGATCAACGAGGTCGAGCGCGGAATCATCGACGGCAGCTATCAGGTCGGGATCATTCCCGCGCACCGCAACTCGGGCAGCCTCGAGTATTCGGAGCTGTTCGACGAACGGATGCTGCTCTACTGCGGCCGCCAGCATCCGCTCTTCGATGCGCCGCACGGCAAGCTCACGTGGACGACGATCCGCAACCACGCGTTCGCGGGGCTCGGCTTCCATTCGCCGAACATGGAGTTGAGCCACCGCGCGAAGCTCACGCGCAGCGCGACCGCGTCGGACCAGGAATCGATCGCGACGCTGATCCTGTCAGGCCGCTATCTCGGCTTCCTGCCCGATCACTACGCGGAAAGTTTCGAAAACAAGGGGCTGATGCAGCCGATCGCGCCGCACCGGTTCAATTACCGGTGCCGGTTCGTGAGCCTGCTGCGGCGCTCGCCGCGGCCGTCGCGGGCCGCGCTGCTGTTCCAGTCGTGTCTGGAAGCCGCGCATGCGAAGGCGGTGCGGCCGGCTGGGTAGGCTCCGCACGCGAAGCATCCGGCTCCCGGCGGTGTGCGGTGTGCGGTGTGCGGTGTGCGGTGTGCGGTGTGCGGTGTGCGGTGTGCGGTGTGCGGTGTGCGGTGTGCGGTGTGCCGTGTGCCGTGTGCGGTGTGCCGTGTGCGGTGTGCGGTGTGCGGTGTGCGGTGTGCGGTGTGCGGTGTGCGGTGTGCGGTGTGCGGTGTGCGGTGTGCGGTGTGCGGTGTGCGGTGTGCGGTGTGCGGTGTGCGGTGTGCCGTGTGCCGTGTGCCGTGTGCCGTGTGCCGTGTGCCGTGTGCCGTGTGCCGTGTGCCGTGTGCCGTGTGCCGTGTGGCAGCATGCGAGCGGTTGCGGGACGGGCAAACGCAGCGGCTGTATCAGCGCCCCGCCCGCTCACCCGATCACACGCCGTCGAACCGGTCGCGCGCGCCGTCGGCTTGCGCTAGCGCGCGGCTGCGCTTCACGAAATGCGTGGCGACCAGCGCCGCGGCAAAACCGGACGCCGCGCCGACGCCGAGCGCCCAGCGCGGGCCAAGATGGTTCGCGACCCAGCCGGCCACCGGCGCGCCGATCGGCGTGCCGCCGAGCGCGACCGCGAGGCGCAGCGCCATCACGCGGCCGCGCATCGCCGGCTCGGTGGACAGCTGCATCAGGCTGTTGGTCGAATTCATGAAGGTGATCGCGGCGATCCCGGTCAGCACGAGCGCGGCGGCGAACAGCCAGTAGCCCGGCGCCAGCGCGGCGAACGTGCAGCCGAGCCCGAACAGCGCCGCGCCGAACCACAGATGCCGGAAGCGCGGCTGCTCGCGGCGTGCCGCGAGCAGCGCGCCCGACACTGTGCCGACCGCCATCATCGACGACAGCACACCGAACCCGCGCGCATCGACATGAAACACGCTGGCCGCCATCGTCGAGATGAACAACTGGAAATTGAGCCCGAACGTGCCGATCAGGAACAGCATCACGAGGATCGCCTTCAGGTCGTCGCGCCGCCACACGTAGCGGAAGCCGTCGAGCAGGCCACCTCGCGAACGCCCCGCCCGCAGGTTCGCGCGCAGTTCGTCCTCCCGCAGCATCAACAGCGACACCAGCACCGCGAAGAAACTGAGCCCGTTGGCGACGAACGCCCAGCCGGTGCCGACCGACGCGATCATGAAACCCGCCGCGGCCGGGCCGATCATCCGCGCGGCGTTGAACGACGTCGAATTGAGCGCGACGGCATTCGCGAGCTCGCGATCGCCGACCAGTTCCGCGACGAAGGTCTGCCGCACGGGCGCGTCGAACGCCGACGCGCAGCCGAACAGGAACGCGAACACGTAGACATGCTCGAGCCGCGCGACACCCGTGACCGTCAGCGCGCCGAGCGCCAGCGCCAGCACGCCCATCAGCGCCTGCGTCGTCATCAGCAGCTTGCGCTGGTCGAAGCGGTCGGCTGCGTAACCGGTCCACGGCAACAGCAGCAGTTGCGGCCCGAACTGCAGCGCCATCACCGTGCCGACGGCGGACGCATCGTGATGCGTCAGCTGCGTGAGCACGAGCCAGTCCTGCGCGGTGCGCTGGACCCAGGTGCCGATGTTCGACACCAGCGAACCGATCGCCCACACACGATAGTTGAAACTGCGAAGCGAACGAAACACGCCTGCCGCCGGTACGCTCATGGCCGCTCCCGGTCGGGCTCGTTGCCGCCGTGCAGTTCGCCGAATCGCCGCGCGAGGAACAGGCCGAGCGCGAGGATGCCGAGCCCGAGCGCCGCCGCATCGGCCGTGACCCGGAGGTCGAAATCCCCGACCCGGCACACCAGCACGTAAGCCATCACGAGGTTCGCAACACCCCACACGACATTCACGGTGGACGACGACAACCCGTGCCCGGGCGGATTCGCGAACGGCGTCTGGAACGGCTCGCCGCGCAACCCGCTGACGAGATGCGGCACGACGTTCGCGAGAAACGCGCCGCCGAAGAAGTACGACACGAGATGCGGGAGGTTCATGGTCAGGCAGTCCTTTCGGCGTGCGGGTCGATGCGGTTCACGGGCGGGCGGGATCCTGGAATTCGGCAAGCCGCTGCAGCAGCTTCACGGCCGCCGCGAGCTCGGCCTGTTCCGCCTCCGACAGTTGCGCGTGCAGCGCACGGAACAGCCAGTCGTCCTTGGCCGCACGGTTGGCCTGCAGCACCTTGCGGAAACCGGGCGTGAGCGCGATCAGCGTCTGGCGGCCGTCGGTCGGATCGGGCTCGCCGCCGACAGCGCCGAGCGCCTCGAGCGTCGCGACCGTCACGCGCATCGACTGCGGGCGCACGCTTTCGGCACGGGCCAGCGCGGACACCGTCGCCGGGCCGTCGCGGTCGAGCCGCAGCAGTACCGATTTCTGCGACGAAGTGAGGTCGTTCGGATGGGTCTGCTCCCGCATGCGCCGCATCAGCTTGCTGACCGAAATGCGGAGTTCGCCGGCGAGACCGGCAAGCGGGAGCGCGTCGGAGGGGGACGATGGCGTGTTCATGGCGCCACGATAGCATGTCGACAGTTTAACTGTACAGTTTGACTGCATATTTCAGACTGTAAGAATCGTGCCTTCTACGCCGCCTGTGTCGACGAGAGCGACCGCGTTCGGCCGTACGATCCGGCTCTGCGATAATGCGGGCTCTCCATTTCCGCTCCGCCTCCCGCCATGACGCAGCCGTCCGCCCCGCTCTCCACCGACTTGCCGCCGATCTCGTGCCTGCCCGGCGACGCGCTGCCGTGGCTGCCGATGAGCGCCGACCTGCCGGGGCTCGCGATCAAGTACCTGCACATCAATGCGGCCGAGGACACGCTCACCGCGCTGCTGAAGATGCCGGCCGGCGGCACGCTGCCGCGCCACCGTCACGACGGCGAGGTGTTCGTTCATACGCTGCAGGGTGCGTGGCGCTACCTGGAATACGACTGGGTCGCGCACGCCGGCTCGACGGTGCTCGAACCGGCCGGCTCGGTGCACACGCCGGAAACGCTCGGCGCGCCCGGCGAGGACGTGATCACGCTGAACGTGATGCGCGGCGATCTCGTGCTGCTCGACGACGATGGTAACGAGACCGCGCGCGAGAACTGCCGCGTCGCGCTGCTGCGCCAGCGCAAACATGCGCGCACCGCGCCGGACGACGCCGCGCCGTTCGTCACGCGATAGGACAGGAGGCCGTTCGGCGCGATCCGCATGGTGCCGGCATCCCGTCGATGCCCGGTTGGCCGCCGGCGGACTTCGCCGGCCTCCCGGATCGACCCGCGCGTTACCGAAAACGCCGGAAAAATCGCCGAATATCGTTGGCCAGCAGATCCGGCTCCTCCAGCGCAGCAAAATGGCCGCCGCGCGGCATGTCGGTCCACTGCGCGACGTCGAACACCCGTTCGAGCCAGCTGCGCGGCGGGCAGCTGATTTCCTTCGGAAAACGCGCAAACGCGACGGGCACCGCCACGCGCTGCCCGGCCTCGAAGCGCATGGGCTGCAGCCGGTTTTCCCAATACATCTGCATGGACGAACCGATGCAGCCGGTGAACCAGTAGAGCGAGATTCCGGTCAGCAGCGTGTCGTGCGAAAACCGCCGCGCGACGTCACCGTCGCAATCGCTCCACGCGCGGAATTTCTCCGCGATCCACGCGGCCAGCCCGGCCGGCGAATCGTTGAGCGCGACGGCCAGCGTCTGCGGCTTCGTCATGTGTACATGCGCGTATCCGCCTTCCAGCGCGGCCCATTCGCCGCGCTGCGTCACGAAGGCCCGTTCGTCCTCGGTCAGCGGCGCAGCCGCGTCGGTCGGAGGTTCGTAGCTGCCGGGCAAATAGTTGAGGTGAATCGCGTCCACCACGTCGGCATGTCGCGCGCCGAGCGCAATCGACACGCCTGCGCCGAGGTCCCCGCCTTGCGCACCGAAGCGGCGATAGCCGAGGCCGGACATCAGCGCCGCCCAACGGTCGGCGACCTGAAACGCCGCCATGCCGGGCGCCTCGGGCGCCGGCGAGAACAGGAAGCCCGGCAGTGACGGCACGACGACGTCGAACGCGTCGTCCGGATCGCCGCCGAACGCCGCCGGGTCGCAGAGGCGATCGATCAGCGCCTCGAATTCGAATACGGAACCCGGCCAGCCGTGCGTGATGACGAGCGGATACGGCCTCGGTCCGACGCCGCGTCGATGGATGAAATGCACGCGCTTCCCACCGGCGTCGGCGACGAATTGCGGCAACCGGTTCAGCGCGCGCTCCGCCGCACGCCAGTCGAAGCGTTCGGCCCAGTATGCGGTCAGCTCGCGCAGCCATGCGCCGTCGACGCCCTGCTGCCACGCCCCGGCCGGTGTCAGCATCGGTGCGCGCGTGTCTCGCAGGCGTCGGCGCAGGTCATCGAGCGCGTGATCGGGAATCGCAATGTCGAACGGGGCGGCGTACATCGTGTCTCCTCACGAAGCATATCGACGAGATTCTGCGCGTTTTTTTCAAACCGCACCGAACGCCTCGCGCCCGCGCTCAGGCCGGCTCCCGCTCGTCCGCCCGCGCGTCGCGCCGCATCGCCTGCGGCGGCACGCCGAACCCGCGTACGAACACCTCGCGCATGTGCCGGCGGTCGCGAAAACCGTTCTCCTTCGCGATCACGTCGAGCGGATGGCGGCTCTGCTCGATCATCAGCCGCGCGGATTCGAGCCGCAGCCGCTCGATCGCCTTCGCCGGCGACTGCCCCGTTTCGAGCGTGAACACGCGGCTGAACTGGCGCGGGCTCAAGTGGACGGCTTCGGCCAGATCCTCGACGGTCAGCGCACGGCCGAGGTTCTGCCGCGCATAGTTCAGCGCGTTCTGGATCCGGTCGGATTTCGGCGCGAGATCGAGCATTTCCGAATGCTGCGACTGGCCGCCGGCGCGGCGCTGATGCATCACGAGCTTGTGCGCGACCGAGCGCGCGGCATCGGCGCCCAGATCCTTTTCCACCATCGCGAGCGCAAGGTCCAGCCCGGCCGTCATCCCGGCCGAAGTCCAGATCGGACCGTCGACGATGTAGATCCGGTCTTCCTCGACGCGAATCTCCGGGTACTGCCGCTGCATGTCGCGGCCGAACGCCCAGTGGGTGGTTGCGCGGCGCTGCGCGAGCAGCCCGGCCTCGGCCAGCACGAACGCCCCCGTGCAGATGCCGGCGATCCGCCGCGCACGCGCGTTCGTACGCCGCAGGTAGGTGACGACGCCGGCCGGCGCCGGCGCGGCGAGCGGATCGTTGACGCCCGCGACGATCCACGTATCGACGTCGATCCGCCCGCGCAGCGCACGCGTCGCGACCGACAGCCCAAGCGACGAGCACACGTCGCCGCCGTCGACCGAATAGTTGTCCATCACGTAGAACGGCTCGCGCATGCCCATGTTCGCGTACTCGAACACCGACTGCGCGGCGAGCGCCATGATCTGGAAGCCGTCGCTGATCAGAAAGCCGATTCGGTGCATGGGGTTCTCCGGTCCCGGGCGCGGTGGTCGGCCCGATGTCCTGAATCATACCCATCTACGTCATTTGTGTCGCGACACTTCGGCGCCAGAATGGCTTCACGCCATCCGGCCAACCCCACCGAAACGGAGCACATCATGACGCAAGCACATCGCGGTACCGCCCTCATTACCGGCGCATCGTCGGGCATCGGCGCCGTCTACGCAGACCGCCTCTCGCGCCGCGGCTACGACCTGATCCTGGTCGCACGCAATCGCGACCGGCTGAGCGCCCTTGCCGAGCGCATCACGAACGACACGCAGCGCAGCGTCGAGATCGTCGACGCGGACCTCAACGACCGCTCGGCGCTCGCCGCCGTCGAGGCGAAGCTGAAACAGGACGCGAGCATCACGCTGCTCGTGAACAACGCCGGTATCGGCACGCATGCGCCGCTGCTCGACAGCGACGTCGACGCAATGACGCGCATGATCGACCTGAACGTGACCGCGCTCACGCGCCTGACCTACGCGGCCGTGCCCGGCTTCGTCGCACGCGGCGGCGGCGCGGTGATCAACATTTCGTCGATCGTCGCGATCTCGCCGGAAACGCTGAACGGCGTGTACGGCGGCAGCAAGGCCTTCGTGCTCGCGTTCAGCCAGTCGCTGCACCACGAACTCGCCGGCAAGGGCGTACGGGTGCAGGCCGTACTGCCGGGCGCAACCGCCACCGATTTCTGGCAAACGGGCGGCCTGCCGCTCGAACACCTGCCGAAGGAAATCGTGATGGCCGCGCCCGACATGGTCGATGCGGCACTCGTCGGCTTCGAGCGCGGCGAACTCGTGACGATCCCGTCGCTGCACGCGGGCGACGAATGGGAGGCTTACGAGACCGCACGTCGCACGATGGCGCCGCACCTGTCGGCCGATACGCCCGCGCCGCGCTACGCCAGCTGATCGATCGCGCCGGCCCCGTGTCGATCGGGGCCGGTCATCACATCGAACCCCGGGCGCGTCGTGGGAAACGGGGCCGCACGGCGAATCGGCCGCCGGTCATCCGGCGTTCGACGGCACGTTTCCGGGCGCGCGCCGAACGCTCGATTCGTCTGCGGGAACGCGCGCCGGATTCGTTCGCCGCCGGCACAAATGACCGGCGCCAGCGACCGATTTCGACTCGCTTGCCACGCATTCCGCGCGACAGTAAGCTCTGCGATTGCAGTCCCCCAAGCAGCCTCGTTCGATCGGCATTCGTCCGATCACGAGGGCAATCGTCCGTTGCGGAATTCGACCATGCGGTTCCGTATGTTCATCACCGAGACCGGCGACGCGCCGGCCTCTGCGCACGATTCCGCCGACGGCCAGCCGGCGCTGCCGTCGCTGCCCGAACTCGTCGCCGTTTGCCGCATTGCGCGTGCGCAGGCACGCACGGCCGGCGCGTTCGTCGCGCGCGCCGAGGCCGGCACGCAACGCGTGCTCGCCGCCGACGGCACCTTGCCCGATCCGCTTCCTGCCGTCTGCCTTCCGCCGCACGTCGAACGCGATCCGTCTGCCGGCAGACGATACGTCGTACACGCCCCGCAATGCGACGACGCCCTGCTTCCCGCACCGCAAATCGTCGCGGCCTGTGAGCTGGCCGCGCCCGACGGCACGACACTCGGCACGCTGTGCATCGTCAACGACACCCGCCTGACGCTCGACGCCACGCAATGCGCGCTGCTGCTCGACCTCGCGGTCGTGGCCGAGCGCGCGCTGGCCCGCGCCATCGCGGAAGCTGCGTTGCGCAACCGGCTCGCGCGCGTCGAGGAGCACAGCACGCTGACATCGCTTGCACTGACCGAAAGCGGCACCGGCGTGTGGGACCGCAACGTGGAGAACGGCGAGATCCGTTACTCGCCGGCGTGGAAGGCGATGCTCGGCTATGCGCCGCACGAACTGAGCAGCCGGATCGAGGACGCTTACGAACGCCTGCATCCGGACGACGTCGACGGCGTGAAAGCCGCGATGCTCGCGCATTTCGAAAGCCGCACCGACAGCTACGAAGTCGAACACCGCATCCGCTGCAAGGACGGCACGTACCGGTGGATCCGCAGCCGCGGCAAGGTGATCACGCGCGACTGCCACGGCCGTGCGCTGCGGATGGTCGGCACGACCACCGACATCACCGCGCTGCGCGAACTCGCCGCGCGATTGCGCGACTCGGCCGCGCTCGTCACGGATCTCACCGACCAGGTGCCGGGGCTCGTCTTTCAACTTCGTCAGACGGCCGGCGGACGCCGCTTCTTCTCGTATGCGAGCGCCGGTGTCCGCGACATCTACGAACTGACGCCCGAGCAGCTCGCTCGCCATGCGGAGACGGTCGAGATGCGGATCCATCCGGCCGACCTGGTCGCCTATCGGCAGTCGCTGCAGGATTCGTCGGTGCACCTGACACCGTGGCGTCTCGAGTATCGCGTGCTGCTGCCCGGCCAGGGCCTGCGCTGGCGCGAAGGCGATGCACGCCCGCAACGCACGGCCGACGGCGGCACCGTATGGCACGGCTTCATCACCGATGCGACCGACCGCAAGCACATCGAGGCCGAACTGCACCGGATGGCGACGACCGATCACCTGACGCAACTGTCGAACCGTCATGCGTTCATGCGGCAAAGCGAAGCGGCGCTGCGCGGCGTGCGCGCGACCGGCCGGGCCGCCGCCGTGCTGATGCTCGACCTCGATCACTTCAAGGCGCTGAACGACCGCTGGGGCCACCCGCTCGGCGATCGCGCGCTCCGTCATTTCGCGCGGCTGCTGCTTGCGGAAACCGGGCCGGACAGCATCGTCGGCCGGGTCGGCGGCGAGGAGTTCGCGATCGTGCTGCCGGGATCGGATCTCGATACGGCGCTGGCCTTCGCGCGGCGCGTGCAGCAGCGCGCGCTGCAGACGCAGCTCACGCACGAGGACGAGCAGGTCGTGGTGACCGTCAGCATCGGCATCGACGCGATGCGCGAATCGGACTTCGGCGCCTACCAGTCGCTGTCGCGCGCCGACAAGGCGCTCTATCTCGCGAAGGAACGCGGCCGCAACCGGATCGAGGTGTATCGGGCCTAGCCGCGGTGCCCGCTTCCTTCGCGAACGGGACGACGGCATCGCACCGCCGCCCGCCCGTGCGGCATCGCCGTCAACGCGCAGCTTCTGCCCGCGCGCCGGCCTCGCCGCGCCGCACACCCAGCAGCATCGCGACCGCGCACGCGGCCAGCAGCGCCGCGATCATCAGCATCGCAGGGTCCATGCTGCCGGTGCGCGTGCGGATCAATCCGACGAGCCAGGGCGTGATCATCCCGCTCGACACGCCGATGCTGCTGATCAGCGCGATCCCGCCCGCCGCGCCGGCGCCCGAGAAATACCCGGACGGCACGGCCCAGAACACCGGATGCGCGGCGAAGATCAGCATCGCCGCGATCGACAGCAGCGCCATCATCGCGACGATGCTCGGCAGGTGCAGCGTCAGCAGCGCGAGCGCCACCGCACCGCCGAACGCGCACGCGGCGAAGTGCCGGCGCCGTTCGCGCTTGCGGTCCGAGCGTCGCGCGATCACGATCAGGCCGGCCGCGCCGATCGCATTCGGCACGACCGACAGCAGGCTGATCTGCACGACGTCGCGGATGCCGAATTCGCGGATCATGAGCGGCATCCAGAACAGCAGCATCAGCAGCGCGGTGGTCAGCGAGAAATAGATGAACGCGAACAGGTACGTGCGCGGTTCGGCCAGCACCTGCCGCAGCGAATGCGGCGCCTGCGTGCCCGCGCCGGCGCGGTCCGCGGCCAGGTCGGCCGCGAGCCGCTGACGGTCGGCGTCGGACAGCCAGCGCGCGTGCTCGGGGCGATCGCACAGCCAGAACCACGCGATCACGCCGAGCAGGATCGCGGGCGCGCCTTCGATCGCGAACATCCATTGCCAGCCGTGCAGCCCCATCACGCCGGACATCCCGCGCATGAGCCAGCCCGACAGCAGCCCGCCGACCATCCCGGCCACCGCGACGCCCGCGTAGAAGATCGACAGCACCGACGCGCGCCGCCGCGCCGGATACCAGTAAGTCAGGTAGAACACCACGCCCGGAAAGAATCCGGCCTCGAACAGCCCGAGCAGGAAGCGCAGCACGTAAAAGTGCTTCGCGCTGTCGACGGTGATCATCGCGACCGACACCGCGCCCCACAGGAACATGATCCGCGCGAACGTGCGGCGCGCGCCGAAGCGGCGCAGCAACGCGTTGCTCGGCACCTCGAACAGCACGTAGCCGACGAAGAACAGTACCGCGCCGAGGCTGTACATCGCATCGGTCAGGCCGAGATCCTGCCGCATCTGCAACTGCGCGAAGCCGATGTTGCTGCGATCGAGGATCGACACGATGTAGCAGATGAACAGGAACGGGATGATCCGCATGCCGATGCGGCGATACAGCGCGTCGTCGCCGGCCGCGTCCGTTGACCCGGCGCCGGACGCGACGGCCGGTGCGGCGTGCGCTTGAAGAGGGGCTGACATCGAACGTCTCCTCGATGAATTCGGGTGCGGACGGAGATGAGGCGCCGGTCGCCGCTGCCCGCGGGCATCGACCGGCCCTGGTTCACTCAGCCGCGTTGCACGCTTTCACTCTTCACGCCGAGCATCAGCGCGGCGCCGCTCGCCACCAGCAGCGCGGCCAGCAGGTACACGGCGAGATCCATGCTGCCCGTGCGCGTGCGGATCATCCCGATCACCCACGGGCTGACGATGCCGCTCGTGATCCCGATGCTGCTGATCAGCGCGATCCCGGCGGCTGCCGCGTTGCCCGACAGGTAGCGGGTCGGCACGGCCCAGAAGATCGGCAGCGCGGCAAAGATCAGCGTCGCCGCGATCGACAGGCACGCGAGCATCGCCGCGAAACTATGCAAATGCAGCGTCAGCGCCGCGAGCGCGAGCCCGCCGCCGATCGTGCAGCACGCGAAGTGCTTGCGGCGCTCGCCGGTGCGGTCCGAGCGGCGCGCGATCAGGACCAGCCCGATCGCGCCGACCGCGTTCGGCACGACCGTGTAGAGACTCACCGCAACGACGTCGGTCACGCCGAAGTCGCGGATCATCAGCGGCATCCAGAAGTTGAGCGTCAGCGACGCGCAGGTCAGCGAGAAATAGATGAACGCGAACAGGTACACGCGCGGATTCGCGAGCGCGGCCATCACGCTGCGTCCGTCGTGCGCGCTGCCGTGCCCGCGCCCTTCGCCACACAGCGCGGCAACGCGTGCCTTTTCGTCGGACGTGAGCCACGCGGCGTCCTGCGGCCGGTCGACGAGGAACGTGAACGCGGCGAACGCGAGCAGGATCGCCGGCGCGCCTTCGATCGCGAACATCCATTGCCAGCCGTGCAGCCCGAGCACGCCGCTCATGTCGCGCATGATCCAGCCCGACATCAGGCCGCCGAGCACGCCGGCCACCGCGACGCCCGCGAAAAACACCGAGATCGCCGCCGCGCGCCGGTTCGCCGGGAACCAGTAGGTCAGGTACAGCACGATGCCGGGAAAGAAACCGGCCTCGAACACGCCGAGCAGGAAGCGCAGCACGTAGAAATGCGACGGCTGCGACACGAACATCATCCCGGTCGACGCAATGCCCCACAGCAGCATGATCCGTGTAAAAGTCCGGCGCGCGCCGAACCGCGCGAGCAGCATGTTGCTCGGCACCTCGCAGAACACGTAGCCGACGTAGAACACCGCGGCGCCGAGGCCGTACATCGCATCGCTGAAACCGAGATCGTGCTTCATCTGCAACTGCGCGAAACCGATGTTGATGCGGTCGAGAAACGACACGACGTAGCAGAGGAACAGGAACGGGACGATCCGCCACGCGATCTTGCGGAACAGCTGCGCGTCGCTGAATTCGGATGCGGAAGTCGGCGCCGAGGCACTCGCGTGCGCGAGCGTCGCTTCGGCGGGAAGCGATTGGGGCATGTCTCTCTCCAAACGGGCCGCGCGATTCGAGCGCGCAGCAGTCTCCGAGGGCGTGCATGCGCCCTGCTTTCTTGTGAGACCGGATACGGCTGCGGCGCCGCGGCGCAGTGCCGCCGCGGATGCCGCAGCCCTCAGGGAAACGGCGAAGCGTTTATCTCAACGCCCCGCCGCCGCGTGCCGCTCAGTCCTGCAGCGCGGCCCACATGTCCTTGTCGCGCTGCGCGGTCCAGATGCGCGGATGCGTGATGCCGCTCGCCTCGTCGAATGCGCGCGACACGTCGAACGGCAGGCAGTGTTCGTAGATGAACACGTGGCCGAACTTCGGGTCCATCGCTTCGCGCGTGAGCGCCATCGACGCCTTCAGGTCGAGATTGCGCTCGACCGCCTTGCGGCCTTGCGCGAGCAGCGTCGTCACGAAGTCCTTCGTGTAGTCGAGACCCTTGTCGACTTCAGCCGGATTCAGCAGCGCGGGGCCGCGACCCGGCACGAGCTTCTCGGCGCCGAGCGCGCGCAGCGCCTCGAGCGTGGCCGGCCATTGTTCGAGCTGCGCGTCGCCGCAGTAGCACGCGGCGTCGTATTCGACCAGGTCGCCCGAGAACAGCACCTTCTGCGACGGGATCCACACGATCGTGTCGCCCTTCGTGTGGCCCGAGCCGACGTGCATGATCTTCACTTCGAGCTTGCCGAGGAACAGCGTGATCTCGCGCTCGAACACGAGCGTCGGCCAGGTCAGGCCCGGCACCGTCTCGACACCGGCGAACAGGCGCGGGAAGCGTTCGATCTCCGACTTCATGTCGGCCTCGCCGCGCTCGACGATCATCTCGTACGTGCCGCGGCTCGCGATCACGTGCTGCGCGCCTTCGTCGAAATACGCTGAAGCGCCGAGCACGCGCACCGCGTGGTAGTGCGACAGCACCACGTGCTTGATCGGCTTGTCGGTGACGCTGCGGATCTTCGCGATCAGGTCCTGCGCCATCGCGGGCGTCGCGGTCGTGTCGACGATCAGCACGCTGTCGTCGCCGATGATCACGCCCGAGTTCGGGTCGCCTTCGGCGGTGTACGCGTACGCGTTCTCGGACAGCTTCGTCCAGGTGACTTTCTTCTCTTCCAGATCGGCTTGGGAGGCGAATGCTTTGGCCATGTTGCGTTCCGTGGCTGCGAGCCATGTGTTGAGGGGAGTGAGCGGATCATCTTCCCGCACCGAATATTTGTCAATGACAAAGTCGCTTGCTATTGTTTAATACGGGTAAACCTGCGGGCTGGCGCGATAAATGGCGTCGGATACCATGCGGGGTTTCGTCAACGGAAGAACCATCGCGTGCAGAACCACGAAGTCAGCGCAGACGACGCGCCGCCCAAGGCGCAGCGCGGGATCCAGAGTGTCGAGGTCGGTGGCCGGCTGCTCGACGCGCTCGCGCGCCGACGCAAGCCGCTCGGGCTGTCGGAGCTGGCGGCGGCGGCCGACCTGTCGACCGCGCAGGCGCATACCTATCTGGTCAGCCTGACGCGGCTCGCGCTCGTGAAGCGCGATGCGATCACCGGCAACTACGAGCCGGGCCCGTTGTCGCTGCGGCTCGGGCTGATGTCGATCGAGCGCCAGCCGGCCTACCGCGCGGCGCTGCCGCACGCGGTGCAGCTCGCCGAAGCCGTCGGCCTGAGCGTCGCGCTGTCGGTGCCGGGCGCGCTCGGCCCGACGATCGTGCGCATCGAGCACGGCGGTTATCCTTTGCACGTGAACCTGCACGTCGGCTCGGTGATGTCGCTCGATACGACGGCCACCGGCCGCGTGTTCCGCACGTTCGGCGACACCGCGCAGCTCGACGCGATGGCGGCCAGCCAGGCCGGCGCGGGCGATTCGCTCGCGGGCGCCGAGGACGAGGAAAACGCACCCGACGCCGACGCGCGGCAAGCCGAGCGCGAAGCGATTCGCACGCGCGGTATCGAGCGCAGCATCGACCGGCCGAGCCCCGGCGTCAGCGCGATGTGCGTGCCCGTATTCGACGCGAATGGGCATCTGCAGCTTGCGTTGACGGTAATTGGTTCAAGCGGGTCGATCGATGTCGACTGGGACGGACCGATTGCGACGGCCTTGCGCGAAGCCGCACGGCAGGCCACCGCGTCGCTCGGCGCGGAAAGCTCGAACCAGGCTGAACCGCCACCCGCGCCGGCAGTTGGCGCGACTCACGTGCCGCCGGCATTGGGCGACGACGCGAAGGCGCAGCGCGGGATCAATGCGCTCGACAGCACCGGTGAACTGCTGCTCGCGCTGGTGTCGGCCGGCCGCGCGCTGCCGCTGCGCGATCTCGCGGCAGCGGCCGGCATGCCGGCCGCGAAGGCATTTCCGCATCTGGTCAGCCTGCAGAAGATCGGCCTGCTGGGCCGCGACGACGCCAGCTGTTTCGACGGCGGCCCGCTCGCGCAGGCGCTCGGCCTGATCGCCATGCAGCGCGTGTCGCCGACGCGCGACGCGGAAGCCGAGATCATCGCCCTGGCCGCCGCGACCGACATGAGCGTTGCCGCCGCGACGCTCGGCCCGCTGGGCCCGACCGTGATCCGTCTCGAAGAATCGGCGCGGCCGCAGCACGTGAGCCTGCAGGTCGGCACCGTGATGTCGCTCGTCAATACGGCGATCGGCCGGATCTTCGCGTCCGGCATGTCCGACGACGTGCTGGCGGACCTGCTCGCCAACGAACCCGTGCGTCTCGCGGGCAGCCGCACCGCGCCGGACGATGCCGCATTCCGCGCGCGGCTCGCGGCGATCCGCGCGGACGAACTCGATTTCGCGTTCGACGCGCCGGTACCGGGCATCGGCACGGTCGCCGCGCCCGTGTTCGATCACACCGGCAGCATCCGGCTGGTGATCGCGATCATCGGCTCATCGCGCGGCTTCCCGCGCGGGCCGGACAGCGACCTCGCGCAGACGCTGCTCGCCGCGACGCGGCGACTGTCCTGGCGGTTCGGGTGGATCGGGCAGTAATCGCGCCCCTTTTCCCCGACGCTCGAATCCGCTTTGCTCTCTTCCCCTGAGGCCGTGCTGGCACGGCCTCGGCACGCCCGTGCGTCACGCAAAGGCAGCCGTTATTCATGTTGCGCGGCAGCAACATAAGTGTCAGGAATTCTCATATAACGAAATCGCATTTCACAAGGCGGTGACGTTTCGCTATGATTAGGGTTATCCCTAACTCGCCACCTATATGGGGCTTCGTCATGCAAACGTCTAATGTCTCCAACCGTTCCACCGAATCCACTGGCTGGCTCGCACGTGTGAGCGAGCTGCTTGCAGAAGCGTGGGCGCTCCACCTCGAGAACTGCGAAGTCATCGCTGAAGCACACGCGCGCCTGCCGCGCTGAGCGGAACGACCGGCCGCCAACCAGCGGCAAACCCTCCGCCTGATCCGCTTGCCCGGACGCGCGCCGCCAGTGGCCGCTGCGTCGGGCATCGGAATGCGGTGGTGTTGACTGACGTGGAAATATGCCGGGCGAGCCCCGGCTGATGAATGCGCTCACCGCGTCGGGAGCGTTTCAAGCTTGTTTTACGGCCGCGTCAAGCGCCGATACCAGGCGAGAGGCAACGTCGCCCTACCGCCAACGGAAGATTCATCCGTTTTCCGCACCACCTCGCCATCACATCCGGCGAGCCTTCCCTGTCGGCCCTTTGGCGGCTTTTACCGCACCCACGCGCAGCCGCACGCGCCGTCGTTTCAACGACGGCCGCACGTCATCCCCGCCTCCCGTCACACCTGGATCGAAGGCACATCCTTCATGCAGCGCAGCGCGAACATCGAACGGCTGTGACGGATGCTCGAAATCCGGTACAGCTTTTCGCGCAGGAAGCGTTCGTAGCCGGCCGTGCCATCCACCGCGACCTTGATCCAGTAGTCGTACTCGCCCGACACCAGATATGCCTCGAGCACTTCGGGCAGCGCCGCCAGTTCCGAGCCGAAACGCGCGAGCGCGTCGTCCTCGTGGCGATCGAGCGTGACTTCGAGAATCACGATGTCCGCGTAGCCGAGCATGCGCTGGTTGACCAGCGCGACGTAACCGTCGATGTAACCGTCGAGCTCGAGTTGCCGCGTGCGGTTCCAGCATGCGGTGGTCGACATGCCGATCTGTTCGGCGAGTTCGGCGTTCGACAGGCGCGCATTTTTCTGCAATGCACCAAGGATCTTGCGGTCCTGATTGTCGAGCGTTTTCGGCATGCGTTCGCGGGTAGCCATGATGAGAAGAATCTTCTACTGAAAATCGGCATTCTATCTGAACAGGATTCCGGTTTCAGGCCCGTTTTACCGGAAAACAGGAAGCCTTTTAACCGGGCCGCTTGATACATTTTCTCCATGCCTGCTGCCCGGCACGCTCCCCGCGACAACCCCTTCGCACCGGGACGCACGGCCGCAATCACAAGTTGCGGTGCCGGGCGGCAGACATGCGATTCCCCGCCGCCCGCACGCCTATCCGACCGCGTGCGGGGCCGGTGCCTGCGGCCCTGTTCCTGCACTCCCGTCATGTCGTTCAAGCTTTATCTGTCGTTCCTCGCTGCCTCCGTCGTCCTGATCTACGCCCCCGGTCCCGTCAACCTGCTCACGATGAACCAGGCGCTGCGCGCCGGCTGGCGCCGTGCGCTGCCCTGCGTCTGGGGCGGCACGCTCGCCGTGCTGCTGCAACTCGCGCTGACCGCGCTGTGCCTGAATTCACTGGTGCATCTCA
Source organism: Burkholderia cepacia (assembly GCF_029962485.1). Lineage (NCBI taxonomy): Bacteria > Pseudomonadati > Pseudomonadota > Betaproteobacteria > Burkholderiales > Burkholderiaceae > Burkholderia > Burkholderia cepacia. Next base: position 883,894 of record NZ_CP073638.1, read on the forward strand.
ACGAGCACGCGCTGACCGTACTGCGCTGGGCCGGCGCCGCGTATCTCGTGTGGCTCGGCGCCAAGCAATGGCTCAGCCGCGCGCCGGCAAACGCACCGGCTGCCGCAACCGATGCCGCAACCGAAACGGCCATCCCCCGGCAGGACAGCGACCGCGCGCTGTTCTGGCGCGGCGTCGCGACCTCCGGCCTGAATCCGAAGACGCTGCTGTTCTTTCCGTCGTTCTTTCCGCAGTTCATCAGCCCGAATGCCGACTGGAGCCTGAACCTTCAATTCCTGCTGCTCGCGACGACGTTCGCGTTGCTGTTCGCGGGCGGCGTCGCGTCGATGGCCCTGTTTTCGCACCGGCTGAGCCGCGCGCTGCAGCGGCCGGCACGGATGCGCGCGATGAATCGCCTGACGGGTGGGCTGCTCGTCGGGATGGGCGCGATCATGGTCGGCTGGAACTGAAAGACCAGGGCTGCCGGCTTCGTCACGGCCGCCATCAGGCCCCGCGAAAAAGCAGCCGATCGCGGAATGCTTTAGGGTAGCGGCTGGTTCGTTGGACATGCCCGGCCCGCCGGGCGACTGAATGAAGCACGTCACTACCCGCCTGCGGCGCCTGTTCGCGCCAATCGGCCTGCACTGGTATCTCGCCCTCCTACTCGCGCTCGATGCGCTCATGGTGCTGCGCCCCGTCGTCGAGCATGCCAGGCTCGGCCTGCATCACGCGTGGCTCGCCGATGCGCTGAACCTCGTCGACAACGCAGGGCTCGTCGTGCTGCCGCAAGTCGTCGTCGCGGCCGGCCTCGCCACGATGGCCATCGGCATCGTGCTGCGCGCCCGCGTCGCGTGGGTGCTGTCGATCGTGCTGCTGGTCGCGGCCGCCGCGATCAGCTTGCTCGGCGGCTATCAAAGCCACGCGGTGTTCGTCTACACGGCCGTGCTGGTGGTTGCGCTGCTGTATTACTGGCGGCACTTCGACCGCGCGAGCGTGGCCGCAAGCAGCCTGTTTGCGTTGCTGAGCATCGTGTCGCTGCTGATCTACGCGACCTTCGGCGTGCTGTACCTCGGCGACGAATTCACGCCGCCCGTCCACGACCTCGCCACCGCCGTCTATTTCTCGATCGTGTCGATGTCGACGGTCGGTTACGGCGACATCGTTCCGCACGCACCGACCGCACGCCTGTTCACCGCCTCGGTGATCGTCCTCGGCATCACGGTATTCGCGACGTCGATCAGCGCGGTCGTCGGCCCCGTGATCGGCGGCAATCTGAAACGGATCGTCAAGGGAGGCCTTTCGAACGTGATCCGCAAGCATCATTTCCTGATCGTCGGCGCGACGCCGGTGGCGCACGCGGTACACGACGGGCTGCGCAAGCGCGGCTACGCGGTGACCGTCATCGTGCCGGCCGGCGTCGAGCACAACTACGCGGCCGCGACCGACCTGATCGTCGGCGACGCGACCGACCACGCGGTGCTGGAAAGCGCCGGCACGGCGACCGCGCGTGCCGTGCTGGCGCTGCGCTCCGACGACGCCGAAAACGCCTTCATCATCCTCGCGATCCGCGAGATCGCGCCGGCGGTGCGCACGGTCGCGCTCGTGAACCAGCAGCGCAACCTCGAACGGCTGCGCCTGCTGAAACCCGACATGGTGTTCTCGCCGCAGCAGCTCGCGGGCGAACTGCTTGCCAGCACGCTCAACGACGAACCAGTCGACAAGTCGGTGATCTCGCACCTGCTGTTCGGCACGGCCGACGCCACCTAGCGCCACCTAGCGCCGCGAGCCTGTGACCGTATGACCCGGGCCGGCCGGCGTGCGGCCGGTACAATCGCGCGATGTCCGAATTGCTCACTTACGGCGGCCTGTTCGCCGTGTCGATGGTCGCCGCGACCCTGTTTCCGCTCCAGTCCGAAGCCGTGCTCGCGGGCCTGCTGCTCGCCGGGCGCGAACCCGTGTGGGCGCTGGTGCTCGTCGCGAGCATCGGCAACGTCGCCGGATCGGCGATCAACTGGGCGCTCGGGCGCGGCATCGAGCACTTCCGCGACCGCCGCTGGTTTCCGGTCAAGCCGTCCGCGCTCGCGCGCGCCGAGCGCTGGTACGGGCGCTATGGCCGCTGGTCGCTGCTGCTCAGCTGGGCGCCGGTGATCGGCGATCCACTGACGATGATCGCCGGCGTGCTGCGCGAACCGCTGCCGACCTTTCTCGTCATCGTGACCATCGCGAAGGTCGGCCGCTATCTGGCCGTCGCGTGGCTCGTGACGCACTGACGCCCGCGGTCTTCTCCCGCGCCCGCCGGCCGTCGATCGACGGCATTCCGCTAAAGATTTCGCCAAAGTTGCCGCATTCAGCGGACGACTGGCGGTGACGCGCGCGGCACGATGCGCGACATCGTCGCGCGGGTCGACCAGGTCAGCACGCTGATCGGCGAGATCAGCGCCGCGTCGCGCGAACAATCGACCGGCATCGAGCAGGTGAACCTGGCCGTCGCGCAGATCGGCGACGCGACGCAGCAGAATGCGATGCTGATCGCGGATGCCGAACGCGCGGCCGTCGCGCTGCGCGACCAGGCCGCGCAACTGTCGGACGCGGTCAGCGTGTTCCGGCTCGCACGCGACGCATGACGGACGCAGGATGATCGGCCACGGCCGGGCGCGCCGCCTACTTCTTGTCGCCCGCCAGGTCGATCGCCTTGTCCGAGCCGACCGCATTGCGCAGCTGGAACTTCTGGATCTTGCCGGTCGACGTCTTCGGCAGTTCGCCGAAGCGCACGGCCTTCGGCACCTTGAAGCCCGCGAGCAGTTGCCGGCAGTGCGCGACGATCTCCTCCTCGGTCGCGCTCGCGCCTTCGCGCAACTCGACGAACGCGCACGGCACTTCGCCCCATTTCGGGTCGGGCATCGCGACGACGGCCGCGACGGCGACGGCCGGATGGCGGTACAGCGCGTCCTCGACCTCGATGCTCGAGATGTTCTCGCCGCCCGAGATGATGATGTCCTTCTTGCGATCCTTGATCCGGATATAGCCGTCCGGCATCAGCACCGCGAGGTCTCCGGTATGGAACCAGCCGCCGTGGAACGCCTCGTCGGTCGCCTTCGGGTTCTTCAGGTAGCCCTTCATGCAGATGTTGCCGCGGAACATGATCTCGCCGAGCGTCTCGCCGTCGGCCGGCACCGGCGCCATCGTGTCGGGATCGAGCACCGTCGCGCCCGCTTCGAGGTGGTAACGCACGCCCTGGCGCGCATTGAGCCGCGCACGCTCCTCGTCGGACAGCTCTTCCCAGTGCGACTGCTTCGCGCACACGGTCGCCGGGCCATACACCTCGGTCAGCCCGTACACGTGCAGCAGGTCGAAGCCGATCTCCTTCATCTTCGCGATCACGGCCGGCGCGGGCGCCGCGCCCGCGACCATCGCGTGCACCGTGTGGTCGATCCCTTCACGGAATTCCGCCGGTGCATTCGCGATCGCGCTCTGCACGATCGGCGCGCCGCAGTAATGCGTGATGCGCTCGCGGCGGATCAGGTCGAACACGGTCTTCGCGTCGAACTTGCGCAGGCACACGTTCACGCCCGCGCGCGCCGCGACGGCCCACGGGAAGCACCAGCCGTTGCAATGGAACATCGGCAGCGTCCACAGATACACCGCGTGCTTCGGCATGTCCCATTCGAGGAGGTTGCTGATCGCCGCGAGATACGCGCCGCGATGATGGTAGACGACGCCCTTCGGGTCGCCGGTCGTGCCGGACGTGTAGTTCAGCGCGATCGCATCCCATTCGTCGGCGGGCGGCGTCCATGCGTAGTCGGCGTCGCCGCCGGCCACGAACGCCTCGTAATCGGTCGCGCCGGCGAAACGGTCGGGATCGGCGGGCATCGCGTCGGCCACGCTGACGATCTTCAGGCCCGGCACCTCGAGCGCCGCGCGATGCGCGAACTCCGCGTATTCGGTGTCGACGATCAGCACCTTCGCCTCGCCGTGACGGAGCATGAACAGCACCGACGACACGTCGAGCCGCGTGTTGATCGTGTTCAGCACCGCGCCGGCCATCGGCACGCCGAAGTGCGCCTCGACCATCGCCGGAATGTTCGGCAGCATCGCCGCGACCGTGTCGCCGCGCTCGACGCCGGCCTGCACGAGCGCGCTCGCCAGCTGCTTCGCACGCGTGTAGGTCTCGCCCCAGGTGCGCCGCACGTCGCCGTGCACGATCGCGAGGCGCTCGCCGTAGACTTCGGCCGTCCGGACCAGGAAATCGATCGGGGTGAGCGGCACGTAATTGGCGTCGCGGCGGCCGAGTCCGGCCTCGAACATCTGCGTCATGATCCTGTCTCCCGTGTTCTGTCGACCGGCGTGCATGCACCCCGGATCGTTTTGATGTGGTTCAATTGCCGACAGCCTAACGGGCGCTATTGTGAGCCGTCTGTCATCGAAACGACAGAGTGCCTTTCGAGCGCTGCGCGTTATCCCTATCCTCGCAAACCCGCACCCATGCACGACCACTCCGTTGCGCCGCCCGACGCGGCCGCCCGCCCGGCCGACCAGCCTCCCGAACCGGGCCCGCTGCCCGCCCTGTCGACGCTGTTCGGCCAGTGCGCGTGGTTCCGCACGCTGGCGCCCGAACACCAGGCGCTCGTGCTCGCGCAGTCGCGCGTCGAGCAGTGCGAGGCCGGCGACGTGATCGCGCACCGGCTCGCGCCGTCCGAGTACTGGATCGGCGTGCACCAGGGGTTGCTGAAGCTCGCGATCTTCAACGTGTCGGGGCGCGGCTGCACGTTTTCCGGCGTGCCGTCGGGCGGCTGGTTCGGCGAAGGCAGCGTGATCAAGCGCGAGCTGCGCAAGTACGAAGTCGTCGCGATCCAGCGCTCGAGCGTGCTGTTCGTGCCGGTCGACACTTTCCATGCGCTGCTCGATACCAGCCTGCCGTTCACGCGCTTCGTGATCCATCAGTTGAACAACCGGATGGGCGAATTCATCGCGTCGATCCAGAACAGCCGGCTGCTCGACGTCGACGCGCGCGTCGCGCAGGCGCTCGCGCAGCTCTTCAACCCCGACCTGTACCCGGATACCGGCCCGTCGCTATCGATCTCGCAGGAGGAACTCGGGATGCTCGTCGGCGTGTCGCGGCAGCGGATCAACCAGGCGCTGCAGCAACTCGAGAAGCTCGGCGCGTTGCGGCTCGCGTACAACCAGATCGAGGTCGTCGATCTGCATGCGCTCGCGCGCTTCGGGATGGAGCAGCTGTGAGCGCAGCGCGATCGGTGCAATCGCAGCCATCGCGACGCAGGCATTCCGTCTGCGGAATCGGCGGACGACCCGCGCGCCCCAAACTGACAGTTCCGCCAGTTTCGCGACAGTAACCCGTTCCACGCCGACGCCTATCATTCGGGTTCCCTTCACCGACGCCTGATCACCGCCTGTCCCGCTGCCTCCATGTGGATCGTCAATCTCGCGCTCAAGCGCCCCTACACGTTCATCGTCATGGCCATCATGATCGTGCTGGCCACGCCGCTTGCGCTGATGCGCACACCGGTCGACGTGCTGCCCGCGATCAACATCCCCGTCATCAGCGTGATCTGGAATTACAGCGGCTTCTCCGCGACGGAGATGACCAACCGGATCACCTCCGTCCATGAACGGATCCTGACGACGACCGTCAACAACATCCAGCACGTCGAATCGACGTCGCTGCCCGGCATCGCCGTCGTGAAGGTGTTCCTGCAACCGGGCGCGAACGTGCAGACGGCGATCGCGCAGACGGTCTCCTCCGCGCAGGCGATCGTGCGGCAGATGCCGCAGGGCGCGACACCGCCGCTCGTGATCACCTATTCGGCCTCGAGCATCCCGGTGATCCAGCTCGGGCTGTCGAGCAAGACGCTCAGCGAACAGTCGCTCGCCGACATCGCGCTCAACTTCCTGCGCCCGCAGCTGATCACGGTGCCGGGCGTGCAGATCCCGTTCCCGTACGGCGGTCGCACGCGCGTGGTCGCGATCGACCTCGATCCGCAGGCGCTGCTCGCGAAGGGCCTCACGCCGGCCGACATCGTCAACGCGGTCAACGCGCAGAACCTCGTGCTGCCGACCGGCACGGCGAAGATGGGCCAGACCGAATACCGGATCGACACCAACGCGTCGGCCGATACCGTCGCCGACATCAACAACCTGCCGGTCCAGACCGTCAACGGCGCCACGACCTACCTGCGCGAAGTGGCGGCGGTGCGCGACGGCTTCGCGCCGCAGACCAACGTCGTGCGGCAGAACGGCCAGCGCGGCGTGCTGATCTCGATCCTGAAAAGCGGCGACGCGTCGACGCTCAAGGTCGTGTCGGACCTGAAGTCGCTGCTGCCGAAGGTGATCCCGACGCTGCCCGAGGGGCTCACGATCACGCCGTTGTTCGACCAGTCGGTGTTCGTCAACGCGGCCGTCCAGGGCGTGATCCACGAGGCGCTGATCGCCGCCGTGCTGACCGCGATGATGATCCTGCTGTTCCTCGGCAACTGGCGCAGCACGCTGATCATCGCGATCTCGATTCCGCTGTCGATCTTCACGTCGCTGATCGCGCTGTCCGCGCTCGGCGAGACCATCAACATCATGACGCTCGGCGGGCTCGCGCTCGCGGTCGGGATCCTGGTCGACGACGCGACCGTCACGATCGAGAACATCGAGCGGCACCTGCATCTCGGCACCAACCTGCACGACGCGATCCTCGAAGGCGCGGGTGAAATCGCGGTGCCTGCGTTCGTGTCGACGCTGTGCATCTGTATCGTGTTCGTACCGATGTTCTTCCTGACGGGCGTCGCGCGCTTCCTGTTCGTGCCGCTCGCGGAAGCCGTCGTGTTCGCGATGCTCGCGTCGTACGTGCTGTCGCGCACGCTGGTGCCGACGCTGGCGATGCTGCTGTTCCGCCCGCAGCAGGCCAGCACCGGCCCCGACCATTCGACGTCGCGCTTCGCGCGCATCCATCACGCGTTCAACCACGCGTTCGAACGGCTGCGTGCGTGGTACATCGTGTTGCTGAGCATCCTGCTCGTGCGCCGCCGCTTCTACGCGATGTGCTTCCTCGGCTTCTGCGTGCTGTCGACGGGCCTGGTATTCGTGCTCGGCCGCGACTTCTTCCCGAACGCCGATTCCGGCAACATCCGGCTGCACATGCGTGCGCCCACCGGCTACCGGATCGAGGAAACCGCGCGCCTCGCCGACCAGGTCGAGCGCGTGATCCGCGAAACCGTACCGCCCGACGAGCTCGGCGCGATCGTCGACAACCTCGGCCTGCCGGTGAGCGGCATCAACCTGTCGTACAGCAACGCCGGCACGATCGGCACGCTCGACGGCGAGTTGCTGATCGCGCTGAAACCTGGCCACCGCGCGACCCAGCATTACGTGCAGACACTGCGCACGCTGCTGCCCGAGCGCTTCCCGGGCGTCGAGTTCTTCTTCCAGCCATCGGACATCATCACGCAGATCCTCAACTTCGGTCAGCCGGCCGCGATCGACGTGCAGGTGCTCGGCAACGATCTCGCGAGTAACATGACTATCGCGAGCAACCTGATGAAAAAGTTCAGGCAAATCCCCGGCGCCGTCGACGTGCACGTGCTGCAACGCAACGACGAGCCGACCCTGCTGGCCGACATGGATCGTACGCGCATGCAGCAGCTCAATCTCTCCGCGCAGAACGTCGCGCAGAACATGCTGATCTCGCTGTCCGGCAGTTCGCAGACGACGCCGTCGTTCTGGATCAACCCGCGCACCGGCGTGCAGTACCCGCTGCAGATCCAGACCCCGCAATACAGCATCTCGTCGGTCGACGACCTGCTCGGCACGCCAATCTCGGCGAGCGGCCGCACGGGCATGCCGCTGCAACTGCTCGGCAACCTCGTGCAGGTGCGCAGCACCGCGAACCCGGCCGTGATCACGCACTACAACATCCGCCCGGCGATCGACGTGTACGTGAGCGTCGAAGGCCGCGACCTCGGCTCGGTCGCGGGCGAGATCGACCGCATCGTGTCCGACGCACGCGCCACGCTGCCGCGCGGCACCGACTTGACATTGCGCGGCCAGGTCGAAACGATGCGCACGTCGTATATCGGCCTCGGCGCGGGTGTCGCGATGGCGATCGTGCTCGTCTACCTGCTGATCGTCGTCAATTTCCAGTCGTGGCTCGACCCGCTGATCATCATCAGCGCGATGCCGGCCGCGCTCGCCGGCATCGCGTGGATGCTGTTCATCACCGGCACGCACCTGAGCGTGCCCGCGCTGACGGGCGCGATCATGACGGTGGGTGTCGCGACCGCGAACAGCATTCTGGTCGTGTCGTTCGCGCGCCAGCGTCTCGCGGCCGGCGCGCCGCCGCTCACCGCCGCGCTGGAAGCCGGCGCGACGCGGATCCGGCCGGTGCTGATGACGGCGCTCGCGATGATCATCGGGATGGTGCCGATGGCGCTCGGTCTCGGCGAAGGCGCCGAGCAGAATGCGCCGCTCGGCCGCGCGGTGATCGGCGGGCTGCTGTTCGCGACCGTTTCGACGTTGCTGTTCGTGCCGCTCGTGTTCGGCGGCGTGCATGCGCGGCTGGCCCGCCGGCGCGCGCGCCAGGCTGGACACTGACTTTCGCCCCACTACCCGGTTGAATTGGTTGAATTCATGGAAGAGAAACATCACAGCTCCGTCGGCATCCAGGTGGACGAACACGGCATGCACCTGCCGACGCGCACGTCGGTATCGCGGCGCGGGCGCATCGTCCTGATCGTGATCGGCGTGCTGCTGGCCGCCGGCGCCGCGCGCACGATCGTCGTCAACGTGCTGAACCGCAACCGGCTCGACGCGGTCGCCGAGCAGAACACGCGCCAGTACGTGAACGTCGTGCATCCGGTCGACGCGGCCACCGGCGGCAAGCTGACGCTGCCCGGCACGCTGCGCGGCTTCGTCGAGGCGCCCATCTACGCGCGGGCGAGCGGCTACGTGCTGCGCTGGCAGGCCGACATCGGCGCGCACGTGAAGCAGGGGCAGACGCTCGCCGAACTCGATACACCCGAGCTGAACCAGGAACTCGCGCAGGCCACCGCGCAACGCCAGCAGGCGCAGGCCGCGCTCGCGCTCGCGAAGACGTCGTTCGACCGCGCGCAGCAGCTGCGCCAGCGCGATGCCGTGTCGCAGCAGGAACTCGACGACCGGCAAGGCGCGTTCAACCAGGGCAGCGCGAACCTCGCCGCGGCCGATGCGAACATGCGCCGGCTCACCGAGCTGAAGGGTTTCCAGCGGATCGTCGCGCCGATCGACGGGATCGTCACGCAGCGCAACGTCGACGTCGGCGATCTCGTCAATTCGGGCAACGCGGGCCGCTCGCTGTTCACGGTCGTGCAGGCCGACCGGCTGCGCCTCTACGTGCAGGTGCCGCAGGCGTACGCGCAGCAGGTGAAGGTCGGCCAGCACGTGAGCGTCGCGCAGGCCGAACTGCCGGGCAAGACGTTCGACGGCACGATCACGCGCACGTCCGAGGCGATCGACGTCGCGACGCGCTCGCTGCAGATCGAGATCACGCTGCCGAACCCGGACGGCCGGCTGCTGCCCGGCGCCTACGTGCAGGCCACGCTGCCGATGACGCCGGTCGGCCGCCTGCAGGTCCCGGCCAATACGCTGCTGTTCCGCGGCGAAGGCCCGACGGTCGCGACCGTCGATGCGAACGGGCAAGTCCATCTGAAGCAGGTGACGGTCGTGCGCACGATCGGCCAGACGCTCGAAGTCGACGGCCCGCTCACGCCGGCCGACCGCCTCGTCGCGAACCCGAGCGACGCGCTTGCGAACGGCGACAAGGTCGTCGTGCAGGCACCGGCCGCGCAACCGGCATCGGCCGCCTCGGGAGCGAAGTCGTGACCGCGATGCGTATCCGCGTGCGGCCCGTCGCGCTCGCCGCCGTCGCGGCAGCCGCCCTCGCCGGCTGTGCCGTCGGCCCGGACTACCAGCGCCCGGCCGTCGACACGCCGGCCGCATGGCGGCTCGACCCGGCCGACGCGTACTGGCATCCGGCCGCGCCGGCCCGCGCGCCGCTCGATCCCGCGTGGTGGACCGCGTTCGGCGATCCGCAACTCGACGCACTGGAAACCGACGCGCTGCGCAACAACCAGAACCTGAAGGCCGTGGCCGCGCGCTACGACCAGGCGAAGGCGACGCTCGCGTCCGTCGCATCCGCGCAATATCCGGCTGTCGGCCTGAACGCGAGCGGCCAGCGCTTCAAGATCTCCGCCGACCGGCCGCAGACCAACTACGCGACGCAAAGCATGTCGACCGTGCAGAACGACGTCCAGGTCGGTGCGGCCGTCAGCTACGAGCTCGACCTGTTCGGCCGCGTGCGGCGCAGCGTCGAATCGGCACAGGCGACCACCGAGCAGGCGCACGACGATTTCGCGAACGCTCGCCTCGTGCTGACGGCCGACCTTGCGTCGAGCTATTTCGCGCTGCGCGAACTCGATACCGAGATCGATGTCGTCAAACGTTCGATCGACCTGCAGCAGAAGGCGCTCGACTACGTGAGCGCGCGCCACGACCTCGGCGCGGTGTCGGGCCTCGACCTGCTGCAGCAGCGCTCGCAGCTCGACGCGACGCGCACGCAGGCGCAGTTGCTGCTCCAGCAGCGCGCGCAGGTCGAAACCGCGATCGCGACGCTGGTCGGCACGCCGGCCCCCGAATTCTCGCTGCCGTCGCGCGTGGTGCCGATCAACGCGCCCGCGCTGCCGACCGGCATGCCGAGCGACCTGCTGCAGCGGCGCCCCGACGTCGCGTCGGCCGAGCGCGCGATGGCGGCCGCGAACGCGCAGATCGGCGTCGCGCGCGCCGCGTATTTCCCGCGCATCACGCTGTCGCCGGACATCGGCTGGGATGCAACGCGCTTCGCGAGTCTGTTCAGCGTGCCGGCGCTGCTGTGGTCGGTCGGCGGGTCGCTCAGCCAGCCGCTCTTCGAAGGCGGCAGGCTGAAGGCTGGCGTCGATTTCGCGCAGGCCGGCTACGTCGCCGCGCAGGCCAGCTACCGGCAGACCGTGCTCACCGCGTTCCAGGAGGTGCAAAATGCGGTCACGGGCCTGTCGGTCCTCGCCGACGCCGCGCAGCAGGCATCCGCGGCCGTCGACGACGCGCGCAAGCTCGTGTCGCTCGCGCAGGACCGCTACGCGGGCGGCCTGACGCCGTTCATCGACGTGCTGACGGCCCAGCAGCAACTGTTGACGAGCGAGCGACAGGCCGTGCAGATCCAGGGCCAGCGCGCGGCGCTCGTCGTGTTTCTCGCGAAGGCGCTCGGCGGCGGCTGGGACGGCGCCGCGACGAGCGGCGCCACGCCGTCCGACGTCGCGGCGGCGGGCCCGCAGCGCACCGCGGGCGTCGGCCCTTAACCCGGTTACGCGGAATACGAACATGAAAGTGCTGATCGTCGAAGACGAACCGAAAGTCGTCGAATACCTGAAGAGCGGCCTGACCGAGGAAGGCTGGGTCGTCGACACCGCGCTCGACGGCGAGGACGGCGCATGGAAGGCCGTCGAATTCGACTACGACGTGGTCGTGCTCGATGTGATGCTGCCAAAGCTCGATGGCTTCGGCGTGCTGCGTGCGTTGCGCGCGCAGAAGCAGACGCCCGTCATCATGCTGACCGCGCGCGACCGCGTCGACGATCGCGTGCGCGGGCTGCGCGGTGGCGCCGACGACTACCTGACCAAGCCCTTCTCGTTCCTCGAGCTGATCGAGCGGCTGCGCGCGCTGACGCGCCGCGCGCGCGTGCAGGAATCGACGCTGATCTCGATCGGTGACCTGCGCGTCGACCTGATCGGCCGCCGTGCGACCCGCGACGGCACGCGGCTCGACCTGACCGCGCAGGAGTTCCAGCTGCTCGGCGTGCTCGCGCGGCGCAGCGGCGAAGTGCTGTCGAAGACGACGATCGCCGAACTCGTGTGGGACGTGAACTTCGACAGCAACGCGAACGTCGTCGAGACGGCGATCAAGCGGCTGCGCGCGAAACTCGACGGCCCGTTCGCGGACAAGCTGCTGCACACGATCCGCGGGATGGGCTACGTGCTCGAGGCGCGCGAGGACGGTGACACCGAGAGGACGGCATGAAACGCTCGATCGTCCTGCGGCTGTCGGCGATGTTCGGCATCGTGTCGCTGCTCGTGTTCACGCTGGTCGGCTGCGGGCTGTTCGTGATGATGGAGCGCCAGCTGTTCGCCGAGTTGCGCGCGACGATCGACACGCGCGCGAAGGTCGCCGAGATGATCGTGTCGCATGCCACCACGGCCGCACGCGGCCGCCTGATGCAGGAAAAGCTCGCCGATCTCGAACCGCCCGACGGCTCGACGCACTACCAGGTCGTCAGCGACAACCCGGCGTTCCGCTTCGGCAGCCCCGTCAACGGCGTGCCGCTCGACCCGCCGTTCGGCGCGTACCAGCGCTACGAGCTCAACGACAGCAGCTACGCGGTGATGACGAAGACCGTCTCGCTGGCCGGCGCCGGCGAACGGCCGCCACTGCAGCTGGTGGTCGCGACGTCGTGCGAGCGCACGCAGCGGATGCTGCGCCGCTTCGGCTGGACGCTCGCCGCGCTGATCGCGACGGCCACCGTCATCACGCTGCTGCTGAGCCGCGCGGTCGCGCGCTTCGGGCTCGCGCCGCTCGACCGGTTGTCGCAGGACGCGGCGAGCGTGAGCGCGACCAACCGCCGCCAGCGGTTGCAGACCGATGCGCTGCCGACCGAGCTGCGCGACCTCGCGACGTCGTTCAACGGCGCGCTCGAACGGATCCAGCAGACCTACGCGCGGCTCGAAGCGTTCAACGCGGACGTCGCGCACGAGCTGCGCACGCCGATCAGCATCCTGATCGGCCAGACCCAGGTCGCGCTGACGAGCCGCGACCAGTCGGTCGACCGGATGCGTCAGACGCTGCAGTCGAACCTCGAGGAATTCGAGCGGCTGCGCGTGATCATCAACGACATGCTGTTCCTGTCGCGCAGCGATCGCGGCGAGCGAGCGACCGACCTGAAGGACGTGTCGCTTGCCGACGAGGTGCGGCGCATGCTCGATTTCCTCGAAATTCCGCTCGACGAGGCGCAGTTGCATGCCGAACTGCACGGCGACGCACGCGCGGCCGTCGATCCATCGCTGTTCCGCCGCGCGATGACGAACCTGCTGATCAACGCGATCCAGCATTCGGCGCCCGGCGCGACGGTGAACGTGACGATCACGCGCCGCGACACACTCGTCGACATGGCTGTGTCGAACCCCGGCGAGCCGATCGATCCGGTGCAGCGCCCGCACGTGTTCGAGCGCTTTTACCGGCTCGAGGAAGCGCGTGCGAACAGCAAGGAGAACCACGGGCTCGGGCTGTCGATCGTCAAGGCCGTGGCCGAGATGCACGGCGGCGGCGTGTTCGTCGCGTGTTCGGGCGGCGTCAACACGTTCGGCTTCTCGGTGTCGACGGAACCCTGCGCGGGCGGACCGCTGCGCGTGGCCGACGTAACCGGCCCGGCCGAGTCGCAGCCGGCCCACGCACCGCGCGCGCTGCACTGACGGCGACCGCACTCTGCCGAGGGCAGTTTTCTTCAATACCGGCCGAAACGGCTCCCGTAGTCTCGATGCGACTTTCGACATTTCGCATGGAGACACCTGATGAGCATGCTGGTTTCGATGGCCGCGTTCGCGCTGGCCTCGTCGATCACCCCCGGTCCCGTTAATATCGTCGCGCTCAGCGCGGGCGCCCGTCATGGCCTCGGCGCGAGCCTGCGCTATGCGGCCGGCGCGACGCTCGGCTTCGTCGCGCTCTTTCTGCTGATCGGCCTCGGCCTGCACGCGGCGCTCGCGCGCTGGCCCGTGCTGACGACGGCCACGCAGTGGTCGGGGATCGCGTTCCTGCTGTATATGGCGCTGCGGCTCGCGCTCGACGACGGCCGGCTGTCGGCCGACCCGGACGTGGCCGGCCCGTCGGCGGCGGCCGGCGCGGCGATGCAGTGGCTCAATCCGAAGGCATGGCTCGCGTGCGTGGCCGCGATGGGCGCCTATGCGGCCGACGGCGACCGCACACAGGTCTGGCAATTCGCCGCGCTGTATCTGGTGATCTGCTTCGCGTCGATCGCATGCTGGGCGTATGCGGGGGCGTCGCTGCGGCATCGGCTCGCGAACGCGCGGCGCATGCGCATGTTCAACCGGCTGATGGCGCTGCTGCTGGCAGGCAGCGCGTTGTTCCTGCTCGACGTGTAGCCACGCTGCCGGTCAGCGCATCGCGCTGCGATACTGTCCGGGCGTCGCGGCCGCGATGCGCCGGAAAGCGCGCTGGAAATGGGCCTGGTCGGCAAAGCCGGCGTCGAGCGCGACTTCGGCGATCGGCCGGCCACGGCGCAGCTCGGTGCGGCCGTACTGCACGCGACGATCGATCAGGAATGCATGCGGCGTCATCCCGTAGCGGGCGTTGAAGGCGCGGATCAGATACGACGGCGACAGGTCGGCCGCCGCGCAGATCGCATCGAGCGTCACGCCGTCGCGACAATGTGCGGCGATGTAGTCGGCCGCGCGCGCGAGCTTCGCATTGTCGTCGCCCGGCCGCGGGGCGGACGGTTCGCGATCGAGCGCGCCATGCAGTTGCGTGAAGAATTCGACCGCCGCGCTTTCCTTGCCGAGCGGATCGACCGATGGCGACACGAGCGTGCGATAGAACCCGCCAAATTGCGCGAACAGGTCGCTCCGCTCCGTCAACTTCGGCGAAAAGCCGTGAAAATCGCCGTTCGGATCGCGACCCAGCGAATGCTGCAGCCGCGCGAGCCACGGCACGTCGACATAGACCATCCGGTACGCCCACGCATCGGGGCCGTACGGATTGCATGCATGCACCTGTTCCGGATCGATGATCACGAGCACGCCGCGCCCGACGTGTGCATTCGTCGCACCGTTCACGTAGGTGCTCGTGCCGCCGACGATCGCCCCCACCGAAAACGTATCGTGCGTGTGCTTCGCGTAGCAGATCTCGCGTCCGTCGTCGACCGTGCGCGCCTCGATGAACGGCAGCGCGGCGTCGCGCCAGAACGGCGACGGGTCGATGGATCGGTTGGCGGTACGGCTCACGCGGCGGGCTCCCGGTTCGGACGGCGAACGCTCACCGTACAAGACTGTGAGGCGGCGCGCAACCGGAGCCCGGCCTGCGGGACTCGCAACGGCAAAAATCGAAGTCGCTACCGTCAAACATGAATCGTGCCCACGAAAATTCTCGTGGGCACGATCCTGCCTCCGCCGACGCGTCAACACGCGTGGCGGAGAATTTCACGCGTACGGTGAAACGGCTCCTGCGTGCCCCCGCGCGTGAGTCGAGCCGATGGGGTCAGGCCGGAACGTAGATCTTCGGATCCCACCAGTAGTAGCCGAACAGCTCTTGCTTCTGCCCGCCGACCAGCTTGTAGAGCGCGAAGCAAACGCCGAAGAACTCGGTGCCGCTGTTCCTGACCGACGAGTCGAAGGTCGCGAACGTCAGCTGTTTCTGCTTCGCCGGGAGGCCATTTCGGCTGGACGACTCCGGATCGGGTTCCACCGCACCGTTGCGCACGACCGTGTTGCAGTTGAACTGGTTGAACACCATGTCACCCTTGTAGTGCTTGATGTCGTAGATGATCACGGCGTCATCGGAGTTGTCGTAGATCGACACGCCGGTGAACATGATGCGGTCGCGCGGGTAGGCGGTGATTTCCAGGTCGGCCGTACCCTGCCCCTTGATGCCGCGCGCGCCGGTGCAAATCATGAACTGGCCATTGTGAGCGATGCCCGTCGGATTGCCCTGAACCTGGCTCGGATTCGGGTAGGTTCTCTTGACCCATTCCGTGTCGATAACCACGAGAATGTTGATGTCCTGCGCGCTTGATGCAAGGGTGACTTCGGAAGCCATGGTTAACCTCCAATCATTCAGCGTTGGGAATTGAAATCCGACGACACGTCATTAGTGCGTCACGGTCAATATCGTCATTTTTAGCGGAACAATCAATTACACCCGATTACACGATGACGATCACCGGAATCCACACGCAATAATCGAATTTTCGTTAGTACAAAAACCACGAAAATCAATTACAACCAATTACACCAATCGAAGCGCGCCCGCGTCCCGCCCACGAACGATAGTGAACTCGTAATCAATGGGTGGCACCATTACCACCGGCACGTCAATCTCAAGGTCTTGCACCGGCTTGCGCCGGGCGAACCTGAAAATCCGGGCCTTTCCCGTTTGACCAGAAGCAGTTTCCGCCCCTAAAAAATCAAAATACGCCCTATTAAAATAGATCCCCCATCAAAGCTGACAGGTACAAAGACGAATATAAATTGACGATACTAAAAGAGCGCATCGCCGATGCGTCATTCGTATCGAACGGGAAATTGACCCACCACGGAGGCATTCCAATGAAAATCGACCCGGATAACATCAACCTGGAAAAAGCCGCTCAATTCATTCACATTCTTGCGGTTATCGACACGCATTACGTAAAGACAAATTATCCCAATCCCAGCAAGAACGCATCCAATCCGACGGCCATCTCCAGCAATGCCGCGTTCATGCTCAGCAGCCGCCTGCCCGGCGTGAGCAGTTCGGAAGGAACGGGCACGCTGGGCCTGAAGCTGCAGGTTCGCGACAGCGTGTCCCTGATGGGGACGTCGCTGTCCGACAACTCGGGCGACTCGGCAGTGATTTACAACGTGCGGCACTTCTCGGGTGATCGAGTCTTCAGCCAGTTTGCCGTGCATAACATCGTACAGGCCGACGCACCGAGTGCCGCAGAGACGCCCGATGTCGTTGCGATCTCGGCGCAATCCCAGGCGTTTCAAAGCCTCAACGCCGTCGCAAGCTCTTCCGGATCCGAGAACCTCGGCGCGTGTTTTGCACTTTATACGCGGGATCAAAACAAGAAGACGCTGTTCGGCTACTTCTTCTGGACCTGGCAAGCCACCGCCAGTTGAGGCAAGCGCCCCGACCACTCGCTCCGAAGCCGGACGGGAGCGATTCGAGCCAGCAGCCAGCAGGTCTTGCGCGGCGCCTCGCAGGGCGCCGCCCCCTTTCCGCGACAAAGCCCGAATGGAGGCACCACGTATGACAGCCGATCTTGGAAGCATCAGTCTCGACCCGAGCGCGCAGCAGATCGACATCCTGGCCGTAATCGACACGGAATACGTCAAGAGGAGGTACCCGAATCCGAGCAAGCAGCCCGAGAGACCGACCGCCGTCGATCATCGCGCCGTGAACCTGCTTTACACCGGGGCACGAGGTGAGGCGCTCGGAAATGGCGCCGCTGAATCACGTCTGACGCTGGTCCCGGGCGACACCGTTTCACTCAGGGCGGTATCCCTGTACGGGAACGCGGACGAGGCCGTGCTCGTTTATCAGGTTTCGCACCTTTTCGGCCAGCAGGTTTTCAACCCGTTTACGCAGGAGTTCCTTGAAGTGAAGGCCGTGCAACTGAACCCTGAAACGTCCGACGGCCTGCCGCCGGTGACGAAGTTGCAAACTTTCGTCAGCATTGGCGCCAAGGCGAGAACGAGCGGGATAGAAACGCTTGGCGCCTGCTTCGGACTCTATACGCTGGAAAGAAGCACGCAGGAGCTGCTGGGATACTACTGGTGGGACTGGTTCGTCATGTGCTCCTGATAATTGCCTGCCGTTGCCGTGCTTCGCAAAGGCTGCGAGCGCGGGTCGCGAGGCAGGCAGGCGGCAGGCGCGAAATCCGCCAGCGGCGCCTGTGGCGCCGATCCATTCGGACCGGATGCACGCACGCTCCCATCGCAGCCCGCGAACGCGTCATCGGGTTGGTTCCCTGCGGGCGAAGCACACGCGCGAGATTCCGACCTCGGCTCAGTCCACCTGAGCCGACCGGGATCTCGCGCGTGTGCGACTCACGAACAGGCTGCGCTTCACGTCCGCATCCGGAACGTATACATCAACGCCGCCGCCTCACGCGCGGAATGGCCTGTTGATCGAAATTCTCCTAAGCTTTGAATTCCGTCCGCCGCGGCGCGCGCGGCGGCTTCCATTCACTCCTCCCCCGTCACGCTCATGCACATCGATCTGAAAGGCAAGACCGCGGTCGTCACCGCCTCCACCGCCGGCATCGGGCTCGCGATCGCCGAAGGGCTCGCGCGCGCCGGTGCGCGCGTCGTCGTCAACGGCCGCAGCGACACGTCGGTGCAGTCGGCGCTCGCGCAATTGCGCGCGGCCGTGCCCGGCGCGAGCTTCGACGGCGTCGCCGCCGACCTGTCCGACGCGGCCGGCGTCGCGCGTATCACGCAGCACACGCCGGAGGCCGACATCCTCGTCAACAATGCGGGCATCTACGGGCTGAAGGCGTTCTTCGAGATCGACGACGCCGAGTGGGAACATTACTTCCAGATGAACGTGATGTCCGGCGTGCGGCTCGCGCGGCATTACCTGAAGGGGATGATCGAACGCAATGCCGGGCGCATCGTGTTCATTTCGTCGGAATCGGGCCTGAACATCCCGGTCGACATGATTCATTACGGGTTCACGAAAACCGCGCAGCTGTCGATCGCGCGCGGCCTCGCCAAGCTCGCGGCCGGCACCCAGGTGACCGTCAACTCGGTGCTGCCGGGGCCGACGATGTCGGAAGGCGTGCGGGCGATGCTGAAGGCGCAGGCCGACGAAACGGGCCGCAGCATCGACGACGTCGCGGTGGATTTCGTCCGCACGCAGCGTGCGACGTCGATTATCCAGCGGCCGGCGTTGCCCGAGGAAATCGCGAACCTGGTCGTGTACGTGTGCTCGCCGCTGGCGTCGGCGACCACGGGCGCCGCGCTACGCGCGGACGGCGGCGTGCTCGACACGATCGCGTAACGCCCCCGGGCAACGGCTGGCGCGGCCCATGCGGCTGCGCTAGCGCGAAGCGGCCTTGCCCGGCTGGAGCGTGCCCTTGCGGTCGGCGTTCATGCAGGAATCGAAGCCGTATTGCGTGACGACGCCGGCCCTGTCGAACACGACGAAATACTCGCGGTGATCGTTGCCGTGCTCGATGAAGTAGTTGTAGCAGACGCCGCTGCCGTTGCGGACCATCCATACGCTGCGCGGGTTGCCGCCGGCGCGGACGACGTCTGCGCGCGTCGCGCCATGCCGCGATGCGGCCCGCGCGAGCGGCGTGCGTGAATACGAGAACGGCAGCCACGAGTCGAACCACGCGCAGCCGTGCAACATCAGGCAACTCGCGGCCAGGGACAGCGTCGCGGCGGGTCGGGACATCGAAATCAATCGCATGCTTGGGGAAATCTGCTGCGCCGTGCCGGCGTGATCGAAAGCCCCATGCTACTAGACCTTTGGGTCCGGATCGAAAAGAAATGTAGAGATCTTTATACGAATCCCTGCATGGCATGCCCGCGCGCAAGCCGGATCGTTCCGGCCGGCGCATGCTTGTACGCGCATCGATGCCGCTGCGCCGCTCCCTCGAACCGGCGCAACGGCGCGCGTCGTCACGCGATCCACTCGGCCCACAGCATCGTCAGCACCGTCATCAGCGCGGGACCGACGAACAGCCCGATCAGGCCGAACGTCTCGGCGCCGCCCAGGATGCCGAACAGCACCAGCAGGAACGGCAGCCGCGCCGAGCTGCCGATCAGCACCGGCCGCACGAAATGCTCGGCGACGAACACGACGATGAACCCGAGCACAGCCACCACCACGGCCCACATCGTCGCGCCCTGCACGAACAGCCAGAGCGCCGCGCCGCAGAACACGATCGGCGCGCAGAACGGCAGCATCGCGGCAATCGCCGTGACGAGGCCGAGCAGCGCCGCATGCGGAACGCCGGCCAACGCATACGCGATGCCGAGCAGCGCGCCCTCGCCGAGCCCGACGACGACGAGCCCCGTCACCGTGCCGTACACGGCCTTGACCATCCGGTCGATCAGTTCCGCGCCGTTGGGCCCGAACGCGCGCCGCGCGCCCTGCAGCAACGCGCCTGACAGCTTGTGGCCCGCGCGCAGGATCACGAACAGCGTGACGAGCATGAAGCCGAATTCGAGCAGCACATGCGCGAGTTTCGTGCCGAACTGCCGGCCGAACGCGAGGAATTTCTCGCCGTTCACGCCGTGCATCGCGCTGGACGCATGCAGCGGGTGACCGAGATTGGCCTGCCACCATGTGGTGATCTGCGCCGACCCGTAAGGCAGCCGGCTGACGACGTCCGGCAACGGAATGCCGTTGTCCTGAACCGTCCTCAGCCACTCGCGCAGGTCGTGCGCCTGCCCGATCGCCTGGGTCGCCGCGACGGCGATCGGCAGCACGACGAGCAGCGAGATCCCGGCCGTGATGACGGTCGCGATGAGCGTCGGGCGGTCACGGAACAGCCGGTGCGATTCGAAGCATTTGAGCAGCGGCCACATCGCGATGGCGATCACGCAGGCCCATGCGATGGCGGGAATGAAGTCGCGGATCACCCACAGCGCGAGCACCAGCAGCGCCGCATACAGCACGATGCGGGCAATCTGCTGCGCGCGCGGCCGTGCGGCGGAATCGTGAGACGACGGGACATGTGCGCCCATGGCACCTCTGTCGAAATGAAAAAAATGGCGGTTCGCGCAGGCAACCGGCCTGCACGAACCGCCATTCTATCCATCGGCGCCGGATCGGCGGCGCGCATCATGCGCGGGCCGCGCCGGCGCGGCGTGTCGCCACGGCCGCTCAGGCCACCTTGTCGGCGATCCGGTAACGCTCGAGCCAGTGCGCGTACGGCGCGGGCAGCGTCCACGACGGACGCTCGACGCCGAGCTGCTTGGCCGCGTAGTACGGCCAGTGCGGATCGGCCAGATGCGCGCGGCCGACCATCACGAGATCGAGCTGCTCTTCGGCCACCACGCGGTTCGCCAGTTGCGGCGTGTCGATCCCCCATGCGGACGACACCGGCAGCCCGGCCTCGCGGCGCACGCGCTCGGCGATCGGCGCGAGGAACGCCGGGCCCCACGGAATCTGCGCGGTGGGCGTCGAGAAGCCGACCGACACGCTCAGCATGTCGAGCCCTTCCTGCTTCATCCGCTGCGTGAGCGCGATCGACTCGGCGAGCGTCTCTTCGTCGCGGCCGTCGTATTCGATCACGCCGAGGCGCGCGGTCAGCGGCAGGTGCTCGGGCCAGACCTTGCGGACGGCCGCGAGCGTATCGACGAGGAAGCGGCCGCGATTCTCGGCCGAGCCGCCGTATTCGTCGGTGCGGTGGTTCGAATGCACCGAGAAGAAGCTCTGGCCGAGGTAGCCGTGCGCGAAGTGCAGTTCGAGCCATTCGAAGCCGAGGTCGCGTGCGCGCTTCGCCGACGCGACGAAATCGGCCTGCACGCGGGCGATGTCGTCGTGCGTCATTTCATGCGGCACCTTCGGCAGGTGCGCGCCGAACGGCACGGCCGACGGTGCGATGGTCTGCCAGCCGTGCGGATCGCCGGCGGCGATATGGTCGTCGCCTTCCCACGGGCGGTTCGCGCTCGCCTTGCGGCCTGCATGCGCGATCTGGATGCCGGGCACCGAGCCGGCCGCCTTGATCGCCGCGACCGACGGCGCGAACGCTTCGGCCTGCGCATCGTTCCACAACCCGGCGCAGCCCGGCGTGATGCGCCCTTCCGGCGACACGGCCGTCGCCTCCGCGATCACGAGGCCCGCGCCGCCGCGCGCGATGCCGGCCAGATGCACGTGATGCCAGTCGTTGACGACGCCGTCTTCGGCGACGTACTGGCACATCGGCGGCACCGCGATGCGGTTGCGCAGCGTGACATCCTTGAGTTTGAACGGTTCGAACAGGGCAGACATCCACGACTCCTTTGCTTGGTTCTGCAAAACGACTGGGGACTCGCCGCGCGATGCGCACGGCGGAACGATCGGGACCGTCGCCGGTCATGCCCGGCGACGGAGCGGGAACGGCGCCGGCCCGGCCGGCGCCATGCCATTACTGGTGGCCGAGCTTCGCGAGCAATGCCTCGGCAGCCGGCTCCGACGACGCGGGGTTCTGCCCCGTGATCAGCAGCCCGTCGGTGACGACATGCGGCGCCCAGTCGGCGCTGCGCTCGAATTCCGCGCCGTTGGTCTTCAACATGTCCTCGACGAGGAACGGCACGACTTCCGTCAGTTCGACGGCCGCTTCCTCGCTGTTGGTGAAGCCCGTCGCCCGCTTGCCGCGCACGACCGATTCGCCGGTCTGCGGGTTCTTCACGTGGCGCAGCACACCCGGCGCGTGGCAGACGGCCGCGACCGGCTTGCCGGCGGCGAGCGCGCGCTCGATCAGGCCGATCGAATGCAGATCCTCGGCGAGATCCCACAGCGGGCCGTGGCCGCCCGGGTAGAACACGGCGTCGTAGTCGTCCACCGATACGTCGGCCAGCTTGCGCGTCGACGCGAGTTCGGCCTTGGCCGCTGCGTCCGCCTCGAAGCGGCGCGTCGCATCGGTCTGCGCGGCCGGATCGCTGCTTTTCGGGTCGAGCGGCGGCTGGCCGCCCTTCGGCGACGCGAGCGTCAGCTCGACGCCCGCATCCTTGAACGTGTAGTACGGCGCGGCCAGTTCCTCGAGCCAGAAGCCGGTTTTCTTGCCGGTGTCGCCGAGCGTGTCGTGCGAGGTCAGGACAACCAGAATCTTCATGATCGGACACTCCTTCGAAAATGGACGGGGGACCGGGGCCGCGCAACCGGGGTGAGCCGGCGCGGCACGCCTGTCGGTTAGTCAGCGCTGGCGCGTCAAGGTGCGATTCATTACGTCGAATGCCGTGCGCACCTATTAGACCAGTCGTCTAGAAACAGGCCAAATAAAACGACGGCGTCTCGCTGCCTGGACAGCATCGCAGCGAGAAATGGCATTTTCGCGTCTTGGTGGTCCGGGCCCGAATACGTCGTCGCATTCATGAGGACGGATGATAGCGCCGGATTAGACCGGTCGTCTAGGAAAATGGGCATTCGTCCCTGCCGGCGTCATGGCCTTTTTGTCGCCCCGACGCGGGACGCGGCCCGGCAACGCTCGTGGCCGATCGCGCCCCGCACCGCTCCCGCGCCGGCCAGCCTCGCAGCGGGCCGTCCCGCGGACGACGGGGACCGTCCGCCCGGCGTCGCGTCGCCCGGTAACGGTCCCCGCCAGTGCCGCGACTCAGAGCAAGCCCATCCCGCCCGACGCGATGATTTCCGCGCCGACGATGAACGCCGATTCCGCCGCGCTCAGGTGCAGCACCGTCGACGCGATTTCTTCCGGCGTACCGAAGCGGCCGACCGGAACGAGGCCCTTGATCTTGCCGGCCGTCTCGTCGAGCGTCGCGGCATCGAGCCCGAGCTTGCCGTAGAGCGGCGTCTGCACCGGTCCCGGGCTCACGACGTTCACGCGCACGCCGTGCGGCAGCAGCTCCGTCGACAGCGTCTTCGCGAACGAATTGACGGCCGCCTTGCTCGCCGCGTACACCGACGAGCCGGGCATCCCGATGTGCGCGTTGATCGAGCCGTTGATCACGATCGACGCGCCGCGGTTCAGCAGCGGCACCAGCGACTGGATCTGGAAATACGCGCCCTTCACGTTGGTGTTGAACACGAGGTCCCACATGGCCTCGTCGCTGTCGGCGAACGGCGCGAGCTTCGCGACGCCCGCGTTGATGAACACGGCGTCGAGCCTTGCGCCGGCCGTCGCGATCGCATCCGCCAGTGCGCGGGCCGACGCGACGCTGCCGGCCTCGTTGCGGATCGCCAGCGCGCCTTCGCCGAGCGATTGCCGGGCGGCTTCCAGCGTCTCGACGTCGCGCCCGGTGATGATGACCCGCGCGCCTTCGGCCGCGAATGCCCTGGCGGCCGCCAGGCCGATGCCGCTGTTGCCGCCCGTGACGAGGACCGTTTTTCCTTCGAAGCGTTGCATGATGTTCTCCTGTGAACCGGTGGGTTGACCGTGAACACAGGATGCGCGCGGCGCGCGGCCTTGCCGTACGACGGGCGTGACGAACATGTTCGAAAACATCGAACATGTTCGGGCGGCCGCTTTCAGCCGGTCACGTCGATCCCGTCGAGCAGTCGCTGCGCGAGGCGCGGCTCGCGCAGTTGCTCCAGCCACCATTGCAGCGCGCGGCCGTCGCGGTCGCCATGCCACGCGACGTAAAGCAGGTTCGGCTCGCGCGGATCGGCCGTCTGTTTTTCGACCAGTTCGCCGCGCGCCAGCAGCGAAGTCACGCGCCGGCGCGGCACCCAGCCGACGCCGAGCGCGTCGCGCTGCGCGAGGATCTTCGCGCGCATCGACGGCACCGCGAGCACGGCCTGCCCGCCGAGCAACCCATACGCACGGCCGGCCGCGCGCCGCGACGAATCGGCGACGACGACCGCGCGATGCGCGCCGATCGCGTCGCGCGTCAGCACGCCGTCCGCGGATGCCAGCGGATGACGTGGCGACACCGCGAACACCCACTCCATCGCGCCAAGCTCGAACCATTTGAAGCCGGGAATCGCCGGCGGCTCGTTGGTCGCGCCGACCACCAGGTCCGCGCGGCCGTCGCGCAACGCTTCCCAGGTGCCGCCGAGCACTTCGTGGGTGAAGCGCAGCGACACACCCGAATCGAGCGCGTCGAACGCGCGGACGACCGGCAGCAGCGTGTCGAACTCCAGCACCTCGTCGCTGACGATCGACAGCCGGTCTTCCCAGCCGCTCGCGACCTGCCGCACGCGCTGCGTGAGCCGCGCGACGTCCAGCGCCAGCCGTGCCGCCTCGTCGGTCAGCAACTGTCCGGCCGGCGTGAGCTGCAGCCGGTAGCCGCGCCGGTCGAACAGCAGCGCGTCGAACCGCGTTTCGAGCTGGCGCGCCGCGTGCGACACCGTCGACGGCGCCTTGCCGAGCCGCGCGGCCGCACGCGACAGGCTGCCGGTGGCACGGATCGCGTCGAGCAACGCCAGTTCGTCTTCGGACAGCATGAGGTCGCTCCGGTATGAGGTTGTCGTGGATCGTAAGGCAGCGGAGGGCTGCGGTCCAATCGGGCGACAAAGGCGACGCTCACGCCGGCAAGCCGCCGATCGGCCCGTCGACTTCCGGTATCCTGACCGGCATCAAATCATCATGATCAAGGTAACCACTGCGATGGACATCGCGATCCGCATCGAAGGCCGTCACGACCTGACGGGACAGATCTTCCGGCAGCTGCGCACCGCGATCGTCGACGGGCGTCTCGAAGGCGGCGCGCGGCTGCCGTCGACACGCGATCTCGCGAAACAGCTCGGCGTGTCACGCAAAACGACGCTCGACGCGTTCGAGCGCCTCGTCGCCGAGGGTTATCTGAGTACGCGCGCGGGCGACGGCACGTTCGTCGCCGACGGCCTCGCGCGTGTGCCGCACGCCGCGGCAATGTCGGCGCCGTCGATCGTCGACGGCACGCCGCGCCTCGACGCGGTCGACGCGCGCGCGCTCTGGAACGACCTGCCCGACGCGCTCGCGATGCCTACGCCGCAGGATTCGCCGGGCTTCGACTTCCGCGGCGGCGTGACCGACAAGACGCTGTTCCCGTTCGACGCGTGGCGGCGCTGCCTGCATCATGCGCTGCGCCAGCAGGCGCGCGGCCCCGGCCAGTACCACGACCCGGCCGGCGACGCGCAGTTGCGCGGCGCGATCGCGCGCTATGTCGCGTTCAGCCGCGCGGTCGCGTGCAGCTGGGATGACGTGCTCGTCACGCAAGGCGCGCAACAGGCGCTCGATCTGCTCGCACGCGTCGTCGTGCGGCCGGGCGATGTCGTCGCGGTCGAGGATCCCGGCTATCCGCCCGCGCGCGCCGCGTTCGCGTCGCTCGGCGCGACGGTGATCGGCGTGCCGGTCGATGCGCACGGCCTCGTCACCGAACGGCTGCCCGACGAAGCCCGGCTCGTCTACGTGACACCGTCGCACCAGTTCCCGCTCGGGATGCCGATGACGCTGGACCGGCGCGTCGCGCTGCTCGAATGGGCGCAGCGCCGCCGCGCGGTGATCATCGAGGACGACTACGACGGCGAGTTCCGCTTCGAAGGCCGGCCGGTCGAATCGCTGAAGAGCCTCGACCGCACGGGCCTCGTCGCGTACGTCGGCACGTTCTCGAAGACGATCTTTCCCGAACTGCGGATCGGCTACGTGATTCCGCCGCGCGCACTGCGCGGCGCGCTGGCCAAGGCCAAGCAGATCGTCGACTGGCACACCTGCACGCTGACGCAGGCGGCGCTCGCGCGCTTCATGCTCGAAGGCGATTTCGCGCGGCACCTGAAGCGCGTGCAGAAGCACTACGACGCGCGCCGCAAGATGCTGATCGCGCACCTGCGCAGCGAACTCGCGCCGTGGTTCGACGCGATCGTGCCGACGGCCGGCATCCACCTCGCCGCGCACCTGAAACCGGAGATCGACGAAGCGGCGCTGGTCCGCACCGCGCGTGCGCAGGACATCGGCCTGTACGGAATCTCGGCGTTCCATGTCGGCGTGCCGGTCCGCGCGGGGCTGCTGTTCGGCTATGGCGGGATCGACGCGCTGCGCATCGACACGGCGCTCGCGAAACTGGCCGGGCTGCTCGGTTCGGGCATCGCCGGTGAATCGCCACTGGTCACCTGAATTTCCCCAGAATTGGTTATTCAAGCAGGCCAGTCCAGGTCTTAAAGTGGGTCCTGTCGCGCCACCCGGGCGCTACCCAACCGAACAAGGACCTGCCATGCAACCGCGCCTGAACTTCTATACCGCCAGCCCGAATGCCATCAAGGTGATGCGCAACGCCGAGGATTTCATCGCGAAAAGCTCGATCGAGAAGCCGCTCGCCGAACTCGTCCGCCTGCGCGCATCGCAGATCAACGGCTGCGCGTTCTGCGTCGACATGCACACGACCGACGCACGCAAGGGTGGCGAAACCGACCGCCGTCTCGCGACCGTCGTCACGTGGCGCGAAACGCCGTTCTTCACCGAGCGCGAACGCGCGGCGCTCGAATGGACCGAGGCGCTGACGCTGGTGGCCGGCAACCATGTGCCCGACGCCGTCTGGGAAGCCGTGAAGCCGCACTTCACCGACGAAGAGCTGTTCGACCTGTCGATGCTGATCGCGACCATCAACACGTGGAACCGCTTCGCGATCGCGTTCCGCAAGATGCCCGAGTAAGGAGGCGACGATGATCCGCTCCCCGCTCCATCGCGCCGTTCTGTGCACGGCGCTCGTGCTCGGCGCCGCCCTGCCGGCAGCAGCCCACGCGCACGATGCCGGCGACAACGTGCACGCGATCATGCAGCAGGCCGTGCCCGAAGCACCCGGCAAGCTCGTCGTGGTCGCGACCGTCGACTATGCGCCCGGCCAGGCGTCCGAAGCGCACCAGCACCTCGGCTCGGTGTTTGCCGTCGTGTCGAAAGGCGAAGTGCTGTCGCAGGTGAACGGCGGCCCGCTGCACCGCTACCGCGCCGGCGAAGGCTGGTACGAGGCGCCCGGTTCGCGCCACCAGGTGTCGCGCAACGCGAGCGCGACCGAGCCCGCACAGCTCGTCGTGTTCGGGCTGACCGGCGAACACGTGCCGCTCACGTCGCCGATCGATCAGTGACGACGTTTCGGGGGTGCGGGCCCGATCGGGCCCGCACCCCCGCTTCGCGACCAGCTTCCCTGCCATTCCGTACCGTTTCCTCGCAGCTTTCCTTCCGCCGGCTTCGCACCGCCGTTCCGCATTAATCGCTTCCTACACTGCACCACCGACACGCTGCCCGCCGTCGCGTCACTTCCCTGCCCGTCCGCGCCGCCACTCGACGCTCGCCTGATCCCGATCAATGGCGGCGAAAACCCTTCCTTGAAATTAACTAACTCATCAATTAGCGTCGATTTCATGAACGCGAAATCCACCGTCGCCAGGCCGCGCGGGCGCCGCCCGTCGGTAGACGATTTCGACCTGCGCGGCCACATGCTCGACGTCGCGATCCAGTTGTTCGCCGAGCGCGGCATCGCCGCGACGACGGTCGCGCAGATCGCCGCCGCCGCCGGCGTCACGTCGGCGATGGTCCACTACTACTTCACGAACCGCGAACAATTGCTCGACGCGATCGTCGAGGAACGGATCGCGCAGGCCATCGCGTTCGTGTGGCGGCCGACCGAGCCGCAGATCGAAAGCGATTCGGTCGCGCTCGTCGCCGAACTCGTCGACCGCTTCTTCGACGTCACGCGCCGCATGCCGTGGCTGCCGTCGATCTGGCTGCGCGAGATCATCCACGAAGGCGGGCTGCTGCGCGAGCGGATGGTCCGGCGCATTCCGCTCGAGCATGTCGGGCGTTTCGCCGAACGCATCCGCGGCGCACAGCAGGCCGGCACGCTGAACCCCGCGCTCGAACCCGCGTTCCTGTTCCATTCGATCATCGCGCTCGTGATGCTGCCGCTCGCGACCGCGAAGCTGTGGCAAAGCGCGCGCGGCCTGCCGCCGATCGATCGCGACGTGCTGCACCGGCACGTCCGCGCGCTACTCGGTTCCGGCCTGCAACCGCCGACCGCCGCGCCGCGCGCCCGCTCGCCGCGGAGGCCTTCATGAACGCGGCCCGCGCGCTGCCGCTCGCGCTGGCCGCCGCCGTCGCGCTGCTCGCCGGGTGCGGGCGGTCGACCGGTAACGGGACGACCTACCAGGGCTATGTCGAAGGCGAATTCGTGTACCTGTCGTCGTCGCAATCGGGCACGCTGACGCAGTTGTCGGTCGCACGCGGTCAGGCCGTCGCCGCCGGCGCACCGGCGTTCTCGCTCGAAGCCGTCAGCGAAACGGCCGCGCTGCTGCAGGCGCAGCATCAGCTCGCGGCCGCCCGCGCGCAGCTTGCCGACCTGCAGACCGGCAAGCGTCCGCCGGAAGTCGCGGTCACGCAGGCGCAGCTCGCGCAGGCCAGCGCACAGGCCGCGCGCGCCGCCGCGCAACGCGCGCGCGACGAACGCCAGTACGCGGCCGGCGGCTTGTCGAAGCAGCAGCTCGACGATTCGCGCACGTCCGCGCAGACCACCGCCGCGCAAATGCGCGAACTGCAGAAACAGGTCGACGTCGCGCGCCTGCCGGGCCGCGCGCAACAGGTCGCCGCCCAGGCCGCGCAGGTCGACGCCGCGCAGGCCGCCGTGGCCGAAGCGCAATGGAAGCTCGACCAGAAACGCGTCGCCGCGCCGGCGACCGGGCGCGTGTACGACACGCTGTACCGCGTCGGCGAATGGGTGCAGGCCGGCAATCCAGTCGTGCAGATGCTGCCGCCGCAAAACCTGAAGGTGCGCTTCTTCGTGCCGGAAGCCGCCATTGCATCGCTCGCGCCGGGGCGCGCGGTCGCGATCCATTGCGACGGCTGTGCGGCCGACGTGCCCGCGCACATCACCTACGTGTCGAGCGAGGCCGAATACACGCCGCCCGTGATCTACAGCAACGAGAGCCGGACCAAGCTCGTGTTCATGATCGAGGCGCGCCCCGCCGTCGCCGACGCAGCGAAGCTGCATCCGGGCCAGCCCGTCGCCGTGAGCGTGCAATGAACGCGCCGCCCGCACCGTACGCGATCGACGTCGACCGGTTGAACAAGCGGTTCGGCGACAAGCACGTCGTGAAGGACGTGTCGCTGCGCGTCGCGCGCGGCGAGATCTTCGGCTTTCTCGGGCCGAACGGCAGCGGCAAGACGACGTCGATCCGCATGATGTGCGGGCTGCTCACTCCCGACTCGGGCAGCGGCACCTGCCTCGGCTACGACATCGTGCGCGACAGCGCGCAGATCAAGCGGCGCGTCGGCTACATGACGCAGCGCTTCTCGTACTGGGAAGACCTGTCGATCCGCGAGAACCTCGACTTCGTCGCACGCGTGTACGGGATGCGCGACCGCAAGGCGGCCGTCGCGCGCGCGCTCGACGGGCTCGGCCTCGCCAGCCGCGCCGACCAGCTCACGGGCGCGCTGTCGGGCGGCTGGAAGCAGCGCCTCGCGCTGGCCGCGTGCATGCTGCACGAACCCGAGCTGCTGCTGCTCGACGAGCCGACCGCCGGCGTCGACCCGGCCGCGCGCCGCGACTTCTGGGAGGAACTGCACCGGCTCGCCGCGCAGGGCATCTCGGTGCTCGTCAGCACGCACTACATGGACGAAGCCGAGCGCTGCCACAAGCTCGCATACATCGCGTACGGCGAACTGCTCGCGCAGGGCACGTCGGCGGAGATCGTCGCATCGCAGCACCTGTCGACCCGCACGATCACCGGCGCTCGCCTGACCGAACTGTCCGCGCGGCTGCGTACGATGCCGGGCGTCGACCAGACGGTCGTGTTCGGCTCGGCGCTGCATGTGAGCGGCCGCGATCGCGCGCGGCTCGACGCGACGCTCGACGAGGTTGCCCGCGACACGTCGCTGCAGGTCGCGCCGATCGACACCGGGCTCGAGGATGTCTTCATCTTCATGATGGGCCGCGCGGCCGCGCCGCCCGGCGGGGTGTCGTCATGAACGCGTGGGCAAGCCTGCGCGAATCGTTCTCGGTCGCGCGCTGGTGGAGCATCGTGCTGAAGGAATTCCTGCAGCTGCGCCGCGACCGCGTGACGTTCGCGATGATCGTCGGCGTGCCGATTATCCAGCTCACGCTGTTCGGCTTCGCGATCAACACAGATCCGAAGCACCTGCCGACCGCCGTGATCGTCGCCGATGCGAGCCCGTTCACGCGCAGCTTCATCGCCGCGATGCGCAATTCCGCGTACTTCGACATCGTCGAGACGCTGCCCGACGAAGCGGCCGGCCGCCATGCGCTCGCACGCGGCGACGTGCAGTTCGTGCTGAGCGTGCCGGCCGATTTCTCGCGGCGGCTGCTGCGCGGCGAGCGTCCGTCGCTGCTCGTCGAAGCGGACGCGACCGATCCCGTTGCCACGGCGTCGGCGATCGGCGCGCTGCCGGGGCTCGTGCAGCCCGTCGCGGACAAGGAC
Source organism: Burkholderia cepacia (assembly GCF_029962485.1). Taxonomy (NCBI): domain Bacteria; kingdom Pseudomonadati; phylum Pseudomonadota; class Betaproteobacteria; order Burkholderiales; family Burkholderiaceae; genus Burkholderia; species Burkholderia cepacia. The sequence goes on from NZ_CP073638.1 coordinate 914,722, forward strand.
CTGACGGGCCCGCTTGCGCGCCTGAACGGCCGCCCGGCCGCGTTCGACGTCGTGCTGCACCGGCTGTACAACCCGGAAGGCATCACGCAGTACAACGTCGTGCCGGGCCTGATGGGCGTGATCCTCACGATGACGATGGTGATGATGACGGGCCTCGCGATCACGCGCGAACGCGAGCGCGGCACGATGGAGAACCTGCTCGCGACGCCCGTGCGGCCGCTCGAGGTGATGACCGGCAAGATCGTTCCGTACGTACTGATCGGGTTGATTCAGGTGTCGATCATCGTCGCCGCGTCGCGGTTCGTGTTCGACGTGCCGTTCGTCGGCGGCGTGTTCGCGCTCTACCTGTCGGCGCTGCTGTTCATCGCTGCGAACCTGACGGTCGGCATCACGCTGTCGTCGCTCGCGCAGAACCAGTTGCAGGCGATGCAGCTCGCGGTGTTCTACTTCCTGCCGAACATCCTGCTGTCGGGCTTCATGTTCCCGTTCGCCGGGATGCCGAAGTGGGCGCAGTTCATCGGCAACCTGCTGCCGCTCACCTACTTCAACCGCCTCGCGCGCGGCATCCTGCTCAAAGGCAACGGCTGGGCCGACCTGTGGCCGTCCGTTTGGCCGGTCGCGCTGTTCACCGTCGTCGTGATGGGTGTCGCGCTGCGCTTCTACCGGCGCACGCTCGATTAGGCGGCACGCGATGAAACCGGCCTCACCTCGCGCCTCCCATGCCACCCGCGGCTGCGCATTGGCCGCCGCGCTGCTCGTCGCCGGCTGTGCGGTCGGGCCGGATTTCCGCACACCGGATGCGCCGGCCACGCAGCGATACACGCATGGCGAGCCGCCCACGACCACCGCCGGTGCGAGCGGCCCGGCCGGCGACGCGCAGACTTTCTCGTCGGCCACGCACACGCCGCAGCGCTGGTGGACGCAGTTCGGCTCCGCACCGTTGAACCGGCTCGTCGATACCGCGTGGCAGAACAGCCCCACGCTCGCCGAGGCCCGCGCGCGGCTCGACGAAGTGCGACAGAACCATGCAGCCGAAGCCGGCGCGACGATGCTGCCGCGCGTCGACGCGAACCTGTCCGCCACGCGCGAGCAGGTCGACACCACCGCGTTCGGGCTGCCGGCCAACCTGCCGAGCCCGGGGCCGTTCACGCTGTACGACGCGTCGGTGAGCGTGTCGTACGTGCTCGACGTATTCGGCGGCAACCGGCGCGCGCTCGAAGCGCTGCGCGCGCAGGTCGACTATCAGGCATACACGCTCGACGCCGCGCGGTTGACGCTCGCGGGCAATGTCGTCGCCACCGCGATCCTGCGCGCGTCGCTCGCGCAACAGGTCGCGCTCACGCGGCAGCTCGTCGACGCGCAAACGCGGCAGTTGCGTATCGTCGAAGCGCGCCATGCAGCGGGCGGCGTATCGCTGGCCGACGTGCATGCGCAACGCGCGCTGCTCGCGCAGACGCAGGCGTCGCTGCCGCCGCTCTCGGCCCGCCTTGCGCAAGCCGGCCACCGGCTCGCGATCCTGCTCGGCGCGCCGCCGTCCGACGCCGCGCTGCCAGATCTCTCACTCGATGCGCTCGCGCTGCCGCGTACGCTGCCCGTCACGTTACCGTCGACGCTCGCGCGCGAACGGCCCGACATCCGTGCGGCGGAAGCCGTGCTGCATCAGGCGAGCGCGAACGTCGGCGTCGCCACCGCGAACCTGTACCCGCGTTTTTCGATTTCGGCGGGGATCGGTTCGGAACGCACGCGCATCGCGGATATCGTCAGCGGGCTCAACGTGTGGAATGTCGGCCTCGGTCTCACGCAGCCGCTCTTTCACGGCGGCGAGCTGCGCGCAAAGAAACGCGCGGCTGAAGCGGCCTATGACGCCGCGTTCGCGAGCTATCGGGAAACCGTGCTGCAGGCGCTGCAACAGGTGGCCGACGCGATGCGCGCGGTCGAACAGGATGCGGCCGAACTGCAGGCGAGCGATATCGCCGCGCGGGAAGCGGCGGCCAGCAATACGATTGCCGGCGACCGTTACGCGGCGGGCGGAATCAGCACGTTCGACCTGCTCGACGCGCAACGGCAGGCGTTGCAGACGTCGCTCGACCGCACCCGCGCGCAGGCCGACCGGCTTGCCGATACGGCGGCGCTGTTTCAGGCGCTGGCGGGGCGCTGGACGGATGAGGCTGCGCAGTGATCAGTCGTCCGGCGCCGGTACCGATTGAACACTGCGTCATGCACTTCATGAGCGGCGCGCCTGTCAGGCTCGACGGGTGTCGCCGCCCGCTTCCATTCGACGCCCGCTGATGACGGAACCTGCACTGCGCGCAATGCGTGCCGCCCATAAAAAAACCGGCCCGAAGGCCGGTTTTTCATACCGCATGCCGTAAGCGGCGCTCGCGCGCCGCGCGACATCAGAAGCGGTGGATCATGCCGACGCCGACTGCAACCTGGTTCTGGTTCGAACCTGCTGCCACGCCGTCGCCGATCTGCGTCGTCGCTGCCTGGATGCCGCCCGTCTTGCTCAGCGTATTGCCGGTTGCGTGCTGGTAAGCCTCGAGTGCGTACAGGCCCGTGCGCTTCGACAGGCTGTAGTACTGCGACAGCGTGACCTGATGGTACTTGGCCGCGCTCGTGATGCCGTTCGACTGCGTCGCCGCCGTGTACGAGTAGCCCACCGCGAAGTCCCACTGTGCCGCTGCCTTCCAGTGCAGCACGGCGCCAGCCGTGTTGAAGATCGCCGAGTTGCGGAACGCCGAGCCGACACCCGGGGTGTACTTGACGTTCGTGTACGACGCCGACACATCCCACGCCGGCGTGAACTGGTAGCCGGCCGTCACGCCGATGCGCTGCTGCGACTGTGCCGTCTGATAACCGGCGTTGATCGCCGACACGGCCGGCTGGCCGCCGCTCGTGACCGTCGAGTTGTCGCCCCACACGCCGCCGCCGAGCGTCGAGTTGTTGACCTTCTGATAGCCGACCGAGATACCTGCCGGACCGTTCAGGTACTGGACCGCCGCGCTCCACGTCGAGCCGCGGTTCACGCTGCCCGGCACGCCGCCGAACGAGTACGAACCACCGACCGTGAAGCCGTAGAACTTCGGCGACATATAAACAAGCGAGTTGTTCGCGCGGTAGCTGGTATCCAGCGAATCGATATCGCCCGGGTGCGCGCCGTATGCGCCCGTCAGCCACGTCGTCGGGCTATACGGCGACAGCAGCGTGTAGTACGCCGTGTACTGACGGCCAGCCGTCAGCGTACCGTATGCCTGGTTCGTCATCCCGACCCATGCTTGACGGGTGAAGATGCCGCCTGCCCATTGCGACGCACCGGTCGCCGAGTTCACGCCTGCTTCCAACTGGAAGATCGCCTTCGTGCCGCCACCGAGATCTTCGCTGCCCTTCAGGCCGAAGCGGCTGCCCGCCCATACGCCAGTGGACATCGACACCTTCGAGTGACCGCCGGACGTCGCACCGGTCGACGGTGCTGCATTGTTCTGGTATGCCAGGCCGTTGTCGACGATACCGTACAGGGTCACGCTGCTCTGGGCGTGGGCGGCGGTAGCGGCTGCAAGGCCCACTGCCGTCATGGCGAAAGCGACGCGCTTTTTCATTGATTCTCCGTCCTCAAAGAATGATTTCTTTTCTGGTGTGGTTTTATGACTGACACATGTGCGAGTACATGCCGACGCGATTCTGACGGATTACCAATTGTTTCCCAATACGTGCAGTCGGTCATCGTATGATCGACGCAACGCACGGGTTCACCAAGCAGTTACATAACACCTTGAAACGCTTGTGCGGCGGGCCTTTCCGGCATTTCCCGGTGAAAACCCTAGCTTTACATTTTTACGGGTGCAACGCGACCGTCCAATGTCGTCAGACGCCTTCGGCAAAAATCATCTTACAAATGCGCAATCGCAGCTGACACCGCGATTCACGCCGCCGCGCAGGATCGCTGACATTCATGACACCCATGTTTCGTGAAACGAAATCATGAAAACGTTTCAGTGCGTGTGGGGGAAATCGGACGGGGACGGCCCGGCGAATGCGGGCCGAGGAGGATGCCGGCGCGACGCGCCGGCGATAGTCAGCGCGATGCCGGGTCGGCGAGCCGCGCGGTCACTGCATCGGCGAGCGCGGCCATGCGCGCGCGGATCGCCGCGTTCGAACCGACCAGCGCGAGCGACGACGCCATGATCCGGTAGATGCGCTTTCTCGGCACCTTGGCCGGCTTCGCCGGATCGAGCCACGCATCGTGGCCGGCCAGCAGTTCGAGCGTTTCGAGGCCGATCATGATCGGCCACAGGCACGCGAGCCGCAGCCGCACGAAGCGGCGCGGGATCGCGAGCGTATACAGGCACGCGTCGCGATACTGGTCGAGCGTCACGCGCAACAGGTCGACCAGCACGCTGCGCGCGCGCGCCGACGCACCGGGTTGCATCAGGTCGGCCATGGCCAGCCCATGCGCGCCCAGTACGTCGTCCGGCAGATAGCAGCGGCCGATGCGCAAGTCCTTCGCGCAGTCGCGCAGGATGTTGGTCATCTGCAGCGCCTTGCCGAAACGGATGCCCTTCTCGCGCATGTCCGGCAGGTCCCAGCCGCGCGCGGCGCGTGTGTGCGCGCCCGTCATGTCGGTCCAGAACTCGCCGACGCAGCCGGCGACGAGGTACGTGTAGCGGTCGAGTTCGTCGCGCGTCGGCAGCGACGCGACCTGCCCCGACTGCTCGTCGGGGAACGTGCGCAAATCGAATTCCATCCCCGACGTGAGCGTCGCGACGACCTTGCGGATCGACGCGCGATCGGCGTCCGGCTGCGCGCGCAGCAGCGCGAGCATCGGCGCCATCGAGCCGAGCAGCACATGCTCGTGCGAATCGGTCTGCATCCGCGTCACGTCCTCGAGCGAATGCGACAGCGCCACGCCGTCGCCGAGCCGCTCGACCTCGTCGCGCAAGTCGGTCAGCAGCGCCGCGCGGCGATCGGGCGCGACGAGCGCGGTGTCGGCGATCGTGTCGGCCGCGCGCGCGAGCAGGTACGCAAGGCCGACCGGGTCGCGCATGCCGTCGGGCAGCACGCGCAGCGTCAGGTAGAAGGAGCGGGAAACGTTCTTCAGCAGGTCGCCGAGCAGGAAGGCGGAATCGGTTCGAGTCGTCATGGGTCGGGAAAAATCGGCCGGCGCGGGCCCCGGTCGCACACGGGCGCCGGACGCCCGCGCCGGCCCGCGAGTCGCCGCATCGTCGCGCCGGATGGGCGTTGGCCCCGGTGCAGCGATGCAAAATTCCCGCAAGTTTAGTGCATCCGGCGCGCGGCCTGCCTGCGGCGGCCGGATTGCGGCACGCGCCCGGTCATCGCCAGCGGTCCGGTCACGGGCATCGCGCCCTAAAAAACAACAACAGAAAGGTCGAAGTAATAAATATGTAATTATTCGATGCGACGATCGCGCACCGTTCGATTCCCGCCGCACGGCACGACAGCCGCGCCGCCGGAGCGAGCGCCCTTTTCCGACTCCCGTTTCGAAGGTTCATCGACATGCTCTTCAAGCGCCCGACCTCCCTGAGCTACGTCCCTCTCGCCTGTGCCGCCGCGTTTCTGCTCGCCGCGTGCGGCGGCGACGACGATGTGGCGTCCGATCCCACGCAGCCGATTTCCGCGAAGGTCCAGGTGGTCGGCCATCGCGGCGCGAGCGCGCTGCGCCCCGAACACACGCTGGCGTCGTACCGCAAGGCGATCGAGGACGGCGCGGACGTGATCGAGCCCGATCTCGTGTCGACGAGCGACGGCGTGCTGGTCGCGCGCCACGAGAACGAGATCTCGGGCACGACGAACGTGTCCGTGCTGCCGCAGTTCGCGAGCCGCAAGGCGACCAAGACGATCGACGGCGCGCAGCTGACCGGCTGGTTCACCGAGGATTTCACGCTGGCCGAGCTGAAGACGCTGCGTGCTCGCGAGCGCATTCCGCAGATCCGCCCCGCGAACACCGCGTACAACGACCAGTTCGAGATCCCGACGTTCGACGAGATCGTCGCGCTCGCGAAGCAGATGTCCGCGCAGACCGGCCGCACGATCCACCTGTACCCGGAAACCAAGCACCCGACCTACTTCCAGTCGATCAACCTGCCGCTCGAGGATCGCCTCGTCGATGCGCTGCTGAAGGATACGTACACGTCGCGCACGGCGACCGTCTACATCCAGTCGTTCGAGGTCGCGAACCTGAAGACGATCCGCAACCGGATCAAGTCGAGCCAGCCGAACTGGAAGCTCGTGCAGTTGATGGACGACGCCGGCCAGCGCCCGTACGACTTCGTGAAGGCGAACGACAAGCGCACCTACGGCGACCTGTCGACGCGCGACGGCATGCGCGAAATCGCGACCTACGCGAATGGCGTCGGCCCGTACAAGACGTCGATCATCGCGGTTGCCGCGGACGGCACGCTGCAGCAGCCGACGCCGTACGTGCGCTATGCGCACGAGGCCGGCCTGGTCGTGCATCCGTACACGTTCCGCCCGGAGAACAACTTCCTGCCCGCATCGCTGAAGGACGGCGGCACGCCGGCCACGCGCAACACGGCCGGCTCGGTGCGCGAGATCCAGGCATACCTGCGCGCGGGCATCGACGGCTTCTTCACCGACGATCCGGCCGTCGGCCGCACGGCCGTCGATACGTTCAAGCGCTGACATGCGCGAACCGGGCGTTGCGCGATGCGCGCGTTGCGCCCGGTTGCAACGACTCGGTCAGATCACGTTGAAGTGGTGCGTACCGTCCCGCTTCAGCTGATCGACCAGCCCGTATTCCCAGTCGAGATACGCCTGCATCGCGGCCGCCGCGTTGTCGGTGCCTTCGTACGGGCGCCGGTAGCGGTCGACACGCGCTGACGCGAGATGCGTCTCGCCGCTTTCGAGCGGCAGCCCGGCATCGATCCACGCGGCCGTGCCGCCGGTCAGGACCGAGATGCTGGCCGACGCCGGCAGCAGTGCACGCGCATCGTCCGCCGCAAACCGCGCCAGCAGGCTCGATCCGCACGTGAACACATAGCGCTTCGCCGGCGGGATCGCCGCGAGCGCGTCGCGCAACCGCGCGCGCACGGTGAACCACGCGCCCGGAATATGGCGCTTCACGTAATTCGCGCTGGCCGTCACGTCGACGATCGCGAGTTCGCCGGGCGCAGCCTCCTTCAGCCAGCCCGCGAGCGTCGCGGGCGACACGTCGGTCGCGGGCGGCGCACCGGCACGTCGCGCGGCGGCTGGCCGCGCTCGCCGGACGCCGCCTCGCCGGCCGGTTCCACGACGCGCACGTCCCAGCCCATCTGCGCGAGCCATGAGGCGGTCATGTCCGCGCGCACGCCGTCGTCGTCGGCGAGCACGATCCGTGCGCCGCGCACGGCCGCGTGATGATCGGTTTCCTGCACGAGCTGGCCACCCGGCGTGCTCAGAAAGCCCGACAGGTGGCCGGCTTCGTATTCCTCCGGCGTGCGTACGTCGAAGCGGTACAGCGTGCGGCCCGGCTCGTCGAGCGCGGCGACGTCGGCCAGCGCGATGCGCGGCACGCCGGCGCGTTCGGCCACCGCGCGTGCGGCCTGACGCGCGTGCGCGCGCTGCGTCGCGTCGATCTCGTCCGGAAAACGGCGTGCAGCGCCGCGCTCGAGCGTCTGACCCGCGAGCGTCCAGCCGATCGTGCCGTTGCGCAGTGCCGCGACCGGATTCGGCAGCCCCGCGTTGACGAGCGACTGCGTGCCGATGATGCTGCGCGTGCGGCCCGCGCAGTTGACGACCACCTGCGTTTGCGGATCCGGCGCAAGCGCACGCACGCGCAGCACGAGTTCCGCGCCCGGCACGCTCGTCGAGGTCGGAATGTTCATCGTCTGGTATTCGTCGAACCGGCGCGCGTCGACGATCACGACATCGGCCTTCGCATCGATCAGCGCCTGCACCTCCTGCGCGGACAGCGACGGCGTATGGCGCTCGGCCTCGACCCATTCGCCGAACGATTTGCTCGGCACGTTCACGTCGATGAACAGTTCGCCGCCCGCGGCCTGCCAGCCGGCGAGACCGCCGTCGAGCAACCGCACGTCGGTGTAGCCGAGCTGCGCGAGCTTCTCGGCCGCGCGCGGCGCGAGATCCTCGCCGAGCGCTTCGCCGAACACGACGATCGGCGTGTCGCGGCGCGGAATGCGCGTCCACGCGTCGAGTTCGAGCTTCGACAGCGGAAAGTTGGCGGCCCACAGTGGATGGCCCTGCGCGTACGGATCTTCCTCGCGTACGTCGATCAGCGCGAGCTCGTCGCGGGCGAGCAGGCGTGCGCGTACGTCCTGGTACGACGCGACGGGAAAACGGGAAAGGGAATCGGCGGATTGCGTCACGATGTCTCGGTGTTGAATACGTTGAAGTCGGTGAAGAAAGCGAAACGGATCGATCTTGAGCCTGCCGGCGCGCACCCGCAACGGGCCACGCCGACGAGCGTTGCGTCAGGCATTCGAATAGCCTGACACGAAAGGCTTCACGGTGCCGTCGTCCAGGAACACCGCGCGCTCGACCTTGCCGATGTTCGCGCCGTACACGTGGATGCTGATCGACACCTGGTCGGCAAACGCGTTGGTCACGCGATGGACATCGCCGATGCGCGGCGACACGGCCTCCACCTCGCCCGGCGCCAGCCGCACGGCGTCGCCCGCCGCCACCGGCTTGCCCGCGGCGTCGAACCGGTACGGCTGCGAGAACTCGCCACCGCGGAGCATCCCGATCAGCCCCCACACCGTGTGGTTGTGGATCGGCGTCGTCTGGCCGGGCCCCCACACGAAGCTGACGACCGAGAACCGCTCGTCCGGGTCGAGATGCAGCAGGTATTGCCGATAGCGCTCGGGATCGGGCTGCGCGAACGCGTCGGGCAACCAGTCGTCGTGTTCGACGAGGGCGGCGAGCAGTGCGCCGCCCTCGTCGAGAATGCGCGCCTCGTTCGCGCCGGATGCGAGCAGCGCGCCCAGACCGTCGACGAACGGACGCAGCGGCGTCTGCTGCAACGAAAGCGTACTCATCGGCTGTCTCCTCGAATATGATGCCGAATATGATGGAACGTCATGATGCACCCGAAAGACCATGCAGAACAAACATGAAAATTAGCGATATCGACGCTTTTGCAGCGGTCGTCCGCTGCCAGACCCTGAGTCAGGCCGCGGCCGAGCTCGGGATGACGCAGCCCGCGATCACGCGGCGCGTCCAGAATCTCGAGGAAGCGCTCGGCGTGATCCTGCTCGACCGCAACACGAAACCGCCGCGCCCGACCGACATCGGCCGGCAGGTCTTCGAGCAGTGTCGCGCGATCCTGCGCGAGGTCGATGCGCTGCGCGAGCTGACGGCCGGCGAGCAGCCGCCCGCCGGCGAATTCCGGATCGGGCTCACGCAGGGGCTCGGCGAACTGATGCTGCCCGCGCTGATCGCCGAACTCGCCACTCAATGGCCCGCCCTCGCGACCCAGGTCACGACGGCCTGGGGCGGCATGCTCGTCGAGCGTGTCGCGCGCCGCGAACTCGACGCGGCGCTCGTGTTTCTCGCGCGCGAAATGGTGTTGCCGGCGCAGGTCGTGGGCGAACGGCTGCTGGCCACGCGGCTCGTCGCGGTCGGCCGCAAGGGCGACTGGCCGCGACGCAGCTACCGGCTCGCCGACTGCCACGCGCGCGGCTGGGTACTCAATCCCGACGGCTGCGGTTTTCGCGCGGGCCTGCGGCGTGCGCTCGACGCGCAGGGCCTGCCGATGCCGGTCACGCTCGACACCTACGGCCGCGACCTGCAACTGCAGAGCGTCGCGAACGGCTTCGGCATCGGGCTGATGCCGCTGCCGCTCGTCGAAGGCAGCCCGCTGCGCGATGCGCTCGACATCGTGCCGCTCGCCGATTTCAAGCCGCAGATCGACCTGTGGCTGCTGCGCCGGCACGATGCTGCCCGCTTCGATGCGCCGCTTGCGGCCGTCGCCGCGCATGCGCGCACGGCGTTCTCGTTGCCCGAACAGACGCACGGCAAGGCTGCTTGACCGTACCGGGCGGCGGCGACATTGCGCCGCCCGATCAACGCCCGCGCCAGCGCTGCTCCAGTCACGCATCGCTGCGGCCGCCTCCGGTCTCGCTGACCGACGCCCCGCTCTTCGTTTCGCTCTTCGTTTCGCCCCGGCTCGCCGCGTCGAGCACCGCCCGCCCCGCCGCCACCGCGATCGCGTCGTCCTGTGGCGTATGCACGCGGCTGCACAGCACGTCGCGATAGTGGCGCTCGAGCGGATTGGTGCGACTCAGCCCGTGATTGCCCGACAGCTTCAACGCCTGCTCGACCGCGCGGATCGCCTGCTCGGTCACGGTGCGCTTGACGAGGCCGCTCGTCGTGACCGACGGCGCATTGCCCGCGTCGGTGCGCACGATGTGATCGTCGAGCAGCACGCGGTTCGCATGCAGCCAGCCCTCGATTTCGCCGATCGCTTCCTGCACGCGCGGCAGCGTCGCGAGCGGCGCACCGAGCCCGCTCGGCGCACGTGTCGTCGCGAATCCAACCAGCCAGTCGCGCGACGCGCGCGCCACCGCGTCGTACAGGCTGCCGAGCAGCGCGACCATCCACGCCTGCTGGTCGGCCTGCGCGTCGGCATCCGCATGGGTTGCAGTCGACACGGCCCACGCGTCCGGCGCACGTACATCGACCGCGTGATCGGCTGGCAGCCGCACATCGTCGAACACGACCTCGTGGCTGCCCGACGCACGCAGGCCGAGGTGGTTCCAGCTTTCGATCACGCGGATGCGGTCGCCATCGGCGTCGCGGTCGCGCGGCACGAGGAACACGCCGACGCGCGGCGCCGGCTCATCGGTGCGCGCCCACACGGCCAGCCAGCGCAGCGCCGGGATGCCGGTGCTGTACAGCTTGTGACCGGACAGCCGCCAGCCGTCACCGTCACGCCGAGCAATGGTCGCAGGCAGCCCACCGCGTGACGGCGAGCCGAGCGCCGGCTCGACGCGTAGCGCGTTGATCAGCGCGCCGTGCACGACCGCGCTGTCGAACACCGCGCGCCGCACCTGCGCGGGCCAGCGGTTGTCGGCACGGCCGAGCGCGCGATGCTGCAGGTACGTCATCGTCAGCACCAGCGCCGTTGCCGGATCGGCTCTCGCGACGGCGGCCACGATCCGGCTCGCCCGAGCGAGCGTCGCACCGGCGCCGCCATGCTCGCGCGGCACGACCTGCGCGATCAGCCCCGCGCGATGCAGCCGTGCGAAGTTCTCGTGCGGAAAACGGCCGCCGACGTCATTGCGGGCCGCATCCGCGGCGAGTTCGGGCGCGAGGCGGTCGAGCAGCGCGGCGACGCGCGCGTCGTCGACATCGTCGGTGGGCAGGAGGCGCAGCGAAGGCGGCTGCGGAGACGGCGAGGAAGCGGCAAGGCTGGCGGACATCGAAACGGATTCCCTGGGTAATACGGACAGGCGGCAAGCGCGACGGAAAGACGGCACGCGCGGCAATCGATCGCCGCGCCGCACGGCTTCTCGTGAAGCCGGCGATCCGGAACGCGCGGCGCCGGATTCGCTGGCGCCCGCGCGCCCGATCGTTCGTGAGCCCACAGCGTATGCGCAGCGCACACGCGCCCAAACCATGCAAATCTGATATTCAAATCGGGATTGATTATTTCCATTCCGCATGATCGCGGCGTTAACCTGCGCTCCATTCCTGCCCGGCCGCGTGCCGGGACATCCCTGCACCGGAGACCCAGATGAGCGTCGAATTCATCGGCATGATCCAGAGCCAGAAGCAGTCGGAGATTCACCCGGCGTCCGGCCCCGTGGTCGATCCCGACTACGTGCGCGACTTCGCGCGCGCCCACGAAACGGCCGGCTTCGACCGGATCCTCGTGCCGCACCATTCGACCGGCCCGTCGGCTACGCTGACGATCGGGTTCGCGGCCGCCGCGACCGAGCGCATCCACTTCATGCTCGCGCATCGTCCGGGCTTCACCGCGCCGACGCTCGCCGCTCGGCAGATCGCGACGCTCGACCAGTTCAGCCGCGGCCGGCTCGCCGTGCACTTCATCTCCGGCGGCTCGGACAGCGAGCAGCAACGTGACGGCGACTTCCTCGACCACGACGCGCGTTACGCGCGCACCGACGAGTATCTCGGCATCCTGCGACGGATCTGGACCGAGGCGCAGCCGTTCGATCACGACGGCGCGCATTACCGCTTCAAGCAGGGCTTTTCGGAAGTGAAACCGTTCCAGCAGCCGCATGTGCCGATCTACTTCGGCGGTGCGTCGGAAGCCGCGCTCGCGGTGGCCGGCAAACACGCGGACGTCTATGCGCTGTGGGGTGAATCGCTCGACCAGGTGCGCGACCTGACGACCCGCGTGCGCGCCGAAGCCGCGAAGCACGGCAGGCAGGTGCGCTTCTCCGTGTCGTTCCGCCCGATCCTCGCCGCGACCGAGGACGAAGCGTGGGCGCGCGCACACCGCATCCTCGACGAAACGCGCCGGCTGCGCGAAGCGGCTGGCCTCGGCGCCGGCGGCCCGCAGCAGAGCGAAGGCGCGCGCCGCCTGCTCGCCGCCGCCGATCGCGGCTCGCGCGTCGACAAGCGACTGTGGACCGAGATCGCGAAGCTCACCGGCGCGCGGTCGAACTCGACGGCACTGGTCGGTACGCCCGAACAGGTCGCCGATGCGCTGCTCGACTACTACGACCTCGGTGTGACGACATTCCTGATCCGCGGCTTCGACCCGCTGGAAGACGCGATCGACTACGGCCGCGAACTGATTCCGCGCGTGCGCAGCGCCGTCGCCGCACGCGACGCGGCGCGCCACGCTGCCTGAGCCCAACGGAGCGATACCTCATCATGTCCGCTGTCCTTTCCTCGCCCGTCCGCACTGCGTCGGGCCTCGAACTCGCCGAAGCACCGCGCCAGCATTTCTGGTTCGACGCGCCCGCGCCGCGCATCGACATCGCCGCCGAACGCCGCCACCGTCAGGAGCGGCTCGCGGCCGCGTTCCGCCTGTTCGCGCGCTTCGGTTTCGCGTCGGGCCTCGCCGGCCACATCACCGCGCGCGACCCCGAACTGCCCGACCATTTCTGGGTGAATCCGCTCGGCGTGCATTTCTCGCAGATCAAGGTGTCCGACCTGCTGCTCGTGAACGCGCGCGGCGAAACCGCCATCGGCACGCGGCCGCTGAACAAGGCCGCGTTCGCGATCCATGCGGCGATCCACGAAGCCCATCCGCACGTCGTCGCCGCCGCGCACACGCATTCGACCTACGGCAAGGCGTGGTCGACGCTCGGCCGCCCGCTCGATCCGCTCACGCAGGACGCCTGCGTGTTCTACGAGGATCACGCGCTGTTCGACGACTTCACGGGGATGGTCGTCGACACGAGCGAAGGCGCACGGATCGCCGATGCGCTCGCGAAACCGGACGGCACCACGCACAAGGGCGTGATCCTGAAGAACCACGGGATCCTGACGGCCGGCCCGACGGTCGAGGCCGCCGCGTGGTGGTACATCGCGCTCGACAACGCCGCGCACACGCAGTTGCTGGCCGAAGCGGCCGGCACGCCGCAGCCGATCGATCACGCCACCGCGCGCCACACGCACGGCCAGATCGGCGGCCCCGAGGGCGCGCTGCATGCGTTCGACAGCCTGTTCGCGCGCGTCGTCGCCGACGAACCCGACCTGCTCGACTGAGCGCCTTTCCGTACGACCGGAGACCAGACCACATGACCCGAACCACCGCACCCGCGCCTGTCCCCGCGCACGACGACACACGCCGCAAGCTGCTGCGCGCGGCCGGCGCCGCCGCGCTCGCCGTGCCGGCGATCACGCTCGGCCGCAAGGCATGGTCCGCGCCGCCGCTGAAGAAGCTCACCTTCGCGTGGAACCAGAACGCGTTCTGCCTGACGCCGATCGTCGTCGCGCAGGAGCGCGGCTTCTTCGAGAAAAACGGCCTGAAGGTCGAGCTGATCAACTACAGCGGATCGACCGACCAGCTGCTCGAATCGATCGCAACCGGCAAGGCCGACGCGGCGGTCGGCATGATCCACCGGTGGCTGAAGCCGCTTGAAGCCGGCTTCGACGTGAAGATCATCGGCAGCTCGCACGGCGGCTGCGTGCGGCTGCTCGGCGCGAAGGCGGCCGGCGTCACGACGCTGCAGGCGCTGAAGGGCAAGACGGTCGGCGTCAGCGATCTGGCCGCGCCCGGCAAACACTTCTTCTCGATCCTGCTCGCGAAGAACGGGATCGATCCCGAGCGCGACATCACGTGGCGGCAGTATCCGGCCGACCTGCTCGGCGTCGCGGTCGACAAGGGCGAGATCCACGCGATCGCCGACGGCGACCCGAATCTCTATCTGCTCGAAAAGCGCAGCAACGGCGCGTACACGGAACTCGCGACGAACCTGTCCGGCGAGTACGCGCGCAAGGTGTGCTGCGTGATCGGCGCGCGCGGCGATCTCGTCCGCAACGACCGGCCGTCGGCCGCCGCGCTCGCGCGCTCGATCGTGCAAGCCACCGAATACACGCACGACAACCCGAACGAAGCCGCGAAGGTGTTCGCGAAGTATTCGCCGAAGATCAGCCCCGAGGATCTGCGCAAGCTGTACGCGACGCTCACCTACACGCATCACCCGACCAACGTCGATCTGCAGCAGGAAATCGCGTTCTATGCGGACGATTTCCGCCGCATCAGCGTGCTGAAGAAGAGCACGGACCCGCAGCGCTTCGCGCAGCAGGTCTACGCCAACGTACTGGGGTAACGCGATGTCGACGATCGAACACGCTTCCACGGCCCGCACCGCCTCGGCGCCTGCCGGCGGCAAACCAGCCGCGCCCGCGCGCATCGCCTGCACGGCGTGCGAAGCCACGCTGGCCGCCGAAGCGCGCCGCGCGCGCACCTGGCCGACCGGGATCGCGGCCGCGCTCGCCTGGGCGGCACTCGGCGCGCTCACGCACCTGTGGCCGAACCGCGTCGTCGGCTTCAGCGACTGGGCGTATACCGATACGTTCGGCACGGCCGCGTGGACGATCGCCGCGCTGCTGCTCGCCGCCGCGACACTCGGCCATCTCGCCCCCGCGACGCGCACGCGGCTCGCACGCGTGCGCCCGGCCGGCCCGTGGCTCGTCGCGCTACCGCTCGTGCTCGCCGCGTGGGAAATCGCCACCGCGAAAACCGGCTGGCTGCCGACGCCGTTCTTCGCGCCGCCGCAGGCGCTGATCGAGGTCTACGTCGACGACTGGCCGCGCCTGCTGGGCAGCGCCGGCAATACGCTGAAGCTGCTCGCGCTCGGATTTGCCTACGGCGTCGCGGTCGGCTTCGCGGTAGGCGTGTCGATCGGCTGGTCGCGCCGGATCGGCTACTGGGTGCATCCGGTGCTGCGCGTGCTCGGCCCCGTGCCGGCCACCGCACTGCTGCCGCTCACCTTCTACTTCTTCCCGTCGAGCTATTCGGCCGCCGCGTTCCTGATCGCGCTCGCCACCGGTTTCCCGGTCGCGGTGCTCACGTGGTCGGGCGTCGCGAGCGTCAACAAGCAGTATTACGACGTCGCGCGCACGCTCGGCGCGAACGCGCGCTTCCTCGTGCTGCGCGTCGCGATTCCGGCCGCGCTGCCGCACGTGTTCGTCGGCATCTTCATGGGGCTGAGCGCATCGTTCACCGTGCTGGTCGTCGCCGAGATGATGGGCGTCAAGTCAGGGCTCGGCTGGTACCTGAGCTGGGCGCAGGGCTGGGCGTCGTACGTGAACATGTATGCGGCGCTGATCGTGATGGCGCTGCTGTTTTCCGGGTTGATCGCGCTGCTGTTCACGGTGCGCGACCGTGTCCTCGCGTGGCAGAAAGGAACCGTCAAATGGTAAGCGCCGCCGTACTCGAACCGTCCGTTACCGCAGCGCCCGCCGCTTCTTCCACCAGCACGCCGCCGCGCGGCGCGCGCATCGACATCCGCCGCGTGAGCCATGCGTTCGACGGCCCCGGCGGTGCGCTGCCGGTGCTCGACGACGTCACGCTGTCGGTCGCGGCCGGCGAATTCGTCGCGCTGCTCGGCCCGAGCGGCTGCGGGAAATCGACGCTGCTGCGCCTCGTCGCGGGGCTCGATGCCGCGCGGCAAGGCGCAATCGCGCAGGACGGCGTGCCGATCGAACAACCCGATCCGTCGCGCATCGTCGTGTTCCAGGACCCGACGCTGTACCCGTGGCGGCGCGTGCGCGCGAACGTCGCGCTCGGCCTCGAAGCGCGCGGCGTGGCGCGAAGCGCGCAGCATCGCGTCGACGATGCGCTCGCGCGCGTCGGGCTGCAGGACTTCGCGAACGTGTTCCCGCATCAGTTGTCCGGCGGGATGGCACAGCGTGTTGCGCTCGCCCGCGCGCTCGTCAACGATCCACGCCTGCTGATTCTCGACGAGCCGCTCGGCAAGCTCGATTCGCTGACCCGCCTCACGATGCAGGCCGAGCTGACCGCGCTGTGGCAACGCGACGGGTTCTCGGCGCTGCTCGTCACGCACGATGTCGAGGAAGCGTTGTTCCTCGCGCAGCGCGTGATCGTATTCGGGCCGCGCCCGGCACGAATCGTCGCCGAACTGCACGTCGACCTGCCCTACCCGCGCCATCGCGGCGACCCGCGCCTCGCCGCATTGCGTCACGACGCGCTGCGGCATCTCGGGCTCGACGCGAGCTGGTAAATGCGGGGAGCCGTTCGACGTCCGGTTGCTGCACGGCTCAGGCGCGCGCGATGAACGCACCGCCATTCGCCGACTGGGCCATCGCCTTCCTGCAACTGCTGTATCGCGCGCAAATCGCGTTGGCACGTGTGCTGCACGCGGCCGGCCTGACCGGTGACGCCGACGGTCAGGCTGCCTGGCCGTGGACGCACCGCGTCGCGCTCGAAACGCTGCGCATCGATGCCGGACTGACGCGGCAACTCGCGTTCGCCAGTGCAGTGACGGCGCTCGCCGTCGTGCTCGCCGGCATCGCGCTCGCTTCGCGCAAGTGGCGTATTGCATCGGCGATCGCCGCGCTGGCCGTCGCGTGGTTCACCCCGTGGCCACCGTCGTCGCTGTGGCTCGCGCCCGCCGTGCCGACGAGTTTCCAGCGCAATCCCGCGCCGTTTTCCGTAGCGAACGTGATGCGCGGCGCACACCTGTATGCGCAACACTGCGCGGCCTGCCACGGTGCGGACGGCCGGGGCGAAGGGCCGCTCGCGGCCACGCTCGCGCACTGGCCGCCGACCTTTGCCGGTGCGCTGCTTGCGCGTCGCCTCGACGGCGAACTGTTCTGGCGTGTGCGGCACGGCACGCACGATGAGCACGGCGCTTCGACGATGCCCGGTTTCGCCGCGACACTCGGCCCGCAGGACACGTGGGCCGTACTCGACTACCTGAAGGCGCTGGCCGCGGGCAGCGGCGCGCAGGCGGAAGGCGCGTGGCCGGTGCCCGTCCCGCTGCCGGCGCTCGACGTGCGCTGCGGCGACGCCGCGCCGCAATCGCTCGATCGCTGGCGCGAAGGCCAGCGCGTGCGCATCGTCGCGCTCGCGCCGGGCGCGCCGCCGCCGCCGGAAGACGCGCGCTGGCAAACCTTGCTCGTCACTGAACGCAGCGCGTCCGTGGCGCCTTCGACCGGCACGCGCGCGAACTGCGTCGCGACGACGCCCGATGCGTGGCGCGCGTTCGCGACGATCGCGGGGGTCGCGCCCGGGGCGCTCGGCGGCACACAGCTGCTCGCCGATCGCCGGGGCTGGCTGCGGGCGCGCGCGTTGCCGGGCAGTGCCGGCTGGTCGGATGCCGACCTGCTGTGCCGCTCGGATGCGGCTGCACGACCCGCCACGCCGGCCGCCGGCGGCGACGCGCTGACCGCCCTGCTGCTGCGCGTCGACACGGAACCCGTGCGCGACGTGCAGGCCGGGCTTCCGCATTGACTCCCCGAACCTTTCCCCTGACCGAACTAGACGATGAATCCGACCCGACGCCATTTCCTCGCGCAAGCGAGCGCCCTCGCCATGATCGCCGCGGCGCCTGTCGCGCTGCGCGCGCAATCGGGCGCACGGCCGCTGCTGCGCGCCGGCGACCAGAAAGGCGGGCTGCGCGCGCTGCTCGAAGCGGCCGGCGAACTGAACGGCCTCGCGTACGACATCGCGTGGACCGAGTTTCCGGCCGCCGCACCGCTCGCCGAAGCGCTGAACGCGGCGGCCGTCGACTGCGGGCCGATCGGCGACGCGCCGGTGATCTTCGCGCTCGCATCGGGCGCGCGCATCAAGGTGATCGGCGCGAACCGTTCCGATCCGTACGGCACCGCTGTGCTCGTGCAGCCCGACGCCGCGCTGAAAGGCGCGGCCGACCTGAAGGGCAAGCGCATCGGCACCACGCGCGGCTCGATCGGCCATTTCGTCACGCTGAAGGCGCTCGACGCGGCCGGCCTGCCGCCGGATGCCGTGTCGTTCCGCTTCCTGCCGCCGGCCGACACGATGCTTGCGCTCGCAACCGGTTCGATCGACGCATGGGCGACCTGGGAGCCCTACACGGCGCTTGCCGAAACGAGCGGCCGCGCACGCGTGCTGGTCAACGGCCGGGGGCTCTGGTCAGGCCTCAGCTATCTTGCGGCGACCGACGCGGCGATCGCATCGAAGCGCGACGTGCTGCACGATTTCCTGCGGCGCGTCGTGCGCGCGCAGACATGGTCGTACCGGCATGCCGACGCATACTCGGCGGCGCTCGCGCGCATCATCGGCATTCCGCCGGCCGCCGCGAAGCTGCAGTTCGAGCGCCGCAACACGCGCTGGCTGCCGATCGACGCAACGGTGATCGCCGAACAGCAGCGCACGGCGGACTTCTACCTGAAGGCCGGGCTGCTGCGCCAGCCGCTCGACGTCCGCACGACGTTCGACACGGGTTTTCCGCTCGCCTGAACAGCCGCACGGCAGCGTGCAACCGCTCCAACGGCTTCGGCACGATCTGGCACAATCGCGATTCGACCATCCTGCGTTCAGCCAGCGTCATGCCAGCCATCACCGAACTCTTCGTCTACCCGATCAAATCCTGCGCCGGCATCGCGCTCACGCGGGCGCAACTGCTCGAAACGGGCCTCGCGTATGACCGCCACTGGCTGATCACCGATCCCGACGGGCAGATGATCACGCAGCGCACGCACCCGCGCCTCGCACTGATCCGCACGGCGCTCGACAGCGATGCGCTCGTGCTGAACGCGCCGGGCATGCCGGAACTCCGCACGCCGCTCGACGGCGACGCAACGCCCGCGACGCCGAAAATGGCCGCGACCGTCTGGCGCGATACCGTCGACGCGATCGACACGGGTGCCGAAACGGCCGCGTGGCTCACCGACTACCTCGGCACGCCGACGAAGCTCGCGCGCTTCGGGTCCGGCTCACGCCGTGGCTGCAACCGCAAATGGACCGGCGAGATCGATACGCATACGCAGTTCTCGGACGGCTATCCGCTGCTCGTGATCGGCCAGTCGTCGCTCGACGACCTGAACGCGCGGCTCGCCGCAAAAGGCGCGCCGGCGATTCCGATGAACCGCTTCCGCCCGAACATCGTCGTGTCGAATCTCGATGCGTACGAAGAGGATTTCGTCGAACACCTCGACACCCATGGCGAAACGCCCGTGCGGCTTCGCCTCGTGAAGCTGTGCACGCGCTGCCCGATGCCGACGATCGACCAGGCCACCGGCGCGCCCGATCCCGCCTGGCCGCACGAGCCGACCGACACGATGCAGGGCTATCGCGCGAACCCGAACTACGACGACGCGCTGACCTTCGGCATCAATGCGATCGTCGTCGAAGGCGCCGGTGCGTGGCTGGAGATCGGTCAGCCGGTCGAAGCGGAGATCGGGTTCGGCGACTGAACCGCACTGACGACACCCTGTCACCTCACCGTCGGGAAGCCGCCGCTTGCTGCGTCGTCATGCGGCGCGCGGCACCGGCTCGGTCACCACCACCGGCAGCCGGATCGTCACGACCAGCCCGCCACCGGCCGCATCGGCGAGCGTCACGCCGCCCTGATGCACGCGTGCGATCTCCCGCACGATCGACAGCCCGAGCCCCGTCCCTTCGACCGTCTGCGTCTTGCTGCCGCGATGGAAGCGCTCGAACACCGCGTCGCGTTCGTCCACCGGAATGCCCGGCCCGTTATCGATCACGTCGAGCCGCGCGTGCTCGCCGTCGCGCGACACGCGCACCGTGATCACCGCATGGTCGCCCGCATAGCGGATCGCGTTGTCGATCAGGTTGCCGATCATCTCGCCGAGCAGATCGGACTGCCCGAGCACGTCGACGTCGGCCTCGTGCTCGAAGCCGAGATCGATGTCGCGCGCACGGGCGACCGGCGACCAGTCGAGCGTCACGCTGCGCGCGAGCCGGTGCAGTTCGACCGGCTTGTGCGCGACCGCATGGCCGCTGTCCGAATCGAGCCGCGACAGCGACAGCAGTTGCTGGACGATCTTCGCGGCCTGCCGCACCGCGCCGTTCGCGCGCCGCAGATGCCCGTTCGCGCGCGGCTGCTCGTCGGGCCGCAGCGCGAGCTCGACGCCGGCCTGCACGGCCGCGAGCGGCGTCTTCAACTGATGGGCCGCATCGGCAAAGAAGCGGCGCCGCGCGACCTGCATCCGCTGCGTGCGGCCGATGTACTGGTTGATCGAATCGACGAGCGGCGCCAGTTCGCTCGGCATCGCACCGGTGTCGAGCGGTGTCGTGTCGTCCTCGCTGCGCGCGGCGACGGTGGCCGACAGCCGGTTCAGCGGCCGCAGCCCGCGCCCGACGCCGAGCCACACGATCCCGAGCGCGAGCACGACCAGCAGCCCTTCCTGCAGCAGCGACCCGACCAGGATCTCGCGTGCGAGCGCCTGGCGCGCCTCGATCGTCTCGCCGACCATCACCCACACGATGCGCGACTGCGCGGTCGGCACGTCGTGCACCGGGATGCGCAGCGCGGCCATCCGCAACTGCTCGCCGCGATAGACGACGTCGTAGTAGCGCGTGACGAACAGCGCGCCGTCGCCCGCGTCGCGTCCCTGCGGCAGCGGCAGGTCCGGATAGCCGGTGATCGTGTGGCCGTTGTCTTCGCGGATCAGGTAGTAGATCTTGCCGCCGTCGCTCGATTCGAGCATTTCGAGCGCGAGATACGGCAGGTCGACCTCGATCTCGCCGTCGTTGAGCCGCACGCCTTCGCGAATCGACTTCAGCGACGACGACAGCGTACGGTCGAACGCGACGTGCGCGGCGCTCATCGCGCGCTGGTACGTGAGCCACGAGTCGAGCGCGAGCAGCCCGAGCAGCGGCAGCAGCAGCCACAGCGCGACCTGCGTGCGCAGGTTCGGGCGGGGCATCATGCCTCCCGCCGGACCGCCCGAAGGGGCGCAGCGGGGAATTCCGGTCCCATGCAAGGCAAGTGCGCGTTGGGGCGGTTCACTCGGCCGTCTCCGCCTTCGCTTCCAGCAGATAACCGAGCCCGCGCAACGTGACGATCGCGACACCCGTGTTTTCGAGCTTCTTCCGCAACCGGTACACGTAGATCTCGATCGCATCGGCATTGACCGACTCGTCGAGCCCGAAGATCTTCTCCGACAGCGTGTCCTTGTTGATCGCGCGGCCGTTGCGCAGGATCAGCACCTCGAGCACCGAGCGCTCGCGCGGCGTGAGCGACAGCGGCTCGCCCGCGAGATGAAAGCTGCGGTCGATACTGTCATACGAAAGCGGCCCGCACTCGACACGCGAATGCTCGTGGCCGAGGCTGCGCCGGATCAGCGCGCGGGCGCGCGCTTCCAGTTCGGTCAGCTCGAACGGCTTCGCGAGATAGTCGTCGGCGCCGAGATCGAGCCCCTTCACGCGGTCCTCGACCGACCCGTGCGCGGTGAGAATCAGCACCGG
Organism: Burkholderia cepacia; assembly: GCF_029962485.1. NCBI lineage: Bacteria > Pseudomonadati > Pseudomonadota > Betaproteobacteria > Burkholderiales > Burkholderiaceae > Burkholderia > Burkholderia cepacia. The sequence goes on from NZ_CP073638.1 coordinate 936,560, forward strand.
CACCGGGTTGCGGCGCGCGCGCAGCCGCCGCAGCACCTCCAGCCCGTCGAGCTTGGGGAGCCCGAGATCGAGGATCACCAGCGCGTAATCCTGCGTGCGCAGCACGTGGTCCGCCGCCTCGCCGTCCGCCATGTGATCGACCGCGAAGCGCGCGGCGCTCAGCGCGTCGTTCAGCGACTGGGCCAGGTTCGGATTGTCTTCGACGAGCAGCACACGCATGGGGATTCCGGTAAGGTCAGCGACAGGCCGCTACATTACATGATCCTTTCCATGCCGACGCCTCGCGGAAACACGGGTTGCGCGGGGGCCGCCAAGCCGCCGCGCGCCGCCTCGCCGGCTGCCGCTCAGCGCTCGGCAGCGGAACGGCTACCCGGCGTGAAGCGCGTATCGCCGGTCACGCGCCGCTCGCGAAAGCCGACCACCACCGCGGCGAACGCGACGCTCGCGCCGGCCGTGACGACGATCATCGGGCGCGCGGTACCGTCCGACAGCGATGCCAGCACGCCGCCGCACGCGGCCGTGATCGCCATCTGGATAAAGAAGAACAGCCCCGACGCCGTGCCGGCGATCTTCGTGTACGGCTGCATCACCGCGAACTGGCACGCCGGAATCGCGATCCCGACGGCGATCATCACGACGAACATCGGCACGACCAGGGCCGCTACGGCCGTCGGGGCGATCGTGCCGCCGATCCACAGCACGGTGGCGCCGGCCAGATTGACGACGGCCGCCGCCGCGATGACCGAATCGGGCTTCCAGCGCGTGCTGGTCCGCGCGAACGCGCTCGAGCCGATCAGGTAGCCGAGCACGGTCACGCCGAAGATCGCCGCATAGACCGGGCCGGACACGCCGATCTGCCGCTGAAACAGCGTCGACGATTCCGCAATGAACGGATAGTACGTGCAGTAGACGAAGCTGATGGCCAGCGAATAGCGCAGGAAACGGCGTTCGCGCAACAGGCCGGCGTAAGTCCGCAGGAGCCCCGGGCCGGACGCTGGCTGCACATCGCGTTCGCGCGTCTCGGGCAAATAACGCAGCACCATCGCGGTTGCAACCAGCCCGCCCGCCGCCAGCCACCCGAACACGCCGCGCCAGCCGAACCACTCGGCGATCGCGCTGCCGGCCAGCGGCGCGACCACCGGCGACAGCGCCATGCCGGCCGAGATATGGCCCAGCATCGTGGCCTGCGTCTCGGCCGGATAGCGTTCGCGCACGATGACGCGGCCGATCACCGTGCCGATGCAGCCGCCCAGCGCCTGAAAGATGCGCGCGACGATGAGGGCTGGGATGTTGATCGACAGCGCGCACGCCGCGCTCGCGACGACGTACACGCACAGGCCGCCGAGCAGCACGGGACGGCGACCGTAGCGGTCGGACAATGGCCCGGATACCAGCATCGACAGCGCATAGCCGACCATGTACAGGGTCAGCGTGAGCTGCAACTGCGCGTCGGTGCCGTGCAGCGCATCGGCCATCGCGGGCAGCGACGGCAGGTATGCATCGATCGTGACGCGCGGCAGGCACACGACGAGCATCAACAGGAACAACCAGCCCCGCTGGGGCAATGAACGTGTCTTCATGCGGCAAGTCCGTTTCCGGTCCGGAGAGATGGGGGTCGACAGCAATCTAAGGGGAAAGTGATATAAGCTGAAGGACCATTAAATCGACCACTGACTGGACCACTATGGCGCGAGGCAAAGCCGCGATTCCGCTGGACCTGCCGCGCCCTTCCGGGCTGGCGGCCGGCAGCCCGCAGTCGAAACAGGAATGCATCGCCGACACGATTCGCGACGCGATCCTGAAGCGCCTGCTGCCCGCCGACAGCCCGCTGCCGTCGAGCCGGACGCTGGCCGCGCGCTGGGACATCGCGCGCGGCACCGTCGAAGCGGCGTACGACATCCTGTGCGCCGAGGGCTACATCGCACGCACGCAAGGGTCCGGCACGCGGGTCTGCGCGGTGGTGCCGGACAGCTTTCTGCGCGCGGTCGCGCAGCCTCATGCCCGCGCTGCACGCGCCGCGCCGGCAAGCGCGCCGGATGCGGCCGAGCCCGAACACGGCGTACGCCCGGGCGTCCCGTTCGTCGCGCGGCTCGCCGATCCCGGCCTGATGCCGATGCAGCAATGGAAGAAGGCGCTCGGCGCGAGCCTGCTTGCCGCGACGGCGCACGACCTTGGTGCGACGCCCGCGCAAGGCGTCGACAGCTTCCGTGGCGAAATCGCCGCGTACCTGCGGGAATACCGCGGCATTCCGTGCGACGCCGGCGACATCTTCATCACGACCGGCATCCGCCATTCGATCGATCTCGTCGCGCGCACGCTGCTCACGCCCGGCTCGACGGTGCTGATGGAAGATCCCGGCTACGTGTCGGCGTGGCAGATCTTCACGCTCGCGGGCGCGACCGTGATCGACGTGCCGGTCGATCGGGAAGGCATCGACACGGCGTCGCTGGACCGGTATCCCGATGCGCGCGCGGCCTATGTGACGCCCGCCCACCAGGCGCCGCTCGGCGTCACGATGTCGGTGTCGCGTCGGCTCGAACTGCTCGACTGGGCGCAGCGCAGTCGCACGTGGATCATCGAAGACGACTACGACGGCGAATTCAGCTACCAGACCGCCCCGCTGCCCGCGCTGAAATCGCTCGACGCATGCGATCGCGTGATCTATTGCGGCTCGTTCAACAAGACGCTGTTCTCGGGGCTGCGTATCGGCTTCATGGTCGTGCCGGCGGAACTGCGGCCAGCGCTGTCGGCCGTGTGGCATGCGACCGCACGCGCGGTCGGCGTAGCGCCCCAGCTGGCGCTGGCGCGCTTCATCGCCAACGGCGATTTTGCGAAGCACCTGCGCGCCGCGCGGCACGCGTACCGTCAGCGTCGCGACATCGTGCTCGACCAGTTGGCGAAGCACGCCGGCGGACGGTACGCGGTGTCCGGCGAACACGCGGGCTTTCATTTCGTGCTGTGGCTGCCGCCCGGCATGGACGACGCAGCCTGTGTCGCACCGGCCCGCGCGGCCGGCATCGCGTTGCAGCCGATTCGCGAATTCTGTCGAAGCGCCCGGCGCGACGCGGGTGTCGTCGTCGGGTATGCCGCGCTGACCGCCGCGCAGGCGCGGCATGGCGGCCGGATCCTCGGCAAGTTGCTGGCGGCCTGCGCATAGCCCGCCGTCGTGACGGGCTTGCGCGCCCGCCCGAGCACCGCGTTCCTCCCTTTCGAACCGTGCCGCGCACCGCGGCACCGGCGGCCGCGGCCGCGTCGACCTCGGGAAATCCATGACACAAACAGCGCGACTGCGAACAGAAATGAAAGCAGGCTGAAAGTGCCCCGCAATTAACATCCGCTCCACTCGAACAACACTATGCGTAACTGGAGGAAGACATGCCGTTTGCACCGAAGCACCTCGCCGCCGCGCTGGCGATCGTCCTGGGCACTGCCGCCGGCAGCGCCGTCGCGCAGGTTCCGGCCGGGTATCCGGGTAACTACCAAGGCGTAATCGACGCCGCGAAGAAGGAAGGCAAGCTGATCGTCTACTCGACGACCGACACGGGCCTCGTACGTCCGCTGATCAAGGACTTCGAAAGCCTGTACGGCGTGAAGGTCGAGTACAACGACATGAACAGTACCGAGCTGTACAACCGCTACATCAGCGAGAACGCGGCGAGCAGCACCAGCGCCGACGTGCTGTGGAGCTCGGCGATGGACCTGCAGGTCAAGCTCGTCAACGACGGCCTGATGGCGTCCTACGATTCGCCCGAAAGCCCGAACCTGCCGCAATGGTCGCAATACCAGAAGCAGGCGTACGGCACGACGTTCGAGCCGCTCGCGATCGTCTACAACAAGCGCCTGATCCCCGAGAACGAAGTGCCGACGACGCGCGCCGACCTGATCAAGCTGCTCACCACGCAAGCCGACAAGTTCAAGGGCAAGGTCACGACCTACGACATCGAGAAATCGGGCGTCGGCTTCAACTACCTGACGCAGGACGCGCACGTAAACGAGAAGGTCACGTGGGAACTCGTGAAGGCGATCGGCGCGACCGGCCCGAAGCTGCAATCGAGCACGGGCGCGATGATGGAGCGCATCTCATCGGGCGAGAACCTGATCGGCTACAACATCATTGGTTCGTACGCTTACGCGAAGGCGAAGAAGGACAAGTCGATCGGCTATGTGTTTCCGAAGGACTACACGCAGGTCGTGAGCCGCCTCGCCACCGTGTCGAAGAAGGCGAAGAACCCGAACGCCGCGAAGCTGTGGGTCGACTACCTGCTGTCGAAGCGCGGCCAGACGCTGATCGCGAACCAGGCGAACCTGTACGCGATCCGCGCGGACGTGACCGGCGAAACGTCGGCCGCGAGCCTGTCGAAGGAGCTCGGCGATTCGCTGAAGCCGATCCAGATCGGCACCGGCCTGCTCGTCTATCTCGACCAGTCGAAGCGCCTCGCCTTCCTGAAGCAATGGCAGCAGGCGATCAAGCGCTGATCCGCTGAACAGCTGACCACCGGCCGCCCGCCGCGCATCGCGCGGGCGGCCCCTTCCCCTTACCGACTTCCTTGAGGCGGCCATCCGGATGGCCGCAGGGGCGAACTCATGCTTTCAACCAGCACACGCGGCACGGCACCGGCCGTTCCGCCCGCCACCGGCCCGCGCGACACGATTCCCGCGCTGCCGGTCAACAGCCTGCAGCCGCTCGCCGGCATGCTGCGCTGGATCGTCGTCGCGGTACTGACCATCGCGGTCGCACTGCCGCTCGGCTTCATCCTGTTCCAGAGCCTGCTGTCCGCGCCGTTCTTCGACGCGAACAGGACGCTCGGCATCGAAGGCTTCCGGTTCATCTTCAGCGATCCCGACTTCTGGTCGGCCGTGAAGAACTCGTTCATCATCGCCGGCGGGATGCTGTTCATCTCGATCCCGCTCGGCGGCATCCTCGCGTTCCTGATGGTGCGCACCGACCTGCCCGGCCGCCGCTGGCTCGAACCGCTGCTGCTCACGCCCGTGTTCGTGTCGCCGATGGTGCTCGCGTTCGGCTACGTGGTCGCCGCCGGCCCGGTCGGCTTCTACTCGGTGTGGTTCAAGGAACTGTTCGGGGTGCAGAACGTGCCCTGGAACGTGTACTCGATCTTCGCGATCACGGTGATCGTCGGCCTCACGCACGTGCCGCACGTGTACCTGTATTCGTCGGCCGCGCTGCGCAATCTCGGCTCGGACGTCGAGGAAGCCGCGCGCGTGACGGGCGCCCGCCCGTTCCGCGTCGCGCTCGACGTGAGCCTGCCGATGACGATGCCCGCGCTGCTGTTCGCCGGCGTGCTCGTGTTCTTCCTCGGCTTCGAGGTGTTCGGGCTGCCGCTCGTGCTCGGCGATCCGGAAGGCCACCTCGTGCTCGCCACCTACCTGTACAAGCTGACCAACAAGCTCGGCGTGCCGTCGTATCACCTGATGGCCGCGGTCGCCGTGTGCATCGTCGCGATCACGTTCCCGCTCGTGCTGCTGCAGCGCCGCCTGCTGAAGACCGCGAACCGCTTCGTCACCGTGAAGGGCAAGGCCGGCCGCGCGACGGTACTGCCGCTCGGCGTGTGGCGCTGGGTCGCGCTCGCGATCGTCGCGCTGTGGCTGATGCTGACCGTGATCGTGCCGATCTCGGGCATCGTGCTGCGCGCGTTCGTGACCAACTGGGGCGAAGGCGTCGCGCTCGCCGAGGTGCTCACGCTGTCGAACTTCATCGAGCTGTTCGAGCAGGACAACCTGGTGCGCGCGATCGTCAACACGCTCGGCATCGGCGTGATCGGCGGTGCGCTCGCGGTCGGCTTCTACTCGCTCGTCGCGTTCGCCGGCCACCGCCGCCCCGACTGGGCGACCAAGCTGCTCGACTACCTCGTGCTGCTGCCGCGCGCGGTGCCGGGCCTGCTCGCCGGTCTCGCGTTCCTGTGGATCTTCCTGTTCGTGCCGGGCCTGCGCGAGCTGAAGAACTCGATGTGGAGCATCTGGATCGCGTACACGGTCGTGTGGCTCGCGTACGGGATGCGGCTCATCCAGAGCGCGCTGCTGCAGGTCGGCCCCGAACTCGAGGAAGCCGGCCGCAGCGTCGGCGCGACCCGCAGCCGCGTGTCGCTCGACGTGACGCTGCCGCTCGTGCGTTTCGGCCTGCTCGCCGCGTGGCTGCTGATCTTCATGATCTTCGAGCGCGAATACTCGACCGCCGTCTACCTGCTGTCGCCCGGCACCGAAGTGATCGGCGCGCTGCTCGTGTCGCTGTGGGCGACCGGCGCCGTCGACCAGGTTGCCGCGCTTTCTGTCATCAACATCGCGATGGTCGGCGCCGGTCTCGGCGTGGCCCTGCGCTTCGGAGTGAAACTTCATGGATAAGCTCATCGTCGACGATCTGCATCTCAGCTACGGCGCCAATCCGATCCTCAAGGGCGTGTCGTTCGAACTGAAGGCCGGCGAAGTCGTGTGCCTGCTCGGCGCGTCGGGCAGCGGCAAGACCACGCTGCTGCGCGCGGTGGCCGGCCTCGAACAGCCGTCCGACGGCCGCATCCAGCTCGACGACCGCGTGTTCTTCGACGGCGCGAAACGCGTCGACCTGCCCGTCGAGCAGCGCTCGCTCGGCCTCGTGTTCCAGTCGTACGCGCTGTGGCCGCACCGCACCGTCGCCGACAACGTCGGCTACGGGCTGAAGCTGCGCCGCGTAGCGCCTGCCGAACAGAAGCGCCGCGTACAAGCCGCGCTCGACCAGCTCGGCCTCGGCCATCTCGCCGAACGCTTTCCGCACCAGTTGTCGGGCGGCCAGCAGCAGCGCGTCGCGATCGCACGCGCGCTCGTCTACAACCCGCCGGTGATCCTGCTCGACGAGCCGCTGTCGAACCTCGATGCCAAGCTGCGCGAGGAAGCGCGTGCGTGGCTGCGCGAGCTGATCGTGTCGCTCGGGCTGTCGGCCCTGTGCGTGACGCACGACCAGACCGAGGCGATGGCGATGTCCGACCGCATCCTGCTGCTGCGCAACGGCCGCATTGAACAGGAAGGCACGCCGGCCGAGCTGTACGGCGCGCCGCGCTCGCTGTACACGGCCGAGTTCATGGGTAGCAACAACCGGATCGACGCGCGCGTCGCGGCGGTCGACGGCGAACGCGTGACGCTCGCCGGCGACGGCTGGGAACTGCAGGCACTCGCCCGCGACACGTTCGCGCCAGGCCAGGACGCGCAGGCCGTGATCCGCCTCGAACGCGTGCAGGTCACCGACGGCCCGGGCGCGAACCGCCTGCAGGCCGATCTCGTCACGTCGATGTATCTCGGCGACCGCTGGGAATACCTGTTCCATTGCGGCGAGATGCGCCTGCGCGCGTTCGGCCACGTGCCGCGCGCGGCCGGCAAGCACTGGATCGAATTCCCGACCAACGACTGCTGGGCGTTCGCGAAAGCGGGCTGACCCGGTCGCGGCGGCACGCCTACCGCCGCATCTGTACGCCGCGCGCATCCCGCCATGCAATGACACGCCTGTCCCGCGGACGCATACCCGCGTTCGCCGCGGCCGGCTGCGCGCCGCCCCCCGTTTCACCCCACCCACAAGAATCAAGGAGACACCGTCAATGAAGTCACGCGCAGAACGTTCCCTTCGCGCCGCCGTCCTGACCGGATCGGCCGCCGTCGCCGGCCTCGCGGCAGGCGCCGCGCACGCGCAGTCGTCGGTCACGATGTACGGGATCATGGACGCCGGCATCGAATACACGAACCACGCGGCGCCGGAAGGCGGCAGTTCGGTCAAGCTCAAGTCGGGCAACAAGAACACGTCGCGCTGGGGCCTGCGCGGCGTCGAGGATCTCGGCGGCGGGCTGAAGGCCGTGTTCCGCCTCGAAAGCGGGATCGACCTCGCGAACGGCGCGTTCGACGACGGCCCCGACTCGATCTTCGCGCGCCGCGCGACGGTCGGCCTGAAAAGCAAATGGGGCGAACTGACGCTCGGCCGCAACTACACCGTCACGTACGACTACATGCTGCCGTTCGACCCGATGGGTTACGCGCAGAACTACTCGTGGGCCACGTCGTCGATGGCGACGGGCGGCCGCAAGGACGGCATGTTCACGCGCTCGTCGAACGCGGTGCGCTACGACGGCGAGTTCAGCGGCTTCAAGTTCGGCGCGATGTACGGCTTCGGCAACGTGCCGGGCAGCATGAAGACCAGCTCGAAATACGACGTCGCGGTCGGCTACGAGAAAGGCCCGTTCGCGGCGGTCGTCACGTTCGACCGGCAAAACGGCGCGGCCGACAGCGTCACGCCGGCCGATACCGTCAACTACATCCAGGGCATCCACGCGGGCCTGAGCTACGACTTCGGCAACCTGAAGACGATGGCCGGCTATCGCAACTACAAGCGCACGTTCCACACCACGGCGGCGAACCAGTTGAGCGACATGGTCTGGCTCGGCGGTTCGTACCAGTTCACGCCGGCGTTCTCGCTGATCGCGGCCGTCTATCACCAGAACATCAAGGGCGGCAGCGATGCCGATCCGACGCTGGTGTCGATGCGCGCGAACTACGCACTGTCGAAGCGCACGGTGCTGTATGCGGCCGGCGCGTTCGCGATCGCGAAACACGACCAGAAGGTCGGCGTGTCGCGCGATTTCGCGGGATACGGCACCACGCAGGTCGGTGTCACGGCGGGGATTCAGCAGCGGTTCTGAGTCCACCGCGATGGGTGACGACCGGCGTCTGTCGCCCGGTGTCGCCCTTTTACCCGACGCGCGGCGGCACGACGACGAATGACCGAATGTCGCCGCGCGGCTCGACCATCGGGCAATGTCCGGCAGGCGGCGGCTCGCTTGCCGCTCAGTCGCCGCGCATCGTGAACACCGGACGCACGAGACTGTTCGTATCGCTCCAGTGTTCGTCGACATCCGACAGCGGCACCGTGCGCGTGTCGATCGCCAGGCCCGCCGGCCCGGCCGCGTCGAACACACCGCGCACCGACGCCAGCAAGCGCGGCAGCGACACACTGCCGATGCCACTCCCCATCAGCTCGATTGCCGTCGCCCGCAACACGGCGCCCGGCAGCAGCACGTCCGCGCCGCCGATCGAGCCGATCTGCACGAAACGCAGCCGGCGGCCATCGGGCGTCGCCTTCGCGGCGGCAACCAGCAGCGCCTGCGCGCTGGCCCCCCACAGATAATCAAGCACGACATCCACGCCTTCACGGAAGTGCGGTTCGAGCGCACGCGCCAGATGCGCATCGTCCTGCTGCAAAGACACGACGGCATCCGCACCGGCATTCAGCAACGCCTGCAACGCAGCCGCGTTGCGGCCCGTCGCGATCACCTTCGCGGCGCCGAGATGCTTCGCGATCCGCACCGCCAGCCGCCCCGACGTACCCGTCGCGCCATTGACGAGCACCGTCTCGCCCGCGACAAGCCGCGCGCGTTCGGTCAGCGCCGCCCACGACGACATCCCCGGAATCGCGATCGCCGCGGCCGTGACGTCGTCGAGCGTGTCCGGGAGCGGCACGCACTGCGTATCGGGCGCGATCGTGCGCTCGGCCATCGCGCCGAACGGCGTGGGAGCGCCGAAGAAGTAAACGCGTCGACCATCGTCGAGGCGGCCAACGCCGTCGACGCCGACGACGAACGGATAGCGCGCGCCCGACGAGTAGTGCTTGCCGGATGCACGCGCCTGGGCGATCCGGCTCAATGCGGACGCCGTCACGTCGATCAGGCTGTGGCCTGCCATCGCGCGCGGCGCATCGAATTCCATATGAACGGGACGCTCGCCTGCGCCCGTCACGACTGCTGCTTTCATGGTGACTCCTTGATTCGGGGATCTCGATCGACGGTTCCGGCGCGCATCAGCGTGCGTCGAGCCACGCGCGCAGTGCGAGATCGCGCACTTCCAGCACGTCGAACAGGCCGAGCGCCCGCAGCGCGGGCAACGCGTCGATCGCGTCGGCCTCCGCGCGCGCCCGGTCGGCGGGTGCCGCGTTCGGGTCGGTCAGCACACGCGCGTTGACCAGGAATGCGCCGACAGTCCCCTTGCGGATCGTCGTTCCGCCGTTTTCAATCTGGTCGGCATGGTCGGGAAGCATCTGTTCGGCTCGCATCGCGTCGTACTCCGGTTGTCATCGATGGACGCAGTGTAGGCGTGCGAAGCCGGCCGATCTCCGGTATAACCGCCATTCGATACCGATATCCGGCCATGTCCGATCCGCTCCTGCCCGCCCGATTCATCACATCCGACGATGGCCCGTTTGTCGTCGCCGCCGTGCTGTCGCAACGCGACCCGCGCATCACGCCGCCGCATGCGCATGCGCGCGGCCAGCTTGTCGGCGCGCTGAGCGGGCTGCTGACGATCGGTCTCGACGATCAGGACTGGGTCGTGCCGGCGATTCATGCGATCTGGATTCCGCCGCATTGCCGGCATTCGCTGCGTTCGTTCGGGCCGATTGCCGGTTGGTCTGCGTTCGTCGCCGAAGCGCGTTGCGCGACACTGCCGGCTACGCCGCGCGCGATCCGCACGACGCCGCTGTTGCGCGAAGCCGTGCAGCGCGCGGCCAGCTGGGGCGATTCGGAACTGGATGCCGCGCAGACGCGGATCGCCGACGTGATCCTCGATGAAATCGCGTCGTCGGAAGTCGAGGCGCTGGGGCTGGTGCGGCCGCAGGACTCGCGGCTCATCAAGATTACCGATGCGCTGGCCACGAATCTCGCGGACAACCGACGCCTGGAGGAATGGGCCGAATGGGCCGGCATCAGTGCGCGGACGATGAGCCGCCGCTTCGTCGCCGAGACGGGGCTGACGTTCGCGCAGTGGCGTCAGCAGGCCCGGCTGCTGCGGGCGCTGGAGAGAATCGCGGATGACGTGCCGGTGACGACGATTGCACTCGATCTCGGGTACGACAATGTGAGCGCGTTCATCGACATGTTCCGGCGGGCGTTGGGGACGACGCCGGGAAGGTATTTGGAGGCGGGGCGACGAGCTGAGGGATAGCTGCAACCGACGGCAGGTGTGGACGGTCGCGGCCCACTTACTGATATGTCGGATAGGCTCCCGACAACCGTCGCCCGCCGCCGCTTCGTTCAATACGTCCCGTCGCCCTTCTTCACCGCCTCGCCGCCGTTCCCCTTGAACTGCGCGGCCAACCGCTCCGCGCTTCTCGCCAGCAGCGTCGTATCGACCCCGACCGCGACGAACAGCGCACCCGCTTCCAGATAACGCCGCGCGGCCACTTCATCCGCACTCAGAATCCCCGGCGCCTTGCCGGCTGCCTTGATCGTCCGGATCGCACCGTCGATCGCGGCCTGCACGTCCGGGTGTCCCGGATTGCCGAGATGCCCGAGATCGGCGGCCAGGTCAGCCGGCCCGATGAACACGCCGTCGACGCCTTCGACGCGCGCAATCGCATCGATCGCATCGAGCCCCGCGCGCGTCTCGACCTGCACGAGTACGGCCATTTCGTCGTTCGCGCGATGCAGGTAATCGCCCACGCGATTCCACCGCGACGCGCGCGCCAGTGCGCTGCCGACGCCGCGAATGCCGTGCGGCGGGTATCGCGTCGCCGCCACGGCCGCGCGCGCTTCGTCCGCGCTCTGCACCATCGGCACGAGCAGCGTCTGCGCACCGAGATCGAGCACCTGCTTGACGATCACCGGATCGTTCCACGGCACGCGCACGACCGGATGCGACGGGTACGGCGCGATCGCCTGCAGTTGCGCGAGGATCGTCGGCACCGTGTTCGGCGCATGCTCGCCGTCGATCAGCAGCCAGTCGAAACCGGCGCCCGCGACGACTTCGGCGCTGTACGGATTCGCGAGCCCGAGCCACAGCCCGACCTGCGCGTCGCCGCGCGCCAGCGCGGCCTTGAACACATTCGACGGAATCTGCATCGTTCGCTCACCTCACTCGAAGTAGCACTGGATCGTCCCGAGCGGACCGTAGTCGACGCTGAACGTGTCGCCCGATCGCGCCGCGCACGGCCGCGTGAACGAACCGCCGAGCACGATCTGCCCGGGTTCCAGCGCGACGTCGAAGCGTGACAGCCGGTTCGCGAGCCACGCGACGCCGTTCGCCGGATGGTTCAGCACGCCGGCCGCGACGCCCGTTTCCTCGACCACGCCGTTGCGCGACATGATCGCCGCGACCCAGCGCAGGTCGACGTCCTGCGGTTTCACGGGCCGGCCGCCGATCACGACACCCGCGTTCGCCGCGTTGTCGGCGATCGTATCGAACACCTTGCGCGGCCGTTTCGTATCGGGGTCGATCGACTGGCTGCGCGCGTCGATGATCTCGAGCGCGGGCACGACGTAATCGACCGCATCGTACACGTCGAAGATCGTGCAGTTCGGGCCCGACAGCCGCTTGCCCAGCACGAACGCAAGCTCGACCTCGACGCGCGGCACGATGAAGCGGCCGGTCGGGATCGTGCCGCCGTCCGCGAAGAACATGTCGTCGAGCAGCGCACCGTAGTCGGGCTCGTCGATCTGCGACGAGTTCTGCATCGCCTTCGACGTGAGGCCGATCTTGTGCCCTTTCAGCGTGCGGCCTTCCGCGAGCTTGAGGGTCACCCACGCGCGCTGGATCGCATACGCGTCGTCGATCGTGATGTCGGGATGGTCGAGCGAGATCTGGCGGATCTGCTTGCGCTCGCGTTCGGCGTCGTGCAGACGCTGCGCGAGCTGGTCGATGATGGCGGGTTCGAGCATGGTCGGATCGGGAATGGGGTTCAGCCGGCCCGCTTGTAGCGGGCGTGGATGTTGTTGTGCTTGTACGAGCCGCTTTCGCTGAACTCGGTCAGTTCCATCGACAGCGCGAGGTAGCGTTTCGCGTACAGCTCGGCGAAATGCGCCTTGATCGCGTCGAACAGCGCGTCGCACGCGGCCTTCTTCTGTGCGTCGGTGCGGCCCGAGCCGATCTTCAGCGTCACGTGGACGAATGCATCGTCCTCAGTGCCGTCGGCAACGCAGTAGTCCTGCAGCTCGATCGCGCGCGAACGGATGCCGCCGGTCGGGAACACGCCGTCCTGCGCGATCAGCGTCGCGTTGATCGTGCGCAGCAGCGCGGGAATGCGCGCGTCGTCGCGGATGTTCGCGGTGTATTCGACGACGATGTGAGGCATGGCAAATCTCCGGTCGGATTCGATTGCTTGGCGGGCCGCAGCCCTCAGGCCAGCGGGAAGATCGCGTTGATCTGCCCGGTGCCCGAACTCGCGAAATAGTCGGTGACGATCTCGACGGGCTTGTCGTAGCGGTCCCAGCCGAGCAATCCGAGCAGCATCGCCGTGTCGTGCATGCCACCTTCGCCGTGGCAGTGCGTGTTGTACTCGGGCAGCATCGCGCAGAAGGTCTTGAAATCGCCCTGCTTCCACAGCTCGACCACGCGCAGGTCGACCTGCCGGAAGAATTCGCGGCTGATCTGGTGGATCGATTCCTCGGGGCTGCCGTTGTCGTTGAAGCGGTGCGACAGCGAGCCGCTCGCGAGGAACGCGACGTTCGAATCGCTCTTCTCGATCGCTTCGAGCAGCGCCTCGCCGAAGCGGCGGCTTTCGTCGAGCTGATGCCACATGCACCAGCCGGCGATCGACACGACCTTGAAATGCTGGTCGGCGTTCATGTAGCGCATCGGCACGAGCGTGCCGTATTCGAGTTCGAGGCTGTCGATCTCGTGCGCGCGCGTCGCGACGCCACGCGCGCTGGCCGTCTCGGCGATCAGCCGGCCGAGCGCCGGGTTGCCCGGATACGCGTACTCCATGTCGCGAATGAAATGCGGCAGCTCGTTGCTCGTGTAGATGCCCGAGAACCGCGCATTGCAGTTCACGTGATAGCCGGCATTGACGAGCCAGTGCACGTCCGACACGACGATCGTGTCGACGCCGAGCGCGCGGCAGCGCTCGCCGATCAGCTGGTGGCCGCGGATCGCCGCTTCACGGCAGCCGTGATGCCTGCCGGGCAGTTCCGACAGGTACATCGACGGCACGTGCGTGATCTTCGCGGCGAGGGACAGTTTGCCCATCGTTAAGTCTCCATGATTCTTTCGAGTGGCGAGGCGCCCCGCGCCCGTCACACGCCCCAGCGCGGGATGTGATGCGAACCCATCGAGATGCACACGTTCTTGATCTCCGCGAACACCTCGAAACTGTACTCGCCGCCCTCGCGCCCGGTACCCGATTCCTTCACGCCGCCGAACGGCTGGCGCAGGTCGCGCACGTTCTGGCTGTTTACGAACACCATCCCGGCCTCGATCCCGCGTGCCAGACGATGCACCTTGCCGACGTCCTGCGTCCAGATGTACGACGCAAGACCGTACGCCGTGTCGTTCGCGAGCCGCAGCCCTTCGTCTTCGTCCTCGAACGGGATGATGCAGGCGACCGGCCCGAAGATCTCTTCCTGCGCGATGCGCATCCGGTTGTCGACGTCGGCGAACACGGTCGGACGCACGAAGTTGCCGTTGCGCAGATGGTCGGGCAACCCTGCCGGCTTGTCCGCGCCGCCCGCGACCACGCGCGCGCCTTCCTGCTCGCCGATGCGGATATAGCCCGTCACCTTCTCCCAGTGCTGGCGCGTGATCATCGCGCCGAGATTCGTGGCCGGATCGGCCGGATCGCCGACCACCAGGTTGTTCGCGCGACGCGCGAATTCCTGCACGAAGCGGTCGTAGATCGTGCGCTGCACGAAGATCCGCGAACCGGCGGTGCAGCGTTCGCCGTTGATCGAGAAGATCGTAAACAGCGACGCGTCGAGCGCGCGATCGAAATCGGCGTCGTCGAAGACCAGCACCGGCGACTTGCCGCCGAGCTCCATCGAATACTTCTTGAGACCGGCACGCTCCATGATCCGCTTGCCGGTGACGGTGCCGCCGGTGAACGACACCGCACGCACGTCCGGGTGGCGCACGAGCGCGTCGCCGGCCGTTGCGCCGTAGCCCTGCACGACGTTCAGCACGCCGGGCGGGATGCCGGCTTCGAGCGCGAGCCGGCCGAGCTGGTCGGCCGTCAGCGGCGACAGCTCCGACATCTTCAGCACGGCCGTGTTGCCGAGCGCGAGGCACGGCGCCGTTTTCCACGTGGCCGTCATGAACGGCACGTTCCACGGCGACACCAGTGCGCACACGCCGACCGGCTGGTACAGCGTGTAGTTCAGCATCTGGTCGTCAACCGGATACGTGCGACCGTTCATCTGCACGCACACTTCCGCGAAGAAGTTGAAGTTCTCGGACGCACGCGGAATCAGCTGCTTGCTCGTCTGCGCGATCGGCAGGCCCGTGTCCTGCGTCTCAAGCGCCGCGAGCATCGGCACGTTCTTTTCGATCAGCTCGCCGAGCTTGCGCATCAGCTTCGCGCGCTCCTTGGCAGGCGTGTTCGCCCATTTCGGGAAGGCTTCCTTCGCCGCGCGCACGGCCGCGTCGACCTCGGCCTCGCCGCCCGACGCGACGTCGGTGATGACTTCGCCCGTCGCGGGGTTCAGCGTCGTGAAGGTCTCGCGGCTCTCGACTTCGCGGCCGCCGATCCAGTGCTTGATGGTCATGTGCTCTCCTTGGGCGACGGGCTCAGCCGGCGCGATAGTAGTCTGCTTCGCCGACGATCGTGTTCACGAGCCGGCCAATCCCTTCGATCTCGGTCACGACCTCGTCGCCCGGCTTCGTGTCCGCCAGCCCCTCGGGCGTGCCGGTCAGGATCAGGTCGCCCGGCGAGAGCGTCATGAAGCCGCTGATGTGCTCGATCAGCGCCGGCACGTCGAAAATCATGTCGCGCGTGCTGCCGCGCTGCGTCTCCTGGCCGTTCACGGTCGTGCGCAGCATCAGGTTGCCCGCATCGCCGATCTCGTCGCGGCTGACAAACCACGGCCCGAGCGGCGTGCAGGTGTCGCGGTTCTTCACGCGCAGGTTCGGGCGGTAGTAGTTCTCGAGATAGTCGCGGATCGCGTAGTCGTTCGCGACCGTGTAGCCGGCCACGTAGTCGAGCGCCTGCGCGCGGCTCACGTTGCGCGCGGGCCGGCCGATCACGACGGCCAGTTCGCACTCGTAGTGCATGTGCGTCGCATCGGACGGACGCACGGTGCGCGACCGGTGGCCGATGAACGTGTTCGGCCCCTTCAGGAAGATCAGCGGCTCGCTCGGCGCCTTGAACGCGAGTTCCTTCGCGTGGTCGGCGTAGTTCAGGCCGAGTGCGAACGTCGTGCGCGGCGCGACGGGCGGCAGCCACGACACCCCGTCCTCGGCGACCACGCGCCCCGTATCGAGGCGGATCATGCCGTCGCCGGCCGGTTCGGCCGCATGCAGTGCGCCGTTGTAGATCACGCGCGCCGTCTTCATCGTGCTTCCTCCGCAATCAGCGTATGCCGCAACGTGCCGATGCCGGCGGCCGAAATCTCGATCGTGCTGCCCGCACGGGCGCGCGGTGCGCCGCCCGCGACGCCGAGCAACAGCACGTCGCCCGCGTCGAACGACATGAAAGCCGTCACGTCCGCGATCAGGTCGCGCACCGGGCGAATCAGCGTGGCGGTCGACGCGGACACCGCCGACTCGCCGTCGATCCGCACGGTCAGGCCGATCGCGTCGACGTCGCCAAGGGCGGCAGCCGGCACGATGGCCGGACCCAGCGGGCAGAAGCCGTCACGGCACTTGAAGCGCACGGCCGGACGGTAGTAATCGGGATGCGGCACCGACACGTCGCTCGCGAGCGTGAAGCCGTGCACGTAGTCGAGCGCCTGCGCGGCCGGGACGCGCGTCGCGCGCCGGGCGAACACGACGGCCACCGACGCGCCGATCTCCAGCGCATCGACGCCGGCCGGCACGACGACGGCCGAGCCGTCGGCCGCAAGCGTGTTGGCGGGCTTGATATAAAGGATCGGCGCCTGCGGCGGGCGGCCGTAAGGCGGTGCGTTCACGGCATCGCCGAGCGCGTCGAGCGCCGCGCGCTCGTTGAGCAGCGCGCCGTAGACGGTACCGATGGCGACCGGCAACGGCGGCGCCGTGGCGGTCGTGCAAGACAGCTCCATGCGTCATTCCCCTGCCGCGCGTCGCGGCGCATCGTCAATAGTTAATATCTTAAGTAAACAATCGGGCGCTGGCAACCTCGATTACCCTGAGATGCGAAATTCATCACCTTCGGCTGTTAAGATTGATGCGTCCCCGCCCTTTACCCACCCCGATGAACCGTACGCTCGACCATCGCAACCTGGCCATGCTGCTGCTCGAGGCCCGCGAAACGCTGATGGGTCTGTTTCGCCCCATTCTCAAGGAATTCGCGCTGACCGAACAGCAATGGCGGATCATCCGCGTGCTCGACGGCGAACCGGCGCATGCGCTCGAAGCGGGACAGATCGCCAGGCGCTGCTGCATCCTGAGCCCGAGCCTCACGGGCGTGCTGGAACGGATGGAGCGCGACGGCCTGATCACGCGCACGCGCGCGCAGGAAGATCAGCGCCGGCTGCTGGTCAGCCTGACGCCGCAAAGCAGGAAACTGGTGACGGAAATCGGCCCGCGGATCGACGAGCAGTACCGGCAGCTCGAATCGCGGTTCGGCCAGGACGGCCTGGAAGATATCTACCGCGCGCTCGACCGGCTCATCGAACTCGGCGGCAACGCGTGATGGCGGCGCCCGCTCCCGCCATGCGCGGGAACGGGCACCGCTCTGGTGCGGGCAGTCAGTGCAACGCGCCGCGCATCAGTTCGGTCACGGCCACGCCGCGCGACGTGCGCATGCATTCTTCGACGTAATCGATGAACGGCAACGGTTCGAAATCGATTTCGTCGCGCACGCGGCGGTTATCGAACACGCGATCGACCGTCGCGAATTCCCCGCAGCGCTGCAGCGCACGGCCGATCACACGCTCGAGTGCCGGATCGGGGCGCCCGAGCACGTCGCGCACCACGAGCGGCAATTCGGCCGGCGCGCACGCCGCGTAGCGCGGCGCCCCCGTCATCCCCGCCGCCTCGTCCATCGCACGCACGATCTGCGCCACCTGCGGCGCCTCGTCGCCGGCCGACACGTGATAGACGTCGTGCGCGAGCGTCGGCTTCACGGCCAGCAGCATCGTCGCGCGCGCCACGTCGTCCACCGACACGATGTCGATGCGCGTCATCGGCCGGGCGGTGAAGCGGCGCGCGGCGTGCGCGAGCCGGAACATCCAGAACGAATTCGGCGCGGGCCGTGTGCCGAGCACCGTGTGGCCGACCACATGCGACGGTCGCACGACGACGAGCGGCAGCCCGAGCGCGCGCAGGCGCTGTTCGGTTTCGGCCTTCGCATGCAGGTAGCCGGCCGCGAGTACCGCGCCCGGCAGGCCGTCGTCGTCGGGCGCCGTGTCGTCCGCCACATCGCCCGTCGTCTGTTCCTGCACGATGCCACCGCGGCCCGCATGCGCATAGGCCGTGCCGACGTACACGAAGCGCTGCAGGCGCGGCGCGCGCGCGAAGCGTTCGGCGAAATGCACGGCATCGGCGATGTCGGCCCGCAGGTGCGCGCCGTCGGCCGGCGAGGCATGGCCGGCGCAGTGAATCACGTGCGTCGCGCCGGCGAGGCGCGGTGCATCGGCGCCGTGCCACACGTCGCCGAGCGCGCCGACGATCACGTTCGCCTCGGTCAGGCGCGACGCCCAGTACGGGGCGAGCCCCGCACGCAGCGCCGCTTCGCGCAGCCGCGCGACGGCGTGGCCGCGATCCTGTGCACGCACGACGCACACGATGCGTTCGAGCAGCCCTGCATTGACGAGCGCCGCCAGCACGGTACTGCCGATGAAGCCGGTCGCGCCGGTCAACACCAGCCGTTCGACGTTCGCCGCCGCGACCGGTGCGCTGGCCGGCGACACGAGGCTCGTGCGCCAGTTGAGCGACAACGCGGTTTTCCAGATCAGCACGATAGTCTCCTTCGAAGAATCGGCCGGGCGGCGCGGCGCCCGCGGTTGCGGACTGCGCACGGCTCGCCGGCCGGGCCGGGGCTGACGCGCGCCCTGGCAGTCCCGATCGGGCAT
The DNA here is from genome assembly GCF_029962485.1 of Burkholderia cepacia. Classification (NCBI taxonomy): domain Bacteria; kingdom Pseudomonadati; phylum Pseudomonadota; class Betaproteobacteria; order Burkholderiales; family Burkholderiaceae; genus Burkholderia; species Burkholderia cepacia. The sequence goes on from NZ_CP073638.1 coordinate 955,498, forward strand.
GCGGCCTGCGATCACGTCGATCGCGTCTCTGGCACGAGGCGGCGGCAGCCGCCGCGGACGGGCGTCCGCGGCACGGGATCGGGATGTTCCCAGTGTGGGGCCCGACCGTATGCAAGTCTGTCCCGAAAGTTTCGTGAAAGTGTGCCGATTTGTACGCGATTGTCGGAGTGTGTCGTGCCGGCCGCGCCGTCAACACGCTGAAACATCCGGCCGGGCGACGCCCGGACTGCGTCATGTCGCATCCGCCGGTGCCGACTTTGATGGCCGACCGCGCGCGACAGATCGACGCGCCCCGCGGCCATGTCATCCCATGTCTCGAACGTCATCGATGCGTACGCCGGCACTGCAATCGCCGGTAACGCCCGCTATTGCATGGCGCTCCGGAATGACCACGAATCGTCAGACGTCGTTTCATCTGAAACCGCAATAGACTCAATACGGATTTATTGCGGATTAACACTTGCGTTTCACACCAGTCTATCTAGACTGATCAAGTCAAAACGGTCGAATGTGTCATTTTTTTAGGAGACGATCACAATGCGCCTCACCATTCGGATTAATGGCAGCGAATCGGCAACCCGGCATGCCTTCGCGGTTCTGTGGGTCGATACCGACGAGGGGCTGTGGTCGCGCGAGGCACATCAGGGCATCGATCTTCCGACCTGGGGCAAGGTTCGCGACGTCGAGGGCGCGATGGCGCTCTGCGCGGCCGATAGCGGGAACGCCGTCTGCCAGTTGAAGGGACTGTCGTTCGATGCGATGCAGCGCGAACAGGGCCCCGCCGTACTCGCCGGCGATCACGCCGGTGCATGGCGGCTGCAGGAAGTCGATCGCTGCACGACCCAGCCGGAATACCGGGAATTTATTTCCGTCGCCCGCTAGCATTCATTGACGTAAATCGTCTGCGGTTTTCGGGTTTATTCCAGCATCAGCGATATTCATTTCGATATTCATTATTAACGACGCCCCTTTTCGGGGCGTTTTTCATTTTCCGGCATAAAGAAATAATCGAGGCCCGGGCAAATGATCACGTTGCGTCGACGGCGGCGATCGACCGGCACCGGCATCCGCAGCCGCCGAGCGACACGCGGCCGAGCACGCGCCCTGATCGCCAGCCGTGGCATCGACATCCCGCTTTGGCTGCGCGCTTCCTCCCCCTGTTTCCGCGTGAGACCGATGCGCCGTTTGACGTTTTTTCACGGGGCCGGAACACACTTTCCCCACACGGTGTTTACTCATTTATTACAATTGCATTATTCAGACTGACTTGCCGCCCTTCGGCGGCCCGACCCGGCCATTGCATGAGCGTGAAGAAGAAGACCCACCCCGCCGATCCATACACGGCCGCGACCAAGAATCCGATGCTTGCGTCGCGCCTGCCCATGTGGCGCTCGAGGCTGATCGTGATCATCGTGTTCCTTGCATTCGCCGCGCTGATCGGCCGCGCCTTCTGGGTGCAGGTCGCGAACAAGGAGTTCTACGTCGGCCAGGGCCAGAAACGCTACCAGCGCACGATCGAGCTCGACGCGACGCGCGGGCGCATCGTCGACCGAAACGGCGCGATGCTCGCCGTCAGCCTGTCGACCTATGAAATCTGGGCGAACCCGAAGCAGGTCGCCGACACCGACTACCCGCAGATCTCGAAGCTGCTCGACATGCCGCTCGTCGAGGTCAAGCGACGCCTCGGCAACGACAAGACGTTCGTGCTGCTCAAGCGGCAGGTCGACGCCGACACCGCGGGCAGGCTCGACAAGCTGGCGATCGACGGCATCACGCAGATCGCCGATTCGAAGCGCTTCTACCCGGAAGGCGAATCGGCCGCGCACGTGGTCGGCTTCACGAACGTCGAGGACAAGGGGCAGGAAGGCGTCGAGCTCGCGGCGAACGCGCGCCTGGTGGGCACGTCCGGGCAGCGCGAGGTCATCCGCGACCGGCTCGGCCGCATCGTGTCGGATACGCGCCCGCTCGTCCCCGCGCAGCACGGCGCGACGATCGAACTGACGATCGACCGCCGCATCCAGCAGCTCGCGTTCAGCCAGCTCAAGGCAGCCGTGGTCGAGAACAACGCGGTGGCCGGCAGCGTCGTGGTGCTCGATGCGCAGAACGGCGAGATCCTCGCGCTCGCGAACTACCCGACCTTCGACCCGAACGACCGCGCCCGCCTCACCGGCCAGCAGTTGCGCAACCGCGCGGTGATCGACACGTTCGAGCCGGGCTCGACGATCAAGCCGCTCGTCGTCGCGCTGTCGATCGACGAACGCAAGGTCACGCCGAACACGATCATCAACACGTCGCCGGGCACCTACAAGATCGGCCCGGCCGTGATTCACGACACGTCGAACCATGGGTCGCTGACCGTCTCGCAGGCGCTGCAGAAGTCGAGCAACGTCGCGCTCGCGAAGTTGGCACTGAACCTGCCCGCCGAAACGATCTGGAACAAATACCAGGAGTACGGGATCGGCCGCGCGCCGGAACTGACGTTCCCGGGTGTCGCGTCGGGCCGGCTGCGCGGCTACAAGCGCTGGCGGCCGATCGAGCAAGCGACGATGGCGTACGGCTACGGCCTGTCGATGTCGCTGCTGCAGATCGCGCAGACCTACACGGCCTATGCAGGCGACGGCACGCTGCACCCGGTGTCGCTGCTGAAGAACGGTACCGACCAGCAGACGATCGACGCGCATCGCGGCCATCGCGTGACGTCGCCGCAAACGGCCGCGTCGATCCGTTCGATGCTCGAGATGGCGGTGGGCGAAGGCGGCACGGGGCGCCGCGCGCGCGTCGACGGCTACCGGATCGGCGGCAAGACCGGTACCGCGCGCAAGCAGGTCGGCGCGACCTATGCGAAGGGCAAGTACCGTGCGCTGTTCGCGGGGATGGCGCCGATGAGCAACCCGCGCCTGATCGTCGCCGTGATGATCGACGAGCCGCGCGGCAAGGGCTACTACGGCGGCACGGTGGCCGGCCCGGTGTTCGCGTCGGTCACGAGCGGCTCGCTGCAGCTGCTCGGCGTGCCGCCCGATGCGCCGGTCGAGCCCGAGAAGAATGCGCCGGCGAAGGCCGCTGCGCCGCAGAAGACGGTCGCAGCGCCGAAAGCCGCAGCTCCGGCCAGGACGGCTGCCTCGCAGAAACCGTCGGTACCGCTCAAGACGGCCGCGCAGTCCGGCGCGGCCGCGTCGACGAAGGCCGCTGCGAGCTGACAACGTCGTACGGGCGATGCCGCATGCGCATCGCCCATCCCCCCGCTTTCATCCCACTCTCTAGGAACACTCCGCATTATTTGAGCGTTCCCGCCGCGTCCTCCTACAATTTTTGCGCGCCGCAGGCGGCCTTGCCTGCGCGCCGGACTACAACAACGGAGAGAGACGCATGCGATTCCACTGGAAAACACTCGTGCTGGCTACCGCGAGCATCACGCTGCTGGGCGGCGCCCCAGCCCGGGCCGCCGATGCCACCGACGTGAAAATCGGCTTCCTCGTCAAACAGCCGGACGATCCGTGGTTCCAGGACGAATGGCGCTTCGCCGAGCAGGCCGCGAAGGAAAAGCACTTCACGCTGATCAAGATCGCGACGCCGAGCGGCGAAAAGGTGTCGACCGCGCTCGACAGCCTCGCCGCGCAGAAGGCGCAAGGCGTGATCGTCTGCGCGCCCGACGTGAAGCTCGGCCCCGGCATCGCGGCGAAGGCGAAGCGCGCGGGGATCAAGCTGATGTCGGTCGACGACCAGCTCGTCGACGGCCACGGCGCGCCGCTCCCGGGCGTGCCGCACATGGGCATCTCCGCGTACAAGATCGGCCAGCAGGTGGGCCAGGCCATCGCGGACGAAACGAAGCGGCGTGGTTGGAATCCGGCCGAGGTCGGCATCATCCGGATCGCCTACGACCAGTTGCCGACCGCGCGTGAACGCACGGCCGGCGCGGTCGATGCGCTCAAGGCCGCCGGCTTCCCGGCCGCGAACGTGATCGACGCGCCGGAGATGACGGCCGACACCGAAGGTGCGTTCAACGCGGCGAACATCGCGCTCACCAAGCACGCGAATTTCAAGCGCTGGGTCGCGTTCGGCTCGAACGACGACACGACAGTCGGCGCGGTACGCGCCGCCGAGGGGCGCGGCATCGGCGCGGACGCGATGGTCGCGGTCGGCATCAACGGCAGCCAGGTCGCGCTCAACGAATTCGCGAAGCCGAAGCCGACCGGTTTCTACGGGTCGATCCTGCTGAATCCGCGCCAGCACGGCTACCAGACGAGCCTCAACATGTACGACTGGATCACGAAGAACCAGGCGCCGCCGCCGCTCGTGCTGACGTCCGGCACGCTGATCACGCGCGACAACGAGAAGCAGGCGCGCGCCGCGCTCGGCCTGTGAGCCTGCCCAAGGAGCCGACATGACACGCACCACCCTCGTGACGGGCGCCGCCGGCGGCATCGGCCAGGCGCTCTGCCGTACCTTCCTTGCGGCCGGCGACCGCGTGCTCGCACTCGATCGCGACCGCGCGTCGCTCGACCGCTTCATCGATACGCTCGGCGACGCACGCGCGACGGCGGTCGTCGACGACCTGACCGACGCCGAACGACTGCGCGCGATGCTCGAAGCGCATCCGCCGGTCGACGTGCTCGTCGCGAACGCGGGCACGGCCGCATCGACCACGCTGCGCGACACGACGCCCGCCAGCTGGCGCACCGATCTCGATGCGAACCTGACGGCCACCTACGTGAGCGTCGAAGCCGTGCTGCCCGGCATGCGCGCAAGCCGGCGCGGCGCGATCGCGATCATCGGTTCGGTGAACGGCGTGCACGCGCTCGGGCATCCGGCCTACAGCGCGGCGAAGGCCGGATTGATCAGCTACACGAAATCGCTCGCGATCGAATACGGCCGCGACGGCGTACGCGCGAACATCGTGCTGCCGGGCACCGTGAAGACGCCCGCGTGGGAGGCGCGCGTGCAGCGCAACCCGCTGGTGTTCGAGCAATTGAGGAAGTGGTATCCGCTCGACGATTTCGCGACGCCCGACGACGTCGCGCAGGCTGCCTTGTTCCTGTGCTCGCCGGCCGCGCGGATCATCACCGGCGTCGCGCTGCCGGTGGACGGCGGCCTGCTGGCCGGCAATCGCGTGATGGCGCAGGAGCTGACGCTCGAGACGTTCTACTGATCGATCGGGAAGCCGCCCGCGGGGCCGGCGGCCGCGCGGGCCACCGTGGTCTGCCCGGTGCGCGGCGCGATGCCGCGCGCCGTCAATGCGCAGTCGCGACCGGCTTCACCATCCGGCCGAGCACGTGCTCGGTCATCCCGCGTGCGAGTTCGGTCTCGCCCATGAACACGGTGCCGATTCCTTCATGCGACAGCAGCGCGGCCTCGTCGCCGCTGTTCGTGCACAGCACGACCTCGAGCGTCGGGTTGAGCGTGCGCGAGATCTCGACGATCTGCCGCACGTCGAACACGTCCGGCAGCGTGACGACCAGCATCCCGGCGCGCGCGATATGGGCCTGCACGAGCACGATCGGCTCGATCGCGTCGCCCGACACAGCGGCAATGCCTTCCGCGCGCAGCTTCTCGACGAGTTCGCGGTTCTGCTCGACGACGACATACGCGATCCCGCGCTCGTCCAGCGCATGCGCGATTCGCGTGCCGACCTTGCCGTAACCGACGATCACGACCTGCCCGGTCAGGTGCGTCTGCGGCGTCGACATCGGCAGTGCGGCGAGCGGATCGTCACGCGCCTCGAGCTTGCGCGCGAACGCCGAATGCTTGCGGATCCACGCGAGTGCCGGATCGATCATCGCGAACAGCAGCGTGTTCATCGCGATCGAGATCAGCGCGACGGCCAGGATCAGGCTCTGCCCCTCGGCCGACAGCAGCCCGAGCGCCCGGCCGAGCCCCGCGAGGATGAACGAGAATTCGCCGATCTGCGCGAGGCCCGCGCCGACCGTCAGCGCGGTATTGAGCGGATAGCGGAACGCGATCACGAGCGCGACGGCCGCGAGTGTCTTGCCGATCAGCACGATCGCCGCGACCTCGATCACGTGCAGCGGCTCTTCAAGCAGCACCTTCGGGTCGAACAGCATGCCGACCGAGATGAAGAACAGCACCGAGAACGCGTCGCGCAGCGGCAGCGTCTCGTCGGCCGCGCGTCGGCTGAATTCCGACTCGCGCATCATCATCCCGGCGAAGAACGCGCCGAGCGCGAACGACACGTCGAACAGCTTCGCCGCGCCGAACGCGATGCCGACCGCGGCCGCGATCATGCACAGCGTGAACAGCTCGCGCGAACCGGTGCGCGCGACAAGCCACAGAATGCGCGGGAACACGCGTTTGCCGACCACCAGCATCAGCGCGATGAACGCGGCGACCTTCAGCATCGTGACGCCGAGCGTGCCCCACACGCTGCCGCCGGCCGCATGCGCGTCGCCGGGCGGCGTGCCGCCGAGCAGCCCCGCGACGGGCGGCAGCAGCACCAGCACGAGCACCATCACGAGATCCTCGACCACCAGCCAGCCGACCGCGATGCGCCCGTTGACCGTCTCGACAAGCCCGCGCCCTTCGAGCGCGCGCAGCAGCACGACGGTACTCGCGACCGACAGCGCGAGCCCGAACACGAGCGCCGCCCCGAGGCTCCAGCCCCACGTGAGCGCGAGCCCGCCGCCGAGCAGGGTCGCGACGGTGATCTGGACGACCGCGCCCGGCAGCGCGATCTTGCGCACCGCAAGCAGATCGCCAAGTGAAAAATGCAGGCCGACGCCGAACATCAGCAGCATCACGCCCACTTCCGCGAGCTGCTGGGCGAGCGACAAATCGCCGACGAAACCGGGCGTGCCGGGGCCGATCACGATCCCGGCAAGCAGATAGCCGACGAGCGGCGGCATTTTCAGCAGCGACGCGAGGTAACCGAAGATCATCGCGAGACCGAAACCGGCCGCGAGCAACGCAATCAGGCTGACGTCATGAGGCATCCCCCCTCCCAAGTTCTTGTAACTATTTAGTAAGGTTCAAGAATGGAAGGATAAGGGATGAGGCGGAAGAATGGCGCGCGGCCGCGAAAATTTCACGCGGCGGCGCGCCTTTGCGGGGTGCAACCCCGGCGAAATAAAAGGCGCCGCGCGGGTGCGGCGGCGCCTTGAGGCAAATCGGACTGGCAGGGCTGGCGCCCCGCCGCCTCCGTCAGCGCGACGCTTGCGGGAACCGCGCGCCCGGCGGCGGTTCGGGCCGCGTCGACGGCACGCTCTTGCGCACCTTCACGACCTGCGCGGCCGTCACCGGCGCGCCCGTGTTGCCCCAGCTCGTGCGCACGAAGTTCGACACGTCCGCGACTTCCTGGTCCGACAGGCGCCAGCCGAACGGCGGCATCGTGAAGGTCGACGGCGCGGTGCGCGTCCCCTCCAGTGCGCTGCCTTCCAGCACGACGTGGATCAGCGAGGTCGGATCGTCGCCCTGCACGACCGGGTTGCCGGCGAGCGCCGGGAACACGCGCGTGTAGCCGTGGCCGTCGCTGCGGTGGCAGGCCATGCAGTTGTCGCGATAGACGGCCGCGCCCGGCTTGCTCGCGTCGCCGGCCTGCAGCGCCTTCGCGGCAGCCGCGTCGTACACGTGCGGCTGCTCGCCCTGCACGCGCGGGGGCAGCGTCTTCAGGTAGCGCGCGATCGCGTTCAGGTCGTCGTCGGTCATGTGCTGCATGCTGTGGCCGACCACGTCCGTCATCCCGCCGAATGCAGCCGTGCGCAGCGTACGGCCCGTCTTCAGGAACTGCACGATCTCGGTTTCGTTCCACGTGCCGAGGCCCGTGCGCGGCTCGCCGCGCAGGCTCGTCGGCACCCAGCCGTCGATCGCCGCGCCGCCGGCCAGGAAGTCCAGGCCGTCCGCGTCGGTCAGCCCGCGCTCCTGCATCGTCGGCGCGCGCGGCGTGTGGCATGCGCCGCAGTGGCCGAGACCCTGCACGAGATATGCGCCGCGCGCGACCACCGGATCGGTGTACGGCGCCGCATCGAACGGCTTCGGCGTCGGCGCGAACATCTTGCGCCAGATCCCGAGCGGCCAGCGCATCGACAGCGGCCACACGATGTCGACCGCACGGTTCTCGTGCTCGACGGGCGCGACGCCATGCATGAAGTACGCGTACAGCGCCTTCATGTCGTCGTCGGTCAGGCGCGCATACGACGGGAACGGCATCGCCGGATACATCGTGTCGCCGTTCTTGCGCACGCCTTCGCGCACCGCGCGCGTGAAGTCCTCGTAAGTCCAGCCGCCGAGGCCCGTCTTCGGGTCCGGCGTGATGTTCGTCGAGTAGATGCCGCCGATCGGCGTGTCGAACTTCAGCCCGCCCGCGAACGGCTTGCCGCCGCTCGCGGTGTGGCACGCGATACAGTCGCCGGCGCGCGCGAGGTATTCGCCCCGCTTGATCAGGTTCGCATCGGCGGACTGGGCCGCGGGTGCGGCCGCCGGGCCGGAAGCCGCCGCGGGAGTGGCCGGCTGCGCAAACGCCGTCGGGCCCGCGAAGCCGAGCGCGGCCCAGGCTGCACCGGCCGCCAGCGCGCGCGACATCCGGCGTGCGACGTTGTGGTTCATCGTCCTCTTCATACGGTCACCAGCGGGGCGGGATTTTTCAGGTATTGCTCGCGGATCGCGCGTGCCGACCAGTAGGCCAGCGCCGCGATGATCCCGGTCGGGTTGTAGCCGATGCCCTGCGGCAGCGCCGACGCCCCCATCACGAACACGTTGTGCACATCCCAGCACTGCAGGTAGCGGTTCAGCACGCTCGTCTTCGGGTCGGTGCCCATGATCGCGCCGCCGACGAGGTGGGTCGTCTGGTACGCGCGCGAATCGAAGTGCTTGCCGAACTCGCGCGTCGACACGGCGATTGCCTTCGGCCCCATCGCTTCCGCGATCTTCTTCATCTGCCCGGTCACGTATTGCGCCATCTTGATGTCGTTGTCCTTCCAGTCGAACGTCATCCGCAGCAGCGGCTGGCCGTACGAATCGCGATAGGTCGGATCGAGGTCGAGATAGACATCGCGGTACGACATGTTGGTGCCGTGTGCGTCCATCGAGATCGTGTGCGCGTAGTTGTCCTTCACGGCCTTCTTCCACGCGGAGCCCCACTGCGGCGTACCGGGCGGCGTCGCGATGCCGCTGATCGGCTTCACGCCGGCCTGGTTCACCCACAGCGGCGAGCCGCCGACGAAGCCGAGCGGGCCGTGGTCGAAGTTGTCCGCGTTGAAATCGTCCACCGCGACGCCGTTGCCGCCCGCGCCGATGAACGGGTTCGTGTAGGTGTCCTTGTCGAAGAACGCCTTGATCGTCGACAGGTTCTGGTACGCGAAATTGCGGCCCACGACGCCCTCGCCCGAGATCGGGTCGTACGGCTTGCCGATGCCCGACAGCAGCAGCAGGTGCACGTTGTGGTACTGGAACGCGGCCACGATCACGAGATCGGCCGGCTGGTGCACTTCGCGCCCGGCCGGATCGACGTAGGTCACGCCCGTCGCGCGCTTCTTCGTGTCGTCGAGATCGACGCGCAGCACGTGGCACTTCGAGCGCAGCTCGAAATTCGACGCCTGCTTCAGCGCGGGCAGGATGTTCAGGTTCGGCGACGCCTTCGAGTACATGTAGCATGCATAGCCGCTGCAGTAGCCGCAGAAGTTGCACGGGCCCATCTGCACGCCGTACGGGTTCGTGTACGGGCCCGACGTGTTCGCCGACGGCAGCCGGTACGGATGCAGGCCGAGCGACTTCGCGGCATCGGAGAAGCGCTGCGCCGAGTACGTATTGAGCTGAGCGGGCAGCGGGAAGTTGTCGCTGCGGTTCGCTTCGAACACGTTGCCGTCGCCGACCACCTTGCCGCCGACCTTGTATGCTTGACCCGACGTGCCGAACACCTTCTCGGCGAAGTCGAAATGCGGCTCGAGCTCCTCGTAGGTCACGCCCGTATCCTGGATCGTCATCCCTTCGGGGATGAACTTCCTGCCGTAGCGCTCTTCATAGTGGCTGCGCAGGCGCAGTTCTTCCGGCGTGATCCGGAAATGCACGCCCGACCAGTGCAGCCCCGCGCCGCCGACGCCTTCGCCCGGCAGGAACGCGGCGAGCTGCCGGTACGGCAGCGCGGTGTCCTGCAGGCCGTGGCGGATCGACACGGTCGTCTTCGACAGGTCGAGGAACAGCTTCTTGCGGATGTTGTAGGTCAGCTCGTCGATCGTGTTCGGATACGCGCCGTCCGGATAGGTATCGCGATATTCGCCGCGCTCGAGCGCGACCACGTTCAAGCCCGCTTCGGTCAGTTCCTTCGCGAGAATCGCGCCGGTCCAGCCGAAGCCGACGATCACCGCATCGACATGCGGCTTTTTCTCTGCGGCCATCAGCTGCGCTCCCCGTTGATCGAGACGGGGCCGTACGGATAGGGCTTGCCGCTCTGGTTGACGAAATCCATGAAGTCGGCACGCGCGCCCGGAAAGCCGATCATCTTCCACGCGGCCATGTCGTGATTGCCGCCGTGCACCGGATCGCAGAAGTAGCCTTCACGCGTGTTCTGCAGCAACTGGCCGAAGAACAAGCCGGGCGGCACGTCGTCGATCTGCGCGCCGCCCTTCTCCAGCGCGCCGAGCACGGTGTCGCGCGTCGGTGCATCGAGATCCGCGAACGCCTTGCCGTGCGTCTTTTCGCAATAGCGGTTGACGGCCGCGATGCCGAGCCGGTAGATGTCGCGCGGCACCAGCTTCAGCTGGTAGCCGAGCTCGGGCACGCCCTGCTGGAACGGCCCCTGCATGTACCACGTCGCGCCGTGCGCATACGGCGTCTCCATCTGGCGATCGATGAATTCGGGCACGCCCGATTCGAGCGCGCCGGGGCCTTCGGCGTCGGCCGGGATCAACCGGTCGACGGCGGCCTGGACGAACGCCCACTCCTTCGCATCGAAGAAGGTCGGCCTGTACGGGGCACGTTCGGCGCTGGACGAGGCGGCGGGTGCGTTGCCGGCCGTCGTCGCGGACGGCGACGTCGAGCGCAGGTCGCAGCCGGCGACCGACGCGATCGGCACGAGCGCGACCGACGTGCGCAGGAAACGGCGGCGCGAGTTGGGTTTGTCAGGTGGCGTGGACATGGTCGGGTGTTGATCGTTGGGGATCGGGGTCCGGACGCGCGCACTCCGCATGCGTCGTATCCGGTACGGCAGCCATGCCGCACGCGGCCGGCCGTCCTGTTCTTTCGTGTGTTGCGAACAACCTCGATGCGGGCAGCGGCCGCGCACTGCGCAGCGGCGCCTTCATGCAGCCGCACGACGCGCCGGTTCCGGCTGCGCTGTACGGATCGACCTCTTATTGGGCCTGATCATCAGACAAATGACGGTCTTTCGACCGGCATCTGCCTGCCATCGCCATGACCCTTATTCAACTTAGACGTCGCGCTTGCCGACGGCAAGCGCGACGTGCACGACCCTCTTTCGGGCCCGGCGACGAGTGCGGCGAATTATATATGGAACCGGTTCCATTACGAGGGGGTTCGATGCAATTCAATGCATCGAAAATCGCAACAATTGAAAAATCCGGAAACCGGAATGCGCAAGGATGGCGCAATGGCAGCCCGATGCGCGCGCGGCGCGGGCGATTGTGCTGCGGCGTGCGCGGCCGATGGCTGTGGCTTTCCAGCCACGCGCCGCAGCGCCGGCCTGCCCGTCGACCCGAACGGCCTGGACGGCCCGGCCGGCATCGGCGAACGGATCGCCGGTGTCGCCCGCCTGTCACGGAAATCCGTTCTTCGTCGAAAGCGGCGTCGGGTCGATCGATGCCGTACCGGCCGAATGCCCTACCCGGCTCGACACGACAGCGAGCCGACCGGCGCGCCGCTCACCACGGCCAGAACATCGACGCGATCGACAGCGCCAGCGCCGCGCACAGCGGCGAGTAATACAGCGTGTCCATTCGTGCGAAACGCGACCCGCGAACTCGCTTGAAGAAGCCGACATAGCGGAAATCGCCGACGGCGCGCACCGCGAAAATCAGTGCGAACGCAACGACCGCGAATGCGATCGTGCCGGGATACGCGTTGCGCCCCAGCCAGCCGGCACGCGCGGCGACCACGCATGCGCCGCCCAGCAGCGCCGCCGCAACGGCAAGCGTGCCGATGACGGTCGGCCGCAGCAGCGACACGCCATCCTGTTCCGGAATCGCCGCACGCTTGCCGCGCTGCCCGCCCAACGCCCAGTAGACGTGAACGAGCGCGATCGCGCAAAGCGTCGGCACGCTGAAATACGCACCGGTCATGTCGGTAGTGTCCTTGTCTCGTTGTTCTGCCGGATGGGTTCCGGCACGCGGCCCCGGCCCGCGCCACGCATGACGATACCGAAACCCGGCAACGCGTGCATTGCGACCTCCGGTCGCAACCCGCGGCTGCGCATGGTGCGATGCAGTGCGCGTGACCGTCTCACGGGGCGGCCGCTTGACTTCCCTTGGCGCGCTACTACCCTGTTATTCCAGTACTGCGGTCGGCATGCCGCTGCACGATCGTGCCGCTCGCACGACAACGATAACGAAGGCCATGGAGGCAACTCATGCTGATCGGTGTGCCGAAGGAGATCAAGAACCACGAATATCGCGTCGGCCTCACGCCGGCCGGCGCACACGAACTGACGCGGCACGGCCATCGCGTGCTCGTGCAGCGCGGCGCGGGCACCGCGATCGGCCTGCTCGACGACGACTACACGGCCGCCGGCGCATCGCTCTGCGACGCCGCCGACGAAGTCTTCGCGCGCGCCGACATGATCATCAAGGTCAAGGAACCGCAGCCGGCCGAATGCGCGATGTTGCGGCACGGCCAGATCCTCTATACGTACCTGCATCTCGCGCCCGATCCCGACCAGGCAGCCGCGCTCGTGAAATCCGGCGCGGTCTGCATCGCGTACGAAACCGTGACGGGCCCTGGTGGCGGCTTGCCGCTGCTCGCACCGATGAGCGAGGTGGCCGGACGCATGTCCATCCAGGTCGCCGCCACCCATCTCGAAAGCCCGCGCGGCGGCCGCGGCCTGCTGATGGCCGGCGTGCCCGGCGTGCCGGCCGCGCACGTCGTCGTGCTCGGCGCGGGTGTCGTGGGCACCGGCGCGCTGCAGATGGCGGTCGGCCTCGGCGCGCGCGTCACCGTGCTCGACAACAATGTGAACCGGTTGCGCCAGCTCGACCTCGTGTTCGCCAACCGGATCTCGACCGTCTGCTCGAATGCGCATACGGTCGACGAAGCCGTGCGCGACGCCGATGTCGTGATCGGCGCGGTGCTCGTGCCGGGCGCATCGGCGCCGCGGCTCGTCACGCGCGGCATGATCGCGACGATGCGCACGGGTGCGGTCGTCGTCGACGTCGCGATCGACCAGGGCGGCTGCTTCGAGACCTCGCATGCGACGACGCATGCCGACCCGACCTTCGTCGTCGACGGCATCGTGCACTACTGCGTCGCGAACATGCCCGGCGCGGTCGCGCGCACGTCGACCTTCGCGCTGAACAACGCGACGCTCGGGCATGCGCTCGCGCTCGCGGACAAGGGCTGGAAGCAGGCCATGGCCGACGATCCGCATCTGCGCGCGGGCCTGAACGTCTGCGACGGGCACATCACGTACGAAGCGGTCGCGCTGGCGCTCGGTCTGCCCTATGTGCCGGCGGCCGGCGTGCTCGCATGACCGTGCCGGCATGACGTGAACGCACGGCGGGCGCCAAGCGCCGCCCGCCGCATTCACGCGCCCTTCGACCGGCTCCGCTTCGTTCCGCTGCCCTCGCCCATCGTACGTGCCAGCAGCGGCCGCAGTTGCGTGAGCGTGCGTGTGTTCAGCACGTCGGGCCGCGTCAGCCAGCCGCGCCGTGCCTGATCGACGCCGTACGCGAGGTTGTCGAGTTCGTCCGCGCTGCACGCATCCGAGCCGATCGCGACCGGCACGCCGGCCTTCGCGGCCTCCCGGCACCAGATGTCGGGCAGATCGAGCCGCCGCGGCTGTGCATCGAGTTCGACGAAACAGCCGCGCGCCGCGGCCTGCGCGATCACGCGTGGCACGTCGAGTTCGCATGCCTCGCGTTCGCCGAGCACGCGGCCGGTCGGGTGCGCGAGAATCGTGAAATGCGGATGGTCTATCGCGCGCAGCATCCGATCGGTCTGCGCGTCGCGCGACAGGTCGAAGCCGTCACGTACCGCGCCGACCACCAGATCGAGCCGGCCGAGCATCGTATCGGGCACGTCGAGGCTGCCGTCCTCGCGAATGCCGGCTTCCACCCCCTTGAGCAGCACGAAATCGTCGAAAGCCTCATTGACGCGATCGATTTCGTCGAGCTGCCGCGCGAGCCAGTCGAAGTCGTGACGGCCGCGGCCGGCTTGCGGTGCGCGGTCGGTCACGGCCAGGTACGCGAGCCCGCGCGTACGGGCCGCAGCCGCCATCGCGCGCAGGCTGTCGCGGCCGGCCGACGCGTCGGTATGTGCATGCAGGTCGCCGTGGAGATGTTTGCGTTCGACCAGGGCCGGCAGCGTGCCGGCCCGCGACGCGTCGATCTCGCCGCGATCCTCGCGCAGCTCGGGCGGCACCTCGTGCAGCCCGATGGCGGCGTAGACCGATGCCTCCGTGTCGCCGGCAATCCGCTCGTCGCCGCGAAACACGCCGTATTCGTTGATCTTCAGGCCGGCGGCCTGCGCGATCCTGCGCAGCGCGATGTTGTGGGCCTTCGATCCCGTGAAATAGACCAGCGCCGCGCCGAACGCATCGGCATCGACGACCCGCAGGTCGACCTGCAACCCGCTGGCGAGCACGACGCTCGACTTCGTCTTGCCGTGCGCGAGCAGGCGCGCCACGTCGGCGTAGCCGACGAACGCATCGGCGACGGCGACCGGGTCGCTTGCGGTGACGAGGATGTCGAGATCGCCGACGGTTTCGCGGCGGCGCCGGAAACTGCCGGCCGGCACGGCTTGGCGGACGCCCGCGACCGCGCGCAGGCGGTCGAGCAACGGCATCAGCGATTGCGCGGCATCGGGCAGCAGGAAGCGTTGCGGCTCGCGCTGCAGGCGATCGTCGATCGCTTCGAGCAGATGGGCTTCGGTTCTCGCGCCGAAGCCCGGCAGTTCGCGCACGTGCCCGTTCTTCGCTTCCGCGCGTAGCTGTTCGAGCGAATCGACGTGCAGCGCATCATGCAGCGCCTTCACGCGTTTCGCGCCCAGCCCCGGCACGTCCAGCAACTCGACGATCGCACCCGGCAGCGCATGTCGCAGCGTTTGCTGCAATTCGCAGGTGCCGGTCGCGGCGATCTCGCGCAGCTTCGACGCGAGATCCGGCCCGATCGATGGAATCTTGCCGAGATCGTCGCCGTTCGCGACCATCGCCGGGATATCGCGACCGTAGTCGGCGATCGTCCGTGCGGCATTGCGGTAGGCCCGCACGCGAAACGGATTGGCGCCCTGGATCTCGAGCATGTCCGCGATCTCGGCGAACACGGCCGCGCACTCGGCATTGTGGATCGGCATGATCGGCGTGGCTCCCTTCCACGTGGATGGCGCCGTGCGCTGGCGCGACGGCGTCTGCCCGCACGGCATCGCATGTCGACGCTGCCGGGCGCCCGTCCTTCATCGTACGCCCGCTGCGCATCGCGTGCAGCGCCGTTGCGGCCGCGACGTCAGAGGGAGGCGCGCGGTGTCGTGGCGTAACGCCGCTCGTAGATCGACTGGCAATGCGTGCAGCGCTCGGCGGTCGGTCGCGCCAGCAGGCGCTCGTAGCCCACCGCGCCATCGCAATCGATACATTCGCCGTAGCTGCCGTCGCGCATCCGCTGCTGGGCGCGGCCGACCGCACGCAGCTCGGTCAGCTTCATGCCGATCAATGCATGATCGACGTCGACGAACAGATCCGCGTTCGCCTCGTCGCCCTCGTCCGGCGCCGCGCCGGCAAGGTCCGCATAGGATTCCGACGCGCGCTGGTCTTCGCTCGTGCGGATCTCCGCACGCAGCGTCTGCTCGCTCTCGTTCAGCCGCTGTTTCAGCGTCTGCCGTTGTTGTTGGTCGAGCGCCATGGCCGTCTCTCCTGTTCCGGGTTCCGCGCGAAAAAGTGCGGCGCGCGGTGTCGCGCCGGTGCGCGGCGAAGCGGCGTCACCGCCATGGCCGCGCGTCCGGATGGGCGCCCGGCAGCATGAAGCGCAGGACGCATTCGACGCAGGATAAACCCATTGAACACGCGTGTGTTGACAGGAATCAGCGTGCAGGCCGAGCGGCCGAAAATCGGGGACGGACGCGAAAATCCGACATCGCCGGATTCGTCTGACGCAGGCGCCGTCGGCATCGATCCAGCCGTTGCGCGGGACTGCGTCACCGCGCGTCAGGCATCGGCACGGACGATGTCGAGCAACGCGCGCGCCGAGCGCTGCCAGCTGTACTGCTGCGCATGCTCGCGGCCCATCGTGCGCAGCCGCGTGCGCAGTTCGGGATCGTCCATCACGCGAGCGATGGCGGCCGCGATGTCCGGCGGCGAATAGGCATCGCAGAACAGCGCGCCCCCACTGCAGACTTCCGGCAGCGAACCCTCGTGCGACACGATGACGGGGCACCCGCATCGCATCGCCTCGAGCGGCGGCAGCCCAAATCCTTCGTACAACGATGGAAAAACGAAACATCCTGCGTGTTCGTACAGCGCCTTCAGTTCGCCGTCTGTCACGTAACCGGCCCACGTGACGTACGGATCGTCCTCGCGCAGGCCGGCCTCGCGTACACCGAATATCTTCGCATTCGCGCCGCCCGCGATCACGAAGCGCAACGTCGGGTGCGACGTGCGCATCAACGCTATCGCGGCCAGCGCGCGCCCGAGATTCTTGCCGGGCGCGAGCGAGCCGACGAACAGCACGTAGCCGTCCGTCTCGAGATTCAGGCGCGACAGCACGCCGGGATCGGCATCGATCCGGTCGATATGATCGACTGCGCCCGGCACGACGGACAGGCGCGCCGGCGGCACACCCAGGCGCGCGGCCAGCCGCGCCCGCGAAAAATGCGACACCGTCACGATATGGCGCGCGCGCCGCTTCAGAATGGAGAACGCGAAGCGATACCACAGACGGAACGCGAGCGAATAGCCGGCCGGCAGATCGAAGATCGCCGCGTCGTGAATCATCACCAACTGATCGCGTTTCGCCAGCGGGCCGATGTTGCACAGGCTCAGCAGGGTCCGGCCGCGCGTCGTGCGCGGCAGTGTCCATTGTTCCCACAGCGCACCGTGCCGGCGCCCGGTGGTCTGCGGCCGCGCGCCGGCCGGCATGGCCGCCGGATCGTGATCGGCCGGCACGACGAGCGACGGTTCGTCGCCGGCGCTCGCGATGCGCGCGAGTTCGGCCGTCAGTTCGTATGCGACGCGCTGAACGCCCGTCATGCGCTGCGCGGTGAATTTCCCGTTGATTGCGAGGCGGCGCAACCGCGCGGTGTGCGCGGCTGTGCCGACGCCCCGTTCCGCGCGCGTGTCCTGCAGTACCGGTGCGCTTCGCTCCCGAATCGACGTTGACATGATCGTGACTGTTCCGATGGCTGCGACGCGACGAAGCGTCGCCGGACACTCCGCGGCGCGGAATGCTGCTGTGCCGTCAGTGTGTCCGCCTCCATCGTTCCGGTCGGTACGTTCGACCGCACAAAACACGGCTTTCCTGACGCTTCGCCATCCTCAGAAAGCGTTGCGCCCGATGAAGCCGCGCACGACCGTCAACAGGATGATCTTCATGTCGAACCAGAAGCTCCAGTTCTGCATGTAGAAGAGATCGAACTTCACGCGCGCCGCCATCGCCTCGACCTTGCGGGTCTCGCCGCGGTAGCCGTTCACCTGCGCCCATCCGGTGATGCCCGGGCGCACGCGATAGCGGTACATGTAGCAGTCGATCAGTTGACGATAGAGGTCGTCGTGTTCGATCGCGTGCGGGCGCGGTCCGA
Source organism: Burkholderia cepacia (assembly GCF_029962485.1). Classification (NCBI taxonomy): domain Bacteria; kingdom Pseudomonadati; phylum Pseudomonadota; class Betaproteobacteria; order Burkholderiales; family Burkholderiaceae; genus Burkholderia; species Burkholderia cepacia. Next base: position 973,393 of record NZ_CP073638.1, read on the forward strand.
CGACCGACATCTGCCCGAACAGCACGTTGAAGAACTGCGGCAGCTCGTCGAGCGACGTGCGCCGCAGGAAGGCGCCGACGCGCGTGATGCGTGCATCGTTGCGCGACGCCTGCCGCAAGACACCCGGCTGCGCGCGATGCACGCGCATCGTCCGGAACTTCAGGATGTCGAACTCGCGGCCGTCCACGCCCTTGCGGCGCTGCCTGAACAGCACGGGCCCCGGCGACGACAGCTTGACCGCGACGGCCAGCATCGACAGCAGCGGCAACAACGGAATCAGCACGCCGAACGCGAACAGCCGGTCGAACGCGAACTTCGCCCACAGCTCCGGCGTGGAGCTCGGCGTGGTCGCGAGATTGATCGCCGGCATGCCGAGCACGTCGGTCGCCGAGCGATCGACGACCGCCATCTGCCGCACGTCGGGCAACAGCCGCAGCTCGACGAATTCGTCGCGCAACTCGCGCACGATGCGCTGGATCCGCCATTCGTGCGACATCGGCAGCGTCAGCCACACTTCGTCGATCTCGCCGCTGCGGATCATGTCGCGCAGCGTGGTCCAGTCGTCGATCACCGGCACGCCGCCGATGCCGACCGCGGCGGCCGGCGCGTCGTCATCGAAGACGCACGCCGCCACGAACGGGCTGCTCGGCGCGAGCTGCATCCGCTCGATCGCTACGCGCCCGTACGCCGTTGCGCCGACCACGGCGACCCGGCGTTGCCGCGCACGCGGGTCGTTGTGTGTCAGCACAAATGCCAGCAGCGCGGCGCGGCCGAACAGCAACGCCGCGCCGCCGGCCAGCACCGTGTCCACGATCCAGCGTGTCGTGACCGTGCCGCCGCGATTCATGATCCACATCGTGCCGGCCACCGTCAGCACGCTCGCGCAGACGACCGCCACCAGCGTCTGCGTCAGCACGTGCGCACCGCCCTGCACCGTCACGCCGCCGCGCACGGTGCGCAGGTAGCGCGGCAGCAGCGCCACCGTCAGCACGCACAGCAGCGCGATCGCGCCACGCTGCGCATCGGACAGCCCGTGCCACGCCAGGCCGAACGCGACCTGCGCCGCAAGCGCTCCCGCCAGCACGAGCACGACGTCGACCGCCGCGATCGCGGCACGCCGCAACGTATTCGTTCCACCGGACATCGACTGCATCGTTACGCACCATGCGCCGGGAATCCGCAACGCACCTCCGGCATGCGCGGGCGAACCGGCGCCTGCCTCGCATTCCCGCGCGACCCGAGCAACCGGCGATAGTCGGCGCGAATCAGGTCGTAGCATTCACACGAGTGATGTTCGAGACCATCGCGGTCGAGCACCGTGATGCGACCGCGGCGCTGCCGGATCAGCCCGGCTTCCTGCAGGTTGCCGGCTGCCTCCGTCACGCCTTCGCGCCGCACGCCGAGCATGTTCGCGATCGTCTGCTGCGTGACGGCCAGTTCGTCGCCGTCGATCCGGTCGTGCGCGAGCAGCAACCAGCGGCTCAACTGCTCGCTGACCGAGTGATGCCGGTTGCACAGCGCGCTGCGCGAGATCTGCGCCATCGCCGCCTGACAGTAGTTGAGCAGCAGCCGGTACGTCGCCGGCGATCGCTCGAATTCGGCACGCATCACGCAACTCGGCACGCGATACGCCATCCCGCCGATGCGCACCTCGACCCGGCTCGACGCCGCGACGCCACCGACCAGCGTCCCGAGACCGACCACGCCTTCACGGCCGACCACCGCCACTTCGACCATCGCACCGTCCTCCATCAGGTGCTGCACCGACATCATCGACGTCGTCGGAAAATACAGATGGCGCATCGGCTCGCCAACCCGGTCAAGCATCCCGGCCTTGATCCGGACGAGTTCCAGATGCGGTGCGATGGTGCGGATGCTGTCCTCCGGGAGTGCATCGAGGATGGCGTTCGCCGTGTAGCTCGAGTGAAGATGAAGCATGTCTGTATCCCTTTTATTGTCCGCGCCGCCTGCAGCCCCATGCACGGAATTCGTTATCGCGATGCGCGTCCGGACGTTGACAGCGGTTGCGGCCCACAACCCTGATTCCGACCGACCATCGACTTGTTACCGCCGGATCGAGTCGACCGTCCCGTTTCGACACGCGAATTCGAATAAGCGATTTACGTGCCAATACCCGCCCATCCTTAATATATGAATCACGCCTGATTTAGATCACCGGAATACTCGGCCTCGCACCATAAAAAACGTCTCATTTCCGGACACTCTTCCGGCGATGGACACCGCAAGTGATTTGACTGATCAATTCACGCGCATGGAACCAGGGCAAACAAGCCGGGGCCGCGAGGCTTATCGTTCATATACTTACAGCCGATTTTCAATTGTTTCCGCGACGTCTCGGACGGCACTTTCCAGCGGCGCCACGCTTCACACGCTTGTTTGAAACTGTCTCAAATTTGAATCGGCATACGCATTTCGCGCTCTGTCACCTATCGCACACATCACACGCAAACCATTGATATTGCTGGATATTTATGCGCACCCCGCTTATTTGTCAAATAATGTTCAATGTATGCCCGATGATTTTCACGTACGCTGCCAACCGTGATCCGATTGATTCCTGATCCACATTGAATGCCCGACCTGCACCGCATTCCGTTTCGAGACGATTAATTCAACGGAGATGAATCATTAAATCGACATGACGTTTCCGCTTGCCCAGGATCGTCAAACTTTGTGAAATGACGTAATGTGCAATTGATCGATTTCAATCGCGTGCTAGCCTTTTTGCAGCGTCGTCATTCGATTTTCAATGAACACAAGTCCGCACGATCGTGCTAATTCCCGTTTCTCCGGGACGCCACGACGACGCGCGACCGCCACCCTACGAGGATGTGCCGTGACTCTCCAGGCCCACGACGCCGTCGCCCATGCGAACGGCATGATCGAGCTTTCCCACAGCTTCGATGCCAACCGGTTTCTCGCGGCCATCGACCGCGACGAACTCGCCACGCTGGCGCCCCACCTTCAGCTCGTCCACCTGAAATCGGGGCAAGTGCTGTGCGAACCCGGTGAAATGCTCACCGAGGTGTACCTGCCCGTCACGACGGCAATCTCGCTGCAATACGTGTCGTCCGGCGGCATGACGCTGGAAGTCGCGGAGATCGGCAGCGAGAGCGTGGTCTGCGACGACGTGATCGGCGGCAGCGGCCGGATGCCTTGCCGTGCGGTGGCCTGCCGCGACGGCTTCGTCTACCGGCTCGACCGGCGCGTATTCGCCGCCGCATTCGACACGTCGCCGGTGATCCGTCATCTCGTGTTCGTCTGCGTGCGGCTGTTGATGGCGCAGGTGTCGCAGATCACGTTCTGCAGCCGCCATCACGTGCTGAAACATCAGCTATGCAGATGGTTCCTGCTCGCGTACGACCGCACACGCAGCATCGAGATCCAGGTGACGCACAGCATGCTCGCGCAGATGCTCGGCGTGCGGCGCGAAACCGTCACGGATGCCGCGGGCGAGATCCAGAAGCTCGGCCTGATCCGCCAGTACCGCAGCTCGATCGAGCTCGCCGACCTCGACGGCCTCGAAAAGATGTCGTGCGGCTGCCGCGCGATCGTGCGCGACGAAATGAAGCGCATCCTGTCGGCCGATTCGGGCGTGCCGGCTGCATCGCGCGCGTGATTGGCGGCCGGGCGCGGCGTGGTGCTCCGGCACTGCAAGCGTGCCGGGTCAGCTGTTTGTAGGGTGGCGAACAGAACGCCGTGCCTGCCAATGGTCTACTGATGCCGGACTGCCGGGGGGACGTCAGCGCACATCGCGCGTCTGCCCGAGCGGACGACACCATGCACGCCGGAGCCGCACGTGAAAAACGAAATCAGAACCATCCTCAAGCACGTCGCCCACCTTGAAGCCGCCATCGATTCGATCGGCGACGGGGACGACCTCTACGAAGCGGGCCTTTCCTCGCTCGACACGATCCAGCTGATGCTCGCGATCGAGAAGCAGTTCAACATCGAGATACCCGACGAGATGCTGAACCGCAACCTGTTCCGCAGCATCGACGCACTCGCGGACACGATCGCCACACTCCAACGCACCGAGCATTCGGCATGAGCGCGCTGCTTCCGGAACTCGCGGCCGACAGCGAATCGCATCGGCTCGACGAGGCCGCGCACGCCGTCGCACAGATCGCCGCGCAACATGCGGATGCGGTCGATCGCGACGCGCGCTGCCCCGTCGAGGCGATCGAGGCGATGCGCGCGCGCCGGTTGCTCGGCGCCATGGTGCCGTCCCATCTCGGTGGGGCGGGCGCGTCGCTGGAAGACATCGCGTCGGCCTGCTCGATTCTCGGCCAGGCTTGTGCGTCGTCGGCGATGGTGTTCGCGATGCACCAGATCCAGGTCGCGTGCATCGTCGACCATGCCACCGACCAGGGCTGGCACAAGCTGTTCCTGCAGCAGCTCGTGCGCCACCAGTGGCTGCTCGCGTCGGCCACGTCGGAAGACGGCGTCGGCGGCAACCTGCGCGCGAGCCAGTGCGCGCTCGAAACCGACGGCGGCGGGTTCCGGCTGCGCAAATCCGCGCCGACGATCTCGTACGGCGACTACGCGGACGGCATCCTCGCGACCGCACGACGCGACGCCGACGCACCGGCTTCCGAGCAGGTGCTCGTCACGCTGCTGCGCGACGGCTATACGCTCACGCGCCGCGGCGAATGGGACACGCTCGGGATGCGCGGCACCTGCAGCAACGGCTTCGTGCTCGATGCGCAAGGCGCCGCCGTGCAGTGCCTGCCGGTCCCGTTCGCGAAGATCGCCGAAGAAACGATGGTGCCGGTCTCGCACATCCTGTGGGCCGCGGTATGGGTCGGCGTGGCCGGCGACGCGTTCCATCGCGCACACCAGTTTTTCCGTGCGCAGGCGCGCCAGACCGACAGCGCACCGTCGCCCGCGGCGCGCCGCATCGCCGAATCGCTCGCGCTGATGCAGGCGATGCAGGCCCGCGTCGACGCCGTGCTGCGCCTCCATGCGAACGCGGCGTCGGGCTCGTGGTCGGCCGGCATGGCCCGGGCCGCCGAGATCAACACGCTGAAGACCTACGTGTCGACGACCGCGCTCGAAGTCGCACACCAGGCGATGATGATCTGCGGGATGGCCGGCTACAAGCAAGGCACGCCGTTCAGCATCGGCCGCCACATTCGCGACCTGCTCGCGGCGCCGCTGATGATCAGCAACGACCGCATTGCCGCCAATACTGCGAGCCTGCTGCTCGCGCTGCGTCCTGCGACGCTGGAGAAACATACGTGAACGACCGCCTCGCCGTACCTTCCACCGCCACCACACCCGCCGACGCGCCGCTCGACCGCGCAGGCGTCAATCCGCTGCGCGACGAACTGATCGACGCGGGCCTGCTGGTCTCGACCGGCATCCAGGGCCTGTTCGGCCGCAGCGAACGATTCGAGCGCGTCGTCGAAGCGCTCGACGCATTCGTCACGCGTATCGGCGCCGACCAGCAGGCCGAAGTGCTGCGCTTCCCGCCGGCGATGAGCCGCCTCGAGTTCGAGCGCAGCGAATACATGAAGAGCTTCCCGCAGCTCGCGGGCAGCGTGCATTCGTTCTGCGGCGATGAGCATCAGCACCAGCGCCTGTTGCAGTGTCTCGATCGCGGCGACGACTGGACCGAAAACCAGAAGCCGACCTACGTCGTGATGACGCCGGCCGCGTGCTACCCCGTCTACCCCGTCGTCGCACGTGCGGGCGCACTGCCCGCCGACGGCCGGATCGTCGACGTGTTCTCGTACTGCTTCCGGCACGAGCCGTCGCTCGACCCGACCCGCATGCAGCTGTTCCGGATGCGCGAGTACGTGCGGATCGGCACGCCCGAACAGATCGTCGCGTTCCGCGAAACGTGGATCGAGCGCGGCACGCGGATGATCGAGGCGCTGCGCCTGCCGAACGCGATCGATCTCGCGAACGATCCGTTCTTCGGACGCGGCGGCAAGATCGTCGCGAACAGCCAGCGCGAGCAGAACCTGAAGTTCGAGCTGCTGATCCCGATCGAGCGCGACGACCGCCAGACCGCATGCCTGAGCTTCAACTACCACATGGACCATTTCGGCCTGCTGTGGAACATCCGTACCGCGACGGACGACGTCGCGCACACGGGCTGCGTCGGCTTCGGTCTCGAGCGGCTCACGCTCGCGCTGTTCCGCCACCACGGCTTCGACATCGAGGCATGGCCGAGCGAAGTGCGCGACGTCCTGTGGGGCGCGCGATGAAATTCGTTTCCCGCGACGGCGAAGACGCGTCGTTCGAGGATGTGCGTCATCGCGCACGCCACTACCGGCCACACCCGCTGCATAGTCAGGAGATGGTCTGGAAGCAGACCAACTGCTACGTCGACATGTGGCTCGAGGTGCTCCGGTGGTGGGGCCTGAATCCGTACGCGGCGCTGCCGTTTACGATCGCGCTCGATTTCGAGGGCGACCAATTCACGTTCTTCAAGTTTCCGCACGACGAACTGGAGCGGCTCTACGGGATCGTCGTGCAGGAGCACTCGATCTACGAGCCGCTCGACCAGCACATCGAGACGCAGGTCGCGCGCGGCCACCTGATGATCGTCGAGGTCGACGCGTGGTTCCTGCCCGACACCCGCGGCAGCAGCTACCGCACGCAACACACGAAGACGACGATCGGCATCGACGCCATCGACCGCGTGAAGCGCCAGATCGGCTATTTCCACAACAGCGGCTACTACGTGGCCGAGGATTTCGACTACACCGGGCTCGTCGGCGGCAGCTCGCCGATGACGCTGCCGCCGTACGTCGAATGCGCGAAACGGCGCTTTACGCCGCTCGGCGAGCGCGAACTCTGCGACGCATCGCTCGCCGCGCTGCAGCGTCATCTGCGGCGCCTGCCGGTCGTCAATCCGATCGCCGCGTTCCGGCGGCAGTTGCAGACCGACGCGCGCACCCTTGCCGATTCGCCGCTCGAGCACTTCCACGCGTACTCGTTCAATTCGGTGCGGCAGCTCGGCGCGAATTTCGAACTGTTCGGCCATTACGCGCGCTGGCTGCAGGCCAGCGGCTGCGTCGGCCCGTTCGCCGAGATCCGCGCGGCGTGTGACCGCATCGCGTCCGAAGCGATGGTGCTGGAATTCCGGCTCGCGCGCGCCTGCGCGCGCGGCAAGGAAGAACGCGGAGATTCGACGCTCGAGGCGATCGAGGCCGCGTATGCCGACCTTGTCGTGTGCGCGCGCCAGATCGGCTCGCCGCTGCGGCATGTCGCGCCCGTGCGCAGCGATGCGGCGCCCGTGCCGGTCATGCGGTGACGCGCGCGCGCAGCCTGCCCGCATGGTCGATGCTCGCGACGGCCGCGGGCGCCCTGCACGAACCGCGTGACCTGCCTGGCAACGACGGCGACTGGATCGCGGCGCCCGTACCCGGCACGGTTGCGCAGGCGCTCACGCTGGCCGGCCGGCCCGACGACGCGCGCTCGCTCGACGAGCGCGACCACTGGTACCGGATCGAACTGCGCGGGCACGGGCCGCGCGTGCTGCGCTTCCACGGCCTCGCCTCGCTCGCTCAGGCCTGGCTCGACGACACGCCGATCCTCCGCTCCGACAGCATGTTCGTCGCGCACGACGTGCCCGTATCGCTCGACGGCACGCACCGGCTGACGCTCTGCTTCCGTGCACTCGCGCCGCACCTGCGCGACGTGCGCGCGACACGCCGTGCGCGCTGGCGCACACGGCTCGCCGAGCCGGCCGCGCTACGCACGGTCCGCACGTCGCTGTTCGGGCACATGCCGGGCTGGTTCCCGCCGGTTGTCCCGGCCGGGCCGTGGCGGCCCGTCGACGTACTCGATCCGGCCGACGGCCCTGCTCTGGTCGATACCAGCCTGCAGGCGCGCATCGAAGGCGACACGGGGTGGCTCGACGCGGAACTGACATTCGCCGCGCCGCTGCCCGACAGCGTCGCGGCGCGGCTGTCGTGCGGCGAACATCAAGCGACGCTCGAACGCGCCGGCGCCGACCGGCTGCGCGCAAGCGTCGCCATCCCCAACGTTCGCCGCTGGTGGCCGCATACGCACGGCGAGCCCGCACTCTACGAGATCACGCTGCATATCGGCGACGAACGGCGGCCGCTCGGCTCGACCGGGTTCCGCACGATCGAGATCGACGGCGGCGCCGACGGCAAGGGTTTCGGGCTGCGCATCAACGGCGTGCCGGTGTTCGCGCGCGGCGCGTGCTGGAGCAGCGCCGCCCCGCTCGCGCTGCACGCGGACGACGCGGCCTACGGCCGCCTGCTCGGGCTCGCACGCGACGCCGGCTTCAACATGATCCGCGTCGGCGGCACGATGACCTACGAGGCCGACGCATTCCACGCCTGGTGCGACCGGCTCGGGCTGCTGGTCTGGCAGGACTTCATGTTCGCGAACTTCGACTACGCGCTCGACGACCCCGCGTTCGCGGATAACGTCGACCGCGAGGCCGATCAATTTCTCGCGCGCCGCGGCGCCTCGCCGTCGCTTGCGGTGCTGTGCGGCGGCAGCGAGATCGCGCAACAGGCCGCGATGTCGGGGCTCGGACCGAAGCAGCGCTTCGTCGAACTGACGGCCGACCGGCTGGCCGGCCATGCGGCCGCGCGACGCCCCGACGTCCCGTACGTGCCCGATTCGCCCGACGGCGGCGTGCTGCCGTTCACGCCGCGCGAACGGGTGTCGCACTACTACGGCGTCGGCGCGTACCTGCGCCCGCTGGACGACGCGCGTCGCGCGGATGTGCGCTTCGCGAGCGAATGCCTCGCGTTCTCGAACGTGCCGTGCGATGCGACGCTCGCGGAGCTCGGCTGGCCCGGCGTACATGAGCCGCGCTGGAAAGCGGCCGTGCCGCGCGACCCCGGCACGTCGTGGGATTTCGAGGATATCCGCGACCACTATCTGCAGACGCTGTATGACGTCGCGCCCGACCGGCTGCGGCGCGAGGATCCGGCCCGCTACTTCGAGCTGTCGCGTGCGGTGATCGCGGACCTGATGCGCGAGACGTTCTCCGAGTGGCGGCGCACCGGCTCACGCTGCGCCGGCGCGCTCGTGTGGCAGTTCCAGGATGTGATGACCGGCGCCGGATGGGGCGTGATCGACGCCGCGCAACGGCCGAAATCGGCGTGGTATGCGCTGCGGCAGGTGCTGCAGCCGGTCCAGGCGCTGCTCGTCGACGAAGGCTTGAACGGGCTCGACGTGCACGTGGTCAACGAGCGCCCGGCGCCGCTGTCGGCGGCAATCGAACTGGTCGCGCTGCGCGACGGCCGCACGCCGGTCGCGCGGGCCGGCGGCCCGGTGCGGATCGCCGCACACGACACCATGCGGATCGGCTCGGCCGACCTGCTCGGCCGCTTCTTCGACTGGACCTATGCGTACCGCTTCGGGCCCTGCGAACACGATACCGTCGTCGCGACATTGCGCACCGACGACGGCACGCTGTTGTCGCAGGCGTTCCATTTCCCGTCCCGCACGCATCCGACCGTGCTGGCGCGCCGCGAACTCGGGATCGAGGCGTGCGTGTCGCGCGCGGGCGACACGTGGCACGTCGACATCGACACGCGGCACGTCGCGCGCCACGTGCAGATCGACGCGCCGGGTTTCATGCCGCGCGACGACTGGTTCCACCTTGCCCCCGGCACGCCGGCGCGTGTCGCGCTCGTTCCGCTACGCACCGCCGGGAACGACCCGGCGACCGGCGACAATGTGCCGCCCGTGGTGGAAATCCGTGCAGTGAATGCCGCGCGCGCGGTGCGCGCGACGCAGGCCGGTTGAGGCAACGCTCGCGGCCGCTTCATGCCGCGAGCGTGTTCCATCCCTTATCGATCCAGCCGCTCAGTCGGACGAACCCGTACCGCGCGGTCGCTCGATGCCGTACGCCTCCATCCAGCGATACAACGTCGCGCGCGACACGCCGAGCTCGCGCGCGGAAGCCGCGACGCGGCCGCGCGTGCGCAGCAACGCGGTTTCGATCGCCTCGCGCTCGATCGACTTGCGGATGTCGGCCACCGACGGCGACGCCGCATCGAGACAGTATTCAAGTTCGAGATCGCGCGCGGTGATCAGGCGCCCTTCCGTCATCACGACCGCCCGGCGCACCCGGTTGATCAGTTCGCGAACATTGCCCGGCCAGTCGTGCTTGTACAGCGCGGTGATCGCATCGGTCGAGAAACCGCGCACGCGATGGCGCGCATCGCCGCGGAAACGTTCGAGCATGTGATGCGCGAGCAGTTCGATGTCCTTGCCGCGTGCGCGCAGCGGCGGCTGGTCGATGCGCATCACGCACAGGCGGTGGAACAGGTCGGCGCGAAAGCGCCCTTCCTCCATCGCGTCGCGCAGGTCGACGTGCGTGGCCGACACGATCCGGACATCGACCGGCACCGGGTCGCTGCCGCCAAGGCGATGAATCGAACGCTCCTGCAGAAAGCGCAACAGGCTCGCCTGGCTCTCGTGCGGCAGGTCGCCGATCTCGTCGAGCAGCAGCGTGCCGCCGTTCGCGGCTTCGACATAGCCGATCTTGCGCGCGTTCGCGCCGGTAAACGCGCCGCGCTCATAGCCGAACAACTCGGATTGCAGCAGATGCGGCGGAATCGCGCCGCAGTTGACCGCGACGAACGGGCCGTTGCGCCGTTCCGAATGGCGATGGATGGCGACGGCCGTCAGTTCCTTGCCGGTACCCGTTTCGCCGAACACAAACACCGGGGCGTCGGTGCGCGCGAAACGCCGCACCGTATCGAACAGCCGCAGCATCGCGCTGCAGGTGCCGACGATACCCTTCTCTTCCGATTCGAGCTGTTCGCGGTCGCGTGCGAACAGGCACTCCATGCCGTACGCATGGCCGACCGTATCGGCGATCCGCTGATGCGACGCGGGCAGCGTCACGTAGTCGAAGCAGTAGTCGCGCAACAGCGCGCGCACGTTCGGCGATGCGGTCTGGCCGACGTCGACGAGCGCGACCCACACGACGTCGCGCATCGACGCGCAGGTCGACGCGATGCTGCCGATCGCATCGGCATGACCGCCGCTGAGATCGAGAATGCCGCAGGTGATTTCGCCGGACGTTTCGCGCAACTCGTTCGCGTGCGCGACGACCGACACTTTCCAGTCGCGACGCGACAGTTCCTTTCGCAGCATCACGGACGGCGACTGCGTCCAGTAGATCAGCGGACGCTGCCCGTTACCGCTCCCCGCGCCGGCGCTCTTATCGCGCGTTATTGGCATATTCATAACGAACCATCACTTTCTCCACTCCGCGACTCGTTCGCGTGCGCTGCGGCCGGCGGCGCATGGCCACCTTTCCGCGCTGCGTTTCCGCAGCCTTGGCGAAGATCGAAACTGCACACGGCGAGAACCCCCGGAGGTCGAGCCGGATGTCATCCGGCCTCGTTGTCATCGAACTCGAACGGAACGCGCGGCTGCGGGAGCCACGACATTCCGGCTTTGAAGCGACCCGCCGTCAGGCGGGGCACGTCGGCAAACGTAACTTCCATCCGCATGTGCGTCGCGTCGTACACGACAGTCGCGCCCGATGCTGAACCAGATGGCGGCCAAACCGCTCGTGGAATGACCGCCGCATTTCATCCGTTCGTGAATTTACACCCCGTTTCGCGATGGTCTTGTTACCAAAAGATAATCCTGAATCAGCCGGTTACGCAGCCGGTCGCCCCGCGCGACACACCTTTGGTCACTGAGATTTGATTATCTATGAGCATTCCCGTCAATCAGTGGCAAATACTACTTTTCAGCAAGATAACCACGAATGATTGCGCGCGATTTACACCGAAATACGCGAAAAAGACCGGCACCGCATGCCACGCGCCGCATAATCGCGCGCACCGCCCGACAGCCACGCCGCTTCGAGACGGCATGCGGTGCGTGCAGCCGTTACATGCCGTAATCTGCCGGCGCGGTCGCCGCTCAGGTTCGCAGCGCCGTCTCGTCATGCCGGGCTGGCCGATCGCGCATGCCGTCCTCGCTCGGAGCGTCGTCTTCCGGCGTGAAACCGGCCGGACCGGCCATCTCCTCCTGCAACGCAGCATAGCCGTCCATCACGAAGCGTGTGAGCTCGTCCCGAAAGCGTGCCGAGCCGAAGAATTCGGCATTCGCCCGACACGCATGCGGATCGATCGACCCGCGCGGCAGCGCTTCGAAACGGGCAAGCGCATCGAGCAGCGCGTCGACCGTCTGCGCGCGGTAGAACAGGCCCGTCGCGCCGGCGCCCGGCCACGCGCGCACAGATTCGCGCACGCCGCCCTTGCCGTACGCGATCACCGGCGTGCCGCAGGCCTGCGCCTCGACCGGCGAAATGCCGAAGTCCTCTTCCGCCGCGAACACGAATGCGCGCGCACGCTGCAGGTGGTCGTGCAGCACGTCGAACGGCTGGTAGCCGAGCAGCGTGACGTTCGGCCCGGCGAGCGCGCGGATCTTCGCCATCTCCGGCCCGTCGCCGATCACGACGAGGCGGCGTTCCGGCGTACGCGAGAACGCGTCGACGATCAGGTCGATCCGCTTGTACGGCACGAGCCGTGATGCGGTCAGGTAGAACGCCTCCTTGTCCGAACGCAGCGACAGGTGGTCGACGTCGACCGGCGGATAGATCACCGTCGCATCGCGCCGGTAGGTCTTGCGGATGCGGCGTGCGATGAAGTGCGAATTCGCGGCCACGCGATCGACGCCATTCGCCGAGCGCGCATCCCAGTTGCGGATGTAATGCAGCAGCGCCCGCGCGATCGCCGATTTCGGCCCGCGTGCGAGCCCGGCCTCGTTCAGGTACTGGTGCTGCAGGTCCCATGCATAGCGCACCGGCGAATGCACGTAGCTGGCGTGGAACTGGTCCGGGCCGCTCAGCACGCCCTTCGCCACCGCATACGAGCTCGACAGCACGACGTCGTATGCCGACAGGTCGAATTGCTCGATGGCCAGCGGAAACAACGGCAGGTAGCTGCGGTAGCGCGTACGCGCGAACGGCAGCTTCTGGATGAAGGACGTGCGCACCGCGCGGCCGCGCAGGCAGTCACGATCCTCCAGGAAATCGACGAGGCTGTAGACATCGGACTGCGGAAAGCAGTCGATCATGTGCGCCAGCACGCGTTCGGCGCCGCCAGGCACGACCAGCCAGTCGTGAACGATCGCAATCTTCAAGTACCGCTCCCGATTCTTCATTGACATTCGATATGAACGAGCCGCGCAACGCGGCCGTCATGCCGTGGCAATTATGGGAAAGCACCGCCACGACCGGTGTGTGCTACCGCACATTGCGCTGTTGTCGGTGCGCCAGGACTGTCCTACCGCACGCCAGCCGACAAACCGGAACGTGAGTGCGCTTTCGAACAGACCGGCGCGCGCGGTATCCGCATGATGATCCTCGCCGCACCGCACCGGACACACGCGTCCGTGCGGCACGGCGTGCTGAAGGTTTCACGCGAGGACCGCATCATGGAATGGCATTGTTGTGAATTCGAACATCTGAGCGCCGTCGATCTCTATGCAATCCTGCGCGCACGCAACGCCGTGCTGGTCGTCGAGGATGCGCATACCCATCTCGACATCGACGGCAAGGACGCGGGCGCATTGCACGTCTATGCAACCGTGCGCAACGGCGACACAGCGGAAGTCGCGGCCTACGCGCGCCTCCTGCCCGGCGACGACATCGACCCGGACGTCGTGATCGACAAGGTACTGACGAGCGAAGCGTGCCGCGACGGCGATACGCTCGAGCACCTGCTCGAACGCGCACTGACCGCCGCGCTGGCCGCGTGGCCGGACGCCGCGCTGCGCATGCACGTCCCCGCACCGCGCCAGGCGTTCTACAAACGTTTCGGATTCCGCAAGGCATACGGACCGTATCTCGAACAGGGCGCGCCGTTCGTCGGCATGATCCGGCCGGCCGACCGCGCCGCCGGCGCGCTGCGCCAGTTGCTGTCCCGGGCCGTTTCGACCGCCCGGCCCCGAACCGAAGACGCACGCGCCGACGGGCGCGTACACAACCGGCTGCCCGCCGATACCGGAGCCAACCGATGACCCGCACCCTACGCCCGGTTCCCGAACCCGATCTGCCACGCATCCTGCCGGTCATCCTCGCCGGCGGTTCCGGCACGCGCCTCTGGCCGCTGTCGCGCGAACAGTTTCCGAAGCAGCTGATCGAATTGACGTCGAACGAATCGCCGCTGTCGGCGACCGCGCGCCGCCTGAACGGCATCGCGAACGCCGCGCTGGGCGACACGCTGTTGCTGGTGTGCGGCGAACAGCATCGCATCATGAGCGCCGCGCAAGTGGTCGACCGCGCGGCGCCCGCGCGCATCCTGCTCGAACCCGCCGCGCGCAACACGGCGCCCGCGCTCACGCTCGCCGCACTCGACGCCAGCGCGCTCGAGGACGATCCCGTGCTCGCGGTGATGCCGGCCGATCACGTGATCGCCGACGTCGGCGCGTTCCAGGACGCGGTCGCTCGCGCGGCACGTTACGCGCAGGAAGGCGCGATCGTCACGCTTGGCGTGCTGCCCCGCCGCGCGGAAACGGGCTACGGCTATATCCGGGTCGGCGAGCCGCGTACGAGCCGCCACGGCGGACAAGGCGGCTACTCGATCGGACGCTTCGTCGAGAAACCCGACGCAGCGCTCGCCGAGCGCTACCTTCAATCGGGCGACTACTGGTGGAACAGCGGGATTTTCGTCATGCGCGCATCGGTCTGGCTCAAGGCGATACGCGCACTGGCGCCCGAGATCCATGCGGCATGCGAGTCGGCATGGCGCGCGGGCGTCGCCGAGGATCCGTTCTTCCGGATCGACGCGGAGGCCTTCGACGCCTGCCCGTCCGACTCGATCGACTACGCGGTCATGGAGCGCCTCGCCGACAGCAGCGAGCTCGGCATCGAAGGCATCGTGGTGCCGCTGTCGGCCGGCTGGTCGGACGTCGGCACGTGGGATGCGATCTGGGAAATCATGCCGAAGGACGATCACGGCAACGTCGCGCGCGGCCCGATCGTGTTCGAGGACACGCAGGACAGCCTCGTACGATCGGAAGGCCGTCTCATCGCGTGCGTCGGGATGAAGGATGTCGTCGTGATCGAAACGCCCGACGCGGTGCTCGTCGCGAACAAGCACGACGTGCAGCGCGTGAAGAACATCGTCGCACGCCTGAAGAGCGACCGGCGCCCGCAGGCGAGCGAACACCGCAAGGTGCAGCGTCCGTGGGGGCATTACGATTCGATCGATCTCGGCGAGCGGTTCCAGGTGAAGCGGATCGTCGTCGAACCGGGCAAGCGGCTGTCGCTGCAGATGCACTATCACCGCGCCGAGCACTGGATCGTCGTGCGCGGCACCGCGAAGGTGACGCGCGGCAACGAGACCTACCTGCTCAGCGAGAACGAGTCGACATACATCGCCGTCGGCGAAGTCCATCGTCTCGAGAATCCCGGCCGGATTCCGCTGGAGATCATCGAGGTGCAATCGGGCAACTATCTCGGCGAAGACGATATCGTGCGCTTCGACGACCAGTACGGACGCGCCGTCGTCGACACGCTGCCGGAACGGCACGCGGTGCCGCTCGCCGCGCGGGAACCGCAGGTGCAAGTGGCGGAGGGAGACGTCGTGCGGTAATCGCGGGCCACGCACGCCGGCGCGTGCATCGAGTCGTCAATCGATGCCGCGCTGCGACGCTCGCGCCTGCCTGAGCGCTTCACGCACGCGCGGCAGCACCGAGGTGTCCGCCCCGACCTTGTCGATCGATGCCGGCTGCACGACCGGTGCCTTGCACGGGTCGGCGTTCCCGCCGCCCGAGGTGCAATCTCCGCCCCCACCCACCTGCACCGGCATCCCGCCGATCGCGGACAACTGGTTGTCCGCGATCCGGTACTGCGATACGTTGCCCCATACGCGAATACCGGCGAACCGTGCGCGCGACACACGGTTGCCGATCACAGCCACGCGCGTCACCGAACCCGACCACGTACTGACGTCGATCGCGGCCTGCTGCGTCAGCGGGCGCGGATCGGTACGCGCGGCCGCGGTCTGGATATCCGAAATCTCGTTGTTCTCGACCAGCACGCCGGACGCACCGTAGGTCCGGAAGCTGTCCTCCTGTGCGACGAGAATGCCCGCACTCACCTGTACGTTGCGCACGACGTTGTTCGCGATCGTCACGTCGGCGCCGCCGACCACCGTGATGCCGCGCCCCCATGCATTACCCTCGAGCGAGTTGTCGGCGATCAGCACGTTGCGACTGAGCACGCCGTCGCCCTGATAGCTCACCACCGCGATCATGTCGTCGCCGGTGCCGCGCACGACGTTACCGCGCACGAGCACGTTGCGCGCACCATGCGTGATGTGAATGCCGTCCGCGAGGGTCGCGAGCACTTCGTTGCCGACGATCGCGACATCCGTTCCGCCAAACACGAAAATGCCGCCACCGCCGCCGTCGATCGCGTTATCGAGCACCTGCACGTCACGCCCCGTCACTTCGATCTTGGTCGACCTGGGCGTGCCCATCCGCGTCGAGCCCGTTCCCGCCAGCCTGAATCCGGCGATCGTCGTGCCGGTGCCGCGCATCTCGATCGTCTGGTCGTCCGGCACCGTCGCGATCAGCATCGCGCCGTAACCCGACAGCACGACCTGCGCTTGCCGGACGACGAGCGAGCGGCCGACGATGTATCGCCCCGGCGCGAACACGAGTCGTTGGCCCGGCTGCAGCGCATCCAGCGCGCGCTGCAGTGCGTCGGCCTGATCGGCGCCGTCGGGCGCCGGGGCGACATGGGCATCTGGCACCGCGGTCCGGATCGTCGTCTGCGGCGCCGGAGTCGCGTGAGTCACCTTCGCAGCGTGCGCCTCGCTGGGGGGGCCGGCGGTCATCCACACACCGAGCAGCGCGCAGCAAAGACGTGAAAAGCATCGGCGCCCGGTCATGTGTGCCGCTTCCACGCGTGTCATGCCGGTTGCGGACGCATGGTCGCGCCGCGCCCCGGCCATGCCGGAAATCCGGCAACGCGTGCGGTGCCCGTGCGCAGCGCAATCAGGTAAGCCGCCATCGGCACCGCCACACCGGCAAGCGTGCCGATCGCGAGGTGCGTCGCAAGACTGCCGATGCCCACGCGCATCAGCACGATGCGCACGCCGGCCATCACCAGGATATGCATCAGGTAGATCGGCATCGACGCGTACCCGATCGCCGCGAGCCAGCCGGCACGCGCGGACGACGATGCATGGCGGTATGCAAGCTGCAGCATCAGTGCGATGCCGGCGAACGCGGTGGGCACGGCCCAGACGCTCGTTGCACTTCCGACTCCATGCGCGAAAGCAACCGCCGCGACGAAGGCGAGCGCCGTCAGCCCGCACGCCGCTGGATGGCTGTTGCGTTCGAGCCAGCCCGGCAACGCACGCGATGCCACGACGCCGGCCACGAAGAACGGCCAGTTCATCAGCGTGGTCGACACGATGCCCCACTGCGTCGCCGCGCCGATCGCGAGCCCGAGCAGCGCGCTTGCCACGAGCGCACCGCGGATGCGCGACGGCATCGGCACCTGCAAAAATGCTGGCACCCGTCGTGCAATCAGCCAGACGCCGATCATGCAAAGCATCAGCGCGTACAGGAACCAGAACTGCGCGAACGGCCGCCAGCCGATCGCCAGCAGGTCGCCGAACGTGAACGGATGATTGGTGCCGTGCGATGCCATCGCAATCTGCACGCCGCCTTGCAGGACCGACCACAGCAGGTACGGATAGACGATCGTGCGTACTTTCGACCCGATGAACCGCTCCGGCGCGCCACGCAACGAGCTGCAGACGTGCAGCCCGGACAGGAAGAAGAACAGCGGCATGTGAAACGTGTAGATCACGTAGTCGACCCACGCGAACACGGTAGAGGGCATCCCGGCCGGCACGAGGCCCGACGAGACGGCGCCGCGCAATACATGCCCGTAGACGACAAGAATGATCCCCGCGCCGCGGGCGACGTCGAGGCTGGTTTCACGTGCAGTCGTAGTCATGTGAAGGTCGATGCGGTGGCCCCGTCAGGGCCCGCGCGCATGGTGAGTGGTCGTGAGAGACTCCACTCTATGCATGCCGCCAGCGGAAGACTGTGGGCTGGGCGACAGTTAGCCGATGTCGGGCGTGTGCCGGATCGCGGCGCCGCGCACGGTGGCGGACAGAGGTGGCCTCGCTCGTTCGGACAGGTTTCTGAGATTTTTAAGTGGAACGTCCGAGGCAGTCATGCTGCCGATTTAATCGCAGGCAGCGTCGCGAAGTATGCTTCATCCGGCGTTTGATCTGCCAGGCTCGAATGAGGTCGTTTCCGGTTGTACAGGTCAATGTAATCGGAGATGGAGCGCCGGGCATGGCTGACCGACTCGTACTTGATGCTGCGCCAGACCCGCTCGACGAACACGTTGTCGCGCCAGCTTCCCTTGCCGTCAATCGACAGCCGCACGCCCCGGCTCAGCACGGCCTCGGTGAACGCGCCTGCCGTGAACTGGCTACCCTGACCGGTACTTGCGATGTCCGGCAGTCCGTACCGGGCGAACGCTTCTTCCCGCACCTCGACGGCGTGCGTGGCTTCCAGCGTGATGGCGACCCGGTGTGCGAGAACCTTGCGGCTCGCCCAGTCCACTACCGCCGTCAGGTACACGAAGCCGCGCGCCATCGGAATGTACGACGTATCGAGGGCGAACACCTGATTGGCGCGCTCGATCTTCATGCCGCGCAGCAGGTACGGCCAGATCTTGTGCCGTCCGTTGCGCCGGCTCGTGTTCGGCTTGCAGTACAGCGCCTCCACGCCCATGCGTTTCATCAGCGTGCGCACGCGACGGCGGCCCACCTCATGACCTTCCCGGCGCAGCAGGCGCGCCAGCATCCGTGCCCCAGCAAACGGAAATTCCATGTGCAGTCCGTCAATGCGGCGCATCAGCAACTGATCGGCTTCGCTCACCGGCCGTGGCCGATAATACGCACGCGAACTCGCGATACCGACCAGTCGCGTCTGCTGCGAAACCGGCAGCACATGCCTACGGTCGATCATCGTTTTGCGCTCAGCAATCCCGCCTTGGTGAGCGCGCCTTCTAAAAAATCGTTCTCCAGCGTCAACTGGCCGATCTTCGCGTGCAGAGCCTTCAGGTCTACCGGCGGCTCGCTCGATGGCGCACCTGCCGTGCCGAACACGTTGGCTGCGCGCTCCTGCAACTGCCGTTTCCATTCCGTGATCTGGTTCGGATGCACATCGAACTGCTGCGCCAGTTCGGCCAGCGTCCGCTCGCCCTTGACCGCTGCCAGCGCCACTTTCGCTTTGAACGCCGCTGAGTGCGTCCGTCGGGTTCTCTTCGTCATCTTCCAGGTTCCTATGCCGGCATTGTCGCTGGCTCAGGCCGGAACGGATCACGATGACGATGCGCGAGCTGGACCGATTCAAGGTCATTCAGGACGTAGCCGACGGCAAGCGCGCGTGCAGCGCGTGTCCTTCAAACGCGTCGACGAACGCTATCGCAACACCTGCGCTCGATCTTCGCATTACATATGCGTCACGCGCCGCAGCACGAAGTAGAGATTTGACGAAATGCGGTTCACGTAGGGAATGGACTCGAACGTCCGGTTCATTCGCGCGCAGAGATTCGCGGCTGCGTCGAGCAGCTTCGAGCCGTTCACGCCTTTTGCGAAGGTTGGAAAGACCTGATGGTAGCCGCATGCCTCGACGACGAATCCCGAACGGAGAAAAATGTTCTTCGCGTATTCCAACCGATACAGCCGATTGTGGCCGTTGTAGTTCTTCATGGCCCGCGACATGTTTTCCGTGAGCGACGTGTGGTTCGGCAGGAACGTGACGATGAAGATTCCATCCGGTTTCAGCACGCGCCAGATCTGTTCGATACTGTGTTGCTCGAACGCGACGTGCTCGAGGACGCCGCTACCGAGCACGACGTCGAAGAAGCCGTCCTGATATGGCAGCACGTATTCGTGCTCGAGCACTCGGAAGTCGAGGTTCGCGAAGCCGTGGAATTCCTGGAAATCGTCGCCGGCGATGTCGCAGCCGTGAATATCGAGATCGGGATAAAGCACGCGCAGCATGCACGAATCCGGCGCATGCCGGCAGCCCCAGTCGAGCACTTTCGCGTCGTCGGAGATATACGACGCATAAAGTTCCAGTGTGCGCGCATGCCGGTCGAGCGTCGCGTCGTTCCCGATGGCCGACTTGATGTAGGCGCTATATATGCCATTGGGATTGCGCTGGACATAAGCGCGGCACAGGTCGGCGTAGGTTTCCTTTGCATGGCGGATACGCGAGCGGTCGAGCGGTTTCGTGTCGATCGGTTTGTGCACGTGGGCTCTCCTGTCTTGTTGACGATGGTTGTATTGCCATAGCGCAATCCGGCCATGCATGGAGACGGTGCTGCCCGGCGGCGCCGTGCATTGCTGCTGCGTGAAGAGACTCACTTGTTAACAATGTAACCGGCGTGCGAACGGAGGACTGCGGGCCAGACTACAGAGTGCGTCCGTCGGGTTCTCTTCGTCATCTTCCAGGTTCCTATGCCGGCATTATCGCTGGCTCAGGCCCGGCCGTTCCACTTATCCGACTGTCCGAATTTGCGAGGCCACCTCTGACGACGCTCGTTGCGGCCGCTTCACGAACCATCTGAACACGACGATCAGCAGCACGACCGGCACGAAATCCCGTCCGCTGAATAGATTTGGAATCCGCAGGATTTCCATCAGCGACACATAGAGCACCGCGTGCGCGCAGCACCAGAAGCCGCTCCCGCTCCGCCACCCCGCGTAGCCGCGCCCGAACACCCAACCGGCGAACGCCGCGTTCAGCAACCCGAACCAGCCCCATTCGTAAAAGTGGACGAAGATGCCCGACGGATTGTTGAACTCGGGATCGGCATAGCTATTCAGGAACAGGTCGACGCTGTCGCCCGAGTCGAGCCACGGCTGCAGCATCGCGCCGATCACCGGGAAGTGCAGCAGCCAGTCGAACGTGAACATCGGATGCCCGCTTCCCCAGCCGAGCACGTTGAGGATCCCGGCGCCGTTGTTCAGCGACGTCGAGTAATACAGGCCCAGGCGCTCGAGCGCGAAATCGAAGATATTGTCGTAGATGTGGATGTAGTAGGTTACCCACGACCGGTTGTATTCGTTCACGATGAACAAGCCGAGCATCAGCGGAATCGCTGCATACGGGCCGAGCGCGAGCAGCCGCGAGCGCTTGCGGCCGAACCGGAATCGCACGACCATCAGTGCGAACGGCAGCACCACCTCGATGATCGCGAGCCGCTCCGCGAAGATGAAACTGCGCAGCAGCGTCAGCACGGTGAGCACGGCCAGGTAGACCTTGTAGCGGTTGAAGCCCTTCACCGGCTCCCTGAACACGTAGAAATACAGCGCGACGAACGGCGCGGTCGCCTGCGTGAACGTGCTCAGGCCGGTAATACGCCCTTTCAGCTCGATCAGCTCGAACGTGTTCACGGTGCCGGACAGGAACGACACCAGCACGGCCGGATGCATGAGGATGCCACTCATCATCACGAGATAGCCGAACAGGGCGAGCGCGAACACGAAGTCGAGCACGCGCGGCGACAGTTCGACCGGCCCGTCGTCGGGCCCGCGCCGGAACTGCGCATCGGTCGTGGCGAACCACGCGGAAGCCGTCAGCACCAGCAGGAACAGGCCGCCCGCGAACGCGGAATAGCCGTCGAAATAGATGCGCGCGATCGACTTCTGGTCGCCGAGCAGGCTCATCGACAGCAGCCCGTACAACGGCAGAATGAAGAGCAGCACGAGCCGTGCCGGATCTTCCCACCAATAACCCGCGTAACCGGCCGCGCTGCCGGCGCGAACCTCGCGGCCACGCCTCGCCGGCCGACGCGTGCGCGAGCCGGCCGCCACTCGTTTGTTCATGATGTCCGTTCCATTGCTTCGCGTGCGCGCACCTTGCCGGGCGGCGCCACGCGCTCGCCGCTCAGCGGGCCGGGCCGCGCGCGCCCATCACGCCGGTGTAGCCGGATGCGGCCTGATGGGTGTTCGCCTCCGTGTAGCCATAGTCGTACCGTCCCGACGCGCCCTTGAAGTCGTTCAGGATCACGCCGCGCACGTCGATTTGCGCGTGCTCGAGCCGTCGAGCGCTTTCGTCGAGTTCCGCCAGCGTCGTCACGCCGCTGCGCGCGACGAGGAACACGGTTCCGGCCAGGCGTCCGAGCACCAGCGCGTCGGCCACCGGCAGCAGCGGCGGGCCGTCGATCACGACCATGTCGTAGCGTGACGCGACGTGCTCGATCAGTTCGGCGAATGCGGGCTGCAGCAACAGTTCGCCCGGATCGGGCACGACGTTGCCCATCGCCATGAAATCGAGGCCAGGCACCGCATCGCGCCTGATCGCCTGGTCGAACCCGTGCGTGCCGGCCACGACGTCGGACAGGCCAGGCGCGCGGCCGAAGCGGAACTGCTCGTGCAGCGATCCCTTGCGCAGGTCCGCGTCGATCAGCAACACGCGCCGCTTCGCCGCGCCCACCAGCGACGCAAGATTCGCCGCGACGAACGATTTGCCGACGCCCGTCGTCGGCCCCGAGATCAGCACGACGCTATTCGGCGCGGCGGGCATCGCCAGTTGCAGCGCCGTGCGGAAATTGCGCAGGCTTTCGAGCGCCGCGCCCTCCGGCGCTACCGGCATCGCCGGCTTGCGCCCGCTGCGCCGCCGCGCGGCCTTCGACGGCGGCACGGTCGGGTCAGACGGCGGGCTGTGCGGCACCGCCGCGAACACCGGCAAGCCCGTCGACCATTCGATTTCCTCGGCGTCACCGACCGTTCCGGCCACCCGCTGCCGCACGATCACAACCGCGGCGCCCGCCAGCAGGCCGAGGAGAAGCGACGCGATCACGGCCATCCCGCGATGCGGCCCGGTGGGCGTCTCGGCGATCTTCGCCGCGTCGACGATACGCACGGTACCGGTCTTGCTGGCCCGCGCGAGGATCATCTGCTGACGCGTGTTGAGCAGGTTCGTGTAGAGCGCGGTATCGACGGCCACGTCGCGCTGCAGCTGCAGCACGCCCTGCTCGACGGTCGGCAGTTGCTGGATCTGCTTGCGCACCGTGTCGAGCGAGTGTTGCGCATCGGCGAGCTGCGCATCGACCGCCACGACGGCCGGATGCTTGGGCATGAACCGCGTCAGCAGTTCCTCGCGGCGTTGCTGCAGCGTCTGCACGCGCGTCTCGATGTCGACCGACTGCTGGCGCAGCGCAAGCCCTTCGTCGCTCGTATTGACCGTGCCGTGCGATGCGCGGAATGCGTTGAAACGGCTTTCGGCCTTTTCGAGCTGTGCCTTCAGTTGCGGCAACTGCGCATCCATGAAGCGGATCAGCTTGTCGGCCGCTTCTGACTTGCGCTGCGTGTTCTGCGCCAGATACGCGTCGCCGACCGCATTCAGCACGCGGCTGTCGTGCACGGGATCGGGGCCGTCGAGCGTCACGCCGATCATGTTCGACTGCTTGCCGCGCTCCGAGATCAGCGCGTTCTTCTGCAGCCACGCGGTCGCCTCTTCTTCGCCGTAGCGCGTCAGGTCGAAGCGTGCGCCGGGCTCGCCCGCCACGTCGCGCACGAACACGTCGAGCGGCCCCTGCGGCGTCTCGACATGCAGCGGCTGGCCGATCCTGCCCTGCCAGACGGGCCCGGTCCTGCCGAGCAATCCCGTGCGCTGCAGCGTATAGGTGCCGCCGTTGCCGACGACGAGCGCGAAACGCTTGCCGACGAAACGCTTCGGCACGTCGAAGGTCGGGACGTCGATGCGCTCCGTGCCGTACACGTAACCGCCCGGCAGCGGCGACGACAGCCCGTCGGCCGCGTTCACGAACCGCCAGCCGATGACCGGCAGGTAATGCGGCCGCGCATCGATGGCCAGGTTGGTGTCGTCGACCGCGCGCGCCATCACCGCGCGCGACTTCAGCACCTCGATCTCGGTCGACGCATCGGTCTTCAGGTCGAACACCGACGACGGGTCGCCCGGCGGCGAGTTCGTTTTCGACTCGGTCGGGCTTTGCTCGACCTGGAACAGGATGTCGGTCCGGTAGACCGGCCGCGCGCAAAGCGCATAGAGGGCCCCGGCCAGCGCACCGGCAAGCGCCGTGCACAGGATCAGCCGCCGGCCGCCGTGGAGCATGGCCCAGTAGCGGCGGTACGGATAGGACGGCCGCAGCGCGGGCCCGTCGTGCGGGTCAGGGAGAGTCTGGGCGTTCATACAGGATCGGTCCCGTAGACGCGACGCATCGCAATTGCGCGATCCGTCACGAGGTTCACGGCGAAATGGCCTTGGCCGTCAGCGCACCCTGCGCGGACGACGGAATCAGCAGGTTGACGACACGGCTCCAGCGCACCAGCGACGACGCATCGACGAACACCACGTCGCGACGCTCGAGCGGGAACCGGTCGGCCAGTGCGAACGAGGCCGGCGAACGCCCGTCAAGGTGAAAGACCTGCGGCCGGTTGCCGGGTCCGCGCCGCACCACGAACACTTGCCGCGCATCCGCGGTGTACTGGCTGACGCCGCCCGTGTCGCCGAGCGCCTCGCCGAGGCTCATCCGGCCGTCTGTCAGCGTCAGCGTCGCCGGACGCGACACCTCGCCGAGCACGAACACCTTGCTGTCGCTCGCCGCGCGCACGCGTACCAGATCACCATCGCGCAGCAGGATGTTCGTCGGGTTGATGCCCGCGGCCAGCATCGCCGGCAGGCTCACCATCACGGTCTTGTCGCCGCGCGTCACCGACACCTGCGAGCGGTCGGCCGTCGTGGTGAAGCCGCCTGCGCGGTCGATCGCCTCAGGCAGCGTCATCGGCATGTCGTTGACGATCTGCAGCCCCGGGGTGCGCACTTCGCCGTCGAGATAGACGCGCTTGCTGCGGTACGCCTGGACGCGCACCGCGATCTGCGGCTTGCGCACGTACTCGCCGAGCCGCTTGGTCAGCACCGCGCGCGCCTGCGCCTCGGTCAGCCCCGCCACGTGCACGAGGCCCGCATACGCGAACTGCACGCTGCCGCTTGCGTCCACCGTGTAGCCGGTCGCGACCGAACTCGCGCCGACGCCATCGCCGCCGCCCGTCGTCTGGGTCGTCGGCAGGTTCAGTTCAGGGTGATCCCACACGACGATGTTCAGCACGTCGCCGGGGCCGATCACGTAGGGCTTCGGCGTGCCGAACAACTGGCGGATTTCGGCATCGACATTCGCATGCTGTGCCGCATGTTGCTGCTCGACGTACGCCGGCGTGATCTCAATCAGGTCTTCGCTCGACACATTCTGCACGCCATCGAGACCGCCCGCGCCCGATGCGTCGGCGCTCACGCGCGCATTCGCGTCGCGTTCGGCCGGCGGGTAATACGTCATGCCCGGTGAAAGCGCGCACGCGCTCAGCGTGCACACGGTCGCCGCCAGCGTCACGCGCGACAGCCAGCGCGTGCGTGACTGCCGCATCGCACGTGTCGATTCTTTTTGCGTCGTCGTTGACATGGTGTCCTTCCGAAACTGTGCGGTAACCCGCCTAACGCGGCGGGCTCCGGCATTACGCTTGCCTGCGCGGCTCGCATTGCGGCGCCGCGCTTCCTTCGTCACCGCACGTCATTCCGTACGATTCGTCATGAACTGCTCTTTGTCGCTTTCGTCACTCGTCTGCATCCTGTCGGCCGGCTTCGCCTGCGCCGCCGATGCGCAGTCGCTGCGCCCCGACCCGGCCGATACGCCGGCCTTCATCTCGCCTGCGGCGATCGACCCGACCCTGCCGATCCCACGGCAACGTTCAGCCCAGACCGCGGCGGTCAGCGCCGCGACGCCGGCTTCCGATTCCGCTGCTCCGGGCCTTGCACTTCCCGCCACCCGTGCCGACGTGGAACCGGAATCTCGTGCCCGTGGCGTGCTGCGTCGGCCGCTCGTGCCAAGCCGGCCGGGCCGTCCGAAAGCCGCAAGCGCATCCGGCGACGGCGCATGGGATACCGGCACGCTGTACGCATCGCCGTACACGACATCGCCTTACGCGCAACCGGGTGACGCCGACTGATGTCGCCCGGTCATGCGCCGGTGTAACGGCGCTCGCACCGATACGGGATTGGACACCGGCGCGACGGGCGCGTCTGTGAGCAAGCCCACCGAACGCCGATCTTCATGCGAACGGGGATCGCCCCCCCTAACCGCCCCACCTCGCGCGGCGGGCGTCAGGAACTTCTGACCGACACATTCGCGTAGGAGCGGCCGGCCGCGTCGGGTGCCGACGGATCGGCAACGCGTACGACCGCCCAATCCGAGTCGCCGCTCAACATCTGCGTGCAGAGATCGATCACGGCGGCGGTTCCCGCGATGCCGTACAGCGCGTGATCGACCTGCGGCATCAGGTGCAGCCGCACGTGGCGCGAGCGCCGAAACGCGTGCTCGACCGCGCCGAAGTGACGCCGGACATCGTCGATTCCTGGATCGAGCGCGCCGTAGACGAGCATCGTCCGAACGTTGCGCTGCGCGAGCTCGCGCATCACGCCGCGCGGCGTACCGGCACGCGGCTTCCAGCCGATTCGCGCGGCCGCCCTCTTCACGGGCACGCTGATGCGTGCGATCCCGTTGGCGGCCACCGCGCGCAGGATCGGGCGCACATCGCGCCGTTCGAGGACGAGCCGCTTCCAGCGCCGCCAGTCGCGCACCGACAGCCAGTAGCCGCGCACCGAGTTGATCCGCTGTTTCTGCGCCGCTTCGAGCGTGAGCCCGACCGGCCACACGAAGCGCGCGAGGTTGATCGCGATTACGCCGCCAAGCGATGGCGTTTTCACCGCTGCATGCAATGCCGCGTAGGCGCCCGAACAAATGCCGGCCGCGATGACGTCCGGATGACCGATCGCGCGCAGCCAGTCGGCGGCCGCCGCGACGTCGTCGATCGCCTCAGGCGAATACACGACGCCCGACTGGTCGTCCGGTGCATCGGGCCCGCTGTCGCCCACGCCACTCACGTCGATCCGCAACGTCGTCACGCCGGCTCGCGCCAGCGTACGGGCCAGACGTACGCCGAAGCGCCCTTCGCCGCTGCGCGGATTCGTCGACGTGTTCGCGATCACGAGCGCCGGGCCGACCGGCGTGGCCGGCGGCGTGTCGGCCGGGCGGCACAGCACGCCGACCAGTCGGTTCGAACCGACCGCGACGACCTGCTCCGTCATGTCGCCCATGTCGAGCGCGACGGCCGACTCGCCGCTCCATGCATGCACGGCGCGCGGCGGAACGCCGGCAGCCGCCGCGGCGACGCCCCGGCCCGGAGCGCGCGCGACGATCCAATTCACCACCGTGTCGATCGCCGCGTGCGGCAGGTGCGAACGCGTGCCGTCGAGCATCGTCGTGGACCATTCACGAAACGGATCGCACGTCACCTCCACGCCACGTGCCACGAGTGCGTCACGCAACGCAGGCCCGTCACCCTGCTCCGGCTGGACCAACAGCATCGCGCCAGGCAACACCGGCGCATCGCGCACGACGTCGCAAAGATCGATGGCCTTCAGCGCATCGGCGAATTCGGCCGGGAAGCGATGCCCGAGCACGTTCATGCAGGGTTCGTCGCGATGCGCAGCGCGGGTCGCGGGCGGCATCGTATCGAGCCACTGGCGATGCACGAACGACAGCTCGCGCAGGTACGCCCGGCCGCGCACGACCGGTGACAGTGCCACCATCGCATCGACGCGCGGCGACGCGCGTCGGCCGGCGGCGGCCAGCATCGCGAACAGCGCGCCCGCGCGAATGCCGACGAGCGTCAGCGCGGTCACGCCGGCTTCGTCGCGCAGCAGGTCGATCGCACGATGAATGCTGTCGACGCTGGCGGCGTACCGTCCGGCGTCGAGATCGTCGCCGGCCGAATCGCCGGCGCACGGGTAGTTGAACCGCAACACCGTGATGCCCTCGCGGGCGAGACGCTCCGCGACTGCCCGCATGAGCTTGTGCGTCCATGCGGCCTCATGGCCCAGCGATTCGCACAGGATCACACCCTGTGCCGTCTGTCCTTCGTGCAGCCACCCGACGCAGCTGCCGAACGTTATCGGCTTCACTCGGTACTCCTCGGATCGGTATTTGTTTTTCCGTGCACAACCGCGCCGGCGGTACCGCGGGAATACGCGATGGCGCGATTCCAGCCGCGGGCCGGCGCTGGCAGAAACCGGCTGCAGCCATCCGCCGCGCCCCTGCGCGGCCCGCTCGCCGTGTTTCATGTGTCCGATTAGATCATCGGGCCCGACCGCCCTTCGGTGCGCCAGCTTACAAATGCATTCATCACTGGCGCGATGCAACGCCGGCCCCCTTTCGCGATTCGTTCCGTCATGCGAACGGAATCCGCGAACGGTAGGCTCGCGAACAATGCCCCGTTGTTCGGCCCGTATCATGGCCGCCATACGATGTTGCCCGTGCCGGCATTGCCGGTCAAAACCGGCGCCGCCGGAACGGGTCGCGAATCCTCGCAGCCGGGTCAGCGCCGACCGGCCGCGCATCCGTACGGCTGCACGCAACCCGCCGCCATGCGATACCCAACGGCGCCGACCGAGCGAATGTCAAACCTCAAGAAGAATTTCCTGCTGCTGCTGACGTTGCAGATTTCGATGTATGCGGTGCCGCTGCTGATCGCGCCGCTGCTGACGCACGCACTGGGCCCGGAAGGCTACGGCCAGCTCGCGTTCTCGCTGGCAGTGATCGCGTATCTCACCAACTGCACGAGTTACAGCTTCGACTTGACCGCCACGCCGCGCATCGCGCTCGCACGCGACGACCGCGCCGAGCGCTCGCGCATCTTCTGGGCGACGCTGTATGCGCAGATCGGGATCGCGGCCATCTGTTTCGTCGTGCTGGTGCTGCTCACCTTGCTGATCGGGCGCTTCGGCGACGACCGCGACCTGCTGCTGATCGGCTTCGGCATGGTGGCCGGCGTCGCCTTCACGCCCGGCTGGTATTTCCAGGGGATGGAGAAGCTGCGCGCACTCAGCGTGATCCTGTTCGTCGGCCGGGTGCTGAGCCTGCCCGCGATGTTCGCGCTCGTCCACAGCCCGGCGGACATCGATCGCGCGATGATCGTCAACGCCGCGGTGCCGGTGCTGTCGGCGATCGCGCTGGCCATCTACCTGTACTTCCATCGCGAAATCGACTTTGTCCGCGTAGGCGTGGCCGACATCGCCGAATCGCTGAAGGGCGGCTGGCAGGTGTTTCTCGCGTCGACGTCGATCGCATTTTATGCATCGACCAACACCGTGCTGCTCGGCTTCGTGTCGGGCAACGTCGCGGCCGGTTACTTCGCCGCCGGCGACAAGCTGATCCGCGCGGCGCTCAGCCTGCTCCAGCCGCTGAAGGCCGCCACCTATCCACGCATCAGCTACCTGATGCGGCACGCACGCGACGACGCGTTCTCGTTCCTGCGCAAGCTGTTCGTCGTGCAAGTCGTATTGGTACTCGGCATCTCGCTCGTGATTTTCTTCGGCGCGCCGCTGGCCGTGGGCATACTGTACGGCCCGTCGTACGAACCGACGGTTCACGTGCTGCGCTGGATGGCGTTCATCCCGTTCATGGCCGGCATGACCGACCTGTTCGGCGTGCAAACCATGCTGCCGCTCGGCATGAAGACGGCTTTCACGCGCATCCTGATGTCGTCCGGCATCCTGAACATCGTGCTGCTGCCCGTGCTCGCGAAATACTTCGCGGAACTGGGCGCCGCGGCCGCCGTGCTGGTCGCGGAGGCTGCAGTCGCCGCCGCGCTCGCGGCCGTCGTCTATCGCGCCGGCATTCCGCTGCCCGGCAGCTCCCTTGCGCGCCGCTAGCATGCGGCCGCATGACGGCGCGGTGCCGGTTTCCCGCGCCGAGAAGCCCGAACCCAGTTCATGCGGGAGCCGCTCATGGCAGACCTGACCATTGCAATCTGCAACTACAACCACGGCGCCTATCTGCGTGCCGCGATCGACTCCGCGCTCGCGCAGACCGCCGACGATATCCGTGTCCTGGTGGTCGACGACGGATCGACCGACGACTCCCGCGAGATCATCCACTCGTACGGGGAACGCATCGCGGCGGTCTTCCAGGAAAATCGCGGCCAGGTCGCTGCATACAACCGTGCGCTTGAGCACGTCGCGACCCGCTACGTGCTGCTGCTCGACGCGGACGACCTGCTCTACCGCGACGCGTCCGCCCGCGTGCTGGCCGCGTTCGCCTCCGGCGACTTCGTGAAGGTGCATTTCCGGCTCGACGTGATTACGCGGGATGGCACCGCGACGGGCGTCACCGTCCCGCAGTCGGACGTGGCCACCGATTGCGGCCGCCTGCTGCGCGCGGGCTGGCTGTATCCGTCGCCGCCTGCGTCGGGCAATGCGTACCGAAGCGACGCGCTCAAGCGCATCTTCCCGGTGCCAGTCACGCCCGACAACCTGCACGGCGCCGATTTCTATGCGATCTACGGGATCGCGCTGCTCGGTCCGGTCCACATGATCGACGCCACGCTCGGCGGCTATCGTGTCCACCAGCCGGCCGCCCCTGCCGCCGGCGACACCGGCCGCGGCACGGCCGATCTTGCGTTCGCCAATGCGGAGGATGCCGCCACCGGTGCGCTGAAGGCCGCGCGCCGATGGTCGACGCTGCGCACCATTGCCGGCACGCGGCTTCACGAAGCGCTGCCGGGCGAACCGTTCGATTTCTCGATCGAAAAAGCGCGCTTCGCGAGCACGCTGTACCGCGCGCCGCTCGCGCGCCGCTGGCGCTGGTTCCTGTCCGAATCGGGCCGCTACTGGCATACCGTGCTGCGCAATCCGTTCTGGCGGCCGTTCAAGAAACTGGCCGTCACCGGGCTGTCGCTCACGTGCCTGCTGCCGTCGTCGACACTCAGCGACCGCGCGATTCGCTACATCGCGAATCCGCTCGCGCGGGCCCGCCCCTCGACCGATTCGCAAACCGCAACCCGCGCTGCCCGATAACGACGTGCGTGATCCATTCGATGCGCACGCAACGAGCCGGGCCGTCTTCGTCAACGCATTTCCGCGCGAAAACGCCTGTATCCAGGTACTTCTTACGCCACCGCACGATCGCGATCGGGAACGTTGACCGTCTTTCCACCTCACCACACGACCGATCCGAAAAAAGATCGTACGTATCGGTAGAAACACCGATGCTGTAGTCAAACTACATTCGTACGATTGGTCGCTGCAGAGAATCGCTACATCCGATTCGACAGTGTCCGACGGTCCGCGTCGCCGTCCTCGATGTTCGATCGGGCCCAACCGGCCGTAACGATTCCCCGCCTGGCCTGGCATGCCGACGCGCAATCACCCTGCATTGCCAGCCGAATGCGTCCGGTGCGAATCCACCGGACGTGCGCAGCTCCAGACATCATTCGAACAACCGGCAATACGATCATGGAGAGCAACATGCGGGACAAACTCTGGCCGGCCGTCGTGCTGGCAGCGACCCTCTGCACCACCGCCTACGCAGGCGACGCCGATTTCAATTCGCAGGGCGACGCGACCGATGCATTCGCGTCGGCCGCCGCGCAACGACGCGCCGACCTGCTCGTGCGCAAGATGACGCTCAACGAGAAACTTCAGTTCATTCATTCGCAATACGAAATGTCCAAGGTGCCGGGCGGCGGCGCCGGCTACATCCAGGGCGTGCCGCGGCTCGGCATTCCCGATCTCAACATGGTCGACTCGGCGACCGGCTCCGGCAGCACGTCGCAGGCCAGCACGACGTTTCCGGCAACGATCGCCGTCGCCGCGAGCTGGGATCGCCGGCTGTCGTACGACTACGGCAAGCAGGTCGCGATCCAGTTGCGTGCGCAAGGGTTCGGCATGGGTCTCGGCGGCGGCACCAACCTCGCGCGCGAGCCGCGCGGCGGCCGCCTGTTCGAGTATCTCGGCGAAGATCCGCTGCTCGCCGGCGACCTGCTCGCCGAACGCACGCTTGCCACGCAGCGGCAGAAAGTCATCGCGACGATCAAGCACTACGCCGGCAACGAACAGGAGCACGGCCGGATGGGCGGCAACACGCAGATCGACGAACGCACGCTGCGCGAGCTTTACCTGCTGCCGTTCGAGATCGCCGCGAAGCGCGGTCGCCCCGGTAGCGTGATGTGCAGCTACAACCGCTTGAACGGCGCGTATGCGTGCGAAAACAATCACCTGCTGAACGACGTGCTGAAGAACGAATGGGGCTTCCAGGGCCAGGTGCAGTCCGACTGGGGCGCCACGCACAGCACCGCGGCCGCGATCAACGCCGGGCTCGACGAGGAAGAGGACGTCGGGACGACCGTGTACCTGACGCCGGCGGCCGTCAAGCAGGCGATCGCGAACGGCTCGGTGTCGACCGCGCGCCTCGACGACATGGTGCGCCGCAAGCTCGCCGTGATGATACGCGTCGGTGTGATGGACGATCCGGCCAAGGGTGGCGGCACGATCGATTTCTCGGCCGCCAACCGGTTCGCGCAGGCTGCTTCCGAGCAGTCGATCGTGCTGCTGAAGAACGACGGCAACCAGTTGCCGCTGGCCGCATCGGCGCTGTCGCGCATCGCCGTGATCGGCGGCCATGCGGACGCGGCCGTGCTGTCCGGCGGCGGCTCCGGCAACACGCGCGATCCGGTCTCGGGTTCGTTCGCGGGCTGCGGCGGCCTGACGTTCGGCTCGTCGACGGGCTGCAGCTGGTGGCGCAATCCGTGGCTGAAGGTCGACGTGCCGATCGTCGCGGCGATCCGCGCGCTCGCGCCGGCCGCGCAGGTCACGTACGCGGGCAACAGCGACCAGCAGTCGCCGTTCCGCGCGTACACGCAACAGGAAATCGACCAGGCCGCGGCACTCGCGGGCCGCTCGGATGTCGCGATCGTCGTGGTCGCGCAGCCGGCCGGCGAGGATTTCGGCGACCTGCAGAGCCTGAGCCTCGCGAACCCGTCGAACCAGGATGCGCTCGTCGAAGCCGTCGCACGTGCGAATCCGCACACGATCGTCGTCGTCCAGAGCGGCAATCCGGTGCTGATGCCGTGGAAAGACAACGTGTCGGCCATCGTCGAGGCGTGGTATCCGGGCGAAGCCGGCGGCAAGGCGATCGCGAACGTGCTGTTCGGCGCGGTCAATCCGTCCGGCAAGCTGCCCGTCACGTTCCCGGCGCGCGATCAGGATTCGCCGACCTGGGGGCAAAACGGCACGTTCGACAACGATCCCGTCTACGCGGAAAAGCTGAACATGGGCTATCGCTGGTATGACGCGCGCAACATCAAGCCGATGTTCGAGTTCGGCTACGGGCTGTCCTATACGCACTTCGCGTATTCGGGGCTGTCGGTGTCGAAGCAATGGGACGGCTCGCTGAGCGTCGCCTTCACCGTGCGCAACGACGGGCGTGTCGCCGGCGCGGAAACGCCGCAGGTCTATCTCGGCGTGCCGTACAAGGACGAACCGCCGAAGCGGCTGGTCGGCTGGGAGAAGATCCGTCTGAATCCGGGCGAGGCGCGGCATGTGCGCGTGACCGTATCGCCGCGCATGCAAAGCGTGTGGGATACGTCGCGTAATGGCTGGCGGGTCGTATCGGGCGGGACGGTGTATGTCGGTGCGTCGTCGCGCGATATCCGGCTTCAAGGCAACTGATCGCGGCTGAACCAACGGGGAACCGCGCGCCACGCGCCCGGCTTCCCCGTGTTTGCCGATCGTCCGAAAGGCGTTACCTGAGCAGCAGCGCGAGCACCGTCGCGAGCGCGGCCATCGCGACGATCGCCGCCACCATGCCGGCCAGGTGCGCGGCTACCACCAGGCCGGCCGGCAAGCGCGACGCGATGCCGGCCATCACGCACCGCCCGCTTCCAGCGTGTCGAGCAGCGGCCGCGCCAGATGCAGAACCTGGTACACCGTGCCGGCCCCGCCTTCGTCCGGCTCGTGTTCGGTGACGAGCGCACGCGTCAGCCGCCAGCGTAGCGGGTCGAGACTCACGGCCGCCGCCACCACACCCTGCCGCGCCGCCGCTTCGCGATTGCGTGCGACCTCCCGTGCAAGCGTCGTGTCGAGGTCGGCATCCGCCGGAATATCGATGGTTTCCAGACGGGCGAAGCGTCCCGTCGACGCACCGCCCTTGCGCGCGTCGAGGGCAACCTGCGTGTCGATTGGCGCGCGCCCGAAGCTGTCTGTCACGACCCGATAGCGACCGTCGGTCACGAACCCGGCAAACGCCTGTTCGCTGCGCCACAGATAGAACGACGCATAGCCGTTTTCCGTCGCACCGAAACGGCCGGCCTCGCGGAGCAGGAATCCCTTGAACAGCAGTTCCGGCGCGTCGTCCCACAACCTGCCGCGCTCGCGGACACGATTGCGGATGATGTCGAGGTCGTAGTCCGCCGGCAGGCGGTGCACGTAGTACGCGGTCAGCATGATCGACTCCTGACGAAAGAAACGGTGGAATTCACAACGGCCTGGAAACAGCGTAGAAGAGCTTGAGTTATTTGAAAAGGCGATGGCAGAATATTTCAATGATTCGCTTTTCAAATGGATGAGTGCGCGATGAAAACACTCGACATCGAAGCCGTGCAGGCGTTCGTGCTGACTGCCGACCTCAAGAGCTTCACACGGGCCGCCGAAGCCATGGACACGACGCAATCGGCGGTGAGCCTGAAGATCAAGCGGCTCGAAGACGGTCTCGGCCGCCGCCTGCTGGAGCGCACGCCACGGCAGGTGCGCCTGTCTGCGGACGGCACCGCGTTCCTGGCGCCCGCGCGCGAACTGGTGGCCGCACACCACGGCGCGGTCGGCGCATTCGGCACCGGGCAGCGGCGGCTGGTGATCGGTGTCAGCCACCATGTCGTCGGCGCCGATCTGCCGATGCTGCTGCGGCGCATGAGTGAAGCGGAACCGGCGCTCGTGCTCGAGATCCGCGTCGCGGCATCACGCGACGTACTCGACGCGTTCGATCGCGGCCAGCTCGACGCAGCCGTCGCGCTGCAGCACGACAGTCGGCGGCTCGACGGCGAAACCATCCTGTCGGAGTCGTTCGGCTGGATGGCGGCGGCGGATTTCGAGTACCATCCGCCGCAACCGCTGCGGCTGGCCACCCAGGCCGAGCCGTGCAGCGTGCGCCGCATGGCGGTCGGCGCGCTCGACGAAGCCGGTGTCGCCTGGACGGAAGTCTTTGTCGGCGGCGGTGTCGCGACGATCGGCGCGGCGGTGTCGGCGGGGCTGGCCGTCGCGGCGCTCGGGCATCGCGTGGCGCCTGCCGCCACGGTCGACGTGGGCACGCGATACGGGCTGCCACCGTTGCCGGCACGCGACGTGGTGCTTCATTCGAATCTGACCGATGCACGTGCGCGGCAGGCATTGCGCACGCTGGGCGCGGCGCTCAGGTCGTCGGTCGGCATGCGTTGAGGTCGCACGCGTCGGTGCTCGTCGTCTCGCTCACGCCTGGCCGATGCCGAACCGCCTCTCCCGGAGAGAACACACATGCGTCCGCTGGAAGAACGGGCTGCACGACTCCTACGAGAGCATGCGCTGGCCAGGCTGGCAAGCCGAGGTTCAGGGCTGGCCACGGACCAATGCTTCAGCTTCTATCCGTTCCTGTGGACGAAAGACGGATCGGTCGACGTTTCCGATCTGTACGCACTCCAGATCGGCGCCGGGCCCGTGGCGTCACGGCAACCCTGACCGGGCATCCGGACACCGCGATTCGCGGAGATGCCGCCGCGTCTGGGTCGCGTTTTGACCGCATCGACATGCTTCGATGCGCGCCACGGTAAAATTCCCCGTTCATGTCACCCGCCCGTGCAGGTCACCCATGCCTGCCCGGGTCAACATCAAAACCATCATCGCGTTGATTTCCTTGCACTTTTCATCTCGCGGCGCATGAGTTACTCGCTCGCCACCACCTACACCCGCGAACTCGAGATCCGCAAGAGCCGCTTCATCGGGCTCGCGATCCCCGTCGACGACCGCGACGCCGCGATGCAGGCGCTGCAGCGCCTGCGCGACGAGCATCCAACGGCCACTCATGTGTGCTGGGCGCTGCTGGCGGGCGGCCAGTCCGGCATGTCGGACGACGGCGAGCCGTCGGGCACTGCGGGCCGGCCCATTCTAGAAGTGCTGCGCCATCACGATCTCGACGGTGTGCTCGGCGCAGTCGTGCGTTACTACGGCGGCGTGAAGCTCGGCGCGGGCGGACTGGTACGCGCATACACCGATGCAATCGCGTCGGCGCTGCTCGATGCCGAGCGCATCGAGCGCGTTCGCCAGACGCGGCTCGCGATTGAGATCGGCTACCCCGAGGAGGCGCGCGTGCGCCGCTGGATCGAACAGGCCGGCTATGAACTGGTGGACAGCGCGTACGGGATGACGGTGAAGCTCGTGATCAAGCTGCCGGAAAACGCCGAGGCCGATGCGCGAGCGGAACTGTTCGACCTGACGCAGGGACGCGCGGGTTTCCCGGTGCTTTGAGCGTCGACACTCGGCCACGCTCCGTTGGATTCGTTTTTATACAGGCTCTCAGGTTCTGGCTTCCGCGTGGGTCTCTCGGCGCGGTCGTATGCTTTGGCGCGTCGGAACGGCTCGATTCGACGTTGACGACGCTCATCGAAGCGCACATTACGGCACGCTTTCGACACTGTCAATTCGATATCTTGAAAGACTGTAAAACCCGTCCCGTGAATCCGTCGATCCCGGCGAAGACGCAAAAAAAACGCACCGCATGACGCGGTGCGCTTTTTCCTATCAAAACCCGCCTGGGTGAACCAGGTCAGTACGTATCCGGCACGATCATGTCGTCCGGCGTCGGCCGGCGGATGTAATCCTCGTGATGCTCGCGCGGCGGCAGGTCGATCGACGCGTGCGGCACCTCGTGATACGGCACCTGGGTCAGCAGGTGGTGGATGCAGTTCAGCCGCGCGCGCTTCTTGTCGACGGCCTGCACGACCCACCAAGGCGCTTCGGGAATATGCGTGCGCTGCAGCATCTCTTCCTTCGCGGCCGTGTAGGCCTCCCAGCGGCGTCGGCTTTCGAGGTCCATCGGGCTCAGCTTCCACTGCTTCAGCGGATCCTCGATCCGGGCCTGGAAGCGCACTTCCTGCTCGTGATCGGTGATCGAGAACCAGTACTTGACGATCTGGATCCCGCTGCGCACGAGCATCTTCTCGAACTCAGGCACCGACCGGAAGAACTCCTCGTACTCGTCGTCCGTACAGAAATTCATCACGCGCTCGACGCCCGCGCGGTTGTACCAGCTGCGGTCGAACAGCACGATCTCGCCGCCGGCCGGCAGATGCGCGACGTAGCGCTGGAAATACCATTGCGTGCGCTCGCGATTGCTCGGTGCGGGCAGCGCGGCGACGCGACACACGCGCGGGTTCAGGCGCTGCGTGATGCGCTTGATCGCGCCGCCCTTGCCGGCCGCGTCGCGCCCTTCGAAAATGACGACGAGCCGGTGCCCCGTGCTCACAACCCAGTCCTGCAGCTTCACGAGTTCGCCCTGCAGCCGGAACAACTCGCGGAAATATTCCTTGCGCGCCTCGCGACGCTCTAGCGAAAACAGCAACTCGTCGCCGTCGTCGAAGCGCCGGTCGTCGAGTTCCATCTCGAGTTCTTCGTCGTACGCGTCGACGAGATCCTCCTCGAAACGACGCTGGCGCGCTTCCATCGAGTTCGTATCGGCGAGGTTGTCGGTCTCGGTGCGGGTATCGTTGTCGCCCATGGGGCCTCCTTCCATCATTGACGCAGCCAAACGCCGCCATTATCCCAGTGTCGCGCGTCAAATTCATGAAAATTGGCGCCATACCCGTCAGAAGCGGAAGTTCAACAGCACACTGGCCAGCACCGGGTTCGCCGAAATGTCGAACGTATTCGATGCGAGCGTCCGGTTCGGCTGGCTGATGTCGAGCGTGATCTTCGTGCGCAGCGGGATGTAGGTGACCATTCCGGTGATCCAGAGCCGGCGCGTGATCTGGTAGCTCGCACCGACGGTAAACACCGGCTCCCACACGCTCTTCACCTTCGCCGACACGTTGGTCCGGCCCGACAGCAGCAAGTCGCCACCGGCATCCCAGATCCGCTGGAACAACGCCGGGTCGAGCAGCAACGACTGCAGGCTGCCGATGTCCGCGCCCGCCGCAAGCAGCCCGCCGAGCGACGCCAGCTTGCGCTGGAACACGGGGTTCAGGTTCGTGTTCGTGAAGCGCGTATAGCTGAGGCCGATGCCCGCGAACGGGCGAAAGCGGTCGTCGCGCTCGCCGAGGTAGTACTTGAACACGACGGACCCGAGCCACGCCCGCGTGGTCGCGAGCGGGTTGCTTTGCGTGTTCGCGAGATCGATCAGCGGAAAGCGCCCCGGGACGCCGGCAAAAATACGATCGAGCGGCAACGCGATGCTGCCGCGCCCGCGCAACGTCAGCACCGGCGGAATGCCGGCCCCGAGTTCGGCCGCCCAGTTCTCCGAGAAAAAGTGCGTGAAGGTGAACGCCAGCGTGTTCGTATTGCTCAGCGACAGGCTCGAACCCTGGTTCTGGAAGCTGTTCAGCCCAAGCGCGTCGGTGTGCGTCGTCACGGGCGTCGACCGGCCGGTGGTCGCGATGAAGTGCCAGCCGAGGCCGACCATGTTGCGGTCGTCGCTCATCAGCTGCTCGAGCAACGGCGGCGCCTGTGCGGCCGGCAGATCGGGCAGGCTCGACGGATCGACCGGATGCAGCTCGTACGGCATCCGGTCCGCGTGGACGACGCCGCCGGCCGGTGCGTCATCCGCCGTTGCATCGTGTGGCGCGGCCGGATCGCAGCCGCCGGCCGCACCGTTGCCGTCGAAGCCGATACCGTCCGTGCCATCGTCGCGCACTGCCGCGCACGCACGCAGCGCTCCGCCGGTTCGCTGCCCGAGCGTGATCTTGCGTGCGGTCAGCGGAATGGCATCGGGTGGCGGCACGTCGACCGACGCACCTTCGCGCCGGCCACGCACCGGCTCCGTATCGGTCGCCCACGCGCGCGCATCGAACCCGTCCGCATCGCCGCCCGGCCAGAAGCCGATCCCGTCGGCGCCGGCCTGCCAGCGCGACTCCGCATCGCCGTCCGGCTGCGGCGCGCCGTGCGCGGCGGCCGCGCACGCGAACAGCGTCGCGCCGATCCAGCGCGACAGCGGACGCGCGGCGCCCGGCCGCGCGCGGCGGCGGGTAGTATCGCGATTCGTCATCGGCTCAGGCCGGCACGCCGAACAGGCGCTGGCGGATCCGGTACAGCGGCTCGAACAGCCATTCGAGCAGGCTGCGCCGCTCCAGCACGATGTCGGCCTTCAGCATCATCCCGGCCCGCAGCGACAGCGGCCGCCCTTCGAACGACGGCGTACGATCAGCCAGTTCGACCCAGGTCTTGAAGTAGGTCTGCGGCGCGGCCGCATCGCCCGGCAGGTTCAGCTCCTTCGCCGAGAACGCAACGGGCGAGATCGACAGCACCTTGCCGCGATAGGTGCCGAACTTCTCGACCGGATAGCTTGCGTACGCAACCTTCACTTCCTGTCCCTTCTTCACGAAGCCGGCTTTCGACGACGGAATGTAGACCTCGGCGATCAGCCCGTCGGCCTTCGCGGGCAGGATCTCGACGACGCGCGTGCCCGGCGGGTCGATCACGCCGCCCTGCACGACGTCGAGCCGCACGATCTGCCCGTCGGCCGGCGCGTACAGCACCTGGTTCACGTTCTCGTCGATGTTGTATTCCTTCGCGTTCAGCTCCTCCTGCTTGATCTTCAGTTCCGCGTTCGCGCCGTCGTACTTGCTCTGCATCGTGTCGAGATCGCCGCGCAGCTTCATCGCATTCTTCGCGAGCTCGGCGCGGCGCAGCAGCAGGTCCTGATATGCCTGCCCGGCCTGCAGGTACTGCGTGTTGACCTGGTTGTACTGTTCGAGCGTCACGACCTGTTCGTCGAGCAGCTGCTTCACGCGGGCGCGTCGTTCGCCGTACTCGTCGACGATGCGCTTCTGGTCCTGGATCTGCCGGTCGATCAGCCCGCGGCTCTCGCCCTGCGCGGCGATCTGCTGGTTGATCTGCTGCACCGACGACTTGTATTCGAGGCGCGCCGCATCGATCTGCTGCGTGACCTCGACGCGCTGCCGGTCGAGTGCCGCGCGCATCCCCTGCACGTTGTTCGCCTGGCTCACGAAGCTCGTGTCGCGCGTCACCGCCAGCAGCCGCTGGCCGGCCTTCACCTGCTGGTCCTTGCCGACGTAGATGTCGCGTACGGCCCAGCCCGGCGGTGCGCTGACGCCGATCAGCCCCGAGCGCGGCGTCAGCATCCCCGACACGCTCTCGGTATTCGCGTAGCTCAGTTCGACGAGCGCCGTCACGAACATCGCGAACATCGCCAGCGACAGGTAGCAGAAGAACCGCATCGACACCGGCACGTCGACGACGCCGTGGATCACGGTGCCGAAGGTCGTGCCGCGCGCGAGCTTGCGCGACGGTTTCTGTTCTCGGAGGGCAGCGTTCCAGTTCGGCATGGGGCAGGCTCGTCAGGAGCGACGCCGCGTGGCCGCATCGAGCAGCGGCGTCGGCATCAGGTAAGGCGTGAAGTGTTCCCAGAAATGCCATTGCTCGGGCTGGCGCACGAGTGCCTGCTCAAGCCGGTCGACGATGCGCTGGTGCGTCGCGCGCACCGGCGACGCGTCGTCGTCCGCGCCGAGCATCGGCGCGAGCGGGCTGGCCGCGAGTTCGGTGAAATGCACCGCGCAGCGATCGCGAAACGGCACGCCCGTCGCGTACGCGACGAGCAGCGGGATCCCCTGCTCGACCGCGAGCTTCACGCCGCCGCCCGCCATCCGCACCCAGCGCCCGCCGAGCCGGCAGCGGTTGGTCTTGCCGAACTTGCCGTGCAGGTCGGAGAACAGCAGGAACACGGGTGCCTCGCGCCGCAGGCTCGTGATCAGCCGCCGCAGGTGCACGCGCTCGTCGATGTCGATGAACTCGACTTCGCCGGCGCCGTATTCGGCAACAAGCCGCAGCGCATCGTCGAAGAACGCGCCGGGCGCATCGCGATGCAGGATCACCATCAGCTTGCGATCGTCGGGAATCATGAAGCGCAGCTTCGTGACAAACAGCATCAGGTTGCCGAAGTGCAGCCCCGCGAGCATCAGCGGGCCGCCGCGCGCGAGCGCCGTGCGCAGCTGGTCCTCGCCGTCGCACGCCATCCCGTCGATCATCGACTTCATCGATTCGAGGCTGTGCGTGCGCAGCTTGAGCCCGGCGAACTCGGCCTCGAACAGCTCGCGCACGATCGCGGCCGACACTTCCCGCACGCGCCGCGGATCGTCGTTCAGGTGCGCGCTCAGCATGTACGCCACCGCGCGCTCGATCGATTCGCGAATGCACGGAAAACAGCGCAGGCACGCGCCCGAACACCAGCGCATCAGCCGCAGCCCGCGCGCGGGCGACG
This sequence comes from Burkholderia cepacia, assembly GCF_029962485.1. NCBI lineage: Bacteria > Pseudomonadati > Pseudomonadota > Betaproteobacteria > Burkholderiales > Burkholderiaceae > Burkholderia > Burkholderia cepacia. The sequence continues at coordinate 1,014,746 of NZ_CP073638.1, forward strand.
TGCGCAGCGCGACCGCGCGCACCGCGCGGCGCACCAGGAACGCATACGAGAACGGATTCAGCAGAAAGAGACGCCCGAGCATCACCGCGTCTCCTCGTTCGTGCGCCATGCGTCGGTCGCGTCGATCAGTACGCCGTCGTGCATCTGGTAGATGCGGTCGACCATCGACAGGATCGACGCATCGTGCGTGACGAGCACGATCGTGCACGGCAGCGTCAGCACGTTGCGGCAGATCTCGTGCGTCGTCGCCTGGTCGAGGTTCGACGAAAACTCGTCGAGGATCAGCAGGCGCGGCTCGCAATATAGCGCCCGCGCGATCAGCAGCCGCTGCATCTGGCCGGCCGACAGGAATTTCTGCGTATCGCCGAGCGGCGTGTCGTAGCGATGGTCGAGCCGCTCGATCTCGTCGTGGATGCAGGCGAGCTTCGCCGCGTCGAACATCGCGCCGATCCGCGGCGCCGGCGCAAAGTTCGTGATGTTGTCGCGGATCGTCCCGCGAAACAGCTGGTCGGACTGCGTGACGGCCGCGAGATGCTTGCGGTACTGCCGCAGGTTTACTTCCGCGAGATCGACGCCGCCGACGAACAGCGTGCCGGGGTCCGGCCGCACGAGCCCGCAGATCAGGTTCAGCAGCGTCGTCTTGCCGCTGCCGGTGCGGCCGACGATCGCGATCTTGCTGCCGGCCGGCACGTCAAGCGCGATGTCCCGCAGGATCGGGCGGTTGCCGCCCTTCGGCGTGTACGACAGCGCACGGATCGACAGCGCGCCATCGAATCCGTCGACCGGCCGCACGACCGCGTCCGGCGCAGGCTCCTCGGTCTCGGTCTGCAGCACGTCGGCGACGCGGTCCATGTGAACCTGCAGCACCTTGCGGCGCACGTAGAGCTGGATCGAATCGATGAACTTGTCCGCGAACAGGTTCTTGTACTGGATGAACGCATAGATCACGCCGATCGTGCTCTGGCCGTGCATCACGAGCCACGCGCCGTATGTGACGATCACCAGTTGCTCGACATGCACGATCCCCTTCGAGATTGCATCGAACAGCAACTGCAGCCGCTCCTGCTGGCGCATCGCTTGCAGCTTCTGCGTGAACGCGTTGACCCACAGGCTGCTGCGCGCGGTCTCGGCCGACAGCAGCTTGATCGAGTGTGCGGAGCGGATGTTCTCGATCAGCAGCGCGTCGGCTTCGGCGCCGCGCGTGAGGATCTGCGACATCGCGTCCTGCAGTTGCGGCTGGATCGCGAGCCGGCTCAGCGCGAACAGCACCATCCCGGCGAGGCTGATGCCGGCCAGCACGGGGCTGTAGTACAGCATCAGCACGAGCGTCAGCGTGCAGGTCACGATATTCAGCAGCCCGCCGACCAGCCCGTCGACGAGAAACCGCCCGACCTCGGACACCGACGACACGCGCGAGATCGAGTCGCCGGTGTTGTGGAACAGGAAATAGCCGATCGGCAGCCGCGCGAGATGGCCGACCATGTTCGCCGACAGTTGCTGCGACACGATGTTGCGCAGGTAGCTCTTGATGTTGCCGACGAGGTTCGCGTACAGCGTGTCGAACAGGAACACGATCGCGAACAGGATCGTCAGCAGATACAGGATGTCGACGTCGGTCTTCTTCAGCGCCTCGTCGATCGTCAGTTGCACGTACGACGGGCCGAGCAGCAGCAGGAGCTGCGCCGCGACGCCGCCCGCGATACCGATCGCGAGGCTCTTGCGGATGCCCGTCAGACCTTCGAGGTAGTCGCGCAGCCGGATCCGGTCAGCCTGCCCCGCCCGCGTGAAGCCGATGTCCGGATTCAGCTCGAGCGCGTAGCCGGTGATGTGCGTGAGCGCCTGCGCGAGCGGCAGCTTCGTCTCGCCGAGCGCGGGGTCGACGATGTGCACGCTGCCGTAGCCGACCTTCGTCAGCACGACATAGTGGTTCATCCCCCAGTGCAGGATGCACGGCGTCTTGAGCGCGTCGAGCTCGCCCGCGTCGAACTGCAGCCCGCGTGCGCGCAGGCCGAGATCGTTCGAGATCTCCATCAGGTCGAAGAACGACAGCCCGGAATCGATCCGGACCGGATAGCGGTTGCGCAGCGTGCGCAACGTCGTTTCGCGCCCGTGCCACGACGCGATCATCGCGAGGCAGGCCAGGCCGCACTCCGTCACCTCGTCCTGCAGGACCGGACGGACTTTACGCGTATTGAAAAGCATGGTCGGACACCCGGGGCGCGACGACGCGCCGCCCGGGCCTGCCGGTGCGGGCCCGTGGCGGGTCGTGCGCGATACGCATGGGCGCAGCCGGCACGCTGCCGGCTGCGACGGAAGATCGGTGTTACCGGCCGCCCGGCGGGCCGCTCAGCGCGACGAGCCGAGCGACATCCGGAACTGTTCGACGGCGTGGGTCTGGTACTGGGTCATCAGGCCCTGGATCGTGGTCCCGATCGACTGATTGACGAGATCGACCGTATAGGCAGCCGAATTGGAGTAAAGCGACGCGCCGCCGCGAATCTGGCGGGCCTGTTCTTCCGTGATGTCTCGCATTTGTTGTGGCCTTTATATTGTTGGAATGCCCGCCACCGTCAGCCAATTGAAATATCAATGGCCGTTAACTTTATTACGGGGATAATCCGGCACTCCTGCCTCCTGATAATCGCCCGAATCCGGAATAATGCATTCCGGAGTCGCTTTATTGCCACTGCGGCGATCGATTCTTTTCCTTCTGTTTCGCAGCATTTTGCGCGGGGGGCGCCTCCCCGCGCACGGCGGTTACTTGCCGGTGTTATTGAACGTTTTCGGGTTCTGCAGGTAATTGCCGAGGCTCGGCAGGAACTGGCCGAGCGCGGTCACCACCGGCGCGGCGTCAACGGCGAGGCTACCCAGCGAGCTGATCGCACCGCCGCCATGCACATTCCTGACCTGTTCCGTCGTCATGACCTTCATCATTCTCTCCTCGTAAAAAATAAAGATGATGCAAAGAACCTTCATTGAAAGACAAACGGCTTTTAATCCCTAGCGACTTGTTAATCTAATAATCACTGCGATTACGAGCCGAAATCAGGCTATCATGCGGTCGCATCGGAATTCAATGGAGGACACACTCTTACAGGTGCGTTTTCCGATATGTGACGGGTAGCAGGCATTCATGCTGTTTGAATTTCAATTTCAAGACGTTTAAATCCCGCCGCAACGCATTGCGGCACGGGCAGGAGACGGAGACGGCCATGTTTGAAACGAGGCGCGCGAATCGCGGATCGGCGACGCGGAATGCGGGTATTTCCCTATCAAGAATTTCGACTAGGTGGAATCCCCGACTTGCAACCATGACAGCGTTCGCTGTAACAGTGGTCGGCGTATCGGCAAACGCGCATGCGTTTTGCCTCGACACGGCCTACCAGTACGCATCCGTGCACGATCCGCGCTACCTGCAGGCGCGCAGCGAGTACGATGCGGCCCGCCAGAAATTCCCCGAAGCGCGCGCGCAGATGCTGCCGCAGGCCGCGGCGCAACTCGAATGGGGACGCTACGGCACGCACGCGAACCTGTTCGGCATCGACGTCAGCGGGTCGAGCAATGCCGCGTACGGTTCCGCGCAAGTCACTCAAGCGTTGTTCAACGTGCCCTACCTGTACGACATGCGGCGCGCGACCGAATACGAGGAATCGGCGAAGCAAAAGCTCGAGGTCGCGAAGCAGGACCTGATCCTGCGCGTCGCGAACGCGTGCTTCGACCTGCTCAGCGCGCGCGAGAAACTGCAGTCGGCCGACGACGAAGTGAGCGCGCTCACGCGGCTCGAAAGCGACACGCGACGCATGGCGCAGCTCGGGATGAAGACGATCGGCGACACGGCCGAGATCGAGGCGCGCCGCAGCCTCGCGGAATCCGACGAGGCACTCGCACAGACCGACGTCGACGCGCGTCGTGCGCGCTACGAGACGCTGCTCGGCTCGACGATCGATTTCTCGCGCTGGCCTCGGCTCGCGATGCGCGGAACGTCGCCGCGCATTCCGTCCGGCGACTACGCGCCGCAGGACAACCCCGCGTACCGTCAGGCGTATCGCGACGTCCAGGTCGCGCGGCTCGCGGCGAAACGCGTCAGCGCCGAGCACTTGCCGACCGTCGACCTGTTCGCGTCGTATTCGCGCGGGCTCAACCCGAACCTGCGCGGGCTCACCGATCGCTCGGACTTCCATCAAAGCGCGTTCGGCGTGCAGGTGACGATCCCGATCTTCTCCGGCGGCAGCGTGTACTACCGGCAGGTGGAAGCCGAGCACGTGACCGAGCAATACCGCAACCGGCTGCGCGAGGTCGAGGAGCAGTTGGGCACCGATCACCGCGAGGCGCTGTCCGCGCTCGAATCGGTCGGCAAGCGCATCCGCGCGCTGCAGCAGTCGCTGCAGGCCGCGAGGCTCGCGTACGACTCGTCGATGAAGGCGCATCAGGTCGGCTACAGCACGACGTACGAAACGCTGAACCTGAGGCGCGACATCTCGGGCATCCGGCAGAAGCTGTTCGACAGCTATCTCGATGCGCTGAAGCTGCAGTTGAAGCTGAAAAGCGTGCTCGGCACGCTCGACGAACAGTCGCTGGTGGCGGTGGACAGCTTCCTCGAAAGCAACGCGGCGAACGACCGCGGTTGAGCACGCATCGGCACGCCAATAAAAGGTTGTACGCACAACGTTATTGGGTGTGTCGATGTATCGGCGCATCGCGATGCCATCTCGCATCCTCCCGCAAACTTGCGTCCGACGCTGCACGTTCGTGGTGCGCGATGTCCGGTCCCGACCGCACAAGACATCGGCCGCAGCCCCATCACGACGTGCAGGGGTATACGCGATGTTGCATCAGAAAAAAACTTTGCATAGAGTGCTTCCCATCGATCCGGCGGACAAAGACGTCCCACGATCGTGCGCAGCGCGAGCCAGATAGCCCGCGCTTCGCCGGCCGCGTATCCGGCCACTCATCCGCATTCCCGTTATCCGACAGCGTTGTCGGATGAACGGACCGGCAAAGAAGCCCTTGCCTCGCTCGTCGAGGCAAGGGCTTTTTTTTGCGTTTCGAAAACGCACGTCTTCACCTGAACCAGGAGCACACCATGCGTCATGGCGATATTTCCAGCAGCAACGACGCCGTCGGCGTCGCCGTCGTCCAGTACAAGATGCCGCGCCTGCACACCCGCGCCGACGTGATCGCGAATGCACGTGAAATCGCGGAGCGCGTGGTCGGCATCAAGCGCGGCCTGCCCGGTATGGATCTCATCGTGTTTCCCGAATACTCGACGCACGGGATCATGTACGACGCGAAGGAGATGTACGACACGGCATCGACGATCCCCGGCGAGGAAACCGACATCTTCGCCGCCGCATGCCGCAAGGCGAACGTGTGGGGCGTGTTCTCGCTGACCGGCGAGCGCCACGAGGAACACCCGAACAAGGCGCCGTACAACACGCTCGTGCTGATCAACAACCAGGGCGAGATCGTGCAGAAGTACCGCAAGATCATGCCGTGGGTGCCCGTCGAAGGCTGGTATCCGGGCGACTGCACGTATGTGGCCGACGGGCCGAAGGGGCTCAAGATCAGCCTGATCATCTGCGATGACGGCAACTATCCGGAGATCTGGCGCGACTGCGTGATGCGCGGCGCCGAACTCGTCGTGCGCTGCCAGGGCTACATGTACCCGGCGAAGGACCAGCAAGTGCTCGTGTCGAAGGCGATGGCGTTCATGAACAACTGCTACGTCGCGGTTGCGAACGCGGCCGGGTTCGACGGCGTGTATTCATATTTCGGCCACTCGGCGATCGTTGGCTTCGACGGCCGCACGCTCGGCGAATGCGGCGAGGAAGAAAACGGCGTGCAGTATGCGGAGCTTTCGGTGAGCCTGATCCGCGACGCGCGCCGCAACATGCAGTCGCAGAACCACCTGTACAAGCTGCTGCACCGCGGCTACACGGGCAAGATCGGTTCCGGCGAATCGCCAAACGGCGTCGCGCAATGCCCGTTCGAGTTCTACGCGAACTGGGTCAACGATCCGGACGGCACGCGCCTGGCCGTCGAGCGCCTGACGCGTGCGACACCCGGCACGCCCGAATGCCCGATCGAAGGCATTCCGTCCGAAGCGCCCGCGCATCGCTGAACCCGCGCCCCGCCCGGCCGTTCGCGCTGCGTGCGCGAACGGCGCCGTCTCACTCTGGAGCCTTCATCATGCTCGGTGTCGCTCTCTTCTTCATCGGCGCGGTGCTGGTCGTCAACGGCGTCGCGCTCACCGGCCGCATCGAACCGCGCGACGCGGCCGGCCTGAACCTGCTCGTCGGGCTGCTCGCGCTGCTGATCAACCTCGCCGGCCTCGTGCAGGCATCGGCGCCGCCGCAGTATTTTTCGAGCGCGGGCGGGCTGCTGTTCGCGTTCACGTACCTGTACCTCGCCGCCGTCCAGTGGCGCGGGCTGCAAGGCGCGGGCCTCGGCTGGTACTGCCTGTTCGTCGCGATCAGCGCGCTCGTCTATGCGGGTACGTCGAACGACGTGCGTTTCGGGGCGATGTGGCTGCTGTGGTCGAGCCTGTGGTTCCTGTTCTTCGTCGCGCTCGGGTTGAAGCGGACCGTGCGCTTCCTGCCCGGCTACACGATCGCGATCGGCGTCGGCACCTGCTGGTTGCCCGGCATGCTGATGATGACGGGGAGGTGGTAATGAGCGCACGCGATACGCCGCTGGCCACCGATCCGCTCGCCGGGCACCGCATCGCCGATGCGCCGTTCTACCAGCCGGCCGGCGCCGAGGCCGACTGGTTCGAGACGGCCTGCCGGCATCACCTGCCGGTCCTGCTGAAAGGGCCGACCGGCTGCGGCAAGACGCGCTTCGTCGAATACATGGCGTGGCGCATGGGCCTGCCGCTGATCCAGGTCGCGTGCAACGACGACACGTCGGCGGCCGACCTGACGGGCCGCCACCTGCTCGACGCCGACGGCACCTATTGGGCCGACGGGCCACTCACGCTCGCGGCGCGGCATGGCGCGATCTGCTATCTCGACGAGATCGTCGAAGCGCGCCCCGACGCAACGGTCGTGATCCACCCGCTGACCGACTCGCGACGCGTGCTGCCGCTCGACCGGCTCGGCGAGGTCGTGCATGCGCATCCGGATTTCCATCTGGTGATCTCGTACAACCCCGGCTATCACGGCGAACACCGGCGGTTGAAGCCGTCGACGCGGCAGCGCTTCGTCGCGATCGACTTCGGCTATCCGGATGCGGAGCACGAAGCCGACGTCGTCGTGCGCGAAAGCGGCGCCGATCGCGACACGGCGCGCCGGCTCGTCGATCTCGCACAGCGCACACGTGCGCTCGCGCAGGCCGGCAACGGGCTCGACGAAGGTGCGTCGACGCGCCTGCTCGTGCATGCGGCCCGGTTGATCGTCGCGGGTCTCGCGCCGCTCGACGCGTGCCGGATCGCGATCAGCGACGCGGCGACCGACGAAGCCGACACGCGCGCCGCGTTACAGACGATGGCCGCCGCGCACTTCGCGACATGAGCGCGCAGCACCTCGCCCGCTTCCTGCAGGGGATGACCGCACACGAGACCGACGTGCGGCTCGACGATGCGGCGCTGCGCACGACGCTCGGTCACGCCGCATTGCGTGTGCCGGGCAGATTGTCGCCCGCCGCGCGCGTCGCGGCGGCCGCGCACGCACTCGCGCACTGGCTGCATTCGCCGTCCGGCGAACCGGCCGACACACTGACGCCGATCGGCATCGCCGTTGCCGGCCTGATCGAGGATGCGCGCGTCGAAACGCTGCTCGCCCGCACCTGGCCCGGGCTGGCAACCTTCTGGGCGCCGGCGTTCGCACCGATCGACCGCGAAGGGCTGACGTTCGGCCACCTGTGCGCGCGGCTCGCGAAGGCGCTGTTCGATCCAGCGTATCGCGACGGCAACCCGTGGGTCGACAAGGGCGCGCAGCTGTTCAACGAAAAACGCGACGCACTCGACGACTACCGCGCGTTCCGCACGATCGCGTCGCGGCTCGCGAACGATCTCGGCCAGATGCGCGTGCGCTTCGAACCCGACGACGGCGCATGGCTGCCTTATCGCGATGACAACGCGTGGCTATGGGCGCAACCCGCCGCTGCGTCGGAACAAGCCGGCAACGAAGGCGTCGAGACGTCGGCCGCGACCGGCGGCCAAAGCGACGAACCCGACGACGAACCGCCACCGGCACCCGATGCGCCGCGCTACCCCGAATGGAATTGCCACACGCAGCGCGAGCGCCGCGACTGGACGACCGTCATCGAACGCGCGCCCGTCACGTCGGCGCCGTCGCCATCGCTTGCCGCCCTGATCGACGCCGATCGGCACGCGGCGAAGCGGATGCCATCCGCGCGCGCGACGGAACCGATGCGTCGCATCGGCCGCCAGCTCGACGGCGATGCGCTCGACGTCGATGCGGCGATCGCCGCACGTATCTCGCGCCGCACCGGGCATGCGCCCGATCCGCGCGTGTTTCGCCGCCGCGTGCCGCACGATGCGCGCGGGCCGGTGCTGATCCTGCTCGACCTGTCGGCGTCGACGGCCGCGCAAGTCGCCGCGCTCGAGAAGCGCGCCGCATTCGTGCTCGGCGACCTGTTCGACCGGCAGCAACGGCGCTGGGCCGTTCACGGCTATACGTCGGACGGCCGCCATCGCGTGTACTACGCGCGCTTCAAGAATTTCGGCGAAGCGTTCGACCCCGGCCGCCGCGCGGCGCTGCTCGCGGCCGACGCCGGGATGAGCACGCGCACCGGAGCGGCGCTGCGCCATGCGCTGACGTTGCTGCGGCGCGAAGCGGTCAGCGCGCGCGCCGCCGTGCTGATGATCGGCGACGGCGAAGCCGCCGACATCGACGTGTTCGACCCGCGCTACCTCGTCGAGGATGCACGTCACGCGGCACGCCAGGGCCGGCGGCGCGGCGTCGCGATCGCCGGTCTGTCGTTCGGCGCACCGCCCGGGTTGTCTACAATACTTGGCGTCGGCCCGAGCTGCCTGCACGCGGCGAACGGCGACGCACTGCCCGCCGTCGTCGCGCACGCGGCCGGGCGGCTGACCGCGTGACGGTCCTACCCGCAAGAATCAGGATGGACGAATGAACAGTGTGAAGGTTGGCGTGTTGTTCTCGCAGAGCGGATGCACGTCGCACCTCGGCCAAAGCCAGTTGCGCGGCACGCTGCAGGCGATCGCCGAGATCAACGAAGCGGGCGGCGCGAACGGCTGCGAGATCGTGCCCGTCGTGCGCGACGCGTGCTCGGACCCGGCCGTCTACGCGCGGCTCGCCGAGGAACTGATCGCCACCGAGCGCGTGAACGTGCTGTTCGGCGGATACATGTCGAGCAGCCGCAAGGCGCTGATTCCGATCGTCGAGAAGTGGGACAAGCTGCTGTTCTACCCGACCCTCTACGAAGGCTTCGAGTTCTCGCCGAACGTGATCTACACGGGCGCCGCGCCGAACCAGAACAGCGTGCAGCTCGCCGCGTTCATGACCGCGCAGTTCGGCGCGCGCGTGTACCTGGTCGGGTCCGACTACATTTACCCGTACGAGTCGAACCGCATCATGATCGACCTCGTCACGCAGCATCCGGACGGCCAGATCCTCGGCGAGGTGTACATGCCGCTCGTCGCGTCCGAGCAGGATTTCGCGGCGGTCGTCGAGGATATCCGCGCGAAGGCGCCCGACTTCGTGTTCAGCACGCTGGTCGGCGACAGCACGGCCGCGTTCTACCGCGCCTATGCGCAAGCGGGCCTCGATGCGCGCAAGATGCCGATCGCGAGCCTGACGACCTCCGAGATCGAACTCGGCCAGATGGGCGCGGCCGCGGCCGGCCACTACACGTCGTCGCCCTATTTCCAGACCATCGATTCCGACGTGAACCGGCGCTGCATCGCGCAGCTCAAGGCGCGCTTCGGCGACGACGCAAGCGCGTCCGCGCCGTGGGAAGCCGCGTATTTCCAGGCCCACGTGTTCGCCAATGCGCTCGCGCGCGCCGGCACCGATCAGCGCGACCGGCTCGTCGAACATCTCGCGGATTCGGAATTCGACGCGCCGCAGGGACGCGTGAAGATCGACCGGCTCACGCAGCACACGTGCCTGTATCCGCGCATCGGCTGCGCGACGGCCGACGGCAATTTCACGATCGTGCGCGAAGCGACGCGACGCGTGCATCCCGATCCGTACCTGATCACGCACTCGCTCGGCGACCGCGTGCACACGCCCGATGAACTGAAGGCGTAACCGACGATGCGCGCCCGCACCCCGATCCGCTCGACGCCGCGCCTGCTCGCCGAACTGCGTTCGCTCCGCGTGATGGTGTACTACCCGGACGACGACAACGGCCTGCTGCTGGTCGAGCAGTTGTCGCGCATCGGCTGCCCGACCGAGCAGCGCTGGCCGCCGCCCGCCGCGTTGCCCGAGAGCGTCGATCTCGTGATTCTCGCGGTCCGGCCCGACCTGCTGCACCTGTCGATCCCGTGGCTCGAGGACGACGCGCGGCCGCCGCTGATCGCCGTCACGACCTACGAAAGCCCGACGATCCTCGAACTGATGCTTCGCATCGATGCGCAGAGCGCAGTGACGACACCCGTGCGCTCGTTCGGCTTGCTGAGTGCGATGGCGCTCGCGTGCCACCAGAGCCGCCGGCACGACGAGTACCGGCGCCGCATCGCGCAGCTCGAACAGCGCGCGATGTCCGTGCGCACGCTGCAGGAAGCGAAGACGCTGCTGATGCAGCACAACGCGATCAGCGAGGAAGATGCCTACCAGCAAATCCGCTCGCAGGCGATGGAGCGGCGCATCTCGATCAACCAGCTCGCCGAGCAGATCGTGCAGGCGCATGCGCTGCTGAAGCGCTGACGCCGGCTTCATCCGGACGACCGGCTAAAAGAATTCGGCAGCCGGATCGACGCTCCCGGCTGCCGAACGACGTGCGCGCCGCTTTCGCAGGCGCGCACGGCATCGCTTCACGTCAGCGGATGATCCGCGTCACGCCGCGCCCGCGCGGATCGGCCATCGCTTCCGGCGTGTTGCCGTCGATCTTGATGACCTGGATGTCGCCGCTGAAATCCTGCCCCTTCAGCGTGTAGCCGCGCGCCTCGATCTGCTTCGCGAGTTCGCCTTCGATCGGGTGGTACGGCTCCCAGAAGATCGTGTTCGGCGGCAGCAGCTGGTGATGGAAGCGCATCGCGCCGACGGCTTCCTTCAACGGCATCTTGAAGTCGTAGATGTTGTTGATCACCTGGAAGATCGACGTGAAGATGCGCGAGCCGCCCGGTGTGCCGATCACGAGCGACACCTTGCCGTCCTTGGTCATGATCGTCGGCGACATCGACGACAGCGGGCGTTTCTTCGGTTCGATCGCGTTCGCGTCGCTGCCGACCACACCGAACATGTTCGCGACGCCCGGCTTCGCGGAGAAGTCGTCCATCTCGTCGTTCAGCACGATGCCCGTGCCGTCGGCGATCACGCCCGAGCCGAAATAGCCGTTGATCGTGTACGTGTTCGACACCGCGTTGCCCCACTTGTCGACCACCGAGAAATGCGTCGTTTCGGCCTTCTCCGGCATCGTCGTGCCGAGGCCCGGCTGCACGCTCTTCGTGTCGGCAATCTGGGTCGGGCTCACTTCGGCCGCGCGCTTCGCGATGTATGCATCGTCGGTCAGCTGCGCGATCGGCACCTTGTAGAAGTCGGGATCGCCGAGATACTGCGCGCGATCGGCGAACACGCGCTTCTCGATTTCGGCGACGAGGTGGATATATTGCGGCGAGTTGAGCTTCACGCCGTCGAAGTCCGGCTTGAGGTCGGCCTTCATCTTCAACAGTTGCACGAGGCCGATGCCGCCCGAGCTCGGAGGCGGCGCAGTGATCACGTCATAGCCGTTCCACTTCGCCTGCACCGGCTGGCGCCACACCGCGCGGTACTGCGCGAGATCCTCGGTGGTGATCAGTCCGTTGCCGTCGCCCGTCTTCATCGATGCGGCGATCAGCTCGGCCGTCTTGCCCTTGTAGAACCCTTCCGCGCCGTCGTTCGCGATTCGCGTGAGCACGTCGGCGAGATCCGGCTGCTTGAAGTTCGCGCCGGCCTTCAGCCCGGAGAAGTACTTGTCGAAGTTGGTCTTGCCGCCGAACTCCTTCGACGCGTCGACGCCGCGCTGCGCGAGCTGTTCGTCGACGACGAAGCCGTCGCGCGCATAGTGGATCGCCGGCGCGAGCACCTGCTTCCACTTCAGCTTGCCGAAGCGCTTCTGCGCTTCCCACATGCCGGCGACCGTGCCCGGCACGCCGGCCGCGCGCGGGCCGTACAGGCTCATGTCCTTGATGACGTTGCCGTCCTTGTCGAGGTACATGTCCTTCGTCGCGGCGAGCGGCGCGCGCTCGCGATAGTCGATGAAGTACGGCTTGCCATCCTTGTAGATCGTCATGAAGCCGCCACCGCCGATGTTGCCGGCCTCCGGATAGGTGACGGCGAGCGTGAACGCGATCGCGACGGCCGCGTCGATCGCGTTGCCGCCCTCCTTGAAGATCCGCTCCGCGGCATCCGCGCTGTACTTGTCGGCCACCGCCACCGCCGAGCTCGTCAGGACCGCCGGCTGCGGCCCTTTCGCATACGCGGGCGCGTTCGGCAGAAACCCGATGCCGGCCACCGTCGCGAGCACGGCAGCGGATGATTTGAAGCGATTCAGCGTAGTCATTGCATGTCCCCCATGTGGATCTTCTTCAGGCACGAAAAGCACCTGATCCGCTTATAGCCGCTGGCGCAGCGTCGGCCATATGACGGTTTCGTAGTGAATCCGGCAATTCGGCGGGAAAATGCACCGTACACTACGAATCGACCCCGATTGTGTGCGGTTGATCACGCAGCACGCCGGTCACGTATGCGCCGTCGCGTTGCGGCGCCGCGACGGACGTGAATCGGTCGACATGACATGCGGTGCGCGTCATAACCCACCGCACAAAAACCGAAAGTTGCGAACCTCGCGGCATCCCGTGCAGCACGTGCAAAAAAATCTGCAAACGCCCCTCCCGCTGCGCGAGTCGATCTGAGAAGATAGCGCCCCGCTTTCGCACGGCATCGCTGTTTCGTTCACGTGCCGCTTCACGTTTCTTCGTCTCGCTCCCTATGGCATCACACAACGCGCATCATGCGTCCGGCTTCGCGGCCGGCGTCGCCGCCGCCGTCCTCGTCGCACAAACCGGTGCAACCGGCCCGTGGCACATCGGCATGCTCGCCGCGTTCGCGGCGGGCGTCGCGGGCGGCACCGCGCCCGACTGGCTCGAAGTCGCCTGGTGGAGCCGCAAGCGCCGCCTGTGGATCACGCATCGCACCGTCACGCACTGGGGCATCGGCTGGATCGCACTGCTCGCGCTCGGGTGGCACGGGCTCATCCATCATCCGCATCCGCTGTGGGCCGCGCCGCTGTTCGGCTTCGCCTGCGGCGGCGTGATGCACCTGCTGGCCGACTGGCCGAACCCGCTCGGCGTGCCGTGGATCTGGCGGCGCCATTCGCTCAACCTGTGGAACAGCGGGCACTGCGACCTGATCGTCGTGACCGCCGCATGGGGCGGCACACTGTGGCTCGCGCAGTCGCTGTGGTCGCGCGCACCGCTGCTCGAACACTGGCTCGGCTGGCTGCATCGCGTTTAAGTTGCAATTCGTCGCAATTCGGCGCGCTATCGGTACGCCGCATTGCACGCAACTTTCGGTTTGTTGAAAGTGCGGCGCGGGCCCCCATCTGAATCGGGTTCGTCGGCCAGCATGCCCGGCACGCATACGCGACGTCTGGCACACTGACGATTCGCTTCACGCGCGGTTCGTCCGCGCACTCGCACCCCATTTCAACGCTCCGATGGACGTTACCGCTACCCGCCCTGCCGCCAGCGCGCTCGACGTGTTTCACCCGGCCGTCGCCGCGTGGTTCCGTCGCACGTTCGCCGCGCCGACCGGCGCGCAGGCGCTCGCGTGGCCGCACATCAAGGCCGGCCGCTCGACGCTCGTCGCCGCGCCGACCGGCTCCGGCAAGACGCTCACCGCGTTTCTGTGCGCGCTCGACGATCTGGTGCGCGATGCGCTGGCGCACGACGGCACGCTGCCCGACGCGACGCTGGTCGTCTACGTGTCGCCGCTGAAGGCGCTGTCGAACGACATCCACGTGAACCTCGACGCGCCGCTCGCCGGCATCGCCGAATCGCTCGCGCAACTCGGCCTGCCGGTACCGGCAATCCGCACGGCCGTGCGCACCGGCGACACCACACAAGCGGAGCGCGCCGCGCTGCGCAAGCGCGCGCCGCACATCCTCGTCACGACGCCCGAGTCGCTGTACGTGCTGCTGTCGTCCACGTCGGGGCGGCAGATGCTGTCGAACGTGCGCTCGGTCATCGTCGACGAAATCCATGCGCTCGCATCGTCCAAGCGCGGCAGCCATCTCGCGCTGTCGCTCGAACGCCTCGACGCGCTGGCCGGCCACGCATTGCCGCGCATCGGGCTGTCGGCGACGCAAAAGCCGATCGACGCGGTTGCACGCTTCCTGGTCGGCGGCCCGGCCGACGCGCCGCGCGACTGCACGATCGTCGACACCGGCCACACACGCGAGCGCGACCTTGCGCTCGAACTGCCGAACGTGCCGCTCGAACCCGTGATGGCCACCGACGTGTGGGAACAGGTGTACGACCGCATCGCGGGGCTCGCGGCCGCGCATCGCACGACGCTCGTGTTCGTCAATACGCGGCGCACCGCCGAGCGCATGGCGCGCCATCTCGCCGACCGGCTCGGCAAGGAAGCGATCGCCGCGCATCACGGCAGCCTCGCGAAGGAACACCGCTTCGACGCCGAGCAGCGCCTGAAGCGCGGCGAACTGAAGCTGCTCGTCGCCACCGCATCGCTCGAGCTCGGCATCGACATCGGCGATGTCGATCTCGTCTGCCAGGTCGGCTCGCCGCGCGGCATCGCGCCGTTCCTGCAGCGCGTCGGCCGCTCGGGGCACCATGTCGGCGGTGTGCCGAAGGGGCGCCTCTTCCCGCTCTCGCGCGACGAACTCGTCGAATGCGCGGCGCTGCTCGACTGCGTGCAACGCGGCGAGCTCGATGCGCTGCGGATTCCCGAAGCGCCGCTCGACGTGCTCGCACAGCAGATCGTCGCCGAAGTCGCATGCACGGAATGGCAGGAAGACGCGCTCTATGCGCGCTTCACGCACGCGGCGCCGTACGCGCGGCTGACACGCGAACGCTTCGACGAAGTGATGAAGATGCTCGCCGAAGGCTTCACGAGCCGGCGCGGCGTGCGCGGCGCATACCTGCATCGCGACGTGGTCGGCGGCACCGTGCGCGGGCGCCGCAACGCGATGATGACCGCAACCACCTCGGGCGGCACGATCCCCGACATGGCCGACTACGCGGTGCTGCTCGAACCGCAGGGCATCCAGGTCGGCACCGTCAACGAGGATTTCGCGATCGAGAGCCTGGCCGGCGACGTGTTCCAGCTCGGCAATCAGTCATACCGGATCATTCGCGTGGAAACGGGCCGCGTGCGCGTCGAGGATGCGCAAGGCCAGTCGCCGAACATCCCGTTCTGGCTCGGCGAGGCGCCGGGGCGCAGCGACGAGCTGTCGGCGGCGGTCGGCCGGTTGCGCGCGCGGCTCGACGGGCTGTTCGCAGACGGCGACCGGCAGGCTGGTGCTGGTGCTGGTGCTGGTGCTGGTGCTGGTGCTGGTGCTGGTGCTGGTGCTGGTGCTGGTGCTGGTGCTGGTGCTGGTGCCGGTTCCGGCGCCGGCGCCGGCGGACGCAAACGTGCGGGCGGCAAAGCAGAGGCCGAAGCGAATGCCGAAACCGGCGCCGCGCTCGCCCCAGCCGAAAGCCGCCTCGCACCCGCATTGCGCTGGCTCGTCGACGAGCTTCGCCTGTCGCCGGACGCCGCGCGCCAGATCGCCGACTACCTCGCCCGCACGCGCGCCGCGCTCGGTGCGCTGCCGACGCAGGACACGCTCGTGATGGAGCGTTTCTTCGACGAATCGGGCGGCACGCAACTCGTGATCCATTCGCCGTTCGGCAGCCGCATCAATCGCGCATGGGGGCTCGCGCTGCGCAAGCGCTTCTGCCGCAGTTTCAACTTCGAGCTGCAGGCCGCCGCGACCGACGACGCGATCATCCTGTCGCTGTCGCTCGCGCACAGCTTCGCGCTCGACGAAGTGTGGCGCTACCTGCGTTCGGGCAGCGCCGAACACGTGCTGGTCCAGGCGCTGCTCGACGCGCCGATGTTCGGCGTGCGCTGGCGCTGGAACGCGACGACCGCGCTCGCGCTGCCACGCTTCACCGGCGGCAAGCGCACCGCGCCGCAACTGCAGCGGATGAAGAGCGAGGATCTGCTCGCGACCGTGTTCCCCGATCAGGTCGCGTGCCTCGAGAACATCGTCGGCGAACGCGAGATACCGCATCACCCGCTCGTCGACCAGACGCTCGACGACTGCCTGCACGACGCGATGGATACCGACGGCTGGCTCGCGCTGCTGCGCCGGATTGAAAGCGGCGCGATCGAACTCGTCGCGCGCGACCTGCCCGCGCCGTCGCCGCTCGCGGCCGAGATCCTGAACGCGAAACCCTATGCGTTCCTCGACGATGCGCCGCTTGAAGAGCGTCGCACGCAAGCCGTGCAGTCGCGCCGCTGGAGCGACCCCGAATCGGCCGACGATCTCGGTGCGCTCGACGCCGATGCGATCGACGCCGTGCGCGACGAAGCATGGCCGCTCGTGCGCGACGCCGACGAAATGCACGACGCGTTGCTCACGCTCGCCTGCCTCTCCGACAGCGAAGCCCAGGCGCACGCAGGTTGGCCCGAGCAGCTTGCGGAACTCGCGGATCGCCGCCGCGCCACGAAACTCGTCGCGCCGGGCGGCGCCGCGCTGTGGGTGCCGGTCGAACGGCTCATTTGCCTGCGCGCGCTGCATCCCGACGCACGCGTGACACCGGCGCTCAAGGTGCCAGCCGCGTGCGCTCAGCCGTGGGAGGCGGATGCCGCGCTCGTCGACGTGATCCGCGCGCGGCTCACCGGCTTCGGGCCGCTCACGCTCGACGCGGTCGCGACGCCGCTCGGCCTGCCGCCTGCGTCGATCGTGACGGCACTCGCGGCACTGGAGCGCGAAGGCTACGTGATGCGCGGCCGCTTCACACCGGGCGCGACGACCGACGAATGGTGCGAACGCCACCTGCTCGCGCGCATTCATCGCTATACGGTGAAGCGGCTGCGCCGCGAGATCGAACCGGTCGAGCGCGCCGATTTCATGCGGTTCCTGTTCCACTGGCAGCACCTGACACCCGACACGCGCGGCACGGGCCGCGACGCACTCGCGGCCGTGGTCGAACAGCTCGAAGGCTACGAGGCCGCGGCGAGTGCATGGGAAGACGCGCTGCTGCCCGCGCGGCTCACCGACTACATGGCCGGCGGCCTCGACGAGCTGTGCCGCTCGGGCAAGCTGGTCTGGACGCGCATCGGCGCGCCTGCGCGTGCGGCCGGCACGCCCGTGAAAACGACGCCGATCGTGCTGCTGCCACGCCGCCATCTTTCCGCATGGCAAGCGCTGCGCGATCCCGATGCGCAACCGGCGCTTTCCGCGCGCGCCACGCAGGTACGCGATGCGCTCGCCGCGCACGGCGCGATGTTCTTCGATGGGCTACTCGACGACCTGCACATGCTGCCCGTCGAACTCGAGCAGGCGCTTGGCGAACTCGTGTCGGCCGGCCTCGTGAACGCGGACAGCTACGCTGGCCTGCGCGCGCTGCTGAAACCGGTCGTCAAGCGCAGCGCGACCTATGCGCCGCGCACGCGGCGCGGCGGCGCGTTGATCGGCGGGATGGACGACGCGGGCCGCTGGGCGCTCGTGCAGCGCCATGCGCCGCCAGGCGATGCGGCCGCGCCGAAACGCGGCCTGGCCACGACCGATCCCGACGCGCTCGAACACATCGCATGGACGCTGCTGCGCCGCTACGGCGTCGTGTTCTGGCGGCTGCTCGAACGCGAGGCCGACTGGCTGCCAAGCTGGCGTGAGCTCGTGCGCGTGCTGCAACGGCTCGAAGCACGTGGAGAGATTCGCGGCGGACGCTTCGTTGCCGGGCTCGCGGGCGAGCAGTTCGCACTGCCCGAGGCCATCCCGATCCTGCGCGAACTCCGGCGGCAACCGGGTGACGGACAGTATGTGTGCGTGACGGGCGCCGACCCGCTGAACCTCGCCGGCACGCTGCTGCCCGGCGACAAGGTGCCGGCGCTCGCCGGCAATCGCGTGCTGTTCCGTGACGGCGTGCCCGTCGCGTCGCTGGTGTCGGGCACATTCCACTACGCGCCGGAACTGTCGCCCGCCGCGCGCGAGGATGCGCGCCTGCGGCTCGCACGTTACTGCTGACATCGGCTGACACGCGCGGCACGCCGACTACTGATCGCCGGGCCGCGTTGCCGCGATCGTTCGGGTAGCATCGAACGATTGCACGCGCGGGCTCCCGCGCGTCATCCAGACAAAACAAAACTTCCGGAGACTGCCGCTCATGACTTCGCATGCCGACTCGCCCGCCGCTCATCATGCGGGCTCGTTGACGATTTTCCAGGGTGCCGCGTTGTATATCGGCGCGGTGCTCGGCACCGGTGTGATCGCGTTGCCTGCGCTGGCCGCCGAGGTCGCCGGCCCGGCGTCGTTGCTCGCGTGGGCTGCGCTCGTCGTGCTGTCCGGGCCGCTCGCCGCCACCTTCGCCGCACTCGGCGCACGCTATCCCGACTCGGGCGGTGTCTCGACCTACGCACGGCGCGCATTCGGTCCGAAGGCCGCCGCCATCGTCGGCTGGTGCTTTTACTTTGCCGTGCCGGCCGGTGCGCCGGCCGCCGCGATGTTCGGCGGCGCGTACGTCGCGGCCGTCACGGGCGGCGGGCACACGACGGTCATCGTCACGGCCGCCGCGCTGATTGCGACCGTGTCGGCCGCGAACGCATTCGGCGTTACGGTGTCGGGCCGCATGCAGCTCGTGTTGTCGGCGCTGCTCGTCACGCTGCTGCTCGCCGCGGTACTCACGTCAGCACCGCATGCCCGCGCCGAGAATCTGCATCCGTTCGCCCCGCATGGCTGGCTCGCGGTCGGCCAGGCCGCCGCGCTGCTCGTGTGGAGCTTTGCAGGCTGGGAAGCGATCACGCATCTCGCGGCGGAATTCCGTCGGCCTGCGCACGACATGCCGCGTTCGGCCGGTATTGCGGTCGTGGTCGTCGGGTTCCTGTATCTGTCGGTCGCCGCCGCGAGCGTGATGGTGCTCGGGCCGTCGGCCGGCGCGTCCGGTGCCCCGCTCGCCGAACTGATCGCGGGCGGCATCGGCGGCCATGCGCAGGTGCTGGCGGCTGTCGCCGCGCTGCTGCTCACGCTCGGCACGATGAACGCGTATTTCGCGGGCGCGGCCAAGCTCGGCGCGGCGCTCGGGCGCGACGGCGCGCTGCCCGCGTGGCTCGCGCAGGGCAGCCAGGTCGGCGGCGTCCCGCGCCGCAGCCTCGGCGTGATTGCCTTGCTTGCAGCCGTCGCGCTGGCCGCGACGACGCTCTCGGACGTCGGCCCGAAACCGCTCGTGCTCGTGACGTCCGGATGTTTCGTGATGGTGTATGGGCTCGGTGCGGCCGCCGCGCTGAAGTTGCTGCCGCGCGGCGGCATCGCTTACCGCTGCGCGTGGATATCGCTGGTTGCGGTTGCCGGGCTGTTCCTGACGACCGGCTGGTATTTCCTGTGCCCGCTGCTGCTCGCGGGCGGCGCGCTGCTTTATCTGCAGGTGACCGGGCCGCGCAAATGACCCGCGGTGCGCACGCGGGCTGACGCCCGCCCGCCTGAGGTGGCGCGCCGGCGAATCGCCAGCCGGATCGTTGGCCGGATTGCCGCGCGCATCGCGCCTGTCAGGCCGGTACCAGCGCGAAGCTGAGCCGCTTGCCGAGCGCGGCGGCCGCGCTCGCGAGCGTCGCCAGCGTGAGGCTCGTGTCGGTTTCGTCGAGCAGCCGGTTGAGTGCGGCGCGGCTGGTTTTCATCCGCGCGGCCATCGCGGTTTTCGTGATGTGCTGCGCCTTCATTTCCTGCCCGATCTGCCACGCGATCACGCGCTTGATCGCGGTGGCGGTGGCCGCTTCGAGATTGCCGTCCTCTTCGAGGAAGGTATCGAAGTCGCTGCCGATATGCGGGTTGTTCGTGGTCGTCATGTCGTACTCCAATGCATGGCATTGCCGGCTGCCCGGCCGTCGGAGACGGCGGGTTACGGCGCAACCGGGAATTCAAATGGCGTGCGTCAGCGCTTTCAGGCGCGCGACGGTGACGTCGAGTTCGTCCGACGGCGTGGCCCTCGATTGCTTGAAGAAGCCGTGCAGCAAGACCATCGTGTCGCCGACGACCGTGAACAGCACGCGGGCGCTCCGCCCCGGCAGCATCACGCGGATCTCCCACAGATCCTTCGCCATCTTCCGGACCAGCGGCATGCCGAGCGGCCAGCCGAGTTGAACGGTCTTGATCTCTTCGCCGATTACCCTTCGCTCCACTTGCCCGAGCGCCTTGAGCCATTCGCGCACCGGCTCGTTGCC
Organism: Burkholderia cepacia; assembly: GCF_029962485.1. Lineage (NCBI taxonomy): Bacteria > Pseudomonadati > Pseudomonadota > Betaproteobacteria > Burkholderiales > Burkholderiaceae > Burkholderia > Burkholderia cepacia. The sequence goes on from NZ_CP073638.1 coordinate 1,035,316, forward strand.
TCGGGCCGTGCAAAAGAACCGCACGCCGAGCGTGACCTGGATCTGCTGTCTCGCCATTGTCTTGTCACCAATCGTACCAAAAACGATACGATATGCCAAGCGCCACGAGAGCGGCTACTAGCCGGATAGCCAATCGGGAAACGGAGAAAGGAACTGAGCCGCTTGCCGCGCGGCCCGGAGGATCAGCGATCGCCGCGAGCCGGTTTGCGCGTGGCGCGTGGCGGCCGGTGCGCACGCTTGTCGCCGAACCGCGACCGTGCGATGTCTCGCACGGCATCGATCAGCGTCCGTGCGACCGGCGTCGGCTGCGCATCGGTGCGCAAAATGAGCCCGACCGGCTCGTCGGTACCCGCTGACGGCAGCGGCAGGCGCGCCAGCGCACCGGCCGACAGATCGTATTCGGCCGCATAGAGCGGCACGAACCAGACCGCATCGTTCTCGAGCGCGAGCGCGCGAGCGACCGATACCGACAGCACCTCGATGAACGAATCCAGCGGCGGCGCGCCGCATGCGCCGAGCAGTTGTTCGGCCGACTGGCGAATCAGCGTGCCGAACGGCGGCAGCACGACCGGATAGCGCGCGAGCTCGGTGGCCGGCGCCGCGCTCGACAGCAACGGATGCCCGGCGCGCACGACCGCGACGAGCGGCTCGTTGTACAACTGCTCGAACGCAAGCCCGATCATCCGCTCCGGCTCCGACAGTCGCCCGATCGCGCATTCGATCGCACCGGACTTCAGCCGCTCCAACAGATCGGCGTTCGCGGCGGTCGCGATCCGCACGACGATGCGCGGCCAGCGCTCGGCCAGCGCCTTCATCAACGCGGGCGCGAGCGATGCCGCGACGGTCGGCAGCATGCCGATTTCCAGCGTCGCGGCTGCAGCGCCGCCTTCGCGCGCCAGCAGCCCGACGCCCTGCCGCAGCGCCAGCACGCACGCGTTCGCATGCGGCATGAACAACTGCGCTTCGCGGGTCGGCTGCGCACCCTGCCGGCCGCGCTCGAACAGCTTCACGCCGAGGATCGCCTCCAGTTCGGCGATCGTCTTCGACACGGCAGGCTGCGTGATCGACAGGCTTTCGGCCGCCTTCTGCACGCCGCCCAACTGCGCGACCGCAAGAAAACACTGCAGGTGCCGGAACTTGACGCGGCCGTCGGCGATACGGTTATTCATAACGGGTGGTTATGCGAATGGCAATGAAATGCCATTTTGCATAACTTTCCTGATAAGCCCAAGTACCAGGTGAAACGTCACGCGTCACGCCGCAGCGCATGGAAACCGATCGGCTCCCAGATCCGCGTCGCGATCAGCAGACCCGTGCCGTGCTTCTGCCCGAGCGGCGCGGACGAGGACTCCGCATGCAGCGCGGCCGCCTTGCTGCGCAGCCGGCGCAACTCCAGTTCGAGCTCCGCGGCGGCGGCCTCCGTCAGCATCCCTTGCGAAAACGTCATCGTCTCGCCCGCGCCGTCGAAGCGGCTGTCGAGGAAATCGCCAAGGGCGTGCGCATGGAAATAACGGCGGATCGGCCCGCCCGGCAGCCAGTCGAAATCGCGCGCGACACGTACGCGAATCCGGTCGCCCGGCAACAGCGCGACGACGTTCATCCGGTCGAGCATCAACAGGTATTTCACACATTCGGCCTTCGTCACGCGATAGGCCGACACGATGTCCTGCACGGTCCAGTAATTGATCGCGCAAACGGCGACGAGCAGCAGCTTCTCGTCCGACACGAGCAGCGCCTCCTGCTGCTCGGTCAGCATGTGCAGCCTCGGCGCCGACGCCGATGCCTCCTGCACGAGCTCGGCCAGCGTATAGCCGAGCAACTGCGCGATCTCCGCAACGCGCTCCAGCGTGAAGCGGCCGCTCGCGAACAGCCGCTTCACGCTCGTCTCGGAGACGTCAAGCGAGCGCGCGACATCGCGGTAGGTCATTCCCTGCGCCTTCAACTGGCGCTTCAGCGTTTCGATGAGTTGGGCGGTTTCGGTCATTTTAGTATCGAAAAATGATGCTCCAGGTCGGATATTAGGCTACCGGCGCGTACAGATGAACACTTTTGGATACTTGTCTGCATAATCCGATCCGTCCTGTCACTCAACGACGGAGCCGAAATGGCCACCCGCACCGAAACCGCCGCTTACGAACCGCAGCACACCGCACCGCGCGATGCACGCGACACGGATCGCACGATGCCGCTCGCCACTGTCCGCACGCTGGCCGCCAGCGCGCATGTCGGCGATCTCGTGTTCATCCGCGATCCGGCCGGCTCGCCGCGCGACGCGGCAGCCACGACGGGCGCATGGGCCAACCGCTTCGGCATCGTGGTCGATACGTCGGGCGACGAACCGGTGATCGCCGAATCCGCTGCGCTGGCATGGACGAAGCTCACGCCGCTATCGCGCTTCGTCGCTCATACCGACGGCGGACGCATCGCGCTGGCACGCCGCATCGCGGCATCGACCGCCAACGAACAGCGCCGGTTGCATGCAACGGCCGAACAGCGGATCGACGCATTGCTCGGCAACCGCTTCAACCTGCGGGTGCGGCGCGGGTTCTGCGCGCAGTACGTGAGCGACGTGATCGGTGCCGACCAGGCGCCGACGCCAGCCGCACTGCTGCGCAGCAGCACGCTTTCGGTCGAATTCGACGGGATCGTGTTCGATCCACGCTGCAAATGACAACGGGCGCGCTCAGGGAGGCCGGATAACAACAAGAACAAAAGACAAAAAATAGCGACGGGCTGGCTGGAGGGCCGTGCACGGGGTCGTCACCGACGACGCGAAGCCCGATCGCTTTCATCCGCCGGACAGGCATCCTGTCCGGCGGATTTTTCATGGGCGCGCCAAATATAACGAACGGTTATGCGTCTCGCGAAAAAAGGTCATTTTGCATAACTTTCCGGATTGGCTAAAGTCCTGCCATCCCCTACGCGAAATACCTATCAGGAGACGCCCGATGGATTCCCCCACGATCCTCACGCCGCGCGACTGGCCGTCGCATCCGGCCTATGTTCACCCCGAGTACCGCTCGTCCGTGAAGCGCGGCCCGACCCGAGCACTGATCCCGCTGAAAGAGAAGCTGCGCGACCAGTACGCGCCCGTCTACGGCGCGGAAGATCTCGGCGCGCTCGACCACGACCTGACGAAGAACGCCGTGAAGAACGGCGAGCCGCTCGGCGAGCGCATGGTCGTCACGGGCCGCGTGCTCGACGAAGGCGGCAAGCCCGTGCGCAACACGCTGGTCGAAGTGTGGCAGGCGAACGCGGCCGGCCGCTACGTGCACAAGATCGACCAGCACGACGCGCCGCTCGACCCGAACTTCCTCGGCGCGGGCCGCTGCCTGACCGACGACGAAGGCCGCTACCGCTTCCTGACGATCAAGCCCGGCGCGTATCCGTGGGGCAACCATCCGAACGCGTGGCGCCCGAATCACATCCACTTCTCGCTGTTCGGCGATTACTTCGGCTCGCGTCTCGTCACGCAGATGTACTTCCCCGGCGACCCGCTGCTCGCGTACGACCCGATCTTCCAGGGCACGCCCGAGGCCGCGCGCGATCGCCTGATCTCGCGCTTCTCGATGGACATTACCGAAGAAGGCTATGCGCTCGGCTACGAATTCGACATCGTGCTGCGCGGCCGCGACGCTACCCCGATGGAGCGCTGAACCATGACGACGCTGAAGCAAACCCCTTCGCAGACGGTCGGCCCGTACTTCGCGTACGGCCTGTGCCCGCAGCAATACGACTACGACCTGAAAAGCCTGTTCACGCCGACGATCGCCGCGGCGCACGCCGAAGGCGAGCACGTGCTGCTGGTCGGCCAGGTGTTCGACGGCGACGGCAATGTGGTCGGCGACGCGGTGCTCGAATTCACGCAGGTGGACGGCGCGGGCCGCTACCCGGCCTCGCGCGACGACATCGCGAAATCCGGCTTCACGGGCTTCGCACGGGTCGGCACAGGCACCGATGCGCAGCAGCGCTTCGTCGTCGAGACGGTGAAGCCCGGCCGCCTCGCCGCCGACGAGGCGCCGCACATCAACGTGACCGTGATGATGCGCGGGATCCTCACCCATGCGTTCACGCGCGTGTACTTCGACGACGAAGCCGCGGCGAACGCGACCGACCCCGTGCTGAATGCGGTACCGGCCGAGCGCCGCGCGACGCTCGTCGCGAAACGCGACGCGCAGCCGGGCCGCCCGGTCGTCTACCGCTTCGACATCCGCATGCAGGGGCCGGACGAAACGGTGTTCTTCGACGTTTGACGCATGCGCCGGCGCACGCCGGCTTCGCACGCAACCGCACGCCGCGTGGCGCGATACCGACAGGCATCGCACCACGCGGCGTTTTTCGTGGGCCGTCGCCATCATTCGATGATGCGTCGCATCGTGGCGAGGTGCGGCGGCGAATGCCTGTTGCCCGAGGCTTCCCGCCCCGATATCGAACGCCCGATTGAAACGCATGCTGCGATCGCACATGAAACGTCGGTCCAGCGGGATATCGTTTGCGTGTTATGCGGCGTATCCTTCGTTATCCGCAACGCTCAAACGGAATTAAATCCGCACCAGAAACAATTACGCATGTAATGCGCGACACCGCCCAGCAGGCTGTGCGCGCATTTTTTCTGACCGAGTGCCTTTAAACGCGTCCGACCGAATTTGGCGGGCGCGTATTTTTTTGCGGCTGCGACCGGCTAGCGCCGGATCTCCAGATACCGGCTCGGCGTGTCGCCCAGGATGCGGCGAAACGCCGACGTGAACGCGCTTGCGCTCGCGTACCCGAGATCGAGCGCAACGCGCGTCACCGGCTGCCCGTCGGTCAGGCGGGCAATCGCCGCGAGCATGCACACCTGCTGGCGCCACGCGGCAAAACTCACGCCCGTCTGCGCGCGGAACTGCCGCGTGAACGTCCGCCGGCTCACGCCTGCATCGGCCGCGACCTGGTCGAGATCGGCCGCGATCGACGGCGACGCGAACAGGTGCCGGCACACCTTCGCCAGCCGTGCATCGGCCGGCAGCGGCGCATGCAGCGACAGGCGCGGCATCGTCGCGATTTCCGCGACCAGCAGATCCATCAGCTTGCCCGCACGGCCGCCGACGTCGTACAGGGCCGGCAGGTCGATCGCATCGTCGATCAGTTGCCGCAGCAGCGGTGACACGCCATACACGCCGCATTGCCCGGGCAGGCCAACCGCCTGCGCGGCGTCGCCGGACACGAACGTATTGAGCATCGTGACCGGCCCGGTCATCGTCATTTCGTGCCGCACGCCGGCCGGCACCCAGCACGCGCGCTGCGGCGGCACCAGCCAGCGCCCGTGCGGCGTCGACACGCTGATCGTGCCGCGCGACGCGAACGCGAATTGCCCGCGCCCGTGCGCGTGCTCCGGAAACGTCGTGCCGGCCGCATAGTCGTTGGCGGTCACGACCACGTTCCGCGGAATGTGTTCGTAGGGATCTAGCAGCGTATTTCTCACGGCCCAAATTCCATCATCAATGACCCGATATCGAAGGCGGGTCGCCCTCGATCGATCTACGATCCGCTCCACCGTTGCGCGACCTCACGGCCGCAAGACCCGTCGGCCTGATCGGCCGGATTGCAACCTCATCGGAGCGGACATGCCGAATACGTTTCATCGCGTGGGGGACGGCCCCCACCCTGTTCTCGTGCTGCATGGCTGGTTCGGCGACGCCCGCGCGTTCGAACCCGTCGAAGCGTGGCTGTCACGCGAGCATTTCAGCTATGTATTCATGGACTACCGCGGTTACGGCCGGATGCGCGACGCACGCGGCGACTACACGATCGACGAGATCGCCGCCGACACGCTCGCGCTCGCCGACGCGCTCGGCTTTCCGACCTTCAGCCTCGTCGGCCATTCAATGGGCGGCATGGCGATCGAGAAGGTCGCCGCCCTCGCGCCCGACCGCGTGCGCGCGCTGGTGCCGATCGCGCCCGTCCCATGCGGCGGCCTGCGGTTCGACGCCGCGCGACGCGCGCTATTCGAGCGCGCCGCCGACCATCCCGCCGATCGCCGGACCATCATCGACCGCAGCACCGGCGGCCGACTGCCGGCCGCCTGGATCGAGTGGAAAGCCGCGTATTCGGCAGCCTGTTCGTCGGCGCAGGCATTCGGCGCGTACTTCCGCGCGTGGGCCGATACGGATTTCAGAGACGAGATCGCCGGTACGCACCCGGTCAAAGTGCTGATCGGCGAACACGATCCCGCGTTCGACGCGGCGTTGATGGCCCGTACCTACCTGCGGCGCTATCCGTTCGCCACCGTCGACGTGCTGCGCAATGCCGGCCACTATCCGATGAACGAGACGCCGCTCGCGCTGGTCGCGGCGATGGAAGCGTTTCTGCTCGCCGTGACAGCGCGCCCTGCCGTTGCGCATTGACCGGTCGCACGCCTGCGACATCGTTGCCGTGCGCATCACCGCAGCATGAACGACATCGCCGACAGGCTGTTCAGCGTGCGCACCACGTGCTCGACCGACGGCCCATCGAAGCGCAGCGTCACCGCATCGACACGCTCGAGCGACGGCAGCACGCAGAACAAGTCGGCCAGCGCGGCCGTCTGCACACGCAGCGTGCAAGCAGCCGGTGCGGGCCGATGAGCACCGGCACGCACGCCGGCCGACAACGCCTGCGCCACCGTATCGCGCGCGGCGGTCGCGATTCGCGCACACGACGCGGCTGGCGTGAGCGTGTCGCCGCTCGATGTGCCGCCGGCCGTCTTGACCGTCTCGAAACGTGCGTCCGGAAACAGCGGCTGCGTTTCCTCGGCGAACACGTCGTCGCCCGTCGCCAGCGCGACGTGCGCGCCATATTCCTGCGCCAGCGCGCCGTACAGCCCGGCTTCGCCGAGCTCGACGCCGTTCAGCCATACCTGCGTGAACGCGAAGCCGTTGATCGTGTGCGCGAGCACGCCGCGCGTCTGCGATTTCGCGTGATAGCCGATCATGAACACGAGATCGGGCTGCTGTTCAAGGCCCGCCATCATCCCGAGCATGCGCGGCTTGCCAAGCACGACACGCGCACGCGCATCGAGCCCGTCGGGCAGCAGGTTGCGAAAGCCGCCGTGCGAATCGTTGACCCATACGGCCTGCGCGCCACCCGCGAACGCACCTTCGATCGCCGCGTTCGCCTCGGCGGTCATCCAGCGGCGAGCCCGTTCGTACTCCGGATTACCTGCGCGCGTCTGCTCTGTGGCAAATACGCCGGCGACACCCTCGATGTCGGTCGAGATCAGGATCTTCATGACTGGGTCGAATGCCCTTCGTTATCTTCGTTGAACAACCGGTCGAGATCGGGCACCGCGTCGCGCAGCGATTGCCGCACGTGCCCGTCGCGCCCGGTGACTGTCACGGCCTGCAGCAACGCGTCGGCGATCGCGTGTTCGACGCTTTCGGCCGCGGCCATGAACAGCGGATCGAGCGCCGCATCGGCCACGAGCGCCGGCAGCGCGATCGTCGATGCATCGTGCGCGATCGTGAAAGCGGTCGAGAACGCAAGCGCGATGTCGCCGCTGCCATGCCCGTAGACGGACCCCGTGCGCGCCAGCCCCGCGCCCGCGCGGCGCGCGAGCCGCGACAACTGCCGCGCGTCGAGCGGTGCATCGGTGGCGAGCAACAGGACGATCGAGCCCTGCTCGGGCGGTGCCGCATGCGCGGCTTCGGCCGCACGCCGCTGCGCGACGATGCGCCCGAGCGGCACGCCGCCGAGCGTCAGCATCGGCAGCCGGCCGAAATTCGCGAGCACGAGCGCGCCGACCGTATAAGAGCGGCCGGCCGCGACGGCGACGCGCGATGCGGAGCCGATCCCGCCCTTCAGGTCGAAACACGACATCCCGCGCCCGGCGCCCACCGCGCCGCGTTCGATGTCGCGCGACGCGATGCGGCACGCTTCGTCGTAATGCGCAGCCGTGACCGCGAACGCCTGGATATCGTTCAGATAACCGTCGTTGCACTCGAATACGAGCGGGTTGACGGTCGACCAGTCGCGGCCGATCTGCGGATTCGCCGCGATCGCCGCGCGGATCTGCGCCTGGGCGACCGCGCCGACGCCGAACGTATTGGTCAGCGCGATCGGCGTATCGAGCGTGCCGAGCTCGTCGACCTGCACGAGCCCGACGCTCTTGCCGAAGCCGTTGATCACGGCAATGCCCGCCGGCACCTTGCTGCGGTACACGTCGCCCGCATGCGGCTTCACGACGGTCACCCCCGTCTGCACGCCGCCGGCATCGAGCGTGCAATGACCGACCGTCACGCCCGGCACGTCGGCGATCGTGCCGCGCGGGCCGGCCGGCAGCGTCGCGGCCCACATCGGAGCAACGCCCATCAGCGGCGCTCCAGCTTCGGATCGAGCGCGTCGCGCAGCCCGTCGCCGAGCAGGTTGAACGCGAGCACGGTCAGGAAGATCGCGAGGCTCGGGAAGATGGCGATGTGCGGCGCCGTCACCATGTCCGCGCGCGCCTCGTTGAGCATCGCGCCCCACTCCGGCGTGGGCGGCTGTGCGCCGAGCCCGAGGAACGACAGGCTCGCGGCCGTGATGATCGACGTGCCGATCCGCATCGTGAAGTACACGACGACCGACGACACGGTGCCCGGCAGGATGTGCCGCATGATGATCGTCCAGTCCGACGCGCCGATGCTGCGCGCGGCCTCGACGTAGGTCATGTGCTTGAGCATCAGCGTGTTGCCGCGCACGAGCCGTGCGAACGCCGGGATGCTGAAGATCGCGACCGCGCAGATCACGTTGATCATCCCGTTGCCGAGGATCGCGACCACGCCGATCGCGAGCAGGATGCCGGGGAATGCGAACAGCACGTCGGCGATGCGCATCGTGATGCGGTCCCACCAGCCTTCGTAGTAGCCGGCGAGCAGCCCGAAGAACGTGCCGATCACCGCGCCGAGCGCGACCGAGAAGAAACCGGCCGCGAGCGAGATGCGCGTGCCGACGACGATCCGGCTGAAGATGTCGCGGCCGAGCGAATCGACGCCGAACCAGTGCACGGCCGACGGCCCCGCGTTCAGCGCGTCGTAGTCGAAATAGTTCTCCGGATCGAACGGCACGATGTGCGGGCCGACGAAGGCCAGCACGACGAGCGCCAGCACGAAGCCGCCCGCGACGAGCGCGACGGTCTGCTTGCGGAACTTGCGCCAGAATTCGCGCCACGGCGTGCGGATCGCGGTCGGTGCGGCCGGCGCCGCGGTCGGGACAGTCGCGTTCATGCGCGCCTCACTTGAACCGGATGGTCGGGTTGATGACCGCGTACAGCACGTCGACGGTCAGGTTGATCAGGATGAATTCGAGCGAGAACAGCAGCACGATCGCCTGGATCACGGGATAGTCGCGCATCGTCACCGCATCGACCAGCAGGCGCCCGAGCCCCGGCCAGTTGAACACGACCTCGACGACGATCGAGCCGCCCAGCAGGAAACCGAACTGCAGCCCCATCATCGTGACGACCGGAATCATCGCGTTGCGCAGGCAATGCTTGAGCACGACCATCGGCTCGTGCACGCCCTTCGCACGCGCGGTGCGCACGAAATCCTCGTTCAGCACCTCGACGAACGATGCGCGCGTGAAGCGCGCCATCACGGCCGCCACCGCCGCGCCGAGCGTCAGCGACGGCAGCACGTAGCTCTTCCACGAGCCGTCCGGCACGACCGGCAGCCAGCCGAGCTTCACCGAGAAGACTTCCATCAGCAGCATGCCGAGCGCGAACGCGGGAAACGAGATGCCCGACACCGCGATCGTCATGCCGAGACGGTCGGGCCAGCGATTGCGCCACACCGCCGATGCGATGCCGATCGCCATGCCGAAGGCCGTCGCCCACACCATGCTGACAAGTGTCAGCAGCAGCGTCGGCATGAAGCGCTCGCCGATTTCGGTCGAAACCGGCCGCTTGCTGCGCGTCGACATGCCGAAATCGCCGTGCGCGATCTTCGTGAAGAAATTCACGAACTGCGCGGGCAGCGGCCGGTCGAGCCCGAGATCGGCACGCACGAGCGCGACCGTCGCATCGTCGGCTTCGGGCCCTGCCGCGAGCCGCGCCGGGTCGCCCGGCAGCAGGTGCACGAACAGGAACACCAGCACCGCGACGATCGCGAGCGTGGGCAGCAGGCCGAACAGGCGTTTGACGAGAAAATTCAGCATGGGGCACCGATCGAATCAGCGTGCCGGCGGCCTGCACCGCCGGCACCGCGAGGCAGGCAAGCCGCCGTCATTTCACCGAGATTTCGTCGAAGTTGAACGAGCCGTCCGGCATCACGTACATGCCGTGCAGTCGCTTGTTGCGCGCATAGACGATCTTCTCCTGCACCAGGAAAATCCACGGCGCATCGGTCCACACCTGCTTCTGCGCGTCGGCGTAAAGCGTGGCCTTCTTCGCGCGATCGGTCGTCTCAAGCGCCTTCGCGAGATCGTCGTCGACAACAGCGCTCTTGTAGTAAGCCGTGTTGTAGAGCTTCGGCGGCGCCGAAGCCGACGCGAGCAGCGGCGTCAGCGCCCAGTTCGCTTCGCCCGTCGATGCCGACCAGCCGCTGTAGTACATCCGCACCGGCGCCGTTGCCGGATCCTGGGCGCTCTCGACCTTCGCGACCCGCTCGCCGGCCTCGAGCGCCTGCACCTTCACCTTCACGCCGACCTGCGCGAGCTGCTGCTGGACGAACTGGATCAGCTTCTGCGCCGTCGAATGGTTGTACGCGGACCAGAGCGTCGATTCGAATCCGTCCGGATAACCGGCTTCCTTCAGCAGCGCACGCGCCTTCGCCGGGTCGTACGGCCAGGGCCCGAGCTTCGTCGCGTATTCGACGCCCATCGGCGCAACCCCGGTCTGCGGTGTCGCGTAACCGGCGAACACGACCTTCGCGAGCGCTTCCTTGTTGACCGCGTAGTTCAGCGCTTCACGCACCTTCGGGTTGTCGAACGGCTTTTGCTGCGTGTTCAGCGAAATGTAGCGCTGGATGATCGACGGCGACTCGATCAGTTCGACCTTCGGGTTGCTCTTGAGGTCGTTCGCCTGCTCGAACGGAATCGTGAACGCGAAATCCGCCTCGCCCGTCTTGATCAGCGCCGCGCGCGTGTTGTTGTCGACCACCGGTTTCCAGTCGATGGTGTCGACCTTCGGATAGCCCTTCTTCCAGTAGCCGGCGAACTTCTTCACCTTCATGTCGTCGGTCTGCTTCCATTCGACGAATTCGAACGGCCCGGTGCCGACCGGATGCAGCGACACGTCACGCCCCCACTTCTTCAGCGCGGCCGGCGAGATCATCACCGCCGACGGGTGCGCGAGCGTATTGATGAACGCCGAGAACGGCTCGCGCAGCGTGAACCGCACCGTGGTCGGGTCGACCACTTCGGTCTTCTCGATCACGCGGAACAGGCCGTAACGTTTCAGCTTGTTCGCGGGATCGGTCACGCGGTCGAAGTTCGCCTTCACTGCCGCCGCGTTGAAATCGGTGCCGTCGTGGAATTTCACGCCCTCGCGCAACTTGACCGTGTACACCTTCGCGTCCGGCGACGCCGTGTAGCTGGTCGCCAGGACGTTGACGAGCTTCATGCTCTTGTCGAAACCGAACAGCCCCTCGTAGAACGACTTGACGACGGCCTGCGACACCGTGTCGTTTGCGTCGTACGGGTCCATCGTCGTGAACGTCGAGTACACGGCGACCACGACGTTCTGCTGCGCGAACGCGGGCACCGCGACCGACAGCGCGAGCGCGCCGGCCCCCGCCGCAAACAGCGCGCGCGGACGGAACATCGGGAACGAATGCGGCTTGTTCATCTTGTTGGGCTCCTGTGGATGATTCGGTAACGCGTGGTGAAAATCGCGGCGTGACTGCCCCCGCTCGGGATAAAGACGCCGTTGCCTGGCGCGTGCGCAGCTGCGGTCCATATGCGCTCCGTCACGCACTCAATACGCGCCGCCGACGCGATGCGTCGCGACGTAATGATCGGGGCCGACCGCGACGAGCGGCGCGACGACCGGTTCGTCGCCGATCGCGCGGATCGGGCTCGGGATTTCGTCCGCGGCGAGCTGGCGCGGCGCATGCCGGCGCGCGGGGTCGGCCACCGGCACCGCGCTCATCAGCTTCCTCGTGTACGGATGCTGCGGCGCCTCGAACACCGCGCGGCGCGGACCGATCTCGACGATCTGGCCGAGATACATCACCGCGACGCGATGGCTGATGCGCTCGACCACGGCCATGTCGTGCGAGATGAACAGGTACGCGACGCCGAGCTCGCGCTGCAGGTCGAGCATCAGGTTGACGATCTGCGCCTGCACCGACACGTCGAGCGCCGACACCGATTCGTCGGCGATCACGACCTTCGGGTTCAGCGCGAGTGCACGCGCAATCGCGATCCGCTGGCGCTGGCCGCCCGAGAATTCATGCGGATAGCGTTGCGCTGCCTCGGGCGGCAAGCCGACCTTGTCGAGCAGCCAGTCGACGCGCGCCTGCGCTTCGCTGCCGCGCGCGACGCCGTGCACGAGCAACGGCTCCATGATCGAGAAGCCGACCGTCAGGCGCGGGTTCAGCGACGCGAACGGATCCTGGAAAATGAACTGGATGTTCCGGCGCAGCGCCTGCAGGTCATGCCCCTTCATTGCGCTGATGTCGCGGCCGTCGAATTCGATCGAGCCGCTCTGCGATTCGACGAGGCGCAGCAGCGAACGGCCGGTGGTCGACTTGCCGCAGCCCGATTCGCCGACGAGCGCAAGCGTCTCGCCCGCGCGCAGCTCGAAGCTCACGCGCTCGACCGCATGCACGTATTGCGACACGCGGCCGAACACGCCGCTTTTCACCGGAAAGCGCGTAACGAGATCGCTTACGCGCAGGATCGGCGGCGCAGCGTGATCGACGGGCGGCTGACCCTCGCCGTGCGCGGCAGAGACGGCGGCCGGAGTCGCGTTCGGCGCATTCGCGTCGTCCACTTTCAGCAGCGGGAATTTCTCGGGCGCGTCGGTGCCTTCCATCGAGCCGAGCCGCGGTACGGCCGCAAGCAGCGCGCGCGTGTAGCGATGCGCGGGCGCCGCGAAGATGCGATCCGACTCGCCCTCCTCGACCTTCTCGCCGCGATACATCACGAGCACGCGGTCGGCCACCTCGGCCACCACGCCCATGTCGTGCGTGATGAAGATCACGCCCATGTTCATTTCGTCCTGCAGCCCGCGTACGAGTTGCAGGATCTGCGCCTGGATCGTCACGTCGAGCGCGGTCGTCGGCTCGTCGGCGATCAGCAGCGCGGGGCGGCACGACAGCGCCATCGCGATCATCACGCGCTGCCGCATCCCGCCCGACAGCTGATGCGGATAGCGCGCGAACACGCGGCGCGTTTCCGGAATCCGCACGAGATCGAGCAGCCGCAGCGCTTCCGCGCGTGCTTCAGCCGCACCCTTCGACTGGTGCAGCGCGATCGCCTCGCTGATCTGGTCGCCGACCGTGAACACCGGGTTCAGCGACGTCATCGGCTCCTGGAAGATCATCGCGATGTCCGCGCCGCGGATACCGCGCATCGTCGCGGCGCTCGCCTGCGCCAGGTCGACGAGTGCGCCGCCGCGGCGCCGGAACGCGATCCGGCCGCCCGTGATCGCGCCGCCGCCATGTTCGACGAGCCGCATCAGCGCGAGCGACGTGACCGACTTGCCGGAGCCCGATTCGCCGACGATCGCGAGCGTCTCGCCGCGGTCGACGTGAAACGACACGTTGCGCACGGCGTCGAACGTCGCGCCTTCGCGGCGAAACGTGACCGACAGATCGTCGACGGCCACCACGCGCTGTTCGGGCAGCACGAGGCCGGATGGGGTTCGGCTCGAAGTCATGCGGGTCTCTCCTCGTGCGATCCGGATTCAGGCCGCATCGTCGCGGTAGATGCCGACGACCGGCGCTTCACCGACGCGTGCGTAGCCGCGGTACATCCCTTCGGTGTTGAACGGCATCGCGACATTGCCGTGCGCATCGACCGCAACGAGCCCGCCGCGGCCGGCGAGGCGCGCCAGCTTGTTCATCACGACATCGTGCGCGGCGTCGGCGAGCGACGCGCCGCGATACGCGATCTGCGCGGCGACGTCGTGCGCGGTCGCAAGGCGGATGAACATCTCGCCGGTGCCCGTCGTCGAGACCGCGCAGGTGGCGTCGTCCGCGTAGCAGCCCGCGCCGATGATCGGCGAATCGCCCACCCGCCCCGGCTGCTTGTTCGTGATGCCGCCCGTCGACGTCGCCGCCGCGATGTGGCCGTGCAGGTCGCACGCGACCGCGCCGACCGTGCCGAGCTTGCGGTCCGGATCGAGCGGCTCGGCCGGCTGCGACTTGCCGAACGCGAACGCCGCCGCATCGTGGTCGAGCATCGTGCCGGCCGCCGCGCGCGCCTTGAGCCACTGCGCATGCCGCGCGTCGGTGTCGAAGTAGCCGGGTTCCGCGAGTTCGAGCCCCTGCGCGGCCGCGAACGCATCGGCGCCCGCGCCGGCGAACAGCACGTGTTCGCTCGCCTCCATCACCCGCCGCGCGGCGAGCACGGGATTGCGCACACGCGTCGCGCAGCAGATCGCGCCGGCGCCGAGCGTCGCGCCGTCCATGACCGCCGCGTCGAGTTCGTGCTTGCCTTCGGCCGTGTAGACAGCGCCGCGCCCGGCGTTGAACAGCGGACAGTCCTCGAGCATCCGCACCGCGACGGTGACGGCGTCGAGCGCGCTGCCGCCATCGGCCAGCACCTGCTGCGCGGCCTGCAGGATCGCGGTCAGTTCGGTGCGGTACCGACGTTCGGTATCGGTATCCATCGCCTCGCGCAGGATCGTGCCTGCGCCGCCGTGAATCGCAACGATCGCGGTTGAAGTCATGATTTTTTCGGGCGTGAGGAAGAAGGGTTGGTGGCCGGCAACGCCGCCTGCGGCTGCACGAGCCACGGCAGCAGGAATTCGGTCATCTCGGCCGCGGACTTCGCGGACCGGTGCGTGCGCAGCGCGACCGCGTCGATCAGCGCCTCGATCATCGTGAGCACGGCGGCTTCCGACGTGGCCGCGAAACGCCGTTCGGCCTTGACGTACAGGTTCAGCGACGCGATCGGCGCCAGCGGCGACTGCGGGCCGTCGGAGATGCCGAGCACGCGCGCGCCGCGCGCCGCCGCCCGGCGGGCCAGCTCGATCGTGTCCTTCACGTAGCACGGAAACGCGAGCGCGATCACGAGATCGCGCGAATCGGCCGTATACAGGCGCCGCGCCGCGTGCGACGGGCCGCCGAGCAGCGCGAGCGACTGCACGTTGTCGTGGCACACCGACAGCCCGTGCTCCATCAGCCCGGTAAGGAACGCGCTCGATCCGGCGCCGAGGATCAGCACGCGCCGCGCGCCGACGATCGCCTCGACCGCGGCCTCGACATCGGCCGCATCCAGTTGCGCGCGCGTGCTCTCGATATTGGCGGCAGCCTGGTCGAATACCGCGTCGATCCAGGCGGCGCCGCGCACGCCGGGCTCCAGTTCCTGCGCGGAGCGCAGCCGCTCGACCGGCCCGAGCGTCGCCTCGAAGCCGCGCACGAGCGCCGCGCGCATCGCCGGATAGCCGTCGAAGCCAAGCGCCTTCGCGAAACGGTTCGCGGTCGCGATCGACGCATTCACGGCCTGCGCGAGTTCGTCGATCCGCATCGTCGCCGCGCGAAACGGATTGGCGAGCACGAATTCGCCCATGCGCCGGTGGATCGGCGACATCAACGGCATCGCCGACGCGATCCGCTCGGCGATCGCGGGTTCGTCGTGACTGGCGTCGTACGGAACGAGAGGCGTCATGCGAAGGGCCGTTGCAAGGATGGTGAAAATCAATTTACACAATCCGCACCCCGGAAAGAAATAAATTTTCATCAGGGTTGTCACGCTCTCTACCGGGTCCGGCCGCCGCGCAATGATCGCTCAGGCCCGCCGCACGGGCCTTTGGCACGCGACCGCCGGCGCTCGCCGCCGATACCCCATCACCCGCCCATCGGGAAAACCCCGAGCAAGTTCGTTCGAATGCAGATTCACGTTGACCGGATTCGAATTCGAACATAGGATGTTCGAAAATGATCAGTCGTCAGATAACGTAGCGATTTAATGACGGCGAAATGTTCGCTCGAACGCCGTGATTTCGATATAAACCGGGAAAACCGGCGCACATCAAGATCGGACATCGTACGAATAAAACGAAACAAGCCATCCCGATGGATGGCCCTCATGGATCGGGCAGGCGCCGCGCGCTGCCCTGCCTGACAGGAGACAGCAGTGAAGACAGTCAAGGCGTTGCGCTGGTGGATCATCGTGCTCGTGTGTCTCGGCACGATCCTCAACTACCTCGCACGGAATTCCCTCGCGGTGCTCGCGCCCGAGCTGAAGCAGGTGTTCTCCATCTCGACGCAGCAGTATTCGTACATCGTCGGCGCGTTCCAGATCGGCTACACGATCATGCAGCCGGTGTGCGGGTTCGTCGTCGACCTGATCGGGCTGCGGCTCGGGTTCGCGCTGTTCGCGATGCTGTGGTCGGTGGTCGGCGTCGCGCATGGCTTCGCGTCGGGCTGGCTGTCGCTCGGCGTCCTGCGCGGTTTTCTCGGGCTGTTCGAAGCCGCCGCGATTCCGTCGGGGATGAAGGCCGTCGCCGAATGGTTTCCCGATCGCGAGAAGTCCGTCGCGGTCGGCTACTTCAACGCGGGCACGTCGCTCGGCGCCGCAATCGCGCCGCCGCTCGTCGTGTTCCTGTCGATGCGGTTCGGCTGGCAGGCCGCGTTCATGGCCACCGGCGCACTCGGGTTCGTGTGGGCCGCGCTCTGGTACACGCAATACCGGTCGCCGGCCGATCATCCGCGCATCACGCCGCAGGAGCGCGCGCTGATCCGCGACGGCCAGGCCACGATGCCGCCCGTGTCGAAGCGCCGCATCCGCGACGTCGTCACCGCGCGGCGCTTCTGGGCCATCGCACTGCCGCGCTTCTTCGCGGAGCCCGCGTGGCAAACCTTCAGCTTCTGGATTCCGCTGTACCTCGCGACCGAGCGCCACATGCCGCTCACGCAGATCGCGATCTTCGCGTGGATGCCGTTTCTGGCGGCCGATGCCGGCGGCATCGCGGGCGGCTACCTGTCGCCGTATCTCGCGAAACGCTACAAGCTGCCGCTGGTGTGGTCGCGCGTCGCCGGCGTCGCGCTCGGCGCGGTGCTGATGCTCGGGCCCGCGATGATCGGCCTCGTGTCGTCGCCGTACACGGCCATCGCGCTGTTCTGCGTCGGCGGCTTCGCGCACCAGATGATCTCCGCGCTCGTCAACACGCTGTCGGCCGACGTGTTCGATCCCGAGGAAGTCGGCACGGCGAGCGGCTTCGCCGGGATGGCCGCGTGGATCGGCGGCCTCGGTTTCTCGCTGCTGGTCGGCGCACTCGCCGACAAGATCGGCTATGCGCCGCTGTTCGCCTGCCTCGGCCTGTTCGACATCATCGGCGTCACGCTGCTCGCGGTGCTGATCCGCGGGCAGTCGAAGCAGGAACGCCTGCTTGCACGGCATGCCTGACAACTGCCCTCACCAGGAATCGCATTCATGACTTCGCTCCTCCATCCGCCCGTGTTCCGCGTTGCCGGCATGCACGCGAACCGCGTGCTGCTCGCGTCCGATGCCGGCGCCACCATCGAGATCTTCGTGCTCGAGGACGACATCGTGCGCGTACGCGTGCTGCCCGACGCGACGGCACGCAACCCGCGCACGTGGACGATCGCGCCGGGTCTCGACGACGTGCCGCTCGACGGGCGCGACCGCCTCGATCTCGACGGCTTCGCGCTGCCCGCCTTTTCGCTCGCCGAAGACGACGACGGCCTGCACATCGAAACCGAGCAGATCCGGCTCGCCGTGCGCTGGCAAGGCGGCCATTGCACGTGGTCGATGCGCGGCGCGGACGGTACGTGGCGCGTCGCGCTCGCCGATCGCTCGACGCAGGCGTACAACTTCGGCTGGTGGGACGACCGCACGTATCACTACGTTGCCCGCGAGCGCGGCGACAAGGTGTTCGGCCTCGGCGAGCGCGCGGGCGAACTCGACCGCACGGGCGCACGCTTCGAGATGCGCAATATCGACGCGATGGGCTACAGCGCGAAACATACCGACCCGTTGTACAAGCACATCCCGTTCTACATCACGTGGTCGCCCGACACGTGCCAGGGCTTCGGGCTGTTCTACGACACGCTGTCGGACTGCGCGTTCGACATGGGCCGCGAACTCGACAACTATCACGGCCCGTATCGCTATTTCGTCGCCGAGCACGGCGATCTCGACTACTACTTCATCGCATCGCCCGACACGCCGCTCGCGGCCGCGCGGCGCTTCACGTGGCTCACCGGGCGCCCCGCGCGCACGCCGAAATGGGGGCTCGGCTATTCGGGCTCGACGATGAGCTATACCGATGCGCCGGACGCGCAGCAGCAGATGAACCGGTTCGTCGAGCAGTGCGACGCGCACGACATCCTGTGCGATTCGTTCCACCTGTCGTCTGGCTATACGTCGATCGGCGCGAAGCGCTACGTGTTCAACTGGAACCGCGACAAGTTCCCCGACGCGAAGGGCTTCGCGCGGCACTACCGCGATCACGGCATCCGCCTGTGCGCGAACATCAAACCGTGCCTGCTGCGCGATCATCCCGCGTTCGACGATGCCGCGCAGCGCGGCCTGCTGATCCGCTCGGCGTCCGGCGAACCCGCGTGGGTGCAGTTCTGGGACGAGGTCGGCGCGTACATCGACTTCACGCAGCCGGACGCGTACCGCTGGTGGCGCGAACAGGTCACGTCGGCGCTGCTCGACTACGGGATCGAGTCGACCTGGAACGACAACAACGAATACGAGATCTGGTCGCCCGACGCAATCGCACACGGCTTCGGCCAGCCGTTCCCGGCGCGCGAGGCGAAGGTGCTGCAGACGATGCTGATGATGCGCGCGTCGCGCGAAGCGCAGCGCGCGCATGCGCCGGCGCAGCGGCCGTTCCTCGTGTCGCGCTCCGGCGGCGCCGGCATGCAGCGCTACGTGCAGACCTGGTCCGGCGACAACTACACGTCGTGGGAAACGCTGCGCTACAACCTGAAGATGGGCCTCGGGCTCGCGCTGTCGGGCGTGTCGAACATCGGCCACGACATCGGCGGCTTCTCCGGCCCCGCGCCGTCGCCCGAGCTGCTGCTGCGCTGGGTGCAGTTCGGCATCTTCATGCCGCGCTTCAGCATCCATTCGTGGAACGACGACGGCACCGTCAACGAGCCGTGGATGTATCCGGAGATCACCGCGCAGATCGCGTCGCTGATCAAGCAGCGCTACCGGCTGCTGCCTTACCTCTATCACCTGCTGTGGCTGTCGACGACGCGCTACGAGCCCGTGCTGCGGCCGACCCTGGCCGATTTCCCCGGCGATGCGCGCTGCTACGACGCATGCGACGACATGATGCTCGGCGACGCGCTACTGGTCGCGCCGGTCGTCGATCCCGGCCAGGCGGCGCGCACGGTCTATCTGCCCGCGGGCGCGCGCTGGATGTGCTGCGCGAGCGCGCAGGCGTTCGACGGCGGCGCAAGCGTGACGCTGCCCGCACCGCTCGACACGCCGGTGATGCTGCTGCGCGAAGGCCGCGTGCTGCCGCTGAACGTCGCGGAACAGCATTTCGGCGCGCGCGCCGACACGCGCGGCTTCCTCGTCGCGCCGCGCATCGAGGACGGCGTCGCGTACGGCGAATGCGTCGAGGACGACGGCGAAACGGAAGCGTGGCGCGACGGCGAATACGGACTGTGGCGCATCGAAACCGGCCGCGAGGCGTCGGGCGTGCTCGGCGTATCGGTCCGCTGGGACGGCCGCCCGGGCCGCCCGGCCGAGCGCGTCGACATCCTGCTGCCCGCATCGCTGCAAGGCGCGGTCGCCGTGCGCGGCGCGCGCATCGAGCAGGACGCGCCGGACGGCGCATGGCGCCGCATCGTCGTCGCGCTCGACCACTGAAGCAAGCCCGATCGGGCGGGCCGTTCGCGCGGCCCGCCGCCCGCCACAGAGGAGGCGCCCCAGCCTCCCGCCCCCGTTGAAAAGATGAAGAGATCTGGAGATCGACAATGAAAGCACCCGTCAACCGTTATGCAATCCTGATTTTATCGGCCGCCTCGCTCGGCTCGACCGCCGCCCACGCGCAGAGCAGCGTGACGCTGTACGGCGTCGTCGACGATTCGATCGCGTACGTGAACAACCAGCAGGGCCACTCGAACATCTACATGCGCGACGGCAACCTGTATGCGTCGAAATTCGGGCTGCGCGGCGACGAGGATCTCGGCGGCGGCACGCACGCGATCTTCGACCTGCAGTCCGGCTTCAACCTGAATACCGGCGCGCAGGCCGCCGCCGGCACGATCTTCAACCGGCAGGCATTCGTCGGCCTGCGCAACGATCACTACGGCACGCTGACGGCCGGCCGCCAGTACACGCCCTACTTCCTGTTCGTCGGCCCGTATGCGTCGAGCAGCTGGCTGACCGGTGCCACTGGCGCGCATCCGGGCGACATCGACGGCCTCGACACGACGATCCGCGTGAACAACTCGGTCACCTATACGTCGCCGACCTTCGCGGGGCTGACCGCGAGCGCGATGTACGCATTCGGCGGCATCGCCGGCGCGACCGGCAAGGGCAACACGTTCAGCGCCGCGCTGCGCTACGCGAACGGGCCGATCGGGATTGCAGCCGGCTACCTGCGGATCAACAGCTCGGGCTCGTCCGCCGGCTTCCTGAACCCGGCCACCGCCTCGTCGGGCAGCTTCGCGGTATCCGTGCTGAACCAGGGCTACCTGAGCGCGAAGGCCGTCGAGCAGGTCGCGGCGGCCGGCAACTACACGCTCGGCGACCTGACGATGGGCGTCAACTACTCGAACGTGAAGTACCTGCCCGGCAACGGCTCCGCGTTCACCGATACGGCCGTGTTCAATACCTACGGCGCGCTCGCCGCGTACCGCTTCACGCCGACGTTCTCGGTGGCCGGCGCGTTCGCGTACACGCTCGCGTCGAAGGCGAACGGCGTCGCAAACGCGGCCCGCTACCAGCAGTACTCGCTGAAGGAGTCGTACAGCCTGTCGAAACGGACGACGCTCTATGCGCTGCAGGCCTACACGCATTCGAGCGGCCAGACGCTCGGCGCGCAAGGCGCCGGCCATATCGTCGACGCGGCACCGATCGTCGGCGATTCGCAGCAGCTCACGCCGTCGACCACGCACGGCCAGTTCGTCGACATGGCCGGTATCGCCGTCACGTTCTGAACCAGCCCGGCAGCGCCTTCGGCGCGCTGCCGCCGCCCCGGACGATGCGCATTCCGCAGGCGCCGTCCGGGCGCCCGGTGCACTTTCGCCGCACCGCTCTCCCCATCCCGTCCGCCTGCCGCGCGAACCGCACGGGTTTGCCCGATCGCCCCGATACCTTACAATTCGTCAGGTTGATCCCTTCTGCATGCCCCTTCTTGCAGTCCTGACACCGCGGTACACTCGACGCACGCCGTATCAGGGTCCGACGCGCGACGCGCGCGCCGGGCGGCGTTGCGCCTCGTTGCGCCTACAACTGGATGCCCGCCATGCCAGATTCCCGTCCCTCGCCCCGCACGACGTTCAAGCCGCAGGTCGTCCTGCCCGCGCTCGCCGTGATCGGCGCGCTGCTCGTCGTGTGCGCGATGCGCCCGAGCGAAGCCGGCGCGCTGTTCTCCGCCGGCCAGCAATGGGTCATCGCACGCTTCGACTGGTTCTACGTGCTCGCCGTTACCGGTTTCCTCGTGTTTCTCGTGCTGATCGCCGCCAGCGACTTCGGCAACATCCGCCTCGGCCCCGACGACGCCGAACCCGAATTCAGCTTCGTATCGTGGACGGCCATGCTGTTCGCGGCCGGCATGGGCATCGGCCTCATGTACTTCGGCGTCGGCGAGCCGATGCAGCATTTCCTGAAGCCGCCGACCGTCGACCCCGGCACGCCCGCCGCCGCGCGCGAAGCGATGCTGATGACCTTCTTCCACTGGGGCTTCCATGCGTGGGCGATCTACGGGCTGATGGGGCTCGTGCTCGCGTACTTCGGCTTTCGCTACAACCTGCCGCTGACACTGCGCTCGGGGCTCTATCCGGTGCTGCGCGAGCGCATCAACGGCTGGATCGGCCACACCGTCGACGCGTTCGCGCTGGTCGGCACGGTCGCCGGCATCGCGACGACGCTCGGCTACGGCGTGATGCAGCTGAGCGCGGGCCTGCATACGGTCGGCGGCTGGGACACCGGCAGCAACGTGTTCCGCATCGGGCTCGTCGCGGCCGTCGTGATCCTCGCGGGCGTATCGGCCGCGACCGGCCTCGACAAGGGCGTGCGCCGGCTGTCCGAGCTGAACCTGCTGCTCGCGTTCCTGCTGCTCGCCTTCGTGGTCATCGCGGGCCCGACGGCGTTCCTGCTGCGCGCACTCGGCGACAACATCGGCCAGTACCTGTCCAGCCTCGTCGACCTGTCGTTCCGCACGTACGCGTACGCGCCGCCGCGCGAGGAAGGCTGGTTCGGCGGCTGGACGATCCTCTACTGGGCGTGGTGGGTATCGTGGTCGCCGTTCGTCGGCATGTTCATCGCGCGCATTTCGCGCGGCCGCACGATCCGACAGTTCGTGATCGGCGTGCTGCTCGTGCCGACCGCGTTCAACCTCGTGTGGATGACCGTGTTCGGCAACAGCGCGATCTGGCTCGATACGCATGGCGCGGCCGGCGCGCTCGCGCAGACGGCCACCAATGTCGATGCACTGCTGTTCCGCTTCTTCGATTTCCTGCCGTTTCCGCAATTGCTGTCGATCGCCGCGATCGTGCTGATCGCCGTGTTCTTCGTGACGTCCGCCGATTCGGGCGCGTTCGTGATCGACCAGATCGCGACGCGCGGCAACGCGCACTCGCCCGTGTGGCAGCGGCTGTTCTGGGCTGCGCTGCTCGGCGTGACGGCCGCGGTGCTGCTCGTCGCCGGCGGGCTCGGCGCGCTGCAGGCGATGACGCTGATCGCCGCGCTGCCGGTCGCGATCATCATGCTCGCGCTGTGCTACGGGCTTTGGCGCGGGCTCGCGGCCGACCGCGCGCACTATTCGCAGGACGTCGCGCCCGCGGCGAGCTTCTGGACCGGCCAGCACTGGCGCCACCGCCTGACGCACATCCTGCGGCAGACGACCGAGGCCGAGGCACGCCAGTTCGTCGCGGAGACCATCGAACCGGCGCTGCGCAAGGTTGCCGACGAGCTGCGCGCGAGCGGCGTCGATGCGCTCGTGCAGCGCGACAGCGACGATGCGACGCGGCTCACCGTGCCGACCGCCGAGCATCGCGACTTCGTGTACGGCGTGCGCGTGACGGCCAAATCCGCGGCTGCGTTCCTCGTGCGCGAGGCGGCCGAGCCCGATGCGGCGCGCGAGCACGTTTACGGGATCGTCACGTTCTTCGAAGACGGCCGGCTCGGCTACGACGTCGAATACCTGCGCGGCGACGAGGTGATCGCCGACGTGCTGCGCCAGTACGAACGCTACGTGTCGCTCGCCGCCGACAAGCGGACGCATCTGCTGAGCCGTGCGCCGGGACATGCGACGGAGGCCGAATGAGCCCGCATGCCGCCTTCACTGCGTCGTGGCAAATTGCCACGCCCGACGGAGCCGTACGATGACCGGGTTCCTGCAAAGCCGCGCCTCCGACGTCATCGCGCTCGGCACGCTCGCCGTGCTCTATCTCGGCGGAGCCGGCATCGCGCTGTGGCGGATCCGCGCCGCGGCGCCGCGCGGCAAGATCTACTGGATCGTGAGCGCGGCGCTGCTCGCCGGCGGCGCCATCGCGATGGGCATCAACCTGTCGCCGATGCCGGACACGGGGGACATGCCGCCCGGGTTTGCGCTCGGCGTCGAGGCCGTCCTGCTCGGCCTCGTATTGGTCGCCGGCGGTTGCGCGTGGCTGATGCTGCGCGCGCGGCGACGCTGACACGCGTACGGCATGCGGCCCGGCCTCGTCCCGCGCGAACGGCAACGCGCGGGGCAAAGTGGCCGCCGCTTCCCTGATCCGCTTCCCTGATCCGCTTCCTTGCCGCAACGGGTTACGCGGACGGTGCTCGCGCCGTCACGAGCCAGCATGCGGCGTCGAAGCGCACGTCCGCGCCGTCGACGTAAGGCTCGAACGCGGTACGCATCGTGTCGACCACGCGCCGCCGCGTCGCCTCGTCCACCTCCAGCAGCGCAAGCCCGACCGGGCCCAGCCGGGTGATGTAGTCGTCCAGTGCGGGCGCGGGCAGCGCGCACGCCAGATCGACCGGCTCGATCGCCATGTCCGCCCAGCCACTGTCCGACAGCACCGACGCGATCCGCTGCCGGTCGCCGAACCCGAACTGCCCCGGCGCGCCGGGTCGCCGTACGGGCAGGTTCGGCAGCAACGGCGCCGCGGCCCGCTCGGCGATCGTCATGAACGGATTGTCTGCCGCGCTGCGCCATGCGACGAACCGCATCTGCGCATTCGGCCACGCCGCATGCCGCAGGTTCGCGAACGCACGAACCGGATCGTCGAAGAACATCACACCGAGGCGCGACACGATCAGGTCGACGCTCGCGGGCTCGAATACGTGCGTCTGCACGTCCGCACGCACGAAGCGGGCGTGAACGCCGCTGCGTTCGGCGCGCGCCTGCGCGGCGTCGATCATCCGGGCCGAGATATCGATGCCCGTGCATTGCGCGTGCGCACCGAGCCGCCGCGCGATCGCAACCGTGACCGCGCCCGTGCCGCAGCCGACATCGAGCACGCTGCGCGCGGACGACGTGGCCGCCGCCTCCACCAGCAACTTCTCCAACGGCTCGAACATCCGGTCGATCGGCGCCTGCGTATCGACCCAGGCGCGCCCCGACGGGCCGTTCCAAAGCGCGGATTGTTCGTCATTGGGCCGCCTGGTTTCCATCGTCGATTCCCTTTCCGGTTCATTGATCGTGCATCGCACTGTGCTGCTTCAAGTCGACTTGAAGTCAAGCCCCTCGGGCTGCGACCTGCCGCCGCCATGTCGACACCCGGGCCGCGTGCGCGCCCCGTTTTTCACATTTCTTACATTCACGCTGCGTATCGTTGACGACTTTCCTACGGTGCCTCCCATGCGACGACTCCTCACGCGCGCCCTGCTCGTGCGCTGCGCCCCCCTTGTTGCCCTCGCCGCGTTGTCCGCGTGTTCGAATCACATCGATACACCGGACGATCCGGCCAGCGCATCGGTCAACGTCCAGGCCGCCTGGGTCGAGATCGGCGATGCGAACCAGGCGATCGCCCGCGTCATCACGAACTACACGCCCGCGTCGGCCAGCGACCCGCTGTGTCCGCAGCTGACCGTCGACGGCAAGCTGTCGCGCATGGCACTGCGCGCGGGCGCCGCGACGCTGGCACAGCGGCCGACCGCCAGCGATCCGGCCGATTCGAAACCGTCGAGCTTCCCGGTCTCCGTCTGCGAAACGACGCTGCCGACGGGTGCGCAGGCCGCAAGCGTCGCAGGCCGCACGCTGCCGCTGCCAAAAGCGCAGCCGCAGCGCATCGCGATCATCGCGGACACCGGCTGCCGCATGAAGAAAGCCGACAATGCGTGGCAGGCATGCAACGACGCGACGGTCTGGCCGCTAGACACGATCGCGGCCAGCGTCGCAAAACTGTCGCCCGATCTCGTGCTGCACATCGGCGACTACCACTATCGCGAGAACGCGTGCCCGCCGGACATCGCCGGCTGCAAGGACAGCCCGTGGGGCTACGGCTGGGATACATGGCAGGCCGACCTGTTCCGCCCGGCTGCGCCGTTGCTCGCGAAGGCCCCATGGGTCGTCGTGCGCGGCAACCACGAGGAATGCGCGCGCGCAGGCCAGGGCTGGTTCCGTTTCCTCGATCCGCGCCCGTATTCGGCGGCACGCTCGTGCGACGATCCGGCCAACGACAACAACGCGAACTATTCGGAACCCTATGCGGTGTCGCTCGGCGGCGGCTCGCAGGTGATCGTGTTCGATACCGCGAAGGTCGGCCGCACCCCGCTCAAGACGACCGACGCGCAATTCGGCATCTACCAGAAGCAGTTCCAGACGGTCGCATCGCTCGCGTCGAAGGCCGGCATGACGACGACGATCTTCACGAACCATCACCCGATCCTCGCGTTCGCGCCGATCGCCGGCAGCACGCCCGCGCCCGGCAACCTCGCACTGCAGTCGGTGATGTCGAGCCTCAACGCACAGGCGTACTACCCGCCGGGCGTGCACGTTGCGCTGCATGGCCACGTACACGACTTCCAGGCGATCAATTTCTCGTCCGGGCACCCGGCGACGATCGTGTCCGGCAACGGCGGCGACAACCTCGACGTCGCGCTGCCCGACCCGTTCCCGGCCGGCCTGACGCCCGCACCGGGCGCGGTGATCGAGCGGCTGTCGCACAACAACAGCTTTGGTTTCCTGATCATGGAGCGCCGCGCAGCGCCCGCGACGGGCTGGGTATTCCATGCGTATTCGGCGGCAGGCAAGCTGCTCGCATCGTGCGACCAGTCGGGCACGACGCTCGCCTGCGACAAGACGGGGTTCATCGCGCCGTGAGTGAGGAAGTCCGATGTGACGGCCGCGTGGTGCGCGGCCGTCGAACGCTGCACACGCTTGCCGTCACCCTGCTCGCCGGCTTGACGCTCACGGCCCACGCCGCGCCGGCCGAAACGGGTCTGCTCCCCGGCGCGCCACCGTCGCGCGTCGTCGACACGATCGGCAACGGCACACCGCAAGTGACGGGCAAGATCGATGCGGCCACCGCACGCTTCGCGCCCGACCCGACGCTCGTCGCGCTCGGTCGCCGGATCTTCTTCGACCCGCGGCTGTCCGAGCCGCGCGGCATGTCGTGCGCGGGATGCCACGATCCGGGCCGAGCCTTCGCGCCGACGTTGTCGGCCGCCGCGCTCGCGGGACCCGGCGTGCCGGAAGGCAGCCGGCCCGGGCGCTTCAGCCGGCGCAACGCGCCGTCACTGCTCTATGTGCGCTACGTGCCGCGCCGCCACTTCTACCAGGACGACGATGCACCCGCACCGTCGCCGTTCGGCGGCCTGTTCAGCGACGGCCGCGCGGATACGCTCGCCGAACAGATTCGCGGGCCGCTGTTCGATCCGGACGAGATGAACAACCGGTCGCCGGCCGCACTGCTGCGCAAGGTCAACGCGACCGAACTCGCGACCGATCTCGCCGCGCGCTTCGGCGCGCCGGTGCGGCGCGATCCGGAGCAACTGGTGCGCGCGCTGGGTTCGGCCGTCGAGGCCTATCTGCAAAGCGACGAGATGGCGCCGTTCACGTCGCGCTTCGACGCGTTCCTGCGTACGCGCAAGCCGCTGGCGCCGGCCGAGATGCGCGGCCTCGCGCTGTTCCGGAACCCGGACAAGGGCAACTGCATGACCTGCCATACGCTGTCGGACACGTCGAGCCGTCCGGAGCGCTCGCTGTTCACCGATTTCGGCTACGACGCGATCGCGGTGCCGCGCAACCGCGCGCTGCCGGCGAACCGCGACCCGCGCCATTTCGACAACGGGCTGTGCGACACCGCACGTCGGCTGCGCTGGCCCGAGCCGACGCAATGGTGCGGCTACCTGCGCACGCCAGGGCTGCGC
This sequence comes from Burkholderia cepacia, assembly GCF_029962485.1. NCBI lineage: Bacteria > Pseudomonadati > Pseudomonadota > Betaproteobacteria > Burkholderiales > Burkholderiaceae > Burkholderia > Burkholderia cepacia. Next base: position 1,062,928 of record NZ_CP073638.1, read on the forward strand.
AACGTCGCGGTCAAGCAGACGTTCATGCACAACGGCGTGTTCACGACGCTGCGCGACGCGGTCGCGTTCTACAACACGCGCTCGACCGATCCCGGCTTCTGGTATCACGGCGCCAACACGTTCGACGACGTGCCGGCCGCCTATCGCGGCAACATCAACGTCAACTCGACGCCGATGAATCGCCGGCCCGGTACGCCGCCCGCGCTGACCGACGCGGAAATCGACGACATCGTCGCGTTCCTCGGCACGCTGACCGACGCGCGCTATACGGGGGTCGCAGCGCCTGCGGCGCCCGCGGCGCCCGTTACCCCCGCTTCCCGGATCACGCGAACCGCCGCGCCGATGCATTGACCCTGGCCGGACGGCCAATCGCACGCGCACTCGCTTGCGGTCGCCGCAAACACTGGTTATATTTACAGTACTGTATTTATGAACAGTGAGGTGCGAGATGGAACATCTGGTCCGTATCGTCAACGAAGCCGATCGCCAAGTGCTGGCGTGGCTTCGCGCCCAGGTCGGCGATGCCCGCGTCGAGCGCGCGGCTCGCCAGCTCGGGCATACGCGCAAGCCCTTCCCGTCCGCCGTGTGCCGGTACCTGGGCATGAGCGCGCCGGCCACGCTGCGCCAGGCCGACCGGCCGCGCGCCGCACGCGATTTCTCGGTCGGCGATCGTTACCTGTCGCTGATCCGCCAGCACCTCGCTACACATTCGGCCAGCCGATGAAATGGCGGCGGGTTGCCACTACGGCGCCTCGGCAAGCCGGAATGCTCGCGTATTCGCCTGTCCGGCCGGCCGCCGCCGCTGCGCTTACGCTGCCGCCGTGGCTTCCCGTACGAGGCGGCCGAGCGTTTCGAATGCCGCTGCGTGCGCCGCATCGAACACGCGCGTGCAGGCCCGCCGGATATAGCCGTCGAAGCGGTCGGAATTCGAGAAGATCGAACCGGGCGCGATTCTGATCCCCTGCGCCAGCGCGGCATCGAACAGCGTCGTGGAGCGCGCGCTATCCGGCAATGCGATCCACAGCCGCATTCCACCCAATGGCTGGTTCATCCGCGTGCCGGCCGGGAAATGTCGCGCGATCGCATCGATCGTCACGTCGCGCTGCACGCACCATTGCTCACGAAACCGATGCAGATGGCGGTCGAACGCACCCGAGCCGACGAATTCGGCCACCACGGCCTGCTACAGCACGGTGTTGTGCCGGCTGTGCTCGAGCATTCCCGATATCGAAACTGGCCAAATCACGACATGCCCCTGGCAGTCACCTCATCATCGCAGCGACTGACGGACGCGTTCGGCTCCAGGCATCCTCGCGACCGCCGCAACCTGCCCGGCAGGCGCGGCCGCCACATCAATGCGCGTTCCGGCGACGCTCGACCCATTCGAAAATCACCATCCCGGCCAGCATCGCGACGACGAACACGATCCCCTTTGCCGATCCGAAGCCGATCGACACGATCGCGGGCCCCGGGCAGAACCCGGCAATCCCCCAACCGATGCCGAACACGGCACTCCCGGCAACCAGGCGCACGGTGATCGCCCGCAGCGCCGGCAACTGCATCGGCAGACCGAGCCACGACCGCGTCCGGCGCTTCGCCCACGCGAACGCGAACACGGCCACCCCCGTCGCGCCCGCCATCACGAACGCGAGCGACGGATCCCAGCGGCCGGCCAGGTCGAGAAAGCCGAGCACCTTCTGCGGATTGGCCATGCCGGACACGATGAGACCGACGCCGAACAGCAGCCCGGCCAGAAACGCGAATCCTGCCTGCATGTCAGCCTCCCAGCACGTGCAACCGCACGAAAACGGTCACGAAGCCCGCGACCATGAAGGTCGCCGTCGCGACCACCGAACGCAGCGCACCGCGCGACATCCCGCACACGCCGTGGCCGCTCGTGCAGCCGCCCGCGTACCGCGTGCCGATCCCGACCAGCAGGCCGGCCGCCAGCAATTCGAGCCAGCTCGCATCGACCCGCGGCGTCAGACCGGTTCCGGCGACGCGCATCACGACCGGCGCGACGATCATCCCGCCGACGAACGCGATGCGCCAGCCGCGCTCGCCCGCACCCGCCGTCAACAGCCCGCCGACGATGCCGCTGATGCCGGCGATCCGGCCGTTGAACGCGACGAGCCACGCAGCCGCGAGCCCGATCAGCACGCCACCGGCCAGCGACAGCCACGGCGTGAAATGAAGCGCATCAAACTGCATCGCGCGTCCCCTTCGCGGCCGGGCCGCAGAACTGTTCGTACAGCACGCCCATCACCGCGATCGCGGCCGGGCTGTCGAGCGAATAGTGGATGTTCTTGCCGTCGCGACGCGTACGGACCAGCGCGTTGTCCCGCAACACGCCGAGCTGCTGCGACAGTGTCGGCTGGCGGATGTCCAGCCGCGTTTCGAGATCGCTGACGCAGCGCTCGCCCTGCGACAGTTCGCACAGCAGCAGCAGCCGGTCGGGATTCGACAACACCTTGAGGAGCGCGCAAGCCGATTCGGCGGCGGCGCGCATCTGATCGGGCTCGGGTAGCCCGGCGGGAAGAGCGTCGTTCATCGGGGCATGACATCAATTAAAGAAACAATATTATATCTATTTGTATATTATTGTTTCCCGCCACGTGTGCACTGACGCCCTTGCCGCCCGCCTTCGCTCAGGCCTGCTCGCCCGCAACCCCGTCGACACCCGACACCCGCGCCGCTTCGGCACGCACCATGCCGAGCACCAGCACCGCGATCGCCGCTATCACGCAGGGCGCCGCCACGACGGCAAACGCGGTCGACAGCGGCACGCCCATCGCCAGCATCGCGCCGCCGGCCATCGATCCGACGACCGAACCGCCTCGGCCAATTCCGTTCGCCCAGCTCACGCCAGTGGTCCGGCACGCGGTCGGATAGAACGCGGCCGACAGCGCATTCGCGCCGACCTGTGAACCCGACACGCAGAAGCCGGCCGCGAACACGGCAAGCGCGGCGCCCCACGGCGACGCGGCAAACACGCCGATCGCCGCGACGAAGATGCCGGCCGCCGCATAGCTGCAAGCCAGTACGCGATGCGGGTCGAAGCGGTCCATCAGCCAGCCGAGGACAATCGCGCCGAGCGTGCCGCCGACCTGGAACATCGCGGTCACGCGCGCGGCCGTCTGCAGCGTCGCCCCGGTCGTGCGCAACAGCGTCGGTAGCCAGCTCGACAGCAGGTAGATGACGAGCAGGCTCATGAAGAACGTCAGCCACAACAGCAGCGTGCCGCGCAGCAGGTTGGCATCGAACAGCCGTCCAAGCGGCGACCCGGCCGGCTTGCCGCCCTGCGCGACGAACGACGCGTGCGCAAGGTGCGGATCCGGCGCAATGCGGCCGAGCATCGCCGCGATCCGCGCGGAAGGCGCGTTCCGGCTGACGAGATAGCGCACCGATTCCGGCAGCCGCCACGCGAGCACCGGCAGGAGCAGCAGCGGCGCGGCGCCGCCGACCACGAGCACCGAGCGCCAGCCGTGATGCTCGATCAGCGACGCGGCGGCAAGCCCGCCGAGCGCGGAACCGATCGTGAAGCCGCAGAACATCGTCGTCACCAGCAGCGAGCGGCGGCGCGCCGGACAGTACTCGGACGTCAACGTGATCGCATTGGGCATCGCGCCGCCGAGCCCGAGCCCGGTCACGAAGCGCCACGCGATCAGCTCGGTCGGGCCGCCCGCGCTCGCCGATGCGGCGCTCGCGATGCCGAAGCACGCCACGCACGCGAGCAGCAGGCGCTTGCGGCCGAACCTGTCGCCGAACGGCCCGAACACGAGCGCGCCGGCCATCAGCCCGGCGAGCCCCGCGCCGAACACGGGCGCCAGTTGCGCGGGCGACAGGCCCCATTCCGCGCGGATGACGGGTGCGATGAAACCGATCGATGCGGTATCGAACCCGTCGATCGCGACGATCAGAAAGCACAGGACGACGATCGCGGCCTGAAACGGCGCAACGCGATGCCGGTCGATCCATTCGCTGACGTCGATGGACAGCGTATCGGCCATGATAGTGTCTCCTCCAGGAAGGCGGTCGCGCGTCGTCTGTCGTTGAAATGCGCGCCGCCGGATTCGGGCTGAACGGATGCGTTACGCGACCGTCTTCAGGCAATCCTCCGCGCGCCAGCCGTGCAGCCAGTCGAGCGCGTCGTAGAACTGCGCCTGCGTGCGACCGACCCAGAGCCCGTTGCGCACCTGCCGCTCGACGCCTTTCGCGTGATAGATCCGCCCCATTTCCCGTGCCGAATACAGCACGCGTGCAGTACGCGGAATCCGCACGCGCTCGTACAGCGCGAACGCGGCCTCGAAATCGCCGTTCGTGTGCGCAACCGCCGCGCCGAGCGTCACCGCATCCTCGAGCGCCTGGCATGCGCCCTGCGCGATGTATTGCGTCATCGGATGCGCGGCGTCGCCGAGCACCGTCGCGCGGCCCGCGCTCCAGCGTTCGACCGGATCGCGGTCGGCGGTCGCCCAGCGCTTCCACGACGTCGGCCGATCGAGCATCTGCTTCGGCAGCGGATGAATGCCGTCGAAGTACGACAGCACTTCTTCCTTGCTGCCCTCACGCACGCCCCACGTCTCCTGCTCGCGGCTGTGGAACGTGACGACGAGGTTGTACTGCCGCCCGCCGCGCAGCGGATAGTGGACGAGATGGCAATGCGGGCCGGCCCACACGACGGGCGCATTGATCTGCAAATCCTTCGGCATGTTGTCGACGTCGACCACCGCGCGATACACGACGTGGCCTGTCACGCGATGCGCATCGCCGATCAGCGCGTGACGGATCGCGGACTTCACGCCGTCGCAGCCGATCACCGCATCGGCGCGATAGCGTTCGCCATGCTGGTCGATCACGGTCACGCCGTTGCCGTCCTGCTCGAAACCGCACACCTGCGTGCTCGTCCGGAACTCGATCAGCGGGTGATCCTTGACCGCCTCGTAGATCGAAAGATGGATGTCCGCGCGATGGATCACCGCATACGGATTGCCGAAGCGCTCGCGGTACGCGGCACCCGTATCGATGCGCGCGACCTCGCGTGCATCGATCGCATCCATCAATTGCAGCCAGTCGGTGAATACTGCGCGGCCGCGTGCCGCCTCGCCGACACCCAGCGCGTCGAGCGCGTTGAATGCATTCGCCGCGAGCTGGATTCCCGCGCCGATCTCGCCGATCTGCTCGGCCTGTTCGAGCAGCTTCACGCGGATGCCCTGGCGCGCGAGCGCCAGCGCCGCCGCGAGCCCGCCGATACCGCCGCCGATCACGAGTACGCGTCGGCCGTTGTTGTGTGTCTCGCCCATCTCTGTCTCCTGCTTCTTGTTACGCGACGTAATCCGGTTGCCGCTGCGGTTGTGCGGCCTCGAAAGCCGGCTCGTGCCGCGCGTGCTCATACACCGCGAGGCTGCGCGGATACGCGCTCAGGTCGCAATCCATCCGCAACGCGTTCGCGACCTGTGGCACGAGGCACACGTCGGCCAGCGTCGGCGTATCGCCGAAACACCACGGGCCCTCGTCCGCGCGTGCGAGCAGCCGCTCGACGCCGGCCATCCCCTCCGCGACCCAGTGCCGGTACCACGCGGTCTTCTGCTGCGGCGTAACCTTCAGCTCGCTGTCGAGATAGCGCAGCACGCGCAGGTTGTTGACCGGATGGATGTCGCACGCGATCAACGCGGCCAGTTCCAGCACGCGCGCCCGGCGGCGCGACTCGATCGGAATCAGCCGCGGATCCGGATGGATCTGGTCGAGGTAATCGAGGATCGCGATCGACTGGCCGAGGCGGAAATCGCCGTCGATCAGCGCCGGCACCGCCGCCGACGGGTTCACCTGCGCGACATAAGCGGCATCGCGATGCTCGCCGGTGCGGATGTTCACGGGCAGCGTGTCGTACGGCAGCCCTTTCAGCGCGAGCGCGATGCGCACCCGGTAGGACGTCGAACTGTTGAAGAAACTATGCAGTTGCACGATGTAACCTTTCGGGGAAGATGCGTCAGACCACGCGCACGGTCAGTTCGCCGAGACGCTCGACGCCAACCTTCATCACGTCGCCCGCCACCACCGCGCCGACTCCCTCCGGCGTACCCGTGAAGATCACGTCGCCCGGTTCGAGGCGGAAGAACTTCGACAGGTCGGCCACCGTTTCCGCGACCGACCAGATCAGGTGCGACACGTCGCTCTTCTGCTTCGTCGCGCCATTGACGGTCAGCCACAGGCCGCCCTGTTCGAAATGACCGACGTCGCTTGCCGGATGCACGGGCCCGATCGGCGCGGAGCGGTCGAACGCCTTGCCGATTTCCCACGGCCTGCCCATTTCGCGCATCTTCATCTGCAGGTCGCGGCGCGTCATGTCGAGGCCGACCGCATAGCCCCACACGTGTTCGAGCGCGCGTTCGAGCGGAATGTCCGACCCGCCCTTGCCGATCACCGCGACGAGTTCGGCTTCGTAGTGATAGTTCTGCGTCTGCGACGGATACGCGAGATCGAGCGTTTCGCCGTACGCGACCGGCACGATCGAATCGGCCGGCTTGCAGAAGAAGAACGGCGGCTCGCGATCGGGATCGAAGCCCATTTCGCGCGCATGGGCCGCGTAGTTGCGGCCGACGCAATAGACGCGGCGGACCGCAAATCGGGCATCGCTGCCGGCAACGGGCAGCGCCACGGGCGCTTCGGGCGGGAAAACGAAAGTCATGAACGGCTCCAGCTTAGGCATGAATGAAGGGGCGCGCCGCCACGACGGCGCACGGAAAACAGTTCGTTGAACGCGCCGGCGTCAGTCGCGCGCTTCGCGCAGCAGATTCAGCGCGGACAGCACGGGTCGGTCGGAATAGCTGAACAGCACGCTGTCGGACGACGCCGACAGCCGCACGGGCGCCCACGACGGCGCGACGAAGATGTCGTGCGGCGCGAATTCGAATGCGTTGCCGCCGATGTGCGCGGTGCCGCTGCCCTCGACGACGCAGTAGATCGTCGCGTCGGTGCTGCGGTACGTGCGTCCGTCGAAACCGGCGGGCAGGAACTGCATGAAGGTGGCGATCGTCGGCATCGGCCAGCCGCCCGTCGCGGGGTTCACATAGCGCAGCTTCACGCCGTCCCACGCATCGAGCTCGCCGTTCCGGTAAAGCGCGTCGAGCGCCTCGCGGGTGCGGGCATACGGATAGCTGAACACCGGCGACGTCGGATCGCTCACGCGATGCCGCACCGGCACCATGTTGTGACCGAAGCGCGCGAGGCTGTCGCCTTCCGGGCGATTCACGGGCTGCACGGCTTCCGGGTAGTTCTCCGCGAAACCGGCGTCGAGATTCGCAACGAGCGGAATGTCGAGCCCGTCGAGCCACACGACCGGCTCGCCGCCCTCGTCCACCGACGGATTGCCGTGGTCGTGCCACGCCCACGAGGGCGTGATGATGAAGTCGCCCGGATGCATCGTCGTGCGCTCGCCGTTCACGGCCGTCCATGCGCCGCGCCCTTCGACGATAAAGCGCAGCGCCGACTGCGTATGCCGGTGGCTCGGCGCGATCTCACCCGGCAGGATCAGCTGCAGCCCCGCGTACAGGGTCGGCGTCATGCTCGACTTGCCGGGCAACCCCGGGTTCTCCAGCACCAGCACGCGGCGCACGGCTTCTTCCGCGCTGATCACGCTGCCGGCCTGCATCACGAGGTCGCGCACCTGCGCGTATTTCCAGATCGCGGCTTGCGCGGCCGGCTGCGGGGATTTCGGCACGAGGTTGTGCAGCGATTCCCACAGCGGCGCCAGGCGCTGCTCGGCGATCCGTGCGTAGTAGGCGGCGCGCGGCGCGTCCGGATGGGTCGTCATGATGTCTCCTTGAAGGCGGCCGATCGGCGTCGGCGCCGGGTCTGTCTGGTCGGGGACCGTGCAGCAGTCCGTGAATGAATTTATATTCGACGCAGCCATACCCGGTAAAATGGTGAAATCATCTGATCCATATAGTTATGGATATACCTTCTTGCGACGAGGCATGCGATGGACTGGACCCACCGGCTGCGACTGCGGCATCTGCAGGTACTGCTGAGCCTGGCCGGCACCGGCAATCTGAGCCAGTCAGCGGTCGCGCTCGCGACCACGCAGCCCGCGCTGTCGAAATGGCTGAAGGAGCTGGAAGAAGATGTCGGGCTGCCGCTGTTCGAACGGCATGCGCGCGGCCTGCGGCCGACGCCTTACGGCGAAGCGCTGATCGAGCACGCGCGCCGCGTGGAAGCGCAGCTCGACGTCGCGCGCGACGACATGGCCGCACTGCGTGAAGGCGGCAGCGGCCTCGTGACGATCGGCACATCGGGGGTCGCGGCGGCCGATACGGTGCCGCTCGCGGTGTCCCAACTGCTGAAGCGGATGCCGCGCGCGCAGGTGCGGCTCACCGAAAGCACGATGAACCAGCTGATGCCGCAGCTCGCGCGCAGCGAACTCGATATCGTCGTGGGCCGCTCGGGCTCGACCTCCGTCGATCCGCTGCTGCGCGCCGAAGCGCTGTATGTCGATCCGGTCGTGTTCGTCGCACGGCCCGGCCACGCGCTCGCCGGTGCGGCGTCCGTCGACTGGGACGACGTGTTCGCCTATTCGTGGATCGTGTGGCCGTCGGGCACGCCCGTACACAATGCGCTGGAGGCCGCGCTGACGGCCGCCGGCCGCGTGCGGCCGCCGCACTGCGTCGAATCGAATTCGTCGATCCTCAACCTCACGCTGCTGAACAACACCGACCTGCTCGGCGTCGCGTCGCATCGTGCCGCGCAGCGCTTTGCGCAACTGAACGCGATCCGGATCCTGCCGATGCGGCTCGAAGGCCAGGGCGCGGTGTCGATGTACTGGCACCCCGACAGCGCGAATCGCGCGGCAGTGGCCGCGACGATCGAGTGCCTGCGCGCTTGCGCGGCGCCGCAGGTCGGCGGATGGGAGAAAGTGAAGGTGGAATGAATGACGCGGCCCGGTGTCAACCGGGCCGCGTTGCTGCGTTGCCGCGTTGCCGCGTTGCCGCAACAGCGCGTGCGTCACGCGCCGTCGCAGGATGCCGTGCCGTCGAGCATCAGCGTGCCGACCCGCGCGGGCACGAGCGGTGTGCGCGGCACCGGCGGCGTCCAGCCGAACAGCGCCTGCGCAGCCGCACCGCACACGCGGCCCTGGCATGCACCCATCCCGCAACGTGACTGCAGTTTCGCGGCCGTCCAGCCCGGCTCTTGCGCGACTGCATCGAAACGCACGTCTTCGCAGCGGCATAGCAGCGTATCGGGCCGCGCAAGCCGGCGAATCGGCTCGCGGATCGCGAAACGCTCACGCACGGCATCCGCAAACGCCTGCCAGTCTGCGCGCTGCGCAATCAGCGCGGCCAGTTGCGCCGTCTGCCCGGTCGCCACATAACCGGCGATCTCGCCTTCGACCATCGCCAACTCGCTGCCGCCGACGCCCGTGCACTCGCCCGCCGCCAACACCCCTTCGCGGCTCGTACGCTGGTGCGCATCGACCGCCACCATGCCGTTGTCGATCCGGCAGCCGAGATGGCTCGGCAGCACGATGTTCGGCACGAGGCCGAAGCCGCACGCGAGCCGGTCGCAATCGACCTCGAACTCGCGGTCGCCCTGACGGATCCGAACGCGTTCGAGTCGCTTGTCGCCGAATGCCTCGACGACATGCGCATCGGGCCGGTAGGCGGCCGTGACGAGCTTCGCGGCCTGCGCGAGCTTCGACGGCCAGCGCCACAATCCCGCGGCGAAACCGGCCACGTCGCCCCATGCGGCCTGTTCAAGTACGTGCGACACGCGCGCGCCGGCCTGACGGGCCGTCGCCGCGCTCGCGAGCAGCAGCGGCCCGCTGCCGGCAATCACCGTGCGTTGCCCGCTCACGTCGAGGCCGTACTTGATCAGCGCCTGCAGGCCGCCCGCCCCGGTAACGCCCGGCAGCGTCCAGCCCGGAAACGGCAGCAGCAGCTCACGCGCGCCGCAGCAAAGAATCAGCGTCCGGAAATCGAGCAGCAGCCCGCGTTCGTCATCCTCGAGCAGCAGCGTGCCCGGCTGGGTTTCGGCGACGATGCGCGTCGCCGCGAGATGCGTGACGTTCGGCTGCCGCAGCACGGCGAGGCGTTCGGCGGCAACCGGCGCAGGCTTGACCGCCGCGCCTTGCCGCCAGATCTGCCCGCCCGCGCGCGGGTTGTCGTCGACGATCGCGACCGTCGCGCCGCCCTTCACTGCAGCCCGTGCGGCCGACAGCCCGGCCGGGCCCGCGCCGACGATCGCGACGTCGACGCTCAATCGTTCCTGTTTCATCGCGTACGCTCCACCTGCATCCCGTCGCGGCACAGCGTCTGGCATGCCAGCCGGCGCCGGCCGTCGATCGTCATCCGGCATTCCTGGCAAACGCCCATCCCGCAAAACGGCGCACGCGCCGCGCCCGTGCACGACACCCGCGTCGTGTCGTCGCCGCTCGCCGCAATGGCGGCCGCGACGGTCGCGCCGTCGGCCACCGTCAGCGCGCGGCCGTCCAGATGAATGATCATGTCAGCGCTCCGGCTACGGGGGACGCGGTCAGGAAGCGTCCCGGCAAATACGGTTCGATATCGATCGGCGGCCGCTCGCCGGTCATCAGTGCGGCGACGAGCCGCGCGCTGCCCGGCGCGGTCGTCACGCCGAGCCCTTCGTGCCCGACCGCGAGCCACACGCCCGGCCGCGCCGGGTGCTCGCCGAGCAGCGGCAGGCCGTCGGGGCTCGCGGAGCGGAATCCGGTCCATGAGCGGATGCCGTTCAGGTCGGCCAGATCCGGCAGGTAGCCCACCGCGCGGCGCAGCATGCGGGCCAGCACGGGCGGCTCGACGCGCGCATCCTCGGTGTCGAACTGGCGCGACGAGCCGATCAGCAACTGGCCGGTCGGCCGTGGCTGTACGTTGAACGCGACCGACGTGCCGTCGCTCGCATGCGCGCTCGCCGCATAACCGAGTTCGACGAGCTGGTGCGACACCTGGCCCGGATAACGATCGGTAATCAGCAGGTGGCCCTTTTTCGGGCGCAGCGGCAATTCGGGCAGCAGCGTGCGCGCTGCAACGCCATTCGCGACGACCACGCGCTCCGCGCGCAGCGTGTCGCCGGTTGCGAGCGTCACGCTCGGGCCATCGACCGCGACCGCCCGGTCGCGGCGCAACGTGATGCGCGGTGCGCGCTGCAGCAGCCAGTTCGCGGTGACGGGCGCATAGAGAATCGCGTCGCCGGGAATCTTCAGCGCGCCGCCAAGACCCGTGCGCAGCATCGGCTCCAGTTGCGCGAGCGTCGCCGCGTCGATCAGCTCGCCGGCCACGCCATGCGCGGCAAGCGTCGCCTGCTTGGCGCGCGCCAGATCCATCTCGTGCGCGTCTGCCGCGAGCCACAGCGTGCCGCAGTTGCGGTACGCGCAGCCTTCCGGCATGTCGCCACTCAACGCGCGCCACAGTTCGATCGAGTAATGGCTGAGCGCCAGCTCGGCCGCGTTGTCGTCCATCGCGACGAGGTGGCCCATCCCCGCGCCGGTCGCGCCGCCGCTCGCGTCGTCGACGACGAGCACGCGCAGCCCGCGCTGCGCGAGTTCGTGCGCGCACGCCGCGCCGACGATGCCGGCGCCGATCACGACGACGTCGGTCTTCGTTTCGCTCACGACCCGATGCCCCAGCCGAACGGATCGTCTTCCTCGATCAGCAGCGTCGCTTCCGCGCTCAGGTGCGCGCTGCCGCGGATCGTCGGCACGATGCCGCCGTCGGCCTGCTCGTAGCTCGCGTGGAACACGCTGCCGATCACGCTCGCCTGCCGCCACACGGCGCCCGGGGCAAGCTTGCCGTCGGCCGCGAGACACGCGAGCTTCGCGCTCGTGCCGGTGCCACACGGCGAACGGTCGTACGCGAGGCCCGGGCACAGCACGAAGCTGCGGCTGTCGTGTTCGGCGTCGTCGGCGAACAGCTCGATGTGGTCGATCTCGCCGCCGTTCGCACCGGTGATCCCAGCGCGTTCGAGCCCTTCGCGCACGGCCGACGCATACGCGGTGAGCGCCGCGACGTTGTCGCCGGTCACGCGCTGCCCGTGGTCGCTGATCAGGAAGAACCAGTTGCCGCCCCACGCGATATCGCCCTTCACGGGGCCGTATCCCGGCACGTCGACGGCGACGCCCTGCGCATGGCGATACGCAGGCACGTTGCGCACACTGACCGACAGGTCGTCGTGCAGCGTCGCCTCGACGGTGCCGACGGGTGTTTCGATCCGGTGCACGCCGGGTGCGATGCGGCCCATGTGATATAGCGTGCGCACGACGCCGATCGTGCCGTGCCCGCACATCCCGAGATAGCCGCTATTGTTGAAGAAGATCACGCCGGCCGCCGCGTCGGGCGATACGGGCTCGCAGAGCAGCGCGCCGACCAGCACGTCGCTGCCGCGCGGCTCGAGGATGCACGCGGTGCGGTAACGGTCGTGCTCGCGCGCGAGCACGTCGCGGCGCTCGGCCATCGTGCCGCTGCCGAGCGACGGGAAGCCGGACACGACGAGCCGAGTGGGTTCGCCGCCCGTGTGCGAATCGATGATCTGGATGCGCTTCATCATGAGCCGTCCGAAGTGGGGAAAGGAGCATAGCTTCCTCCGTCGCGCGTCCGTCCGCTTGTGGCTTTTCGATGAGGACGACGACGAAATCGGCATAGTGCGACGCGCCCGTCGCGCCCCTGCCGGCCGCTGTGCCGATTTCGTCATTTTGCTCCGCGATACGACTCAAGCGTGATGGGCATTTGCGCGGCGATACTGGTTGCCACACCGACACCCCTGTCGGCCGACCGATACGAACGTAGGAGATTTCAGTGAGCCGCAAATCCATTCAATGGACCGGGGTTTTCCCGGCCGTCAGCACCCAGTTCAAGCCGGACTTTTCCCTCGACATCGACGCCACGCACCGCGTGGTGAAGAACCTGGTGAACGACGGCGTGTCGGGCCTCGTGGTCTGCGGCACGGTCGGCGAAAACACGTCGCTGTCGACGAGCGAGAAGCTCCAGGTGATCGAGGCTGCGCGCGACGCGGCCGGCGGCAAGATTCCGGTGATCGCCGGTATCGCCGAATTCACGACCGAATTCGCGCGCAACACGGTGCGTGAAGCGCAGCGCGTCGGCGTCGACGGCGTGATGGTGATGCCCGCGCTCGTGTACTCGGCGAAGCCGCATGAAACCGCTGCGCACTTCCGCGCGGTCGCAACCAGCACCGACCTGCCGGTGATGGTCTACAACAACCCGCCGATCTACAAGAACGACGTGACGCCCGACGTGCTGATCGCGCTGCAGGATTGCGAGAACATCGTCTGCTTCAAGGATTCGTCGGGCGATACGCGCCGCTTCATCGACCTGCGCAACGCGGTCGGCGATCGTTTCGTGCTGTTCGCGGGCCTCGACGACGTCGTGGTCGAGAGCATCGCGGTCGGCGCAGAAGGCTGGGTGTCGGGCATGTCGAACGCGTTCCCGAAGGAAGGCGAGACGCTGTTCCGCCTCGCGAAGCAGAAGCGTTTCGACGAAGCGCTCGCGCTGTACCGCTGGTTCATGCCGCTGCTGCACCTCGATGCCCGCCCCGACCTCGTGCAGTGCATCAAGCTGTGCGAAGAGCTGGTCGGCCGCGGCAGCGCGATCACGCGTCCGCCGCGCCTCGCGCTGCAGGGCGACACGCTCGCGGAAGTGAAGGCGATCGTCGCGAAGGCGCTCGAAACGCGCCCGGCACTGCCCGACGTCGGTCTCTGATCGACTCCCCTGCGGCGGCGCGCAGGCTTCCCCTGCTCGCCGCCGTCTCCGGTCCGGCATTGGCCCGCGGGCCCGTTTGCACCGGCGCCAGCCCGCGCCGCGCGTGAACGGGCCGCGTCCCGCCCCGGTCATTCGAACCGGGCGACGCCGGCCGGCAGGCGTGCGCGCTGCTCCGTCGGAGCGCGCGCAGCTCACGCCTGTACCGCCATTCCCCAGGAGACAAGCCCATGCCAGGCCAAGGCAACGCTCAACCGTCTGTCCCGCTTTCCCGTTCCGCGCACCCCGACGCGGGTCACGGCAAGTTCAAGAAACAGCTGTCGCTGACCGATCTCACGTTCATCGGTCTCGGCGCCATCTTCGGTTCGGGGTGGCTGTTCGCCGCGAGTCACGTGTCGACGATCGCGGGCCCGGCCGGCATCTTCTCGTGGCTGCTCGGCGGCTTCGCGGTGCTGCTGCTCGGCATCGTCTACTGCGAACTCGGCGCCGCGCTGCCGCGCGCCGGTGGCGTCGTACGCTATCCGGTGTTCTCGCACGGCCCGCTGCTCGGCTACCTGATGGGCTTCATCACGCTGATCGCCTTTTCAAGCCTGATCGCGATCGAAGTCGTCGCCGCGCGCCAGTATGCGGCCGCGTGGTTTCCAGGCCTGACGGCCGAAGGATCGAGCGACCCGACGACGCTCGGCTGGCTCGTGCAGGCAGCACTTCTCTGCTTCTTCTTTTACCTGAACTATTCGAGCGTGAAGACGTTCGCGAAAGCGAACAACATCATCAGCATCTTCAAGTTCATCGTACCGCTCGCGGTGATCGGCGTGCTGTTCACGTTCTTCAAGCCCGCGAACCTGACCGTGCACGGCTTCGCGCCGTTCGGCATGCCGGGCATCGAGATGGCCGTGTCCGCGGGCGGCATCATCTTCGCGTATCTCGGCCTCACGCCGATCGTGTCGGTCGCGAGCGAGGTGCGCAATCCGCAGCGCACGATCCCGATCGCGCTGATCCTGTCGATCCTGCTGTCCACGCTGATCTACGTGCTGCTGCAGCTCGCGTTCATCGGCAGCATCCCGACCGCCATGCTCGCCGCCGGCTGGCACGACGTCAGCAAGGCGTTCTCGCTGCCGTACCGCGACATCGCGCTCGCGCTCGGCGTCGGCTGGCTCGCGGTGATGGTCGTCGCCGACGCGATGATCTCGCCGAGCGGCTGCGGCAACATCTACATGAACGCGACGCCACGCGTCGTCTACGGCTGGGCGAAGACGGGCACGTTCTTCAAGGTGTTCACGCGTGTCGACGAAGCGTCGGGCATCCCGCGCGCCGGCCTGTGGCTCACGTTCGGCCTCGCGATCTTCTGGACGCTGCCGTTCCCGTCGTGGGAAGCGCTGATCAACATCGTGTCGGCCGCGCTCGTGCTGAGCTATGCGGTCGCGCCGGTCTCGGTCGCCGCGCTGCGCCGCACCGCGCCCGACCTGCCGCGGCCGTTCCGTGCGGTGGCATTCGGCATCACCGGCCCCGCGTCGTTCGTGATCGCCGCGCTGATCGTCTACTGGTCGGGCTGGAGCACGGTGTCCTGGCTGCTGGGCCTGCAGATCGTGATGTTCGTCATCTATCTCGCGTGCCGCCGCTGGGTGCCGACCGCGCACCTGAGCCTCGCCGAACAGGTGCGCTCGTCCGCGTGGCTGATCGCGTTCTATGCCGCGATGATCGTGCTGTCGTATCTCGGCGGCTTCGGCGGCACGGGCCAGCTCGCACATCCGTACGACACGGTCGTCGTCGCGGCCGTCGCGCTCGCCATCTACTACTGGGGCGCCAACACCGGCGTGCGCGCCGACAAGCTGCAGCTCGACGACGACGAGGACTGACGCACTCCCGCCGTTTCCCATGATCCCTGCGGCCGGGCGCACCACGCCCGGCCCCTGCTTTTTTTCCGAGGAAAACCATGCAACTCACAGGTCAACTGCTGATCGGCCAGTCCGCCGTCGCCGGACAGAACGGCACCCTCCACGCGATCGCCGCCGCAACCGGCGAACCGATCGAACCCGCTTTCGGCGGCGCGAGCCTGCGCGACCTGGAGACGGCCTGCGCGCTCGCCGACGACGCGTTCGACCTCTATCGCGAAACGCCGCTCGAAGCGCGCGCCGCGTTTCTCGACGCGATCGGCCGCCACATCATGGCGCTCGGCGACGACCTGATCGAGCGCTGCGTCATCGAAACGGGGTTGCCGCGCGCACGCATCGAAGGCGAACGCGGCCGCACGGTCGGCCAGCTCGCGCTGTTCGCTTCGCTCGTGCGCGACGGCGGCTTTCTCGACGCACGGATCGATCCGGCGCGACCCGAGCGCAAGCCGCTGCCGCGCGTCGACCTGCGCCTGCGCAACGTCGCGGTCGGGCCCGTCGCCGTGTTCGGTGCGTCGAATTTCCCGCTCGCGTTCTCGGTCGCCGGCGGCGACACGGCATCGGCGCTGGCAGCCGGCTGCCCGGTGATCGTCAAGGCCCATTCCGCACATCCGGGCACGTCGGAACTCGTCGGCCGCGCGATCCAGCAGGCCGCGCGCGAATGCGGAATGCCGGCCGGCGTCTTCTCGCTGCTGTTCGACGCCTCGCGCGAGATCGGCCAGGCGCTCGTCGCCGATCCGCGCATCAAGGCTGTCGGCTTCACCGGGTCGCGTCGCGGCGGCGTCGCGCTGATGCATATCGCGGCCGCGCGCCCCGAGCCGATTCCCGTCTATGCGGAAATGAGCTCGATCAATCCCGTGCTGCTGTTTCCCGCCGCGCTCGATGCGCGCCATGACACCATCGCGCCGCAGTTCGTCGCATCGCTCACGCTCGGCGCCGGCCAGTTCTGCACGAACCCCGGCCTGGTGCTCGCCGTCGACGGCCCGGCGCTGCGCGCGTTCGAAGCCGCGTCGGCCGATGCGGTGCGCGCGGCGGCCGCGCAGACGATGCTGACGCCGCATATCCACGCGAGCTATGCGCAAGGCGTCGCGGCGCTACGCGGTCACGATGCGGTCGAGCTGCTGGCGGAAGGCGCGGAAGGCGGCCGCCATCAGGCCCGCGCGGCGCTGTTCGCGACCTCGGCCGACGCGTTCATCGCGCATCCGGAACTGCGCGACGAAGTATTCGGCCCCGCGTCGCTGATCGTCCGCTGCCCGGATGCCGATACGCTGCATCGCGTGCTGAAATCGCTCGAAGGCCAGTTGACGATCGCCGCGCATCTCACCGACGGCGACGCGACGCTGTTCGCCGCGCTGCGCCCAACGCTCGAACGCAAGGCCGGCCGCATTCTCGTCAACGGCTTCGGCACGGGTGTCGAGGTCGGCCACGCGATGGTGCACGGCGGCCCGTTCCCGGCGACCTCCGACACGCGCACGACGTCCGTCGGCGCACGCGCGATCGAGCGCTTCCTGCGCCCCGTGTCGTACCAGGACCTGCCGGACGCGCTGCTGCCGGACGCGATCCGCGACGGCAATCCGCTGCACGTGCCGCAACGCATCGACGGCGTGCCCGCGCCGCGCGAGGTGAACCATGACTGAGCAAACCGCCGAAGTCGTCCTGTCACTCGATGAAGTCCATGCGCTCGCGCTGCGCGTGCTGACGCACAACGGGATGTCCGACGCGCATGCGCGGGCCATTGCCAACGTCATCACGCAGGGCCAGCGCGACGAATGCCATTCGCACGGCGTGTACCGGCTGCTCGTCTGCGTGCGTTCGCTGAAGAAGGGCAAGGTCGATCCGCAAGCTGTGCCGACGCTGCGCAAGCTGTCGTCGTCGATCGTTTCCGTCGACGCGCATCGCGGCTTTTCGCTGCTGAGCTTCGAAACCGGGCTGCCCGTGCTCGTCGAGATGGCGAAGCAGCACGGCATCGCCGCGATGACGATCAATCACTGCTACCACTTCTCGGCGCTGTGGCCCGAGGTCGAGGCGATTGCCGCCGAAGGGCTGGTCGGCATCGCGATGAATCCGAGCCATAGCTGGGTCGCACCGGAAGGCGGCCGCGAACCCGTGTTCGGCACAAACCCGATCGCGTTCGCATGGCCGCGCCCCGGCAGCGAGCCATTCGTGTTCGATTTCGCGACGAGCGCGATCGCGCGCGGCGACATCGAGCTGCACGCGAAGCAAGGCAAGGCGATTCCATCGCACTGGGCGATCGACGCCGACGGCCAGCCGACCACCGACCCGAAGGCTGCGTTGCAGGGCGCGATGCGCACATTCGGCGGCCACAAGGGCTCGGCGCTCGCGGCGATGGTCGAATTGCTCGGCGGCGCGCTGATCGGCGACATGACCAGCCGCGAATCGATGGACTTCGACGAAGGCGTCGGCGCGACGCCGTGCCACGGCGAACTCGTGATCGCGTTCGATCCGAAGGTGTTCCTCGGCGACGATCTCGATGCGGGCCTCGCACGCGGCGAACGGATGTTCGAATCGATCGTCGCGCAGGGTGCGCGGCTGCCGTCGCAACGGCGCTTCGACGCCCGCGCGCGCAGCATCGCGAACGGCGTGCGGGTTCCGAAGGCGCTGTACGACGAGATCCTGACGCTGCTCGACTGACACCCGAGCGCGGGGGCGGCGCGGCTTCGTCATCGACGAGAAGACGACTCCGCCGCCTCCCGAACCGGCCGGGCCGGCCGGGCTGGCCGCTCGCAGCCGCCACGCCCGTCACGCGACCCATGCCCGTCGCCGGCCCCATGGGCGCCACGCCCGCGGCGGCTGTGGGATAATCGCCGGGTTTGCCCAGGGCGCAGCTCAAGAGGTTGTTCGCACGGGCGCGAGAGAGGCCTTTATTCCCCGTGCCTCCACCCTTTTTCGCGATCTTTCTTCAGCAATCACAATGCCCACTTACCGTTCCAAAACCTCCACCGCCGGCCGCAACATGGCAGGTGCGCGCTCGCTGTGGCGCGCCACCGGCATGAAAGACGACGATTTCTCGAAGCCGATCATCGCGGTCGTCAACTCGTTTACGCAGTTCGTGCCCGGGCACGTGCACCTGAAGGATCTCGGCCAGCTCGTCGCGCGCGAGATCGAAGCCGCCGGCGGCGTCGCGAAGGAATTCAACACGATCGCGGTCGACGACGGCATCGCGATGGGCCATGACGGCATGCTGTATTCGCTGCCGAGCCGCGACATCATCGCCGACTCGGTCGAGTACATGGTGAACGCGCACTGCGCGGACGCGATGGTCTGCATCTCGAACTGCGACAAGATCACGCCGGGGATGCTGATGGCCGCGATGCGCCTCAACATCCCGGTGATCTTCGTGTCGGGCGGCCCGATGGAAGCCGGCAAGACGCGCCTCGCGAACCCGGTCACCAAGGCCATCGAAGTGAAGAAGCTCGACCTCGTCGACGCGATGGTGATCGCGGTCGACCCGTCGTATTCCGACGCCGAAGTCGCCGAAGTCGAGCGCTCGGCCTGCCCGACCTGCGGTTCGTGCTCGGGCATGTTCACCGCGAACTCGATGAACTGCCTGACCGAAGCGCTCGGCCTGTCGCTGCCCGGCAACGGCACGGTGGTCGCCACGCACGCCGATCGCGAACAGCTGTTCAAGCGCGCCGGCCGCCGCATCGTCGAACTGACGCGCCAGCACTACGAGCAGGACGACGAACGCGTGCTGCCGCGCTCGGTCGGCTTCGCCGCGTTCGAGAACGCGATGACGCTCGACATCGCGATGGGTGGCTCGACCAACACGATCCTGCACCTGCTGGCGATCGCGCAGGAAGCCGGCATCGACTTCACGATGAAGGACATCGACCGCCTGTCGCGCTCGGTGCCGCAGCTGTGCAAGGTCGCGCCGAACACGAACAAGTACCACATCGAGGACGTACACCGCGCTGGCGGCATCATGGCGATCCTCGGTGAGCTCGAACGCGCCGGCAAGCTGCATACCGACGTGCCGACCGTCCACGCACCGACGCTGAAGGATGCGCTGGACCAGTGGGACATCGTCCGCACGCGGGACGAAGCGGTCCGCACGTTCTATATGGCCGGCCCGGCCGGCATCCCGACGCAGGTTGCATTCAGCCAGAACACGCGCTGGCCGAGCCTCGACCTCGATCGCGCCGAAGGCTGCATCCGCTCGTATGAGCATGCGTTCTCGAAGGAAGGCGGCCTCGCGGTGCTGACGGGCAACATCGCGCTCGACGGCTGCGTGGTGAAGACGGCCGGCGTCGACGAAAGCATCCTCGTGTTCGAAGGCTCGGCGCATGTGACCGAATCGCAGGACGAAGCCGTTGAAAACATCCTGAACGACAAGGTCAAGGCCGGCGACGTGGTGATCGTGCGCTACGAAGGCCCGAAGGGCGGCCCCGGCATGCAGGAAATGCTCTACCCGACCAGCTACATCAAGTCGAAGGGGCTCGGCAAGGCCTGCGCGCTGCTGACGGACGGCCGCTTCTCGGGCGGCACGTCGGGCCTGTCGATCGGCCACTGCTCGCCGGAAGCGGCGGCAGGCGGCGCGATCGGTCTCGTGCGCGACGGCGACAAGATCCGCATCGACATCCCGAACCGCACGATCGACGTGCTGGTGTCGGACGAGGAACTGGCGCGCCGCCGCGAAGAGCAGAACGCGAAGGGCTGGAAGCCGGCGCAGCCGCGTCCGCGCAAGGTGTCCGCCGCGCTGAAGGCCTACGCGAAGCTGGTCATGTCGGCCGACAAGGGCGCCGTGCGCGACCTGTCGCTGCTGGACGACTGACGCAACGGGCCATTGCCGGCAGTCGGTTGCGCGCGACGCAACCGACCGCTCGCCCGATTTAAAAGCCGCTCTCCGGAGCGGCTTTTTTTCGTCCGGCGCTTGGGGGTATCCACAGCGCCGGCGACATCAGTGACGGAAATCTTCGGGGCCGCCACCTCCCCCGCCTCCACCGCCGCCACCACCGTGGTTGCCGCCACCATTTCCGCCACCTTGCGGCCGCGCATAACCGCCGCCGCCCCCGCCCCCCTGGCGCACCGGCGGTGGCATCGGACGCGCCTCGCCACCCGGCGCGGGCGGCGGGCGCAACACGGCCGGCGGCGGGCCGGCCGGACGCGCGTTGCCCGCCCCGCCCGGCATCGGTGAAGGCGCCGGTGCTGCCGGCGGCGGCGTGCGGATCGCACCGTTCCAGCCGCCGCGTGCAGCCGACGGCCGCGCGTCGTGCACGGGCGGGCCGCCCGGTGCAACCTGCATCGGCCCGCCCGGTTGCGGACGGCCTTGTCCCGGCGGCATGCCTCCGGGGCCGAGCCTCGGTTCCGGACGATGCGCCCAGCGATCGCGGTCGTGGTACCACGGGCGGTGCCGGTAATAACGATCCCAGTACGCGGCGATCGCGAATCCCGTCACCGGGACCCCGATGATCGCGCCGTATTCGAGCAACGGCACGTAGCTGCCCTGGTACGGATACTCGAGCAACTGCGCATCGATCCAGCCGCGCACGCCCGGCAGCGCGACGTCGCACCACGAGTAGTCGCTCAGGCAGCCGAATACGTCCAGCGCGGTATCGGGCGGGATCTGCGCGACCACCGGATAATCGGGCGCCGGCCCGGCAAACAGCTCGGCCGGCGAGTTCGTGTAAGCGCTGCTCTGCGCGTCGGCAATACCCGGTGCGGCCGCAAGGCCGGCCAGGACGACGCACAGACTTCGGACAAACGTGTTCCTCATGATGCTCTCCCGCGCGGTGCCGCCGCGCGCCGGTCAATGCCGATCAGTGCCGATGGCCGCCGCCCCAGTGGCCGCCACCCCAACTCCCGCCGCCCCACGGACGATGCCAGTACCCGCCTCGCCCGCCCCAGTATCCGCCGCCCCAACGTCCCCAGAAGCCGATCGTGACGGGCGGCCCGTACCAGCCCGAGTAATACGCGGGGTAGTAATACGGATACGGCGGCGGCACATAGGCCGGTGCGACATACACCGGCGTCTGCGCCTCGACGTAGTCCGGCGTGGCAGGCGCCGTGGAAGGGGCCGGACCGGGCGCGGCCGGTGCAACCGGGACTTCGCGCTGCGTCACCGTGGCGGGCACCGGTGCGTAATAAGGTGCATAACCGTACGGGCTCGTGTAGTAGCAGCCGCCGAGCGTCAGCGCGGCCAGCGCGATGACGGCGGGCCTCGCGGCGGAAATCGGGTTCATCTCGTGCTCCGGCAGAATCCGCGCGCCGCCGCCGGGCGCGCGCCTGACTCTAGCTTACGTCCCCTGCAGATTTCCGCGCGTATGATCGGTTACTTTTTGTTTCCTGCCCCGGACGGTGCAGGCGGGCATGCGGTGTGCTCGCCCGTCCGCGGCGCCCACGTTGAAGTTGGCGCAAATGCCCTCAACTTGAACGATGTCAGGCTGACCGGCGCGGACAGGTGTTCGCGAATGACCGGCGGCCGCCCACCGGCGGACTTCGGCCCGCCCAGACAGGAACGCGGCTCGCGCCGCCATCGACATGACTACGCCACGCCCCACTCCCCGGGCGGACACACCGCTCGATCCGATCATCCAGTTGCTGGCGCTTGCCGGCGAACAGGGTTATCTGACACACGCCGACCTCGTCGACGCGCTGCCGCCTGAAAGCGACAGCCCCGATGCGCTCGACGTCGTGCGCGCCGCGCTCGCCGACATCGGCATCGCCGTGCTCGACGAGCCGGCCGTGCCTGCGCCGTTCGCCGGCACGGCGCCGGTCGACGTCGATCGCGACACGCTCGACGAGGGCCGGGCCATGCTCGGCGACCTCGCACGCGGCACGAGTGCATCGACCGATCCGCTCGCGCTCTACATGCGCCGCATCCAGGCCGTGCCGCTGCTCACGCGCGAAGGCGAAATCGTGCTTGCCCGCGAAATCGAGACGGGTCGCCATCAGGTGCTGCACGCGCTCGCCGGGTCTCCGGCGGCCGTCGACGCGCTGCTTGCGCGTCACGATGCGAAGGGTGCAACGGGTGCGACCGGCGCAACCGGCTCGGCCGATGAAGACGAAGGCGACACGCCCGCCCCCGCCCGCTACGACGATCTGCAGGCCGCTGTGGCGACGTTGCGCGACGCGTTGCACGCGCACGGCGTCCGTTCGGACGCATACCGCGACGCGCGCAACGCCGTGGCCGCCCTGCTCGGTTCGCTTGCGTGGGTTGCACCGGCCGTCGACGACGCCAGCCGCATCGTGCGCGCGCTCGCAACCGCACCGCATGACGCTGTGACGGGAGAAGCCGCCCGCTTCGACGCGGTCGCGCGGCGGGCTCTCGCGGCTGCACTGAGCGATGGCCAGCAGAAGGTGCGCGACGCGACGCGCGCGATGCTCGAGGCGAACCTTCGGCTCGTGCTGTCGATCGCGCGCAAGTACATGAACCGCGGCGTCGACCTGTCCGATCTCGTGCAGGACGGTTGCCTCGGCCTGATGCGGGCGATCGAGAAGTTCGAATACCGTCGCGGGTTCAAGTTCTCGACCTATGCGACCTGGTGGATCCGTCAGGCGATCACGCGTGCGGTTGCCGATCGCGCTCGCACGATCCGCGTGCCCGTGCACGTCGGCGACCAGTACCAGCGCGTACAGCGGCATGCGCTGCGCTTTCGCCAGCGCACGGGCCGCCGGGCGACGCCGGCCGAGCTTGCGGCAGAAATCGGCCTCGCCGAGGACAAGGTGCGCGCGGTGCTCGCGCTGCCGGCCGAGCCCCTTTCGCTCGACACGCCGCTGCCCGACGCGGACACCGGGCTCGTGGAGCTGATCGAGGATCAAACCTCGGCCAGCCCGTTCGAGCAACTGGCCGACACGCGCATGCGCGACTGTGTGCGGTCGCTGCTCCGGTCGGTCACGCCGGCCGAGGCCGACGTGCTGAGCCGGCGGTTCGGCCTCGGCGGCGCCGAGCCCGATACGTACGACGCCATCGCGCTGGACGCGGGCATGTCCCGCGAACGCGTGCGGCAGATCGAGAAACGGGCGCTCGCCGCGCTGCGCACGGCTGCCGAGGCCGAGAACGCGCAGTCGTTCCTCGACGCGTAAGCGCACACGCGACACACGGTCGTGCCCCCAACCGGCACGACCGTGCGCTTCGCGCATGTGCTACGTTTGCCATTGACGTGCATCAAGTTTTCTTCGTCGCGTGTCGCGACAATGGTGAAACGCCGACCGGCGCATCGTTCGCCGTGTCCATTCCGTTTGAGCTTCCCCAGGTCCCTTGCCATGCAGACGACCGCCAGCCAAACGTTCGAGGAAAACCGGCACATCGCGACCTGCCTGCGCGAGGCCGCGCAGCGGCTGGCCGACCAGGGCGCGAATCCTTACCGGGTCGCTGCCTACCGTGCGTCGGCCGAGACGGTCGATGCGCTCGACCGTGATCTCCGCACCGTGTTCGAATCCGGCGGCACCGACGCGCTCGGTGCGCTGCCCGAGATCGGCACGGGCGTCGCACAGGCAATCGCCGAGTTGCTGGTGACCGGCCGCTGGCGGCAGCTCGACCGGCTGTGCGGCGACGCCCAACGCACGTCCGCGTTCGAAGCCGTGCCGGGCATCGGCCACGCGCTCGCGCTGCGCATTCACGACCTGCTGCATATCGATTCGCTCGAGGAACTCGAACGCGCGGCCCGCAATGGCCAGCTCGAAACGATCTCGGGCGTCGGCCCGCGCCGCGCCGCCGGCATCCTCACCGCGCTCGACGACGTGCTGAGCCGCCGCCGGCGCTGGCAGGGTCACATGCAACATGCCGGGCCCGGCACGGAGCCGCCCGTCGAGCTGCTGCTCTACATCGACCGCCAGTACCGCAACAAGGCGGCCGCCGGCGTGCTGCCGACGCTCGCGCAACGGCGCCTGAACGCGGACAGCTATGTGCCACCGCCGGTGGTGATGCACATGACCAAAGGCGGTTGGCATTTCACGGCACTGAGCCTGCATGCCGCGATGCGCACGCCTGAAGCCGGCCGCCCGACGGACTGGGTCTCGCTCTATTTCTACGACGCCGTACAGTGCGAAAGCCAGCGCACCGTTTTCACCGAAACGTACGGATCGCTCGTCGGCAAGCGCATCGTGCGCGGACGCGAGATGGAATGCCGCGTGTATTACGCGGGATGAGTCAGTCGTCGGAGGTTTCGTCGACATCGAACGCCGCATCGAGCACGGACGCAATCTCGCGACATGCGTGGGTGAGCGCGCGTGACCTGCGGCCGGAGTGTTCCACGCCGAGATCGAACCACGCCGATTGCGTGACGTACACGCCGACCGCTCCCCGTTTCGGCACGTCGAACCGGAACGTCACCATATAGTCGCCGTTCCAGCGAACCGGCATCACCATCGTGAGTGTCAGCCCCGTGATCGCGCCGTGGCGAAACCGGAAGCTGTCGTCGCCGACGCGGAACCCCGACCATGCGCCGTCGTTCGACACGAACACGGTCAGCGTTTGGTCAGGTGGCGCGGCCGGCGAGCCATCTGCAGCGGCAAGTTCGGCCAGCGACACCATCGCCGCGCCCGAATCGTCGCGCCCGGTCTCGACGTCCACGAACGCTTCGATCGTCCGCTTCGCGTTGTCGTAGAAACGGCGCGCGACGTCGGGCCGCGCATCGCCGGCAATCAGAACCAGTTGCTTGAATCTTGCATGCTCGCCGTATCGAAGCGGCACATCGGGCGCGTCGCCAGCGTCGTCATCCGGTTCGCCGTCCGGACTATCTGCCGGTACGGCCGGCGTGGCCGGCGCGGCCGTACCGGCCTGCCCGACGCCCCCACGCCGCCGCTTCACCCATGCGGTTCCCCACGTCAGCAGGGTGGTCTGCGCCGCCAGCACGGCAGCCATCGTCGCGCACCCCGCGAGAAACCCGTAATGCGGCCCGACCTTCGATGCCGCATACGCGGCCGGAAGCACATAAAGCACCAGCAATGGCGCAAGCAATATCGACACGCGGCAACCCCGTTGTTTTTCGTTTTCGACTTCCGGCCGGGGCCGGCAGCACCGCCACCCTGCAGCACGCGCATCGCACGGGCGGTCTACGCACCGTCCGCCTTCGCGCGACGCGCCGGACGACGATGTGCGGCGATGCGCAGCAGCTTCTGGAACGACGGACATTCGAGATGGCTTGGCGCCGGGCACACGGCCGCGTGGCGCAGCATATCGCGCACTGCGCCGAGACGGCGGATCGTGCGGTCGAGTTCGTCGGCCTTGCCGTCGAGCTTCGCGCGATCGATCGCGGGCTGGCCGTCCGCGCCGACCATTGCGAGGATGTCGTCGAGCGAAAAACCGGCCTCGCGGCCGAGTGCGATCAGCGCCAGCCGCTCCAGCACCGATTCGTCGTATTGCCTCCTCAACCCGTGCCGGCCGTTGGCGACGATCAGCCCCTTTTCCTCGTAGTAGCGCAGCGTCGACGCGGGCAATCCCGAGCGCCGCGCCACGTCCGCAATGTCCAGACGGCTCATGCTTGACCTCAAGTGAACTTGAAGTTGCAAGATAGTCGCTCGACTTCACGAACACAAGCCTGAAACGCCATGAAACCGCTGAAACCGCTGAAACCGCTGAAACCAACCCGTATTGCACCAGACCGCGCAGCAGCCGTCCGCTTCGGAGGTGTGCGATGAATATGCCCGCTATCGTGCTCGACGTGCTGCTGATTGGCACGGGCGCCACGCTCTTGCTGGACCTGTGGACGCTGTTCCGGCGGCGAGCGTTCGGCACGCCGTCGCTCGACTACGCACTGGTCGGCCGCTGGCTCGGCCACATGCTGCAAGGCCGGTTCCGGCACGTGTCGATCGTCGCCGCGCCGCCCGTGCCGGGCGAGCGTCCTCTCGGCTGGATCGCACACTACGCGATCGGCATTGCGTTCGCGGCGCTGCCCGTCATGATCGCGGGCACCGCATGGATCGCCACGCCGACGCCGCTTCCTGCACTCGTCGCCGGCCTTGTCAGCGTGGTCGCCCCGTTCTTCGTGATGCAGCCGGCGTTCGGCTTCGGCATCGCCGCATCGCGCACGCCGCATCCGGGCGTCGCGCGCCGGCGCAGTCTCACCACGCATCTGTCGTATGGCGTGGGGCTCTATCTCGCGGCGTTCACGCTTGCGGCACTGGGCCGTTGACGGGCATCAGCCGTCGTCGCTTCGTTGCGCCGTTTCCTCGTAATGGTCGAGCGCGTCGAGCAGTTTTCCCGGCTGGCTCATCTCGGCCCGCAGCCGCGCGGCTTTCTCGATATCGGCCGGCGCCGTGAGCTTCGCGCCCTGATCGAGATAGGCCTGTGCGCGCGCGTCGCCGGCTGCGACAGCCAGACCGAAAAGCGCATTCGCGGCGATCGGATCGTGGTCAACGCCGCTGCCCACGTAGTACAGCATGCCCAGCCGGAACAGCGAGTTCCCGACGCCCCCCGCCGCGGCGAGCCGGTACCAGCTCGCCGCTTCGGCGTCGTCCTCGTGCACACCCTGCCCGTTTTCATACATCAGGCCGAGATTGTTCTGCGCGTTCGCGTTGCCCTGTTCCGCGGCGAGCCGATACCACTTGAACGCCTCGGTGTCGCTCTGCTTCACGCCATGCCCGGTGTCGTACAGGTAGCCGAGGCTGTTCTGCGCCTGCGGATCGCCCTGGTCCGCCGAGCGCCGGTACCATTTGGCGGCTTCCGCGAAATCCTGCGGCACGCCGGCGCCGGCGTCGTACATCATCGCCAGGTACAGCTGCCCCCTGGCCAGCCCCTGGTCGGCTGCAAGCCGGTAGAGCCGCACCGCTTCCGTACGATCCCGCGGCACGCCTTCGCCGTCCTCGTACGCGCGGCCGAGATTGCACCATGCATTCGCATTGCCCTGCGCGGCCGCGCGCCGGTACCAGCTCACGGCCTCCGAACGGCTTTGCGTCACGCCGACGCCGGTTTCGTAAAGCGTGCCGAGATTGTTCTGCGAAGATGCATCGCCGTGATCGGCGGCCCGCCTGTACCACTTCGCGGCTTCGACGGGATTCCGCTCGACGCCGTCGCCGTGCTCGTACCTGAGCCCCACGTTGAATTCGCCGTCCACGTCGCCGCGCTGCGCCTTTGCCATCGATGCGTCGAACGTCTCGGGCACATCGTCGTGCGCGAGCCAGACAACGCCGATCCCGAGGATCAGTATCAGTGCGAGCGCGATGAGGATCGCAATGCGGGTCTTCCGGCCGATTCGTCGTGCCTGGGTCATCTCTCAGTGTTCTCTTTTTTATGGTTGCAAACGGTGCGCCCGAACGGCCGCCCGCGTCACTCGCCGCCGCAGTCGATCAGGTTGTGGCGCACACGTCCGAGCAGCCGCACCAGCGTATCGCGCTCGTCGGGCGTGAAGCCGCGCAGCCCGTCGTCGGCGACGGTATCGCCCACTTCCAGCATCTGCGGAAAGATCTCGCGCGCCTTGTCGGTCAGACGGATCACGAACGCGCGTCGGTCGTCGTCGTTCGCGATGCGTTCGATCCAGCCATAGCCTTCCATCCGGTCGAGCAGGCGCGTCAGCGAGATCGGCGTGATCTCGAGCCATTCGGCCAGCCGCGCCTGGTTCATCTCGCCCTTCCACGTCAGGTACGCGAGCACGCGGCTTTGTGCCCGCGTCAGCCCGATGCGCTTCGCGCGCCGGTCGAACAGGCGTCCGTTCAGGCGGGCCACGTCGGCGATCAGGTAGCCGATCCGGTTCTCGTAGGTCTTGTCCATCAGCCGATTATAGGGTCAAGCCGCCAGCAGGCCGCGGCTCGCGCCCTGGCGATAAGCGGCTATATAATAAGCGTGCTTATAATTTGAGCCATACCGGATCGCCGCCCACGGCGACCGCCCCACGGAGACACCCGCTTGAACCCCGCCGCCGACGCCCCCGCCTCGCCCGCCCTGAACCGGCCGATGCTGACCCTGTCGATCATGCTCGCCACACTGATCCAGACCCTCGACAGCACGATCGCGAACGTCGCACTGCCCCACATGCAGGGCACGCTGTCCGCGTCGCAGGACGAAATCACGTGGGTGCTGACCTCCTATATCGTCGCCGCGGCGATCGCGACGCCGCTCACCGGCTGGCTGTCCGACCGGCTGAGCGTCAAGCGGCTGCTGATCGTGTCGATCGCGGGCTTTACGGTTGCATCGGCGCTGTGCGGGCTGTCCGAGACGCTCGTGCAGATCGTCGGCGCGCGGCTGCTGCAGGGCGTATTCGGCGCCGCGCTGGTGCCGCTGTCGCAGTCGATCCTGCTCGACATCAACCCGCGCGAGAAACAAGGCCAGGCGATGGCGATCTGGGGGATGGGCGTGATGGTCGGCCCGATCCTCGGCCCGACGCTCGGCGGCTGGCTCACCGACAGCTACAACTGGCGCTGGGTGTTCTTCATCAACGTGCCGATCGGTGCGTTCGCGCTCGCGGGCGTGATGACCTTCCTGCCGGCGCGCGCGCCGCGCCCGCACGTGAAATTCGATGCGTTCGGCTTCGCGACGCTGGCGCTCGCGATCGGCGCGTTCCAGGCGATGCTCGACCGCGGCGAACAGCTCGACTGGTTCGGGTCATACGAAATCCGCATCGAAGCACTTCTCGCAGCGCTCAGCTTCGCGTTCTTCCTCGTGCATACGGCGACCGTCGGCAAGGCGTCGTTCTTCAAGTCTGAACTGCTGCGCGACCCGAACTTCGCGACGGGCACGCTGTTCATCTTCGTCGTCGGCGCGGTGCTGTATGCGACACGCGCACTGCTGCCGCCGATGCTGCAGAACCTGATGGGCTACCCGGTCGCGACGACGGGCCTCGTCACCGCGCCGAGCGGCGCCGGCACGATGATCGCGATGCTGTTCGTCGGCAGGCTGCTGAAATACGTCGATGCGCGGATGCTGTTGCTCGCCGGGCTGTCGATTTCCGCGCTCGCGCTGTGGCAGATGATGCAGTACACGGTCGTGCTGTCCGAATCGGACATCGTGTGGCCGGGCGTGGTCCAGGGCTTCGGGCTGGGGCTCGTGTTCGTGCCGTTGAGCGCACTGTCGTTTTCGACGCTGCCGCCCGACCTGCGTGCGGACGGCACGGCCACCTACAGTCTGATGCGCAACATCGGCAGCAGTATCGGCATCTCGATCGTGCAGACGCTGATGACGCGCAATACGCAGGTCGCGCACGCCGATCTCGCGACGCACATCACGCCGTTCAACCCGGCCGTGCAGGCGATGGCCGGCAGCCGCCTCGACATCGCGCTGCTCGACCGCACGATCAACCAGCAAGCGACGATGATCGCGTACCTGAACGACTTCAAGCTGATGTTCGTCGCGACGCTGCTGATGATTCCGCTGTTGCTGCTGATCCGCCCGCCGCAGAAAGCGGCGAGCGTCGACGTCGCGCACGCGGCGATGGATTGACGACGCGACGGGCGCACGCCCGTCGCAGGCAGAAACGTCAGACCTTCATCGTGCCGGTCCGCACGTAGCGCTCGTGCCACGACAGCGCTTCGGCGAGCAGGTGCGGCGTGTGCTTGCCGAAGCTCTCGTGCGACGCGCGCTCGAAGTAGTCCTCGAGCATCGGCCGGTAGTCGGGATGCGCGCAGGTCGCGATGACCTTGCGTGCGCGCTGCTTCGGCGACAGGCCGCGCAGGTCGGCCAGGCCCTGCTCAGTGACGACCACCGCGACGTCGTGCTCGGTATGGTCGACGTGGCTCGCCATCGGCACGATCCGCGAGATCGCGCCGCCCTTCGCGGTGCTCGCCGACATGAAGCACGACAGGTAGCCGTTGCGCGCGAAGTCGCCAGAGCCGCCGATGCCGTTCTGGATCTTCGTGCCCATCACGTGCGTCGAGTTCACGTTGCCGTAGATGTCGGCCTCGATCATGCCGTTCATCGCGATGCAGCCGAGGCGGCGCACGAGCTCCGGATGGTTGCTGATCTCCTGCGGGCGCAGCACGATCTTGTCGCGGAACGTCGCGATTTCGTCGGCGAAGCGCTGCACGGCGGCCGGGCTCAGCGACAGCGCGGTGGCCGACGCAAAGCTCAGCGTCCCGTCGTCGAGCAGGTCGAGCATGGCGTCCTGGATCACTTCGGTGTAGGCCGTCAGGTTCGAGAAGCCGGCCGAGCTGAGTTCCGCAAGCACCGCGTTCGTGATGTTGCCGACGCCCGACTGCAGCGGCAGCAGGTTTTCCGGCAGGCGGCCGCGCTTCACTTCGTGGCGCAGGAAGTCGATCAGCTGCAGCGCGATCTGCTTCGACGTCTCGTCCGGCGCGGAGAACGCGTTGCTGCGATCCGGCGCGTCGGTCTCGACGATCGCGACGATCTTGTCGGCCGGGCAGCGCAGGTACGGCTCGCCGATCCGGTCGTCGCTCTTCGTCAGCGGAATCGGCTTGCGGTGCGGCGGCAGCGCGGTGCCGTAATAGATGTCGTGCATCCCGTCGAGGCCGAGCGGCTGGCGCGCATTCACTTCGAGGATCACGTGCTTCGCGCGTTCGAGCCAGGTCTTGTTGTTGCCGATCGACGCGGACGGGATCAGCAGCCCGTCCTCGCGGATGCCCGCGACTTCGACGATCGCGACGTCGAGATCGCCGTACAGCCCGAACCACGCGTACTGCGCGACGTGGCTCAGGTGGACGTCCTGGTAATCGACTTCGCCGCTGTTGATCTTGTCGCGCAGCGTCGGGTCGGACTGGTACGGCAGCCGCATGGAGATGCCGTTGGTGCGGGCGAGCGCGCCGTCGAGTTCCGGTGCGGTCGACGCGCCGGTCAGCACGTTGATCCGGAAGTCCTCGCCGCGCGCGTGCGCCGCGTCGATATGGGTGGCAAGCGCGGCCGGTACGGCCTTCGGATAGCCCGAACCGGTAAAGCCGCTCATGGCGACGGTCATGCCGGGACGGATCAGCGCGGCGGCTTCGTCGGCGGTGCGGACGAGCGAACGCAGGGCGGGAGCGAGGATGCGTGATGAAGACATGGCAGGTTTCTGACGCTTGGGTCGGTCGTTGACGTCGCGGGGGGTGTCTCCTGAGCGACATGAAGCCCTTGGGGCCGCGCGGGGCGGCCGGCACCACAGGCATGGTCGGAGTATCGCAGAGGCCATCGCCGCGAAATGTCCGCTGGATGCAAAAGATCCTTACCGAATATGCCGGGTATCGAACGACCGTTCTGTGACAGGCGATCCGCACGCCGCTGATTGCACACGAAAGGTGCACGAAAGCATCGGAACGAATGACCGGCCCCGGATCGCCAACCTTCGCGAATCAATCGGCGGATTTTCATTGCAATTTGCCGCCCAGCGATCGGTAATGGTCGATGGCCGGGCGGCGCGGCCAATTGTCGCCCGATGCGGCTTTGCCGGACCTGACGCACATCAACGTCGCATGCGCTGCGCACGGGCCGCCGCCTTGCGCGAAAATCTTCGCCGTATCGGCCTGAGAGGCCCGTCCGTCCTTGACAGCCGCGTGACGCGAACCACACTGGAAGACGGGCCCGGCCGCGCCGTTTGCCGCCCCGATCGCCCGCCCTTTCGCGCATCCGGTTTCGACCGGCCGATACGCGCAAGACGCGGTAACACTCCCGTATGTCAGGACATTGATCGAATAAAAAGCATCAAATTACAATTCCGTATATATTTCGCCGATGGACCAAAGAAAAACCGCCACACGCGCCGAGCCCCCCCTGCCACGCACCTGGGATGCGCGGCTCGCGCGCTCGCTTGTCCGACCGCTCGTCGATACGCCGGTCACCCCGAATCACCTCACTACCCTTCGTCTGCTGATCGGCCTCGCCGGCGCCTGGTGCCTTGCGCACGGCGGCTTCGGCTGGAGCAATGCGGGCGCGTTCCTGATCGTGCTGTCGAACTTCGTCGACCACACCGACGGCGAACTCGCGCGCATCAGCGGGAAGTCCAGCAAGATCGGGCATTTTTACGACCTCGCGGCCGATGCGCTCGTGACGGTCGCACTGTTCGTCAGCATGGGCCTCGGCATCGTCGCCCAGGGCGGGCAGATGGCCGCGTCGCCGGTGCTGCTCGGCGCGGTGGCCGGCGCGGCCGTCGCGCTGATCTTCTTCCTGCGCATGCGGATCGAATCGATCGCCGGCAAGGCCGGCACCAAGCAGGCGTTCGCCGGCGGCTTCGAAACCGAAGACGTGCTGTACCTGCTGCCGATCGTGACGCTCGTCGACGGCGTCGAGCCGTTCCTGCTCGCGGCGTCGATCGGCGCCCCGCTGTTCGCCGCATGGGTCGTGATCGACTGGTGGCGCATCGTCCGCCGTGGCAACACCCCGCAGAACCCTACTGAAATCCAGGCTTCCAAATGACTCCTAGCACGCGCGACGACTCCGTGCTGAGCCCGGCACGCCCCGCGCCCGTGCGCGCGGCCGCGGCCGACCCCGATCGCACCGTGGCCGACAGCGTCGACCAGCTCGACCTCGACCGCCTGCGTGGCGACTACACGCGCCAGGGCTCGTTCCTGTACCTCGACGCATTCCTGCCGGCCGACGCGCATGCGAAGCTGGCCGACGCCGCCCGCGCGATGCAGGCCGGCCTGAACCGCAATTACCTGCCCGGCCACAAGCAGGGCGGCAGCGTGAGCCGCCATGCGATCGACGAGCAGGCGCCGTACATCGCCGAACTGTATCGCTCGAAGGCACTCATCTCCTTCCTCGAGAAAGTCACGGGCGACAAGCTGATGCTGTCGCCGGACGACGATCCGCACGCTTACGCGCTGTATTACTACACGAAGCCCGGCGACCACATCGGCTGGCATTACGACACGTCGTACTACGACGGACGCCGCTATACGCTGCTGATCGGCGTAATCGACGAATCGTCGTGCCGGCTCGACTACGAGCTGCACACGCGCAATCCGGACGTGGCCGACGAACCGGGCTCGGTGCAAATCGCCGACGGCGGCATCGTGCTGTTCGACGGCGACAAGCTGCGTCACCGCATCACGCCGCTCGGCCAGAACGAGATGCGCGTGTCGCTCACTTTCGAATACGTGACGAACCCCGGCATGCGGCCGTGGAAGCGCTTCATCTCGAACATGAAGGACGCGATCGCGTATTTCGGTTTCCGCCAGGTGTTCAAGCAACTGGCCACGCGGCGCACGACCGGGTCATGACGCGCGCGGGCCTCATCCTGCTGTCCCTCGGGACGGCACTCTTCATCGCACTCCTTGCCTGGCAGGGCGTCGGCGCGGTCGCGTCCACGTTCCTCGCGGCCGGCTGGGGCCTCGCGCTCGTCGCGGCGTTCCACGTCGTGCCGCTCGTGATCGACGCAGTCGCGATCTCCGTGATGTTCCGCCGCGGCCAGCCGGGCGCCGAGCTCGGCAACGCACTGCGCGCGCGCTGGGTCGGCGAATCGGTAAACAGCCTGCTGCCCGCCGGGCAGATCGGCGGCCCCGTGCTGATGGTGCGCCACCTCGCGCAGCGCGGCACGCGGATGGCCGATGCGGCCGCCGCCGTGACCGTCAGCACGACGATGCAGGCGCTCGCGCAGATGGCGTTCGCGTTGATCGGCATCGCCGCGTTCAGCCTGTACGCGACGCACGACTCGGTCGCGCACCTGCGCACGCCCGCGCTGATCGCGACCGGCGTGCTCGGCGCGCTTGCGTTGCTGTTTTATGCGGCGCAGCGGCGCGGGCTGTTCGGCCGCGGCCTGCGCCTCGCGTCGAAGCTGCTCGGCCCGCGCGACTGGTCGTCGCTGGCGACGCGTGCCGATGCGATCGACGACGCGGTCGGCGCGCTGTACCGCGATCGCGCGAAGGTCGCGAAAACATTCGCGTTGAGCCTCGTCGGCTGGATCGTCGGCACCGCGGAAGTGTGGCTCGCGCTGCATTTCCTCGGGCACCCGGTGAGCTGGCTCGATGCGCTGCTGCTCGAGAGCGTCGGTCAGGCCATTCGTGGCGCGGCCTTCGCGATCCCGGGCTCGCTCGGTGCGCAGGAAGGCGGCTACCTGCTGCTCGCCCCGCTGGTCGGACTGCCGCCCGACGCGGCGCTCGCGCTGTCGCTCGCGAAGCGTGCGCGCGAACTCGCGCTCGGCCTGCCCGGCCTGCTCTATCTGCATTTCAGTGAAAGAAACTGGCAGCGGCGCCGTGCGCCGCAGCCGCTCGCCGACTGATCGTTCAGATCGCCGGCTTTTTGGTTGGAGAACCCATGCGAGCCATCATTCTTGCGGCAGGCCTCGGCTTGCGCCTGCAACAACCGCCCGAAGCGCAGTTCCCGAAGTGCCTGCTGCGCTTTGACGACGTTTCGCTGCTCGAGCGCCATCTGCGCGTACTCGACGCCGCGGGCGTCGACGAGATCGTGCTCGGGCTCGGCTTTCAGCACGAGACGGTCGAGCAGGAACTGAAGCGCCTCGGCCGCCAGGCCGAGATCGTGATCAACGACCGCTACGACCTCGGCAGCGTGCTGACCGTGCATACCGTCGCCGATGCGATGACACGCGGCGGCGACGTGCTGCTGATGGACGCGGACGTGCTGTACGACGAGAACATCCTGCACGCGCTGGTGGCCGATTCCGACAAGGCAGTCGACCGCCTGCTGATCGACCGCGATTTCGAGGCCGGCGACGAGCCCGTCAAGCTGTGCCTGAAGAACGGCGTGCCGGTCGAACTGCGCAAGCAGCTCGCGGTCGATCTCGACTACGACACGATCGGCGAATCGGTCGGCTTCTTCCGCTTCACCGAAGGCACCGCGCGCCGCCTCGCGACGATCGTCGCGGGTTACGTCGACAGCGGCCGCGCGAACATGCCGCACGAGGAAGCCGTGCGCGACCTGCTGCTCGAAGGCGGTCATTCGTTCGACGTGGCCGACGTCACCGGCTCGCCGTGGATCGAGATCGATTTCCCGAACGACGTCGCTCGCGCCACGCAAGAAATCCTCCCCCTGATTCAACGCACCACCGCAGGAGCCGCACGATGAACGCTCGCGAACCCAATTTCACCGAATCGCGCAGCGCACGCCTGCGCCGCATGCTTGTCAGCAGCGACCTCGAGTTCCTGATGGAAGCGCACAACGGGCTGTCCGCACGGATCGTCCGCGAAGCCGGCTTCAAGGGCATCTGGGCATCGGGCCTCGCGATCTCCGCGCAGTTCGGCGTGCGCGACAACAACGAAGCGAGCTGGACGCAGGTCGTCGACGTGCTCGAATTCATGGCCGACGCGAGCGACCTGCCGATCCTGCTCGACGGCGACACCGGCTACGGCAACTTCAACAACGTGCGCCGCCTCGTGAAGAAGCTCGAACAGCGCGGCATCGCGGGCGTCTGCATCGAGGACAAGCAGTTCCCGAAGACCAACAGCTTCATCGGCGGCGAGCGCCAGCCGCTCGCGGAAATCGACGAGTTCTGCGGCAAGATCAAGGCTGGCAAGGATTCGCAGACCGACCCCGACTTCTCGATCGTCGCGCGCGTCGAGGCGCTGATCGCGGGCTGGGGGATGGACGAGGCGCTGCGCCGCGCGAACGCGTATGCGGAAGCCGGCGCCGACGCGATCCTGATCCACAGCAAGCTGTCGCGCCCGGACGAAATCCTGCAGTTCGCACGCGAATGGAGCGGCAAGGCGCCGCTCGTGATCGTGCCGACCAAGTACTACAGCACGCCGACCGACGTGTTCCGCCAGGCCGGCATCAGCACCGTGATCTGGGCGAATCACCTGATCCGCGCGTCGGCCTCCGCGATGCAGGCGACCGCACGCGAGATCCACGAGAGCGAAACGCTGATCAACGTCGAGGACCGCGTTGCATCGGTCAACGAGATCTTCCGCCTGCAGGACGCCGACGAGTACTCGGCCGCCGAGCGTATCTACCTGTCGTCGTCGTCACGCGCGTCGAACGCCGCGATCGTGCTCGCCGCGAGCCGCGGCAAGGGCCTCGAAGCCGTGACCGAAGACAAGCCGAAGGTCATGCTGCCGGTCGCTGGCAAGCCGCTGCTGCGCTGGCTCGTCGACGGCTTCAAGACGCACGGCGTGAACGACATCACCGTGGTCGGCGGCTATCGCGCCGACGCGATCGACACGTCGGGCATCAAGCTCGTGGTCAACGAACGCCATGCGCAAACGGGCGAACTCGCGTCGCTCGCATGCGCGGCCGAACGCCTGACCGGCGACACCGTGATCTCGTACGGCGACCTGCTGTTCCGCAGCTACATCGTGCGCGACCTCGCGGAGAGCGAGGCCGAGTTCAGCGTGGTGGTCGATTCGTCGCTGACGGAAACCAACCAGAGCGTGCGCGACTTCGCGCTCTGCTCGGCTGCCGACGATCGCGGCCTGTTCGGCCAGAAGACCTACCTGCAACGCGTGTCGAGCGACGTCGCCGCAGGCACGCCGCACGGCCGCTGGATCGGCCTGCTGAACGTGCGCGGTGCCGGTGTCGAGCGCCTGAAGGCGATGCTCGCGACGCTGCAGGCGCGTGACGATTTCGACACGCTCGACATCCCTTCGCTGCTCAACGAACTGATCGCCGCCGGCGAGAAGATCGAGGTGCAGTACGTGCACGGCCACTGGCGCGGTGTGAACGATCTCGAAGACTTCCGCCGCGCGGGCGACTTCGCGCATGGCCAGACGCCGCTGTCCGAACCGGGCGCCGGCAACGGGGGCGCGCAATGATCGAAGCGGCCCAGTTCGTCGAGGCCGCGCGCGAACGCGGCTTCGACTGGTACGCGGGCGTGCCCTGCTCGTACCTGACGCCGTTCATCAACTACGTGCTGCAGGACCCGACGCTGAACTACGTGTCGGCCGCGAACGAAGGCGACGCGGTCGCGCTGATCGCGGGCGCAACGCTCGGCGGCAAGCGCGGGATCGCGATGATGCAGAACTCGGGGCTCGGCAACGCGGTGAGCCCGCTCACGTCGCTGACCTGGACGTTCCGCCTGCCGCAACTGCTGATCGTCACGTGGCGCGGCCAGCCGGGCGTCGCCGACGAGCCGCAGCATGCGCTGATGGGCCCGATCACGCCCGCGATGCTCGACACGATGGAGATCCCGTGGGAGACGTTCCCGACCGATCCCGAACAGGTCGGCCCGGCACTCGACCGCGCGATCGCGCACATGGACGCGACGGGCCGCCCGTATGCGCTCGTGATGCAGAAAGGCAGCGTCGCGCCGTATGAGCTGAAGGCCAACCCGGCCGCGCAGCCGCGCGCACACGTCGCCGCGCAAGCGTCGTCGCGTGCCGCATCGGCCGATGCGTGGCCGACCCGCCACGACGCGCTGCAGCGCGTGATCGCGCACACGCCGGTCGATTCGACCATCGTGCTCGCGTCGACCGGTTTCTGCGGCCGCGAACTCTACGCGATCGACGATCGCCCGAACCAGCTGTACATGGTCGGCTCGATGGGCTGCGTGACGCCGCTCGCGCTCGGCCTCGCGCTCGCGCGGCCCGACCTGCGCGTGGTGGCCGTCGACGGCGACGGCGCCGCGCTGATGCGCATGGGCGTGTTCGCGACGCTCGGCACCTACGGCCCGGCCAACCTCACGCACGTCCTGCTCGACAACGGCGCGCACGAATCGACGGGCGGCCAGGCAACGGTGTCGCAGCATGTGTCGTTCGCCGGTGTGGCAGCCGCATGCGGTTACGCATCGGCCGTCGAAGGCGATACGCTCGACGTGCTCGATGCGACGCTTGCCGCGTCGGGCGATGGCGCGCAGTTCGTGCGCATCGCGATCCGCACCGGCGTGCCCGACGGCCTGCCCCGCCCGACCGTTACGCCGGTCGAGGTCAAGAATCGTCTGATGCGGCACATCGGCGCCGCGCAGACCGAAGCCTACGTTGAAGGAGCCCATTGATGCTGCTGCTGAACCCCGGCCCGGTCACGCTCACGGAACGCGTGCGCCGCAGCCTGCTGCAACCCGATCTGTGCCATCGCGAAAGCGAATTCTTCGACCTGCAGGATGAAGCGCGTGCGCGCCTCGTCGCCGCGTACGAGCTCGATCCGGCGGAATGGACGGCCGTGCTGATGACGGGCTCGGGCACGGCTGCCGTCGAGAGCATGATTGCGGCACTCGTGCCGCAGGACGGCAAGCTGCTCGTGATCGAGAACGGCGTGTACGGCGAGCGGATCACGCAGATCGCGACGCAGTACGGGATCGCGCACGACGTGCTGAAACATGAGTGGATGCAGGCGCCCGATCTCGCGCTGATCGCTGCGCGTCTTGATGCGGGTGGCTACACGCACGTCGCCGTGATTCATCACGAAACGACGACGGGCCGGCTGAATGATCTCGGCGCGATTGCTGAAGTGTGCCGTTCGCGTGGCGTGAAGATGCTCGTCGACGGTGTCAGCAGTTTTGGCGCGGAAGCGATCGATTTTGCTGGCGGTGATATCGATGCGGTTGCCGCGACGGCGAACAAGTGCCTGCACGGTGTGCCGGGCGCGGCGTTCGTGATCGTGCGTCGTAGCGCGCTCGCGAAGGCTGCGAGCCGTACGTACTACCTCGATCTCGGTCGTCTTGCGAAGCTGCAGGATCAGCGGAATACGCCGTTTACGCCTTCCGTGCATGCGTATTACGCTCTCGTCGAGGCGCTGCGTGAGTTTGATGAGGCTGGCGGCTGGCGGGCGCGGCATGCGCATTACAAGGCGCTTGCGGATCAGGCGCAGGCAGGGCTCGCTGCGCGCGGGATGCCGCTGGTGCTGCCGGAAGGTGCTTCGTCGGTCGTGCTGCGCGCGTATCGGCTGCCGCAAGGTGTCACGTACGAAACGCTGCACGACGGGCTGAAGGCGCGCGGCTTCGTGATTTACGCGGGGCAAGGCGGGTTGTCGAAGGAGCTGTTCCGGATTTCGACGATGGGGGCGATTCAGGCGGCTGATGTTGATCGGTTGCTGGAGGGGTTTACGGCGTTGACGCGGTAACCGTTGGTCGTACCTTTGTCTGTGAAAGGCCCTTCTCGCAAGGGCCTTTTTTATTCTTTGCGGATTTCCTGGAAACGCTGGGCGAGGTGTCGGCATTCGTAAGGGGATACTCGATGACACCGTTCGAATCGTCGACAATCACTTCATGCGCCACAGGAAAATCCTCGTTAGCGCTTCGCCTCCCCCGCTATTGCAGAGCTTTACATTGATTGATAAAACTCGCGATTACGCTCGTAACCTCCTGTGGCCGTTCGAGCGACGGCAAATGTGCGGTTCCTGAAATCTGGTGAAACGTCCCGCGGGATACGTTAGCCGCAACGTAACGACTTCGCTCCTGAATTCCGGGAAGGTCCAGATCCCCACACATCACCAGCGTCGGTACCAATAGTTCGCGCAACCGTCCGTAAGCAACCGGTGCATCAGTGTTCGTGCCCGTCGGCGGCAAACCGAGAACAGCAACGTTCATCTCGTCAAACAGTTTGCGAGCTTCACCCGCCACACGTCCCTCAGGTTGAAACGGACCATCAAGCCAGAGCGTCGCTCGAATCGCGACGACCTCTTCAATATCTTTCCTCGCTTCTGCCGCCGCCAAACGGGTGATCAAATCTTCAACCCGCGCTGCATGAGTCATTTTCGGCGCACCTGTCACACTCGGCGCGACAAGAACGAGACCGCGAACATACGACGGATACCGAAGAGCTGCGTCGAGGGCTATGCCTCCACCTTGAGAGCAGGCAACGAGTATTGCAGGAGATCCACCCGCCACCGATTGGAGAACAGCAATCAAATCTTCAACGGCAGAGTGGTCCTCTGCCTCGGCAACTGTTTCGCCAAATCCGCGTCGATCATAGGCGATAGCTTGGTTGCCAACGCCGATTTCTCGAATCTGCTGGCCCCACATCCGGCGATCCGCGACCCGGGCGTGCAAAAATACAATCGGTTCTCCGCTTCCGAAGACTTCCGTGGCCAGCATGGCACGACCTGAAGTGATTAGAAGGCTTTTCATCGCGAACCGCCGCATATTTGAGAATGTGCATGGTACACGCTGTGCTGACTTGGAGTCTTCGCCGCTGAATGGTTGCTTTACGAGAAACCGGGTGACTGAAAAAGATCGGAGGTCGCCACTCGCATACGTCGGCCGCAGGTCGACCACGGCCGCCCGCGTCGGGCGGCAGTCGGCCAGTTGCGGACGCTGGCCGATGCTGTCACGCGGACGTTCGAACGACGACGCCGCAGCCAGCAACGGCCACTTGAGCGTCGATCCAGAACGTCTGCTTTTGCTCGCACGCGCACCCATCGCACGAACCCGCAGACTGTCCGCGATGGCAAAATGCTGCTATCCGTCACGGCCTGCGGTCGGGAAACAGTCGGACTGCTTCCAATTGCGTCGATCAGGAACAAAAATTCCTGAGTCGGGCCTCTGAATCTCCTTGCGCCCCGTCAGTGGATTTCAGGCCTCGTGCAGGCAAGCACCTCGTAACATCACGATGATCCCCAAAATCAGCCATAGCATTGTTGCTTTGGTCCACGAATACGCCCTTTTTTGGCAGCCAGCGCAATGAACTCATTGGAACGCGATTCGAACCGACCTGACGTGCTGATTATCGGCGGCGGGCCCGCCGGTGCGACGGCGGCGGCCTTCCTGGCGATGAAAGGACGCGACGTTGTGCTCGTGGAGAAGGAAGCGCATCCGCGCTTCCATATCGGCGAAAGCCTGCTACCACGTAACCTCGACATTTTCGAACGGCTCGGCGTTCTGGATCAGGTACGAGAGATCGGTGTCCATAAGCCGGGTGCAGAGTTCGTCTCGGACCGTACGGGTCGCAGCTGCGCGTTTCCGTTCGAAAACGCACTGAATCGAGACCGTACGCACGCCTGGCAAGTACCGCGTGCGGACCTTGATGCCTTGTTGTTCAGACAGGCAGTCGCGTGCGGGGCTGATTGTTTCGAGCGTACTCGTGTGACGCAGGTCAAGCTGGACGATGCCGGCGGACGTCACGTCGTGTCCGCGCAGGACGAATCGGGCGGCACCCGCGAATGGCATCCGCGCTACGTGCTCGACGCTTCGGGCCGCGATACGTTTCTCGCGTCGCGGATGAAGGTCAAGACCTCGAACAAGTACAACAACACGGCGGCCGTTTATGCGCATTTCACTGGTGTAGAGCGTCGAGAAGGCGAACTCGCGGGCTACATCAGCATTCATCTTGCGGAGGATGGCTGGTTTTGGCTGATCCCGCTACCCGGTGACACAATGAGTATTGGCTTTGTCGGCAATCAATCGGCGTGGAAAGCGCGCAAGGGAACGCCGACCGAACTGCTAACCGAGCGTATCGCTTCGAGCCCGACCGTCGCGGCTCGCGCGCAAGGCGCACAGCGCGTATCGGACGTCTACAGCACGGCCAATTACAGCTATCGCGCGCGAGAGGGCAACGGTAACGGGTTTCTGATGATCGGCGATGCCTACGGATTCGTTGATCCGATGTTCTCGACAGGCGTATTGATGGCGATGATTGGTGGAGAACTCGGCGCGGAGGCCGCCCACGTTTGGCTCGACGATCCGGCACGAGGAACAAAGCTTGCACAGGCAGCCAACCAAGAGCTGTCAGAGGCGATGGATCGGATCAGTTGGCTGATCTATCGAGTGAACGATCCCGTCATGCGTACGCTTTTCATGGCTCCGTCCAATCGCCTGTGGATGCGAGACGGCATCGTCAATCTGCTAGCAGGAAATCTTCGGGGGAGCTGGCGCGCCGCACTCCCGGTGATGTGCTTCAAGGTCGTATATCACGTGCTCTCGGCACTGCACCGCCGTGGAATCGAGATTTCGCTGCCGGAGATGCCCGCGCCTGGAGCCTGATCGGCCTGGCTACCCGGACCCGCTCGGTAGCGACCGCTTGCCGATTGCGCATCGGACATTGCCGAAGGCATTGGTGACGGACCGCAATGAGTCGGGGATGTGAGTTCGTCGATGCAGAAAGCTGACGTTCGGTTGCTCGACGCCGACGCTGTCAGCAATCCGCCACATTGCCGACGTAGAACCCAGCCCGCCCCAATGTCGGCAACAGCCGACGACCCGTCGGCCACCAATCAAAATCCGATGACCGTTGTGCGCCGGGACCCGCCGTGCGACGCGCCAGTGAAGGGCCGAGAAGGGTCGGTACTCGACATCCACGGCATCAATGAAGAACCTTTTGACTATGAGAATCCTTCGTTTCGCCCCGCTGCTGGCGCTCGCCGCCGCCTCCGCCGTTCAGGCTGCCGACAACCAGCCTTGCGGCGACGATACCGTCACGGCCATCGCCCGCTGGGCCGGCATCGCCAGCGCACGGATCGCCACACGTGACGCGGACCGGCTCGTCGTCGCGGCGGCATGCAAGGTCATGCCGAATGCGCCCGAAACGACGATCGCGGCCGTTGCATTCGACTCGCTTCCCAAAAGCAAGAACCCGGACGAAAGCAATAAGCTGCAGGTCGTCGCGCTCGTTGAAGGCGGCAAGGTCTTGGCGGCCGAAAAATCGGTAATCGAGGAAGATGCCGCGACGGAGATCGGCGAGAACAGCTATCGCATCGATACGGCGCCCTACCGGCTGTCGCCTGACGTGCGCGCATTCGGCGTCGTATTCACGAGCAGCGCACGCGGCGCGAGCTGCCCCGATGCAGACGCCAGCGAAGAGCTGACGCTGTGGGTGCGCGACGGTAACCGCATCCGTCCGGTGTTCGGCACCAATCTCTACGGATGGGTCAGTGTCGAAGGCGAAGCCTGCGGCCCCGGCGTCGGCGACGCGAGCAGTGAAGATGCACGCATGACGATCGCCGTCGAGAAAACATCGAGCCACGGCTTCGCAGACCTGTCGATCACCGCACACATCACCAAGTCGCAGCGCAAGGACCGTGAATACTCGGATACGGGTAAGCGCACCGCACGGGCGATCGTCCACTACGACGGCAAAACGTACGGGATCGATATGTTCCGGAACTTCTGGTATTCGCCTGCCGCGATGAAGCGCTTCAAGTAAAACCACGGCGGGCCGCCACCCGCCTACTCCGCCACCTTCGCCCCGATCGCCTCGCCCGACGCCGGGATCCGCCGCGCGTCCTCGCGCCCCCGCCGCATCTCACGCACCGTATACCGATCCTTCAACCGCAGGAACGGCTTCTCCACGAGGAAGTAACTAGCCGTCGCCGCCATCAGCGCCCACACGATCCCAAGCGGAAACGCGTGCGCAACCGGCAGATCCGGGTTCGCAAACGGCTGCTGCCACAGATACAGGCTGAACGAGATCGTGCCGATGAACACGACCGGCCGTGCGCGCAGCCAGCGCGCACACCAGAACTCGTCGCGGAAATTCAGCACGACTATCACGATCGCGATCAGCGCGGCTTCGAGCGTCACGCCGTACGTCGCATTCCAGAAGCCGCCGAGCCGGTGTTCGGCGAGCGGCATGCCGAGCAGCACGACGAAGACGATCGCCGTCACGATGCGCGCCTCGCCCCTCCACGAGCCGATCCACGCTTCGAGCCGTTCGCGGTTGAGCGATGCATAACAACCAATCAGGATCGGGTCGACACCGGTGTGGAGCATCATCCCGAGCTGCCCGCGCAGCGCTGGCGCAACGAAATACGTGA
The DNA here is from genome assembly GCF_029962485.1 of Burkholderia cepacia. Classification (NCBI taxonomy): domain Bacteria; kingdom Pseudomonadati; phylum Pseudomonadota; class Betaproteobacteria; order Burkholderiales; family Burkholderiaceae; genus Burkholderia; species Burkholderia cepacia. Next base: position 1,106,922 of record NZ_CP073638.1, read on the forward strand.
CAGCGCGCACCAGCGGCACGATCAGGATCAGCGCGGCCAGCCAGCGCGTGCCGGCGCGCCGCATGCCGAACACGAACAGCAGCGGCCAGAACCAGTAGAACTGTTCCTCGAGCGCGAGCGACCAGAAATGGCCGAGGTACCACGCACCGTCCGGATGCAGCGTGTTGTCGGCGGTCAGCCCGAACCAGGCCGAGTAATTCCACAGGTGCAGCGCGGCATACAGCCACTGCCGGCGGTCGACGTCGAACCAGCCGGCGAACGCGACGATCGCAACGGCCGCGAGATAGACATAGCAGGCCGGCCAGATCCGCAGCGCGCGGCGCACGTAGAACGACGTCAGCGCGATCCCGCCGGTGCGCGCGAACTCGGCGCGCAGCACGTTGGTGATCAGAAAGCCGCTCAGGACGAAGAAGATCAGCACGCCGAGCCGGCCGTCGGCGATCAGCCGCAACGGCGCGTACCAGCCCGTGTAGCCGCCCGGCAGCACATGTTCAGCGTGTCCGATCACCACCATCGCGACCGCGACGGCGCGCAACCCGGTCAACTGCGTGACGCGATGGTTCATCGGCTGTTTCCCGTTGGCACGGTAAAGGAGCAGGAGATGGCCGGCGCGCCGACTGGCACGCCGATATGCCGCCGGGATTTTGTATGAAAAATATCGGAATGAAATTGCTTCAAAAATCCCCGAGCTGACAGTGGCGGTCGCGCACGCCACAGCGAGCAAACGTCGAGCGCGGCGAATGGGCATAATGACAAGCCTTGTCCGGCGGCGGCCGGTCCGATGCCCACGCAACGATTTTTGCGGCGCAGCAACACCCGACGTACCGTACCCGGCCCGCGCCTCGTCCGCCTCTCCTGTCGACCTTCACCCGGAGCCTGTCTGTGTACCCACCGATCGAACCCTACGCCCATGGCCACCTCGACACCGGCGACGGCCATCGCATCTACTGGGAGCGCTGCGGCAACCCGGCCGGCAAGCCCGCCGTGTTCCTGCACGGCGGGCCCGGCGCCGGCTGCAGCCCCGACCATCGCCGCCTGTTCGATCCCGAGCGCTACGACATCCTGCTGTTCGACCAGCGCGGCTGCGGGCGCTCGACGCCGCATGCGAGCCTCGAGAACAACACGACCTGGCATCTGGTCGCCGATATCGAACGCCTGCGCGAGATGGTCGGCGCCGAGCAATGGCTCGTATTCGGCGGATCGTGGGGCAGCGCGCTGTCGATTGCCTACGCAGAGACGCACCCCGAGCGCGTGAGCGCGTTGATCGTGCGCGGCATCTTCACGATGCGCCGCGCGGAACTGCTGTGGTACTACCAGGAAGGCGCGTCGTGGCTATTCCCCGACCTGTGGGAAGACTTCGTCGCGCCGATTCCGGAAGCCGAGCGCGGCGACCTGATGGCCGCCTACCATCGCCGGCTGACCGGCAACGACGAAGCCGCGAAGCTCGAAGCCGCGCGTGCATGGAGCATCTGGGAAGGCCGCACGATCACGCTGCTGCCCGATCCCGCGCTCGCCGCGCATTTCGCCGACGGCCACTACGCGCTCGCGTTCGCACGGATCGAAAACCACTACTTCGTGAACAAGGGTTTCGTCGAGGAAGGCCAGTTGCTGCGCGACGCCCATCGCCTCGCCGGCATTCCGGGCGTGATCGTGCAAGGCCGCTATGACATCGCGACGCCCGCACGCACGGCGTGGGAACTGTCGAAGGCGTGGCCGGATGCGACGTTCGAGATCGCGCCGGGCGCCGGGCACGCTTACAACGAGCCGGGGATCCTGGAAGCGTTGATCGCGGCAACGGACCGGTTCGCTGCGTAATCGATGCAATGCAACGCGGTGCGTGCGGCCGTGCCTGCCGGCACGCGTACGCACCGCCCGGTCAAAGTGCGGCCTCGACGATCGTCCTGTCGCTAATCGCCCGCTCGACGAGCTGCTCGTCACCGACCTTGCGGATCGCGTCATCGAGCAGCCCTTCCGGCTCTTCGGTCGCGACCTTCAGCAAGCCCGACAGCCCGCGCGCGTCGAGCACCACCAGCGTCTCCATCGAATCCGCGCGGCTCACGAGCACGCGGCGCAGCGCCGGCCCAGCGCCGAAGCTCGCGCAGAGCGCAATCGTCTCGCTGCCGAGCATGTAGTCGAAGTGCTTGATCATGGTCTGCCGCCGTTGCAAAAATGGCGACGCGCGACGGCGCGGCGCCGTGACGTCGACGCACCCGCGCGTGCCGCCGGCGCGCCGGACACTGGTCCGGACCGTTCGCCGGCATCACCATGCTAGGCGTGCAGTATTAACGAAGACTTAAACGGGAAATCGCCCGCACGGGCGGCACGCGTTACGGCACGTCGAGCGGCTCGACCGTCACGCCGACCTTCAGCTCCTGGTCCGCGCCGCCGCCGCGAATCACGCCGCGCAACGGCGTCACATCGGCATAGTCGCGACCGATCGACAGCATCACGTAGTCGTCGCCCGGCGCGCGATCGTTGGTCGGATCGAGCTGCAGCCAGCCGTTGTCCTCGGGCCATGCCGGGTCGTACACCTCGACCCACGCATGCGACGCATCGGCGCCGATCAGCCGTGGCTGACCGGGCGGCGGCTGCGTGAGCAGGTAGCCGCTCACGTAACGCGCGGCCAGCCCGAGCGAACGCAACGCGCCGATCATCACGTGCGCGAAATCCTGGCAGACGCCCTTGCGCAATCGCAGCGCATCGAGCGCCGACGTCGTGATGTCGGTGCTGTTCGGCGTGTACGCGAAGTCGGCGTGCACGCGCCGCATCAGGTCCCAGGCGGCCTGCACGAGCGGACGTTGCGGCGTGAAGCTCGCGGCCGCATACGCGGCGAGTTCGGGATCGCACGCGACGTGCGGCGACGCGAACACGAATTCGCTCGCCGCGTCGTACGGCTGCCCCGCGCGGAACCGCAAGCGGTCGCGCACGGCTTCCCATGCAGTCGCACGTTTTGCATCGGGATTCGCGATCGCAGGCGGTGACTCGCCGCGCGCGCCGAGCGACCACACGGGCGGCGTCACGCGCACCGTGCTGCGGCTGCGCACGAGCAGCGCGTCGTGCGGCTGGTTCAGCGCGAACGACGCGCGCGCATTGCCGAATGCGTCGATCTCCGTGCCGACCGATTCCGGTGCGGGCTCGATGTCGAGCGAGAACGACAGCACTTGCTGGCGCGGCGTCACGAGCGGTTGCAGGCGCGCCTGGTGCTGCGCGGATTCGACACGCGCCGCATACCGGTATTCGGTATCGTGCGTGACGCGCAGCAACCGGCCCGGTGCAACGGCCGCCGGTGCGGCCGGTGCGCTTGGTGTCGCTGCCGGTCGTGCATTGCCCGCGCCAGACGGCGCCTTTACCGCGCCTTTCGTCGTCACCATAGCGTCCTGCCCGCCTCGCGCACGTGGCTGAAATAGCGTTCGCCGATCCGGTTCGACAGCTCCCAGACCGCCTTCACGGTCGCGTCGAGCGCGGCGAGCAGCTTGTCGTGCCGGCCGCCTTCAGCGGTTTCGCAAAGCTCGTGCAGCGACCACGCGGGCACGTCCGGAATCGTCTCGGCCAGCTCGGACAGCGCATAACCTTCGCTGCGCTCGACTTTCGTCAGCCGGCCGCGCAGCGCCTGCACGACCCAGCCGAGCGAGCGCGGGTTGTCGGTATCGAGCAGCACGAGCGACAGCAACGGCGCGACGTCGAAGCCGCGCTGGAACCGCGAGCGGAACGTGATCGTGCTGTCGAACAGCTCCAGCACGAGTTCGAAACCGTCCTGCCGATGCACCGCGCCTTCGTCGAACGCGAACTTGAGCACGCTGCACAGGAAGTCTAGCCGGTCGATCTGCCGGCCGATCGACAACAGGCGCCAGCCGTCGTCGCGCGTCATGTTGTCGGTTTGCGCGCCGGTGATCGCGCCGAGCAGCAGGCCTAGACGCTCCAGCAGCAGCAGCGCTTCGTTGCCGATCTGCTCTTCGGCCTCGGGCAGACCGGCGCTGTCCGCGAACAGTTGTGTCGCGTCGTCGATCAGCCGCCATTGATCGCTCGACAGCCTTTCGCGGATCGCGGCGGCCGCGCCGCGCATCCCGAACAGGCACGACGCGATGCCTGACGTGCGATCCGCGCCGCGCGTCAGCGAGGTCGCGAGCGCATGCTGGAACGCGCGCGGCGCTTCGACGGCATTCGGCGCGTCGGCCGCGATCAGGCCCGTATCGCGGCACAGCGTGTCGATCAGCTCCAGATGCGCAGGGCTGTCGACGTCGTCCTCGCCGCGCAGCCTTTCGAGCGCGGCGCGCGCCAGTCGCATCAGGTTGGTCGCCCGCTCGGTGTAACGGCCGAGCCAGAACAGGTTCTCGGCCGCACGGCTCGCGATCGCTCGCGGCCGTTCGACGAGGTCGTCGGGGCCGAGGTGCGTCTGCAGCAGCGTCGTCGAGTCGACGATGCCTTCGGTCATCACCCACGTATCGACGGTGCTGCCGCCGCGCGGCATCGGCGCATTGAACAGCGTGTCGCGCGTGCCGACCCGCGACAGCCCGCCCGGCAGGAGCCGCCAGCGCTGCGCGCCGTCGGCGAGCGCGAAGACGCGCATCAGCAGCGGCTTCGGCACGATGCGCGCGCTGCCGTTGCCGTCGGGCGCGTCGGGCCGCGGCCAGGTCGGCGCCTGCGACAGCGGCAGGTCGGCCTGCACCGTGTAGTGTTCGGGCCGCGCGAGGATTCGTGCGCGCCATTCGGCCAGCTGCGCCTGCGTGAGCCGCGCGCCGATCACCGGCTCGAACGCGCCGCCAGCCGGCACGTCGGGTGGATAGGATGCCTTCACGATACTGCGCGCGAGATGCGGCAGCGCGTCGGCGCAGGCAGCCTCCTCGCCGCACCACCACGAATGCACGGCCGGCAGCGTCAGCGTTTCGCCGAGCAGCCCTTCGGCGAGGCGCGGCATGAAGCCGAGCATCGCCGGCGATTCGAGGAAGCCCGAGCCCGGCGCGTTCGCGAGCAGCACGTTGCCCGCGCGCACGGCCTGCAACAGCCCCGGCACGCCGAGCATCGAATCGGGCCGCAGTTCGAGCGGATCGAGCCACGCGTCGTCGACGCGGCGCAGGATGCCGTGCACCGGCTCGAGCCCGCGCAGCGTCTTCAGGAATACGCGGTTGTCGCGGGCGGTCAGGTCGCCGCCTTCGACGAGCGTGAGGCCGAGGTAGCGCGCCAGATACGCGTGCTCGAAATATGTCGCGCTGTGCGGCCCCGGCGTCAGCAGCACGATCCGTGAATTCTTGCGGGCCGGGCTGAGCGACTGCATGCTCTGCAGCAGTGCGCGGTACGCGGACGCGAGCCGCTGCACGCGCAGCCCGCGAAACCCGCGCGGAAAGAGCCGCGACACGATCAGGCGGTTTTCGAGCAGATAGCCGAGCCCGGCCGCGCCTTGCGTGTGCTGCGCGACGATCCGCCACTGGCCGTCGGGGCCGCGCGCGAGATCGAACGCGACGACATGCAGCCACGTGTCGCCCGGCACGCGTGCGCCGCGCATCGCGCGCAGATAGCCGGGATGGCCGGTGACGAGCGCGGGCGGCAACAACCCGCGCTGCAGGATCGTCTGGGGGCCGTACAGGTCGGCCAGCGTCGCGTTGAGCAACCGCACGCGCTGCAGCACGCCGCGCTCGATCGCGACCCAGTCCTCCGGCGTGACGATCAGTGGCAGCAGGTCGAGCGACCACGGGCCGGCCGCGCCGTCGCCGGCGCGCTGCTCGTGCAGTTGGTAGAACAGGCCGTTCTCGCGCATGCGCCGGTGCAGCGCGTCGGCGCGACGATCGAGGTCGGCCACACCGTCACTGCCGATCGATGTGAAGAAACTGCGCCACGCGGGCGCGAGCGCAGGCGCGTTCAGGCCGGCCGCGCTGCCGCGCAGTTCGTCGTAACGGCCAGCCGCCGCCGGCGCCGCGAGCGCGGCGGCCAGTTCGGCGGCATCCGGCTGCGCGCCGGAATCGAAAAGCGTGGGCATCGCGTCGGGGGCGGCGAGATGATCGGTGTCAATGGGCGGCACGATGTCGTTCCGTCTTCAGGGTGCAACCGCGCGTGCGCACCGCCGCACCAGCGGCAAGCTGCTGTGGCGCGCGGCCGCAATCTGCCCGCATCCTAGCATTCCGGCGAGCCCGCCGGGAGGTCGCGAGCCGCGTATCGTCATCCGCCCCGTCATCGATGGATCACGGCCGCCGCAAGTCGAGCGTGAACGGGAATTCGCGGCTCGGCGCGGCAGCCGCGACATCCATCCGCCCCGGCGTATGCCCCATCTCGACGAAGCGTGCGAGCCGGCGGCTCTCGGCTTCGTAGGCATTGACCGGGAACGTCGCGTAGTTTCGGCCACCCGGATGCGCGACGTGATAGCGGCAGCCGCCGAGCGAGCGCTGCAGCCACGTATCGACGATGTCGAACGTGAGCGGTGCATGCACGCCGATGGTCGGATGCAGCGCGGACGGCGGCGCCCACGCCTTGTAGCGCACACCCGCGACGTACTCGCCCACGGTGCCGGTCGGCTGCAGCGGCAACGCGCGGCCGTTGACGGTCACGACGTGCCGGTTGTCGTTCAGCCCCGTCACGCGCACTTCGAGCCGTTCGACCGACGAATCGACGTAACGCACCGTGCCGCCGGGCGCCCCCTCCTCGCCCATCACGTGCCACGGCTCCAGCGCGCCGCGCAGCGACAGCTGCATGCCGTTCACCGCGATCTGGCCGAACAGCGGGAAGCGGAATTCGAAGTGCGGCGCGAACCACGCCGGATCGAACGCGAAACCGGCATCGCGCAGTTCGGCCAGCACATCGTCGAAATCCATCTGAAGAAACTCGGGCAGCATGAAGCGGTCGTGCAGCGCGGTGCCCCAGCGCGTGAGCGGCGTCGTGTACGGCGCGGCCCAGAAACGCGCGACCAGCGCGCGCAGCAGCAGTTGCTGCACGATGCTCATCCGCGCATGCGGCGGCATCTCGAACGCGCGCAGTTCGAGCAGGCCGAGCCGGCCGGTCGACGAATCGGGCGAATACAGCTTGTCGATACAGAACTCGCTGCGGTGCGTGTTGCCCGTCACGTCGATCAGCAGGTTGCGCAGCACGCGGTCGACGAGCCACGGTGGCATGTCCTGCCCGAACAACAGCTTGTTGCGCTGGATCTCGGCGAACGCGATGTCGAGTTCGTAGAGCTGGTCGTTGCGCGCCTCGTCGACGCGCGGCGCCTGGCTCGTCGGCCCGATGAACAACCCGGAGAACAGGTAGGACAGCGACGGATGGTTGTGCCAATACGCAATCAGGCTCGCGAGCAGGTCCGGGCGCCGCAGGAACGGGCTGTCGGCCGGCGTCGCGCCGCCGAGCACGAAGTGGTTGCCGCCGCCCGTGCCGACGTGGCGGCCGTCGACCATGAACTTCTCGCTGCACATCCGCGACTGCCATGCGGCGTCGTACAGGAATTCGGTGTGGTCGACGAGCTCGTCGAAGCTCGCGGCCGGATGGATGTTCACTTCGATCACGCCGGGATCGGGCGTCACTTGCAGCATCTTCAGCCGCGCGTCGCGTGGCGGCGGATAGCCTTCGAGCACGAGCTTTACACCAAGTGCGTGCGCGGTCAGCTCGATCGCGCCGAGCAGTTCGAGATAATCCTCGAGCGCGGCGAGCGGCGGCATGAACAGGTACAGGATGCCTTTACGCACTTCGACGCACAGCGCGGTGCGCGTGATCCACGCGGCCGATTCGAAGCGCTCGGGCCGGCGCTGCGGATCGTGCGCCGCGGCGCGTCCGTCCGCGGACGTGCCGTCGTTGCGCCACTGCATGACCGTCTGCGCGGACGCTTCGCGATGCACGCCGGACAGGTAGCGCGGCGCATCGGCCGGGCCCGCGTAGCGCGCGCGGATCGCGGCGGCTTCCGGCAGCGCGTCGCGCGACGCGAACGGATCGCGCTCGACGAGATACGGATGGTCGGCGCGGCTGGCCCACGGCAGCGAATCGAGCGGCAGCCGATAACCCATCGGCGAATCGCCGGGCATGAGGTACATCCGCTCGTCGCGGAAGAACCACGGGCCCGTCTGCCAGCGCGGCCCGTCGAGGCCCGACCGATCGCGGCCCGGCCGATCGCGGCCCGGCTCGTCGTCCGTGCGCTTGACGGGCAGCACGTAGCCGACGACGCTGTCTAGCTGCTGATCGAACACCTTGCGCAACCGCGCGCGTTCGAGCTCGTCGTCGAGTCGCGAGTCGAACGGATCGACGTTGACGGGCAGCCGGCGCTCGCGCCACAGGTAGTACCAGACGTCCTCATAGCCGGGCCGGATGAATTCGCCGGTCAGGTTCAGCCGCGCGGCGAGCGCATCGATGAAGCGCTTCGCGTCGTCGGTCGTATACGCGGACGGCTCGCGCTCGTCGGCGAACAGCGACGGATCGTGCCACACGGGCTGGCCGTCCGCGCGCCAGAAGATCGACAGCGCCCAGCGCGGCAATTGCTCGCCCGGATACCACTTGCCCTGCCCGAAGTGCAGGAAGCCGCCGTCGCCATATTCGGCGCGCAGCCGCTGCACGAGTTCGGTCGCATAGCCGCGCTTGGTCGGGCCGAGCGCGTCGGTGTTCCACTCGGCGCCGTCGCGATCGTCGATCGACACGAAGGTCGGCTCACCGCCCTGCGTGAGCCGCACGTCGCCGGCCGCCAGCGCGCCATCGACCTGCGTACCGAGCGTCAGCACGGCGTCCCATTGCGATTCCGTATACGGTTTCGTCACGCGTGGCGATTCGTACACGCGCGTCACGGTCATCTCGTGCTCGAACGACACCTCGCACTCGTCGATCAGCCCTTCGACCGGCGCGGCGCTCGTCGGCTGCGGCGTGCACGCGAGCGGGATATGCCCTTCGCCCGCGAGCAGGCCTGATGTCGGGTCGAAGCCGATCCACCCGGCGCCCGGCAGGTAGACCTCGCACCACGCATGCAGGTCGGTGAAGTCGACCGACGTGCCGCTCGGGCCGTCGAGCGATTTCACGTCGGGTGTGAGCTGGATCAGGTAGCCCGATACAAAACGCGCGGCGATGCCGAGATGACGGCACAGCTGCACGAGCAGCCAGGCGCTGTCGCGGCACGAGCCGGACGCGAGCTCGAGCGTCTGCTCGGGCGTCTGCACGCCGGGCTCCATCCGCACGAGATAGCCGATGTCGCGCTGAAGCTGCTGGTTCAGCGCGACGAGGAAGTTCACGGTGCCGGCCGGCGTGAGATCGACGCCGTCGAGATACGTGCGGAACAGCGGCGAAGCGCTCGTCCGCGGATCGCACACGAGGTACGGCGCAAGCTCGGTCTTCAGCGCGTCGTCATAGCTGAACGGGTATTGTTCGGCGCTCGCTTCGAGGAAGAAGTCGAACGGGTTGTACACCGACATCTCGGCGACGAGATCGATCGTGATCTCGAAATGCTCGGTGCGCTCCGGAAACACGAGCCGCGCGAGATAGTTCGAGAACGGGTCCTGCTGCCAGTTGATGAAGTGCTGCGCGGGCTCGACCGTCATCGAATACGCGAGGATCGGCGTCCGGCAATGCGGCGCGGGACGCAGCCGCACGACCTGCGGGCCGAGGTTGACGAGCTGGTCGTAGCGATAGCGGGTGGTGTGATGCAGCGCGACGTGGATGGACATGGGAGCTCGGTTCGGGTTGGGCCGGCCGCGCACGCCGCGTCGCACTCGACGCGGCGGCCCGGCATGGCGGATTCGGCGAAAGCGTGCGTCGGGTCAGACGAGCTCGGGCGTCTGCACGACGCTGATCTCGACGCCGACGGCCGTCGCGCCGAGCCCCGTCACCGGCTGCGCGTCGCGATAGTCGAGGCCGACCGCGATGCGCACGTAGCGCTCGTCCGGGCAGCGGTTCATGAACGGATCGAATCCGACCCAGCCGAGCCCTTCCACATAGGCCTCGGCCCACGCATGGCCGGCCGGTTGCTGCATCAGCGCGGCGGCCAGCGGCTGCGCGCCGAGCGCCGGTTGCGGCAGCCCCTGCGACTGCGCGGCGTGCGACGCGCCGAGCACCTGCTGCATGCCCTCGCCGCTCTGCAGCGCGAGCGCCTCCTCCTCTTCGACGTCGCCCGCGTTCTGCTTCGCATCGGCGATGCGTTGCATCGCGCTGTCGGCGAGCACGTAGCCCGAGATATAGCGCGCGGGAATCTTCAGGACGCGCGCGGCCGCGATGAACGCATGCGCGTGGTCGCGGCTCGTGCCCTCGCCGCTTTGCAGCGCGGTTTCCGCATCGACGGGCGCGTCGGCGGCCAGGTTCGGCGCATACGCAATGCGGCCGTGCACTTCCGTCATCAGCCAGTGCAATGCGTCGAGGCCGTGCGGATCGATGGGCAGCGCTTCCGTGAGCTCGCGCACGGTGTCGCCAGCCTTCGTGAGCGCGGTCTCGCGCTCGAAGATCCACGGCGGCGCATAGCCCTCAGGATTCCCGAGAATGCCCGCGCGGTCCTGCGTCTCGACGACGCCGGCCGCGATGACGACGATCTCGGCCTTCGCGCCGCGGTCGTGACGCACGAGGTCGATCCGGTTGCCGAGGCCGTCGGCGTACGACAGCGACGGCTCGACGCCGTCGATCGTGACCTGCCACGCGCGCACCGTCTGCCCGGGGCCCGACTGCGGGCGCAGCCGCAGCCGTTGCAGCGCATGGGTGGCTTGATCGTCGAACCGATAACGCGAGATGTGTCGAATGGCGAGTCGCATGGCAAGTCTCAGTCGAAGTTGTAAGCCTGGGCGATTTCGATCCCGAGGCTGTTGTTGCGGCCGATGAAGTCGGTCAGGAACTCGTGCAGGCCGCTCTTGAAGATCCGCTCGACCGAGGTATCGGACAGCATCTGCAGGATCTTCGTGGCCGTGTCGTGACACGGGTGTGTCACGCCGTAATCCTTCGCGAGCAGGTTCAGGCTCGACACGACGCGCCCGTAGCAATAACGCAGCGAACGCGGCATGCGGCCGTTCAGGATCAGGTAGTCGGCGATGTTCATCGGCTTGTACTGCACGTCGTACACCCAGCGGTACGAACGGTGCGCCGCGACGCAGCGCAGGATCGTCTCCCACTGATAGTTGTCGAGGATCGTGCCGACGTGCGACACGGACGGCAGCAGCAGGTGGTACTTCACGTCGATGATCCGCGCGGTGTTGTCCGCGCGCTCGATGAATGCGCCGATCTGCGCGAAATCGAAGATCTCGTTGCGCAGCATCGTGCTGTAGAAGCTGCCGAGGATCAGCGCGGTTTCGCGCTTCACCTGGTCGAGCACGGCCGGCAGTTCGCTCTCCGGCACCGGCTCCGCAAGCGCGCGGCGCAACGAGAGCCACGCGCCGTTCACGCTCTCCCAGGCCTCGCGCGTCAGCGCAGTGCGCACCATCCGCGCGTTCGAGCGCGCGGCCTCGATGCACGCCAGCACGCTCGACGGGTTGTCGCGGTCGCGCAGCAGGTAGTCGGTCACGGTATCGGCCGCATACGCATCGTATTTCTGCCGGTAGCCGTCGTCCGTGCCCGAGCTGACGAGCACCGACGACCATTCGGCCGGCGCGTCGGACGTGCGCGTGAGCGCCATCCGCAGCCCGGCATCGACGATGCGCGCGATGTTCTCCGCGCGCTCGATATAGCGGTACATCCAGTAGAGACCGCTTGCAGTACGTCCCAGAAGCATCTCGTGTCCACTCCGTCTTCGTTCGGTTGGCGCGCCGGTTGCGGCGCGCGCGGTCGCGTCCGGCTCAGTCGGCCAGCACCCAGGTGTCCTTGGTGCCGCCGCCCTGGCTCGAGTTGACGACGAGCGATCCCTCCTTCAGCGCGACGCGCGTGAGCCCGCCCGGCGTGATGCGGATCCGGTCCGACACCAGCACGAACGGCCGCAGGTCGACGTGGCGCGGCGCGAGGCCGGCGTCGGTCAGGATCGGCGTCGTGGACAGCGCGAGCGTCGGTTGCGCGATGTAGTTCGCGGGGCGCGCGCGCAGCTTCGCGGAAAACGCCTCGAGCTCGGCCTTCGACGCGCACGGTCCGACCAGCATCCCGTAGCCGCCCGAGCCGTGCACCTCCTTCACGACCAGTTCGTCGAGATGCTCTAGCACGTACTTCAGGCTGTCGGCCTCGCCGCAGCGCCAGGTCGGCACGTTCTCCAGCAGCGCCTTGCGCCCCGTGTAGAACTCGACGATCTCCGGCATGTACGAGTAGATCGCCTTGTCGTCGGCGATGCCCGTGCCGGGCGCATTCGCGATCGTGATGTTGCCCGCGCGGTACACGTCCATGATCCCCGCCACGCCGAGCACCGAATCGGGGCGGAACGTGAGCGGGTCGAGGAACGCGTCGTCGACGCGGCGGTACAGCACGTCGATCGGGCGGAACCCTTCGGTCGTGCGCATCGCAACGCGGCCGTCGATCACCTGCAGGTCGCTGCCCTCGACGAGGTGCACGCCCATCTGGTCGGCGAGGAACGAATGTTCGTAGTACGCGGAATTGTGGATGCCGGGCGTGAGCACGGCGATGGTCGGGTTGTCGGCGTTGCCGCCCGGCGGGCACACGGCCGCGAGCGACTGGCGCAGCAACTGCGGATAGGTTTCGACCGGGCGCACCTTCACCTGCTGGAACAGCTCGGGGAAGAGCTGCATCATCGTCTCGCGGTTTTCCAGCATGTACGACACGCCGGACGGCGTACGTGCGTTGTCCTCCAGCACGTAGAACTCGTTCTCGCCGGTACGGACGATGTCGACGCCGATGATGTGCGTGTAAACGTTTCCGGGCGGCCGGAAGTCGATCATTTCCGGCACGAATGCTTCGTTGTGCGCGATCAGGTGCTTCGGCACGATGCCCGCGCGCACGATCTCCTGCCGGTGATAAATGTCGTCGAGGAAGGCGTTCAACGCCATCACGCGCTGCTCGATCCCGAGCGACAGCCGGCTCCATTCCGCGCCCGAGATGATGCGCGGGACGATATCGAACGGGATCAACCGCTCGGCGGCCTCTGCGTCGCCGTAAACGGCGAACGTGATGCCCGTCTTGCGGAACACACCTTCCGCGTCGTGGGCTTTCTGGGCGAGGCTCGCGGGATTTTGCGTGTCGAGCCACCGCTTCAGGCGCGCGTAAGGCGCCCTTACCATGTCGCCGGATTGCAGCATTTCATCGAATGGCTTCATCGATCTTTTCTCCATCGATCGTTTTCCCCGGCATTGCGCATGCCGGACCGGCGTAATCAATGCTGTGCAAGGAACGTGCCTTGTGCAATCTCCTCGATATCCCCCCGTTTTTGCGCCACGCCAGGCACGCCCGCGCGGCATTGCGCACCACAACGGTGCAGCGCCCGACGCGACGTGCGTCCGCGTGCGCCGTGAGTGCGCACGGTCGATGCTGCGCCGCGTCTTTCGAACATAGTTCCCCCGCGTGTCACGATTGTGCAATCTGCACTGCACAAAAAACGGCGCGACCGGGCACCGGGCCGCCGCCATGGAGGCGGGCCGGCACGCGCACGGCGCAACCGGCCCTGGGGGAAGTACCGTCTGCGGCGTGCCGGCAGTTCGACGCTGTGAACTGTCCGGTTAGCCGGGTCCGGCACCTCAACGCTATGTAGCCGTAATCCCGCCGACAACGCCCATGCATATTTCGACTGACACCCATCGAAAAAAAACATCGGGCCGACCCACGCGAGGCGCGGTACGCTAGAAAATTGGTGCAGCACACGGTGCCGCCGCCCTCAGGCGCCCGACTATAAAAAGCGACGATCGAAATGGAAGCAAAGTGGCTGGAAGATTTCCTGAGCCTTGCGGATACCAAGAGCTTCTCCCGGGCCGCACGTAACCGGCACCTCACGCAGTCGGCATTCAGCAGACGAATTGCCGCGCTCGAAACCTGGATGGATGCGAAGCTGGTCGACCGGAGCATCAACCCGATCACGCTGACGCCGGCCGGCCAGATGTTCCGCGGGCTCGCCGCGGACATCCTGCGCAGCATGTATGCGGCGCGCAATCTCGTGAACGGCTACGACCAGTTCGCGGCCAGCGACCAGGTCGTGCGTTTCGCCGTCGCGCATACGCTCGTCTTCACGCTGTTTCCCGAATGGCTCAAGCAGCTCAACGGCGAGGTCGGCCACGTGACCGCGCGCGTGAACGCGGTGAACGTGCCGGAAGGCGTGCAGCAACTCGTCGAAGGCGAATGCGATCTGCTGCTCGGCTATCACCATCCGCAACTGCCGATCGTGCTCGATCCGAATCACTTCCCGTTCGTCAGCCTCGGCGTCGAGCGGATCCTGCCCGTGTCGACACCCGATGCGCGCGGCAACCCCGTGTTCCAGCTGCCGGGCACGCCCGACGCCCCGCTGCCGCTGCTCGCGTATTCGTCGGGCGCGTTCCTCGGCAACATCGTCGAGATGCTGCTGCTGAACGCGACCGAGCCGTATGTGCTGCAACGCTGCTTCGAGACGCACATGTCCGAGGCATTGAAAGGCATGGTCGTCGCCGGGCACGGGATCGGCTGGCTGCCGGAGAGCTGCGTCGCGAAGGAGCTCGCGGACGGCACGCTCGTGTGCGCGGGCACCGGCGACTGGATCACCGAACTCGAAATCCGCCTGTATCGATCGGCACGCAAGCGCGGGCTCGCGGCCGAGCAGCTGTGGACCTACATCATGAACCGGCCGCGCACGGCGATCGAAGGTGCGCTCGGCGCGGAGCAGGCCGCCGCGCCGGCGATGCGCACTGCGCGTCGAATCGCCGGCGGCAGCCGCTGACCCCTGCATTCGCGCCGTGCGGGTTCACGGCGTGAATGCCCTTTCCCGAAACCGCAATCGGCAATCCCGCCGCAGTCGGTGAAATCCCGGTGCCGGGCCCGAAATCGACATCAGACGAAACGCAAACGTTTGCGTTTCAATATCGTATTTTTTACTGTTGCGCCATTAAGTCCGAATATTCAGCCTGATTTTCCGGGCAGAAATACCCTGTTACAGAACAAATTAAAAGTTTCTGTTTACCTGTAACAGTCCAAAATCACAAAAACGTCGCACCCTCTTTTCACGATGCGTAACCTGTATCCGAACCTTCATTGATTCGTCTCGAACACAGCCGCAAAAATTCCTTTTATCAGTCGTTACTGTTCGGCACAAACTTCGATACCTCCGACGTGATTCAATGCGTGCTCGATCATCGCTACCGACGAGCAATAATCATATTCGGCAATATCGACTTTCTTCTGCATTAAGCGAGTCAGACAAATCCGTCGTTATCCTATTTAAATAGGATATTTCGCCTCGTGCCATTCCAGCCACATGCGGTTGTTGGTTCAAAAACCATCGTGTATCAATAGCGTGTCGCAAAAAGAACGCTGGCAAATCAGACTCGGAATAAATACCTGTGATTGATTCCGGACGGGAGGTTGCAATGTCTTCCTCGTATCGACAGCATGCTCGCCCTTTCCTGAGCGTCTTCATCTCCGCGCTCTGCATGAACGCGATGGCCCAGGCCCCCGCGTCCGGTCCCGGCGCGAATCGCTACGTGATTTCGTATATCTGCGGCGACGCACGGATCGACGGGACCGCACCGCTTCCCCCGGACGGACGGCCCTACAACTTGGGCGTGTCGTTTGCTTCCGCCAGTACCGGGCAGCCGCTTGCCAACGTGCAGGTACGCCTGCGGCGACATGGCCGTGTGCTCGTCGAATTCAACGCATCGGGGTCACGCTGCCTGTTCAGCGTGCCGGATGCCAGCTACCGGGTCGAAGGGACCTATCAAGGCGCCACACAGTTCGCGATCGTCGAAACGGGCACGCTCACCACGCAGTTGCGATGGTGAACGCCGCCTGAATCCGCCCCGATCACGACATTCACCGCAGCGTATCGAATCGAGGAGCATTGAATGACTCGTGCAGAACGACCGGACGACTCACCCGCCAGCCAGCCGAAGCCCACGTGGGGCCCTGGAAAGAACGCGGCACTCAGCTTCGTCGCGTTCGCCGCGATCTTCGGCCTCTTCGCGTATGCCGAACGAGACACGGTGGTCGGCCACGCGAGCATGGCGCACGACATCTCCCGTGTGATCACGACCGCCGTCGGGAGATACCGCAAGGCGATCGTCGCCGCGACTTCCCGCGCAACCGGTGCTTCCGGCACGACGGTCGCGGCCGTGGTCGCACCCGCATCGACGATTGCACAACAGGTCACGCCGCCGTCCGCCTCGACGGTGCGCGAGACGTCGACCGTGCCGCCCGTCTCGGTCGCGCTCGAACCGGAAGCCGCGCCGCGGACCACGCCAGGCACCGGTACAACACGCCGGCAGCCGTCCCATGCCGCGCTTATGACACTGGCAGCCAATACACATGCCGCGCCAGCCTCCGGCCGCGCCGTCGCACGGCACGGCGCCGTGCATCACCCGCCGCGAATCGAAACGCTGGCTGGCACCAGAAAGCGTTTGGACTACGCGCCGAAGCCGCGCTCGTACGGCGCCGACACGGCGCGCATGCAGACGGCAAGCGTCACGCACGCAGAACTGGAAGGTGCGCGTGCGCTGGCAAAGGCGCGCTCGTGCGCGCAGATCGACGAGTGGAACTGTGTGGAGCAAAACGCGAGCCGTGCGCTCGCGATCGACCCGAAGAACAGCGAATCGCGTGCGCTGCTTGGGCAAGCGGTCCGCAAACGCCTGTGAACCGGTCGGACGCCGCCGGGCCTCGCCGCCCGGCGGTGCGGCGGCCAGCGACGAGCGTCGTCGGGCGAGCAACCGATGTGATCGTTTTAGAGTGAGGGCTCACCGTGGACAACAACCGGAAACAACAATGCACCACCGTCGCTCCGTCCAACCGGCGGATCCTCCTGCATGCGCCGCTGGTATTGCTGCTCGTCGCGTCGGGCCCCTGTTTCTCCGCCGAAGGCGACGCGGAACCGCGTGGCGCGAGCGAAATCGCCGGATCCGCACCGGGTGCGCTTGCGCCCGCCCGGCAAGCGAGCGTGACGTCGATACAGATCGCCGAGGATTCGGGCACGCTGCCCCCTCATGCGCCGACACCGATCGCACAGGCATCGGATGCGTCGATGCAGATCGCGCAGGCACCGAAACCGGCCATGCCGACCACGGTCGTGGTGGACCCGGACGCCCCGCCGCCGAGTACAACATCGCCGAATACGCCGGCCCCGGTCGCGCAGACGTCGCACGCGCCGATGCAGCTTGCACAGGCATTCGACGCCGCACCTCCGATTACGTCGGCATCGCGCGCGCTCACGTCGAATGCCCCGATGCAGCTTGCGCAGGCATCCGGTACCGCGCAGCCGAATACGCCAGCACCGGTCCCGCACACGTCGGGCACGCCGCCGCAAGCCGCACCGCCGGCGACCACCGCACCACCCGCCACAACGACGCTGACCGCACAGGCATCTGGCACCCCGATGCCGAACTCGCCCGCCCCCGTCACGCAGACACCCGGCTCGCAACCGCCGTCGCCCCAGGTGCCGAATTCGCAGACGCCTGGCACCCAGCTCCCCGGCGAACCGATCCAGCGATCGCAAGGACCCGACGTCGAAACGCTGAATCCGCAGGCGCCGAATCTCCGTACCGCCGATGTCGCGACGGTGCGCAACGACGTGTTCGGCCTCGCGGCGAGCGGCGGCGCGATCAAGGCGCTCGACGAAGCGAAGGCCCGGCCCGACGCATTCTCGGCGGTCGACATCGCGCAACTGGAAGAGTTGTCGATTCGCCAGCAAGTGCGCGGCGGACGCGACAAGTCGCGTTCAATGACGAGTTCGGACCGCTTCGACGGTCTCGACACCGCGCTACGCGCGGCCGACGACCTCGACAAGCGGATGCCGGCCACGCCGGAGTACACGCCGGTCAGGACGGCGCTCGCGGGCGACCGCACGGTCGCCTACGCGGCACGCGGCGACATGAAGCAGGCCGTCGCGACGTTCGAGACGATTCCCTCCAACGCGGAAATCTCGATCGACGCGCTCGCGGCCGTCGGCGATGCCTACCTGTACCTGAGCGAACCGGTGAAGGCAAACGCCGTGTACCAGCGCGCGCTGCAGCAGGCCACCGCATCGCCGACCGACCGTGCGACTCGCGGCTTCCAGTACCGCGCCCGCACGCGTCCGATCGAACTGCGCGAGGGGCTGTTCTGGTCGTACGTCGACCAGGGGCGCGCGGCGGACGCGAAGCAGGTGCTCGACGAGATGGGCAAGTCGCTGCCGCCCGCCAAACAGGTGACGAGCGTCGGCCCGGAAGAAAGCGACTACCTGCGCTACTACCGGCTACGCGCGCAATACCTGATCTTCACGGGTCGCGTCGACGAAGGGATCGCCGCGCTCGAACAGCTCGAGCAACAGGTGCCGTTCAACGCGGAGATCCGTGCCGCGCACGCCGACGCGGTATCGGGCCAGTCGCATCCGCGCCAGGCCATCGCGATGTATCGTGCGTCGCTGACCGATCACCCGGACAGCGTCGAAATGCTTGCGGGCCTCGGCCGCGCGTCGCTCACGGCGGACGACTACGCGTCCGCGAAGACCGTCGACCAGACCCTCGACAACACGTTCCCGGACAGCGGCGCCGTGCGCGGCTTCAAGCGCGACTACAACGCGTACCGCAGCCCCGTATTCACGACCGACCTGAGCTTCGAGCACGGCAACAGCGCGCTGGCGGACAACAGCTTCTCGTCCGACAGCTATGTGTATTCGCAACCGTTCGGCGACAACTGGCGGGTCTTCTCGCATACGTTCTTCGGCTACGCGCAAACCGACGGCGGCAACGTCAGCCGCACGCGCACGGGCGTGGGCGGCGACTACCGGCACGGCCCGCTCACCGTGCAGGGCGAAGTCACGCGCTCGTTCGGCACGGACGGCCGAACCGGCGGCCGCGGGTCGATCGCTTACGCGCTGAACGACTACTGGACGGTCAGCGCCGGGCTCGACACCAACGACAACTCGCTGCCGTGGAAGGCCTATGCCGCCCACGTCTGGGGACGCTCCGCGAACGTCGCGATCGTGTATCGCCAGAACGATCGCCGCGAGGTCAAGTTGAGCTACGGCGTGAGCCGCTACAGCGATTCGAACCTGCACCAGGAGATCGCGGCGAGCGCCACGCAGCGCGTGTACACATCCGCCAACCAGCTCGTCAACGTGTCGCTGGATCTCGGCACCGACAGCAACACGCGCCAGGACGCGCCCTACTTCAGCCCCGGTCGCGACTATGCGGCCGCGGCAACCGTGATGCACCAGCTGACGTTATGGAAGAAGGGCGACATGTCACTGCAGCAGCGCCTGTCGGCGTCCGGCGGCGTGTACAACGAGCGCGGCTTCGGCACCAGCCCGCTGTGGAGCGCGCGCCTCGAACACGCGTGGACGTTCAAGCACGACATCACGCTGACCTACGGCGTCGAAGTCAGCAGCCACGCGTACGACGGCCAGCGCGAGCGCTCCGAAACCGGCTTCCTGTCGGTCAACCTGCCGTTCTAGCAAGGAGATCGCGCAATGCAAACCAGACGGACCTTCATGTGCGGATGCCTGGGCACGTTTGCCGCCTGTTCGTTGTTCCCGGGTGTGACGAACGCCAAGATGATCGACCTGCTGCCGCCGTCCGATCCGGCCGACGGCAAGACGTTCCGCGTGATCTGCATGCACGACGTGCGCGACAACCTGATGGCGTCGTTTTCGTCACCGTCGGCAATGATCGATCCGTTCGCGGTCGATACCGGTACGCTGACCGCGATCTTCTCGTGGCTGCAGACCAACAACTACCACACCATCACGGTCAAGCAGATCGAGGAGTCGCGGCACGGCGGCAAGCCGCTGCCGCCGCGCGCGGTGCTGCTCACGTTCGACGACGGCTTTCGCAGTCACTACACGAAGGTGCTGCCGTTGCTCGAGCGCTTCAAGTATCCGGCCGTGATGGGCATCGTCACCGCGTGGATCGATACGCCGGCGGATACGCCGATCCGCATCAGCGACAAGGTCCAGGTGCCGCGCGACTACTTCATGTCGTGGGACGAAGTAAAACAGCTCGGCCAGTCTCACCTCGTCGAGCTCGGCTGCCACACCCACAACCTCCATCATGGCGCGATTGCGAATCCGCAAGGCAACGAGTTGCCGGCGACCACGTCGCACCTCTACCTGCAGGACCAGAAACGCTATGAAACCGACGCCGAATTCGCGGCGCGCGTGCACGACGACCTGCAGACATGCGTGCGGCAGATCCGCGAACACACCGGCATCGTCGCCCGCTCGATGGTGTGGCCATACGGCGCGGAAAACCAGCCCGTGCGCCAGATATCGACGTCGCTCGGCATGGACATCCAGTTCAGCCTCGACGCCGGCCCGAATACGCCGGAAGTGCCGCTGGACCGGCTGAGACGGATCCTGATGATGTACGACGTCGATATCGGCGGGTTCGAGCGCTCGATGCGCGAGCCGGCGTCCAACCGCGGCGACGTCGACGTGCCCGAGCGCACCGTGCAGGTCGATCTCGACCAGGTCTACGATCCCGATCCCGCCCGACAAGAGGCGAATCTCGGCAAGCTGATCGAGCGCATCTACCGGATGCAGCCGAAATCTGTCTATCTGCAGGCCTTTGCGGATCCGAAGGGCACCGGCGTGGCCGAATCCGTGTACTTCCCGAACCGGCACCTGCCGATGCGCGCCGACCTGTTCTCGCGTGCCGCGTGGCAGCTCAACACGCGCTCCAACGTGCAGGTGTACGCATGGATGCCGGTGCTCGCGTTCCGGCCACCGGCCGACAAGCAGCGTGGGCTCGAGGCCGTCAGCGCATACGGCGGCGCGCCGGCCCGCGAGAACGGCACGCGCCTGTTCCGGCTGAGCCCGTTCGATCCGGATGCGCGGCTGATGATCCAGCAGATCTACGAGGACCTCAGCAAGCACGCGTCGTTCAGCGGCATCCTGTTCAGCGACGACGCCGTGCTCGACGACTACGAGGATGCGGGCCGGCATGCGCTCAGCACCTATGCGCAGTGGGGGCTGCCGGCCGACGTCGGCAAGATCCGCGAGAACCCCGATCTGATGAAGCGCTGGACCCGCCAGAAGTCGCGCTACCTGATCGACCTGACCCGGCAGCTCGAGCAGATCGTGCTGGCCCACCAGAACGTCGGCGACGTGCTGACCGTGCGCAACATCTTCGCGCTGCCGGTGCTCAAGCCCGAGTCGGAAGCGTGGTATGCGCAGAACTACGACGATTTCCTCGCCGCCTACGACTACGTCGCACTGATGGCGATGCCGTACATGGAGCAGGCGAAGGACCCCGAAGGCTGGCTGGACCAGCTCGTGCGGGCCGTGCGCGCGAAGCAGCTCGGGCTGCAGCGCACCGTGTTCGAACTGCAATCGTACGACTGGCGCGCGCACAAGGACGTGCCGGCCAGCACGCTGCTCACCCAGATGCGGCGGCTACGCAGCGAAGGCGCCGTGAATTTCGGCTACTACCCGGACAACTTCCTGAACGGCCAGCCAGAGCTCGACGCGATGCGCGACGTGATGTCGCTGAAGTCGCGCCTCGATCCGACCTCGATCAACGCGCTGATGCAGATGCAACAATCGAAGGGGGTGAAGACGCCATGACCACCCACAGCCTCATCACGCGCCTGCAGGATTTCGTCTTCTACTACCCCTTCTTCATGTCGTATCTGTGGATGATCGGCGGTGTCGTGCACTACTTCCTGCTCGAAGAAGGTCGCGAGCTGTCGACACGGACGATCGCGTCGAGCGGCATCCCGAAGATCTCGATCATCGTGCCCTGCTTCAACGAAGCCGCGAACGCGCGCAGCGTGATCGGCCACCTGAACAGGATGCAGTATCCGAACTACGACATCATCGCGGTCAACGACGGCAGCCAGGATCGCACCGGCGAGATCCTCAACGAACTGGCCGTCGAGATCCCGCGGCTGCTCGTGATCCATCACGCGCGCAACGAAGGCAAGGCGGTCGGGCTCACCACCGCGGCAGCGGTATCCAACGCCGAGTATCTGCTTTGCATCGACGGCGATTCGCTGCTCGCGCACGACGCGATCGGCTGGATGCTCGAGCACTTCCTGACCGATCCGGGTGTCGGCGCCGTCACCGGCAACCCGCGCATCCGCACGCGCACGTCGCTGCTCGGCCGCATGCAGGTCGGCGAATTCTCGTCGATCGTCGGGCTGATCAAGCGCACGCAGCAGGTGTACGGCCGCATCTTCACGGTGTCGGGCGTCGTCACGATGTTCCGCAAGACCGCGCTCGCCGACGTCGGCTACTGGAGCTCGGACATGCTGACCGAGGACATCGACATCAGCTGGAAGCTGCAATGCCGCGACTGGCGCGTCGTGTACGAGCCGCACGCGCTGAGCTGGATCCTGATGCCCGAGACGCTGAAGGGGCTCTACCGGCAGCGGCTGCGCTGGTCGAAAGGCGGCATCCAGGTGCTGATGAAATATGCGGGCACGCTCGCGCGGCCGACGCAGCTGATGATGTGGCCGCTGTTCGTCGAGTACCTGATCGGCATCGCGTGGGCCTATTCGATGTCGTTCATTCTGCTGCTCGCACTGGTGGACGTCGTCTATCCGCTGCCGCCGAGCTGGCACGTATCGGTCGTGCCGCACTGGCACGGGATGTTGCTGGTTGCGACCTGCATCCTGCAGCTGATCATCGGCAGCATGATCGATCGTCAGTATGACGAAAAACTCCTGATGTATTTCCTGGACACCATCTGGTACCCCGTTGCTTTCTGGCTGATCAGCATGATCACCACCGTCGTCGCCCTGCCGGCCGTCGTGCTGCGGGGCCGCGGCAAGCGGGCCGTATGGGTCAGCCCCGACCGAGGCATTCAACATGAAGAACGCGCCGATTATTGACCTTTCCCTGCGCACCCCGCGCGAAATGATCGCCGAACGCGGCCGCATCGTCGGCTCCGTGCAGGTCGTCTGGTTCCGCCTCGTGCGGCCCGCGCTGGTCGGCGCCGTATGGGCATCGATCTGCATCTATACGTACCGCTACCTGCTGCCGTTCAACCAGGCCGAGATGCCGATCGAGCAGATGGTGTTCTACGCGACCTCGATCGTAACCATCGCGGGCACGATCGTCACGTGGCTGATCGCCGGGCGCGTCGTGCATCCGCTCGCCTACCGGCTGCGCGTCTCGAAGATGCTGCGGCGCTCCGCCAGCGCGAAGGTCCGCGCGGTGCCGACCACCGCGCTGGCCGGCGCCCGCCGGCGCGGCGCGCAGCGCACGACACGCATTCTCGTCGCGTCGCACGACGCGAACGGATCGATATCCGGTATCGAATGGGTAGCCCACGCGGGGCCGCAGCCCCGCGAGTAAGTCGGCGGAGACGCGCCGCCGCGCACGGACGCCATCCGCGCCGCGCGGCGCCGCTCCTGACGCCGCCCCGCCACGCATCGCCGGCAGGCCGGCAACTTCTTCTGGACGAGGTGAATCATGTGCGGAATCGTCGGAGCAAGCGGCCTGAACAATCAGGTGCCGCAACTGGTCAATGCGTTGAGCCGGCTCGAGTATCGCGGCTACGATTCGTGCGGCATCGCCGTGCAGGACGACGGGCGCCTGCGCAGCGAACGCACGTTGCGGCGCGTGACGGACCTGCAGGCGCGCGTGCTGACGCTCGGCCTGGAAGCGCAGACCTGCATCGCGCATACACGCTGGGCGACACACGGCGCGCCGTCGGAAATGAACGCGCATCCGATCATGTCCGGCGACACGATCGCGGTCGTGCACAACGGGATCATCGAGAACCACGACGCGCTGCGCGTGGAGCTGCGCGAGCACGGCTACACGTTTCGCGGCCAGACCGACACCGAGGTGATCGCGCACCTGATCCACAGCGTCTATCGCGACGACCTGTTCGACGCGGTCGTGCGCGCCGTCAAGCGGCTGCACGGCGCGTATGCAATCGCGGTGCTGAGCGCGCGCGAGCCGTCTCGTCGCCGCGCGCGCCGGCTCGCCGCTCGTGATCGGCATCGGCGCCGAGCAGAACTACCTGGCGTCGGACTGCGCGGCGCTCGGCGACCTCACCGACCGCTTCGTCTACCTGGAAGACGGCGATGTCGCGCTGATCACGCCGGAACGCATCGCCGTGGTCGACGCGGGCGGACACGAGGCCCGGCGCCCACTGTGCGAAGTGAAGGCGCGCGAAGGCGACGCCGCGCTCGGCCCGTATCAGCACTTCATGCAGAAGGAGATTTTCGAGCAGCCGAAGGCGATCGACAGCACGCTCGACGGCATCGACACGATCTCGCCGGCGCTGTTCGATGCGACCGACGGCACGCGCGCGCTGCTGTCGAAAGTCAGGAGCGTGTTGCTGCTCGGCTGCGGCACCAGCTACTACGCGGGCCTGACCGCGAAATACTGGCTGGAGAGCATCGCCGGCATTCCCGCGCAGGTCGAGATCGCCAGCGAATTCCGCTACCGCGACACGGTGGCCGATCCGCGCACACTCGTCGTCGGCATCTCGCAGTCGGGCGAAACCGCCGACACGATCGGCGCGATCGAGCAGGCGCGCGCAATGGGCCAGGAGCTGTCGATGGCGATCTGCAACGTCGCGACCAGCACGATCGCGCGCAACGCGCCGCTGCGATTCCTCACGCGGGCCGGCATCGAGCTCGGCGTCGCGTCGACCAAGGCGTTCACGACGCAGCTCGTCGCGCTGTTCGTGCTGACGCTGACGCTCGCGCAACTGCGCGGCCGGCTCGATGCGGCGCACGTCGCGATGCACCTGAAGCAATTGCGCGCGCTGTCCGGCCGCATCAGCCACGCGCTCGCGCTGGAAACGCAGATCATGGGCTGGGCCGCGAAATTCGCGCGCACCGAGAACGCGCTGTTCCTCGGGCGCGGCATCCACTTCCCGATCGCGCTGGAAGGCGCGCTGAAGCTCAAGGAAGTGTCGTACATCCACGCGGAAGGTTATGCGGCCGGCGAGCTGAAGCACGGCCCGCTCGCACTCGTCACGAGCGCGATGCCGGTCGTCACGATCGCGCCGGACGACCGCCTGTTCCAGAAGCTGAAGTCCAACATGGCCGAGGTGCGCGCGCGTGGCGGCCGGCTCTACGTGCTCGCCGGCAGCCAGCTTGACATCGACGCCGACCGTGACACGCACCTGATCCGGGTGCGCGAGTCGGGCGACCTGCTGTCGCCGATCGTCAACGTGATCCCGCTGCAACTGCTCGCGTATCACGTCGGCTGCGCGCGCGGCGCCGACGTCGACAAGCCGCGCAACCTCGCGAAATCGGTGACCGTCGAATGAGGCGGCGAACCCGCCCGGCGCAGACGGCCGCGTGGCGCGCCGCAGCCACGGCCGTGCTCTGCGGCGCGTGCTGCGTCGGCGCGGTGTCGCTGCGCGCCCTCGCCGTCGTGCCGGCCGTGCATACGGTCACCGTTCCGGCCCCGGCATCGCCGCAGGACAACGGCGACCCGCGACGCTTCATGCACGGCATCGGCGTGGCCGACGCCGGCAACGGCAAACGCTGGGTGTTCTTCAGCAGCTCGGGCATCGTGCCGCGCGGCGCACTGCGCAACGGCAACTGGCCGCATGACGTGTACGTCGGCGAATGGCTGCCCGGCAAGCCGCGCCTGCTGCACATTCGTACATTCATCAGCCGTCCCGAAGCGCAGGAACCTGTATCGATTGCACAGAACGCGCGCGGCGACATCTTCGTCACGTTCGAGGACGGCTGGAACGCGCCGCAGGAAGTCAGCCAGCGTTACGGCATCTACCGCCGCGACCTGAAGCCGATCAAGCCCTACCCGAACGACGTCGAGTCGGGCGGCCACTCCGGGCACGTCGCGACAGTCGGCGAACACTTCGTCGTGTTCTATTCGGCCGACTGGGTCGACGGCGGCGGCGTCGACAATCTCGGCACCGGCAACGGCGTCTACCTGAAAACCTACGACGCAACCGGACACGTGCTGAACCACGTCGCGGTCGCGCCGCATCGCCGCGAGTGGTGGCCCGTGATCGCGGGCTCGCCGCGCACCGCCCTGCTCGTCTGGCAGAAATTCATCGAAGGCAGCACCGACGCGACGCTCGAATACGCGACGTTCGATCCCGTCACCGCGAAGCTGGACCTGCTCGGGAC
This sequence comes from Burkholderia cepacia, assembly GCF_029962485.1. Lineage (NCBI taxonomy): Bacteria > Pseudomonadati > Pseudomonadota > Betaproteobacteria > Burkholderiales > Burkholderiaceae > Burkholderia > Burkholderia cepacia. The sequence goes on from NZ_CP073638.1 coordinate 1,132,932, forward strand.
GCTGACCGACAGGATCCGGTACTACGTGTACGCGTCGGCCTATGTGCCCGAGATCGACCGTTTCATCGTCGTCACGACGACAGCAGACGATCGCGGCGTCGCGATGCTGATCGCCCCGGACGGCCGCCGCACGGCGACGCTCGACTGCCTGCCCGCGTCGGTACGCGAGTCGGGCATCGGGGTTGCCGGCACGCATGCGTACGTGCCGACCCGCGACGGGCGGCTGCTGACGCTCGCGCTCGGGGCGTCGGACATTTCAGTGAGCGGCGCGCAGCGGTCGCCGATTCCATGGGGTTCGACCGGTATCGCCGGATTCCCGGCCGGCGGCACGGCGATGCATTTCGTGTCGCTGACGCCGTCAGGCACGCGCGAAGCCGATTTCGAACCGGAGCGCGACACGCCGATGCCGAAGCGTGACGTGCCCTGTTCGAGTCATTGACGGCGCTGCACGGCCCGACGCGCGCAACGTGGCATGGCCCGCCCGGTTGACCCCGTTCAGCCGGCGAGGCCGTTACCCTCGCCGAACCGCGCCACGCAATGCCACACCCACTTCGCCGTCTGATAATCGAGCACGCCGTCGCGCGCACGGCCGAGCACGGCCGGCGTCACGACGCGGTCAACGGCAATCCGCGCAATGGCATCGGCCGCCGCCGGCCCGCGGAATTGCTCGCACTCGGCCAGCCGATCCAGCGACAGCCTGAAACCGCCGTGCCACTCGACCCGGCAGCCCGAGCGCCCCGCCGCCGCCTCGACCGGTGTATCGCGATAGCTCGGATCGAGCACGATCGCGTCGACATCGTCGCCAAGACTCACCACACCGTGAACCTGCGCCTCGATGTAGTTGTCGAGCAGCGCATCGAGCCCGTCGCGGTTTTCAGCCGCGAGCGAGATCAGCGCCGTGCAGTCCTGAATCGCGAAATGCGCGGGCTGGTAATGGCTATCCGGATAGCAGAAGGTCGTTCGCCGATGCACATCGTTGCGCAGACGCAAATGACACGATCCAAAGCGTCTCGATCCGCCAACGGGATCGAGACGGTGATTCAGTGCACCGTACTTCGGCCGCAGCGCGGGATCGGCATCGTCGTACGCCTGCCCGAACATCCTGCTTTCCCACAGCCAGCGGTCGCCACCGGGGTACGCGGTCATGCCGCCATTGCTCGTCGCCGTTTCGAACTGGGACCGATACAGGCCGTCGCCGACGATCCGCTCGAGCGTGCCGATGCCGGCAGTCAGCGTGTCGGGATGGAAGTTGAGCGTAACGGGGAAGGCAGCGCCTCGCCGCTCAGGCGGCGGCCAGGATTGTCGGATATGGGCGAGCGCCCGGTCTGCGGCAGTGTCCATGCGGGTTGTCCGGTAGCGTCGAACGTTGCCGACGGTATCGTGGCGTGCGCGGCCCGGCACCGGATGTGGATGGCCGCACCGGGTATGGGTCGACGCACGATACTACCGTGCGCTTGCTCCGATCGCACCTCCCTCGCCGGATTCGCCAGCGCCGCGCGTACCGGATAGACTGTCGCCCGATTCCTTCCATCGGCCGCGGTGCCCGCCTCCTGCCGCCGCCGGAACGCCCCTTCCCGGAGAACGAATGCTGAAGCGCCAGTGGTTTTCGCTCGTGCTGCTGACGGTGTGCCTGCTCGGACAACGCGCGTCGGCGCAGTCCACACTCGAACTCGACACCGACGGCACGGCCCGCGCCCTCACCCGGCAGACGCTGCTCGCGCGCCCCGATGCGACGGACATCCACGTACCGCGCGACATCGCATACGGCCGGCCGATGACGTTCCGCGCGGTGCCGTTCACCGCTCTGCTCGGCGACACGCCGCTGCCGGCCGACGGCGTGCTCGAAACGCGCGCGGCCGACGGCTTCGCCGCGCAACTGCCGATGGATCTCGTGCGCCGCCATGCACCGGCCCGCGCCGTCCCGTGGCTCGCGATCGAGGATCCGGCCCATCCGTGGCCGAAGCTGCCCGGCAAGCAGGTCAGCGCCGGGCCGTTTTACCTCGTCTGGCTCGGTCCCGACGCGTCGTCGGTGCGCGGCGAGCAGTGGCCGTACCAGATCGTGCGCGTCACGATCGAATCGTCGCCGCTCGCGCGCTGGCCTTCGCTCGCCGTCGATGCGGCGTTGCCCGCCGACGATCCGGCCCGCACGGGCCAGCGGCTGTTCGTCACGCAATGCCTCGCCTGCCACCGGCTCGACGGTGCGGGCAGCAGCCATGCCGGCCCCGACCTGAACACGCCGATGAATCCGGTCGACTACTTCCAGCCGGCCGCGCTGCGCCGCTATATCCGCAACCCGGCGTCGGTACGCGACTGGCCGGGCCGCAGCATGCCGGCGTTTCCGCCCGACCAGTTGAGCGACTGCGAACTCGACCAGATCGTCGCGTATCTCGCGTACATGGCAAAACGCAAGGCCGGCAAGTAACGGGCAGCCGGACCATCCTGGGAACGTTGATGACGCCACACGACACGCGGTTCACCATCGCACCGATCGACGCCGTGCAAACGCACCCGCTCAGGGCGACGATCCTGCTGAACGGCGATCTGAACGCGTGCGAACTGGCCGGCGACCATGCGCCGACGACGCTGCACGTCGGCGTGCGCGACGGCCGGTCGAGCCTCGTGGCGATCGCCTCGCTCTGCGAGGAGCCGCGCGACGACGACCCTGCCCGGCCGGCGTGGCGGCTTCGCGGAATGGCCGTCGACCCTGCCGTGCGCGGCATGGGATTCGGGCGCGTGCTGGTGCAGGTCTGCGTGCGGCACGCGGAAGCACGCGGAGCTGCACTCGTGTGGTGTACGGCGCGTGAAGCAGCGTATCGGTTCTATGAAAAACTCGGATTTGTGGCCGATGGCGCGCCGATGACGATGCCCGGTCGCGCCGATACGGCGTTCTACGTGATGCGCCGATATATCGATCGGCATTCACCGCCGGCCTGACGCGCATTGCACGCGCTCGCCGCGCCAGAGAAAAGCAAGCCCGGCCCGGCGAGCACCTTCCCGCCGGGCCGGACGCATCGCGCTCAGGCTTCCTGCGCGCTCCGCAGCACCGCGCGCAACAGCACGTCGGCGCCCGCCGCCGCCCATTCGGGCGTAATCGCTTCGGCCTCGTTGTGGCTCAGCCCGTCGACGCACGGCACGAAGATCATCCCGGTCGGCGCGACACGCGCGACATAACATGCGTCGTGGCCCGCCCCGGACACGATATCCATGTGCGACAACCCGAGCGCCTTGGCCGCGTCGCGCACCGTGTCGATGCAGCGTGGCGCGAACGGGATCGGCGCATACGTGAAGATCTGCTCGATCTGCGCGCCGAGGCCGGATTCGTCCGCCACGCGCGCGAGTTCCGCGCGCAGCACCGCGTCCAGTTCGTCGAGCACCGCATCGTCGGGGTGACGGAATTCGACTGTGAAGAAACAACCGCCCGGCACCGTGTTGCGCGAGTTCGGCCGCGCCTCGATCATCCCGACCGTCGCGCGCGCGTACGGCGCATAACGTCGGCCAAGCACTTCGATGAACGCGATCATCCGTGCGGCGCCGACCAGCGCATCGCGGCGGACCTCCATCGGCGTCGTGCCCGCGTGCGCGTCGACGCCGGTGAGTGTCACTTCGTACCAGCGCTGCCCCTGCCCGGCCGTCACGACGCCGATCGTCTTGCCGGCCCGTTCGAGAATCGGGCCCTGCTCGATATGCAGTTCATACGCCGCGTGCACCGGATAGCCGCCGACTGGTTCGGCGCCCGCGTAGCCGATGCGCCCGAGTTCCTCGCCGATCGTCCTGCCTGCGCTGTCGGTACGCGAGAGCCCGTATTCGAGCGTATAGACGCCCGAGAACACGCCGGCCGACACCATCGCCGGCGCGAAGCGCGAGCCTTCCTCGTTGGTCCAGATCACGACATCGACCGGACGCTCGGTCTCGATGCCCGCGTCGTTCAGCGCGCGCACGACCTCGAGCCCGCCAAGCACGCCGTAGATGCCGTCGTAGCGGCCGCCGGTCGGCTGCGAATCGGCGTGCGAGCCCGTCATCACCGGCGCGGCGTCGGGATTGCGGCCCGCGCGGCGTGCGAACACGTTGCCCATCTGGTCCACGCGCACCGTGCAGCCGGCGTCGCGCGCCCACTGCACGAACAGGTCGCGCGACTCGCGATCGAGATCGGTCAGCGCGAGGCGGCAGACGCCGCCCTTCGGTGTCGCGCCGATCTGCGCCATTCGCTCGAGCGACGCCCACAGGCGATCGCCGTCGACGCGCGGCACGTTCACGGTGTCGTCACGCATCGCCGTGCTCCGGCGCGCGCTGCAGGGCGTAGCGGAAATCGCAGCGCTTACCGCCCTGCATGATCGTGCTCGTACGCGTGAGCGCGACGTCCGGTGCATAGCCCTGGATGAAATAGCTGTCGCGTGCGCAGCTCAGCAGGTGCCCGATCTCGCCGAGCCCCATCGCGTGATACATCTCCGCGTAACTGCAGCGATGCACGTCGTAGTCGTAGTGCGCGTCGTCCGCGCGCCGCACCTCGACGTCGAGCGCATCGTCCTTCTCCCACAGCACCTGCAGCGCGATGAACGACTTCACGCTCGCACCGTCCGGCTCCTGCGCGGCGAACGTGCGGCCTGCGTCGACGGCCGCGCCGCGCACGGCTTCCGCGATCACGGCCTGCGCACGCTCGGTGCCGAACTCGCGCTTCATGATCTCGTAGATCGGCTTGATGATTTCCGCTTCGATGCGGCGCCGCGCGAGGATCCCGAGGCGCGTGTCCTCGGGTGCGTCGGCGGATGTCGGGTTCGCTTCTGTCATGGGGATCGTCTTGGTTGTCTTGTTACTTACTTGGCTGCGGTGCGCGCGCCGCCGAGCACGTCGACGACGGTCCACTTGCCGCCGCGCACCTGGTAGATCGTGAAGGCCGGGTCCTTCAGGTTGCCTTCGGCGTCGAATGCGACGCGCCCCGTCACGCCCGGCCGGTCGATCGCGCGCACCGCCGCGACGAGCTTCGCCGGCTGCGTTGTGCCGGCCTTCTGCGCGGCCGCGATCAGCGTGGCGGCCGCGTCGTACGCGAACGGCGCATGCAGTTCGATCGGTGCACGGAAGCGTGCCTGGTATTGCGTGTCGAACGCCTTGCCGCCCGGCATCCGGTCGAGCGGCAGGCCCGGTTCGAGCGCCGTCACGCCGTCGCCGTCCTTGCCCGCGAGCGACAGGAAGGTCTGGCTCACGAAACCGCCCGCGCCAAGCAGCGGCGCGTTCACGCCGAGCTGGCGCATCCGGCGGGAGATCGGCGCAGCCTGCGCATCGAGGCCGCCGAAGAACACGAGATCCGCGCGCTTGCCCTTGATCGCCGTCAGCACGCCGCTGAAGTCGGTCGTCTTGTCGTTCACGTACTGGCGATCGACGATCGCGCCGCCGTTCGCCTGCACGCCCTTAATGAACTGGTCGGCCAGCCCCGCGCCGAACGACGTGCGATCGTCGATCACCGCGATGCGCTTCGCCTTCAGCGTCTTCACCGCATACGCGCCGGTGAAATTGCCGCCCGCATCGTCGTGACCCATGATGCGGAACGCCGTCGCGTAGCCCTGCTGCGTGTATTGATGGCCGGTGGATGCCGGCGCGATCTGCGGGATGCCCGCATCGCGGTACACGCGCGATGCGGGCACGCTGCAGCCCGTGTTCCAGTGGCCGACGACGCCGATCACGTGCTGGTCGACGAGCTGCTGCGCAACCGCGACGGCCGTGCGCGGATCGGACTGGTCGTCGGCGGCGACGAGCTTGTAGACGACCGGCTTGCCGCCGATGGTCGGATGCTTCGCGTTCGCGTCGTCGATCGCGAGTTGCGCGCCGTTCTGCAGATCCTTGCCGATCCGCGCGGACGGGCCGGTCAGCGGCGCGGCGAGACCGATCAGGATCGTCTGCGGCGCGGATTGTGCGGACGCGGGAACGGAGGCGACCAGGGCGGCGGCCGAGAATGCGAGGCTGGCGTGGAGAAATGCGATTTTCATGTGCGGGGATCGGTGAATCGGATCAAAACATGAAAAATATTAAATATTCAGCACCCAAACCCCAAATACCCAATTGTTGGATGCTTATGCCGTTCTCGGCACATTAACGTATAGCCCAGTAAACAAAGGATATTTTCATGTTGTCGCTTACCCTGACTTTTCGATAAAATTCGACACATGAAAAATATCGAACAATTGCCGCACGATCCGCCGCTGCGTGCGGTGCGTGCATTCGAAGCGTTTGCGCGTCTCGGGTCGGTCACCGCGGCGGCAGGCGAGCTCGACATCACGCCGTCGGCCGTCAGCCATCAGCTGCAACTGCTCGAAGCGTTCATCCAGACGCCGCTGACGGTGCGCGAGGGCCGGCTGCTCGCGCTCACCGACGAAGGGCGCGACTACTACCGCTCGATCAGCGCCGCGTTCTCGGTGCTGCGCAGCGCGACGCGCTTCGTGCGCGACCGCTCGTCGCTGCGGCAGATCACCGTCAGCCTGATCCCGCTGCTCGGCATCGGCTGGTTCATTCCGCGGCTGCACGCGTTCCTCGCCGACAACACGGACGTCGACGTCACGGTGCTGTACGCGCATCACCGCAATTACCGGAGCGACGCGTCGGACCTGTCGATCCGCTTCGGCACCGGCGACTGGCCAGGCTACCGCTGCGAGCGGCTGCTGCCGGGCGCGATGGTGCCGATGTGCAGCCCGTCGTTCCTGAAGCGCCACGGGCCGTTCCGCACGCCCGCCGATCTCGCGCGCGCACCGCTCGTGCACGACGAGGATCGCAGCACGTGGGTCAACTGGCTGCAGGGCGCCGGCGTGCGGCATGTGTCGCATGCGGTGGGGCCGATGTTCGAGGATGGGCAACTGACGCTGAGCGCCGCGCGCGCGGATCTCGGCGCGGCGCTGCTGCGCGCGCCGCTGGTCGAGCGCGAGCTGGCGAACGGCGAGCTCGTGAAGCTGTTCGATCACGTACTCGACGACGGGCGCGACTACTACCTGTGCACGCGCGAGGACGCGGACATGCCGGATGGGGCACGGCGGCTCGCGGCGTGGTTGAGGAAGATGGCGGGGATTTGAGCGGGGCGGGCCGGCGTTGGGACTTCAGCCCGCCTCCGGAAGCAGCAATCGCATCGGCCAAGCCACGACGTTGCGTATCCCCGGCCGGATCTCCATGATGCCCATTCCTTGTAATGGAGATTGCCATGAGCAGAGTTCCCGTCGATCTATCGGATGACCAGCACGCCGCGCTGACCTTCATCGCAGCGCTCAAGAACAGCTCCTGCGCCGACGTCATCCGCGACGCAATCGATGCCTATGTCGCTCGGCACGCGACAACTTTTGCTGACAATGTGTTCGGTCTCTGGAAAGGCCGCACGGTCACCCGCCACGAGGATTTGCAGTCGGAGTGGTAAACGCGCGCCCCGGCACGGACTACCCGATCGGGCGTCTGCGCGACCTGGAGTCGATCCCCCATGGCTTTCGCGTACTGACGCCCCTCCCCCGCACCGGGTGCCCGGCGCTCACGCCGACAAATCAAGGGCCGGAAGCAGATAGAAAATCCCGATGCCCCGGATTGAAACAAGCAATTTCACAAACTCAGGGTGAACCCGGATACTGGCAACACTCCACTCACCACTGAAGACAAGGAATTCTCCAGATGCCGATCATCAACACCCAAATCAAGCCGTTCAAGGCAACCGCTTACCACAACGGCGATTTCGTGCCCGTCTCGGAAGAGAACTTCAAGGGCAAGTGGTCCGTCGTCGTGTTCTACCCGGCCGACTTCACGTTCGTCTGCCCGACCGAGCTGGGCGACCTCGCCGACCGTTACGCGGAATTCCAGAAGCTGGGTGTCGAAATCTACGGCGTGTCGACCGACACGCACTTCACGCACAAGGCATGGCACGACACGTCGGACACGATCGGCAAGATCAAGTACCCGATGATCGGCGACCCGACGCTCACGCTGTCGCGCAACTTCGACGTGCTGATCGAGGAAGAAGGGATGGCCCTGCGCGGCACGTTCGTGATCAACCCGGAAGGCGAGATCAAGCTGTGCGAAATCCACGACAACGGCATCGGCCGCGACGCAGGCGAACTGCTGCGCAAGGTGCAGGCTGCGCAATACATCGCGGCGCACCCGGGTGAAGTGTGCCCGGCCAAGTGGACGCCGGGTGCGGAAACGCTGACCCCGTCGCTCGACCTGATCGGCAAGATCTGACGATCGCTCCGCGCGCCTCGCACGAGGCGCTCGATGGCGGGCCGCCGCAGCATGCGGCCCGCGCCCTCCTCCGGCACGACGTGCCCGACCATAATCATTAATACGGAATCCGAAACGCCATGCTCGACGCCAATCTCAAGAACCAACTCAAAGCGTACCTCGAAAAAATCACGCGCCCGATCGAACTCGTCGCCTCGCTCGACGACAGCGCGAAATCGCAGGAACTGTTGGCGCTGCTGAACGAGATTGCGTCGTTGACGGATCGCGTGACCGTGACCGAACGCCGCGACGACGCCGAGCGCAAGCCGTCGTTCTCGATCGGCGAGCCCGGCAAGCCGGCCGGCATCCGCTTCGCCGGTATCCCGATGGGCCATGAATTCACGTCGCTCGTGCTCGCCTTGCTGCAGACGGGCGGCCACCCGATCAAGCTCGACGACGACGTCATCGAACAAATCCGCGCGCTCGACGGCGACTATGCGTTCGAAACGTTTTTCTCGCTGTCGTGCCAGAACTGCCCGGAAGTCGTGCAGGCGCTGAACGTGATGTCGCTGATCAACCCGCGTATCCGCCACGTCGCGATCGACGGCGCGCTGTTCCAGGATGAAGTCGAGGCGCGCCAGATCATGGCCGTGCCGACGATGTTCCTGAACGGCGCCTCGTTCGGCCAGGGCCGCAGCAGCGTGAAGGAAATCCTCGCGAAGCTCGACACGGGTGCCGGCGAGCGCGCCGCGAAGTCGCTCGAAAACAAGCCGGTGTTCGACACGCTGATCGTCGGCGGCGGCCCGGCAGGCGCGGCAGCCGCCATCTACTCGGCCCGCAAGGGCATCGCGACGGGCGTCGTCGCCGAGCGTTTCGGCGGCCAGGTGCTCGACACGATGGCGATCGAGAACTTCGTGTCGGTGCAGGAAACCGAAGGGCCGAAGTTCGCGACGGCACTCGAGCAGCACGTGAAGCAGTACGACGTCGACATCATGGACGTGCAGCGCGCCGATGCGCTGATTCCGGGCGACGTGCACCAGATCCGCCTCGCGAACGGCACGGTGCTGAAGGCGAAGACGATCATTCTCGCGACCGGCGCGCGCTGGCGCGAAATCAACGTGCCGGGCGAGCGCGAATACCGCAACCGCGGTGTCGCGTACTGCCCGCACTGCGACGGCCCGCTGTTCAAGGGCAAGCGCGTCGCGGTGGTCGGCGGCGGCAACTCGGGCGTCGAGGCCGCGATCGACCTGGCCGGCATCGTGAAGGCCGTCACGCTGATCGAATACGGTGCGCAACTGCGCGCGGACGAAGTCCTGCAGCGCAAGCTGCGCAGCCTGCCGAACGTGACGATCGTCACGCAGGCGCAAACGATCGAGTTGACCGGCGACGGCAGCAAGCTGAACGGGCTCGTCTACAAGGACCTGCGCTCGGGCGACACGCAGCGCATCGATCTCGAAGGCGTGTTCGTGCAGATCGGTCTCGTGCCGAACACCGAATGGCTGAAAGGCACGGTCGAACTGTCGAAGCACGGCGAGATCGTCGTCGATGCCCGCGGCGCGACGTCGGTGCCGGGTGTGTTCGCGGCCGGCGACGTGACGACGGTGCCGTTCAAGCAGATCGTGATCGCGGTGGGTGAAGGCGCGAAGGCATCGCTCGGCGCGTTCGACCACCTGATCCGTCAGGACGTGACGCCGGTGGCCGCTACGCAGCCGCAAGCAGAGGAAGCGGTCGCCGCCTAACGCACCGGCAGCACCGGCAGCACCGGCAGCACCGGCAGCACCGGCAGCACAACGAATTGTCTCTCTTGGCCCCGCATGCCTTGGTCGGCGTGCGGGGTCTTTTTTTGCCTCTGCGCCGAGTGGTGGCGGGACGCGGGCCAACGCCGCCTTCGTCGCTACACGGTCGACATCAACCTGACGATTTCCCGCCGCAGATAGTTCGCGGCCGGACCGAGCCGCCGCCCGGCGCGCGTGACCACATAACGATCGAACGACCGCGCGATCGGATGATCGAGCGGCACCGCGACGACCTGTCCCGCCGCGATCCTTTCCTGCGCCGCCCCGCGCGTCATGAATGCGACGGCGAGATTCTGCGCCGCGATCGCCACTGCCGTCGAAAACCGGTCGCAGCGAAATGCAGGCACGACCACGCGCGCGATATCGGCAAGGATCGCATCGACATGGGCCTGCAGCCCGAACTCGGCGGGCATGAAGACGAGACGCTCGTCGACGAGCGCTTCCATCTTCACGGATTTGCGCGACGCCATCGGGTGGTCGACCGAAAAGATCGCGCAGATGGGCTCGCTCTGGAACAGCCGCGCATTCAGTGTCGGATCCGTCGTCGCGCCGATCGATACGCAGATATCGACCTGATCCTCGCGGGTCATCGCCAGGAGTTGCGGCAGCGAGCCGGTACGCAATTCCACGGTGATGCCCGGATACTTGTCCAGGAAAGGCTTCAGGACCATCGCGACCAGGCTCGCGACCGCCCCTTCGCCCGCCGCGATCGTCACCTGCCCGCGCTTGAGGCCGCGATACTCGTCGAGTTGCGCACGAAACCGGCGGGCATTGCGTTCGCAATCGCGAAAATAATCGACCGCCATCTGCCCCGCTTCCGTCAGCTCCATTTTCCGGCCGCGGCGCGTCACGAGCGACAGCCGAAGTTCCCGCTCCGCAATGGCCACCTGCCGGCTGATCGTCGACACGTTCACATTCAGGCCGAGCGCCGCCTGACGCATTCCGCCGTACGTCGCGATCGCGACCAGGTAGTGCAGCGTGCGCTCCGGAAGACTCCGTTCGACCGTATCCAATGGGTGCTCCAGTGTTGCTCTCAAAGCAACATTCTCGCAGCGTTCGACGCAACTTTCCAGACCGGTTTTCACCGATACTCCGCCCCGGAGCCGAGCCGCGCATGCAACCCGTCCGCGCCGGACCGAAAACAGGGTGGCTTACCACTCGAGGACATCCACGGAGGAGCAACATGAACGACGTCAGCCGGCCGATCGACCGCGCGGAACAGCCGCGCCAGCCCGCCCGCGCACGCGGCGGCAACGAGCCGGTCAACCCCTATGTGCTGCTGTTCGTCATGTTGATGGCGGCTGCGCTTGCGACCTGGATCGTGCCGTCCGGCGAGTTTGCGCGAACGCTCAGCAACGGCATCCGCTTTGTCGTGCCGGGCAGCCTGAAGCCGGTTGCGCAGCACGGCGTGACGCCGGGCGAGATGTTCGTCGCACTGGCCAACGGGATGACCGTGTCCGCGCCGATCATCTTTCTGATCCTGTTTACCGGCGGCGCACTGGCCGTGCTCGAAGCGACCGGCGCGGTGCGCAACGCGCTCGCGCGGGTCGAACGTGGAGATCGCGCCCGGGCACACATCACAGTCGTCGTCATTTGCATCGCCTTCTCGCTGCTCGGCACCCTGGGCATCGTGACAAATTCGGTCGTGGCATTCGTCCCGCTCGGGTTGCTGCTCGCGGAATCGATGCGGCTGCCGAAGGAAATCGGCGCCGGCGTGGTGTATCTGGGCACGTACGCCGGTTTCAACACGGGCATCCTCAATCCGGTGACGACCGGACTGTCGCAGCGCCTGGCCGGCCTGCCGATGTTTTCCGGCATGGCGTTCCGCGTGTGCATCTATGGCGCGTTCGTCATCGCCACCGTCGTCTTTCTCGTCTGGCGCATACGCGCCTGTCGAACGACCGACGCCGCGGTTTCCGACCCGGCACCCTCGGCGGCCCGCCCGCCAGCGCCGACGCCCGCGCGGAGGTTCGACGCCCGGCAACGCGCCGTGGTCGGGATCGTGCTCGCTTGCCTGGCGGTCTTCGTCTACGGTTCGTCGACGCGCCACTGGGCCGAGACCGAGATGATCGCGATGTTTCTCGTCATGGCGATCTCCGCCGGGATCGTGAGCGGCATGCGCCCGGGCGCGATCGCGGACACCTTCCTCCACGGTTGCGGCGGGCTCGTCAAGGGTGCGCTCGTGGTCGGCATGGCGCGGGCCATCTCGATCGTGCTCGCCGACGGCAGAATCATGGACCCGATCGTCAACTCGCTCGCCGGCATGCTTGCACCGCTCGATTCCACGATGGCGGCGATCTGCATGTTCGTGAGCGCCGCGCTGATCCATGTCGGCATCTCGTCCGGTTCCGGCGAATCCGCCGTCCTCGTGCCGATCTTCGCGCCGCTTGGCGACACGCTGCACCTGACCCGGCAGGTCACGGTGCAGGCCGTGCTGCTCGGCGAAGGCTTCATCAACTGCTTCAACCCGACTTCCGGTGTCCTGATGGCTGTCCTCGCAACGTCCGGCATCCCCTACTTCAAGTGGGTCCGTTTCGTCATGCCGCTGCTGATTGCGTGGTTCGTCATCTGCGTCGTCGCGATTGCGACCGGCGTCGCCCTGCACTGGGGCCCCTTCTAGTCAGCCGCTTTTTCCTGGATTGCCCATGCTCCTACCCGACCTGAGTTCCGTCTCCGACCTGCAGCCGCTTGCCGACGACATGCGCAAGCTCCGCTATACGCTGCACTGTTGCCCCGAACTGGCGTTCGAGGAAGTGCAGACCGCCGAGATCGTCGCCGCGCGCCTGAAGGAATATGGCTACACGGTCGCGACGGGCATCGCCGGCACCGGCGTGGTCGGCACGCTGCAACGCGGTTCGAACGAACGCCGCATCGGGATTCGCGCCGACATGGATGCGCTGCCGATCGACGAGCGCAATACGTTCGGTCACAAGAGCCTCCACCCGGGCCGCATGCATGCATGCGGCCACGATGGCCATACCGCGATGCTGCTCGGCGCGGCCCGGCACCTCGCACAACGCGGGCAATTCGACGGCACCGTGCATCTGATCTTCCAGCCGGCCGAGGAACGCGGCTTCGACAGCGGGGCCAAGCGCATGGTCGAGCAAGGATTGTTCACGCGCTTTCCTTGCGACGCGGTGTTCGCGATGCACAACCATCCGGGTGCGCCGGCCGGCACGTTCATGTTCCGCAAGGGGCATTTCATGGCGGCAGGCGACCGCGTGTTCGTGAAGATCGTCGGCAAGGGCGGGCATGCTGCGCGCCCGCACCTGGCCAACGACCCGATCGTCGCCGCAGGCAGTATCGTGATGGCCTTGCAGACCATCGTGTCGCGCAACGTCGATCCGACGCAGTCGGCCGTCGTGACGATCGGCAAGATCGCCGGCGGATCGGCGCCGAACGTGATTCCGGGCGAAGTCGAATTGAGCCTCAGCGTCCGTTCGTTCGACGTGAATGTCCGCCGGATGCTGAAGGAACGCATCACTGCGCTCGTGCACGCACAGGCCGAAAGCTACGGCCTGCGCGCCGTCGTCGACTATGTGGAAGGCTATCCGGTGGTGACGAACACCGACGCAGAAACCGCGCTCGCGATCGAAGTCGCGAAAGAGCTGGTGGGCGAGGCGCATGTAACGGAACAGATGGCGCCGTTGATGGGCAGCGAGGACTTTGCCTACATGCTGCAGGCCTGCCCCGGCGCATTCCTGCGGATCGGCAACGGCCCGACCGACGGCGGGAACACGCTGCATAGCGCGACCTACGACTTCAATGACGAGAACCTGGTCGTCGGCTCCGCATTCTGGGCGAGGCTGGTGGAACGTTATCTACCCGTCGCGTGAGCGATCGATGGCTGCCGTGCTGCATCGCCCGCGCGGCGGCCCTTCGTCGACGCGCCGTTTGCACGGCCACCCCGATCGGGCGTAGGCTTCGTCGAACCGGCCCGGAAACCAGGGAAGACCACACATGCTCGGCATGCCAATCAAATCGTTCGTCATGCTCGCCTTCGGCGCCGCCGTCGGTACGTGGGCACTTGCCGCCGAACCGCTTCCGGTCGGGCGGGACACCGGCGTTCCGGCCTTCTATGCGTGGACCGACACCGTTCCGGCAACGCCCGGACAATTGCTGCGCACCGAACCGCTGACGACCGAGCAGAGCCTCGCCGAAGCCGGCAAGAACATCCGGATCCTCTACACATCGACCGACGGCGTCGACGGCCGCACGCCGATCGTCGTGTCGGGCGCGCTGTTTCTGCCGAAAGGAACACCGCCGCGAGGCGGCTGGCCGACGATGGCGTGGGCACACGGCACCGTCGGTAGCGCCAACGTGTGTGCACCGTCGCTGGCGCGCCGCAGCGAACGCGACACGCGCTATCTGAACGACTGGCTCGCCCGCGGCTACGCGATCGTCGCGACCGACTATCAGGGCCTCGGCGCGTCCGGCGTGCATCCCTACGGACTGACGCGCCCGCTCGCGTACAACGTTCTCGACAGCATCCGCGCGGTGCAGCACGGCGACTTCGACCTGACGTCCCGCGCCGTCGTGTTCGGGCAATCGCAAGGCGCACGCGCCGCCTTTGCAACGGCCGTCTATGCGAAGTCGTATGCGCCCGAACTGGCGATCGCCGGCGTGGTGGCAACCGGCACGCCCTATGCGGCCGTTCACAACCACGCGGCCGATACCGAGCGGGCACGCGCGCACCAGTCGGTCGTCCCGACCTTCGCGTACGACATGCTGCGCATCAGTACCGCGGCGCTGCTCGATCCCGCGTTCGTTCCTGCCGACTACCTGCACGAGAATGCCATGCCGGCGTTCGAACTCAGCCGGCGCGCATGCCTGCATGCACTCGAATCGAGGATCGTCGCGGACGAACTCACGTACGACACCAGCTTCAAGCGTTCGCCAAAGCCGGCGTTCGAGGCGATCCAGCGCGAAGCCGCCTATCCGGCGCTGACGTCGGACATTCCGATCTTCATCGGCACGGGCGGCAAGGATCGCGACGTGTTCGTGCCAGACCAGATCGCACTCGCCACCGACGCCTGCCGCGCCGGCGACCGGATCGAATGGCATTTCTATCCGGCGCTCGACCACTCCGGAACCGTCAACGGCTCGCTTCCCGATTCCGCTCGATTCGTCGCACGAGCGTTTGCTGGCGAACGACTCGATGGAAATTGCGCGTCGTTACCGTCGAAGCCTTGAAGCGGGGCTGAAGCGCATGCGCGGATCCGTTTCGCGAATGGCGCATCGCACGCAGCATTCCCTCTCGACGATACGATCGAGTCTCGCCTGCGTCATGCGACAAACGCTCATCGCGAAAATCACTTCGGCGTCGAAGGCGAGCTGTCGTTCGTCGTCCTGACGTTACTCGATTCCCGGACCAGTTGCTCGGTCATCGCAGCGGCAACCGGGTTCGCACCCGACGACGAACCGCCCTGCCGGTACGAACCGGCGCTTGCCGACATCGACGACATCGGCGGCGGCGGCAACGACGGGTCAAGCTTCGCCGATTCCCTGACGAGTGCAGCCGTTTCCGGTGTTTCGGATTTCGTCGCGGCCGGTGCAGCGGCCTCATGGCGTTCGAGGCCATCGCGCTTGCGCGGCGCGCGTTGCGTAACCTGCGCGGGTGCGGCCGGCTGGGTCGGTTTGGCGGTCGGTGGCGGCGCTGGCGGGGTCGAATCCTGCGCATCGACCGTCACGACATTCACCTTCGGCGGCGGCGCACTCGGCTTCGTCTCCGGCTGGGCTTTATCGCTGACGACCGGTACAGCGGGGGCAGAAGGAGGCGCGGCGCTGACGCGCGCGGGTGCGGATGGAGGTGGCGGAACAGCGGCCTGTTGCGGCGGCGGCGCGGCGGCGGGTGCCGACGGCGCGATGGCGCCCTGCACCGCGTGATCGTTGTTCGCGGGTGCGACGGCCGCCGGCGCGGCCGAATCGCCAATGCCCGAGTCTTCGATCGCACGGTGGTCCGCGCGCAGAAGCATCACGTAGGCAGTGCCGGCCGCGGCTACCAGGAGCCCACCGGCGATCATCAAGGTCTTGCGGGTACTCGTCATGCTTGCTCACCGATCATGTCGACGTGAACAAGCCATCATACGCGGCCATTGGCCGTCGATCCCGCATGAATACATTTGGTTGCATTGTGCCGGGAGCCGGTCGGCGTGACGTTCGTCAGACGTATTGCTGCCCTGCTCCGGCACGATCGAAGCGCCGCCCTTACTCCGGAAACGGCAATTCCGTCTGCCCGTCCGCGCGCATGCCGAACGTATTCAGCGTCATCGCAACGAGCGCGTAGTAGCCGAGCAACGCAACGAGATTCACAACGGTTTCGTGACCGAAACGCGCTTGCGCCCGTGCGAACGTCGCGTCGCTGACGCGCTTCGTATCGTACAGCTCGCTTGCGAATGCATGAATCAGCGCATCGTCGTCCGATTCGAATGCGGGCGCGACGCCGAGCCGGATTGCGTCGGCCGTCGCCGCCGGTACGCCCGCATCGAGCGCGATCGGATGATGGATGTGCCACTCGGCCTGCGAGCGCCAGCGTGCGGCCGTCACGAGAATCGCAAGCTCCGACAGCCGCAGCGGCAGGCCCGTGCGATAGCGGCAGAACGCACCGAGCTTCTGCGCGTGCTGGGCCAGCTCGGGGCTCGCGATCCAGCCGAGGAACGGCCCGTTCAGGTTGCCGCGCGGGCCGCTGAGGATGTCGGCCAGCACGGCCTTCTGCTCATCGGTGGCCGATGCGGGATCGAACGGAGGCAATCTGTCAGTCATGTTGATGTTCCGGTGAGGTTCGGTGGCCGTCACACACCGGCCGACGCGAGCGCCGCGCCGATCGCGCCGGACAGTCGCTCGACGATCGTATCGATCTGCTGCGCGGTGCTGATGAACGGCGGCGCAACCAGGATGTGATCGCCGTGGACGCCGTCGATCGTGCCGCCCATCGGATACACCATCAACCCGCGCTGCATCGCTTCGCGCTTGACCGCCGCATGCAGCTTCAGCGCGGGATCGAACGTCGCCTTGGTGTCGCGATCGCGCACAAGTTCAACGCCGACGAACAGCCCACGGCCGCGCACGTCGCCCACATGCGGATGCGCGCCGTAATGCTCGCGTAACGATGCACGCAGTTGCTCGCCACGCGCCTTCACGTTGTCGAGCAGTTTCTCTTCGGCGATCACGCGCTGTACTTCGAGCGCGGCCGCACAGGCGGTTGCGTGGCCGAGGTACGTGTGGCCGTGCTGGAAGAAGCCCGAGCCGTCGACGATCGTCCGGTAGATGCGGTCGCTCACCAGCGTTGCGCCGATCGGCTGGTAGCCTGCGCCGAGCCCTTTCGCGATCGTCAGCAGGTCGGGCGCGACGCCGTCTTCTTCACATGCGTACAGATAACCGGTACGCCCCATCCCCGACATGATCTCGTCGAGGATCAGCAGCACGCCGTACTTGTCGCACACCGCGCGAATCTTCTTCAGATACGTGCGCACCGGCGGCACCGCGCCAGCCGTCGCGCCGACCACCGTTTCCGCGACGAACGCCGCAACGTTTTCCGCGCCGAGTTCGACGATCTTTCGTTCAAGCTCGTCCGCCAGACGCTGTGCATACGCTTCGTCGGTTTCGCCCGATTGCTGGTCGCGGTACGCATAGCACGGGCTCACGTGGTGCGCTTCGATCAGCAGCGGCAGGAACGGCTCGCGCCGCCAGGCGTTGCCGCCGATCGCGAGTGCGCCGAGCGTGTTGCCGTGATAGCTCTGCCGCCGCGCGATGAAATGCCGGCGCTGCGACTCGCCCTTCTCGACGAAATACTGGCGTGCGAGCTTCAGCGCGGCCTCGATCGCTTCGGAGCCGCCCGATACGAAGTACACGTGTTCGAGGCCGGCCGGCGCGGCAGCGACGAGCCGGTCGGCGAGTTCCTCGGCCACGTCGGTGGTGAAGAACGACGTATGCGCGTACGCGAGTTGCTGCACCTGCCGCTTGATCGCGTCGATCACGCGCTGGTTGCTGTGGCCGAGACACGACACGGCCGCGCCGCCGCAGGCGTCGATATAGCGTTTGCCGGTGGAATCGATGATCTCGATGCCGTCGCCGGCGACGGCAACGGGCAAGGTGGCGCGCGGAGCGCGATGGAAAACGGTCGTCATGCGTTGCCTCATGGATCAGGACGCGTCGTGCGCGCGTCCGGACGGCACGATGCGCGTCGCGAAACGCTGCGTGCCGTGTTGGTGAATGGTGAAGTCGATCGATGTCGCACCGATCGCGAACACGGCCGTGGCCAGCGTGTTCTCGTCGTCGGGGTCGGCCGGATCGTCGCGGTAGATCGGCAGCCCTTCCGGCGCGCGATCGCCGAGCACGTCGAGCAGCGCGGCTTCGTCGATCGCGTCGATGCCGGGTGTCAGCGCGTCGACGCGGCGCTGGCGGTCGGCCGACGATTGCGTGACGATCTGCGCTTCTGTTTCACAGCCCGGATGCACGAGATGATTCGCGTGCCCGGCAAGCCTCGCCACGTCGACGACCGAGCAACGTGCGACGCTCGCCTCGATGCTCAACAGCCGCGTGTCGCCGGTCGCGCCGAGCGTATGATGAAAACCGCTCGCGCGCGCATTCACGCGCAACACGTCGGCGGCCGCGTCGAGCGACGTCGCGTCGAGCACCGCCCGCGCGAGGATCATGCGTGGCACGCCCGGAGCGGGCGTCTTGATCCGCAGATTGTTGATCGCTTGCGCGATACCCGCGCGGTTCGCGGCAAACGTATGGCCCGGCAGCGAACCGGGGTAATAGAAACTGATGAACCCCGGCTTGCCCACCGGCTGCACGTCGACGAGCAGGCACCGCTCGCGCAGGAACGGATCGCCGTCCTCGTTGTGCGCGATCCAGCGTGTACCGGCCACGTCGCGCGCGGCAAGCGTCGTGCAGCCGTCCGGCGCGTTGTGGATCAGCTCGCCGCGGCAGTTCCACAGGAAGATGTCCTCGGCCGGCCAGCCGATGCCCGCCGCGATCCCGTCCAGTTCCGCGACAAGATCGGGGTACGCGGCCAGCGCGGCCTGCCGCAGCGCATCGACGAACGGATGGCCGCGCCAGCGGCGCACGGCCTGCCATGCGCTGCTCTGCTGCATGTACGTGTCGAATACGGGGCGGGCAAGCTCGCCGAGGCGCACGCCGATGTCGAACGGCGCACCGGCGATGACGGGGGAAAGGGAAAGCGGCATGTCGGCTATTTCGGTTTCGTTCAGGACACGTGTTTCAGGAATTCCTTCAGGCGCGGCGTCGGCGGCCGGTCGATCAGGTCGACCGGATGGCCGTCCTCGGCAATGCCGCCCTGATCCATGAACAGCAGCCGCGTGCCGACCCGCTTCGCAAAGCCGATCTCGTGCGTGACGACGATCATCGTCATCCCTTCGTTAGCGAGATCCTGCATCACTTTCAGCACTTCGTGGCGCAATTCCGGATCGAGCGCCGACGTCGGCTCGTCGAACAGCATCAACCGCGGCCGGATCGCGAGCGCACGCGCGATCGCGACGCGCTGCTGCTGGCCACCCGACAGCTCGGACGGGTAATGATTCGCGCGCGATTCGAGGCCGACCTTGTCGAGCAGCGCCATCGCCTGGTCGCGTGCTTCGGCGCGCGATGCGCCGCGTACCTGGATCGGCCCGAACATCACGTTCTCGAGCGCCGTCATTTGCGGAAACAGGTTGAACTGCTGGAATACCATGCCGGCTTCGAGCCGGATGTTGCGGATCGTCGTCGCGTTGCCGCGCACGCTCTGGCCGTCGACGAGCAATTCGCCGCCGGTGATTTTCTCGAGCGCGTTGATACAGCGCAGCATCGTCGACTTGCCCGAACCGGACGGGCCGATCACGACGACCACCTCGCCCGCGTCGATCTTCAGGTCGATGTGCTTCAGCACCGGCACGTGGCCGAAGCTCTTCGACACGTTCTGGAATTCGATCATGCTCATAGGATGCTCCAGGACACGTTCAATTTCTGACAGGGCGGAATGAATCGTTGTTGACAGACAGCACGACGCGACCGAAAGGCATCGCGGGGCTGCGAATAAGAGAGTGGGCCTGCAGTGGCTGTGGTGTCGTGCATGATCGCGATATCAACGCTGCGTTGAACATTCTCCGATGCGGACGTGCATCGCCAGTTGTGGGAATTGCCCCTCTCCATTCAGAGAGGCAAGGACGTCAAAGGATGCGCATCCTCTTTTCGACGACCCGAAGCGTCAACGTCATTGCGCCGGTAAGAATCAAGTAGATCACAGCCACGGCGCTCCAGATCTCGACCGCCTGGAAATTGCCCGCGATGATTTCCTGCCCCTTGCGCGTCAGTTCGCCGACACCGATCACGATGAACAGCGACGTGTCCTTCAGGCTCACGATGCACTGGTTGCCGAGCGGCGGAATCAACCGCCGGAACGCGAGCGGCCCGACCACCTTGAGCAGCACGCGCGGCATCGACAAGCCCATCGCGAGCCCTGCTTCCGTCAGCCCCTTCGGGATCGACAGCAGCGCACCGCGCACCACTTCCGCGAGATACGCGCCGGAATTCACCGTGATCGCGATGATCGCGGCCGTCAGGCCGTCGATGCGGATATGCGCGAGCAGCGGCAGCGCGAAGTACAGGAACATCACCTGCACGACGATCGGCGTGCCGCGAATCAACTCAATATAGACCTGCGCGAGCACGTTCATCGCCTTCGGTCCGTAAGCGCGGAACATGCCCGCGACCATTCCGACGATGAAGCCGCCCACCAGCCCGAAAAATGCGATGAACACCGTCAACCGGACCCCGTCCATCAGGTCCGGCAACGCCGCCCAAATCGCCGACCAATCGAAATTCACTTGTCGCTCTCCGTTCGATTCAAGACCGGCGCGGCCACCCGGCCGCGCCATGGCGCGCCGTCTCGCTTACATCTTCGGCGGTTCGGCGCCGAACCACTTCTTGTAGATCTGCGCGTAGCGGCCGTCGGCCTTGATCTTCACGAGCGACGCATTGACCTTCGGCACGAGCGGGCTGCCCTTCGGGAAACCCATCCCGTACTTGTCGCCGCTGACCGGCTGGCCCGCAACCTTCACCTTGCCCTTGCCTTCGTTGTTCACGAAGAACAACACGTTCGGCGTATCGTGCATCGCCGCGTCGACGCGACCGGCTTCGAGCGCGAGGTAGGCCTGGTCGATGTTCGGGAACTGGCGGATCTCCTTCGGCTTCAGGTGCGCCTTGATCCAGTCGATCGTCGCGGTACCCGTCTTCGCGGCGATCACCTTGCCGTTCAGGTCGTCGATCGACTTGATCGACGTGTTGCCGGTCTGCACCATCGCGGCCAGCCCGCTGTCGTAATACGGCGCGGAGAAGTCGATCGCCTTCTTGCGCTCCTCCTTGATCGTCATCCCCGACAGCGCGACGTCGATGTTCTGCGTCTGCAGCGCCGGGATCAGGCCCGCGAAATCCATCGGCTGGATCGTGTACTTCCAGCCCTGGTCCTTCGCGATCTCGGCCCACAGGTCGAGATCGAAGCCGACGTACTTGTCGCCCTGCTTGAACTCGAACGGCATGAACGACGTATCGGTCCCGACGACGAGCGTCTTGGTATCCGCGTGGGCGATGCTTGCGCCGAGCGCGGCGGCGACCGCGACGGCTTTCAGGAAGGAACGGCGACTCATGGTTTCTCTCCGCATGATTGGGCGATGTAACCGGCCAGCTGGCCGGCGGTAACGACGACATCAGGCCGCACCGCAACATGCGATGTCGAATTAGACCTTAGTGCAACATGTGTTGTCAAACGCGATACTACGACAACAAAAAAATCCGCAACGGATAAATGCATCGAGACAAACCCGGGCCGTGCGGAGCGGATTGATCAGAGGAAACGGGAAGATGGCGGGACAGGACGCCCCGCCGGATCGCGCTACCGCGGATGGCAGCGCGTAGGGAGAAGATGGCGGCGACGGGCCGCGATGGCCTGTGCGCACAGAGCCGGCAATCGCCGGCGCAACTCAACGCGTGTTGCGGGATGACCGTGACCTTGCCGGACCGCGATGCGCCGATGCTGCGTCGCTCACGCAGCCACCCCGCTCGCCTGATGCGACACGAGCCGCGCATACGCGCCCTGCCGTGCCAGCAGGTCCACGTGGCTTCCCGCTTCGATCACGCTGCCCTGCTCGATCACGAGGATCAGGTCGGCATTGCGCACGGTCGACAACCGGTGCGCGATGATGATCGACGTGCGCTGCGTCATCAGGTCTTCCAGCGCCGCGCGGATCTGCTGCTCGCTGATCGTGTCCAGATGGGACGTCGCCTCGTCGAGGATCAGCACGGGCGCATCCTTCAGGAATGCGCGCGCGATTGCGACGCGCTGGCGCTGGCCGCCCGACAGCTGAACGCCGCGCTCGCCGACGCGCGTCGCGAGCCCGTCCGGCAGCCGCGCAACGAAATCGCCGAGCGCCGCATGGTCGATCGCGCGCTGCACGTCCGCGCCGGACGCGTCGTTCGCGGCGAGCCGGATGTTCGCTTCGAGCGTGTCGTTGAACAGGTAGGTATCCTGCGCAACCAGCGCGATGTGCTGCCGCAGGTCGTCGAGCCGCAGGTCGCGCAGGTCGACGCCGCCGAGCGTCACGCGGCCCTGCTGCGGATCCCAGAAGCGCAGCAGCAGGCTCGCGACCGTCGACTTGCCGGCGCCCGACGCACCGACCAGCGCGACCGTACTGCCCGGCGGCACCTCGAAGCTCACGCGATCGATCGCGGGCACGCCGCGGCCCGGATAGGTGAACAACGCCGCCTCGAAACGCACGGCCGGATTACCGGGCATCGCGTGCGTGCCGTCCGTCACGGTCACGGGCTCTTTCTCCAGCGCGCGCAAGCGGCGCGTCGACGCGATCGTGTCCGCCAGCTGGCGCGCAACCTGGCCGATTTCGGCCACCGGCATGAACGCGGCCACGGCGACCAGCACCAGCAGCGGCAACGACGCGTGCGGAAACCAGCCGCGTGCGCACAGCAGCGCACCGAGCGCCGCGACGGCCAGCCCGCCGAGGCCGCTCGCGACTTCCAGCGCGGCGCTCTGCGTCGACAGGTCGTCGAGCAGCTTCGCGCGCTGCCGGCGATACGCATCGACCTCGGCCAGGAACGCTTCCCGCCGGCGCACGATCGCCTGGAACGCGGTCAGTTCCGCGAGCCCCTGGATCGTTTCGGTCAGGTGCGCGCCCAGCTGGCCGAGCGCTTCGCGCGCGCCGGTGCCGAGCCGGTCGACGTCGCGCCGCGCGAGCACGGGCGCCAGCCCAGCCCACAGCAGGAACGGCAGCAGCACGAGCGCGAGCGGCCATGCGATCGACGCGAGCAGCACCAGCACGGCGGCCGGCACCAATACCGCGACGAACGCGGGCGCGAGCGTGTGCGCATAGAAATATTCGACGGTCTCGACATCCTGCGTCGCGAGCGACACGAGATCGCCGGAACGGCGGCGCAGCAGCCCGGCCGGCGCGAGGCGTTCGAGCGTCGCGAACAGCGCGATGCGCATTTCCGCGAGCAGCCGGTACGCCATGTCGTGCGCGAGCCACGATTCGAGCCAGTGCAGCACGGCCGCCACCGGCGCGATCACGAGCAGCGCGACGACGAGCGCGGTGCTCACGTGGCCGGACGACACCGCACCGACCACAAGTGCGCCGATCACGCCGACGCCGATGAACGCGAGCACGCGGCCGATCCCGAACAGCACGGTCAGCGCCACCTTGCCCTTCCACGGCTGCACGAAGCGCAGCAGCGTCTGCAACGTTTCCGGCCAGCCGATCGTCGCCGCGTCGTCGTTCAGCGGCCGCACCTGCGGACCCGACGACGCACGCGCAGTGGTGCCTGCCGTCGCCGCCGCGCCGACGGATTCGGCGACCGCCTCCAGTTGTGGCCCCATCAGCCGGCGATACGGACCGTCACGCGCGATCAGCGCCGCGTGCGTGCCTTCGTCGACCACCTGCCCCTGGTCGAGCACGAGAATGCGGTCTGCGCCGATCACGCTGGACAACCGGTGCGCGAGCACGAGCGTCGTCCGGCCGCGCGTGAGCCGGTCGAGCGCCTGCTGGATCAGCGCTTCATTCTCCGCATCGACCGACGAAAGCGCCTCGTCGAGCAGCAGGATCGGCGCATCGCGCAGCAGCGCGCGGGCAATCGCGATGCGCTGGCGCTGGCCGCCCGACAGCATGAGCCCGCGTTCGCCGATGCGCGTCGCGTAGCCGTCGGGCAGCGCCGAAATGAAATCGTGCGCGTTGGCGGCGCGCGCGGCCGCGATCATGTCGGCATCGCTTGCATCGGGGCGGCCAAGGCGCAGGTTATCGGCCACGCTGCCATCGAACAGTGTCGCGTCCTGCGCGACGACCGCGATCATTTCGCGCACCTGGTCGCCATCGAGCGTACGCACGTCGTGGCCGCCGATCCGTACGGCACCGCCCTGTGCGTCGTGCTGGCGCAGCAACAGGCGCACGATCGTGGACTTGCCCGCACCGCTCGGCCCGACGATGGCGACCGTCTCGCCTTCGCGAACCGTGAAGCTCAGCGCCGCATGCGCATCCGCGCGGCGCCCAGGATATGCGAAGCTGACGTCGTCGAACGCGAGCTCCGGCCGCAAGCCCGTCACGCGCGGCACGTCGGCCGCCGGTGCCTGGCTGCGCGCGTCGAGCAGCGCATGGATCGCGTTCGCGGCCGACTGGCCGATCATCCCCTGGTGCAATACGGAACGCAGGTCGCGCAGCGGCCGAAAGATTTCGCTGCCGGCCATCAGCACGATCAGCAATGCTTCGAGACTCATGTCGCCATGCCGCACGCGCCATGCGCCCACCGCGATCGCCGCGGCCGCGCCCAGGCCCGTGCCGAGATCCGTGAAGAGCCGCGTCAGCAGGCCGAGCGCGAGCACCCAGAACGTGCTGTCGGACAGCGCACGCGCCTTCGCGGCCAGCTTCGCGCCGAACGCGGTGCTCTGCCCGAACGCCTTCAGCGTCGGCAGGCCCTGCACCGCGTCGAGAAACTCCTCGCCGAACGCCTTGAACGCGGCCGAGCGCGCGAGCGCCGCACGCTTGTCGGCACGATGCACGAGCTGCGGCAGCGCGAGCGTCACGAGCGCCGCGACCAGCAGGATCGCGGCCGTCGGTACGTCCCACCATGCGAGCACCGCGAAGATCATGACCGGCGCACACGCGGCGATCACGAGCTGCGGCAGATAGACGCCGAAGAAGGTTTGCAGCTGCTCGACGCCGTCGACGACGGCCAGCATCACGCCGCCCGTGCGCTCGCCGCTGAACCACGCAGGACCGAGCGCGGCGATCCGGTCGAACAGCCGCGCGCGCAGCGTGGCCTGTACGCGTCCGGCCGTGTGCTGCGCGAGCACCGTGCGGCGATGGTCGAGCCACGCGCGCAACAGCACGCAGGCCGCCGTTGCAACGACGGCTTCGCCGATGCTGCGTACCGGCGCGCCGGCAAAAACCAGCGCCAGCACGCGCCCGAGAAAGACGAAACGCAGGATGCCGACACCCATCGCGAGCAGCCCGAGCGCGACGGCCGCGGCCACGCGCCAGCGCAGTCCCGCCATCATTGCCCATAGTCGTCGGTCGAAATACATGTTGCCCTCCGGTCAGTGATTCGTTGCTTTTTTCTTGACCGGATCGAGGCTACCCGCGCCGCCCACGCGCGGCAAAAGATGATTTTTCAACGGGTGTTGAGTCAACTACAATACCCGCCATGTCGCACCTTCCTCCCCTTAGCGCACTGCGTGCTTTCGAAGCGGCCGTCCGCCTCGGCGGGTTCGCGCGTGCAGCGGTCGAGTTGAACGTGTCGACCAGCGCGGTCAGTCACCAGATCCGCTCGCTCGAGGAATCGCTGGGTGCGCGGCTGCTCGAACGCAGCACGGGGTTGGGCGGCATCGGCCTCACGCCGGCCGGCGCACGCCTGCTGCCGGCCGTCAGCGATGCGCTGTCGCGTCTCACCGACGCCTGTGCCGAGATTCGCGGCACCGCGCAACGGCTGACCGTGTCCGCCAACGCGCCGTTTTCGTCGATGTGGCTCGCGCGCCGCCTCGCGGAATTCTCGTCGCTTCATCCCGACACACCGCTGCATGCCGTCGTCCTCGACGAAGAGCCGGATTTCGCGCGCAGCGGCGTCGATCTGGCGATCGTGCACGTGCCTGCGCACCGGCTGCGAGCCGACGACGACGTGCTGCTGCGGGAAACCGTGTTTCCGGTCTGCAGCCCCGAACTGTTTCCGTACGCATCGGGGCACGTGTGCCGCTCGCGGCTGCTGCAGGAAATGCACGAGGACAGCCCCGAGATCGACTGGCGCAACTGGACGTCGGAATTCGGATTGCCGGGCGATTTCGAAACGAAGATCGTCCGTTACAGCAGCTTCAGCCAGGTGATCGGCGCGGCGGTCGGCGGTGCAGGTATTGCACTCGGCCGCGTGCCGCTGATCGAACCCGAGCTGCGCAGCGGACGCCTGGTGCCGCTGGTGCCGGGCCTCGCACGCGATGCATCGTGGTGTTTCGTGCTGCGCCGCCATCCGTCGACGCGGCACCGGCTGCTCGATCCGTTGATCGCGTTCCTGCGCAGCGAGGCGGAAGCGCCGCCGTTCGTCGCGAAGATGGTTGCGCCCGCATCCAACGACAGTCACGCACGGGGCGCGGGCGGCGCCTGACGGGCCGGCACGTGAAGCCGGCCTCGCATGGCGTGCCGGCTGCTTACGGCGTAGCGAAGAACAGCGCGACGACGCACGCCATCCCGCCGAACCACACCAGCGAACGCAGCGACGCCCAGTTCAGCAGGTACATCAGCGCATAGACGATGCGGATCGCGACGAACGCCATCGCGAGCTGGTCGACGCGATGCACGTTCGCGCCGTTGTGCCATGCCACCACCAGCGCGGCCGTGAACAGCGCAAGCGCTTCCCATGAATTCTGATGCACGGCCTGGGCCCGGGCGCGCCAGCCTTCGAGCTTCGCGAGGTAATCGCGCGGCGCGCGGTTGTCGTAGCCCTTGCGGGCCTTGGCCAGGAACGTCATCGGGAACGGCAACACCGCCACGATGAACAGGCACAGCTGGGACGTCGTCATCAAAGTCTCCTCCGTTATGATTACATTGATCAATGACAAGATCGCCGAGAGCTTAGCATTGCGCCGCGCTGTTCGCGCACCGGTTTTCTAGATGGGAGACTCGGCCGCACGGGCCACGGGCGGCCGCGGCCGATCCGCATGACCGCCAAAATTTCCACCAAATCGTCGATAAATACGTTAATTAAAACTGGTCGAACACCAATAAGATAGCGCTCAACACTGGTCTGACGCACTATCGCGCCAGACCGCCGTTTCAATCCGCGCCGCCGCGCGCCGAACGACATCCGACCCGAGCCATCACATGCCCCGTCCCATCGTCGCCCACATCCGCCCTGACGCCATCCGCCACAACCTCGACTTCATCCGCCGCACCGCCGCGCAATCGCGCGTGTGGGCCGTGATCAAGGCCAACGCGTACGGCCACGGCATCGAGCGCATCTACCCGGGCCTCGCGGCCGCCGACGGCATCGCGCTACTCGATCTCGACGAAGCCGTGCGCGTGCGCGAACTCGGCTGGGACAAGCCCGTGCTGTTGCTCGAGGGTATCTTCGAGCCGGCCGACGTCGAACTGGCCGATCGCCACCGGCTGACGGTGAGCGTGCACTGCGACGAGCAGCTCGACCTGCTGATCGCCGCGAAGCCGCAACAGCCGATCGACATCCAGCTCAAGATGAACTCCGGGATGAACCGGCTCGGCTATCGACCCGACGTTTTCCGTGCGGCTTGGGAGCGAGCGGCGAGCGCACCGTCGATCGGCAAGATCACGCTGATGATGCATTTCGCCAATGCCGACGAAGGCGAAGTCGACTGGCAGCTCGACCAGTTCGACGCGACCACGGCCGGGATTCCGGGCGAGCGCTCGGTGTCGAATTCGGCGGCCGTGCTGTGGCATCCGCGCGCGCACCGCGACTGGGTGCGGCCCGGCACGATCCTGTACGGCGCATCGCCGACGGGCGCGTCACGGCATATCGCCGACACGCCGCTGATGGCCGCGATGACGCTGACGAGCAAGCTCATCGGCGTGCAGACGCTGTCGCCGGAAGAAACCGTCGGCTACGGCCGCCGCTTCACGGCCGACCAGCCGATGCGGGTCGGCGTCGTCGCGTGCGGTTACGCGGACGGCTATCCGCGCCACGCGCCGACCGGCACGCCGATCGCGGTGGACGGCGTGATGACGCGCGTCGTCGGCCGCGTGTCGATGGACATGCTGACCGTCGACCTGACGCCGTGCCCGAACGCGGGCATCGGGTCGAGCGTCGAGCTGTGGGGTGACCAGGTGAAGGTGGACGATGTCGCGGAAGCCAGCGGCACGATCGGCTACGAGCTGATGTGCGCGCTCGCGCCCCGCGTGCCGGTCGTGATCGTGCCGCCCGGTGCGTCGACCGTGCAGCCGGCGCTGCGCACGGGGAGCTACGGGCGCTGATCGGCGTCGATGCACCTGCTGCGTTGATTGCGGGCCGCCTCGGGCGGCCCGTTTGCGTTCCGGTGTTCCGGCGCGCGAGTCACCGGGAGCGCGTTACGAACGCCATGTCGGCTTCCGCTTGTCGAGGAACGCGTCGATCCCCTCGCCGGCATCCTCTTCCATCATGTTGCGCGCCATCACATCGCCCGCATACGCATAGGCTTCATCGAGCGGCAACTCGCGCTGGCGATAGAACATCTGCTTGCCATACCGCACCGCGGCCGGGCTCTTCGCGACGATCTCCGCCACCTTGCGCGCGATGGCCGCGTCGAGCGCGTCCTCGGGCACGGCCTCGTTGACGAGCCCCCACGCGGCAGCCGTCGCCGCATCGACGAAGCGACCGGTCACGAGCATGTCGAACGCGCGCTTCGCGGTAACGTTGCGGCTCAGCGCAACGGCCGGCGTCGAGCAGAACAGCCCGACGTTGATGCCCGATACCGCGAAGCGTGCGGTATCGGCGGCGATCGCGAGGTCGCATGCGGCAACGAGCTGGCAGCCGGCCGCCGTCGCGATGCCGTGCACACGCGCGATCACCGGCACCGGCAATGCGCGCATCGCGAGCATCACGCGGCTGCACTGCGCGAACAGCGTGCGGTAGTAGTCGAGTTCCGGCTTGCCGCGCATCTGTCGCAGGTCGTGGCCCGCGCAGAATGCCTTGCCCTCGGCGGCCAGCACAACGCAGCGCACGTGCGGATCGGCCGCCAGCGTATCGAACGCATCATGCAAGCTCGCGAGCATTGCCTCGGATAACGCATTGAATTGCTGCGGGCGATTCAGCCGCAGCGTGACGACGCCGTCATGCGCGTCGCGCAGCAGGATCGGCTCGGCAGTCTCTTGATCGGGTTCCATGGTGGTTCGCTCGTCGAATGCGGCAGGATTCGTTTCGGCACAAACGTGCGGCCAGCGCATACGCGCGTTCGCGGCCGGTCGATGAAATGGTCCTCCACATTCCGCGTCGCGTCCAGTCACGCGCCTTTCGTCATGCCGGCCGTCCGTGCGGCAAAGGCGGCGGTCGCATAGGCGACGCATCCGAGCGCCGCGACCGCCCACAGCGCGTCGGTCAGATCCGGCAACAGTATCGTCGCGGCGCCGGCGATGGCCACGCCGAACAGGCTTCCGGCCTGTCTCGCCGCATTGAGGAAACCGGATGCCACGCCTGCCGCATCCGCGGGCACCTGTTCGAGCACGGTCGAGATCATCGGCGCCACCGACAACGCGGTTCCGGTGCCGAATGCGGCCATGGCCGCCCAGACCACCGGCCACGGCGCACGCAGCGTAAGCGCGACGGCGATCGCCGGAATGGCCAGCGCCGCCATCCCGAGACCGTTTGCCATCAGCGTGACCGGGCGCACCCGGCCGTGCAGCTTTCCCGACAACAGGTTGCCGAGCGACAGGCTCAGCGCGAACGGCAACAGCGTCATCCCCGTCTGCCGCGCACTCATGCCGAAGCGCCCGTGCAGGTACAGGCTCAGCACGAAAAGCAACCCGAAGTAGCCGACATAGACGAGGCTGCCCATCAGGTTCATCGCGACGAAAACACGATTGCGAAACCACGCCAGCGGCACCATCGGATGACGCGCACGCCGCTCGACCACGACCAGCACGGCTGCCGCGCACGCGGCGGCCAGCAGCGCGCAGCGGACTTCCGCCGCACCCGGCCCGCGCGTCGGCAATTCGATCACCGCAAAACACAGCGCGCCAAGCGCCGCCGCACCGACACCCTGGCCGGCCCAGTCGAACGGGTGTGCATGCCGCGCGGTCGACGCCGCGACGAGCATGGCCGCTCCGGCAAAAGCGACCGCGCCGGTCGGCACATTGATCAGGAACGCACTGCGCCAGCCGAAATCGTCGACGAGGATGCCGCCCAGCACCGGCCCGACAGCCACTGCGACCGACGCGATGCCGGCCCAGACCGCGATCGCCCGCGCCCGCTCGGCCGGCACGTCGAAGGTGCTGCGCACGACCGCGAGCGACGCGGGTAAAAAGAGCGCGGCGCCCATGCCCTGCACGAAGCGCGCAGCCACGAGGATCGCCACCGACGGCGCGACGCCGCACGCCGCCGATGCGGCGACGAACAGCGCCAGCCCCGCGAGATACACCTGCTTCGCGCCGAACCGGTCGGACAGCGCGCCGCCCGCGAGGATCAGCGCGGCGAAGCTGAGCGTATAGGCGTCGACGATCCACGCGAGTTCGGCGACCGTCGCGCCCAGGCTCGTGCGCATCGCGGGCAGCGCCACGTTGACGATCGTCGAATCGAGGACCGCCATGAACATGCCGATCGCGACCAGCGCCAGCGTGAAGCGCTGCTCGCGCACCGTCGGACGGCGCGCGGCCGTCAAAGGAACGGAAGCAGAAACGGAATTGCAATCGGACATGACACCTCCAGGCAGATGCCGGGAGTCTAGGAACGGTGCGCGATGCAGAAAAGTGATAATTTCGCATTTGCCTGATGCAGATCTGCATCTCCCTGCCCGTCCGCCGCCGACTGTCTGATGACTCAATCGATCCGCATGAACTGGGACAACGCCCGTTTCTTCCTCGCGCTGGCGCGCACCGGCACGCTGCGCGGCGCCGCGGCGCAGCTGAATGTCGATCAGGCGACGGTGGGACGCCGGATCGCCGCGCTCGAGGACGAACTCTCGGCCCGCCTGTTTCTGCGCACGCCGACCCTCTATGTGCTGACGACCGCTGGCGAAGCGCTGCTCGAGCCGGCCGAAACGATGGAACGGGCGTCGCTCACGATCGAGCGCCGCGTGATGGGGCTCGACGAGCAGTTGGCCGGGTCCGTGCGCATCGCCACGACCGACTCGCTCGGCAAGCGTTTCGTGGTGCCGGCGATCGCCCGCCTGCGGCGCCGGCATGCCGGGATCGACGTCGTGTGCGTGACGTCGGCGGAAATCGCCAACCTCACGCGCCGCGAAGCCGACCTCGCGATCCGCACGTTACGGCCGGAATCGCCGGACCTGATCGTCAGGCGGCTCGGGCATCTCGAAACGGGCATCTACGCATCGCGCCGCTATCTGGCCGAGCGCGGCGAACCGGTCGCGGGTAGCGCGTTCGACGGACACGATCTGGTGATGTACCAGCAGCCGGTGGTGCCGACGATGTGGGACGCGCTGTGCGGCGAACCGACTTCGCGCGGCCGCGTGATGTTCCAGACATCGTCGACGATGATGCTGGTGGAAGCCGCGCTGGCGGGGCTCGGCGTTGCGGAGCTGCCGTGCTTTCGCGCCGATGCCGAGCCGGAACTGGTGCGTCTGATGGCGCGGCGCTGCAATCATTTCGACGTGTGGCTCGTCGCCCACGCCGATCTCTACAAGACCGCGCGCGTACAGGCCGTGATCGAAGCCGTCGTCGACGAATTCGCGACCGCCGGGCCCGCCGCCCGGTAGCGGGCCGCCGCGTCAGCGCGCGGCCGGCTGGCGCCCGCTGCGCCACATGCGCACGCCCGACCACAGGTGCCCGACGCCCGCGCCGAAAAATACGGTGCCCATCACACCGAAGATCAGCACGTCGCCCCAGATCGCACCGAACGTATTCAACCGCGCGGTCATCGCGGGCGCGTCGGGCGCGTAGCGGACCTCGACCGTCGCACCGTCCTGCTCGCTGACCTCACCGCCCTGCGGGTACTCGACGTGCTCGCCCGCGAGCGTCGTGAATGCGATCTCGGGATGATGCGGGCCTGCATTCAGCTTGACGACGCGGCCCGGCACGACGACCGACGTCCGCAGGAATTCGCGCGTCGACTGCGCATACAGCGCGACGCCGATCAGCAAGCCCGCGCCGACCAGGGAAAACAGGACGCCTTTCGCGACCAGCATCTCCATGCGCTGCGCCGCGGTGCGGCCGGACTCGGACACCATCTCGCTCGCCTCAGGGACGCGACTGATAGAACGACACGTCGATCTTCGACTGCGTCTTGCAGCGGTACATCACGCCGCGCCCCGTTTCGTCGGTCACGCCTTCGTACGGGCCGTTGCAGCCCGTGACCTTGTATTGCGCGAACGGAATGCGCTTGCCGTCGGTCGGCCGGACCAGCACCGGGATACGCCCGGTCGGGCCATCGCCGATCATGCGCACGAGTATCATGCGCGACGCATCGATCGGCGCGGCGGAACGCATGTAGACCGTGCGCCCCTGTGCGTCGGTCGTGCCTTCGACTTCGAGTTCCCGGCTGTCCTGGGCCGCGCTCGTGTAAAGCGCAAACGCATAGTGCGTGTTCGGCAGCGCCTGTTTCGTCGCGGGATCGTGCAGCACGAAATAGCATCCGTTGACGCCCTTTCCGGCCGTCGCCTGCCCGTCGACCTGCGTGGGGTTGCACGTATAGGACGAACCGCTGCCGGCGGCAGCCTGCGGTGCATTCTGCTGCCCGGTGCCTGCACATCCGCCCATCAGCGCAGCCACCAGCGTCACGCATGCGCCGCGCGCGAGTGTCGCCCGATCGATCTTGATTTTCATTGGAAGGTATCCCGTTCCTGATTGTTGTGGATGCCGGGCGTGCTGCGTGTGACACGCAAGCACGCCGCCCTCGGCATCCGGCAGGATACGGACATCATGGTGCGCTGTAAATTGCGAGCGCCGCCGGCTATGCGACGTCGCTACCCGCCGCTCGCGACGCGCGCGATCGTCTGGCGCAGCCAGATGTGTGCGGCGTCGCCGTGCCGGCGTTCATGCCAGTGCTGCGCGAACTCGAACGAATCGATCGGGAACGGCGGGTCGAACACGCGCAGGCGCGCGTCGTCGCGCACGCGATCGAGATTGCGGCGCGCGACGGTCAACACGAGATCGGTGCCCGCGATCAGGTCGTTCGCGACACCCCAGAACGGCAGGATCACCGCGATGTGCCGCTCGTGCCGCAGCCGCGCGAGCGCGCGATCGACCTCGTTGTCCATCCCGTCGCGCATCGCGACGAGTGCGTGCGGCCGCGCGAGCCAAGCGTCGAGCGCGAGTTCGCCGCGGCGCGGCAGGCGGCTCGCGTCGGCCACGCACGCGAACGACTCGACGAACAGCGGCTGGGCATGCAGGTCGCGCTGCAATGTTGGCAGCACGCCGAGCGCGAGGTCGACCTCGCCGTCCATCAGTTGCATGCGCATCGCCTCGCGCGTGGCCTGCGACACGATCAGCTCGATGCCCGGCGCGTCGGCGCGCAGCGTCTTCACGAGCGCGGGCAGCACGATCCGCGCACCGTAGTCGGACATCGCGATCCGAAAGACCCGCGTGGCCGCCGACGGATCGAAAGCCGGCGGCTCGATCAGCGCGCCGAGCCGCCCGAGGACGTCGTTCAGCGGCTCGACCAGTTCGTTCGCGCGCGCGGTCAGCTCGAGCCGACCGGCGCGCCGCACGAGCAGCGGATCGCCGAAGATCTCGCGCAGCCGCGCGAGCGCATGGCTCACGGCCGGCTGGCTCCGGTGCAGCCGGAGCGCCGCGCGCGAAATGTGACGTTCGCTCAGCAACACATGCAGCGTGACGAGCAGGTTCAGGTCAATGCGGGCGAGATTATTCATGGCACGAATATGAAGCATCCGAAAGACGAATTTCCATTCGCCATCTTAATGGATGACAATCTTTTCGACACCCTTTCAAGACCGACCAAGATGACGACTCCACTTTCCTTCGCCACCCTTCCGCTCGCCGTCGCGGCGTTCGTCGCCGGCGCGCTCGTGCCGCTGCAAGGCGGCAGCAACGCCGCGCTCGGGCGCGCGCTCGGCCACCCGCTGTGGGCCAGCGTCGCGTCGCTGACAATCAGCCTGCTGGCGGTGCTGCCGGTGCTGCTGGCGACGCGTGCGAACGCACCGCTCATCGGCGACGCACTGCAGCGCCCGCTGTGGATGTGGCTCGGCGGCCTCGCGGGCGTGATCTACATCACGCTCGCGCTGATCCTGACGCCGCGGCTCGGCGCGACGACCTTCATCGTCTGCGTCGTCGCCGGGCAGATGCTCGCGTCGCTGCTGATCGACCACTACGGGTTGATGGGGCTCGCGCAGCGGCTCGCGACGCCCGGCCGCATCGCGGGCGTCGCGCTGATCTTCGCGGGGATGATCGTCGTGCAGTGGCAGACGCCCGCGCCGGTTGCGGCAGGCAACGCGGCAGCCGCGCAACCCGAACCGCAGCCTTGACGGCGCAGGTGGCGGGCCCGCGGCGGCCCGATGCGCGTCAGCCTGCGAGCTTCTTCAGCGCGTCGAGCACCGCGTCGCCCTTGAACGGCTTCACGATCCAGCCCTTCACGCCGGCGGCCTTGCCGCGCTCCTTCATCGCCGGGCTGCTTTCGGTCGTCAGCATCACGACGTTGACCGACGTGTTCGCCAGTTCGCCGCGGATCTTCTCGACCATCGTCAGGCCGTCCATGTTCGGCATGTTCACGTCGCTGATCACGAGGCGCACGCCGGGCGTCGCCTTGAGCTTCGCGAGCCCGTCCTTGCCGTCGACGGCCGTCGCGACGTCGAGCCCGTGATTGCGCAGGAAACCCGCGACTTCGTCGCGCACCGTGCCCGAATCGTCGACCACCAGAATCTTTGCCATGCTGTATTCCCCTTTCCTTGTTGCGACTTCAACATTCAAAACAGTTCGAGTTCACCCGAATCGACCATCGGCCCGACGTCCTGCACCGATTCGCGGAAATCCTCCGGCGACCAGCTGAGGCTGAACACGAAGCGCTGGTCGAGACAGACGGAGCGGCCCGATGCCGGATCGGTCATCCGGTACTTGAAACAGAGCTGCGGACAGTCGCCGCCGAACGAGATGAACTTCTGCTTGTGATTGACGACGAGCGGCACCTGCACCGGATGGCGCGCCAGTGCCTCGGCGTCGCCGAGATAGCGGTTCTTGAACGCGCCCCACACGAGGTTCGTCAGTTCGCCGAGCACGCTGTTCACGTCGCGGAAATCCGGCGCGCGGCCGTCGTCGCGCGTGCCGCCGATCATGTCGAGCAGCGGCTGTTCGCTCGTCTGCAGCAGCATGTAGCCGCGGCACCACGCGCTTTCGAGCGCGATCAGGCTGAACACTTCGCCGAAGATGATCTGGTCGCGCACGATGCACGGTGTCTCGTGCTCGATCGTCATGCCCGGGAACAGGCTGTCGATGCGCGCCTCGGTGATCTCCGAGATGCCGCGCACGAGCGCGTTCGGATAATCGCGGCCGAACAGGTATTCGTCGATCGCGCGCTTGAGCGGCGTCATGTCGTCCGCGACGTAGGCCGCGCATGCCACGCGCGCGAGTGCCTCGGGCAGCCCGTCGCGCGACGCGAGCGATTCGCGGCGCAGGATGATCGGCAACTCGGGGCGCAGCGCATCGATCTGGGTTGCGATGATCGCGCTCTCGGCCGGCGAGCCGCCGTAATCCTCGGCCAGCAGGATCGCGCCGAGGTCGATGTTCGAGCGCAGCACCTTCAGCAGCCGGCTGCGCCGCACGGTCAGGCCGACCAGGTTGTGCTCGTCGCAGAAGCGCTTGATCGCATCGGCGTGTGCGCGGCTGTCGTCGAGGACAAGCACCTTGCTGACGGGTTGGTCTTCGGTCATCTCGCGGATTCCTAATGGTCGGTCAGGGTCGGTCAGAACAGTTCGAGCTCGCCGCCGGTATCCACGGCAGCCGTGTCCGGCAGATGGAAATCGACCGGCGCGTTCGCGCACACGCACAGCGTCGCGCCGACCCGCACGTCGCCGTCGAGCGTCAGGTCGTACGCGGCCACGTGGTCGGGTGCGAGCGCGGGCAGGTAGTCGATGCTCGCGCCGCTCAGCAGGTACGGCGTCGACATCCCGAGATCGGGGAACGGCGCGATCAGCGCCTGGTTGATCGCGCCGCAACACAGGTTCGCGACTTCCATGAACGCTTCGGGCAGCGGCCGCTGGCTGCTCGTGCCCGCGCTCGCGCCGGCGAAATGGCGGCGCGTCGCGTCGTCGTCGCTGAAGCGCAGCGCGAGCAGCAGACGGAAATGCAGCGCCGAGATCGTCAGTACCGCGACATGCTCGGGCACCTTCGGCTTCGACCGCGACCTCGCGCGCGCACGATCGTCCCCGTCGTGTTCGTGGCTGGCGGCCGGCCGGATGTCGCACGCGCCGCCGGACGCGAGCCGCGTGCGCGCCGCATCGAAGAAGATCCGCTCGAAACCGGCCCTGGCCTGCGCGCTGATCACGCCGCCTCTCCTTCGATGCGCGCGTGCAGTTGCCCGGCCAGCGTCTCGACGGTCGCGAGCGCGGCCGTGATCATCTTGCCGCCGGCCTGGATGTCCTGGAACGTCGCGGCCGTCACGAGATCGTTGCGGTTCAGGCTGTCGCGATAGCTGTTCGACAATTGCTGCGAGCGCGCGGCCAGCCCGCGCACCTCGCTCGCGACGATCGAGAAGCCGCGTCCGGCCGACCCTGCGCGCGCGGCCTCGATCGACGCGTTCAGCGACACGATCGACACGTGCGCGACGATCGCCGACAGCTCCTGGTTCTTCGTGCGCATGTCTTGATTCTGCGTGGTCAGCGAGATCATCTGCTCGTGCCAGCGCTCGAACGTCCCGGCGAGCCCGCGCAGGCGCGCAGCTTCGTCGGCAATCTTCTGCGCGTGCTGCGCCAGCGCGACGCGATCGGCCGACAGCGCCTGCAGTGCGTCACGCTGCGTGCCGGTCGCGGACGCCTCGCGCGCCAGCGCATCCTCGAGCTGCGCCTCGCGTTGCGCCCATGCGTCGGCCGCCTCCGCGTGCGCGGACGCCGCCGCTTCCGCGCGTGTGTCGGCCGCGTCGAGCGCGCCGCGCAACGTGTCCATGTCGTGCGACATTGCCGCGACGAGCCGCCCGCGCGTCACGCGAAACACGACCGCCGCCA
The DNA here is from genome assembly GCF_029962485.1 of Burkholderia cepacia. NCBI lineage: Bacteria > Pseudomonadati > Pseudomonadota > Betaproteobacteria > Burkholderiales > Burkholderiaceae > Burkholderia > Burkholderia cepacia. The sequence continues at coordinate 1,170,231 of NZ_CP073638.1, forward strand.
CCACCGCGACGACCGCACCGCCCGCCATCGCAGCGGCCACCTGAATCATCCACGCCTGCACGATCACTTCGTCACTCCGCTGCGTCGATATCCACGATGGGCGCACGCTGTTCGTGCGCGGTGCCGTCCGCCGCGAAGCGCGCCGGCAGCGACACGATCGTCTCGAACGCTCGATACGGTGCGCCGGCGCGATCGTCGGTGAAGCGCAGCGCGATATCGCCGCCGTCGCGTTTCAGGAAGTTGCGCACCGCGTCCATGCCGACGCCGCGCCCCGACACTTCCGTCACCGTTTGCGCGGTCGAGAAGCCCGGCCGGAAGATCAGCTCGGCGACATCCTCGTCGGACAGCGCCGCTTCGTTGCCGGCGTCGATCCAGCCGCGCTCTCGCGCAATGCCGCGAATCCGGTCGAGCGCGAGGCCACGGCCGTCGTCGCCGAGCACGAACCACAGCTCACCGCCGCCCACGCCGACCGCGATGTCGATCGTGCCGGACGCCGCCTTGCCGGCCGCACGCCGCTCTTCGGACGATTCGATGCCGTGGTCGATCGAATTGCGCAGCAGGTGCATGAACACGTTCTTCAGCGTCGCGGCGATCTCACTGCGCACACGATGGCCGTGGCTGTCGATATGCACGACGGGCGCCGGCTTGCCGAGTTCGGCCGCGAGCGACGGCAGCGACTCGATCACGCCGCCGAGCGCATCGCCGATGCCCTGCGTACCGAGCTGGCTCAGCATGCGGCGCACGGCATCGCGTGCCGCGTGCCAGTCGGAACCGTTCGCCGGATCGGCGCCGTCGAGCACGCGCAGGCTCTCGCTGATATGCGCACGCTCGACCATCAGGAAATCGGCGCCGCCCTGCGCCGGATCGCCGTTGCGGCCGAGCGTGACCGCGTTGATCGTCGCGTAGTGTTCGACGGCGTCGCGCACGCGCGCCAGATCGTCCATCAGCGCGTCGCGGTTCCATTCGGGGCCGCCGTCCGCGCGGCGCAGCGAGTCGTACGCCTGTTCGGCCTCGTGGACGATGTTCGTCAGGTGCTGGAGGCTATACGTGCGCGCATTGCCCTTGATCGTGTGCATGTTGCGGAACAGCGCCGCGACGATCGAATGATCGGCGCGCTCGTGCTGGCGGATCATCCGCTCGTTCTCGCTGAGGAAGCCCTTCGCGCTGTGCACGAAGTCGTGGAACTTGTCCTGGCTGATCGACAGGATCTCGCCGATCATCTCGAGGCGGCGCTGCTGCTCGCCGGCCTGCGCGGTCAGCTCGCGGATCTCGGTCACGTCGCGCACGCACAGCATCAGGCGCACGACCGTGTCGGTCTCGTCGGTGATCGCCGACCAGCTCAGGTCGAGCCACTTCTCGCGGCCGTCCGGCATCCGCTTCGCGACTTCATTGACGAGCAGGTGCTCGTTGAATTCGAAGTTCATGCTGTCTTCGCCGAGGCACGCATGCACGGCCGCATCGACCTGCGACCGCGCGTCGGCGCCGATCGCCGAATCATCAAACACGAGCGCCATCAGGTCGCGGCCGGCGATGTCGTTCGTCTCGAAGATGGTCTCGAGGTACGCCGAATACTCCGCATGCACGACGCCGCCCTCGACGACGGTCAGGATCCCCTGCTGCATGTTCTGCAGCATCGCCTGGATGTCGGCCGTCTTCTGCTTCAGTTGCGCGGCGTTCTCCTGGATCTTCTCGATCATCCCGTTGAACGCGACGATCGAATGGCCGATTTCGTCCATCCTGCCCACCGGCACGCGGCGCGTGAAATCCTGGCTCGTCGCGATCTCGCTCATCGCAGTCTGCATCCCGATCAGCGGGCGCGTGATCTGGCGATACAGCACGAAGCCGAGTGCGGTCAGCAGCACGATCACCGTGCCTGCGACCCCCGCGATCGCGGTCGCCGTCGTCGCGAGCATCCCGTTCAGCGCACTGATCGCATCGTCCTTCTGGCGGTTCTTCTCGACGCGCAGCGTGCCGACGATGCTTTCGAGTTCGTCGCGATACTGCGCGACGTTCGCGAACAGGTAGGCCTGCGCCATCTCGGCCTTGCCGTCCGCCTTCATCTTCACGGTGTCGTCGATCGCCGCGAAATAGTTCGCGACGCTGTCCTTCGCCTGCGTGACGAGGCCTTCCTGCGCACGGCCGACCGCCGATTTCGCCTGCACGTCGAGTGCGGCGCGCAGCGCGGCCTGCTTCGCCTTCAGCTCGTCGCGCGCTTGCGCGGCGGTGTTCGCGTCGGGCGCGTAGACGAGCGTCATCGTCGCGATCTGGATGTTCTTCACATCGGCGACGAGATCGGCCGACGCGAGCGCGCTCGGCACGATGCCCTGGGTGACCTGACGCACCTCGGACGCGCTCTTGCGTGTCTGGTACACGGCATAGATGCCGATCGCGGACAGCGCGAAGAACGTCAGGACGACTAGCAGCGTAATGCGATGACGGATGGTCATGAGTACAGCTCCCCGCAGCGATCCGGCTTCGATCGCCCTTTGGTCTATTGAAAGAATGTGAGCGCCGAATTATCGGGGATGGTGTATGACGCTCCGATGACCGGAAATCAATCGTTCATTGATAAAAATGCAATGAATAATTGTGGCGAAAGAACCCTAAAGTATTGCCGGGATCTGCCGTTAACCTTCTGCCTCAAGGCTTCGTGCGGCGCTGCTGCGCGGCCGGAAAATCCGGGATGCGGATAATTTGTTTTTATTTATTTGATCCGCAATTCAACCGCAATCTGGCTTTCGTAAAACGTTTGCGCATTATCGGCGAATCCGGTTGAATTCGCGATTTTTATTGCCGGAAAATTATTCGACGGGCGGATGAAACGATACCGCCCGCCTCGCGGCCGACGATGCGATGCACTGCATCGTCGGCCCCGGGGCGGGCGTGGCCGGCGGCCGGTCAGTGGCTGCTGGCGCGGGTCGCCCCCAGCCCCGTTTCCGAACGTACCTGCTGCGCGGCGAATGCGCCCTTCTCCGCCTTCGCACGCGCGCTCGAGTCGAGCACCGAGAACAGCCACACGCCCACGAAGCCGATGGTCATCGAGAACAGCGCGGGCGACGTGTACGGGAACCAAGCCGAACCCTTCGGATAACCGAGCGTCGCCTCCCACACCGACGGCGACACGATGGTCAGCCCCACCGACGAGACCAGCCCCAGGAACCCACCGATGACCGCGCCGCGCGTGGTGCAGCCCTTCCACATCATCGACAGGAACAGCACCGGGAAATTGGCCGATGCCGCGACGGCAAAGGCCAGCGACACCATGAACGCGACGTTCTGCTTCTCGAACGCGATGCCCAGCAGCACGGCGATCACGCCGAGCACCAGCGTCGTGATGCGCGACACCTTCAGCTCGTCGGCACTGTCGGCCTTGCCGTTCTTGAAGACGGTGGCATAGAGATCGTGCGACACCGCGGACGCGCCGGACAGCGTGAGCCCGGCGACCACCGCCAGGATCGTCGCGAAGGCCACGGCCGAGATGAAGCCGTAGAACACGTCGCCGCCCACCGTCTTGGCCACCAGCACCGCGGCCATGTTGGCCGTGCCCGCACCGCCCTTGATCACGCCCTTGGCCACGTCGGACAGCTCCGGATTCGTCAGCACCAGCGTGATCGCGCCGAAGCCGATGATGAAGATCAGCACGTAGAAATAGCCGATCCAGGTGGTGGCCCAGAACACGGATTTACGCGCTTCCTTCGCATCCGGCACCGTGAAGAAGCGCATCAGGATGTGCGGCAGGCCGGCGGTGCCGAACATCAGCGCCATGCCGAACGAGATGGCCGAGATCGGATCCTTGATGAACCCGCCTGGCGACATGACCGACAACCCGATACGCGTGGCGTCGTCCGACGACTTGCCCGCGTTCGCGGCAATCGCGGTCTTGACCTCCACGGCATGGGAGAACAGCGCCTCCGGGCTGAAGCCATACTGCGCGAGCACCATGATCGCCATGAACGTCACGCCCGCAAGCAACATGCACGCCTTGATGATTTGCACCCAGGTAGTGGCCGTCATGCCGCCGAACAACACGTAGACCATCATCAGCGCACCGACGATGACGACGGCCACCCAGTAGTCGAGTCCGAACAGCAGCTTGATGAGCTGCCCCGCGCCGACCATCTGCGCGATCAGGTAGAACGCCACCACCACCAGCGTGCCGACCGCGGCGAAACTGCGGATCGGGCCCTGCTCGAAGCGGTAGCCCGCGACGTCGGCGAAGGTGAACTTGCCCAGGTTACGCAGCCGCTCGGCCATCAGGAACGTGATGATCGGCCAGCCGACCAGGAAGCCGATCGAGTAGATCAGGCCGTCGTACCCCGAGGTCATCACCGCGGCGGAAATGCCGAGGAAGGATGCCGCCGACATGTAGTCGCCCGAGATCGCCAGGCCGTTCTGAAACCCGGTAATACCGCCGCCGGCCGTATAGAAATCAGCCGCGGAACGCGTGCGGGATGCCGCCCACTTGGTGATCCACAACGTCCCTGCCACGAATAGCGCGAACAGGACGATGGCCGTGGTGTTGGTCGCCTGCTTGGCGGTCTGCCCGACATCGCCGCCGCCCGCGAAGGCCACGCCGCACGCGCTCGCGGCCAGCAGCGCGACCAGCATCGTCGAAAGAGTCTTCTTCATTGGGCGACGTCCTGCAGGATGTCCTGCGTCAGTTGATCGTATTCGTTGTTCGCGCGGCGCACGTAGATGCCGGTGATGACGACGGTGAACACAATCACCGCCATGCCGATCGGCACGCCGACACTCGTCACGCCGGTGCTCACGGGCTTCGCGAGGAACGACTTGTCGAATGCGATCAGTGCGATGTAGCCGTAGTACACGATCAGCATCAGCACGGTCAGGCAGATGCCGAGCGTGTTGCGCCGCCGCTTGAGCAGCGCATACTTCGGATGCGCTTCGATTTTTTTGACCAACCCATCATGCATCGCCTGTCTCCTGGTTTGCTTTTTGAATGAGTTCGGCGATTCTGAAGAGCGAAGCTGACTGCGCGCTTACTCGATCTTTCGCGGGCAGCCTTCCGGGCACTATGGTTTTCCCTAGCAGTGCGGGGCGTGGCGGCAGCATGGCAGGCAGATGCGTGACAGGCGCGACGCGTGGAATTCATGCCGGACAGGAAACAATCAATCGCCTCCCGGCGATTCACCTCCCCGCCCGCGCGCTCTAGACTGTCGCATCGCTTCTCTTTCCGGATTCACGCAATGACCGACGTCCTGCCGCTGACCACCGATCCCGAGTCGGGCCTCCAGTACCGCCTGCGCCCGGCCACCGGCCGCCCCGTTGCCCGCCTGTTGCTGCTGCACGGCGTCGGCGGCAACGAAACCAACCTGCTGAACGTCGCCAACGTGATCGATCCGCGCATCGAGATCGCGTTCCTGCGCGGCCCGCTCACGTTCGGGCCCGGCCAGCACGCGTGGTTTCCGGTGCGCTTCGGCCCGAACGGCCCCGAAATCGACGCGGCCCGCGCGGACGCAAGCCGCATCCAGCTGATCACACTGCTGCGCGCATTCCGTGCGCAGGACGGCGCGGATTCCGCGTTGCCGACCGTGATCGCCGGCTTCAGCCAGGGCGGCATCATGAGCGCGGGCGTCGGCCTCACGTCGCCGGACGACGTCAGCGCATTCGCCGTGCTGTGCGGGCGCATCCTGCCGGAAATCGATCCACTGATCGCGCCGCGCGATGCGCTTCGCCCGCTCCATGCGTTGATCGTGCACGGCAAGTTCGACGACAAGCTGCCCGTCGCATGGGCCGACGCGGCCGATGCGAAACTCACGGCGCTCGGCGTCGCGCACGATACGCGGCTGTATGCGGCCGGGCACGAACTGACTGCGGAGATGGCCGGCGATTTCGGCCGCTGGGTCGGCGAGCGCACGGGGTTGAACTGACCACACCGGGGAAGCCGGCCCGGGAACGGGCCGGCGCCCCTGGCGCATGCCGTCACGCGTTCCGCGCAGGATCGGCAACGGCATGCGCGGATGCAGGTGCGGCAACCGCCTGCTCACGCTCGGCACCCCGCTTCGCCAGCTTCCAGCCGACCACCAGCGCGAGCACCACAACCGGAATCGTCGCGATGGTCCACGTGCCGCCCGGGTAGTCGAACGCCATCAGCACCAGCACGCCGACGAGGAACGCGAGCGTGAGCCACGACGTGAACGGCGCGCCCGGCATCCGGAACGACACGGCCTTCAGCTCGCCGCGATCGACCGCACGGCGGAACAGGATCTGGCACATGACGATGAAGCCCCACGTCGTGATGATCCCGAGCGACGCCATGTTCAGCACGATCTCGAACGCCTGCGCCGGGACGATGTAATTCAGCGGCACGCCGATCGCATTGATCGCGACCGTGATCAGGATCCCGCCGTACGGCACACCGCGCGCATTCATCCGCGACACGAAGCGCGGCGCCGATCCGCCCATCGCGAGCGAACGCAGCACGCGCCCGGTCGAATAGAGGCCGGAATTCAGGCTCGACAGCGCGGCCGTCAGTACCACGACGTTCATCACGGTACCGACGTACGGCACGCCAAGCTTGCTGAAGAACGTGACGAACGGGCTTTCGTGCGAGCTGTACGCCGTCCACGGCAGCAGCATCGTCAACAACACGACCGAGCCGACATAGAACAGCGCAATGCGCCACATCACGCTGTTGATCGCCTTCGGCAGCACCTTGCGCGCATCGGCCGTCTCGCCCGCCGCGACGCCGACGAGCTCGATGCTCGCGTACGCGAACACGACGCCCTGCACGATCAGCACGGCCGGCAGAATGCCGTGCGGAAAGATCCCGCCATGCTCCGCGACCAGATGAAGCCCCGGCATCTGGCCGGCGACCGGATGGCCGCTCGCGAGAAACACCGCGCCGACCGCGAGGAACACCGCGAGCGTGCCGACCTTGACGAGCGAGAACCAGAACTCCATCTCGCCGAATACCTTCACGCCGATCATGTTCATCACCGACACGATCCCGAGCGCGCCAAGCGCGAACACCCATTGCGGCACGTCGGTGAACACGGCCCAGTACTTCATGTAGATCGCGACCGCGGTGATGTCGACGATGCCGGTCGTCGCCCAGTTCAGGTAGTACATCCAGCCCGCGACGAACGACGCGCGCTCGCCCATGAACTCGCGTGCGTACGACACGAAGCTGCCGCTGGTCGGCCGGTGCATCACGAGTTCGCCGAGCGCGCGCATGATCAGGAACGCGAACACGCCGCAGACGAGATACACGAGCGCGAGCGCCGGCCCCGCGCTCTGCAGGCGCCCGCCCGCACCGAGAAAGAGGCCCGTGCCGATCGCACCGCCCATCGCGATCATCTGCACGTGCCGCGGCTTCAACTGCTTCGCATAGCCGGCTTCGTGCGATGCAAACATCGCATCGGGATCGGCATGGCGGGAATCCGCGCCGCCAGCCGGACCGGCCGGGCGCTCGCTGTCGTGTTTCATCTTGAGTCTCCGTTGTTTCTTGATGTGTCGCGCCCCGCGCGGAGGCGCGTATGGAATGACGGCACGCAGGGCGCTCACGGCGCGCGCCGGCGCCCCGCAGCCGGCGTCAAAGCACGCGCGGCCGGATCAGCGCCTCGGGTTGCAGCGCCTCGTCGAGCTGCGCGGCGGTCATCCACTCGCGTTCCAGCACGACTTCGCGGATCGATTTGCCGGTTGCGTGCGCTTCGGCGGCAACGGCGGTCGCGCGCTTGTAGCCGATGTACGGGTTCAGCGCGGTGGCGAGCGCCACCGAGCGCTCCATCGTTTCGCGCAGCCGCTCGGGGTTCGCGGTGATCCCGCTCACGCAGCGCTCCGCGAGTGTCGTGCAGGCGGCCGTCAGATGGCTGAAGCTGCGGAACAGCGCGCTGGCGATCACCGGCTCGAACGCATTGAGCTGAAGCTGCCCGGCCTCGGCCGCGAAGGTCACGGTCAGGTCGTTGCCGAACACCTCGAACGCGACCTGGTTGACGACTTCCGGGATCACCGGATTCACCTTGCCGGGCATGATCGACGAGCCGGCCTGCACGGGCGGCAGGTTGATCTCGCCGAAACCGGCGCGCGGGCCGCTCGACAGCAGCCGCAGGTCGTTGCAGATCTTCGACAGCTTGACGGCGATGCGCTTGAGCACGCCCGACACCTGCACGAACGCGCCGCAATCCTGCGTCGCCTCGATCAGGTTCGGCGCGGTGCTCAGGTCGAGCCCGGTGATGCGCCGCAGCGCGGCCAGCGCCTTCTCCGCGTACTCGGGATGCGCGGTGATCCCCGTGCCGATCGCGGTCGCGCCGAGATTGATCTCGCGAATCAGCCAGCCGGCTTCCTGCAACCGCGCGATGTCTTCCGTCAGCATCACCGCGTAGGTCGAGAATTCCTGGCCAAGCGTCATCGGCACGGCATCCTGCAACTGCGTGCGACCGAGCTTGAGCAAACCGGCAAATGCATCGGCACGCTCGGCGAATGCATCGCGCAACCGCGCCATCGCTTCGAGCAGGTGTTCGACCGCGAAGCACGTCGCGACACGGATCGCGGTCGGATAGACGTCGTTGGTGCTCTGCGCGAGATTGACGTGCTCGTTCGGGTGCAGGTATTCGTACTGCCCTCGCGCGTGCCCCATGATTTCGAGCGCGCGGTTGCAGATCACCTCGTTCGCGTTCATGTTGGTCGACGTGCCGGCGCCGCCCTGGATGACGTCGACGACGAACTGGTCGTGCAGGCGCCCTTCGCGGATCTCGACGCATGCGGCGGCGATCGCATCGCGGTACGGCCGCGGCAGCAGCCCGAGCTCGCAGTTGGCGTCGGCCGCCGCTTCCTTCACGGCCGCGAGCGCCATCACGAGGTACGGCAGCGACGCAACGGTGCGGCCCGTGATGTCGAAATTCTCTTTCGCGCGCAGCGTATGGACGCCGTAATAGGCGTCCGCCGGAATGCTTCGTTTACCTAAAAGATCCGCTTCGACGCGGAAGCCGCTTTCTGTCATCGTGCCCTCCTGAGTGTCTCGTACCGCTCGTCGTCCGCCGCTTCCCGACGCGACGGGTTCGCATTCTATGCCTTTGCAAAAACAAGCTCGCTTCTGTATTATCGAAAGCGGTTTTGCGTGGGACGCAACAGCGAGAATCGAATGAAAAAAGGCGCGAGAGAAACCGGCATCGATCACATGGGCGCGATGCGTGCGTTCGTGAGAGTGGTCGAAACAGGGAGTTTTTCGGCGGTCGCGAAGGAGATGCACGTGTCGACGTCGACCGTCGCACGCAAGGTCACGGCAATCGAGGAGGCCCTCGGCGTCGCGCTGCTGCACCGCTCGACGCACAGCGTGACGCTCACCGAAGCCGGCCACATCTACCTGGAGCGCGCGGTCACGCTGATCGCCGATCTCGACGACACGCTGCGCGTCGTCGCCGAGTTGAATGCGCGGCCGAGCGGCCCGCTGAAGCTCACCGCGCCGGTCGCGTTCGGCCGCCGTCATCTCGCGCCGCTGGTCGCGCCGTTTCTCGCGCGCTATCCGACGATCCAGCTCGACGTGCGGCTCACCGACAACCACAACGATCTCGTGGCCGGCGGCTTCGATCTCGACATTCACGAAGGCGAGAATTACCTGGACAACCTGGTCGTGCACCGGCTGTCGCGCAACGACAGCATCCTTTGCGCGACGCCCGGTTATCTCGACCGCTGCGGGCGCCCGGCGTCACCGGACGACCTGAAGCACCACAACTGCCTGCGCTACGTGCATCCGGAAGGCGATCCGCGCTGGGATCTCGTGAACGGCGACGCGCAGCACAGCGTGCTGCCTGCCGGCAATCTCGTCACCGATCATTCGGAGCTGCTGCTCGAAGCGACCTGTGCGGGCCTCGGCATCGCGGAGTTCGAGATCTGGCTGGTGCGCGACCTGCTCGCGAGCGGCCAGCTCGAAGCCGTGTTGCCGCGCTACCGGCTGCAGAACCGGCTGACGGGCGAATACATCTACATCGCGTATCTGGCGAACCGGCGCAGCTCGGCGAAGCTGCGCGTGCTGAAGGAATTCCTCGCGGAACATCTCGCGCAGATCGGCGAGTTGTCGGAACTGGAACTCGCGAAAATTCGCGGCGAACGCGCGTAGCGCGCGGCCCGGATCGCAAGCCGCGCGCGTCGGCGGGCGACCGCGGTCAGGCCGCCTGCAATTCGAACGGGAACGTGGCGTGTCCGAACTCGATGCCCTGCGTGTTGAGCATCCGTGGCCGGTGGAAGCCGGCCAGTTGCGCGCGCTGCGCGGCCGTGCCAATCTGCAGCCGCTCGAGGATTTCGCTGACGACCATGTAGAGCACGTCGAGATTGCCGTCCTCGATCTTCACCGAGATGCCGAGCGCGCCATCCGCGCCGAGCTGACGCGTGCGTTCCGATGCGCGCACGCCGATCCCGTAGCACGCATCGGCGCCGAGCTTGCCAACCACTTGCCCGTCGAACGCGTTCATCAGCACCGTGCAATAGCGCCCATCGCCCGCGACGAGTTCCGGATGGGCCGTCATCGCATGATGAATGCGCGCGAGCGCGCGGACGCGATCGGTAATCGCGCTGCCGCCCGCTTCCACCGCGTCGGCACCGTCGGCCAGCGACGCATAAAGACGCGCGAGGCGATCCAGCGAGAACGCCGGCGTCGGCAGGTTGCAGCCGTCGATGCCCCAGTCGACCTCGTCGTCGCGCAACCCGCACGCGTCGGCCACCACATGCTTCACACGCACCTGCATCGGATGGTCGGGCAGATGGTAGTCGGCGATTGCCGCGCCGATCGCCTGCGCGCCGGCCAGCATCCCGACATGCTTGCCCGAACAGTTGCTGCACACGCCGGTCGGCATGTAGTCGCGCTTGATCCACGACCGGTACACCGCATCCGACAGCGGCGGATGGCCGCCGCATCGCAGGTCCGATTCGTGCGCGGCGACCTTCGCGAGCATCGCCCGCGTGCGCTCGATGTGACGGTCCTCGCTGCTGTGCGACGCGCACATCAGCGCAATGTCCGCATCGTCGAAGCCGAAACGCTCGGGCGCGCCCGTCTCGATCACCGACAGCGCCTGCGCCGGCTTGGCGGCCGACCGCGCCAGCGTCATCCGGAACGGATCGCCGAACCGGGCCAGCAACCTGCCGCGTGCATCGACCACCGCCACATGAGCGACGTGCGTGTTCTCGATCGCGTTACCACGGTAAGTGACGACCGCTGCGCGTTGGGTGTCCATCGTGTGTTGTCTCCTTGCTCGGGGCCTGGCTGCCGGGGCCCGTCCAACCGGTACCGCAGTGTAGCGAGTCGCCGCCGCCGCGCGCCGGCCAGGCGATGGAAAGCGGTGTTGCACCCGATGCAAAGGCAATCGCGCCCCCACTAAAGCCTGACTGGATTAGTACAAAAACCATTCAATCGTTTACATATTTGGTACTAATCCGTACAATTGCGATCGCAAACGCGAATCATACGCATTTACATTGACGTTTTCCGATGTTTCGGGCTGTGCTGTCCGCATCGAGAAAACGCGCCCGATCACCGAACCTTCCGCTGCTTCCCGATATGCCTGCCCAGTTCAAGACGAGGCCTCGCGCCCTCGTGTCGGCGCTGACCTGCTCCGTGTTCCTGACGCCGCTGCTCGCTTCCGCCGCAACCGCTCCCGCTTCCGCCCCTGCCGCCGACCAGCCCGCGCCGGCCGCCGACGTACCGGCAACGCTGCCGACGATCGCGGTCCAGTCGTCCGCGCTGTCGGACATGCAGGTGAAACGCTCGCCGTCGTACAAGTTCACCGCGCCGCTGCTCGATACGCCGCGCTCGGTCACGGTGATCCCCGAGCAGTTGATCAAGGAAAAGAACGTCACGTCGTTCGCGGACGCGCTGCGCTCGGTGCCGGGCATCACGTTCCTCGGCGGCGATGCGGCCGCGAACCCGTCGGCCGACCGTCCGGTGATCCGCGGCTTCGAATCGCGCAACTCGATCTTCGTCGACGGGATGCGCGACTCGGGGCTGCAGAACCGCGAGACGTTCGCGGTCGAGCAGATCAGCGTGATCAAGGGCCCCGATTCGGTCTACGCGGGCCGCGGCTCGGTGGGCGGCAGCATCGACATCGTCACGAAGACGCCGAAGAACGACAACTTCATCAACAGCAGCATCGGTTTCGGCACCGACGGCTACAAGCGCGCGACGGTCGACGCGAACCGCAAGATCAACGACACGACGGCCGTACGCCTGAACGTGATGGGTCACGACGCGAACCAGGCCGGCCGCAACGACGTGTACAACAAGCGCTGGGGCGTCGCGCCGTCGATCGTATTCGGGCTGAACACGCCGACCACGGTCACGGTCAGCTACTACCACATGAACTCGTACGACATGCCGGATTTCAGCGTGCCGTTCCGCGCGTCGGGCGGCACGCCGGTGCCGACCGATCGCGGGCAGTTCTTCGGGCTGAACACGCGCGACTACCGCTATGGGCAGACGGACACCGGCGAAATCCGCGTCGAGCACAAGATCAACGACGACTGGAAGTTGAAGAACACGACGATGTTCGGCCGCTCGACGCTCGATTACGTGGCAACGAATCCGCAGATCCTCGCGTCGAACCCGAACATGCTGAGCCTGCAGGCGAAGAGCGGCAAGTACGCGCTCAACGGCTTCTCGAACCAGACCGAAGTCACCGGCAGCGCGAGCCTGTTCGGCATGAAGCACACGATGACGGCCGGCGTCGAGTTCAGCCATGAACAGGCGCGCTACGAGGGCTATCTCGTGTCGGATTCGGCCGGCAACAACATCCGCTCGGGCGGCCCGTGCTCGGTGGCCGGCAACTGCACGCCGCTCGCGGGCGGCTGGAACCCGAACATGCCGTGGACCGGCAGCATCGTGCTGAACGGCGACAAGGGCTTCCCCGGCGCGACGACGAACACGCGCACCGACACGGTTTCCGCGTACATCTTCGACACGGTCAAGCTGTCCGAGCGCTGGCAGTTCAACACGGGCCTGCGTTTCGACCGCTACGACACGACCGGCAAGCAGGCCGGCGTCGCCGACCTGTCGAACACGTCGAACCTGTTCAGCTACCAGTTCGGCCTCGTGTTCAAGCCGGTGACCAACGTGAGCCTGTACGCGTCGTACGGCACGTCGTCGAACCCGCCGGGGTCGAACGGCGGCCTCGGCGGCGGCACCGACCAGATCACCGCGACCAACCAGGATCTCGCGCCCGAGCGCTCGCGCAACATCGAGATCGGCGCGAAGTGGGACGTGCTGCAGGACCAGCTGTCGCTGACGTCGGCGCTGTTCCAGACCGAAAAGACCAACGCGCGCGTCAGCGACGGCCTCGGTCACACGGTCAACGCGGGCAAGCAGCGCGTGCGCGGCTTCGAATTCGGCTTCGCGGGCAACATGACGCCGAAGTGGCACGTGTTCGGCGGCTATTCGTACCTGAATGCGATCACGACCGACGCGGGCCCCGGCAGCCCGGGCGCGTCGGGCCTGCCGATGGTGATGGTGCCGAAGCACAACTTCACGCTGTGGACGAGCTACGACGTGATGCCGAAGCTCACGCTCGGCGCCGGTGCGACGGTGATGAGCCAGACCTACGCGTCGGTATCCGCGACGACGAAGAAATGGACGCCCGGTTATGCACGCTTCGACGCGGCCGCGACGTGGCGCGTGAACAAGACGATGGACGTTCAGCTCAACGTGCAGAACCTGTTCGACAAGAAGTATTACGCGAGCGCGTACCCGATCTACGCGACGTGGGCGCCGGGCCGCTCGGCGATGGTCACGCTCAACTTCTATCAGTAACGCGGTTGGCGGCGGGAGGGCGTGGCACGCCCTGCCCCGCCGCGTTCACCACGGCAGCGAATACGTCTTCACGTTCGTGAAGCTCTTCATCGCTTCCTGCACGCCTTCCTTGTAGCCGAGCCCCGAATCCTTCACGCCGCCGAACGGCGTGACTTCGAGCCGATAGCCCGGCACTTCGCGCACGTTCACGCTGCCGACTTCCAGCTCGGTGATGAAGCGCGTGATGTGGTCGAAGCGGTTTGTGCACACCGACGACGACAGCGCATAGTCGGTGCTGTTCGACATCCGGATCGCTTCGTCGATGTCGCGAAAGCGCATGATCGGCGACACGGGGCCGAACGTCTCGTACTTCACGAGCGGCATATCGGGCGTCACGCGATCGATCACCGTCGGCGAATACAGCGCGCCGTCGCGCACGTTGCCGACCAGCAGCCGCGCGCCGCGCGAAATTGCATCGTTCACCTGCTGCTCGCAGAACTTCGCGGCCGCTTCGTCGATCACGGTGCCCATGTCGACCGACGGATCGGACGGATTGCCGTACGACCATGCGCGCGTTTTTTCGACGACCAGCTCGGTGAAGCGATCGGCCACCGACGCGTGCACGAGCATCCGCTTGATCGCCGTGCAGCGCTGCCCCGAGTTCTTGTACGAGCCCGACACCGCGAGCGTGCTCGCTTCGTCGAGATCGGCATCTTCCATCACGATGATCGGATCGTTACCGCCGAGTTCGAGCACCGCGCGCCGGTAGCCCATCCGCGACGCGATCGACTTGCCGATCGACACTCCGCCCGTGAACGTGATGAGGTCGATCGCCGGGTTCGTGATCAGCTCGTCGGCGATTTCCCTCGGGTTTCCGGTAATCACCTGCAGCATCTGCGGCGGCAGGCCGGCTTCGTACAGGATGTCCGCGAACAGGTAGCACGACAGCGGCACCTTCTCGGAAGGCTTCACGACGATCCGGTTGTTGGTCGCGACCGACGGCACGATCTTGTGCGCGACCTGGTTCATCGGATGGTTGAACGGCGTGATCGCCGAAATCACGCCGAGCAGCGGATCGCGCTGCGTGTACACGCGGCGCTTCTTGCCGTGCGGCGTCAGATCGCACGAGAAGATCTGCCCGTCGTCCTTCAGCACTTCACCGGCGCCGAACGTCAGCACGTCGGCCACGCGGCCCGCCTCGTACGTCGAATCCTTGATGCACAACCCGGCCTCGGCCGTGATCAGCGCCGCGATCTCCGCCGTGCGCGAGCGCACGATGTCGGCCGCACGGCGCAGGATCGCCGCGCGATCGTGACGCGTGAGCGTCGGCCGGTAGGCACGCGCGACCGCGAACGCGCGGCGCACATCGTCGAGCGTCGCTTTCGGTACGGTGCCGACCAGCGAGCCGTCGTACGGGTTGCGCACGTCGATGACGGCGTCGCGCCACACGCGCTGCCCGTCGATGCGCAACGCTTCGTGCCGCACGCCGGACGCGGGAACCGGCTTCAGGACCGTACTCATGTCGTCTCCGTCTTGGTGTTGAGTGATCGTGGCCACGCAATCGGGTGTCGCGGCGCGCACTAGCGCATCACGACCAGCCCTTCGTATTCAAGGCAGCGGCACAGCGTTGCCCATGCCGGCGAGTCGGGCCACGCTCGCGCGCCGGTGTCGATGCGGATCGGCCGCCCGAATTCGCGCGATGCACACGCCAGCAGCGTGTGCGCGATACCGCAGCGCCGGTAGGCGGGTTCGACGAACAGCCGCGTGAGCGACGGCGATCGTGCGGCACCTCCGCCGTCGTCGTCGATGCCGAGTTCGCCGATCGCCTCGTCGTCGCGATACGCGACCGCCGTCGCGCGAGCGTCGTCGAACACGATGCGGATCACGCGCGCGCAGCGATCCCTGAACACGACGACGTGCATGGCACCCCTCCTTCGCATCACGATGCAGGCGCACGCGATGCGCGCACGCCTCCCTGCGCCCGCGTACCGGGGAGTTATCCGGATCGTCCAGGGGCGACGAGTTGAGTATCGTCTTGCCACGTCGGCACGCAGTAGTGCCAGTCGACACCTTTCATTGAGTCCACATCCGCGGCGCGACGCGCGTATTCTCGCGACACCGCGCCTCTCGCGGGCCTGCGCCCCCACTGCGCGCACCGCCTCGCGTTTCCCGTACCGATCACAGGAGGAAGCATGCCGAGTCGTACCCCGACCGCCTTATGGGCCCAGCAGTTCCGGCGGTCGTCGGCGTCGAGCCTGCAGGACCAGATCCGGCGCATGCTGGTCGCCGCGATCCTCGACGGCCAGCTCGCGCCCGATGCCGCCCTGCCGTCGAGCCGCGAGCTCGCCGATCAGCTCGGCGTCGCGCGCAACACCGTCGTGCTCGCGTACCAGATGCTCGTCGAAGAGGGCTACCTGATCTCGCGCGAACGCAGCGGGCACTTCGTGAACCCGAAGATGCTCGAAGGCGTGCCGGGCTTCGCAACCGCCAAGCCGGGCGAGAAGCCGGACGGCAACGACACGCCGGGCCGCCCCGCGTGGGAGAAGCGCATCGCGCATCCGCCGTCGAGGCAGCGCAACATCGTGAAGCCCGCGAACTGGCAGCACTACGAATTCCCGTTCATCTACGGGCAGTTCGACCAGTCGCTGTTCCCGACCAACGACTGGCGCGAATGCTGCCTGAAGGCGCTGTCGGTGATGGAGATCCGCAACTGGGCGCCCGACCTGATCGAGCGCGACGACGAATCGCTGATCCAGCAGATTCGCACGCGCGTGCTGCCGCGACGCGGCGTGTTCGCGATGCCCGACGAGATCGTCGTCACGAACGGCTGCCAGCAGGCGCTGTACCTGATCGCGGACCTGCTGTGCGGCAAGCACACGACGGTCGGCTTCGAGAACCCCGGCTATCCCGACGCGCGCAACATCTTCGAGAACCGCAACGCGCGGCTGCTGCCGCTGCCCGTCGACGGCCACGGGATCGCGCCCGATGCGCTCGGCGACACGCTGTCACGCTGCGACTACGTGTACGTGACGCCGAGCCATCAGTGCCCGACCACCGCGACGATGCCGGTCGAGCGCCGCCGCGCGCTGCTCGATTGCGCGCAGCAGCACGACTTTGTGATCATCGAGGACGACTACGAGAGCGAGAACACGTTCTCCGGCACGCCGCATCCGGCGCTGAAGAGCCTCGACACGGCAGACCGCGTGATCTACGTCGGCAGCCTGTCGAAGACGTTCGCGCCGGGCCTGCGGCTCGGCTACGTGGTCGGGCCGCGCGAGCTGATCCGCGAGTTGCGCGCGCTGCGGCGACTGATGGTGCGCCATCCGGTCGCGTACATTCAGCGCGCATTCGCGACCTTTCTCGCGCTCGGCCATCACGACGCGCTGCTGCGCCGGCTTGCCCATGCATACAGCGAGCGCTCGCAGGCGCTGATGGCGGCGCTCGATGCGCATTTGCCGGAAGCGCGCTACGTGCCCGTGACGGGTGGCGCGTCGTGCTGGGTCGAGGGACCGGCGTGGCTCGATGCGGCGCGGCTCGCGGCAGATGCGCAGGAGGCCGGGATTCTGATCGAACCGGGCGGCGTGTTCTTCACGAACGACGACAGCAATGCGCGCCGCTGCTTCCGGATGGGTTTCTCCGCGATTCCGCTCGAGCGGATCGAGCCCGGCGTGCGGGCGCTGGCGGAATGCATGCGCTCGCAAAAGCCGGGCGCCTGACCGGATGCGAACAGGTGTCGCGCAGCGGATCGCGCGACGTCACGCTTTCATCGACCACAATCACGCATCCGGCAACGATCTCGGCTTTCGTTGAGCCGGAAGGATGACATCGGTGCCGCAAGCGTCGCTCCCGTGCGACGCTTGCGGATGCCCGTCGTAACGATCGATCGCGTTGCCCCTGAAGGGCACGCCTGCGGGCCTCCGTTCGAGTACCGGTCGCCTTCACGCACGCAACACGCATCGACTCGATCGGCACGTTGTTGCCCGCTTTGTCGCAAGGCACGGCTTTCGCCACTCGCACTCCGAATCCGTTTCACCCGCCGATACCACGCCACTGCCCGCCATCGTTTCCATTCGTTTAGTAAATCTAATAAAAACATTACAAATCCGTTATTCGGATTGACAGCGAATTCATACGAATCCTAGTGTTACGACGCAACAAGACGGCAACAAACCACAGCGATTCCGCGATTCGATCGTCGGGATCGTCAAGGCAAAAAAATGCATCTCCAACTGGAGGGGGCGATCATGAATCGATTCACGACGCTTGCGGCGTTGCTCGCCGCGGCGTGCGCGTTGAGCGGGTGCGGTGGCGGTGACGGCAGCGACGGAACAGCGGCGTCGATACTGGCCGCGCATCCGGCGGAATCCTCGGCCGAGGCGGCCGACACGACGAATCTCGACGACAACCGCGGCCTGTCGCTGACGCAGTATGTCGACCCGCTGATCGGCACACTCGCGAGCAATTCGCCGAACCCGGTGCCGGCGGGACAGGCCGGCAGCGTCGTGCCGGCCGCCGGGCTGCCGTCGGGCATGGTGCAATGGGCGCCCGACACCAACACCACGCCGGCGCCGAACGACAGCAAGGAGCCGAACTCGCCCGCCGGTTACTACTACGACATTCATTCGATCCAGGGTTTCAGCGTCACGCACATGCCAGGCGCCGGCTGCAGCGGCAACAACGGCGAATTCCCCGTCATGCCGACCACCGACGCAACGCAACTCGTTCCGACCTTCAGTCATGCGAACGAAACGGCTCGACCCGGCTACTATTCTGTCCTGCTCGATTCGCAGATCAAGGTGGAACTGACCGCCACCCTGCGCACCGGCTTCGGCCGGTTCACCTACCCGGCCGGCAAACCCGCGCTGCTGGTGCTCGACGCGACGCGCACCAATACCAAGACCTCGACCACCGGCGCGATCACGCAGGTTTCCGGCAGCGCGATCTCAGGCAGCACGATCGGTGGCGGCTTCTGCGGCAACTCGGTGCCGGTACCCGTCTACTTCTATGCCGCGTTCGACCAGGCCTTCACGTCGGCGTCGATTTCGCACGGCGTGGCGCAACTCGGCTTCCGCCCCGGCCAGGCGGTCGGGATGAAGATCGGCATTTCGTACGTCAGCGTCGCCAATGCAAAGGCCAACCTCGACGCGGAAAATCGCGGCTGGGACTTCGAGGGCGTACGCACGCAGGCGGACCACAGCTGGAACGACCGCCTCAATGCGATCCGCGTGGCGGGCGGCACGCTCGACGCGAAGAAGAAGTTCTACACGGCGCTCTATCACGCGCTGTGGGCGCCCAGTACCTTCAGCGACGTGAACGGCCAGTACATCGGCTTCGACAACACCGTGCACCAGCTCGCCAAAGGCCAGAAGGCGCAGTATTCGTCGTTCTCGGGCTGGGACATCTACCGTTCGCTGATCCAGCTCAAGGCGATCCTCAACCCGTCCGAGACCAGCGACATGATCCAGTCGCTCGTCAACGACGCCGATCAGTGCGGCGCGATTCCGCACTGGGTCAACGACAACGTCGAGGACGGCGTGATGCCGGGCGATGCCGGCTCGCTGATCGTCGCGAGCGCCCATGCATTCGGCGCACGGCGCTTCGATACCCGGTCCGCGCTGCAGCACATGGTGAAGATGGCGAACATCCCCGGCACCGCCTGCAACAACGTGACCACCAACGGTGGCCGCGCGAGCTACCTGCAGGGCGGCTACATCACCGGCGGAGAGTGGGGACAGGCTTCGTCGACGCTCGAATACACGAGCAGCGACTTCGCGATCTCGCGCTTTGCCGGCGCACTCGGCGATACCGCCACGCAGCGCATGCTGCTGAGCCGCTCGGCCTACTGGCAGAACCTGCTCAATACCGCGCTGACGCCGCCGCTGATCGCGGCGCGGCAATCGAACGGCGCGTGGATACCCGAAACGCCGAGCAGCGGCGACAACTATGTGGAGGGCAACGCCGAACAGTACACGTGGATGGTGCCGTACAACGCGGCTGGCCTGTTCGCGCAACTGGGCGGCAATACGGCCGTGACGTCGCGGCTCGACCAGTTCTTCACGGTGCTCAATGCCGGCCTGAGCCTGCCGAACTTCTACATGGGCAACGAGCCGACCTTCGAGGTGCCGTGGCTCTACAACTGGGCCGCGCAACCGTCGGGCACGCAGCGCGTGGTGCAGCAGATCATGGGCAGCGCGTTCGGCACCGGCCCCGACGGCCTGCCGGGCAACGACGACCTCGGCGCCGTGTCGGGCTGGTACGTGTGGGGCGCGCTGGGCCTGTACCCGCAGATCCCCGGCGTGGCGGGCCTGGCGATCGGCAGCCCGCAGTTCCCGCAGATCGACGTGCGGCTCGGCAACGGCCACACCTGGCGGATCCGCGCCGCAGGCGCGCCGGCCTCGAGCTATGTGCAGTCGCTGTCGATCAACGGCCGCGCGCACCCTGCCGCATGGGTCGCCTATGACGACATCGCCAACGGCGCGACGCTGCACTTCGCGATGGGCAGCGCACCGTCGCAATGGGGCGTGCAGACGCAGCCGCCGTCGTTCGGCGTGCCGGTGGCGGTCAACTCGGCCGACAGCTACAACAACCGCGGCTTCAGCGTGGATGGCGCGACCAATACCGACGGCCAGGGCGCGGACTTCGACGGCAGCCTGTTCAGCTACTCGATCAATGCGCTGGGCGCGGCGGGCGTGCAGCCGGGCAAGCCGTTCGCGGTGGCCGGCGCCAGCGTGACGGTGGCGGGCGGGCCGCTCTCGCTCGACAACACCGTGACCGTCGGCCAGACCGTGATGCTGCCGCCGGGATCGTCCGGCACCGGCGTCGTGGTGCTCGGTTCGGCCAACAACGGCCCGAGCAGCGGCACCGCGCAGCTGAACTTCGCGGACGGGTCGAGTCAGGCCGTCACGCTGGCCTTCGACGACTGGACGCTGAACGGCGGCAGTGCGAGCCCAAGCTCGACGGTGGCCGTCACGATGGCCTACCGCAATGCCGGCAACGGTCAGCAGGACAACGTCAAGACCTACATCTTCGCGCAGAAGATTCCCGTGCCGCCCGGCAAGGCAGTGACGAGCATCGTGCTGCCGCGGCAGGTCAGCGCCGGCAAGATGCACGTGTTCGGCATCGGCATGACGGCTTCGTGATGCCCGCATGACCCACGGGGGCACATCGCACGCGACGATGTGCCCCCGGCTCCTCCTGCTTGCCTGCGTCGCGCGACGTGAAAACCTGCTCGGTCGAAGCCAGTTCACTCCCGACGCCAATCTCCCCCCCTTCCGCCACTGTCCGCGCACGCCACGCTCATCGACCTGATTCAACGTCGCGTCATGCGAGACGGCACGCATTCGGATCAAGCCGCGCGTCCCACCACGTCGGCAACGCCATGAACAGGCGAACGCGCCCTGCGTCCGCCGCTGGCCCAACCGAAACCCCCGAACTGGCGCTACCGCCAAAAACGAGCGCTCACTAACGTGTCGATACCGCGTGCCGCATGCGCGCCAGCGCCTTGCACACCGCCCACCATTCGACAGGAGACACGTTATGTCCGACACGCTCACCGCCCCCGCCACGGCCGCCACGCTCGCGGCGTTTTCCGACGCCTTCAACCGGCACGACGCCAATGCACTGATGGGCTTCATGACCGAAGACTGCGTGTTCGACGCGGCCGGCGGCCCCGACATCCACGGTACGCGCTTCGTCGGCCGCGACGCCGTGCGCGCCGCGTTCGAGGCCGTGTTCAAGACCTTCCCCGACGCACATTGGGGCAATGGCCGTCACTACGTCGCCAGCGAGCGCGGCGTATCCGAGTGGGTGTTCACGGGCACACACGCCGAAGGCTGGCGCATCGAGGCCGAAGGCTGCGACCTGTTCGAGTTCCGTGACGGGCTGATCGCCGTCAAGCGCGCATTCCGCAAGGAACGGCCGAAGCAGCCGGCCTGAACGCGCCCCTCGCGCGCAAGCCGGGCTACCCAGCCTCGCGCGCGTTTTGAAACGAATCATTTCATTTCATTCCACATTCCCCGGCAGCAGCTGGAATGACTTGACCGGCTTTTCCCGGCAAATAGCATCTGGAACAAGACGTTCCATTAATTGAACAATCGGAGACAACCCATGAGCGAACAATCCACTTCCCTGCGTGCATCGACCAGCGGCCCGCAGGACATGACGCCGTCCGAAGCCTTCGTCGAAACCCTCGCGGCCAACGGCGTGACCGACATGTTCGGCATCATGGGCTCCGCGTTCATGGATGCGATGGATATCTTCGCGCCGGCCGGCATCCGCCTGATCCCGGTCGTGCACGAACAGGGCGCGGGCCACATGGCCGACGGCTATGCCCGCGTGTCGGGCCGTCACGGCGTCGTAATCGGCCAGAACGGCCCCGGCATCAGCAACTGCGTGACGGCCATCGCGGCCGCTTACTGGGCGCACAGCCCGGTCGTGATCGTCACACCCGAAGCCGGCACGATGGGCATCGGCCTCGGCGGCTTCCAGGAAGCGAACCAGTTGCCGATGTTCCAGGAATTCACGAAGTACCAGGGCCACGTCACGCACCCGGCGCGGATGGCCGAATTCACCGCGCGCTGCTTCGACCGCGCACAGGCCGAGATGGGCCCGACGCAACTGAACATTCCGCGCGACTACTTCTACGGCAAGGTCAAGGTCGAGATCCCGCAACCGCGCCGGCTCGATCGCGGCGCCGGCGGCGAGCAGAGCCTCGACGATGCGGCCGAACTGATCGCGCAGGCGAAGTTCCCGGTGATCATCTCGGGCGGCGGCGTCGTGATGGCCGACGCGATCGAG
This sequence comes from Burkholderia cepacia, assembly GCF_029962485.1. Classification (NCBI taxonomy): domain Bacteria; kingdom Pseudomonadati; phylum Pseudomonadota; class Betaproteobacteria; order Burkholderiales; family Burkholderiaceae; genus Burkholderia; species Burkholderia cepacia. The sequence continues at coordinate 1,192,759 of NZ_CP073638.1, forward strand.
GAATGCAAGGCGCTCGCCGAGCGGCTCGGCGCGCCGGTCGTCAACAGCTACCTGCACAACGATTCGTTCCCGGCGAACCACCCGCTGTGGTGCGGCCCGCTCGGCTACCAGGGCTCGAAGGCCGCGATGAAGCTGCTGTCTCGCGCGGACGTCGTGATCGCGCTCGGCTCGCGCCTCGGGCCGTTCGGCACGCTGCCGCAGCACGGGATGGACTACTGGCCGAAGGACGCGAAGATCATCCAGATCGACGCCGACCACAAGATGCTCGGCCTCGTGAAGAAGATCTCGGTCGGCATCTGCGGCGACGCGAAGGCCGCGGCCGTCGCACTCACGCAGCGCCTTGAAGGCCGCACGCTCGCGAGCGACGGCTCGCGCGGCGAGCGCGCCGACCAGATCGCGACCGAAAAGGCCGCGTGGGAAAAGGAACTCGACGACTGGACGCACGAGCGCGACGCGTACAGCCTCGACATGATCGACGAGCAGAAGAACGAAAAGACCTTCAACGGCGGCCGCTACCTGCATCCGCGCCAGGTGCTGCGCGAACTCGAGAAGGCGATGCCCGAGGACGTGATGGTGTCGACCGACATCGGCAACATCAACTCGGTCGCGAACAGCTACTTGCGCTTCAACAAGCCGCGCAGCTTCTTCGCGGCGATGAGCTGGGGCAACTGCGGCTACGCGTTCCCGACGATCATCGGCGCGAAGGTTGCCGCCCCGCACCGCCCGGCCGTGTCGTATGCGGGCGACGGCGCGTGGGGCATGAGCCTGATGGAGACGATGACCTGCGTGCGCCACAACATCCCGGTCACGGCCGTCGTGTTCCACAACCGTCAATGGGGTGCGGAGAAGAAGAACCAGGTCGACTTCTACAACCGCCGCTTCGTCGCCGGTGAACTCGACAACCAGAGCTTCGCGGAGATCGCGCGGGCGATGGGCGCCGAAGGCATCACGGTCGACCGTCTCGAGGATGTCGGCCCCGCACTCAAGCGCGCGATCGACATGCAGATGAACGAAGGCAAGACGACGATCATCGAGATCATGTGCACGCGCGAGCTCGGCGATCCGTTCCGCCGCGATGCGCTGTCGAAGCCGGTGCGCATGCTCGACAAGTACAAGGACTACGTATGATGCCGCGTCGCTGACGCAAGCGCTTCCGGCCGTGCCCTTCCCGCACGGCCGGCACCCGGCCGGACGCCGTGCCCCGTGCGGGCCGCCGCATCCGGCCTTTTTTACTTCGAATTCCCGATGAAAGCCCTCGACCGCATTCTCGAATCCGCGCGCCGCCAGCCGATGCGCATCGCGCTGTGCGAAGCCGACGATCCGCGCGTGCTGCAAGCCGCCGCACGCGCGACGCGCGACGGCATCGCCCGCATCGTGCTCGTCGGCGACCGTGCGGCCATCCACGCGGCGGCCGCGCGCGACGCGATCGACCTCGACGGCATGACGCTCGTCGATCCGGCTACCGCGCCGCAACGCGATGCGTATGCCGACGCGCTGCATGCGCTGCGCGCCAAAAAAGGCATGACCGCCGACGCGGCACGCGACGCAGTGCGCGACCCGTTGACCTGGGCGAACCTGATGGTGCGGCTCGGCGACGCGGACGGTTCGGTCGCGGGCGCCGTGCATGCGACCGCCGACGTCGTGCGCGCCGCAATCCAGCTGATCGGCGTCGATCCGGCCTTCCGGATCGTGTCGAGCTTCTTCCTGATGATGCTGTGCGAGCCGTTCCACACGATCAAGGGCGGGCTGATCTTCTCCGACTGCGCGCTCGTCGTCGATCCGGACGCCAACCAGCTCGCCGAGATCGCGATGGCCGCCGCCGACAGCGCGCTTGCGTTGCTCGGCGAGGCGCCGCGCGTCGCGATGCTGTCGTTCTCGACGAGCGGCAGCGCGCATCATGCGGCCGTCGACAAGGTGACGGCCGCGACCGCGCGCGTGCGCGCACTGCGCCCCGCCCTCGCGATCGACGGCGACGTGCAGCTCGACGCGGCGATCGTCACCGAGATCGCCGAGCGCAAGATCGCGCATTCGCAGGTGGGCGGCCACGCGAACGTGCTCGTGTTCCCGAGCCTCGAAGCCGGCAACATCGGCTACAAGCTCGCCGAGCGGATCGGCCGCGCGAAGGCCGTCGGCCCGCTGCTGCAGGGGTTGCGCCGGCCCGCGAACGACCTGTCGCGCGGCTGCGGCGCGGACGACGTGTATCACGTGATCGCGGCAACCACCGTGCAGGCGCAGGCGGCCGCGCAACGCGCCGCGACCGGCGAGGCCGCGCACGCATGACGGCCGACAAACTGGCGATCCTGATCGCGGTGATCGGCGCTGGCAGCTATTTCCAGACCGTCACGGGCTTCGGCCTCGGGATGATCGTGATGGGCGTGACGAGCGGGTTCGGGCTCGCGCCGCTCGCCACCGTCGCCACGCTGATGAGTGTCGTGTCGCTCGCGAACGGTGCGACCGCGCTGCCGGGCCGGCTGCATCACATCGACTGGCGCGCGGTCGGCGCGGCGACACTCGGCATCCTGCCGTCGGTCGTCGCCGGCGTGTTGCTGCTCGAATGCCTGAGCCGCTCGGCGGCCGACCTGTTGCAACTGATCCTCGGCGCGGTCGTGCTGTACGGCGGCCTGAGTGCGGCGCTGCGCCCGACGCCGCTGGCCGAGCGCTCGGACAATCGCAGCTTCTTCGTCAGCGGCCTGTTCGGCGGCTTGCTGAGCGGGATGTTCGGCGTGTCGGGGCCGCCGCTGATCTTCCAGTTCTACCGGCAGCCCCTGACGCTCGTGCAGATCCGCTGCGCGCTGATCGTGCTGTTCACGACGACCTCGGCCACACGCGTGCTGTACAGCGCATGCGAAGGCCAGCTCGATCGCGACATCTGGCTGCTGGCCGCATTCGCGACGCCGGTCGTGATGCTGATGACGGTCGCCGGCCGCCACTACCCGCCGCCGCTGTCGCCCGTCGCGCTGCGGCGGCTCGCGTTCGGCGTGCTGATGGCGATCGGCGTCGGGCTGATCGCGACGTCGCTGCCTGCGCTGTTGCATCGCGGCTGATCTTCATTCGATTTCACCGCCGCGCGCCGATCCAGCCCGCGATTTCGACGAGCCGTTTCATGTCCGGCGCCGACGCGAGGTCGATCGCGAGCCGGTGCCGGTAGTACGGGCCGAGATCGAGCCCGACGCCGAGCCCGAGGACTTCGACGCGGCCGGCCGCTTCCTGGCGTGCGACCACCTGTTTCAGATGGTTGTCGAGATAGAACGGATCGTTCGCGAGCGCCGTCGCGCCGTCCATCGGGCTGCCGTCCGAGATCACGACGAGAATCCTTCTCGCCTCCGGCCGCGCCGCGAGCCGCGCGCATGCCCATTCGACCGCTTCGCCGTCGATGCCTTCGCGGAACAGGTCGGCCTTGAACAGCGCGGCGATGCCGGTGCGCGCATGCCGCCAGCGCGTGTCGGCGTCCTTGAACACCAGGTGGCCGGTTTCGTTGAGCCTGCCCGGGTGGCGCGGCTTGCCGCGTGCGAGCCAGTCCTGCCGCGCGCGGCCGCCGTTCCACGCGAGCGTCGTGAAGCCGAGCACTTCGGTCGCGAGACCCGCGGCGTCGCCCGCGCGCGCCAGTGTGTCGACCATCAGCGCGACGTCGTCGATCCATGCCTTCATCGAACCCGAGCAGTCGATCAGGAACGTGAGCGCGCAATCGGCATGCGGGCGCACGCGTTCGAGCCGGAACAGCCGCCGTTCGGCCGGCGAGCTGACGAGCTGCGCGAGCCGGCGGCCATCGAGGCGGCCCTGCTCCTCGCCGAACGACCAGCCGTCGGCCTGCGGCACGACAAGCGCCGCGCGCAGCACGCGAGCGAGCCGCGTGACGTTGATCCGCTGCGCGGCGACCTGCGCATCGAGCCGCTCGCGGTACTCGCGCAGCAATGCCGGACGGATCTGCGTGGCCGGCCGCCACTCGCGGTCATAGCGCGTCGTGTACGCACGATAGACCGCGCCGCCGCCGTGCAGCACGACGCTGTCGCCCGTTTCCACGAGCGCCGGCAGGTCGATGCCCGTATCGTCGAAATCGACCCATAGCGAGAAATTCGTCAGCGCATCGTCCTGCTCGCGTGCGTCCTCCGTCTCCGTGTCGACGACGGCCGCGCGCGCGTCGCGGATCATCGACGCAATGCGTCGCGCGAGCGCCAGCGCGTGTTCCGCGAATGCGCGCTGATCGTGCCGGCACCGCTTGAGCCCCGCGAGCGGCACGCCGATCTCGGGCACGATCGCCGCGCGCGATGCTTCGATCAGGTCTTCCGTTTCCTCGAGTACGGGCCAGCCCGTCAGCCGCGACCAGGCGATCTGCGCGACCGTGTAGACGAGGATCCCGACATGCGTATCGGCCTGCCCCGACCGATGAAACGCGCGCGACCAGGTTTCGAAGCGATGGCGCAGGTTCTGCACGATGCCGCGCATCGCAGGCGGTGCGAGCGATTCGCAGCGCAGTTGCTCGAGCATTTCGAACAGCACGCGCTCGATCGGATCGTCGCCCGACAGCGCGCGATGCAGGCCGGCATCGGAATGCAGGATGCGCAGCGCCGCACCGTCGGCCGCGCCGCGCCACGACGCGAGATCGTCCTCGGCGGCCTGCGCGCGCACGTGCGGCGCATGGATCGGCAGCGGACGCAGGTCGCGGCACACGCGGCCCGCGCGGTAATGCAGCGCCGCGTCGCGCGTCAGCGCGCGCACGGTCGACGCGCCGAGCGCCTCGCGCGCCGACGCGCGGCGCGCCGCATCCCGATCGGCGCTCACCGCGCGGCTCCCGGCTCGCCGCCGGCGCGCGACGCAACCGCCAGCTCCTCGCCGAAACAGCGCTGGTAATACTCGGCGACAACCGGCCGCTCGGCGTCGTCGCACTTGTTCAGGAACGTGAGCCGGAATGCGAGCGCCGGATCGCGGAAAATCTGGCAGTTCTCGGCCCAGTTGATCACGGTGCGCGGCGACATCAGCGTGGACAGATCGCCGGTCGCGAAACCGTTGCGCGTCAGCTCCGCGAGGCTCACCATCGATTCGAGCAGCGGGCGGCCGGCTTCGTCCGCGAGTTCCGGCACGCGCGCACGCACGATGCCGATCTCCTCGTCGCGCGGCAGGTAGTCGAGCGTCGCGACCACGTTCCAGCGGTCCATCTGCGCATGGTTGAGCATCTGCGTGCCGTGATAAAGCCCGTTTAGGTTGCCGAGCCCGACCGTGTTCGCGGTCGCGAACAGCCGGAACGACGGATGTGGATGGATCACGCGGTTCTGGTCGAGCAGCGTGAACTTGCCGTCGCGCTCCAGGATCCGCTGGATCACGAACATCACGTCGGGCCGCCCCGCGTCGTATTCATCGAAGATCAGCGCGACGGGCCGCTGCAGCGCCCACGGCACGATTCCTTCCTGGAATTCGGTCACCTGCACGTCGTCGCGCACGACGATCGCATCCTTGCCGACGAGGTCGAGCCGGCTGATGTGGCCGTCGAGGTTCACGCGCACGCACGGCCAGTTCAGCCGCGCGGCGACCTGCTCGATATGCGTGGACTTGCCGGTGCCGTGCATCCCCTGCACGAGCACGCGGCGGTTGCGCGCGAAGCCCGCGAGAATCGCGAGCGTCACGTCCGGGTTGAAGCGGTACGCGGCGTCGACATCGGGCACGTGATCGTCGCGCGCGCTGAACGCCGGCACCATCAGGTCCGAATCGACACCGAACCGTTCGCGGACCGACACCATGCAGTCCGGCTTGTTCGTCACCCCATCCATTGCACTGCGCTCCTGTCTGATATTTGCGGAACGATGCGTTCCGTTGCCGAAAATCCGTGCCGGTTCGCCGCGCCCGTCGCCCCGCGCGGCCGGCCTGCCGGGCCGTTCGGTACAATGACCGCAGTCCAGTTTCCGGAACGCCCGACATGCTGCCCGCGGATACGCCCACGCTGCGCGCCTTCGCGCTGCTCGAACATCTCGTCCAGGCCGGCGACGCCGTGTCGCTCGCCGATCTCGCGCGCAACGTCGATATCCCGAAGGCATCGCTGCACCGGATGCTCGCGTCGCTCGAAGCCGGCGGCCTCGTGATCCGCGAGCCGGGCAACAAGAACGCATACGCGATCGGCCCGCGCCTCGCACAGCTCGGCACCGGCGTGATGCTGCATGCGGGCGCGCGCCGGCTACGCCATGCGATCCTCGAACGGCTCGTCGCCGATCTCGGCGAAACCTGCAACCTGACCGCGCTGCACGATACGGACGTCGTCTATCTCGACCGCGTCGAGGCCGACTGGCCGCTGCGGCTCGACCTGAAGCCCGGCTCGCGCGTGCCCGCTTACTGCAGCGCCAGCGGCAAACTGCTGCTCGCACTGCTGCCGCGCGACGAACGCGCGGCGCTGGTCCGTGCGATGGCGCTGCCGCGCCACACGCCGAACACGATTTCCGACCCCGAGCTGCTCGAAGCCGAACTCGATCGCACTGCGCACAAGGGCGTCGCGATCGACAACGAGGAATTCGTCGCGGGCATCGTGTGCATCGCGGCACCGATCCTCGGCGACGACGGCACGTGCATCGCCGCGGTCGCCGTCCATGCGCCCGTGTCGCGCGCACCGCTGTCGCGGCTGCTCGACCACGTGCCGCGCCTGCAGGAAGCAGCCCGCGCGCTCGCGGACACCTTCTAGTCCGGCGCGGCCACCCTCATCCGGCGTCATGACGCGCGCTGGTAGTAGATGTTCTGCGGATGCCGCGCATCCGCGAAGAAGAACCAGCGCTCCGCAACCAGCCCCGCGTACTGGATCACGAATGCCGCGCCGAGCGCGATGGCTGCCGCGACCGACGTGGGCGCGAGCGCACCGGCTCCCGTCAGCACGAACGGCACCGCGAACGCGCCGATCAGGAAGCCGGCCTTCACCGCGCGCAGCGTACCGTTGCCCTGGCCGTGAAAGAACTCCTTCGTATTGAACGCGCTGGCCGTGAAGCCGCGCGACTTCTGTTCGACCTTCTCATTGCGGATCCCCGTCGCGCTCTGCACGGTCGACTTCGGCCGCAGTCGCGCATTGCGCGCGAGCGACGCGAGCCGGGCCACGCCGCCCGCGAGCGTCAGCACGCAGGCGGCCACCGCGAGCTGGCCCACCAGCGCCGGCGCGAGCCATGCGGCGCAGGCCGTCGCCAGCGTGCAGCCCGACGCGCAGCCGAGCAGCACGAAGTTCACGAGCGTCAGCGGGCTCGCCCACTCCTGCAGGAAGCGCAGGCACGCGTAGAT